>JBAUXX010000068.1:0-229034 GCA_049584475.1 Candidatus Sulfotelmatobacter sp. | reverse complement strand
GCGCAGCCGGCTGCGCAAATGGCGAACCTCCAGCGGGAGCGGGAGTATCGGAACGCGGAGCGGCCTCATTCGGTGCCGGAACTCCAGTGGCGTCCACCTTCTCGACGCTCAAGCCTTTTTCTCCGGTGGCTGGACCCATGATCGACTGCATGGTGGCGCGAGTCACATCCTGCGCGCTAACCGGAGTGGGATCGACCAGGCTGGGCTCGCCAATTTTCGCGGCCTGGGCTACGTCCGGTCCCTTGCGCACCACGCCCATCAGCCGTCCAAACATACCGCTGTCGCGCCGGCTGGCATCTTCCGCTCTGTTCTGCGCCACGGCAGCCTTGGTCGGACGAGGTATTGGTTGATGCAGCGCCGCCAGCCGCTTCCTGGCATCGTCAACACGATCCATGATCGGATAGCGGGTGATGATCTTGGAATACGCTTCGACCGCTTTCTTGGTCGGCTCCTCGATCAGGCGCGTCTTCATGGCCTCGGTGGCGCACCCCGGCGGCTTTCCCGGCGCCGTGCAACTTGGCGCCGCACGCACTCGCGCAACTTCGGCTTCATAATTCTGGCCCAGCAGATACAAGGCTTCGTCCGCTTTACTGTAGAGCGGATATTTTTCTACGAGAGATTGCAGCCGCGCGATCGACGCCGGATACGACAGCCGCAAATAATAGAAGCGTCCAATTTCGAATTCGCGTTCCGCCAGAACTTCCTGCACTTCCAACAACCGCTGCTTGCCTTCGGCCACCATCTTGGCGTTGTCCGGATACTGCATGATCAGCGTGCGGTATTCGTCTTCCGCGCGCTTGGCATGAGTAAAATCGCGGTCCGCTTTTTCCATCTGCTGATATTGAATGTTGGCGATCTTCAGTTGCGCTTCGGCCGCCTCCGGCATGTTGGGGAAGAACGTTTCAAAGTCGTGATACTCCTGCTCGGCCTGCGCCAGAGATGCCGTGCCACCTTCCGCGTACCACGAGTCGCCCACCGCCAGTTTGGCGCGCGCGATGAACTCCGAATCCGGATACGTGTTGATCAACGTCTGCAAAGTCATCCGGGCCACGTCGAAACGGTTGTGCTTCATCGCATCCATGGCGCGGTCGAACAAAACCTTATCCGGCTGCTTCGATCCCACACCGGCCAACGGATTCACAGACTTCCTGTTCGTGCAGCCCGCTCCAATCATCAGCAGCCCGCCCAGCAATGCGATCAACGCAGATCTACGCAACATGAAATACCTCGAAATGTTTGAATGCTCGTGTGACTCGTGTGGGGACGGGCACTCTTGCCCGTCCGCCGAGCGAAGCTCGGCAAGTTCCTCAGCGGCCTAAACTCGTACCATCGCCGCTTCGGTGGCCGCCTGCAATAAATCCCGCGCGTTCTTCTTTGGATCGCCGCTACCGAACACGGCGTTGCCCGCCACCAAAAGTTCTGCTCCAGCGCGCACCACATCCGCCACAGTGTCATGCGCCACGCCGCCATCTACTTCAATGCGATAGCTCAATCCACGTTCGCTGCGAATCTCAGCCAAGCGGCGCATTTTGTGCAGCGTAGAGGGAATAAATTTCTGCGCTCCGAACCCCGGATTCACCGACATCACCAGCACGTAGTCGACGATGTCCAAAACTTCTTCAAGCGTGCTCACTGGCGTCGCGGGATTGATTACCACGCCCGCCATGCATCCGTGGCTCTTAATCAGATGTAGCGTGCGATTCAGGTGGCGGCACGCCTCCTGATGCACCGAAATCCAGTTCGCTCCCGCTTCGGCGAACGCGGGAATAAACTCGTCGGGATTCTCAATCATCAGGTGGCAATCGAGCGGCAACGCGGTTGCTTTGCGCAAGGACTTGACCACGGGAGGCCCGAGCGTAAGGTTGGGAACAAAGTGTCCATCCATAATGTCCACGTGGATGACACTCGCTCCGCCGTCGCCCGCAGAGCGCACTTGCTCTCCCAGACGGGCAAAGTCCGCGGCAAGAATCGAAGGCGCCAGCTCAATCAGCACTTTGCAAAATTCTACCACGCAGCAACGGCTTCAGGCTCAGGGCTTCCGGCTTCCGCTTGCGTCTTTACAAAGTGTTCTACGTAGAACGTTTTGTAGAGCTGGACGCCAAAAACCGCGGTTTTTGGCCGTTCCAAAATGGCAAGTTGCTGAACGCAGATTGGTTGCGGGGAATTGATGGGGGATACTTTCGTGTACGCGCGGACTCTACGAAAGTGGACTTGACATGCATTGTCGCGAAGCCCCGGGCGCCTGTCAGTGGGAACATACGCCTATCTCCGATCTTCTCTGTCCAACTCTAGATTGCCGCACGCAAGTCAAAATCGGCCTGAGCAGGCCGCCTGTCCTTTTCTGTTTTCCTGAATTGGTACAGTTCTCCAAATATTAATGACCACGCAGTTCGTTTCGCGAGTAGGTGCCCATAAAATGTTACGCGGTGAACGATTCGTTTAGGAGGGTATTGCCAGTGGGTACTGGACGGCGTTTGCCAAATGTCGAGTGGCTTTTGCAGCCACTAGGGTTCAACTCCCTTACCCTCCTCGGGTTACTCGACACCAATAGCAGTTGACAATCGCCTCCGCTTATTTATCATTGTAAGTGTTTGGCAAACGCCGTTTAGTATCTCGAAGCCCCGAGCGAGACTCGGGGCTTTGGCTTTTTGGGAACGTTTCCGTCTGATCCCTAGACTTCTGTCCCTACATTTCGCGCCTGTCACTTCCGCGATTCGCGGGGTGCCATCTCACGGTGTACCAGGAAGTCGTTCTGAACGAGGAGGACGGCATGAAGTCTCCGTGCGCGGTGAACCTGCACAATGCAGTGACGGTGTCGCAACAGCGCCTGGGGAAACGCGCGTGGCCCAGCTTGGTAAAACGAAGCGCTTGCAAGCGGAGATGAGGTTCGAGAAATGACGGGAACAGACTCGAGGACGGCCTAACTTTGTGGAGATTGCGGCAAGATGGATAACCTGCAGCCGGAATCCCCGACCTGCGAAAACCGCGCAGACCGGGGCAGCCTCAGTCGGCGAGAAAAGAGAGGCGAATCTGTCAAAGTCGGGCTTGAACCGGCCACCGATCGTGCGCGACTTCGCTGTATAGTGACTCAGTGACTCAACCACCGGAGGGACGATGCGTCACCGAGTTTTGCACCCGATGTGCGTGGGAATGTGCTTCGTAGTCCTTGTGGCCACAGCTTATGCGCAGCAAAGCCATTGGGCCACACCCGACGACAAAATCGCGAAGTTCATGATCGACATGGAGCGCAAGTGGGCCGAAGGCGTTTGCGCGAACAATGGAGTGATCTCTGAGTTGTTAGCGGACGATTTCCAGGGTACGAGCACTGGCGGCGTGCGCTACAGCAAAGCCGATGAGTTACGCGATGAAAAAGGTCCACACTCGGCGCACGGCTGCGCGCTCGACGACGCCAAGGTGCGGTTTTTCGGCGAAAGCGTGGCAATCATTTATGGCAGCGAGCACGCGATTGGCAAAGACAAAATGCATCCCGACGCGAAGCAATGCCAAGTCTGGACCGATACCTGGTTGAAGCGCGATGGTAAGTGGCAAATCGCCGCCGCGCAGGACAACAAGATCGATTGCAAGTAGCGGGAACATCGCTGGGCGATAGAATTGCCCGACTCAAGCCAAGAGAGACAAAAGGCGGCTTGAGTGGGCCGACAGCCTAGACCTGCTGCCGGAGGTTGGGACGCAGGGTGAGTGAGCCGTCCTCGTTCAGCTTCTGATGACAGGCCCAACGCACGGGATAGCGCATTCCCTTTACCTCAATCTCGGCTCTAAGTTTTAATCCTTTCCAATCTGCGACGTTCGGAAGCACGAACTGCGCTTGGCGAATCTTTCCCGGTAACGGATAGCCGGCGTCCAGACAACCGCTCTTGAGCATTTTTCCATCGTGGCTCTCCACGGTCACCCGCAATACTCCCGGCACACCGGCGATGCCGTCATTGGCGAAGCCGACAATTAGCCCCTGGCAACCGTCGTCCCTATAGCTCCAGATGAAAGATGGCCGCACGCGATAGCCAATGCGGCGATTGATCCGGTCAAACGCCGCCGGATAAGCCTGGTAGTAGCTCGTCAGATTACTGGCGCTGATCTGGTGAAAGTTCCAAAGCGACCAGTAGTTCGCCCCGATATCGATCACATGATCGATCATGTTCTCTGCCGGCGATATTCCCTCCTGTGCGGCGTTCGGATCGGGAGGCTTCCCGGGAAGTCCCTGCTCGAGCAATGCGGCGATCCAGGGCGGACGATTGCTGAGCGCCTCTATCTGCTCGTTCTCAATGAAGATGGTGTCGCTGCGAATCCAATTGTTGCTGCGGACCGTGCGGTCCAACAATTCTGAATTTCCCACACGGCTGTAATCCGGTTGCGTGTTGGTCAGCAGAGGCGTTCTCTTAAAATGTTCGAGCTGGATTTCGAGCATATTCATCCAGGTCCGCTCGGCTGTCTGGTAATCAGGGAAGGGATTGTTGGCGAAGGGCCACGTGTGCCCTTCACCCCAGAAGCCGTACATGAAGGTGTCGATGTATTCGATGAGCGGATTACCGTCGAATTCCGCCGCCAACTGGCCAACCAGTTCTTTAAATGCCTGCTGAAAAAAAGGATCGTCGTAACGGGGCTGATAACGCGAGTGCGGGTTGTCCAGGAATCTCTTTCCCTCGGCGGCGCTTTCCTTGTCGCTAATCACGAGGTCAACCTTGGGCACTTTTTCCAGGACAAAATCCGGCAGGGCTGCCTCGCGTTTGTAGTCGGGAGCGCACATCTGAATGCGCAATCCGACCCGCTTGTTGTTCGTCTTCGCCAATTCAAGAACGAGCTTCACATAATCGGGCAACTCCAGGCGTCCGGGCCGCGGCTGCACTTCTCGCCAGGTCGGGCGGATGTAAAGTTGCTGGCCCAAGGGAAAGCGAACCAGGTCTTCGATGGCTTGCGGAATATTGTCTGCCTTGATTTCCTCCGTGCCGCTGTCTGCGGTGATATAGGTGACCAGCCCCTTGCCGTAGTTGGGCACGACGTCTTGTGAAGAAGTAGTGGTCATCACCACGTCGTCCGTGGGAATGACGGCATCAGGCGGGTATTGCGGGAACGGACCCTGATTGAGGCGATCGGTCACCGTGGGACCGGAGCCGAAGTCGTATTTTCCCCAGTTATGGGCGGAGACCTTGGCCTGCGCTTTGCTCATTCCGAGTTCCGTGGCCACGGCAACAGCGACAGAACTTTTTAAAAAATCTCTACGCTGCATCGGAAGTATCTCCTCACCTTATCGTTCGATTAGACTACTCCGGCATTCGTCGCGGCGGTTCCTTGTTTCAGATATGGCCCTGTAGTCCCTGTGGTAGCATCCTGCGCATGCGAAAACTAGCGGTGGTGCTGTTGAGCCTTGTGGCGATGACCTGGGCCGTAGATCTGCCCAGCAAGAAAACCTTGAATGTTGCCGCCATGAAAACGATGGTGGCCGCAGCCGAGGCCGAGGCCAGGAAACGAAATGTCGAGGTGAGCATCTGCATTGTGGATGAGAGCGGCAATCTGCTCTTCCTGCAGAAGGCCGATACTGCGGCGCTGGTTACAGTGGATTTCGCGCGTCAAAAGGCCCGGTACGCGGCGCTCTACGGAAATCCTTCGCGCGAGGCGGCGGAATCCATGAAGGACGGTGACGCAAGCTCTCTTGCATTCCCGAGCTTTTTCCCGGTCCAGGGTGGATTGCCCATTAAGGTGGATGGGCAAACGATCGGCGGGATTGCGGCCAGCGGCGCCAAGTCCGAGGTTGACGAGGCGATCGTGCAAGCTGGACTCGATGCTCTGATCAAGAAATGATGCGGGCCGGTGCTGCGCCGATCCAAGTTCTATAATCGCCGGTTGGCTTCTTCATTGTTGCGCGGGCGAATCATCGGTCTTCGGCGCGCTCTGCTCCATGTCTTTAATCTGCTGCTGCATGCGCGCCTGGGCATCGTTCATATACTTGCGCATGATGGGCATCATGGCCTGCAAGCCTTCTCCGGTGACCTCCGGCATCTCGTGGAGAAATTTCTGGCCGGTCGGCGAAGTATAGAAGGCGATCAAGTTGTTGACGTCACCATTGGTGAAGTGCTTTTGATACACGGGTACGGTGGCCTGAGTCATCTGCTCCCACGGCATGTTGGTGAGCATGTCGTTCATTATTTTTGTGAAGCGAGGCTCGAAATCGGCGGGTACTTTCTTGCCGTCTTTTCTGAACTGGTCGTGGAACATCTGATCCATGGGCTTCAGCATGGCTTCCATGGTTCTCTGGATCATGTCGTGCGAGTGCATGGTGCGCAGTAAGAGATCCACCTGGTCGGCGGTAGCAGGATCGGTGTCGGCAGTTTGCGCAAGGCCGGTTGCGCTGAAAACGAGGCAGAGAACGGCGATCCAGAACATCTTCATAGAATGATCCTCCACAGACGAAAACAGCCTATCCCATCCCGCCAGCCTCGTCTATTGATCAATCGGACTGTGTCTTTCAGGCTACGTGATAACCTCTTCGGGCATGTTCGCGCCTCTTCAACTCGGCTCAGTTTCGTACAGCCTGGCCGCAGTAATGTTATGGGGCACAAGCGATTTTCTCGGCGGATACGCCACCCGACGCGCTAATGCGTTCGTATTCACCAGCATCGTGAACATTGGCGGTTTGTTGATGGCGGGTAGCTTGGTCACGGCTGCTCGATTGCCATTACCGCCGGCGCATAGCGTGATGTGGGCGCTGGCTGGAGGAGTTTCCGGCGGCGCTTCACTTGCCTTCTTTTATCGCGCACTTTCTTCCAGTCGCATGGGCCTGACCGCGCCGGTGGCCGCGGTTCTAAGCGCTGCAATTCCCGCATTAGTGGCGATGATTTCCCAGGGATTGCCGGGCAAAATCGCCATGCTGGGCTTCGCTCTGGCCGTCGTGGGACTTTGGCTCATCACGCGTAGCGAAGGCGGCGCCACGCCCGAGGGCATCGAACTGGCCATTGTTGCGGGCATAGGATTTGCCGGCTTCTATCTTTGCGTTCATCAGGCGGGCAATGGGTCAGCCTTGTGGACGGCCACGCTCACGCGCTGTGGCGGATTGCTGGTAACGGGGGTAATCGTGTTGGCGCAACGCAAGTTCCGCGAGATTAGCCGCACGGGGATGCTTTGGGGCCTGCTTACCGGATGCATCGACTCTATAGGGACGGTGTTTTTTGTTCGTGCCTGCCAGTCAGGGCGCCTGGACGAAGCGGTCGTATTGTCATCGCTCTATCCGGCAATCACCGTGCTGCTGGCGAGGATATTCTTGAAAGAACATTTCACCCGGTGGCGATTTGTGGGATTGCTGGCTGCACTGGCGGCGGTGCCGATGATCGCAGCGAGGTAGTTCGCCGTTCAAGATTGGAGAGCGAAGCAATATTTGCCATTGCCGCGTTAAATGATGTATTATCAATGCATTCCATATTCCAGAATATGGAATTATATGTCTATTCGGCCTCAAGATATAGTTGTGCTCCTGAAACTCGTGGCGAACCGCGGTGCCGCCACGCGGTCTACTTACGCGGATCTAAGCAAGGATCTTTTCATGAGCGCATCGCAAGTGTTTCGCTCGGTCCAACGCGCCGAAGCATCGCACTTGATTCTCGTGCCTGGAATTTCGGCGGAGTCCAACGAGGAACTCCCAAGAAAGTGGCTATGGCCCTACAACGGTGGGAACCTCAAGGAGTTCCTGATCCACGGAGTCAAGTATGCTTTCCCGGTTGAACGCGGCGGCCCTACCCGCGGCATCCCGACCGCCGAGGCGGCTCCACCGCTCGACCAACAGTTCCAACAGGACTGGCCGTTGCCCCCGGTTTGGCCCTACGCCCATGGTTCGGTGCGCGGAATTGCGTTTTCGCCGCTCTATAAGAACGTTCCCCAAGCAGCAACGCAAGACCGTAAACTCTATGAACTTCTCGCCCTCGTGGATGCGATTCGTGACGGACGAGTCCGTGAACGCGAGATCGCGATCCGAGAATTGAGCGCGAGGATCGATTCCCAGTGAGCTTGCAGCGCCAGGATCCGAACCTCAGCCAACTCGTTGCCGCTGCGGCAAAGTTGCGGCCTTTGCTCGACCGAATCGTATTTCTAGGTGGCTGTGTAACAGGATTGCTGTTGAGCGATTCCGCGGCCGCACCCGCTCGGCCTACGCTCGATGTCGACGCGATCGTTGCGACCGCTTCCTACGAAGAGTTTACCGTTCTCGAAACTCATCTGCGGAAGCTTGGCTTCGATCAACCGCACATCGAAGGCGCGCCAATTTGCCGGTGGATTAGCGGAGAGTTGATTCTAGATTTAATGCCCACAGACTCTTCGATTCTTGGCTTCGGCAGTCGGTGGTATCAGCCGGCGCTGAATAACTCGCAGAGAGTCACAATAGGTGAAGATAAAATACGGCTGGTCACTGCTCCATACTTTCTTGCCACAAAGCTCGAAGCCTTTCATGGACGCGGCAGGAATGATTTTCGGATGAGTCACGACCTGGAAGACATCTTGACCGTGATTGATGGCCGCTCGGAGATTGTCGAGGAGGTGAATCTCGCCGCAGCTGACCTGCATAAATATTTGAGCGAGGAGTTTGAGGGTCTCCTGTCGAATCGCGACTTTCTCGATGCTTTGCCGGGGCATCTGCTGCCTGACGCCGCCAGTCAACAGCGTTTGGGTCTTGTGATTGGACGAATGAAGCAATTAGTCGACAAAGGATAGCGCGATGCCGCTGGTTGAAATTCGCAATCTGACTAAGATTTTTTCCCAAGGTGAATCTTTGTTCGGCGGGGCGCGAACAAATCCATCTGCGGTTCGAGCCGTGGATGACGTCTCGCTCGACATCCACGCCGGGGAAACGCTGGGTCTTGTGGGAGAATCCGGTTCGGGCAAGAGTACGCTTGGACGCCTGATTCTCCGCCTGATCGAGCCGACTTCCGGCAGCGCCAAGTTCGAAGGTCACGATCTGCTGAGTGCAGGCCGCGGCGAAATGCGGCGCCTGCGGCGCGATATGCAGATCATCTTTCAGGATCCGTTTGCCTCGCTGGATCCTCGCTTCCGAGTTGAAGATGTCATCGCCGAGCCGCTGATCATTCACGGTGCGGTGCGAGCACACCGGGAAGGGCACGATTTCAGTAGTGCCGCGGGGCCAGGAGGATTGACGTCGGCTTTAGCCGCAGGGGGCCAGCGCAGCGCAGATGCCCGCCGCGCCCGTGTCACCGAATTAGTCCGGGCAGTCGGCCTTGACGAATCCGTGCTGCGGCGCTTTCCACACGAATTTTCCGGCGGACAGCGCCAGCGCATCGGCATCGCCCGCGCCCTCGCGCTGCGGCCAAAATTCATTGTGTGCGACGAACCGGTGTCCGCTCTCGACGTTAGCGTCGGCGCGCAAATCGTTAACCTGCTGGCGCAATTGCAGCGCGACTTCGGTCTGACGTATCTGTTCATCTCGCACTCCATGCCCGTCGTGCGTTATCTTTCCACGCGCATCGCCGTAATGTACCGCGGCAAGATCGTGGAAGTCGGCGATACCGAGCAGATCACCATGCGTCCCGCGCACGTCTACACCCGCAGCCTGCTGGAGGCGACCCCGGAGTTGATTGCGTAGATAAGCCGTCCGGGGACTGCCGCCCCGGCAGTCCATTCGAGCCTGTGAAATACTTCTCTTGATGTCGCACTCCCATCCCAATCCAGCCCGCGATATGGCTGAAGTTATCATTGGCTACGGATTTATCGTTGTGATCCTATGGGCGCCGACATCGCAGCAGCGCATTCTGTCGCCGATTGCTTTGGTCGGGACGCTGGCGGTGGTTTTGCTTGGTCGTTCAAGCTGTGATCGAGGAGGCGACGACGCGCGAAACCACTACCCCGGAGCCGCCGAACTCGGCCTCGGCGTGCGCGGCCTAATCCCTTCCCTGTGGATTCTTCCCGCAGCTTGTGGGTTAACCTTCGCCTGGGTTCTGGTTGCGAAAAAGATCGGAACGCTGCATCCGCTCTACAAAGGCGAGCTTAAGCATGTCGTAGGCTACGTTCTCTGGACTGACTACCAGCAATTTCTTTTGCAGGATTTGTTCATGCCACGCTTGATGCGCCTTTTGTCGAGCGAAGCTTTGGCTATCACGGTTGCCGGCATTCTCTTCGCCACAGCGCATCTGCCCAATCTTTCGTTGACCGTGGCCACGCTGGTCTGGGGCATCGTCTCTTGTGCGCTGTTTCTCCGCTATCGCAACATCTATGCGCTCGGCCTCGCACAAGGACTGCTCGGTCTCGGCTTCGCGATCTGTGTGCCAGACGCGTGGCATCATCACCTGCGCGTGGGGTTGGGTTATCTGCGCTACCCCGAAAATTAGTTAAGCTGAGTGAGCCCGGCCATGGCTGAATGCTCACCCGCGTAAGCGAAACCTTCCCCCGATGACCAAAAACGGACTCGCTCCAATTCGGGAACCACTCGCGCATCCTGGCTCCGTGGTTCAGCAAATCCGACAACTTTCTTCCCAGCGAACGAAGTATTCTGAGTAAGAAAATGATACTTGCGCGACAATACGCGCCTGCATGAGCACCACTCCGAGGAAGGAAAAGGCCTTCATCGTCGGAGTCGGCGGACCGTCGGGCAGCGGCAAGTCGACGGTGGCGAGGCGCGTTGCTTCCCGTCTCGACGGAAGCGTTATCTCCATGGAGGTCTACTCCGTCGAGATGAACCATCTTCCGTTTGAGGAGCGGGCGAAGCTGAACTATGACGCACCGCATGCAATCGAAGTGCATCTGCTTGAGAGGCACATCCGCGACTACTGCGCAGGCAAAGCCATCGAAGCTCCCATCTATAACTTTGGCGAGCATTTGCGGGTAAGCGATCGCCGTGAACACGTTTCCGCGAAACCGTTGCTGATTGTGGAAGGCATTCTGGCTTTGCATTTCTCGCAACTACGCTCGCTCTTCGATCTATCCATCTACCTCGAAGCCCCCGATGATGTCTGCTTTCATCGCCGGAAGGTGAGAGATATCACCGAGCGGCAGCGCTCCCTGGAATTGATCCGCTGGCAATATGAGAACACTGTATTGCCGGCGGCGCGGCAGTACGTGCTTCCCAGCAAGAACTACGCCGATCTGGTGTTGGAGAGCAATGCGGATCCGGCGACTGTCGAAAGAAATCTTTACGACGCCATTGTGGGGAAACGCACTCTCGCTGCTGCGCGATAAATTGGTTCAGAACCACCACGACCAAATCCAGTCGACGCAAGCGTGCGTGATCGCGGAAGCCGGAATCCGACGCCGCTCCCGCCAGGCTCGCCCATAGAAAATTCCCGCAATCGCCGCCAGCAACACATAGCGCCAGTTGAAATGTGCAGATCGCTTGTTGAAATGGGAAAGCCCGAATAGCAACGACGCAATTACTAAGGCTGCTACACGGCCCACGCGCCGCTCCAGAAAATTCTGCAACCACCCGCGAAAGTAAAGCTCTTCCGGAACCGCGATGAAGAAGAAAATCCCAATCCACGTGAGGCCCGCTTTCCACAGAGCAGGCCAATTAGCATGCGGATGAACGAATCCCAGCGCAAGTCCCAGCCCCAAAACGATTGGCGTGAAAAACAACAGTTCGCGCAGGCCCGTCTTTAGGTCGCTCCACTTCAGGTGAAAATCGAATCCCACGCCGTCGAGTTGCCGTACGGCAAGAAAACCGTATAGCCCGATATCCACCAGCAACAACTCATTCAGCGAACGCAAGCCGGCAGGCCATGCGCTATCGAACCAGCGCAGGTCCACAGCTAATCCCAAGACGAGGAGAATGAACGCATCGCGCCAATTACCTTGCTTCGCCGCATCGGCTACAGCTGCATGCTCGAGCAGCCATGCGATGGCAACCGGCAGGCCCGAATATAAGCCGAACCACTTCCACACGAAGACGTGTTGCGCGGCGGCAACGAGAACATAAGGTGCGACCGCTAGCGCTGGCAGGACGATCCGCAAAGGCGAAGGCCAACGCCGTGCTCGTCGGCCAATGGCTTCCGCAAAAAATCCGAATAGCGCCGCCGGGATCAGTTCCAGCACCATCGCGGTCGCGGCTACAGGCGGTATGCCACTCATAAAGCTAATCTTAAATCGGAAGCCAGCCGCCGACCCGATGCGCCTTCATTTCGCCGCGATGCGCTTTTCTGTCCCCTAGCGAACAAAAAAGAGTACACTGCACGACAGAAAGAGTTTCGCGCTATAGCGGATTAGGGAAGGCCAGCGCGTTCACTCTTAACATCACTTACGCGACAAGCCCGTCACGCCATCGCTCGTGACCGCCCCTGCTGGAAGCTCAAGCCTTCACAAGGAGCTGTCATGAGAATTCTTCTTTACAATCCCGACAACGGTGTAACCCGCAATTTCATGCCACATCTGTGGATGTTCCTGCTCCAGGCGCTAACGCCCGCGGGGCATGAAGTCCTGCTGATTGACGGCAACGCGCAGCCCATGGACGAAATGCAGATTGCGCAGTATGTGCGTGATCAGAACATTGGACTGGTTGGCATCGGAGCCATGACGCGCATGATCGCCAAGGCTTACCGGATTGCCGACGCCATTCGCGCAACGGGAGTACCGGTCGTCATGGGTGGTCCGCACGTCACCGAACTGGCCGACGAAGCCCTGGGCCGCGACGGTGGTGCACGCCACGCCGATGCCGTCGCCCTGGGAGAAGCAGACGAAACCTGGCCGCAGATTGTGAACGACGCCGCTCGCGGCGAACTCAAAGACATCTATGCGCCCGTCGACGCTGCCGGAAAAGATAGCAAGCCTTCTCTGAAGCCTTATCCCGTGATTCCATGGGACAAGATCGACCTTAAGCAGTTCAATCTTCTGCCTAAGGCTGTATACCCGCTGCTTAAAAAAGTCGGCGAGGGCTGGGGAACGTTCCGCATTATTCCTGTCGAATCGGGACGCGGCTGCCCCTACGGTTGCGAGTTCTGTACGGTGACAGGGTTCTTTGGCGATTCCATTCGTTTTCGCTCGAACGAAAGCGTCGTCAACGAACTGCTCCTGCTGAAGGCCCGCGCCCGCAAGGAAAAAGGCCAGATGGCGGTTTTCTTCATCGACGACAATTTTGCCATCAACGTCAAGCGCACCAAGTCGCTGCTCAAAGACATTATCGCCGCGAAGGCTCAAGTCCACTGGGTGGCGCAGATAAGCGCCAACCTACTGCGCGACGAAGAACTCGTCGACCTGATCGCCGCGTCTGGCGGCAAGTGGATCTTCATCGGCATGGAATCCATTGATCCGGCGAACCTCAAAGACGTGAATAAAGGATTCAACAAGCCCGGCGAGTATGCCGCCGTGCTGCAGCGCCTCGCACAGCGCAACGTGTATGCGATTACCTCTTTCATCTTCGGCATGGATAACGACACAACCGGCGTCGCCGAGCGCACCCTCCAACAGGTCCGCACCTGGCCACCGGGACTGCCCATCTTCGGTCTGCTGACTCCGTTGCCCGCAACCCCGCTCTACAAGCGCCTGGAAGCCTCCGGGCGCCTCACGCGCCGCAAACACTGGCAGGAGTTCATTCCGTTCGCCATGGCTCACACGCCGCTGAAGATGACCATCGAGGAAGCGCACGCCGAAGTGAAATACGGATGGGCTCAGGCTTATAGCCCGGAAGCGCTGGCGCACGCGGTCGATTCGCTCGACGACCAGCCTCTCGGCTATCGCATCAACATCTTTCTTGCTCGCGTGTGTTTCCGCGGCATCTACTTTCCCATGATGGGCCGGTTCGCATGGCTGAAAGTGATAACGCAAAACCGGCGCACCATTTTCAAGCTGGTAACGGAAGCCTTGTTTGGCCGCAAGACACGGTCGCGAGGTCGCACGATGGAAGCGGCTTATAAAGATGTGTCAGCGCCAGAAGTAGGCGCTTGATCGAGAATCGCGAGTGGCGCGCTTGTGTCCTGGCCCGTTGGCGACTAGAATTGCCGCGGATATTCGCCAGGAGGCCACTATGGCTGCCGCTCCACTTCCACCAATACCCGCTCCTTCGGCAACGCCCGAGGTTGTCCCCCTTTCCCAGGCGGCGCGCATCATCGATACCTTTATCGCGCCTTCAAAAACTTTCACCGACCTGCGCCGCAGCGCGGCGTGGTGGGCGCCATTCTTTCTCATGGCAATTATTTCGACGGTTTTTGTGTACACAGTGGGGCAGAAGATTGGGTTCCGCAAAGTCATGGAAAACCAGATGCAGGCCCAGCCCAAACAGCAGGAGCGCCTGGAACAGCTTCCGCCAGATCAGCGCGAAGAGCGGATGGTTGGTGGCGCGAAGTTTACCGCAATCATTTCCTACGCCTTTCCGGCGATTACTCTTCTAATCTGGTTGATGATTGCCGCTGTCATGTATGCCACATTCAGGTTCGCCGCCGGCGCTGACGTTTCGTTCAAGGTCTCTCTCGCGATCGTAATCTACGCGGCCTTGCCCCTGATGCTGAAGTCGCTGCTGGCGATGATTTCCGTAGCTGCCGGCATGAGCCCGGATTCATTCTCGTTTCAAAATCCGGTGGCCACCAATCCC
This sequence comes from Candidatus Sulfotelmatobacter sp., assembly GCA_049584475.1. GTDB lineage: Bacteria > Acidobacteriota > Terriglobia > Terriglobales > Acidobacteriaceae > Sulfotelmatobacter. Next base: position 214,513 of record JBAUXX010000068.1, on the reverse strand, counting down.
GGCTACTTCATGAGTCCCGCCAACGGCGTGTTCCTTTACAGCGTGGCGACGGGGATCGATATTTTCATGATTTGGACTCTGGCTCTCACCGCCATCGGCTTCACCTGCGTGAGCAAAGTGAAGACCGGGACTTCATACGCAATAGTCTTCGGATGGTGGCTGGTATTCACGCTGATAGGGGCGTCTTTGGCATCGGCATTTTCGTAGGTGTTGGATGCTGCCTGTGCATCGGCGTGTGTGCTGACCAGGCAGAGACAGCGCAGAGTATGTTTCTGACCGAGATCGTTCAAACAGATTTGGAGGACTTCCCTTGAAATTCGTATTCACCGTTCTGGTTCTTTCCACCTGCTGCGCTTCAACCCTGGTTCAGGCGCAAGCCGCTATGACCGCGAAACCTGCTCCTGTAAAGGATCCGGTTAGCGCCTCGCTGAAAATGCTTCTGCCACGCTCGCAAAACAACACCATCGGCGCCATCGATGCCATGCCGGCGGACAAGTTCAGCTATAAGCCCACGGACGAGCAGATGACGTTTGCTCACCTGGTTGCCCACATCGCCAACTCCAATAATTTTCTTTGCGCGAAGGCCGCCGATGTGCCCGGCTCTAAAGTGGACGAGGCGAAAGATACCGACGGGAAAGACAAGTTGTTGGCTGCGGCGAAAGCGTCGTTCGATTTCTGTGGCGAAGCGCTGGCCAAAATGGACGATTCAAAACTCGGCGACAGCGTCGAACTCTTCGGCGGCCGCCAGTTTCCCCGCGCCATGGCCGCGCTCGCAATCGCCAGCAGTTGGGCCGACCACTACGCGGCGGCTGCGATGTATCTGCGGCTCAACAAGATCCTGCCGCCGTCAGCGCAACCGAAGAAGTAGTTATCGACCAGAGGAGCACGGAGGTTCACAGAAAGCAGCTGAGTTTCCGCTGTGAACCCCTGTCCTCTCTCTGTTAAAGCTTTTGATCTACGTCGCCAGCGGAAGAAATCTACCCAATCTGAATCAATTCCGCCTTCGGAGACGGAGTCTGCGCCGAATGCTGTGGCGCACGCCAGGAATCGACCACCGCAACCTGATGCACGCACGAGACGGTGCAGTTCGGAGCGCAGCCTTTTTCCGTTAGGAATTCGCGACGAATGTCGTCGCGCGTATAAGTCGCCAACGGAACGCCCGGATAGCCGCGCTGTTGCGAGCAGTAATGCACTAAGCCGTCTTCGCAAATATAGAGATAGCGCGCCCCGGCTCGGCATCGCCATTCGTTGGGCAGGCCTTGCGCAATGTTGTCCTGGAACGCGTTGATGCGCGTAAAGCTGCGCTTCTCCCACGACCTCATTTCGTTATAGATGCGGCGTTCTTCTTCTCCCAGCGGCTGCAACTGTCCGCTGCCGTCGTGAATGATTCCGATGGTCGAACTGAATCCCAGCGCGATGGCGCGCTTGCCGATCGTCAATGCATCCTGCGGATGATGAATGCCGCTACCGACAACGGAATTAATATTCACGTGAAAGTCGGCGTGCTCGGCCAGCAGTTCCAGCTTGCGGTCCAGAACTTTCAGGCTCTTCTTTGAAACCTCGTCAGGGTTGACGTTGTCGATGGAAATTTGCAGCCACTCAAGTCCCGCGCGATTTAACCGCTGAATGCGATCGGCAACTAGCAGATAGCCGTTGGTGATCAGGCCAGCAATCATTCCGTTCGCGCGAATGCGGCGAATCACTTCGTCAAGTTCGGGATGCAGCAGCGGTTCGCCGCCTGAAATCGTCACCACCGACGTGCCTAGCGATCCAAGCTTGTCGATGCGGCGAAACATTTCGTCGGTAGGCACGGGCTTCGAGAAATCGTCGAACTCGTTACAGTAAGTGCAGGCCAAATTGCAGCGACGCACGGGAATAATGTGCGCCAGCAGCGGATGATCGGTGGAAGCCAGCGCTCGCGCGGCCATAGACGCTCCGCGCAGGTTGCGGTGAAGAGCCTTGGCGCGGCGGCGCAGGGTTGTGAGTGCTGAAGGCATGGATAGACGTTAGATGTTTATTACAGCACAGACGACGCGTAAACGTCCGCAGGACCGCAGTGTGCTGAAGTATTCGAGGATCAAACGGGTGGATTGTCAGGCCAACTTGCGAACGAGAAAGGTTCAGGAAATGAGTTCGTGCCGAGCGGTTCCCATCAAATTCAGAGCCGCCGCGGTGAATTCTTCCTGTATCAACACGTAGTCGGTGTCGTAGGTTGAGATGGCGAAGATGGGAATGCCGTTCTCCGAGAGAGGCCGTATGAACGACAGCAGCACTCCAGTTTGCGAGAACGGGAACGGGCCTTCGAGCTTGAGGCAAATCCATCGGTGGGAAGAATGAATGTCCGGTGGAAGATTCTTCGTCGGGCAGACGATGGAGAGTTCATTGGCCGTGCGAGTGATCGAAGTGAAGTCGCCTGAGTTGGCCCAGGCCGGCGTCGCGGCGTCGGGCGCTAAGCGGATGATAGCGTAAGGCCCAGAAAGTTGGCGGAAGCTTAGCTTCTTGGGAGTCATCGCGGGTTAAACTTTGGCCGCAATCGCCGCATTGTCGTAAGGACTGGCATCCCGATAACGCTTCTCGAACTCTTCCCGAGTAATCACTGTTTTCATATCCGTAACGCGGTCGATAGCCAGGATTCCATCCAGGTGATCGATTTCGTGTTGCAAAAGTTCGGACAGATACCGGTCGTCCCCAGCGCGGAATTCGAGAGTCTCGCCGCGCAGATCCTGATAGCGCACGGTGATCTGGCGATGCCGTTCCACTTGCATGAAGATCGACAAAAAGCTCAGGCACGCATCCCAGACAACGATTTTTTCCGAGCTACGCTCGATGATTTCCGGATTGATGAGCGCCCAGGGTTCGACTCCGGGAAGCTTGAGAAAGATCACGCGCTGCAGGGCTCCGAGTTGCGGAGCGGCGATGCCTCTGCCGTAGCCGGTGGTCTCGCGCCAGTGAGCCAGCGTATCGCCCAGGTCTTGCGCCAAAAGGCGAATCTCGCGCGCTGTGGGATCGCTCACCGGAAGCGATTGTTGCCGCAAGATCGGATCGCCGAGTTGCAAAAGCGTGTGTATGGGCATGGCGGAGATTCGGTGCGCAGATTTTACAACATGGCGGTCAACGGTCTGGGAAGCGAAAGTAACTGTGTTTATCTTGCAGCTGCCGCGTCGAACAAATCTAAAAACTCCAGCTTTTTTTCCGCAGGCAGGAACGACGCTTCAAACGAGTTCCGGGCCAGTTCGCGCAGATGTTCATCGGTGAAGCCAAACGTGTCCTGAGCCAGTTGGTACTCGCGTGCCAACGTGGTTGAAAACATCGCCGGATCGTCAGAGTTAAGCGTAATCATCAATCCGTGATCGAAATAGTTTTTGGCGGGATGCTCGCCGACGGAATTACACAAACCGGTGCGAATATTGCTCGTCAGGCAGATTTCAACCGGAATCTGGCGCTGAGCAAGTTCGTCAATCAGATCGGGATCTTGCGCCGCAGTAAGCCCGTGACCGATGCGCTCGGCCTGGAGATTGAGCGCGCCCCAGATCGATTCCGGCCCGGCGGTTTCGCCCGCATGAGCGGTCAGCCGCATCCCATGATCGAGCGCGTAAGAATATACGCCGCGAAACAACTCCGGCGGACCCTTCAACTCGTCACCGCCAATGCCAATGCCGACGACGTTACGATTGCTGTAGAGCACAGCCAGTTCGAAGACCTTTTGCGCGTCTTCGGCGCCGAACTGGCGCACTGCGTCAAAAATCCAGAGTAGCGAGATGCCAAAATCGCGTGCGCCTTTGGCCCGTCCGCGCTCTAAGCCTTCGAAGATCGACGCGAAATCCTGCTTCCGCCACAGGCAGACGCCAACCGAAACGTAGACTTCGGCGTGCAATACATTTTCTTCTTTCAGCCGCTGCATCAGGCGATAAGTGATGAGTTCATAATCGTCCGCCGTTCGCAGATGGTCGGTCACGGACTTGAATGCCATAAGAAAACCGGGGAAATCGGCATAGCGGTAGATGCGGTCGGCGTCGGCAAGGGACCCGCGTTCGCCGTGGCGCTCCCGTAACTCCAGCAACGTCCTCGGTTCGATTGAGCCTTCGAGATGAAGATGTAACTCTGCCTTCGGCAGCAGACGGATGAAGCTCGAAGGTGTTCGCTGCAACGCCAGCGCCATATCTAGATTGTAGAGATTTGAAAGGCGATTGGCGAGGCGAGGGGTTTACGCGAAAGGCCCTCGCTCGCTGTGCGATACTGATTTTATGCAGTCTCCGCTTCAGTCGCCCACTGCGGCCACAGATCCTAAGTCCGTGAAGGTTCATCTGACCACCGGCAAGGGCGTGGACATTGAGTGGGCGGACGGCCACAATTCGCACTACGATTTTGTTTTCTTGCGCGATGCCTGCCCCTGCGCGATGTGCAACGACGAACGTGAAAAAACGGGACGCAGACCGGGCGAGGCTCAGAAGACAGCTCCGGAAGCTCTGCCGATGTTCAAAGCTCGGCCCATGCCGATGTCCGCCGAAGGCGTGGGCAAGTACGCCATCAAATTTATGTGGAACGACAACCACGACTTGGGAATTTATTCGTGGTCGCTGCTGCGCGAAATCTGCCCGTGCGAAGAGTGCAAAGCGGCGCGCGCGATGACTAGGAAATAGTGGGCCTTGTGCATTTCTCCGGACACTTAACTTTCTGATTCCATTCTGACCTGACATCTCGATCCGACATGCAAAAGGGAAAAGCCAGCAGGACGGCGCAGATGGTGGCGATTCGCCGCGCCGCGCACCAGTTTCTCGATCAGCCACTTGTGCTGGACGATCCTCTGGCGTTGCGCATCATTGGATACGACGCTGAGCAAACGCTACGCTCCAATCCGAAAGAGCACCACATATTTGCGCGCGCCTTTCGCGCGTTCATGGTGGCGCGCAGCCGCTTTGCCGAAGATGAATTGGCACGCGCCGTTGCGCATGGCGTGAGGCAGTATGTGGTTCTTGGCGCCGGGCTCGACACTTTTGCTTACCGGAATACGCATGCAGGATTGCGAGTATTCGAGGTCGATCATCCAGCAACGCAAGCCTGGAAGAGCGAGCAGTTGCAGGCGGCCAAGATTGCGATTCCGTCGTCGTTGACCTTCGTGCCAATTGACTTCGAGCAGCAAACGCTTGACGCGGGTCTGGAGCATTGCGGATTCGACATTAACGCTCCGGCATTTTTTTCCTGGCTGGGCGTGACACCGTATCTCACGCGCGAAGCATGTATGACGACGCTGAGTTTTATCGCCAAGATGCCGGCGGGCAGTGGGGTTGTATTTGATTTTGCCATGGACCGCACGCTGCTGAACTGGGGGCAGCGGATGGCGCTGGATGCGCTCTCGAAGCGCGTGGCTGCGGCGGGCGAGCCGTTCCAACTCTTCTTCGATCCGGCAAAGTTGCAGGATGACCTGAAGAGTCTGGGGTTCCATCGCACGGAATTTCTGCAAGGCAAGCAGATCAATGAACGCTACTTTCAGGACCGTGCCGACGGGCTTTGCGTGCGCGGCGGGTTGGGGCATTTGATGGCGGCTTGGGTGTGAGTTTTGGATGTGGCGTGGAGAAGGATTTAAGCATGAATGGAAGCCGCTTGAGCAATCCTTCGAACGCGAATTTTACTTTCGCGGAGGCGGGTTTGGGCGATGTCATAGGAGGATTGCATGCGCATCAGCATATCCATCTTTACGCCGAACGCTTTTTCAAGACGCAGGGCCATATCGCCTGAAAGATCAGCCTTGCCGTTGAGCAGACTGGACAGAGCAGGCCGCGAAACCTGAAGTGCCGCCGCGGCCGCCGTTACTGAAAGGCCCGCTGGCCGAATGATCTCCGTGCGGATGAAATCGCCAGGATGAGGTGGATTCTTCATGGGCATAGTTTCAATCCCTCTTTCTAGTGAGCCAAGTAAAGGCTTGGCCATCCCCGTCCCAAAAAATAATGGCCCCGATTTCTCGAGGCCACAAAACTTGGGCATACGGCACCCTGCGATAACACAAGTATATGCCGTCAATTTTTCCGGTCAAGTTACTTTTGTAGGAAAGCTATCCCTGCATTGCTCCCCACAGAACCTGCGCCTCGCATGCGAAGCGTGGACCCGGCGGGATTCGAACCCGCATCTGCGACCATCGCAGGGTGCCGTGTTACCGTTACACTACGGGCCCTGCAAGGAGTCTAGGCGTGATTATGCGCAGGGGAATCACTTCTGCAATCTTTTTGATTCACTGCGTTCTAGAATGGGAACAGAACCTCGCCGTCATCCTTCCTGTAAAATTGAATTATCGCTTCCGGAGCCACTCCCGCATTGTCTTTTCTTGACCAACTCAATCCGCAGCAGCGCGAAGCTGTCGAAACTACCGAGGGGCCAGTGCTCATTCTGGCGGGCGCGGGCAGCGGGAAGACGCGCGTTATTACGTATCGCATCGCTTATCTGATCGAGCACAAGGGCGTGATGCCGGAATCGATTTTGGCCATGACCTTTACCAACAAGGCCGCCGCTGAGATGGGCGAGCGCGTGGAGAAGTTAACCGGCGGGCTGAGCATTGCCAAGCCGGTGATTTCGACGTTTCATTCATTCTGCGTGCGCGTGCTGCGGCGCGATATTGAGGCGCTGCGGATTCCTTCGGCTATGCCGGGACAGCCGCCGATTGGGCATACGAAAAAATTTGTGATTTACGACGACAGCGATCAGCAGTCGCTGATGAAGTCGATCATGAAGCGCTTCGGCATCGACGACAAGCAACTGACGCCGCGCATTGTGCTGGGGAAAATTTCGTGGGCCAAGAATCACATGTTGAATGCGCAGGAGTTGTATTTGCAGTCGGCCGACCCGAAGACCGAGAAGATTGCGCATTTGTTTGAGGAGTATCGAAAAGAGTTGCTCAAGGCGAACGCGCTGGACTTTGACGACTTGCTGCTGGAAGCGACGCGGCTGCTGAAGTCTTCGACAGAGGTGCGCGACTATTACAACCGCCGCTTTCAATATTTGCTGATCGACGAATATCAGGATACGAACCGTCCGCAATATGAATTGATGCGCATGCTGGCCGGTGAGCGGCACAACGTGTGCGCGGTGGGGGATGAGGATCAGTCGATTTATTCGTGGCGCGGGGCGGATATCCGTAACATTCTGGAGTTCGAAAAGGATTTTCCCGAGGCGAAGATCGTTCGTTTGGAGCAGAATTACCGCTCGACGCAGAATATTTTGGAGGGCGCGTCGGCGGTGGTGGCAAATAATGTTCGCCGCAAAGGGAAGAATTTGTGGACGTCGCGGCAGGACGGCACGAAGATTGGATATTACGAAGCTCCTGATGGCGAGAACGAAGCTCTGTTCGCGGCTGACGCGATTGCACGGTATTTGCGCGAGGCCCATAACAGCGACAAGGGCGAGACTCCGCGCGCGGCTGTGCTTTACCGGACGAATTCGCAGTCGCGATTGTTTGAAGAGGCGATGCGGCGGTATGCATTGAAATATAAAGTGGTCGGCGGATTTTCGTTTTACGAGCGCGCCGAAATTAAAGACATGATTTCGTATTTGAAGGTGATTCAGAATCCCGACGATACGATTTCTTTGTTGCGCGTGATTAACACGCCGGTGCGCGGGGTTGGAAAAAGCACCATCGATACGCTGGAGCATTTAGCGCTGGAAACGGGATTGTCGTTGTGGGGTGCAATTGGAGAGGGGGTCCGGCGTCAGCTTCTGCCAGGGCGGGCGCTGGCGGCGCTAAAGAGCTTTCAGCAATTGATCGAAGATGGCCGAGCGCTACTGGCGGGGAGCTTTGCCGAGCAGCTTGAGGCAAGCGTTGGGACTGGGCCCAATTTAGATATTGCGGCTGCTGCGGATGAAGGCTTCCGAGATGACGCTGTTTCAGCGAGCGGGACGGGCGAGCCTGACGAGACGGCATTCGATCCAGGGGAGTTTGAAAATTTTTCGTTTAATTTTGGCGCGTATGATTCGGGAGAGATTGCGCAGAACAGCGGGTCCCTCGACTCCGAGGAAACGCTCGCAAGCGAGCCTTCCCTCTCCGCTCGGGATGACAATGCGTCGCAAGCGCCGGCTCAAGGCGACAATTCCGGTTTCCCTGTACGCACCGCTTCCACGGCCGATCTGCTGAAATTTCTGATCGACCGCACCGGCTACATCAAGCTGCTCGAAGCCGAAGACACACCCGAGGCCTATTCGCGCATCGAGAACTTGCGCGAGTTGGTGAATGCTGCCGCTGACTCGCGCGACCGCGCCGAAACGCTGGACCAATTTCTCGATCATGCTGCGCTGATTGCCGACACCGACGATTATGACGAACGTTCACAGGTCACGCTGATGAGCCTGCATGCGGCCAAGGGATTGGAGTTTCCGCTGGTCTTTCTTAGCGGGCTGGAAGAAGGACTTTTCCCGCATTCGCGGACTCTGTTGCAGCCCGACGACATTGAAGAAGAGCGGCGACTTTGTTATGTGGGCATGACGCGGGCCATGGACCAGCTTGTACTGACGCGTGCCGTATATCGGCGCAGATACGGCAGCGACATGCCGGAGGCCAGCGTGCCATCGAGATTTCTGGAAGAAGTTCCGGCGGGGCTGTTGGAAGAGATGGGAACACGCCGCGGGGCCGCGGCTGGGCGGGCAAGAGTGCCCGTCCCCACACGTGGGCGAGGCGCGGCAGACTTCAATTCGCCCGACACCCATTATTCCTACGAAGACGAAGACCAGAGCATGAGCTGGCAAGGCCATCAAAACAACACGCGGCAAAAGACAACTCCTGCGCAGCCCTACAACTCCATCGAAAACATCGCCGAGTTTTTTGCCAGCCGTGGCAAGAAATTCAGCCTGCCTAAAGTGCCGATCGCCGAACCCACCGGTAAGCGCGGATTTCGCCCCGGGCAGAAGGTGCGACACCCGAAATATGGCGAGGGAACCGTCTACCAGCGAGAAGGGGAAGGCGAAGAAGCCAAGATTACGGTACAATTCCCTCGCTTCGGTCTGAAGAAGTTAGTGGAGAAGTACGCCCAACTGGAAAAAGCAAATTGAGTAATTTGGAAATTTGGTAATTGAGTAATTTAGAATCGATCCAGCATATTCGCTCTTAAATTACTCAATTCCCAAATGACACAATTACTCAATCTCAGAAAGAGTTCATGGCCAATACAAAAGCACTGAGCAAAGACGAACGCAAGAAAGCGCGCCGCGCCTCCCGCAAGAAACGCAAAGCGGAAAATCCGCTGAAGGAACGCGACTATCCTCGTGGCTCGAAGAAGCCGAAGGTGAAGATGATGGCGCGCGGTCAGGCGAAGCGGTAGGAAGAAGCACTCGGCATTTGGCAGTCAGCATTTAGCCCTTGGGGATTAGCGATTCCGCCGTGCATTGGGGGACCAATGCACCAGGGCGCTGTGATGGAGTGGTCGATGTATGGTACTTCCACGAACTTTGCAGGGCCGAATGTTAATGGTTGAATGCTGAGCGCTCCCTATGTCCCCATCGTCCACAACTGAACCTGCGAAACGCTCCTCGGAAGTGATACGCACATCCGAGCACCAGGTTTTTTGCTGCAAGTCCATCGACAAGCTGATCTCCGAGTCGGAAGCCCCCGGCCAACGCCTGCAAAAAACTCTGGGGCCGTGGTCGCTCACCGCGCTGGGTATCGGCGCGATTATCGGCTCGGGCATTTTTGTGCTCACGGGCACGGCGGCGGCGGGCGAGTATTTTCAGGCGCCCTCGATTCTGCACGCGCAAGTGCTCGATATTATCGTCAACTTCCTGCGCGGCGGCGGCACGGCGCAAGTGCTCATGCACGGGCGTCCGGCGGCCGGGCCTTCAATTGCGATTTCTTTCCTTCTGGTCGCAATCGCGTGCAGCTTTGCCGGACTGTGCTATGCGGAACTGGCCTCGATGATTCCCATCGCGGGCAGCGCGTATACATATTCTTACGCGACGCTGGGTGAGATATTCGCCTGGATCATTGGCTGGGATTTGATTCTCGAATACGTCGTCAGCAATGTAGTGGTGGCAATCGGTTTTTCCGCTTACACCAAGGCGCAATTGGCTTCTTTCGGCCTCAACTTGCCCGATCGATGGTCGACACCTGTTTGGGAATCGGGACACTGGACGGGAGCTTACTTTAACTTTCCCGCGTTCCTCATCATCTTTATCCTCACCGTGCTGCTGGTACGCGGCATTCGCGAATCCGCAGAGGCTAATAACGTGATGGTCGCCATCAAGATCGGCGCGATCCTGATTTTCCTGGTCGTGGGCGGGTCGCTGGTACATGCCGATAACTGGAAGCCGTTCGCTCCTTCAGGATTTGGAGGCGTCGTCACCGGCGGTGCAATCGTCTTCTTCACCTACATCGGCTTCGATTCTGTTTCCACCGCGGCTGAGGAGGCGAAGAATCCGCAGCGGGATCTGCCGTTCGGGATTATCGCATCGCTGATTGTGTGTACGGTGCTGTATATCGGAGTCTCCATCGTTCTCCTGGGCATGATGAAGTACACGACCTTCGTCTCGGGCGAAGCGGCTGACGCTCCGGTCGCATACGCGCTGAAAGTTCTGGGCGCGAGCCGCTGGGCGCGATCGGTGATCGTGATCGGCGCGCTCACCGGAATGATATCTTCGCTGCTGGTCTTTCAATACGGCCAGGCACGCATTTGGTACGCCATGTCGCGCGACCGGCTGTTTCCCGCGCTGTTCTCCAAAGTTCATGTCAAGTTCAAGACGCCGCATTACTCGACCTGGATTGCGGGCTTCGCCGTGGGCATCCCGGCGGGAGTCTTCGCGATCAGCGACGCCGCCGACCTTTCTAACATCGGCACGCTGTTCGCATTTGTTCTGGTCTCGCTCGGAGTGATCATTCTGCGCCGCACGCAGCCGGACCGTCCGCGCATCTTCAAAGTCCCGCTGGTGCCGTGGTTCCCGCTGATCTCCATCGTGCTCTGCGGTGGGTTGATGACGGGACTGACGGTGATCACATGGCTGCGCTTCGTGGTGTGGCTCGGATTGGGGCTGCTGATCTACATCTTCTACAGCCGGCACCGCAGCGAGTTTGCCCGGAAGTAGCTGTCACGGAAAGCTCTCAGCGATCAGCTTTCGGCCGTCAGAGAAAGCGCTCTGTCATCTGAGCGAAGCTGACCGGTGAGCGCGGCGAGTCGGTCGGCGCAGTCGAAGGATGCCTACGTCGGCACTCCGGAACTAGCGGGTATTCACCTAACCGCTATTTCTCCCACTGCCTGCTCAAAAACAATTCCCGATCCCGCTGATCGTCCTTGCGCGCGACCGACTTCGCGTCCAGATACATCAGCCGCCATCCACTCTCCGCCGCGTACGCTGGCCACTGCGGCAGGCTGGGACCGTTGGGATCCCCGTTGCGCGCAAAGTTTGACCAGTACTTCTGCATCAAGTCGCTGAGCTGGCGGTCTTCTGGCCGCCATTTCGCTTTCGCATTTGGGTCAAGCTGTCCGAAGACGTATCCGATTTCCGCCGAGTGAAAGGCTCCCATATCCGGAGCATTCGGTTCGGAGGGCGGGCCAAAGTCGAAGCGATAGCGATAGATGGAGTGCGTGCCTGTGGTCGCTTGCGCTTCCAGCCATCTCCACGTGGACCAGGCGATAAAACGGTCGCCAGCGAAATCTTCCATGGAACGCTTTGCCTCCGCATCGGTGGTCGCCGGGTAGAGCTTCAGGAATTCATCCGCCTTCGTGCCGAATTCTTTTTGCGCAGTCGCCTTCATCGTTTCCATGGTCGGTTTTTGCGGACCGGAGACCTCGAAACTGCCTTCGTCGTGATTCCATCCCGCAAGCAAAGGGACGTCATTTTGTTTTCCCGCCGCAAAAATTGCCGGCACGGATTCGGGCAGAAAATATCCGTCCACGTCGGGATCGAAGGCGAAGTTCAGATCGTTATCTCCAGGCTTGAAGAATGCATCGAGCAGCTTCTGTGCGGGAATGGCGCGCAGTTCGGGCAGAGTTTGCACGCCGAGTTTCGCACTTACCAGCTTTAAATCTTTTTCTTCGCGCACAGCCATCGGTTCGAACTTCAGGCCGCTGCTGAAAAATGCGCCGCCGCTTTCGCCGATGGCCTTTTGAAATAAGCCCTTGGCCAGCGGAGACGCCATTTGAGCGCTCACTGAAAACGATCCCGCGCTCTCGCCGAAGATGGTGACGTTGGCCGGATCGCCGCCAAAAGCCGCGATGTTGCGCTGCACCCACTCCAGCGCCGCTACCTGATCGAGCAGCCCATAATTTCCGGCCGAGTTTCGCCCGGATTCCTTTGCCAGTTCGGGATGTACGAGGAAACCAAAAACGCCCAGGCGGTAATTCATCGAGACCACGACCACGTCATGGCCCGCCAACTTCTCGCCGTGCTGACGCGGCTCCGAAGTTCCGCCGGCGACAAAGCCGCCGCCGTAAATCCAAACCATGACCGGTAACTTTGCGTCGGCCTTTTTCGCGGGGCTCCAGACGTTGAGCGTCAGGCAGTCCTCGCTATTGCCGGGATCAGGAAACGTCATGTCGCCGTAAACGTTTCCCTGCATACAGTGCGCGCCAAACTCTTTGGCCGGACGGACTCCGGTCCACTTCGCGGCGGGCGCGGGCGCCTTCCAGCGCAAATCGCCCACCGGCGGCGCGGCGTATGGAATGCCGAGAAACGTGCGGATTGTGCCTTCTTGCTTGCCCTCGACCGTGCCGGAATCGACCTTCACTTGGAGGTCGACGGAGGCCACGGCAGAGGCTGCATTCGCGGCAGGCGAGACAGCAATCAAAACGAACAGAGTCATGGTGAGAATTACGAATCGGAAAAGTATCATTTGGCTCCTAAGTTTTCGAGGCAGCGGCGAGCCGCCGGGACGGCGGGCTGGTCTCGGCACACGCGGCTTATTTGCCGGAATCGCCGCCCATCCTGTAAACTGAATCTTTGCCCCACAAGATCTGAACTCATCTGGAGCAGTCATGGCACAACAATGTGAAATCTGCGGCAAGAAGCCGCAAGCGGGAAATCATATCAGCCACGCCCATAACGTGACCAAGCGGCGCTGGAATGTTAATTTACGGCCGGTTCACGCCAAGGTGAATGGACAAGGGAAGCGCATGCGGGTCTGCACCCGTTGCTTGCGCAGCGGCAAAGTAGTCAAAGCGTAGCGCCGCGTATCTACTGCACAGCCAGCAATTGCACGTCGAAGATCAACGTGGCGTTGGGCGGAATCGTGCCGTCCGGAGTGCCGTTGGCGCCATAACCTAAGCTCGGCGGAATCCGTAACTGGCGCTTGCCGCCCACTCTCATCCCGGTAACGCCCTCTTCCCATCCTTTGATGACTTCACCGTTGCCGATGGTGAAATCGAAGGGCGTCCCCGCATCCACAGAACTGTCGAATTTCTTGCCGGTGGTCAGCCAGCCCGTGTAATGCACGCGGACGTGGCTGCCTTCTTTTGCAGTCTCGCCGTTGCCCACCCGGATGTCCCAATATTGCAGACCTGAATCGGTCTTCACTCCATCGCCGGTCACCTTGCTGGGAACCTTTGTATTGGGCGCCGTTGCAGCTTTCTTTGCTGGTGCGGTCTGCGCTGCGACGGCCGCCGCTATCGCAAAAAGAATGAAGACGATCGCCCCGGCCAGCACATATTTTGTCATTCTCAGATCCTCCACACTATCCCGCATAAAATATCTAACTGCGCAGGACAGCCGGCTTGAAAAAATTCTCGCCGGCAACTCTGATCTATTCCAGGGCGATCACATCGATTTCTACCATTACGTCTTTGGGCAGACGAGCCACTTCCACGGTGGAACGGGCCGGAGGGGCTGAATTGAAATGCCGGGCATAAACCTCGTTCATCGCATTGAAGTCGTTCATATCTTTGAGGAACACGGTAGATTTGACGACCTTGTCGAGCCCACTGCCCGCCGCTTTCAAAATTTCGGTCAGGTTGCGCAACACGCGCTCGGTCTGCGCGCCTGCGTGCCCAGCGATCACCTGCTGCGTCGCCGGGTCGATGGCAATTTGCCCGGAGACAAAAACAAATCCGTTGGCTTTGACAGCCTGTGAATACGGGCCGATGGCTTGCGGAGCATCTTTGGTAGAAATGATTTCGCGCATAAGAATTTCTCCGTGATTAACGCAGATGAACGTGCGGAAAGTCAAATGGATGGTGGGTTAGGAAGTAATAGTGTTACCTGCTTAGAGAATTGAACTCACGCCTCTCGCCATCGCTGTACGAGATTCTTTGCCGCCAAGGGCCAGTCGGAGAACTGGAATTTAAATCCGGATTGCAGGAGTCGTCCGGGAACCACGCGCCGGCTTTTTAGAATGAGTTCAGTTTCCGTCCGCAGGACCACAGCCCCGATTTCAAGCATGGGCCGGGTCGCGGGCAGGCCTACTCGCGCTCCCCATGCCTGCCTCATGGCTCGCATGAATTCGCGATTAGGCAGCGGGCTCGGGGCGCTAAGGTTAACCGGACCGGATATTTGTTCGTTGGTCATCAGAAACTCGACGGCACGAAGGAAGTCATCCCCATGAATCCAGGAAACGAATTGTTCTCCAGACGCTGCAGTGCCTCCGAGGCCAAGGCGAACAAGACGAAGCAGCTCAGCGAAGATGCCGCCCGGGTCGGGGCTCATGGTCATCGCGCTACGCAGAGCGATTTTTCGGGTACGAGGAGTAACGCTGGAGAAAAATGCCCGTTCCCAACTGGTAGCAACGTCGATGCTGAACCGCCAGCTCGAGGGACAGTTGCGTTCGTTCCCCCCGATCTCCCCAGTATCTTCATCCATTGGTCGGTCGAGGGCGTGTCGATAGATTGTGGCCGTGCTGGCGTTCATCCACAATTGAGGAGGGTGGGCGAGTTGCTCCATCGTCCGGCCTAGCAGCAGCGTGCTATGAACCCGGGATTCTTTGATCGCCTTTCGGTTCGACGGAGTGTATCGGCAATTCACAGAGCGCCCCGCGAGATTGATGAGTACGTGGGCACCCTCTAGCTCTCTTGTCCAAGCCCCCATTGAAACTCCGTCCCATTCAACAGCACACCATGGAGTGGGCATAACAGATCGCGCGATCACTACCACTTGGTGACCTTGCTGGTGGAAGTGACGGGCAAGCAAGGTCCCGATCTGCCCGCTGCCGCCGGCAATAACAATGCGAAGTGCATTGTTCATAGCGCCACCTCAGGGAGGACCGGCTCCGAGGTGCCATAAGCAATTTCAAGAAGGTCGGTCGCCAGCTTCCGCACCGGCCGCATAAGCGGCAGGCTTGAAAGCTTGATCAAGTTCACCACAATGGAGAGGCTCTTTTGGAACAACTGTTTGGTCCTGGTTTGCCCAGGCGACGAGTCGTACACCCAAAACAGGAGTAGTCCCATCTGATAAAGCCACAGCACGCGCGGCAGATGAGTTTTTAGATCGTCGGCAATCCTGGTCTTCGTTCCGTCGATTGCACCCGCAAGGAATCGAATGTCTCGCTCACGGATCGCGCGGGTTTCCTCGCTGAAGGGAGACAACGGGTGCTTGGGGTCGATATGTGCGGAAAGGGTTCCCAGAAGCTTTCGGTTGTGAGCGAAGTAGTGGAACTTTACGTCAATAACCGCCCGCAAACGTTCTTCCAACCCTTGTGTTTTGGAGAGAGCCTCCTCGAGTAGAGGGTCCAGGTCGCGCTGTGCCTGCTCATAAAACCCCATCACCAAAGCATCCTTCGAGGCGAAGTAGTAATAGGCCGCACCCAAAGCAACATCGCATTCTTTTGAGATATCTCGCATGGTTGTTTTCTCGAAGCCGCGCTTGCGGAACAAGCCGAGCGCGGCTTCGAGAATGCGGGCCCGTGTCTCTTCGGACTTTCTGGTCGTGATGGCAGTTTGTGTCATGGTTATGCCCGGGGCGCTGGACTGGCGAAGGGAACATCGACCCTGGAATTCGCGCCCGATCGTTTGCGGAGGCGAGAAAAAACGAAAAGGTTGAAGAAATGCATAGCTCCGAGGACCAACAGAACGATTCCGATCTTGTTACTGACCAGTTCGATGGCCGCCCGCACTGTCTCAAGATCGCCATAAGTCTTCAGGGCCAGCGTCACGTAGCCAATGTTGATCAAATAGAACCCAACCACCAGCAAATGGTTAACGGAGTCGGCGAGCTCGGCATTTCCGTGGAAGGCGTCCACTAGAAACACCCTGCCGTTCTTGTGCAGCGTCCGCGCGACCCAAATGGTGACAGCGAGGCTGATCACCAGGTAACTCATGTAGCATCCGACGATATCCATAGTCCTCAGTCCTCCTTTTTATGAAAACTAGTAATTGAACATGTTCAATTTAATAATGCAGCCGAGTAAAGGCTTTGTCAACCAAAAAATGAACACGTTCAAAATGGAGAATTTGTCAGATTGGTTCTTAGATTTTCTGCAGCCGATGCACTTCATGTACTCCAGAAATCTTTCTCAGCCCGGCAATAATCTGCTCCAGATGCTTGAGGTCTGCAATGTCGAGAACGACTTCCACGCTGGCCTGGCTGTTTTCGCTGCGAGAGGAAATGTTGCGGATATTGCTTTGTGCGTCGCCGATCACGCCAGTAATGTTTTTCAACATGCCGAAACGGTCGTCGCAATAAACCGTCAGCTTCACCGGATAGGCCGTGGGAGTGCTCTCGTCGCGCGCCCATTCCACGTCGATTCGCCGCTCCGGCTCATACATCAAATTGGTAACATTAGGACAATTTACCGAATGCACAGCCACGCCCTTGCCGCGCGTGATGTAACCGACAATGCTTTCTCCGCGAATCGGATTGCAACAACGTGCGCGGTAGACCAGCATATCGCCCTGGCCTTTGACCGTGATGGCATTGTGATCGCCAAACACGCGGCGCACCACGCTGCTGATTCCCCCTGGCTGCGAGGTCAGCCCCTCGGACTCTATATCGCCAGCAATCGAATGTGTCGCACCCGCAGGCAACAATCGCGCCAACACTTGCCGCGCCGAGTATTTTCCATAGCCAATGCCGGACATCAGGTCGTCGGTTTTGCCCAGCCCATACGCGCCTGCGGCCTTCAACAGTTCGTCGTCCTTAATTTCTTTAAGTGCAATGCGGTACTTGCGCGCTTCCTTCTCAATCAGCTTGCGCCCAATTTCAATCGAGCGTTCGCGCTGATGCACATTGAGCCAGTGTTTGATTTTGTTGCGCGAGCGCGACGACTTGACCAGACTCAGCCAGTCGCGGCTGGGCTTGTGCCCCGGTTGCGTAAGAATCTCGACGATGTCTCCTGAATGCAGCTTATGCCGCAGCGGCACCATGCGCCCGTTCACCTTCGCGCCGGTACAAGTGTGCCCGACCTCGGTGTGAATCGTGTAGGCGAAGTCGATGGGCGTGGCGTCCCGCGGCAGCACCACAACTTTGCCCTTGGGCGTGAACGTATAGACTTCTTCGGGATAAAGATCGACCTTCAGCGTCGATAAAAATTCATTGGGGTCGCTGACATCCCGCTGCCACTCGACCACCTGGCGCAGCCAGGCCAACCGCTGCTCATCCTGCGCCGACACCGGACCGTCTTTGTATTTCCAGTGCGCGGCAATCCCTTCTTCCGCCACCTTGTGCATGTCTTCGCTGCGAATCTGGATCTCGAACGGCGTGCCTTCTTCCGTAATCACTGAGGTGTGCAGCGACTGGTAAAAATTCGGCCGTGGCATGGCGATGAAATCCTTAATCCGCCCCGGCACCGGCCGCCACAAATTATGAATTATGCCCAGCACGGCGTAGCAATCCTGCAACGAGCGCGTAATCACGCGCATGGCAAACAAATCGTAAACCTGATCGATGGCAATATGCTGCCGCTGCAATTTCTTGTGAATGCTCGAAAGCCGCTTAATGCGGCTCTCCACGCGCGCCTGAATCCCAGCCTCTTTCAGCTTGTCGACAATGATCACCTGCATCTTCGTCAGGAAAGTCTCGCCTTCTTTTCTGCGCGCATCCACGGCCTTGGCCACCTGCTCGTAGCCGCCGGGATCGAGAAAGCGAAAGCCCAGGTCTTCCAGTTCGCCGCGAATCTTGCCCATGCCCAGCCGGTGCGCGATGGGTGCGTAAATTTCCAGCGTCTCTTCCGCGATTTTCCGCTGCCGTTCGGGATCGAGATGCTCCAGCGTGCGCATGTTGTGCAGCCGGTCGGCCAGCTTGATCAGCACCACGCGAATGTCGTCGACCATCGCGAGCATCATCTTGCGCAGGTTTTCCGCCTGCTGCTCTTCGCGCGTGGCAAAGTCAATTTTGCTGATCTTGGTGACGCCCTCGACAATATGCGCCACCTGCTCGCCAAATTCCTTGCGAATGTCGACAATGGTCACCGACGTGTCTTCGACGGAATCGTGCAGCAGCCCGGCCGCCACCGCGACGGGATCCATCTTCATCTCGGCAAGAACGAGAGCCACTTCGAGCGGATGCACCAGATAAGGCTCGCCCGAAGCGCGGCTCTGCCCTTCATGATGCTTGAGGGAATAATCGTAGGCCTTCTTGATGATGGTGAGATCGTCCTGCGGACGGCTCTCCTGCATGCGCCGCATCAGGTCGCGGAACTTGGTGAGCGTAAGAGTAGTGGTCGCGATCTGTTGGCGCAGACTCGCCATGTAGGATTATAGCCCGGTGTACAAGACGTTTTCAGGTATACGGAAAGACGAAGCGATGAGTTAGGTCGTTAAGTGCGGCGCCACTAAGCTAATGAACTCGCGTGAAGTTATGACTTTGGTTTGCTTCCAGAATTTCGGGAAATGCTTCTGATTGCCAGTGATTAGGTAATCTGCGCGGGCAGCATCGGCACACTCAATGAATATGTTGTCGTCGGGATCGTGGGCGACTGCGAGCTTTAGTAACGGAGCTACCTGATGGCTGCGGTCGTTTATCTGTTGCAGGAACTGCTGCCGAAGTCCTTTGGGAATCCGGAATCGTGCGCGCGCCAGCACGTCCCGGTACTCATCCAATATAGGCTGGGATATATACAACCGGGACGGTTTTGTAAGGGCAAGCGTCAGCACCGTCCGCTGCAATCCGGTCGGCCTGATGGCGGCGGAGACCACCACATTGGTGTCGAGGACCAGCCTGAGCGGCAGCATTACCGTTTTCTTTTTTGCGCACGAGTAGCCTTGATGATGCGGTCAATCTCTCTTGAGCTTATTTTGTCGGTCCCGTTCCGCTCGGATTCCTCGCCAATAAGCCTCAACACCTCTGGCTCCGGCGCGGCCAGCCTGACATAGTCGCGAATGCTGAGCAGCACAGCTTTGGGAGTGCCACGTTTTTCGATCACCAGAGACCGGCGCTCGTCAGCGACACGGTTCAGAAGCTTCCCAAAATTCGCTCGCGCGTGCAGAGCTGAGACCACAAGGGTTCCGTTTTTGCGGGAAACAGGAGTAGTGCCCATGAACTCTCCATTTCAACTATTTGAAATGTACAGTTTCCCCGAGGACGCGTCAATGCGAAACCTTGGTGAGCATAAGTGTAGGTGGTTGCGATTTGTGTTGGTGCAGACTCGCCATATAGGATTTGGTCAATGATTACCACAAATGTGCTGCGGGATGTGGCGCAGCGGCTAAATATCGATTCCTCCAATCTGTCCAAAGAATTCGCACGACTGGAGCGTGAGGGCCTATTTCGCTCGGAGGTCAACGGACGGCAAAAATACTTTCAGATCAACCGCGAGTATTCGCTCTTCGACGAAGTGCGCAAGATCGTCGCCAAGACCGTTGGCGCAGCACCCGTGATTTCGCGCTCACTGCAGAAAATTGACGGTATAAACGAGGCTTATCTGTACGGGTCGCTCGCCCGAAACCAGCAGGACGCTTCCAGCGACATCGACGTGCTAATCATCGGCAACCCGAGCGAGCAGGCTCTGGCGCAGGCCGTCAGCAAACTGGAGCGCCAACTCGGGGGTGAAATCAATTACATAGTCTTAACCCCAAAAGAATTCAAATCGCGCCGTGCCCGCAAGGATGCTTTCCTCGAAAATGTCTGGCACAATGAACGTGTTCCACTCATCGGCCCAGGCCTCTCGCCCCTCTCGATTTCGTGATGCCAGATGAAGGTAAGGCCACAAGCCGTCGATTGGCCGCAGATCGACCGCTTTCTCGCAAACGCCGATAAGAAGCTGGCTTCAGCCCACAAGATGCTCGCATTCGACGAGGAAGCCTGCCTTCAACTGGCCTATGAAGCCATGCTTAAGGCATCCCTGGGATTCATGTTCAGCCAAGGATTCCGCGCGAGAGGCCAGCCCAGGGCATCACATCGCCATCATAGAGCTCGTGCGGTCGCGTATCGACAAGAAACACGTCGCGCTGCTGATTGTCTTTGATCGTCTGCCCCGTAAACGCAATATGGCTCTTTATGAGGACACCGGATTTGTGTCGAAGCATGATGCCGAGCAAGCCCTTAAATCCGCGAGCGACTATTTGCGCGTGATTCGATCTGACACCGCCGCAAGAAAATCTTAAGGCATTTGTGACATCTGACCTTGCGATCCACAGCCCTCATAGCCGATCCTAGCTGCGGAAGGATCGCGCAGCAAGAGTGCGCTACAGAGCAGCGGGTGAACCTACTTGTTTTCAAGATTTTGCCCGCAACCTGTTGCAGCCCTGAGATCAAACGCACTTTTGCCGCTAACACGATGATTCCACTGCCCCGCCAGGGGGCAGGGTATACCAACCGATGACAAAGACAAAATGGCTAAATAGCCCATACCCGAAATGGGAGCGGTTTGAGGCCAATTCGAAGAACTTCCGTGACAGGCACAACCCTTACCCTCTGATAGCATCAGAAGCAAGAGGCCGATCCACGGCGAAAGCCAGCCTGAAAACTCCTCCTAGGTGGTTCTCATGAAGACGTCAATTTTGTTAAAAGCCTTAGCTTCGCTCGCACTGTTAACCGCAGCCCTTTCCTACGCCCAAGTCCGCCAATCCGATCCCCTCGGCACGATCCAGAGTTCTCCCACAACCTGCGAAGGCAACCTGAGCGGAGGCACGTGCTACGCCCTCGACATCACTTGTCCGCAACTGCCGGACTACACGGCCTACATTAAGATCTACGATCCCGCTGTTGCCGTGACCGGAACGGTTCTGTTTGTCACTGGCGGAGACGGCACCGATCTCGTCGAAGATCGCATGTACGGGCCGGTGGTGGTGCAGACGATCTTGCAGGCGGGATATAGACCAGTCGAACTGAGTTACGGGGATCCATTCAACTCGAATGAACTAGGCTGGCAGAGCGACGCTAATGGCACGGGAGTTCGAGCGGCATCGTGCCGCTTCGCCACGGTCGTGCAGTGGGTGCATGATAACTTCCTCGACGCGGGGACGCCGTTGTGTGCGTCCGGCAATTCCGCCGGTGGACAGTTAATTGGCGAAAGCCTGGCGCATTACAGCTCCTCCGCCCTTCTGGCATTCGCCGAAATCAGCAGCGGGCCGCCGTTCGGCCGCGTGGATTATGCCTGCGAGAACACGCAGCCGGTTGCCACGTCGCCGTGTTCAGGCAAAAGCGACAGTTTGGCCGTGCAGCCCGGTACTTCGGAAAAGTTTATCGATCCCGCTTATCCTGGACCGTGGTGCTCATCCGCGTACACGACGCACTCCACTGTGCATCAGGCGCAATTTCTAAAGGACTCGATTACGGTGGGAAACTCGGTATTGAGCTATCCAAACACCTTCGTCAATTTCTTGTTCGGCAAGGATGATACGACCGCCGCGATTCGTCAGGGCCTGCTCTATCAGGCCGCGATCAAGAGTTCGACAGCAACGGAATGCGTCGCCAGAACGGGTCACACCGTCGAAGACTACCTGCCGGGAGCCCAGCAGGTCGCCGCCGATATCGTGAAGTACTGCAAGCTTCCAGCGAAGAAGTGAATTCTAGTTGCTGGCGCGCGTATTTTTCAGCACCAACACGACAATGCGTCCGTCGGAATGAAACTCGCCTCCGGTCGCAGTCTTGGCGGTGGTGAGCGGATCGGCTGGAGTGACGTGATCGCGCTGAACGACCAGTCCGGTTGAAGAGAGCGTGCCATTCACGTATTCGCGTTCGCCATCGATTGCCGGGTCGATCTTGTGCGTTAAGCCGTTGTTGCGCTGGTCGCGTTCGAATCCGATATCGTGAGTTGCCGCGACGCACCACAGCGGCCGCCCGTCAACTTGAAAAGGAGACTTCCACACGCGCAGGTGATTGCGTGACATAGCGACTTTCACCGGTTCGGCGTGCGCGAATCCGTAATCCTGCCCGCGGCCAAAAAGAAACAGCGTGCTCATGGGCATCGTCAGATAATCTTTTTTCTCGATTGAGTCCATGATCGCATTCATCGCCGTATTCTCGACCTTGGAGTCGACCTTCACCCACTCCGCCGCGGTAAAAGTTTGCTCCACTTGTGCCTGCGTTCCCACGATCAGAAGATTCACCATGTCGCCCGGTTTGCCCGCAGGATCGGTAATGCGGCGCGGAATTTTCGCCAGCAACTCGGGAGTGATGCCCTGCACGCGCGCGTCCACTGGGCCGCCGGCGTTCGTGGCATCTTTCAAACCCTCATCCAGAATTTCTACTTTCACGTGAAAGCTGCCTGTGGCAGTCGCGGCCTCGCTCTTGCTCTGATTGAGGCCCAGAGACAATCTTCCGGCAACGGGCACGTCATATTCCTTGCTCGCTCCCACCAGGAACGCCTGCGCATACGAGTCAGGGCCGATGCGGCCAATCAGAGCGCCATGGCCGGCGTCTCCCACGGCGTATTGGTGGATCAGGTCGGCAAAGTTTCTCGGAAGACCGTCGGGGCCAAAGGTTCCCAACGTATGCATTCTTCCAGTGTAAGAAGTGTCGGCCGGATACGTGACTTTGCCTGTAGCCGTGAAGCGGAGCTTGGCGCCTCCGTGAACTTCGATGTTCGTTTCCACCCATTCCTGCGTCGCGGGAACCTCGATGTCATAGGACTTGATGCTCGTCCCGCTTGCGGGAACCGTTTGCGCGCCCGCTATCGTAGCGACCGCGCCAAACGCGAACAGGGTAAGCATCAAGGCGATATTGCTCTTCGCAATTTTCATGGTGTTCCTGCCTTTGATTTTTCTTGCGCTTAGAGAAACGAAATCAAGAGGAATGGACAGCATATCTCCCGAGTGTATCTGGCGCAACCGCACCTGAGCCGCTGGCCTGTTCGTTCTGCTAAAGTTGGCAAGATGATGAATCTGCGCATGGCTCGTGTATTGGTGAGCGGAGCCTCGGGGTTGATTGGCAGCTCACTCGTGCCCGCAGTAAAAGCGGGCGGAGCACAAGTCGTACGCCTGGAGCGTTCCGCCATAACCAGAAAAAACGGGCCGGACGAGGAAGAACGGGTCACGTGGGATCCGTCGAATCCGCTGGCGCCAGAGACCGTCTCGGGATTTGACGGTGTGATTCATCTCGCCGGCGAGAGCATCATGGGCCGGTGGACGGAAGCAAAGAAAACAAAGATTCGTAACAGCCGCGTCACGAGCACGATGAATCTGGCGCGGGCTTTGGCGCTGGCCCAAGACAAACCCAATGTATTTATCTGCGCTTCCGCGATTGGCTATTACGGCAATCGCGGGGATGAAATCCTGCGAGAAGAGAGTACCGCGGGCGCGGGATTTCTCCCTGAAGTCTGCCGCCAATGGGAGGCTGCCACAAAAGCTTCGTACGATGCGGGAATTCGCACTGTGAACTTGCGAACGGGCGTCGTGTTGAGCGTGAAGGGCGGAGCCCTCAAAGCCATGCTTACGCCATTCAAACTGGGGTTAGGTGGCAGGGTCGGCGATGGGCGTCAGTGGATGAGTTGGATCGATCTGGAGGATATGGTCGGTGCCATTCTCCACATTTTGAAAACTGATCTTTTGCAGGGGCCGGTCAACATGGTTGCGCCGCGTCCGGTGAGGAACGCGGACTTTACAAAGACGCTGGCTAGCGTGCTATCGCGTCCGGCAATTTTTCCTATGCCCGCGTTCGCGGCAAAACTGGCCTTCGGAGAAATGGCGGACGAACTCCTGCTTGGGAGCCAGCGCGTGGAGCCCACGAAGCTGACCAGTAGCGGATATCCCTTTAGATTCAGAGAGTTGAAAGCTTCACTGGAAAACGCCAAGGCCCGGTGATACAACCCTCGACCACCAATTAGTTTTTCGCTACAATACCTTGAGCAGCATCCAAGATGCGTACAGGCTCTATCCGGCTTGCTGGAGGGGCACTGGAGGACATCATGAGTCTCACCCCGATTAGCGGGCGTTTCTCCGCCGGTCTTCGCAAAATCACCACCGCGTCTCTGCGGGAACAAAAACTCCATCACGAACCCATCACTTGCCTCACCGCGTATGACTACTCCGCCGCGCGTGTAGTCGATGAGGCGGGAATCGATATGGTGCTCGTGGGCGATTCGCTGGCCCAGACCATGCTGGGCTATGAAAACACGCTTTCCGTCACCATGGACGAGATGCTGCACCATGTGCGGGCCGTGCGCCGTGGCGTGAAAAACGCGCTGCTGGTGGCCGACATGCCTTACGGGTCTTATCAGATCGACCCTCAAACCGCGCTGGGCAATGCTACTCGGTTTGTGAAAGAAGGCGGTGCCGAAGTTGTGAAGATTGAAGGCGGCGAAAAGCGGTCTGATCTGATCCGCCGAATTGTCGAAGCTGAAATTCCTGTCGCCGGGCACATTGGGCTGACGCCACAGTCGGTCAATGTGATGGGCGGATACAAGGTTCAGGGAAAGAGTTTGAGCGGCATTGAGCAGTTGATGCGCGATGCAGTAGCGCTCGATCGCGCTGGCGTATCTTGCCTGTTCCTGGAAGGCATTCCGCGCGAAGTTGCGGCGATGATTACGGCCGAAGTCAGCACGCCGACGATCGGCATTGGCGCCGGTCCTGACTGCGATGGCCAGGTGCTGGTATTTCACGACATTTTGAATCTGACATTCGGGCCGCCGGCAAAATTCGTTCGCCGCTACGGAGATGCTGCCGCCCTGATTACTCAGGCTGTGCAGGCGTTCCGCGCGGACGTGAAGTCTCACCAGTATCCCGCCGACGAGGAGTCTTATCATTTGCCCAAGGACACCAAGGCAGGATTGGACACTGTGCTGGCGCGGAAGCAGGCGATGCGGCGGTGAGGCAAAATCTCCGCTACGGATTTTCACGGATCGCACGGATAAGGCCGGAAGCCTAAATCGAGGGAACTGCATCTGAACATTTTGCGTATGTTTAACTGTGGAGGCTTTGCCCGCGCGTCCGTGAGACGCCGGTGTTAGACTGCTTCGCGGCGGCGCCAGGCTATGCCATTAAGGAGTTGATTTATGCATCTCTTAGGGTTCCTCTTTTTTCCGTTTGTGGGTTTCGGTTTCGTGATGTATTTTCTGCCCTCGATCATTGCGTTAGCGCGCAACAAGCGAGATATCGGCGGCATTGTGCTGCTGAATTTCTTTCTGGGGTGGACGATGATCGGTTGGGTCATTGCTCTCGTCTGGGCAGTTAAGACCGATGTTCCCATGATGGTGAGGTAGGTTCGTCCGACCGTGGTCTATTCTTCTGTCGTACGCGCGTTCTTCATCTTGATCTTGGTCCTCGCGCTTGCGCTGCTGGCGTGTACTTCGCAGCCGAAAACGCCGGCGCCCGATCCGGCGACAATCCTGCAATCCCTGCCTGTGGCCGATCCGGGGAAATATGAACACGTTGAAATGCGTAGCTGGCGCAATCCTTACTTAATTCTGCATGCGGACGGAGTAGCACTGCTCGATCCCGCAGACAATGCTGAGATTCAGCTAAAACCAAACGAGATGCTACCAGCCCTCGCGGCTCTGCCCGCATCTGCTTGGCCATACGGACGCGTTGTGGCAATTGCTGAGAGCCGAAAGACTGGCTCCGAACAAGAAAGTGTTTCGATTCGGCGTAATAAAGGTATTGTGGGCGGAATTCTGGAGAGTGCTCACGTGGCAATCAATTGGGTTCCGTCGAAGTGAATGGGATCGATGAACATTGATCAATTACCCGAGCGCGCGGAACGGAATTTCTTTTGAAAGTTTGCGCCACAATCGAGGAAATGCGTGCCGCTTGCCTCGCCGCGCGGCGAGATGGCGCACGGCTGGGGCTCGTGCCCACGATGGGCGCATTGCATGAAGGCCATCTCTCCCTGGTGAGAGGTGCCAGAGAGTCATGCGATGTGGTGGCCGCATCGATCTTCGTCAATCCCACACAATTCGGACTCAACGAAGATCTGGCCAAGTATCCGCGTTCGTTCGCGCGGGACTGCGAGTTATTGCAAAAAGAGGGTGTGCAACTGCTGTTTGCTCCCTCTGTCGAAGAAATGTATCCGGCGGGCGCGGTGACATGGATTACCGTGGAGGGGCTCAGCGACAAACTCGATGGACGTTCGCGCCCCGGGCACTTTCGCGGCGTGACTACGGTAGTGGCCAAGTTGTTTCACATCATTGAACCGAACGCGGCCTTCTTTGGCCAGAAGGATGCGGCGCAGGTTGCAGTCATTCGGCGCATGGTCCGCGATTTGAACTTCGCGGTGAAGATTGTGGTGGGCCCGATTGTGCGGGAACCGGACGGACTCGCCATGAGCTCACGCAACGCCTATCTCGATCCCCAGCAAAGGAAGCAGGCTTTGATTCTGAACCGCTCGCTGATGGAGGTGGAGAAACTCGCTCACCAAGGCGAGCGCAGTGCAGCAAGACTGATCGCCGCTGCGCGCAAAGAGCTGGCCACAGAGCCGGGAGTTCGATTGGATTACTTTGAAATCGTGAATCCTGAAACGCTCGATGCGGTTGAGAATATTTCGGCGGGCGCATTAGCCGCGGTCGCGGCGTTCGTGGGAGCCACGCGTCTTATCGATAACGTAGTGCTTTCTCCATCTAATGGCCAACTTGCGCCGGAGCAGGATCAGCCTGAAGGTTGACGCTGGCTGCGCTGGGAGGAAATCCAAGACTCTGCCACAGCAAATCTTCAATCTTTGACCAGAGGCGCGTATCGCACTCGCTTTGCGCGTGGCTTGGAGTAATGCGGTTGAACCAGGAAGTGACGGAACAGTCCACCGGATCCTTCCTGTAATCGACAAGATAGTTCCCCAGAATCTGCGTCCTCGCTGGGTCGGCGGCTATGATTTGGGAGCGACCGTGAACCAGTCCGTGAGTTTGGTAATAGTTCACGGCTTCGGCGACGTTTCCTGGGATCAAGGCATCGTTTTGCCAAAGTTTGGCCACGCTATCCACCTGCGCCGTCAGCCGCACGGGAATGCCATCCCGCTGCAAATCGCGCGCCAGCAAAACTACGGCAGACGCACCCCAGCTGTGACCGAATAGGACGATGCGCGCATCTTTCTTTTCCTGTACGGAAAGCGTTCCGTCATGGTTCGTATCGAGAGCACGAAGGATCGCTCTGTAAGCGCTCCTGCGATGCCGGTTTTCAAAAACTTGAATGAAAGTATCTTTGGGGGCCGAGCGGCGAATGCGTAGCGCCAGTTGAACCGGACCGTGGTGAATATTGTCGGGCCGAACGAAGCCGCCGACGAACCCAATAACGATTGCGGGGGATGCTGTCACCAGAGGCTTGGATAGAGGGACGGCTGATTCCGAAAGGGCCGACCCGGTGAGAAACATCGTCGCCAGCAAACTTATCAAGGCCCGGAATGGTGAAGCGTGGTTCAATCGCAACCCTAACAATTGAGATGATTCAGGTGCAACGGAGGATGCCGCCAAATGGCTCATCCAGCAAGCCTTTTCGCGCGAACAGACCCGTCCGACAGTCTACACCAGCTGTCAATAGCGAATCGCGGTCGCCTCTGGCTAATTGTTCACTCTTGCTTGGTTACTTCTACGATGCGCAAAAACGGAAACGTATGCAGAAAATCTGGGGCTCCACGCGAAACTGCGGCGCCGCTGGACTGAAAGACGCTGGCATAATTCGCCGTGTTCTTGAAATCGGAGATGATTGCCCGTCCGCCCGGTTTGAGCACACGCAGGATCTCACGGCAGGCTTGATCCCGGCCTTCGCGCGACGGAATATTGTGGATGCACAGATTCGACAGCACCACGTCAAAGCTGTTGTCGGGGAAACTCATCTTCGTGGCATCGTCGTTTCTGATTTCCACCCTGTCACGGACGCCTTCAATCTCTAGATTCCGCAGCGTTCGTTCTGGAGAATTTCCGGAAAGATCCCGTTTGCTCCAGATATCGATACCGGTTGCTCGTCCGGTTGTTAGCTTCTTAGCCGCGCCAACCAGAAGTAGGCCGCGCCCCGTGCCAACGTCTAGCACGCGCTCGTGCCCAGTCCACGGGATCAAGGCCAACATGTGATCACGATGGTGAAACTTTCCGAACTTCGAATAAAGCAGCATCGCCCCACCCTGAAAGAGGAACACGACGCCAATCGACAGGGCCATCGGCATGAGCGCCACTGTCACAGGACCGAGAGTTACAACGGGGAGAATCAAGGCCAACACCGGGAACCCGATTCCGATCATCAGGAAGTTCCGGATGAGTCCGGGGGCGTCGATACCGTAATCGGGCTTAGACGTTGCCGCCATCAGAAAAGAATTGTATGCGAAGAAGGCGCTAGCTCGAAACGGTTCGTCCGGATACGAATGGGTTGCCGGATAGCAGATAACGCAGAGGATGCTGCGCAGCCTTTGTGATGCCGATGCGGACAGTAGCCACAACATTCTTCGCAACAAATCCATCCTCGCCGATCCATAAACTCGATCGCCGTGTAGTCAGGTCGCAGCCGTTGTCGCGCTTGCGCGTGATGTCGAAGGCTTCAGATAAGCGTCCCGGCCCGCTCGTCAGCATTATCAAGTCGCGCGGTCTGTTCACCGCGATGCCCCGGTTGTGGGCCATCTCTCCAATCCCATCGAGTGGTTCGAGCGCGCGAAACAACACCCCTCCGGCGTGACCGTCCGGTTCGCAGGAAACGTTCAAACAGTAATGATTCCCGTAGATGAAGTAGACGTAAGCGTAACCGGGAGGTCCGAACAGGATGGCATTGCGGGCGGTGCGTCCGGCAGCGGAATGCGCGGCGGCATCGTCCTGGCCCAGATAAGCCTCTACTTCAACGATGCGGCCGGTGAGAAGTCTGCGCCCGCTGCGACGCACCAGAACTTTGCCCAGCAGTTCGCGACCAACGGGCCGCGGATCGCGCGCGAAAAAATCCCGGGTGAGAGGCGCGATTGCAGTGGGCTTTCCCTCGCCTTGCGGTGTATCCATGCTGCGAGGATTCTAAATCGGTTTGGGCTGCGTGTTTCTGGCGGCAGTTACATTCGAAGGAGTATCGTCAAAGGATTTGCCCGGTGCAAAGGCAACTTTCTCGTGCTTTACGCCGACCTTTCGTATCGCATCGTGCCAGCCATCGTCCCAGCTTATGCGGGCTTCGCCGTCCACTACGGTCCAGGTGCCGTGGCTTGCGCCCAGACTTTTTCTGGCCGTGCCATTTTCTTCGAGCGTAATGTAGAAAGTGCTGCTGCCATTACCCTCTCCAACCTCCCATTTACCTATGAAATGGCGGCGCCCAGCAGCGGGACCGCTGGCCGAGCTTTCGAACTCAATGCGAGCCCCGTCGCCGGCAATGCTCTGCTTCCGTCCATCCTTGAAGACGATTGTGACTGCGGGCTTCAGATCGATGCGCGCGATATCGGCCAGATCGAGATTTTGCCGATGACCGTCCGCATAAACGATTACCACTGACTCTTGTTCTCCGGAAGGCTTCGCGAAGCAACTGGCAGCAGCAAGAAGGACGATTGCGGAAATCCAAACTATTCGGATGGTCCTCTGCATGGGTTATTCCCCTCGCGTCGTTTCCTGGACACAGACGCTGCTAGACAGTACGCAATGCCGCACTGTTTTGTTCCGCTGCAAACTGGCCAAAGCGCGCCTTATGCTGCCCCTTTCGCGGTTTCCTTCAGATAGGCCAACACTTCTTCCGCATGGCCTTCCGGCTTCACTTTGGTGAAAATGTGCTCGACCTTGCCACTCGGGCCGATAATGAATGTCGTACGCGCAATACCCATCACCTTTTTGCCGTACATGTTTTTTTCCTGCACCACGCCGAAAGCCTCGGCAACTCTCTTATCCGCATCGGCCAATAGCGGGAAGGGAAGACTGAACTTGTCCTGAAACTTCTTCTGTGCCTTGGGCGTGTCGGGAGAGATGCCGAAGATCAGAGCGCCGGTCTTCTGGATCTTTTTGTAGCTGTCGCGAAACTCGCAGGCCTCGATTGTGCATCCCGGCGTATCCGCGCGAGGGTAGAAATACAGCACTACGGTTTTACCGCGCAAATCCTTCAGGGAGATTTCTTTTCCGTTCTCATCCTGCAAAGTGAATTCAGGGGCCTTATCATTGATATTGATGTTCATAGGAGTCTCTTTCTTGGGAAAATTCAGTTTGGCAAAATTCAGTTTGAAACAATCGGAGCACAAAACGGCGCGCCCCGTGAACGCACAGGCCGCTGCGCGCCTCAAAAAGATTTTATACCTTGGCGGAAGCGTGGCGGCAGTGTTCGCCGCAGTTGTTACTCTCACTGCCGCGAGCGCCGCACAACGAGGAAATCGCGAAGAGCGTCCAGAAATCACGCCCCAGGAAAAAGTCCTCAATAAAAAGAAAAAAGGCCCGGAGCCGCGTGCAATTGGGCTGTTGCAAATCACCGCCAACGGCAAGGCGACGCTGGTGCCGATCGCGATCCTGATCAACGGAAAGTTCTACGACGCGTCTTCGTATAAAGCAGCTCCTGTTCCCATGGCGCTCGAATCAGGCACGGTTTACGAGGGCGAACATACCGGCACTTCTCTGGGATTATTTACGGTGAATGGCGCGTTGCAGAGCCGTGCCCCGAATGCACCGAATCCGTGGATCGGGACCGGTCAATGGTTGGTGGCAGGCGCAGAGGCGCTAAAGACCACGCGCAAAGCGGAGGACGTGCCGGTAGGGATGGAGCAGACCGATGAACCACCAAGGTTGACCAAGAGCGGGAAGGCTTCGAAAGACGCGAGTACGGATACCCCTCAGTCCAATTCCGGTTCGCAGACGAGTGCCGCACCCTCTTCAGGAAATGCTAAGCCGCCGGATACAAGTCAATCTCCTCCGGCCCAGAAAGCTCCGGATCAGTCGAAGCCACAGCAGAGTGCGCCTGCTCCCGCGTCACCGCCGCAATCGTCCGCGCCACAAAGCGGTCAGAGCAGTCCTGATGCAGGCAAGCCGAATCCTCCCGCCAATTCCAAATCCGATGAGGCCGCACCGGCCGCCGGGGAAGATACCAACAGTCAGGCCGGCGATGCGAATCGTCCCAAGCTGCGCCGGGGCAAACCTACGCAGCCTCTGCCCGCCGACGAAGACGTGCCGGGATATGCCAAGCCGGGAGATACCAAGCCGAGCGCGCCTGCCGCGACCGCAGGAACGAAAACTGATGCCGCGCCCGCTAAGACCGATCAGAACGCAGCCGCCAAGACTCCACCGCAATTAGTGCCTGCGATTTCGGATGCAGGTGGCCCCGACCCGCGTTCGTTTGTGTATGAATGGAGCAAGAGCGAAGAAGCAGACCGGCGAAAAGAAGTGATTGCGCTGGCGCAGCAGCAGCTTCATGTTTATTTGCAGGATCGCGCGAAGAACAGCATCGTTGCGAAAACGTCGCCAGTGAAATCATCGCCGGGGAAAGCAACGCCGGGAGCGCACAAGGCGGCGGCAAAAATGCCGGATCTGGTCCTCGAAGACTTGCAGATTCGCACCTTCGATTTGTGGACCACAAATCAGCCCGTCATTGTGCTGACTGCAACGGCGCATCCAGCGTTGCTGGCGGTCGGATCGGCAGGCGCGTCGAATCCGGTGCCCGAATATTCCATCACACTCGCTGCGCGGACCGATATCTACAACAATCTTCACAAGCTCTATGTCGGAATCACCGACAAGTATCATCTCGATGTAACGCCGCGGTTAGAGTTGATCGATGCCGTGGACGCCGATGGCGACGGCCGCGGGGAGTTGCTCTTCCGCGAGACGTCGGACGCGGGAAGCGGCTACATTATTTATCGCGCAACGGCCGACACATTGTGGAAAATGTTTGACAGTCTGAGTCCGGAGTAGAACGGGACCTGGGATTTTGGTCAACCTTTCCGCCTTCAGCTTGTAGAATTTGTTCCGACTGAACGCTGCATCGCAGCCCGACCCTGTTCAAGGAGCTTCATCCACTTTGCGTTTGACCCGTCGTAAGTTTGTGCGATCGGCCGTGGGCACGGCTGCCGCCGCTGCAGTGCCCTGCGTCCTGTTTCCGGCGTGTACCTCCTCGCGGGCGGGAACCGCTCCATTGATGGCCCCCGAGCGAGTGGCCACAGAACAAACGCTCGAGCCGTTTTACGCAGCATCGTTTCCCAAAAACTTTTCCTGGGGAACCGCGACTTCTGCCTATCAGATCGAGGGCGCGTGGAACGAAGACGGCAAGGGTGAATCTATCTGGGACCGCTTTGTGCATACGCCGGGCAAGATCAAGGCTGGCGATAGAGGCGATATCGCTTGCGATTCTTATCACCGCTGGCCGGAAGATATCGCATTGATGAAGGCCATGAATTTGAACAGCTATCGCTTTTCAATTTCATGGTCGCGCGTTCAGCCTGCGGGATCCAACCCCGTGAATGCCAGGGGCGTGGATCATTACAGCCGCTTGATAGACGCGTTGCTGGAAGCGAAAATTCGTCCCTTTGTGACCCTCTATCACTGGGACCTTCCGCAGACTTTGCAAGATGCGGGGGGCTGGCCCAATCGCGACACGGCCGCGCGCTTTGCCGAATATGTCGAGCAGATGGCGCGCTTGCTGGGGGATCGCGTTTCTGATTGGACACTCTTCAACGAACCTTCCGCTTTCACTGACCTGGGTTATCTGGAAGGCATACATGCTCCCGGTCACAAGAGCCTGGTCGATTTCCTTCGCGCTTCACACGTCGTCAATCTGGCGCAGGGCGCGGGATTTCGTGCGCTGAAGGCGGTTAGTCCAATGGCGCGAGTGGGCACAGCGTTGAGCATGTCGCCGTGCGAACCGGCAACCGACTCTGACGCCGATAAACTCGCGGCAGAGCGCGCCCATGCCATGACAAATTTGTGGTTCCTTGAACCCGCGCTCAACGGACGATATCCCGAAGCGCTGACTTTTCTTCCCGAAACTGTGATGGGAATCAAGTCGCAAGATATCGAGAGCATGCAGGCGCCGTTGGATTTCATCGGCATCAATCTTTACTATCGCACGATCGCTTCCGCGCCCGTCGGTCTCGCACGAATCGAGAGTCCCCGGGCTTGGCTTTTTCCCGTGAACATGACTGGCGGTATTCACGGTCCACAGGCGGGGAACGGTTGGGAAATCTGGCCACAGGCACTTTACGATATGGTTATGCGCGTCACACGCGACTACAACCGTCCGGCGATTGAAATTACCGAAAGCGGTTGCGCGTATCCAGATGTTGTCGATGCCGCTGGTGCGATTCATGACGACAAGCGCGCGGAATATCATCGGGACTACCTTGCGGCGCTGGCCAAGGCAATTGCCGACGGGGCGGACGTACGCGGGTATCACGCGTGGAGTTTGATCGATAATTTCGAGTGGGCCGAGGGTTTCAGCCAGCGCTTTGGACTGGCTTTTGTCGACTTTAAGACGCAAAAGCGAACGGTGAAAGAATCAGGACACTGGTACGCCAAAGTCGCGGCGGAAAATTCTTTGCAGCCGCTGGAGCCGGTTACGGGCAACAAGCCATCGTAAGCCGGTACTGCATTACGAATTTGTCGATTCGATTGGCACAAGAGCTCGGACCGTGGTCCCGTTTTCGCTCGACTGGATTTCCAATTTGCCGCCGAGTTGCGTCAGGCGCTCCCGCATGCCGGCGAATCCTACTCCGGAACGGCCCGATCCCGGCAACTCCGATTGCCTCTCCTTGGGTATTCCTTTTCCTGTGTCCTGAACTTCCACCGTCAGGCGGCCGCCCTTCTGGTGAATGCGAATCGCTGCCGTAGGACTGCCGGAATGGCGATGAATGTTGGTCAGGCATTCCTGCACCATGCGGAACACGGCGATTTCCACCGCGTCCGGCAGGCGCGAAAAATCCGGAGGAACGTCGAGGTCGACTTTGATGTTGCTGCGTTCCGAAAAGCCATCCAGGTACAAGCGAAGCGCAGAAATCAGGCCGGCCACGTCGAGCAGGGGCGGGTGCAAGAGATAAGAAACGGTGCGGATTTCGCGGGAAACCTGATCGATCAGCTGCGCATTTTCTTCAATGGCTCTGGATCCCATCGCATCAAGTTTGTGCATTTGCGGCTGAATCGTGGCGATGTTCATGCCAATCGCAACCAGCAACTGGCCGACGCTGTCGTGCAGTTCGCGCGCGATGCGCCGGCGTTCGTCGTCCTGCATTTGTTGCAAACGCGACGCGAGTTCAATTTGTTCTTTACGTTCCGTCAGGTCTGTGATCAGAACAGCCACTGCCGATTTGTCCTGCGATAGCAGCTTGAAAGAGAAGTTGGCCGCGATGTGCTGATCGTCGCCCCGGTGCAGGCGCATTTCACCTTCGCTCGATCCCTTTAACGTTTCCTCCAGCAACTTCTGGCACGCGGGACGGTCGGGCGCGGCAATGAAATCCCGCAATGCGATCCCGATGGCCGTATCCCGCGGTACACCTAACAATTTCGCGAGGCTGAGATTGCAGTAAATAATGCAACCGCGAGCATCCAGCATCGCAGCGCCCTGCTGCATTCTCTCCACCAGCGTATGGTAGGGAAGGTCCGCACCCTCTAGCGCATAGACACGATGGCCCTCCGCTTCTTCCACTACGAATGCGTCAACCGCGCCGTAGCGAATGGCATGCAGGGTTTGTTCGGCTTCATCCATGAGTCGCGCAGCGGCGTTAAATCGAGCGTTTTCGTTCATCATTTGGATCACTCCAAATCTACATTCGCGGGCCGGCTTATCACTCTGACGATTCCGTTGGCCGCAACTGTAATCCCACCAGGGCTTTTTCGGTATCGCGCAAATCACCCACGATTTTGCGCAACGGCTGGGGCAGCTTCCGCACCAGCGTAGGAATTGCCAATATCTGATCTCCCGCAGCCAATTGCGGGTGCTTTACCAGATCGACAACTTCAATATTATATCGCCCAGGCAGATGGTCGTCGCATATCTTTTTGAGGTTGGCGAATGCAGCAAGCGAGCGTGGCGACTGTCCGGCAACGTACAGACGAAGGTCCCACATTTCGGCTGACCCCGGTCCTTCCTTCTCGGCGATTTCCTGAAGGCTACGGGGGCGCTGCTTACTACCTTTTGCTGACTTCTTCATTCCGGCTCCTTGGTCTTCTTACGGCTGGATACTTTGTCCCTATCGGCGCGGCGGCTCCTGGCCATCGCGTCGCGGTTTTCGGCGATAAGCCTTTCTCGATCAGAATCCTCGGCAATGCTTCGTTTCGCTTCTTCTTCCTCTGCTTCAAACTCCTTGCGCAAAGCCTCAATGCGCGCTTCCAACGCTTCCCGCTTACGGTTTCGCTCGCGTTCCTTGCGGTCGGCGTCTTCCTGCCGCACTAGGGCCGCAGCTTTCTCGCGCACTTCCTGCGACAAGCGGGACGATCCCGTAAGCACGCCTTCCGGCCCCACGTAGACATCCATCAAATCGACTCCTTTATCCGTCAACAGAAATTCTCGAAGTTGATTGGAGTGAGCCATGCCGCGCGATTTGAGGACATACAAGGCGCGATTGCGTTCGCCGTTAAGTTCAATGTCCCGCACAAAGAGCCAGGTATCCACAATCGACGAAATTTCCACGTCGGTCCGTTCCAGGGCAGCTCCGCCAGAGATCAAATTCGTCAGGAATGCGGTGATCTGCTGCGCCTTCAAAAAGTCCATCAGGCGAATCAACATGGTGTGGGCATCTTGCTTGTTTCCCGCCTGAATCAGGCTGCCGACGGGATCGATCACCACGACCTGCGGTTGAAAATCCCGGACTACTTTGTGAATGATCGCCAGGTGCATTTCCAATCCGTAGAACGTTGCCCGGCTGGAATGAAACTGGAGCAGTTTCTTCCGACTCCATGTTTCCAGATTCAGCCCGATGGATCGCATGTTGCGGATCATCTGGGCGGGAGATTCCTCGAAGGAAAAATAAAGACATCGCTCACCGCGGCGGCAAGCGGCATCGATGAGGTGCGCGGCCATGCTGGTCTTGCCGGTTCCGGCAGTGCCGGAAACCAGAATCGTACTTCCGCGATAAAATCCCGGGCCGCCCAGCATCGTATCCAGGCGCGGAATGCCGCTGGAAATTCTTTCGTCACTCACTTTGTGTTGCAGGCCCAGAGACGTCACGGGCAAAACGCTGAAGCCGTCTTCGTCGATCAGGAACGGATACTCGTTGGTACCGTGAGCGGTGCCGCGATATTTTACGATGCGCAAACGGCGCGTGGAAACCTGATCGGTAACGCGATGATCGAGCAGGATGACGCAATCGGAAACATATTCTTCCAGGCCCTGCCTAGTGAACGCGCCTTCGCCGCGCTCGGCGGTGATGACGGCGGTTACACCTTTGTCCTTAAGCCAGCGGAACAGGCGCCGCAACTCGGCGCGCAAAATGCCTTGATTCTGCAGTCCCGCGAACAGATTCTCGATCGTGTCGAGCACCACGCGCTTCGCTTTGACGGCGTCAATGGCGGCGCCGATGCGGATGAACAGGCCTTCCAGATCGTAGTCGCCGGTTTCATCGATTTCGTCCCGCTCGATGCGAACGTAATCGACGGCGACTTTCTTTTCCTTGATCATTTGATCGAGATCGAAGCCGAGCGAACGGACGTTCTGCGCCAGTTCCGCCTCAGTCTCTTCAAAGGCCATGAAGACGCCAGGCTCTTTGTAAGTCGTCGCTCCGCGAATCAGGAATTCCATCGCGAGCAAAGTCTTGCCCGCGCCAGCACTCCCGCAGATGAGCGTGGGCCGGCCGCGGGGAAAGCCGCCGCCGGTAATTTCGTCGAGTCCTTGAATGCCGGTAAGGGCTTTGGGCAGACTGCGATTTGCCGCGCTCTGCTTTTGCGTCGCTTTCGCCATGTTTTTCCAGTGGGCCGTGCAGCAAGGCTTGAAACAACTCACCATACTAGTGAGGAAGCAATCACGTCAATGAAATGACAGCGAAGATGCGGCGGGACTCTTTAGTTCGCGGCTTGGCCATGGCAGGTACAACCGGAATATATAGGCCCCTGGGGGGGTACATATCAGATGCTGACAAAATCCCCAGAATCAGCAACTTAGAATTTAACGGTATGGCTAAATTCTGACTTCTAAAGAACTTAGAAATAAAATCCTTGCTTTCAGGAAGTTAGCTAAACCATCTGATTGTCAAAGAGCAATTATTCAAGCACGCATCTACCAGAGCAGGCGTGTAGGCATCATTATGGAGAACGCCTGTGGAAGGCAAGGTCAGATGTCACATCATGGTGGCGAAAGACTGTGCAAAGGGTTACGTTTAGTGAGTTAATGACGACTTTGGCCAGCTGAGTTTTACTCTGGTCGCAAGAAGCGCGGCCGGGCACGTTCCGAATTCAAGAATATCCAGCAGCGCTCTTTGGAGGTCGGTCATGCATCTCTACCAGAAAACTTTGCTTTCGGCGGTAGTTTTTCTCGCTGCGTCCTGTTCGATCGCTCAAGAACGGTACCGCACCTCCGATCCTGACTTGAAGGCTCGGATTTCCTACGACAACTCCGGAGTTGTGATGGGGCCGAACACTGTGCGCCACGTGTGTGTTGCGGTTTCCGGCGATGGAGATTACCGAATCGAGCGGTCGTTGTATGACGGCGAGTTGGAACGGCTGCACGGCAAAATGTCGGAGGAAGAATTTAACCAACTGAACAAGTTGATGGAGGCCGATGAATTGCGAAGTCTACCGGGGGATCATGAAAGTCTGATTCGCCAGGAATCAGAGCGCTTTGCGGTGGAGATTCCGACGGATGATCGAGAGAGCAAGGATGGAACCCAGCGTGAACATCAAGCTTGGCGTTTGCAGTGGTTGAATGCAGACGGAGAGAGCCCTTTTCCCGCCCCGGTATCCGTGCTGGTCGACTGGCTGAAACGTTTCCAACCGAAAGATGGAAAGCCCTTTGAATACGCCGATTATCCGGATGTGTGTCCGACGGCAGGACTACGCTTGCTGCAACCCGCGGTGGCGGAGAATTTGCGTCCTTGATCTACCGCAAGCAGACGGCAAGTGTTCGATGAGTACTTAGCTGTGTAGTCAGGCCGTTGACGCTCTAGGGGAAGGTCGAGGATGCGCCCGCCGGGTCGGCGAGACTGTACAGTCTTGCTCAGAAGAAGCGTGAGCGGCGAATAGACTCTCGCAAATCGATTCTCTCAAATTCGAGATATTCAGCCATCTACTGACAGGGCTGATCCCGGGATCTGAGAAGAGTGGTTGGGGTATGCATTGCGTCGGGTGCGGTCAATTGCCCGGAGTTTCCGAGCCGGCCTACCGCATAGACTGGAACCACAGCCCGCATGCTCGTTCCCCGGCTGTCCGAGTCTATTCCCAGCTTGCCGTTCATTTCATAGAGCCGCTCCCGCATTCCGGCCAAGCCGACGCCGGTTTCCGCGCTTGCCTGACGAAGTCGATATAGGCGCTCGGCTGGGATGCCGCGACCGTTATCGCGAATCTCCAGGATGATATTCTCGGGGTCGCATTGAAAACGGACAACGACCTCCGTGGCCTCAGAGTGGCGATGGACATTGGTCAAGCTTTCCTGCAGCACGCGGAAGAGAACGATCTCAATCCTCATGGGAAGGCGTTCCTTCGTACGTTGAATGTCCATGTTCACGTGAATTCCGCTGCGCTTGGCGAAGCCTTCGACGAACCATTCCGCCGCGCAGGCGAAGCCTACTTCATCGAGGAGCGGCGGGTGCAGCAGGTACGACATGGTGCGAATTTCCTCGATTGCCTGATCCGCCAGCGATGCAACCTCAGAAACGACAGCCGTTGTGGCTGCATCTGGTTTGCAGCTCGCTTGCAGGAACGAAATGCTGATTTTTAGCGCCGCCAGGGTTTGACCCGTGCTGTCGTGCAAGTCACGGGCTAACTTGCGTCTCTCGTCGTCCTGCACTTTGAGAAGCTTCTGGGAAAGGTTCTGGAGTTCGGCTGTACGTTCCAAAATTATCGATTCAAGCTGGGCATGCGAGAGCGCCAATTGTCGCGAGTGCTTTGAAAGGGTCCACATAAATCCTCCTGGAAGCGGTGGGGAGAATGATTCTGATTACCGAGTTTCTGGATTATGGCATTCAGCGTTTGGGGACGCTGAGCAAAATTGCACAGCGAGGTTTCATGCGGTCAGCAGGCGGACGGAATAGTGCTAATCGGGTGCCAAGAAATGAATTCTAAGAAATCGAGCGGAGCTGAGCTGTATTGCTCAGAAAAGGGTTTATCTCTTCGCGGATAATCATACTGGCTAGATCTCTATCTATGCTCGACCGTCCAGTAAACGGCCTATGATTCCGGCGAAGAAAAGACTCGACTTTAACCCACACACCTTCCTTTCCAGTATCGGAAAAGGCAGGGAGATGGTGTCTTTTCAAAAGAAGAACACGATATTTGCCCAGGGCGATTCGACGGACGGGCTGTTTTTTATCCAAAAGGGAAAGGTGCAGCTGGGCGTTGTATCGGAAGCGGGGAAGGAAGCGACGCTTGGAATTCTGGGCGAAGGCGACTTCTTTGGAGAGGGCGGATTATCGGGCCAACTCCAGCGCATGTCGTGTGCGACCGCCGTGACGGAGTGCATTCTCCTCCACATCGAGAAAAAGGCCATGATGCAGGCGTTGAACCTGGAACCCAAGTTGTCGGCCCTATTTCTCAGATACCTGCTGAAGAGAAACATTCGATATCAGGATGACCTGGTCGACCAGCTTTTCAATTCCAGCGAAAAGCGGCTGGCGCGCGTTCTGTTACTGATGGCGCAATTCGGCAAAGAAGGCGTGTCGGTTATGTCGGTGCCGAGGCTGAGCCAGGAGACTCTGGCGGAGATGGTGGGGACGACGCGCTCGCGGGTCAGCTTCTTCATGAACCGATTCAGGAAGCTTGGGTTTATTAACTACGACCTTGGCGATCATCTGCGGGTTAACAGCTCGCTGCTTAATGTTGTCCTGCACGACGATGACGGGACACCGCTGAGGCCTGCAACTGATGATCCTCGCGTCAACAAAGCCCCGCAGCGTCCTGCTACGCCGGGGACGCCACGTGACAAGGACCGGGCCAAGAGGCCCGCGCTTCCGAGCATTGAAAGACGCCGGAAGGTGAGTAGCGTATAGACATGGAGAATATCCGGGAGCATTTCCTGGTGAGGCATGAAGCCCGATATAGCCGCCGAGCTGAAGATTGAGGCCTTGAGCCGCGAGATGGGCCGAATCCATTTAGCAAACAGGCTCTACTGGAGCCATGGCGAATCGGCCTCCGTTGAGGCAAGAGCGGAGCATCAGTACAGGCAGGAGCAATTGGAACAAGTTCGAGCGAGCTTGGTTCATTTGCTCGTTCCCAAGCCACGAAATTCCCGCGCACTTTCCTCAGACATCGCGTTCATGCGCATTCGTTTGACCCTCTGACAGGAAGTCCTTACACTTAAGAGATTCTGCGCCTTCATTTTTGCCACCACGTTGTGGAGGGATTCCTGAGTCTTTTGCCGAGATTGCGGGTGCGATGGCTGTGTCTGGCCGTTGTGCTGGGGCTGATGGCTGGGGTTGCGGCGGCGGATAGTAATCCGATCACGCTCGATACCAGCGAGAATCTGTTCGCCGTGCTCGCGGCGATGAACAATTGCGGCTACGATCAGAGCCTGACTATTTCCGACGCGCAGCGCAGCAACATTCGCGCGGAGATGGAGAAAAATCTGCGAGACTCCGGGGAAGCGCAGGCGGCGTCGGCGGCGCTGTGCGACTACTACGAGAAGCATCAGGCCACAGACGCGGCGCATGACCTCTCGCAGTATATTTCCCTCGCCTTGTACCTGGACGGTCCGCCGCATTTTATGCCGCGGGTGAAGGAAGAGGAACTACCTCCGGATGCGGCGGGTATCACGGGGTTCGGGCCTCTGCTGGAGCGTTTCTACGACAAGGCGGGGCTGCATGATATTTGGGAGAAGCATCGCGCCAACTACGCGGCGCTGGTTGAGCGCTATCACCAGCCGCTAGCCAAGATGGTCTTCGATACCGAGGTTTATCTGAGACTGGCTTCGGCGGGGTATTTGGGGCGGACGTTCACGATTTATCTGGATTTTCTGGGCGATCCCAACGAAGTGAACGCGCGCAATTACGGCCTGGATTATTACGTGGCGGTGTTTCCTTTGCCGGATCCGGCGGCGAAAGCTCCGCTGAAGATGGAGCAGATCCGGCACACGTATCTGCACTACCTGATGGATCCGATGGCGGAGAAGCACTTTACCGCGATCAAACGGCTGGAGCCGCTGCTGCAATCGGTGCGGCGCAGTTCGCTGGACGAAAATTTCAAGTCGGATATTTCGTTGCTGGTAACCGAGTGCCTGATACGGGCGATTGAAATCCGGCTCAGCGGCGACAAGCATACGGCGGAGGCGATGCGCTCGCAAGCGGTGGACGACGCGGTAAAGCAAGGCTACATTTTGACGCGGCATTTTTATAACGCGCTGCTGAAGTTTGAGAAAGATCCGTCGGGAATGCGCACGGCATATACCGATATGCTGGATAATATCGATATACACAACGAAGAAAAGG
The DNA here is from genome assembly GCA_049584475.1 of Candidatus Sulfotelmatobacter sp. GTDB lineage: Bacteria > Acidobacteriota > Terriglobia > Terriglobales > Acidobacteriaceae > Sulfotelmatobacter. The sequence goes on along the minus strand of JBAUXX010000068.1, from coordinate 172,837 downwards.
CCGCGGCGCTGGTGCAGTTCAGTGGAGGATCGTCGCCGGAACTACTGCAGTTGTCACGCGTGAAGGAAGACCGCCAGATGCTGATTACGGCGGAAAAGCGCTTGCATGCGGGAGATACGAAGGGCGCGCAGGAGCTGGCGCAGCAGGCTCTGACCAAGAAGATCGGAGATCAGGGGCGCGCATTGTTTATTCTGGCGGAAGTCGCCGTAGCAAACAAGGATATTGCCGGAGCGCGGGACAATTTTCAGAAGGCCATACAGGAAGCGAAAGATCCGATGGTGGTGGGTTGGTCGCATGTGTATCTGGGGAGAATTTTGGATTTGAAAGAGGATCGCGACGGGGCGATTGAGGAATATCGCGCGGCGATTAACAGCGTGGGGGCATTGCCGGAAATTAAAGCGGCGGCGGAGCGGGGCATCGAGCATGCTTATGAGCCTCCGGCAAAACCGCAGCAGCAGTGACCGGTGAGTAGCGATCGGTGAGGAGTGGCGAGGGAGAGTTGAGCTCGCACAGGTTGACTATTCAGACCACCGGGCACTGACCATTAGCCACTGCTACGGTTACAATGCAGAGTCGCGACGATTACAGATTTCGCGAAGATTTGTAAGTCAGAAAAGTTATGAGTCAAGGAGACCGCATGAAGCGCATAGCGATCATGGCCGCAATGCTGGGAATCGCCGGTTGGAGTTTCGGGCAAGCGGCCAGCACGCCAGCGACAGGACAGTCCGGGCAAGCGGCGGCACCGGCAGCCGCGGCACCGCAAGGGAAGCGTCCACCGCAGGCAAAAACGCAGCCGGAATTTGACGCCTACAAAGCAGCTGCGGCGCTCACCGACCCGGCCGCGCAGGAAAAGGCGGCGGACGATTTTGCCGTGAAATTTCCCGAGAGCGAGTTGCGTCCGGTGCTCTACAAAGCGGTGATGCACGGCTATCAGCAGGCCAACGATGGCGACAAAATGATGGATGCGGCCAACAAGGTGCTTAAGTATGACCCCGACGATCCGGAGGCCCTGCTGGGCGTAGCGCAGGTGCTGGCGGAAAAGACACGAGATACGGATCTGGATAAAGATCAGAAGCTGGCGGAAGCGAAGAAAGACGCCGAACGCGCGCTGGTGACTGCCGATACCGATATTCCCACCGCAGGTGCTCCGCCGGAGCGACTGGAAGCCTATAAGGGGTTTCTGAAGTCCGAGGCCTACGCCGTGCTGGGGACGATCGCGTTCAACGCCAAGGCTTGGCCGGATGCAGAGAGCCAATTGCATAAGTCCATCGACGCATTTCCGCAGCAGCCTGATGCTATCGCGGTGTTCCGTCTGGCGGTTGCGCTGGATATGGAGGGGAAGTATCCGGACGCGACGAAGTATTGCAACCAGGCAGTGGACTTGACCAAGGAAGGAACGCCGGCGGGAAATGCCGCGCGACAGGAACGCGACCGCCTGGCGAAACTGACGGGCGGCAGCACGGCCCCGGCTCCGACGCCTCCGGCGCAACCGAAGTAAGGCGAAGCCAGCAGTTCTCACCGAATGAAAGAACGGGAAATCACGGCGCTGGAAACCGCCTTAGGCCACCACTTCCGGCGGCGGGCCGTTATTGAGCAGGCCGTCACGCATAGCTCCCAGGCCCGCGAGCAGGAATCGCAGCAGCCGGCTGCAGACAATAAATACAAAGTCAGCGACAACGAGCAGCTGGAATTTCTGGGTGACGCCGTGCTGGCGCTGATTACCAGCGAAGAATTGTTTCAGCGGTTTCCCCACTTTCGCGAGGGCGAGCTTTCCAAGCTTCGCGCCCATCTGGTGAGCGAGCGGCATTTAATTCAGGTGGCGCAGCAGTTGGAGCTGGGGCACTATCTGCGCCTGGGACGCGGAGAAGAAAAGAGCGGCGGACGAGGCAAGACGGCGCTGCTGGTGGATGCGCTGGAGGCCATTCTCGCAGCCATCTATCTGGATGGAGGACTGGAGGCTGCGCGGGCATTTGTTTTGCGCGAAATTGTTGTCCCGGAAATGCAGCGCATGGAACGCAGCGGCGGCGTGCTGCCCGTCACCGATTTTAAGTCCGCTCTACAGGAAGCCGCGCAGGGTCTCGGTCTGCCGCAACCCTCTTACGTTCTGGTGCAGGAAGCTGGTCCGGAGCACAGCAAGACATTTACCGTCGAAGCTCGTCTAAACTTAAGAGACAACAAGGGCCACGCAGACTTCGTGGGGCGCGCGCAAGGATCCACGAAGAAAAATGCTGAACAGGACGCGGCCCGGCAGTTGCTGACGCACCTGGCAGCGAGATCGAAAGAGTCGTCGGTGACGGTGTCCGCCGCTGGTCACTTCGGGGATAAGTAAACCGAATGGATTCCCCAATTCCCGCAAAGATCACAATTGTGCACACGGACTTTTCCAGTTCGCTGCAATCTCTGCTCGAAACCATTGTCATCGCCGTGTTTGTCATCACCTTCATCGTGCAGGCGTTCCAGATTCCGTCGGAATCGATGATGAACACGTTACTGGTTGGCGATTATCTTCTGGTCAATAAGCTCTGTTACGGCGGAAGAGCCGGCAACGACTTGATGCCGTATCAGAACATTGCCCGCGGAGACATTATCGTTTTTCACTATCCGGTCGATCCCAAGCAGCATTTTGTAAAGCGCGTGATTGGCGTGCCGGGAGATCATTTGCGGCTGGTGAGCAAGGTGGTCTGGATCAACGGAAAGCCGTTGAACGAACCGTATGTACGATTCCTCGAGCCTGCGAACAACATGTTTCGCGACAATTTCCCGCGCACCGATATTCCAGCTCTTGGACTGGAAGGAAAGTGGTGGCTGGAGATGAGAAAGCTGGTGGAAGATGGGCAACTCATCGTGCCGGAAGGGCATTATTTTGTGATGGGCGACAATCGCGACGACAGCCAGGACAGCCGGTACTGGGGATTTGTGCCGCGCGAAAACATCATTGGGCGGCCTCTGGTCATCTACTGGTCGGTGCGGAGCTGGGACCGAGGGCGGCCTTTCGCTAATTCGCTTTCCGGCAAGATCTATCACTTCGCTTACAGCGTTACGCACCTGTTTCAGATTACCCGCTGGAATCGGACTTTCCGGCTGATAAACTGATTGGTGTCCACGGTTAGGGCCCCGCAACTGAAACTTATCGGAACGGACCATCAAATTGGCGAAAAAAGAGAGCATCGAGAGTAATACTACGAACGAAAAACCCAAGGAAACGACGGTCGAATTTCTGGCATCGCTGGCCGCAGTCCTGGTGACAGGACTGTTCATCATCACATTTGTAATGCAGGCCTTTGAGATTCCATCAAGTTCGATGGAGAACACACTCCTCATCGGCGATCATGTTTTCGTCAACCGGGTTTCGTTTGCGCCCAAGACCTCATGGACCGGTCCGTTGCTTCCGTATCGTGAAATTCACCGCGGCGATATTGTGGTTTTTCTATCACCTGCAGAGCCAGGCTTGTACGTTGTCAAACGGATTATCGGAATTCCCGGCGACCGGATTCATTTGCGCAACGCCGTCGTGTACCGCAATGGCGAAGAGTTGAAAGAGCCTTACGTTATCCATGCGCCGGATTTCGTTCCCAATCCGTATCGTGACAACTTTCCCGCCGTGCCTCCTTCCGAGTCCTATAACGTGTATCCGTCATGGGAACAGGAATTGCCGATGCACATTGAAGGCGACGATATTGTCGTGCCTCCGGATCACTATTTCGGTATGGGCGACAATCGGGACGTGAGTCTGGACAGCCGCTTCTGGGGATTCATTCCGAAGGAAAACGTGATCGGGCGTCCGATGTTCATTTATTGGTCATTCGAGACGCCGGGCGATCAATACCGAAGAACTTCCATGAGCGACCGCCTGGGTTTTCTGGCACACGTGGTGATTCACTTCTTTGACGAGACCCGCTGGCGGCGCACGTTTCGAGCCGTAAGGTGAAAATTTTATCCTCCAGACGGCGTATCTGGGTCGCGGCAGCGGGAGTCGTGCTGATCTTGTTTGTTCTGCGCCCTGGGGCTTCGAGTTTGAAGTCGCGGATCACCTCGTCGCTAGCGGCGGCGCTCGGGAGGCCGGTAGAAATTGGCGCGGTCCACATTAGCCTGCTGCCGCGGCCGGGCTTCGACCTTGAAAATCTCGTCGTTTATGATGCGCCGGCATTCGGGTCGGAGCCGCTCTTGCGAGCGCCCGAGGTGACGGCGGCCCTGCGCCTAACTTCGCTGGTGCGCGGACGAATGGAAATCGCGCGGCTTGATCTCAGCGAGCCCAGCTTCAATCTGGTACGCAGTGAGGGGAGCCGCTGGAACCTTGAAGTCTTGCTGGAGCGCACGGCCCATGTGCCTTTGGCGCCTACCGCCAAAGCCAAATCTGAGCCGCGCCCGGCGTTCCCTTATATTCAGGTGAGTTCGGGCCGTATCAATTTCAAATTTGGACAGGAAAAAAAGCCCTATGCGCTGACCAACGCTGATTTTTCCTTGTGGCAGGATTCCGAAAATTCCTGGGGTGTGCGCTTAAGAGCGCAGCCATTTCGCAGCGACATGAACTTGAGCGATACCGGTTTGCTGCGTGTGAACGGGACATGGCAGCGAGCGGCAAGCCTGCGCGAAACGCCGCTGCAATTCGCGGTGGAGTGGGACCGCCCGCAACTGGGCCAGCTGACGAAGTTCCTGACTGGAACGGACAAAGGCTGGCGCGGCACCGTGATGCTGGATGCGACTCTCGCGGGCACTCCGGCGCAATTGCAGGTGACGAGCGATGTTTCAGTGCGAGATTTCCGCCGGTACGACATTCTGAGCGGCGAGCCCGTTGGCATGAATGGGCATTGCGATGCACGGTACAGTTCGGTGGATCACACGCTGCATCAGGTCTCGTGCCAGACTCCGGTTGGAACTGGCTTGATCACGCTGCACGGGCAGCTAGGGCTGCCGGGCAGCCACAGCTACGATCTGGTGCTGACGGCGGAGGGTGTGCCCGCGAGTGCCGCCATGGCGCTCGCGCAGCGCGCCAAGAAGAACCTTCCCGATGACCTGATTGCGAGCGGCACGGTGGAGGGCAGCTTCTCGATGCAACAAAACGGCAAGGCTTCGGAGGCGCCGCATTTCGAAGGCCGGGGAGAGATCGCGAATCTCCGGCTCGCTTCGGCCGGGAATAAGGCGGAACTGGCGACCGCGGCCGTGCCCTTCTGGCTCGCCGCGGACGCTGCCAATGGCACTACTCGGCATATGCCCGTGTCATCCCCCGGCCCGCGTTTGGAATTTGGTCCAGTAGCGCTCGCTTCTGGAAAGGCGGCCGCGAGCGCCCGCGGCTGGATGAGCCCTGCCGGGTACGGCATAGACTACAGCGGTGAAACCGAGATTGGACGAGCGTTGCGCGCTGCGCATCTGTTCGGTCTGCCAGCTTTGACCACAACGGCAGAAGGCGCCGCCAGCGTCAACTTGCAGATTGCAGGGAACTGGGCGCATGTACAGCCGCAAGTTACGGGCACCGCAAAGTTGCGCAATGTCCGCGTCCAGCTTTACGAGACCAACCGGCCAGTTGAAATTTCAGCCGCCGATTTACAGTTCTCTCCCGACGACGTGAAAGTGTCCCGAATGAGCGTGAACGCGGCTCACGCAATCTGGATAGGATCGCTCGAACTTCCCCGCGGTTGCGGAACGCCTTCGGCGTGTCTCGTGCATTTCAGTCTGAACAGCAGCGAGGCCGCTTTAAGCGATCTGCGCCAGTGGGCGCAGCCAAACCAGATTGATCGGCCCTGGTATAGCTTGCTGGCGTCGAACACAAAAAAGACGCCCTCGTTTCTGGCCAGCCTTCGGGCGACGGGCCGGGTCACGTTAAGCCGATTGCTGATGAGGAGTCTCGCGGCGACGGAGGTTTCCGCCAATGTCAACCTGGACTCCGGAAAGCTACGAGTCTCCGATCTTCGCGGGCAGTTGCTCTGTGGAACTCACAGTGGCGATTGGCAGGCGGATTTCACCCGCAAGCCGCCCGTTTATTCCGGCAGTGGAACACTCACGGGAGTGTCGATGGGCTGCATCGCCGATTCGATGAACGATCCCTGGATTGCCGGTCTTGCTGACGGAAAGTACCAACTGACGGCTTCAGGATTGTCTTCGGAAGACTTTTGGCGATCCGCGGATGCGGCCGTGCAGTTCGAAGTGCGCGATGGAGTTCTGCCCCATCTTTCGCTCGCAAGTGACAACGATCCGCTCAAGATCACCCTATTCGAAGGACGCGCCCACTTGCACGAGGGCATGATTGCAATCAAAGATGCGACGCTCGATTCTCCGGCCGGCGCGTTTCAACTCAGTGGAACGGCTTCGTTGACGAGAGAATTGGATTTCAAGCTCAGTCCGGCCTCACCGGTAGATTCAGAAGCCGCCACGCCTCAGGCATATACGATCACCGGCACGCTGGCGCAGCCGCAGGCGGTGCGGGTTACGGGCGCGGAAACCCAAGCAAGGCTCAAACCGTAATTTTGGGTTTCTGGGAGTGGGCACCATTTACTAATCACATTCAAAGTAATAATATATTACATATGAGGAAAGCTACGAGTTTGACTCTTAGCGAAGATGTGATCGCCGAGATCGTCAGCACGAAGCAGGGCCGCTCGCTGAGTGATCGAGTAAACGAACTTCTTCGGCGCGCTCTTTTGCTCGAACGCCATGAGCGTCTGGAACGGGAGGCGTCCGAGTTTTTCGCGGCTGAAAAAACACGAAACAATAAAGACGAAGTCTCCGAGAGAAGCGCTTACAGAAATGCTACCAGGCGCTCGCTGGCGCGCGATTGAAAATGCCAGTTCCTTCAGGTTGGTATCCACGGCGTGGCGAAGTGTACTGGCTACGCGTCGACAAGAATCGTCCTGCGGTGATCATTTCTTCCGATGCGCTAAACCGGCACGCCCTGGATGTTAACGTTGTGCCTATCACCTCGGTCTACCACGGACGCTTGTCTCTTCGAGTGCCTATTCATGCCGGCAATTGTGGATTGACGCGCGACTCCTGGGCGAAATGCGATCAAGTCACGACTGTGGAAAAGGATATCGTCCAATATCCTCCCCTAGGCCGAATTTCCCGCGAGACTTTGGTGCGGATTGAAGATGCCATCCGGCAAGCTCTCCAACTTGACCGCATCTAACTTCTCTACGGCGTATATCCCGCTCCGCGTAAGACTTTCCCCGGCAGCGCTCCCGTCATCTTTCCTTGATCAATCACCGGCATGCCATTCACCAGCACGTAATCGATTCCCTCGGAAAGCTGATTAGGATTCTCGAAGGTCGCGAGATCGCGAACGGTTGCAGGGTCGAAGATCACCACATCGGCCCACATTCCGGCTTTGAGCACTCCACGGTCGGTCAAGTTGAGGCGCTGCGCCGGCAAGGCCGAGAATTTGCGGATCGCATCTTCGAGTGTTAACACCTTGTCTTCCCGCACATACTTTCGCAGGATGCGCGGAAAGGTGCCGTAGGCGCGAGGGTGCGGATGCTCCTGGCCCAGAATGCCTTCGGGTGAAGTTCCCGAAGAATCGTTATCGATTGCGACCCACGGCTGCTGCAGGGCCAAAGTCACGTCGGGTTGCGACATGGCAAAGACCGCGACGCTGGCGAAGGGATCTTGGATCAGAAAATCGAAGAGCGTGTCCAGGGGGTCCTTGTTCCATAACTTTGCAATCTCCGACAGCCGCTTGCCTTGCAGCGGCTGCAATTTGGGATTCTGAGCTACGCCAATCATGATGGCATCAGGGCCGGGAATTTCCTGCCATTCGTTATCCCAAGTCTTTGAGGGAGTCAGCATGTCTTTGCGGATGCGCTCGCGGGTCGTAGCATCTTTAAGTCGTTCGACTAGCTTCGCTGCGCCGCCATCGTGCGCCCACGGCGGGATGAACGCCGAGAAATCATTGAACCACGCAGTGTATGCATAAGTATCGGCGGTCACATCCGCTCCGGCGGCGCGAGCTGCGTTGATTTTCTCGACGACCTGGGGCATGCGTCCCCAATTGTTCTTGCCCGCGACTTTGAGGTGCCAGATTTCCACGGGAACGTGTGCCTCGCGTCCGATGCGCAGCGCCTCGTCAATCGCCTCGAATTCGGAATCGCCTTCGTCGCGCATGTGGGTGGAATAGATGCCGCCCAATTTTCCTCCCTCGGCGGCAAGAGCGATCAGCTCATCCGTCTTTGCGTAAGGTGCGGGAGCGTACTGCAGGGACGTGGAAACACCGACCGTTCCGTCTTTCATTGCATCGCGAACCAGCGTCTTCATCTGATCGAGTTGTTCCGGCGTTGGCTGCTTATCGTCGTCGCCCAAAACCATGCGGCGTACTTGCGTTGCTCCGACATAGCTGGCCAGGTTGATGCCCATTCCTTGCTTTTCCAGCCGTGCGAAATATTGGCGGAAAGTTCGCCAATCGGGTGTGATCTTGTAGTGATCGTAGTCGGGACGATCGGCCTGAATGATGGCATCGTTCAGGGGTGCAGCCGATCCGCCTTCACCAGTGATTTCCGTAGTAATGCCCTGATAGATTTTCGAGGGGAGACGCGGATCCACGAGAATCGTCAACTCCGATTGCCCAAGCAAGTCGATAAATCCTGGAGCGACGACTTTGCCTGCGGCATCTATGGTGCGTTTGCGTGGGGAAGACGTAAGGTTGCCGATGGCCGCAATTTTTCCGTTGCGGATCCCGACATCGCCGGAATACCAGGGCGAGCCGGCGCCATCGATAATGTGGCCGTTGGCGATGACCACATCGAAGGCGGGTACTGGTGTTTGTGCCGACAATAAGCGAGTTGTTCCCATTAAAAGCGCGAAGACCGCGCAAAGCATTACGAATTGTCGTTTCATAATTGCTTCCTCTCGATTCGGATTGCCCAGACACCTAACTCGAAACTGCAGCCGGTTCGCTTCGTCGAAAGATCGCGCCTAGAACAATCCATACTCCGAGTGCCATCCATTCATAAACAGTAAAGTGCCCGGGTACGATCGGTAGAACTTTCATCAGCACCATCGCGATTCCGACGAGCAGTCCCAGGACGGCAATGCAACGCCCAGTGCGAGAAAGATCGATGCCGTGCTGCGGTATGGTTTTGCGCCCGAGGCTGAGGTAGGCGGCGCAGGCTGCCGACCATCCTAGCGCGCAGGCTACCGACCCCACTTCTGTGACTGGAACCAGGATCGCATCGCCCATCAGCATACAGGCGGCAGTAGCAATGCCGATGCAGAGAACCGCGGTCGCTGGCGTTTGATGTTGCTTGTGAATCCGTCCTACGCGGTTGTCCACCAGACCGCGGCGGCCCAACGAGAATAGCAACCGGCTGGCCGCAACGAAATTTCCGTTAAAGCATTTGAACAATGATAGCAATGCAGCAGCAAGAATGATGTTGACGATCCAGCGCGAGTGTACCGCTTGCTGAAAGGCTACGGCTGTCATGAACTTTTCGCCAGTTAATTGATGCCAGGGCGCGACAAACCCGACGGCAGCCACGATGCTGACGTAGAAGAGAATGCCGACGAAGATGGCCATCCAGATTGCTCTGGAGAATCCATGCCCGGCGAAATGCGGGCTGGCCTCTTCCGCCGCTTTGCCCACTGATTCAAATCCAGTCATGAAATAGGGAACGATCTGCAAGACCAGCAAGACCGAAATCAGTGGCGAGTGAGTGAAGAGCGGCGGGAAATTGCGCGGCGACCCGCGGCTGACGCCCAGAGCCACAAAGATCACAAAGAGCGTGAGGGTGCCGAAGCTGGTCCAGTTCTGAAATGTGGCGCTGAGGCGAATTCCGCGATAGTTCAGCAGGGTGAGCAGCGCGCTGAGGCCGATTCCAATGATCAGATGCGGAAGGTAAACCGGCCGTCCGGCAATGCGATAGATCTCGATCGAATCGAGTTGAGGGAAGATGTAGCCGGCAATGCGTCCGACGGCTACTGCTTCCCAGGGACACACGATAAAATACGCAAGGGTCATCATCCAGCCGGTGGCAAAGCTGATGGAGCGCGAGAAGGCTGCCGAGGTATAAGCGATTTCGCCCGCAGCGTCGGGCATGGCGACGACCAGCCTGCCGTAGACCCAGCCGATGGGAAACAAGAGAGCACCGCCAATGGCGAAGCCAAGCAGCGCGCCCAGTGCTCCACCGCGCAGCACCCAGTCGTCCATGACGACGAGCCAACCCACTCCCACCATGGTTCCCCATCCCAGAGTGAAATAGTCGGCGGCGCGCAATTTGCGGGCGAGAGTGTTCATGAATCCTGTTGAAATCGAGATGAAGCGAATTGCGGGGAGCGCGCGGATTATAAAGCATTTTCGGTTGTGCTATGTTTACTCGGGCTTCATGCGAATATTCCTGGAAGAGAGACTGCCATGCCACGATACCAATACCGCGTTCTAACCCCGACGCCGCCGGCGGAAAAGACATTTCTTGCGTGGGTTGAACAATTGGACCATGAGTTTCAGAATCGCGACCCGGAGCATCGCAGCGACGTGGTTCGCGACGCGCTGCATCAACTTTATCTGGGCCGTTCGTATTCGGAGCCGGATGAGACAGCCTCCGCGGCGGGCGTTCTGGCGCATTCGTTCGATCCCCGCAACGCCACGCTGGAGCCGGAATATTACGGTGACGTTGACGCGGCGAAATACGCCGAACGCAAACCGCTCATCTGGTTCTGGATGATGTATGACCGGTCGCCGGCCGGGTTGAACCATTGGCTGGGATTCCGTGTCCGGGCGATGCTGGCCCGCCACATTTTCAAGCACCTCGGCAACAACGTAAAGATTTTTCATGGAGTCGAGGTTTCTTTTGGCTACAACTTAACTGTCGAAGACAATTGCACGATTCACAAATACGTTCTACTCGACGATCGCGGCGAAATCATTATTCACGAGGGCAGTTCGGTTTCCGACTACGCCAACGTCTACTCACACTCGCACGATCTGAACGACGGCATGATCGTCGACAATCACAAGACCGAAATCGGCCCGAAGGCGAGAGTTACCTACCATGCGACTGTGCTGAGCGGCGTGAGGGTGGGAGAGCATGGGATCGTCGGTTCGGCAGGAGTGGCGTCGAAAAATGTTGAGCCATATCACATTGTTGGGGGCATTCCGGCCAAGACCATCAAGGTAAAATCCATTGCTCCGGAAGAGGTGCGAAAAGCGTGGGAAAAGCGTTAGCCAGCCTGCCCTGGCTTGGGTATTGTGTCGCGCCGACCGCACGAAGACGCGGCTTTTCGCATGGTAGTATCGAAGCCAGCCTCGCATGACACTGCAACATGTGGATATGGTGTTCAAGGTGATCGCCTTCCTGTTTGCGATCAGCTTTCACGAATCGGCGCACGCCTGGATGGCCAACCGATGTGGCGATCCGACTGCCCGCATGTTGGGCCGGATTACGCTGAATCCCATCAAGCACATCGACCCCATCGGCACGATTGCATTGCCGCTCATCGCGATGATCACTGGAATTCCGATGCTTGGATGGGCCAAACCCACGCCGGTCGATCCGCGTAATTTTCGGAACCTGGTTCTAGATGACATTAAGACTTCGGTCGTGGGTCCAATCAGCAATTTCTTGATTGCGGGCGGCGCGCTGCTGATTTTGATCGTCATTGGGGTGACGTCGCATCTGGGCGCGGGGATCTTGAACATCATGCTCTATGTGTATCCGGACCGGCTGGAAGTGCTGGCGAACCAAACCACTTCTCTGCTCATGCCGCTCAGCCTTCTGGTGTATGAGTTGATGGTGATGAATATCGTGCTGGCGGTATTCAATCTGATTCCGGTGCCACCGCTGGATGGCAGCCACGTTCTGCGGCACTTCCTGCCGGAAGGCACGCTCAAGATTTACGACACTGTGGGCTGGATTGGTTTGCTGGCTTTAATATATCTTGCGCCGGGCCTGATCGGGCGACTGATCTATCCGGTGCTCGGCGTCTTCGATTCTGTGTTAATGGCGGTCGTGAGGCTACGCTGATCACATGGCAGGCTCTGCTACATTTCGCAAGCGGGTGCTTAGCGGCATGCGCTCGACTGGAAAGCTGCATCTGGGCAACTATGTTGGCGCGCTCGATAACTGGGTGCGCATGCAGGATGAGTATCAGTGTTTCTTCGAAGTCGCCGACTGGCACGCGCTTACTACCGATTACGCAGACACTTCACGCGTGAAGGCGAACTCGCTGGAAGTCGCGCTCGACTGGCTTGCAGCCGGGCTTGATCCGGAAAAATCTGTGATCTTTATTCAATCGCATGTGCCGGCTCATGCCGAACTGCACCTGCTGTTTTCGATGATTACGCCACTAGGGTGGCTGGAGCGTGTGCCGACGTATAAGGAGCAGCGCGAAAACATTCAGGACAAAGACCTCGGGACCTACGGATTTCTAGGCTATCCGGTGTTACAGGCGGCGGATATTTTGGTTTACAAAGCCAACATTGTTCCGGTGGGCGAAGATCAAGTTGCGCACGTGGAATTGACACGGGAAATTGCTCGGCGCTTCAACGGATTTTACGGCGCGAAGAATCAAGTTTTTCCTGAGCCACAATCCCTGCTCACGCCAGCGCCGAAGCTGCCCGGCACCGATGGCCGCAAGATGTCGAAGTCTTATGGCAACACAATCCTGCTGACCGATCCCGAACCGGTGGTCCGGCAAAAGCTGAAGACCATGGTGACGGACCCGGCGCGGGTACGGCGCACCGACCCTGGCAATCCCGATGTGTGCCCGGTCGGTGATCTGCATAAAATATTCAGCGACCCTGAAACGATCGACAAGGTGAATGTAGGCTGCCGGTCTGCGGGGATTGGCTGCATCGAGTGTAAGAGCTGGGCCGCCGACTCGCTGGTCAAGCTGCTCGCGCCGATGCAGGAACGGCGCAAGAAATTCGAGGAGAATCCGCGCCTGACCTGGGATATTCTGGAGGCAGGCACGGAGCGCGCGGCCAAAGCCGCGGGGGAGACCATGAGCGACGTTCGCGAAGCGATGGGCATGTCGCTCAAGTACGAAGGCGGGTCCAGGTAAGCGATGGCGGAGGAAATAAAACTCGTCAGGGACACGGATGGTTCGCCTGCTTCCGCCGTCATTGCTGGTGCGGGCAAAGTGAACACCCATTCCTCGTCGCCACACTCAAAAGAGGTTTCCAGAAAAAAGGAAGAAAACGATTTTCCTTTCGCGGTGGCTGTCGGCGACGTTTACGAAGGCCCTCTCGATCTGCTCCTGGACCTGATTCGCAAGCAGGATATCGACATCTACGACATCCCTATCGCGCGCATCACGGCGCAATATCTGGCTTACGTCGAGAAAATTCGCGAGCTGGATGTGAATGTCGCGGCCGATTTTATTTACATGGCTGCAGTACTGATTCACATTAAATCCAAGATGCTGCTGCCGCGCGATCCGATGGCGGCTGCGGAGGAATTGGACGATCCGCGGAACGAACTGGTTAATCGGCTGTTGGAACACGAAAAATATAAGTCTGCAGCGCAGATGTTGTTGCAGAAGCAGCAGATCGAAGCGGCGGTGCTTTCGAACCCTTCGTTGCATGAGTTCATGGATGCTGAAGGCACCGAACCCGAAATCGATGCCGACGTAATCGACCTGGTGAAGACCTTTCAACAGGTGCTCGACCGGTTGCGGACGCGTCCCATAATTAATGTCGACGAAGAAACCGTCACGGTTGGCCAGATGATCGATTATCTGCGGCGCCGTCTGTCATTTGAAGACCGCCCGATCCGGCTGAAGCAGATTCTGATGCGCGTTTCTTCCCGGCAGGCGTTAGTCTGTATGTTTCTTGCTCTGCTCGAGATGGTTCGGCTACAAGCGATCCAGGTGCGGCAAGAGCGATTGTTCGGTGAAATCGCTATTCGCAAACACACTGGATTCGAAGCGATGATGAAAGAGCAGGCAGCAGTGCGGGACGACTGGAAGTAAAAACCAGCCACTACTTATGAGTCTCAAAGCCCAACTCGAAGCCATTATCTACGCGGCGGAAACTCCCGTGACGCTCGATCATCTGATCGAACTGGTCAAGGAGTCGGTCGTGAGCGAAGGCGCGACCGACGGGACCGAGGTCAAGTCTCGCGTGCGGCTCGCGCTCGAACAGCTGATCGCCGACTATTATTCGCCCGATCACGGAATTGAGATTCGCCAAGTTGCGGGCGGCTATCGCATTTCTACTAAGCCGGAGCAACATGAGGTTGTGCGTGGGTTTGCGAAGAGCCTGAAGCCACCGATTCGCCTGTCGTTGCCCGCGCTGGAGACTCTCGCCGTCATCGCGTATAAACAGCCGGTCACGGTGCCCGAGATCAACGAAATTCGCGGAGTCGATTCCGGCGGCGTCATCGCCACACTGCTTGACCGCAAGCTCATCGGCACTGCTGGCCGCAAACAGGTCATTGGTCGCCCGATTCTCTACAAGACAACCAAAGAATTTCTGATGCGCTTCGGCTTGAAGGACGTCAATGAGTTACCCAGCATGGAAGAATTTGAAAAGCTGGTGGCCGAATCGTTTCAGTCCGAACTAATTCCGGCAGAATCGGAGGAGGAAGCCGTGTCCCGTCAAGCCGAGGCTCAGTCGGCCGAAATCGCAGCGGATGCCGCGTCTTCAGCGGATGAGGATGAAGAAACGCCGGCCGAGGCTCAGTTGCTAACGGATACTCCGACGTCAGAAAAATCGGAAGTGGAAATGCTTGAATCAGAAAAACTCGAAAAGACGGCTGCGCCTCCGGGGTATTGAGGTCGTCGCATCCGACTCGAAGTCGATAACTCATGCCAGCCGAACGCCTGCAAAAGATCATCGCCGCCGCCGGAATCGCCTCCCGCCGCAAGGCCGAGGAGTTGATTTCTTCCGGCCACGTGAAGGTCAATGGGCAGGTCGTCACAGAACTGGGAAGCAAGGCTGACCTTGAGACCGACCATATTCGCGTCAATGGCAAGTTGTTGCAAGGGGCGCAGCGCCATGTTTATCTGTTGCTCAACAAGCCCAAGGGATACGTCACGACCATGAGCGATCCGAAGAAACGTCCGACGGTTATGGATTTGATTCACGGCGTCAAGGGCCGTGTTTATCCCGTGGGACGGCTGGATTATGCCAGCGAAGGGCTGCTGGTGATGACGAATGACGGCGATCTGGCTTATCGATTGATGAAAGCCGGCTCTCACGTTACGAAGACTTATGTGGTGAAAGTCGCCGGCGTGCCCAACGAGCAGGCAATCGAAAAACTGCGCGCAGGAGTTTCCATTGCTACCGATGATGGCAAGAGAGTGCGAACTGGGCCAGCGGGAGTGCGCGTAGTGAAGGAATCGGCCAATCCATGGTATGAGATCACGCTGGTGGAAGGCCGCAACCGCCAGATTCGCCGCATGTTTGAAGCGGTCGGTCACCATGTGGAAAAGATTAAGCGCGTGCGCTACGGCCCACTGAAGCTCGATCTTCCGCCGGGCGAATTTCGTTCGCTCACGCTGAAAGAAATCAATCTGCTGAAAACCGCGTCTGCAACTGGAATGGCAGCTCCCAAGCGTTCCACGGCCTAATGTACGCAGGGAACTGATGCGACGTAAGAATTGATACGCCGGAATCTTTCGCGACCATGAGCCGCTTTTTTGATCTAGTCTCGAAACCGGCCCGCGAAATGGGCCTGTACACGCCTGTTCCGCCTTCGCAATCCGCTGCGCCCGCAACTGAGCGCCAGCTCATTAAGCTTGATTCCAACGAGAATCCCTTTGGCCCGTCGCCAAACGCCATTGAGGCGATGAAGGTTGCGATCGGCAACTCGAGCGCCTATCCCGACGACGAGTGCCGCGACCTGTGTCATGCGCTGGGGGCCCATCACGATTTGCCCGCCGATAATGTGATGGTTACTGCCGGCTCGACCGCGCTGCTTGGCCTGCTGTGCCAGACTCTGCTCGGTCCCCGGCTCAATGCGGTGACGAGTCAGCGTTCGTTTGTTGTGTATTCATTGGCCGTGCAAGCGGCGGGAGCGGATTTGATCGAGGCTCCCATGCGCAACGATACATTCGATCCGGGCGCAGTTCTCGACGCCATCGATAAGAATACGCGGCTGGTTTTTCTCGCCAACCCCAACAATCCGACCGGTACTATGCTTGAAGCATCGGTTGTCGAGCGCTTTCTTTCGTGGGTTCCGGCCGAAGTTGTCGTCGTGCTCGACGAGGCTTACTATGAGTTTGCCACGCACTTTGCCTCGCTGCGTGGCACGATCTATTCCCAGTCACTGGAGTACGTTCGCCGGGGTGCAAGCGTAGTGGTGCTCCGCACATTTTCCAAAGCTCACGGGCTGGCGGGCCTGCGGATTGGTTACGGCCTCGGTCCGGCGGAGCTGTTCTCTTATTGCGCGCACATGCGTAATACTTTTTCCGTGTCCACGGTGGCGCAAGCCGCGGCGATGGCCGCTCTCCACGATCAAAATCACATCGCTCAGGTGGTTGCCAACAATGCGGTCCAAGCGCCGCTGCTGGCGGAAGCGCTTATCGAACTTGGATTTCGCGTGACGCCCACCTCGGCAAATTTTCTTCATTGCGATGTCGGCCAGGACGCATCGGCGTTGGCGGCCCGCCTGCGCGCTGAGGGAGTGAGTGTGCGGCCGCTGGGGCCGTGGGGCGCTCCCAATTGCATTCGTGTGACCATTGGCACGCCGGAGCAAAACCAACTGTTTCTTGAGGCAGTGAGCAGAGTCAGGAACTAAGTCGCGTCTCGATCTCAACTATCGGAACCCGCGCCGCGCCAAACAGTCCGGCATCGCTTCCCAGCAGGGCTTTCGCGATGATCGTTTTTCCGTGAGTGCGCTCCAGCGGCAAGTCTCCGGGATCGGTTGCCGCGTAAACCAGCGATCGCGAGCGTAGTTCTTCAAACATGCTGGGCGCGAAGGCGTCCCATGCGCTCGACACTCCGCCGCCAATCACAAACATCTCGAGATTCAGTATGTTTACGGCACCAGCCAGTACAAAGCCCAACGCCTTGCCGAACTTGCGGAAAATCTCCTGCGCATCTTTGTCGCCTTTGATCGCCAGCTTGTAAATCGCTTCGGAATTGAATTCCACAGCTGAATCCGCGGCCTGAGCGAGCCCTGGCGATCCGGCGGCGATTGCCTCACGAGCCATCCGCATGATTGCGGTT
The DNA here is from genome assembly GCA_049584475.1 of Candidatus Sulfotelmatobacter sp. Lineage (GTDB taxonomy): Bacteria > Acidobacteriota > Terriglobia > Terriglobales > Acidobacteriaceae > Sulfotelmatobacter. The sequence goes on along the minus strand of JBAUXX010000068.1, from coordinate 155,745 downwards.
GCCGATGCGTACTGCTCGGCGCACCCGTAGCTGCCGCATCCGCACGGCGGACCGTCTTGAGAGATGGGAACGTGCCCGAACTCTCCCGACATTCCAGTCATCCCCTGAAAGATTTTTCCGTTCAGAACAATGCCGCCGCCGATGCCGGTACCCAGCGTCAGAATAGCCATGTTGGAGACGCTGCGCCCTGCGCCTAGCCATTTCTCGCCGAGCGCGGCGAAATTGCCATCGTTGTCCAGGAAGACTTTTGCGCCCAGGCGCCGTTCGATTTCCGCGCGCACCGGGTAGTCGGAAAAAAGAGGCAGGTTGGCCGACTTGCGTATTGTTCCGGTTTCGAGATCGATGATGCCGGGAATTCCGATTCCCGCGCCCAGAAACTTTCCGTTCTGCTCGTACTGGCGGTTGATCCGCTGAATCGCGGAGCACATTTCATCGATTACGGGGTCTGGACCGCGGGCGGCGTTGGCTTCGAGCGCCACTTTCTCAAGAAGGTGTCCGTCGCGGCTCACAGCGGCAATCCGCAGGTTGGTGCCGCCGAGGTCGACTCCGATGGAAAAATCAGGCATAGGCAGAACAGGTACGACAGAAGAGTATAGAGCGGGAGCGATCTTCTGTGAACCTAAGCTTCGTCCGTGGTGAAGCACGAATCGTCTTTAGCGCTGGCACTTCGGACAGTAATGGCTACTGCGCCCGCCGATTACGATGCGTTTAATCGGCGTCCTGCAAACCAGGCATGGATCGCCTTCGCGGCCGTACACGCGATGCTTGAGCTGAAAAAATCCTTCTTCGCCGTCCGCGTCCACGTAATCCGAAATTGAGGATCCACCCAATGCGATGGCTTCGGTCAGCACTTCGCGCACGGCTAAATAGAGTCTTCGCAGCTGCTCGCGGGAAATAGTATTTACGCGCCGCTTTGGCCGAATTCCGGCCCGAAACAGAGCTTCATCCGCATAAATATTGCCGACGCCGCGCAACAGTTTTTGGTTCAGCAACGCTGACTTAATCGGTCCCTTGCGTCCGCGAAACAGGGCGGTGAATTTCTCGAGTTCGACTTCCAGCGGCTCAACGCCGCCGGCGTCAAAATTTCCCGCCGTGGCGACGCTCAATCGTCCGAAGCGTCGCGGATCGACGAATCGCAATTCGCCTCCTGATTTTAGTTTCAGGATCGCATGCGTATGCTTGACTACTTCTGCATTGCTCTCGCAGACCTGTAGCCGTCCACTCATTCCTAGATGAACGATCCATTGCGCAGCGGAGTTGTCGGTTGTTTCAGCTTTTCGTCTTCTAGAAGTCTTTGGTCTCTCCAAATCGAAAACGATGTGCTTTCCCATCCTATGCACGGAGCGAATCCGGCTGCCTTCCAGCGTAAGGGCGATTTCCGCCGCGGAGGATTTCAATGGTTCGGGCTTCTGACCCAGCCATACGGACTCGATCACGTCCCCGGTCACGCGCTTCGCCAGTCCGCGCGCGATGGTTTCAACTTCAGGCAGTTCGGGCATCGTCGAATCAGTGTAACGAATAACAGAAACGGAAAGGTAAAGGGCAAAAGGGAGGGGCACGGCCGGAGCCGTGCCCTTATGGCGACAAGAAAGATTTGTCGAAGCTTTGCTTGTGGAGCTAGTCTTTCAGCGGTACAACGGCGCTGCCATCGCGACAGAACGTTGCGACCTTCTGCAAGTCGCCAGTTGCGCTGGGAACAGTCATAACCGGGCCATAACAGTAGACGGCGTGGCCGGTGGCGGCGAAATACCAGCGTCCGCCTTTCGAGCGCTCTGCCAGATGACTCGACGGCTGGCGAGGCGGCTGCGCGGGCTGCAGGTTTATCGCCGGCAGACTTAACAACAAGGCTAGGGTCAGGGCCTTCATCGTTCAACTCCGCAACGAATGATCTTCAGTCCGGCAAACATCGGTTCCACAAAGCCTCCACAAATCGCACGTCAACAATCTGGGCGAATTAGATTGTGATCAATGCCCTGCGATCATCCGCCAGGTCCGCCGCGGGTCGTGACGGCATTGCCAGTTGCGGCTTCTTTCCTGCGCGACGCTGCGCGGCCTGATTCGCCGGAGTCTGACTCGACGCCGACTGAGTGGACGAATCCTGATTGGGAGACTGATTCGCCGGGACTTGCGCTTGTCCGTGACGCTTGGCGTTCGCCGCGTTCTTCTCCACAACGGCCTTGTTTTTTACAGCTGAAAGTTCGGAACTGTCATGAAACAGGTCGCGAATGAGCGTGCGCTGCGATTCGATCGTGGATCCTTGCTCCACGATCAGCATGGTCATCAGGCCATACGAGAGCAGAAACAAAACAGTCAGCAGCGGAAGCCATCCAAGTTTTTTGTGAGCGGGGGAAACTGTGGAAGCTTCTACGTGAGAGATAGCGGTGTTGCCGAACAGACTCGTCAAGTGACACCCCGTCTTGCCCCAAAACCGCAGGCGATGGGATGAATGCAGCTAGGAAGCCAAGTTGGGAATGGCCGGGAACGCGTTGGAAACTAAGGGATTAGGTGGCGACTGCGAGTATTAAGCGACCAGGGCAAGTGCAACTCGATGCACATAAAGAGTAACTGAAATTGGTTACCGGAGTTAGGTTCGCGGCTTGGGATCGTTAAGACGGATGGCCCTGAAAGGCTTGTCCAGTAAGGATCTGGGACGATTCAAGCACCCGCAACGGAAGGCCGGAATCCCGTTTACTTTCCCAGCACCAGCTTGGCAATCGTCGCTAACTGCATATTCGAGGTGCCCTCGTAAATCTTGCCGATCTTAGCGTCGCGCCAGTATTTTTCCACAGGATAGTCTTTGGTAAACCCGTAACCGCCATAGACTTCAATAGCCAATGAGGTCACGCGCTCCGCCACCTGCGAAGCAAAAAGTTTAGTCATCGCGGCTTCCTTCACAAAGTTGACACCTGCGTCCTTCATGCGGGCTGCGTTGTAGACCATGAGCCGCGCGGCTTCGATCTCCGTTGCCATTTGAGCGATCTGGAACTGAACGCCCTGGAAATCGGCGATTGCTTTTCCGAACTGCTTGCGCTCCACCGCGTATTTCGCCGCGAACTCCCAGGCGCCGCGCGCGATGCCGATCATCTGCGCGCCAATGCCGATGCGGCCCTCGTTCAATGTTTCAATGGCAATCTTGTATCCCTTGCCCGGTTCGCCCAGCACATTTTCTTTGGGCACGCGGCAGTCTTCGAGAATCAGTTCGCAGGTCGAGGACGCGCGAATGCCCAGTTTGTCTTCTTTCTTGCCTACGCTGAATCCGGGAAAATCCTTTTCCACCAGAAATGCGGTAATGCCTTTATATCCGGCGGTCGCATCAATTGTGGCAAAGAGCACGAACAATCCCGCTTCTTTCGCATTGGTGATCCACAACTTCCGCCCGTTGAGCACGTAGTCGCTGCCCTTCAACTCCGCACGTGTCTGCAAACCGAATGCGTCCGATCCGGAACTCGCCTCGCTTAACGCATACGCGCCGACGGTATCGGCGGCCATCCTGGGCAAAAATCGCTTCTTCTGCTCGCTGCTTCCCCAGCGCAGCAATGCGTTGTTGACCAAGGTGTTCTGCACGTCGACCACTACTCCGGCCGAGGCGTCGATGCGCGAGAGTTCCTCGACCGCGAGGATTGCTTCGAAAAACTTCGCGCCACCTCCACCGTATTGCTCGGGAATCTCAATTCCCATCAAGCCAAGCTGGAAGAATTCCTGGAGAAGATTTTTTTCGAAGACGCCCTTTTCATCCATTTCCTTGACCAGGGGACGGATCTTGTCGTCGGCAAACTGGCGAATGTTGTCGCGGAAGAGAATTTCGTCTTCGGTGAGCGTGGTCAGCGGCGAGGGAGGAGTTGCCAGCAAAGCGGTGTCAGACATGGGCACCTTCAGGTTACGGAATGAGCAAACTCTAAATTCTAGCACTGGACGGCGGACCTCGGACGGCAGACGCCAGACCTTGGACCGTCAACTCCAGCTGTGTAGAAGATTGAACGGTAGTGAGGTCTGAGGTCTGACGTCCGAGGTCTGCGACTTCACTCCAACTCGGCGCTAATAAAATATTCTTCCGACGACGCGTCGTAAGTGACGTGCAGAATATTCGGCTTGCAGCAGACCTGGCAGTCTTCAACATAGGATTGCCCGCGGCCCGCGGATTCATCCACGGTCGTGGCGTTCCATTCACCGCAGCCTGCGCATTGGAAGCCTGCATCCATTCGAAATTATCTCCCTGATAGCAGGACTCCCGGAGCACTTTTGGATTTTCGCATGGCCCGGTCCGCGCGCGGTTGGTGTATATTCCTCATTTCTGCTGGGAGGAGTGTCGATGTCACAAGCAGAGGCGACGTCGAGGGGTGAACACGGCGAGAGGAAAGCGCAGCTCTTGATCGTGACTGCGGAGCAGGCGCAAGTATACAGCCAGGGTTTGGGAGAGGCGCACATTCTGGTGAATGGGGAACGCTCCGGCGGGGCTTTTTGGCTGGGAAAGTTTCGCGAGGACCCGGGATTCATGACTTTGCTGCACCAGCACTCGCAGATGGACGAGTACTTCTACATTCTGGAGGGAGTGCTGTCGGTCTATATTGACGGCACATGGCAGGATCTCAACGCGGGAACATTTGCCTGTGTGCCGCGCGACATCCCGCATGCGCAGGGGAACACGGGAAGCGAGCCGGTCCACTTCCTTGGAGCGGCTAGTCCGGCGGGTTTCGACCGATTTTTCATTGCCCTGGATGAGCTCGCGAAGCGTATGAGTCCCGGCCCACAATTTGGCGCCGAGCTCGCGAAGATGATGCCCAAGTACGATTCCACGCCGCTGGGACCACCGCCCCGGCGCAACTGATGGATAGCAGTACAAATCTCTAATTGAAGGTACATATGATTTCACGCAGACGGTTTCTGGAGGTTGGCGGTGCAGCGGGGGTGCTAGCGGCTTCGAATCCGTTTGTCGCCGCCGAGTCGCAGGACAAACCCGATGCGTCCATTCCCGAATCCCTGGCGCGGTTGAAATCGCGCAAAGGCGAAGCTGTTCCCATCACGCCAGAGGAAAGGCAGGGGCGGCATGAACGCGCCCGTAAGCTGATGAGCGAAAACTCGCTTGACGCCATCGTGCTGATGGAAGGCACGTCGCTGAAATATTTCACCGGCATTCACTGGTGGGGAGGCGAGCGTCTGTTCGCTCTGGTGCTGCCGGCGAAAGGAGCGGCATTTTATGTTTGTCCGGCGTTTGAAGAGGGAAGAGCGCGCGAGCAGATCGCCAACTCACCCGATGGCGAGCACGCGGACGTACGCACATGGCAGGAAGATGAAAATCCGTATCGACTCGTGGCGCAGGGACTGAAGGAACATGGCATGGCCACAGGCCGGTTGGGGATGGAAGAAACCATACGCTTTCACTTTTCCGACGGAATCGCGAAAGCATCGCCGCAGGCGACCATTTCCAGCGCCACTCCCGTAACGGCGGGATGCCGCATGATTAAGAGCGCGAACGAGATTGCGTTGATGCGGCTTGCTGCACAGGTCACCCTCGCGGTTTACGAAGCGGTATATCATGCGATGCGCGAAGGCATGACTCAGCGGCAGGTGCAGGATTTGATTGATGTAGCGTATCGACGCATGGGCTTTCCCGGAGACGCAAGCGTTGAGGTTGGCGAATATTCCGCGTATCCGCACGGATCGACGACTCCGCAGGTGATCCACGAAGGCTCGATTGTGATGATCGACGACGGTTGCACCGTCGAGGGATATCAATCGGATATCACGCGCACGTTCGTGTTGGGCAAGGCTTCAGACAAGATGAAGCAAGTCTTCGACATTGTGCATCGCGCGCAAGCTGCGGCGCTGGCCGCGGCGCGTCCGGGAGTGGAATGCGGCGCAATCGATACGGCGGCGCGCAACGTCATAATTGACGCGGGCTATGGACCAGATTACAAGTATTTTGCTCATCGACTGGGCCACGGCATGGGCATGGACGGTCACGAGTGGCCTTATCTGGTGCGTGGCAACACGACCAAGCTGCAAGCCAACATGACTACCAGCAACGAGCCAGGTATTTACATTCGCGGGGAATTTGGCGTGCGCCTCGAAGACGATATGCACGTCAGGGAGAACGGCGCGGAGTTGTTTACGCCGCAGAGTTTGTCGCTGGAACAGCCGTTTGGGACTTAGGCCTCGGACCTCAGACCTCGGACCACTGGTGTCGACGTGGTTCCCTGGCAGAGTTTGAGGTCAACGTCTAGAGTCCGAAGCCTGAGGTCCGAAGTCGGACGTCGGCGTCATCCGAAGCGTTGAAAGTGCGGCCAAAATTCTGGCCAGGGCTGGAGCAAGTGGTGGCACAAAGAAATGTCTGGATGGTCGCGGCTCTCTTCGTTGATTACGCCGTATGGGTTGGTGTTGTGCGCTACCACTTCGCAACGTTCGAAATGTCTTTTCAGGAAGCTGTCGTCCAGGCCGACGGCGATCAGCGTCTGCGGTTCACTAACGGGATAGGTCCGATACCAGTTTGAATTTGTTCCACTGATTGCCGGTGGAAGGTTGTATTTGGCTCCGAGGAGATCGATTGCTCCAGCCTCGCCATAATTTCCGACAATGATTCCCGTTCCACCGCGTTCGTTAGCTGGAATGGCGTCGTAGACTCTCGCCACCGTCGCAACCAACTCCGTCCATCCGATTTCCTCCTCGAAGTTATCTTGGACCTTAGCCGTGGCGTTCCAAACTGAAGAATTGATCGGTGCGATCGGAGTGAAGAGCGCGAACGAAGCGGCTGCGCTCACCGCTACGAGAACCCACGTTACTCCCTGGATCGCCAACGAAGAGTTTCGCGAGCGTGCTGCGACCCAATGCTGCCACACCACGCAGCCTGCGGCGAGCAGTACCGGATAGACCGGGCCGAGATAATAAGAGCGTCCTTTGGCCACTGCGAACAAAAGGAAAGTCATAACGAACATCCAGCCCAGCAGCCGATATTTTCGTCCACGTTCCGTGAAGTAGAACCACAGACCCATGAAAGCAAGCGGGGCCAGCAGCGCGCTTACGCAGACATAAAGTTGTTCGTAAAGAAAGCCGCGGGCGCGGCCCTGGCGCACATCGCGCGCGTGAATGTGCTGCAGGAAATCGAGCGATATGAAATGGTGCCGGATCTGCCAGATCAAATTCGGCAGGAAGATGAGCAGAGACACGACAATTCCGGCCCACAGCCACGGGCTGAACAGATGGCGCGCTATCTTCTTCCTAAAATCCTGATCGAATATTCCGGCCGCGACTACTCCTGCGACAAGGCCCGTGACGAAAAACGCCATAGTATATTTGGTCATCATTCCCAGGCCGATGGCCGCGCCGATCGCTGGCCACCATCGCGGATCGTCGGTGCTTAGCAGGCGCAAGAGAAAGTACGTGAGCAGAACGCACCACAGATAATCGAAGGAAACATACTGAAGACACGTGGTCTCGAGCGTGACGATAGGGCCGATCGCGACGGCGAGGGCAGTCAGGATTTGTGCGTGGAGAGAGCCTCCGAGTTCGCGAGCCATGAGGCCGGAAAGCACCACGACCAAGGCGAGCGCGAGAATGGGAACGACACGGACGCCTAACGTTGAGATTCCGAACAATGAGAGTTCAATGCGGCCGATGGCGGGCGTGAGCGGAGGATAGGCGACGAATCCCCAGTCGAGATGAAGCGCGTCGTTTAGCGTGGCGAGTTCGTCGCGGTGAAAACCGTAACCGCTGCTGGTGGCAAGGTGCAGCACGACAAAGATTAGCGCCAGAAAGATGAGAATGCCGAGGGCGGGGCGGGGCTTGGCCATCGTTTGCATGTGTGTGAAATACGCGAGTGTGGGAGCGAGAGTTCAAATCTTCTCGCTCCGCACGCGACTATGTTGGCCAAGCAGCTGGTCTGCCACGTGGGGACTGCCGAGGCGGCCGTCCCCACATAGTTCATCCTGCGGCGGCTGTCGTTTTACCAGCGCAGTTTGTTTAAGTACTCGTAGCTCTTCGTGATGCTGTCGAAAGGATCGACCGGCTTGTCGTGCTCGACGATGTAGTACTTAATGCCGGCTTTGTCGGACTGGGCAAAGATGCGCTTCCAGTCGATGAGACCGTTGCCGACTGAGGTCATATCCTGAAGCGAATCGCCGAAGCTCTGGCTGCCAGCCTCGGAAATTTTCGGCATCTTTTTAATGTCCTTAACGTGAACAAGGGGGAAGCGCCCCGGGTATCGATTGAAGTATTTCACCGGATCCCCTCCGGCAACGGTGATCCAGCAGAGATCCAGTTCCATCTTCACCAGATTCGGGTCGCAATCTTTGAGAAGCTGGTCGTAAGGAAGCTTTCCATCCACCGGCAGGAATTCGAACCAGTGATTGTGATAAGCGAACTGCACGCCGGCCTTCTTGCTGGCTTCTCCGGCGCGGTTGAAAGTCTCTGCGGCACGTTTCCAAATGTCGGGCTGCTTGCGGAGATCTTCGGGAATCCAGGGGCAGACGACGTAACTCTGGCCGATGATTTTCGCCGACTCGATCTGCGCCGGCCATTTGTCCTCGCCGAGAACATCGTACTGGACGTGGCACGACGGAGAAGTAAGGCCATGGTTGTCGATGGAAGTGCGAACTTCCTTCGGCGAATGGTCGAAATATCCGGCGAACTCCACTTCTTTGTAGCCGATGGCGGCAACTTTAGAGAGAGTGCCGTCGAAATCCTGCTTCAACTGATCGCGGACGGTGTAGAGCTGCACGCCGAGATTCTGAATCCTGTGATCCGCGGCGGCCCAGCCTAATGGACCCTTGAGCATGGAAGCGGCTGTGGCTGCAGCGGTAGTTGCGAGAAAAGTGCGGCGATTCATGAGGCGTCCTCCGGGAGAATCGATTTTGTTGAGGAGAAAGTTATCCGGGGAGCATTATACGCAGGGAAGGCGATGAAAGTAATCCCGGAGAAGCTTGTGCTTTATGCGGGAGACGCACGGCCCTCCGACAGATGTGAGCAACCTCGTGCAATGAAAGCGGGGTACGCTCAGGCGAGTTTATTTCGATGGTACAACCTGCAAATTGTTCGTCACTGAAAAAATTCCGGAGACGCCATTGGCCCGGATTCCGGCTATGTTTTTATCGCCGTCGCTGTCGACTACGCCTTCCAGGTTAACGTGGCCGTTCTTCACGATGATGCGAATCGGTTTCTGCACGCCCAGAGCGTACCGTTGCAGCGCCGGGTATCCGTAAATAGCGCGGAACAGACGCATGCGGATGCGGTCGTCCATCGGCGAGGGTGGAAGAACTTCGATCTGATTGTCGACATTTTCGACGCCTTCGATGTGTTTAACTGCATTGCCTGCGTCAGACTTGAGCGTCGGCCTTACGACTTGTCCCAGCAGAGTGACCGATGAGCCGTCCACTTTGTAGGCAATATTGTCGAAGACACCAAAGTACGGCAACATCAGCAGCTCGTGGCGAACTTCACGTTGAATTCGATCCTGCGAGCGAGCGGAAGGCTGATCCCGCTGGGCCGTTTGGTCTTGACCGGCGGACAAAGCGGCGAATACAAATAGAATGAGCATGACGGAAAGCGGTCTAGCTTTCATAACTTTCTCCTTGAAGCGATCCGATCTGCCTTTAATCCCAAACATTCGTTCGACGAAGGCGCCAAGACTAATCCCTGTAGCGCAAAAATCGATACTGGCAAAACCTCCAGAGGCTGGTTTATGCCGCTCACGATAACAATTCCACGCTACGAACGCGAATCGTGCCCGTACTGCGGTCTAGTGTGCCCGTGACCTTCACGCGCTTGCCAACGTACTGGCCAACATTCGTCTGGTCGTCCAGTTGATAGGTAACGCTGTCAGACGTTTGCAGAACATACCTGTTGTTCACTTTGGCGATGGTTCCTGAGATGCTCTGGGCTGGCGTTTGTTGGGTTTCGGGTTCCGGTTGCTGCGGGTTCGATTGCGCCGTCCCATCCGGTTGCTTAGATTGGTCCTGCGAACTTGGTTGTGTCTGGTCGGGTCCGGGAATCGGCTGAGGCTTTTGCGGAACCGGTTCGGGCTTTTGCAACGCCGACCAGGCGATCAATTGCGGGCCGATGATGCCATCACTTTGTCCGGGGGCAGGGTTCGCCGGAGGCGTCTGGGCGGCGGCCAGTGTTACCGCGAACAAAATTCCGAGGGCAACCAGACCGGTTCGCTGCGCACGCAGTTTTGTCATAAGGCACCTCACATTGACGTGAATCTAATTCTCATGCGCGCGCCAAGAGTTGTCGCTCAGGCTGATCCTGCATAATGTCCTACGGTGTTTGCCGTACTATCCATTTCATGAAGTAAATTAGAACTCCGTTACGGAACACCCATGGAGAACTATTCGTGCCGCACCTGACTCCTCATGATGTGATGACCATGTTCCTGGCGCTGGCAGTGCTGCTGGGTTGCGCCAAGCTGGCGGCTGAATTGATGCAGAAAATCCGCCAGCCTTCCATCCTGGGAGAAATCGGGGTGGGGATTTTACTGGGGCCGACCGTCCTGGGCCATTTCCGGCCGCATCTTTACTCCACATTGTTTCCAACGACCGGGCCCATGCCTGTCGTTCTCGATACGGTTACCACGCTGGGAGTTGTTTTCTTTCTGCTGACGGCAGGCCTGGAAATCGACTTACGCAGCATCTTCCGCCAGGGCAAGAGCGCGCTGCTGGTCAGCATCTTCGGGGTCGCGTTTCCTTTTATTGTTGGCTTCGCAGCGGCAGGAACATTTCCTACATACATGGGCGCGGAAGTGGGCGCCGACACTCTGATCTTCGCCCTGTTCGTCGGCACTGCACTCTCGATTTCGGCGTTGCCCGTGATTGCCAGAATTTTGATGGATCTTAATCTTCTGCGCACCGAAATGGGCACGGTGATCATTTCTTCCGCCATGTTCGACGACCTGGTGGGATGGATCTTATTTTCGTTTGTGCTGGGAATGCTTCACCCGCTGGCCGGACAGAGCGTAGCGGACGCTACAAAGCACACGATCATCCTGGTGCTGCTGTTTGTGGGTCTAATGCTGACGGTAGGCCGGTGGCTGATCGACAAACTGCTGCCGATTCTGCAGGCGCACACTTCGTGGCCGGGCGGAGTTCTGGGTTTTATTTTTACCCTTACGCTGGCGGGAGCGGCGTTTACCGAATACGCCGGGATTCACGCGGTTTTTGGTGCATTTATTATCGGCATCGCGGTTGGCGAATCGGGGCATTTGCGGCGGCGTACGTCGCAACACATTCACGAAATCGTGACCAACGTGTTCGCACCTTTTTTCTTCGCCAGCATTGGCCTGCGAACCGACTTTGCTTCCAACTTTCACCTGGGTTTGACCGCCACGGTGATCGGCGTTGCCTGTGTAGGAAAGTTAATAGGCGCAGGGTGGGGCGCGCGGCTGGGAGGCATGGATCGAAATTCTGCATTCGCCGTCGGTCTGGCTATGAATGCGCGCGGCGCGATGGAGATGATTCTCGGAATCCTGGCGCTGCAAGCGGGCTTGATCAAAGAGCACATGTTCGTGGCGCTCGTGATCATGGCGCTGTTTACTTCGTTGTTGTCGGCGCCTGCAATCCACTTTTTCGTCAGCCGGCGAAGAAACCTGACTTTAAAAGATGTGGTAGAGAGTCGGCTCTTTCTGCCCAGCTTGACCTCGACGACTCGCCGGGGAGCGTTGCATGAAATGTGTGAGGTTGCGGCGGAGGCGGTCAGTAATGCCCCGGAGCGCTTTCTGCGTATCCTCTCCGAGCGGGAGCGGGTGCTGGCCAGTGGATGGGAAAATGGATTGGCGATCCCTTACGCGCGCATCAACGGGTTGACTCGGCCATTAGTGGTCGTAGGAAAATCCGCAGCGGGGATTGATTTTGACGCGCGCGACGGCAAACCCGCGAAGCTGATTATCATGATTCTGACAGGGGACAACCAATCACAACTGGATTTGCTGGCAGATGCGAGCGAATTATTCGGCCAGAAAGAGGCGGTGGACCGGGCGGTGGATGCGAATAGTTTTGTAGAACTGGTTGCGGCCTTGAATGCGCCGGTGCAGTGAGGGATGGGGAAGGGCTGCGAGCTGGTCCGTTCACTGCACCGCATACAAGTTAGTGCGTGCGATTTAATTTTCCGCCAAACTTCTTATCCGACTACATTTACGCCATTTGTCTGCGATGACGACGCAGGCGAAGCGGCTGACGTATTACCGAGCAAGTTAAGGACAATCTGTTCGTTGCTGTTCTGCGCCAGATTCAGCGTGATCTGCTGAGCGTTGGGGCTTTGTTGAGTGCCGACGCCAATGGTCAGTTGCTCGCCGCCGTTGGTGTTGTTCAGGCTAATGGTGATTTCTTCCGGATTGGCTGCGGTACCCGAACCATTGCCGATATTGATGGCAATTTCTGGACCAATGGCCGCACTGGCAGGCGGCGTTGCCGTGACAGGACTTGAAGGCGTGGTGGTAGCAGTCGAGCTACCAGTGGTGGGCGCAGTGGCTGTTCCAGGCTCGCCGATGCTGATAATTACGGGCGGAACGGGATCAAGGATACGGTGACCAGAGTTGAAAGTAGATTGAAGTTGAGCAAATGCCTGTTGAGCTCCAGCAATGTCGCCGGACTGCAACGCTTGGCCAATCGCAGTGTAGTCCTGCTGGCGTTGGTTTACTGCAAGCGCGTTGCCGCCGAACGGACCGTTTTGAGCTAAATTTTGAATGGTACTGAAGTCCTGTTGAGCGCCGGTCAGATCGCCGGACTGAAGCGCTTGTCCCAATTGCTGCAGGTCGCTTTTGCGATCCTGAAAATACTGAGCTCCCTGGACTAGAGAGCTGCTGGAAATACCTGCTGTCGACATGAGTGTCTCCTAAGAAATTGGCTGTTCTTACAGGGAACCTGTCAGAATCCCTTGCAATATGCATACCTGATCGACAAGAAAAGCAGAAACTTTAGAATTTTGGCGCTTAGATTTTTTTGCGGCGGCATGATTTGCCCAGCAAGATCGAGTTTCTAGCTGCGAATCAGACGAAGACCCCGAATCAGAGCAGGGGTTCAGTCAAAGAGACGATGAGTCCAGACTGCCCCGGTGAAACCAACGAAGCGATCAAACGAATGTCAGAGCAATTGTTCAAAATCCAATCTGCGCCAGCAATACGCACTGCTTCCGCTGGTGATGTCGTTTGAAATGCGATCACGCGACTGCCCGCGGCCTTGCCCGCACGGATTCCCGCAGGCGCATCTTCCACTACGATGCATTCGGCCGGAAGGAAACCCAGCACCGACGCGCCTTTCAAGTAAGGCTCAGGATGTGGCTTGCCGTGGATGATGTCATTGGACGTGATCAGGTTTATTGGTATGGGCAAACCTGCTGCGCGAATCCGGACCTGCGCCAATGCCCGGGTGCAGGAGGTCACAATCGTCCAGCGCTCCTGAGGCAAGCGGGACAGCAGTTCCAGTGTGCCCGGCAAGGGAATGACTCCGTCGATATCTTCAATTTCTGCCCGCTCGACTTTTCTATTTTCGGCGGCGTGGTCGGCGTCGGGAAGATATTCGCGCACGGTGGTGAGGCTGGGGCGTCCGTGCGCGTGCGCGATTACTTCCTCTGGATCGAAGCCGTGCTCAATCGCCCATCGGCGCCAGACACGGGCGACAGCGGGAGTGGAATCGATGAGCACGCCATCGAGGTCGAAAAGAAAAGCGCTGCAATGGACAGTGACCATCTCTGTTTTCGCCCTTGTATCGGAAGACATCATGATTTATTTGGCGGCGCTATTCGCGGCCGCATTTGCAGAGCGCCGCAAAAAGCGTCGAATTCCGAGGTCGTACGCGGCTGCACCGGCCAGGCCTCCCAGCAAAGGCGCGACCACCGGGATCCACCACACGTGAGCTCCGTCGGTCAGGCCATTGTTCCGAAATCCGGCGACGGCCGTAAACAGGCGCGGTCCAAGATCACGCGCAGGGTTGATTGGATATCCATGCATGCCGCCAAAGCTCATGCCGATGGCGACGACCACCAACCCGATCATTAGGGGAGCGAGGTTGGCTCCTGGCGGCGCATTGAATTCGTCAGTGATCGCGAAGATCAACAGAAGCAACAGGCCGGTGCCGATTAGTTGATCCAGGAAGCCTGCCTGCGGCAGCCCCGGAAAAGCGGGGAACGTGGTGAAGACTCCAGCACTGTGGTCGAGCAGCGGATCGAATTTCCGGAAGGCGGGGAGGTAGTTCCAGTACACCAGCGCCGCGGCGCAGAATGCGCCCGCCGTCTGCGCCAGAGAATAAGGAAGCACCTTGACCCAGGGAAAGCGCCGGAACACGGCAAGGGCGAGCGTCACCGCGGGGTTCAAGTGTGCGCCGGAAATTTTCCCTGCAATGTAAATTCCCATGGTGACGGCCAATCCCCAGCCAAGGGTGATGTTGGTGTAGCCACCGTGGATGGTCTCGCCCGCGTTTCCGGAGGGGAAAAGAATCACCATGGCCACAACGCCGGTGCCAAACAAGATGAGCACGCATGTGCCGAAAAATTCCGCCATTAGTTCCGCCCATAAGCCGAACGTGTAATTTACTGCCGGCGCCTTTGTCATTTTCACCTTTGAATCTACGTCGTTCGCATTCATTGAATACTCCGCGCGGTTTCAGGCGCAAGATTCTGACCGCCGAGTAGTCTAGCAGGCAAGATGTCCGTCCGACCCCTTGCATTCACTTCTACGAATCGAGTCTGGAAAGACTGCGGCCAGACGTTCCCCAAAAGTTTAAGCAGCATCGTTTCTCTCTTGACAATCCAGAGCAGGTCCGTAAGATGAATACATATTTATTCACTATAGTGAATAAATATGCATGATGAATAAAACGCTAAGGCAACGGTCGATTCTGGATGCGCTGAGGGCTGGGCCAATCTCCAGCCAGGAAGCTTTGCAGCGCGCGCTGCGCAAGCGCGGATTCAAGGTAGGGCAGGCCACATTGTCGCGGGATATTCGCGAGCTGAATTTGAGCAAGACAGGAGGCGGCTATGCCCTGCCCTCAGCGGAAGGATCCGCGGGGCTGGCGCTGCCTCCGATCTCTCGCTTGGTGCGGGAATTCGTGCTGGAAGTTCGCATCGCTCAGAACCAGCTCGTCGTAAAGACGATCGTGGGTAGTGCGCAGCCGGTTGCCGCCGCGCTCGATGAGACCGACTGGGACGAAGTTGTCGGAACGATTGCGGGAGATGACACGATACTGATTGTTTGCCCGGACAAAGAGGCGGCGCGTGGGCTGGCCAGCCGGATCGAGGGAATGCTGAATTAATGCCGGCGAAACTCAAGACTGCGGTGCTGGGCGCGACCGGGTATTCCGGTTTAGAGCTGACCAGACTTTTGTCGGCCCATCCGCGTTTGGAAAAGCCGATGCTGATGCGGCGAAACGGCGATGGCGGGAACAGCGATCTTGCCGACGTATTTCCGGCACTGTCCGGAAACGGCGGTTATCCCTTGCATCCGTTCTCCTGGGATTCACTAAAGCAGTGCGGAGCGCAGATGCTTTTTCTTGCCACGCCGCACGATGTTTCCCGGTTGCTGGTACCGGAAGCGATTGCCCGCGGCCTGCGCGTGATCGATCTCAGCGGCGCATGGCGGTTGAAAGAGCAGCAGCATCGCACGACTTACGACTTTCAAGATGCGGACTCGGCCGTGGCGGACGAGTTGACCGCGATGGCCGTTTACGGGATATCGGAGTTGAACAGTGAGGGTATTGCCGGCGCGACGTTGGTGGCCAATCCCGGTTGCTACGCGACCTCGATTATTTTGGCGCTAGCGCCGTTATTGAAGGCTGGATGCGTGGATCGGAAGCACGGCATTATATCGGATTCGAAATCCGGCGTTTCCGGCGCAGGAAAAGAGGCGACGGCGCGGACTCACTTTGTCTCGGTCGCCGACAATTTATCTGCGTACTCGATCTTCAACCACCGGCACGTAGGGGAGATCGTGGAGCAATTGGATTTAAAACCCCAGGAGTTTACTTTTACTCCGCATCTGTTGCCCATACCGCGCGGAATTCTCTCGACGATCTATGTGCAGCTTAGTTCGACGATGACATCGCTCGAAGTGGAATCCTGTTTCAAGACCTTTTATTCAGGGAAAAGATGGATTCGGATTTTTGCCGCGCCGAAACTTCCCGAGCTGCAATTCTGTCTGCACACAAATTATTGCGATGTGGGTTTTTGTTTGGATACCGATGGAAAACGGTTGGTTCTGATTTCCTGCGTCGACAACCTGCTCAAAGGCGCGGCAGGACAAGCAGTGCAAAACATGAATCTAATGTACGGGTTTGGCGAAAGCGAAGGGTTGCAGTGACGGTCGTCATAAAAATCGGGGGCGCCGCGATTGAAGAACCTGGTATTTTGCGTGTCTGTGCCGAGGCTGTAGCGCAGCTAGTGCGCCAGGGCCATCGCGTGGCGATCATTCATGGCGGGGGTAAGACGCTGTCGCGAACGTTAAAGCAATTAGGAATCAAGACGGAATTTGTCGACGGACTGCGCGTGACGGACGCTGCGACGCGCGATGTCGCACTAATGGTATTGGCGGGGCTGGTCAACAAGAAGCTCGTCGGGGCGATTCAGGCGGCGGGAGTTTCAGCACTTGGCCTTTGCGGTGGTGACGGAAAAATGTTTCGCGCACGCAAGAAAGAAGCCGGGGCGCGCGATCTGGGATTTGTCGGCGAGATCGACAACGTCGACTTGCAATGGCTGGAAGCGATTTGGAGCCGCGGTGGAGTTCCTGTGCTGGCTTCCGTGGCAATAGGCGAAGACGGCGAGTATTACAACGTCAACGCGGATGAGATGGCATCGGCTTGCGCGGCTGCGTGCCGAGCCGGGACGCTGGTTTTCCTCACCGATGTCGCCGGAGTGAAAGATGCATCAGGGCGCGTGATTCCCTCGTTGAGCACAGACGAGATCGCCGCACTGGCAGCGAATTCGGTCATCGGTGGCGGAATGCTACCGAAACTTCGAGCCTGTGCTGACGCGGTGCTACGAGGGGTGACTCGCGTGCGAATTTTGGCTGCGTCGCACGCAGAATTGTTGCCCAGGCTTGATGTGATTGAGGAAGCGGTTGGAACGGAAGTGACCCACGGAGATTTTCATCCTGTGGATGCCATGAAAGAAGGAGTGAGATTTGAATACTCAACTGCAAAATAGGTCGCCGGTTGCACCAGAGGCTTATCCCGGTGCGTTTTGGTGTCCCGATCTGATTTCCACCGCCGATCTCGGCCCGCAGGGCGTCGAGGCGGTGCTCCATCTGTCGGGACTCATGAAGTCGCGGCCATCGGTGTTTCAGCGGACGCTCGCCGGGAAACAGATGGTCATGTTTTTCGAGAAGCCATCGCTGCGAACCCGGCTCACGTTCGAAACTGGAATGTCGAGCCTCGGTGGCACGGCGGTATTCGTGGATCAAACGCAAGGCCGCCTGGACGCGCGCGAGAAACTCAGCGACATCGCGCATAATCTGGAGCGCTGGGTGGACGTGATCGTGCTGCGCACATTCGCGCAAGAAACGATAGAGGGCATGGCGAAATACGCTTCGATTCCTGTGATCAATGCGCTGAGCGATCTGGAGCATCCATGCCAGGCACTGGCCGATTACTTCACGCTGCAAGAGCGCTTCGGCGATTTGCGCCGTGTGAATCTCGCATACGTCGGCGACGGCAACAACGTAGCGCATTCCTTGCTGCTTACGGCGGCGTGCCTGGGGTCCTCCATTCGTGTTGCGACTCCCGGCGGGTACGCGCCGAACGCGGATATTGTTGCCACCGCGAGTGAAATTGCGAAGAAGACAAATGCGCGCGTGGAACTGTTCACTGATCCGCGCGTGGCTGTTTCTGGAGCCGACGCCGTGTATACCGACGCCTGGACCAGCATGGGTCAGGAAGACCAAACGGAGCGGCGCGCGAGCGTCTTCCCGCCCTATCAAGTCAATCGTAAGCTCATGTCTCAGGCTGCGCCGGGGGCCGCGTTTATGCACTGCCTGCCTGCTCATCGCGGCGAAGAAGTTACGGACGAAGTCATGGATTCCGAAAATTCTTTGATCTTCGAGCAGGCAGAAAATCGACTTCATGTGCAGAAGGCGATCCTATACTTGTTACTGGGGGGCGCCGTTCGCCTGCCCGCAAGGAGCGCTCATGCCTGAAAAAGTCGTTCTCGCTTATTCCGGAGGTCTCGACACCTCGATCATCATTCCGTGGCTCAAGGAGAATTATTCTTATGACGTAATCGCGATGGTCGGAGATGTTGGGCAGGGCGATGACCTGGATGCTGTTGTCGAAAAAGCGTATGCCACCGGTGCGAGCAAAGTTGTGGTGGAGGACTTGCGCGACGAATTCCTGACAGGCTATGTTTTTCGCGCGTTGAAGGCAGGAGCCGTTTACGAGCACAAATACTTGCTCGGAACGTCGCTGGCGCGGCCGGTGATTGCCAAGCATCAAGTGGAAGTCGCTTTCCGAGAAGGCGCAACTGCGGTCGCGCATGGATGCACGGGCAAAGGCAACGATCAGGTGCGCTTTGAATTGACCTATCAGGCTCTTGCGCCGGAGCTGAAGATCATCGCGCCATGGCGCGAGTGGACGCTGAAGTCACGGGAAGACTGTCTCGACTATGCCGCGCAGCACGGAATTCCGGTTGCCGCCAGCCGCGAGAAAATTCACAGCCGCGACCGCAACCTGTGGCACATCAGTCACGAAGGTGGCGAGCTCGAAGATGCGGCCAATGCTCCGTTGTCCACAACGTGGCAGATCACTCGCTCCCCGCAAGAAGCTCCGGATAAGGAAGAAGCGGTGCGTATCGGTTTTGAGCAGGGAATCCCGGTTTCCGTTAACGGAATGAAGCTCGATCCGGTGGCGCTGGTGGAGCTGCTCAACGAAATCGGCGCCCGCAATGCGGTGGGCCGTGTCGATCTGGTTGAGAACCGCTTTGTCGGAATTAAATCGCGCGGATGCTACGAAACCCCCGGCGGGACGCTGCTTATTGCGGCGCACCGTGAATTGGAAGCATTGTGCCTAGAGCGTGAAGTCGCGCACTTCAAACAGCACGTGGGGCTGAAGTACGCGGAACTGGTGTACTTCGGATTGTGGTTCACGCCGCTGCGCGAAGCTCTCGATGCGTTCGTTGACAGCACACAGAAAGATGTGACGGGTGAAGTCACGCTCTCTCTGTATAAGGGAAATGTTTCGATCGTCAGCCGCACGTCCGAGGATTCTCTTTATCGCACCGATCTTTCCTCCTTCACCATGGACGAAAGCTACGACCAGAAAGACGCTGCAGGCTTCATCCGCATTCTGGGGCTGCCCTCGCGTTCACGCGCCCGGTCGCGACTGGAGGTTACGCGATGAAGATGTGGTCGGGCAGATTTCGCGAGTCGCTTGATCCGGGCTTCGAACGCTGGCAGCGATCGTTCGCGTTCGATTGCAGGTTGCTGCGCTACGAGCTTGCCGCAAGCAACGCGCACGCCCGGGCGCTGAAAAGTGCAGGAATTCTTTCGTCCGATGAACTGATCCAAATTCTGCAAGGGCTGGAACAGATCGGCAGGCGAGCGGCCGAGTCGCCGGAATTTATGGAAGACAGCGAGGCAGAGGATGTGCATCACTTCGTGGAAAAGCGGCTGGCCGTTGCGATCGGAGAAACGGGGTACAAACTACACAGCGGCCGCAGCCGCAATGAACAGATTGCCGCCGATTTGCGAATGTATGTGCGGGCGGGGATCGATGAACTGCGTGATCAGCTAGCGGAGTTGTGTGGAGTGTTCGTCTCCCGGGCAGAAACTTGCGGCGAGGCGGCGATGCCCGCTTATACGCACTTGCAGAAAGCTGAGCCGGTGCTGGTAGCGCACTGGCTGATGGCATTCGTGGAAATGTTTCTGCGCGATGCGTCGAGGCTTGCCGATTGCCGCGAGCGATTAAACCTATGTCCGCTGGGATCGGGAGCGGTTGCGGGGGCGACTCTGCCGCTGGATCGTGAGTTCAGCGCCAGAGCCCTTGATTTTGACGCGCCCACCGCAAACAGTGTAGACGCCACGTCGGATCGCGACTTCGCGCTTGAGTTCGTGAATGTCCTCTGCATTTTGGCGATGCACCTCAGCCGCTGGGCGGAGGAGATGATTCTGTTTTCCGGTCAGGAATATGGCTTCATTAACCTGCCGGAGGCGTATTCCACGGGCAGCAGCGCGATGCCGCAGAAAAAAAATCCGGACTTGCTGGAACTGATCCGCAGCAAGAGCGGCCGTGTCGCGGGTTGCGCGACGTCTTTATTGATTACGATGAAAGGCCTGCCACTGGCCTACAACAAGGATCTGCAAGAGACACAGGAGCCGTTGTTCGACGCCGCGGACACGATACTGAGCGTGTTGCCACTTGCCACTGGTTTGATGAAAGAAATGACCCTGGATTTCGATCGCATGCAGAATGCAGCGCAAAGCGGATTCATGAACGCATGGGCTGCTGCGACTTACCTCACCAAGCGGGGTGTGCCTTCGCGCCTGGCGCACGAACACGTCGGAAAAGCAGTGCAGGTCTGCATGGGGAAGAAGTGTGAACTTCAAGATCTTTCGCTCGATGAGTTGCAAGCGATTCATCCCGCTTTCGCCGAAGATGTCTTTTTTTGTCTGAAACTGGAGTCCGTTCTCGCGATTCATGACGTGCCGGGCGGAACTGCGCCTAACCGTGTGCGGCAGGCGATTGCCATGGCCAAAAAGAAAATCGAATCGCTCCGCGAGGAGGTTCATGCGCACGCGTAAAGCAATTTTGCCAGATGCGGAAAAGATTCACGGACTGATTGCAGGATACTCGGGCGATGGCACTCTCCTGCCGCGCACGTTGCCCGAAATCTGTGAAAACGTCAGAGACTTCGTGGTACTGGAAGACGAAGGGCGAATCATCGGCTGCGGTGCGCTTCATTTATATGGCACGCATCTTGCCGAGATTCGTTCGATCACGGTTGCTCCTTGGGCCCAGGGGCGCGGTGGCGGCGGGTGTCTGGTGAAGGCATTGCTGGCGGAAGCAAAACGTCATCGCGTGAGCTGCATCTGCCTCTTTACGAGAAGTCCTGAATTTTTTGGGCGGCAGGGATTTTCCGTGGCGCAGCGCGACGATCTCCCCGATAAGATTTACAAAGATTGTCATGCTTGCCCCAGGTTCCATTGCTGCGACGAGGTAGCAATGGTGCGCGGCGAACTGCCTAAGTTTGCCATTCTGCCGGAGCCGGCGAATTGGCTGGTGAAACTGCAAGTATGAGTGTGCGGTCCTAGAAGAAAAACGTATCGGCACGAACGAAAAACTGGCATGTCGCCGCCGTGAACCGGTGCTAAGTTGCAAGTGTAAGGATTGAGAAAATAGGGTCCGATGAAAGCCTGTCAAAATCCGCAGTGCGTGGGCCAAGGCCGCGTGATCTACACATTGGACACGCGATGTCCTTTATGCAAATGGGATCTTGCCATTAGCTCCAGCGCCGTCAAATCTTCGGCCTCGCCCCGCACGACTCTTTCCGCACGGCAGTCGGCCTAATCCTTCGCTGGAAGAGGTCCGCGCCCCATCGCGGTCCATTGCCGGTGAAGAAAGGCGAGCCATGCCTCGCGGTTGCGAAATGCTTCAGTGCCTCCCGCCTTGGTGACGGAATAGGCAGCGGCGATATTGGCGAATGCCAGGCAGTCTTCGAGTCTGGCTCCGCGCAAATAAAGGCAAATGAAGCCGGAGTTGAAAGTGTCGCCGGCGCCGACGTCGTCGACCAGATCGACCGCTGGCGGAGCGAGATGCCACTGCTCATTTCCTGTCCGGCAAATAGCAGGGCCCGATCCGCGTTTCACGACGACTATCTTCGCCAACCCTGTCAGGAAATTGATCGCCTGCGTGAGATCTTCTGTCCCCGCGATCTTTTTCGCCTCGCGTTCATTAGGCAAGACCACGTCAACGTATTTCAAAACGTCGTGCAGGTCACGGCCCCATTCATTATCCGGATCGTCATTTGTATCGAGCGAAGTCGTAAGGCCCGCTTCTTTGGCCTGCCGGAAAAGCTCGAGGATTCGCGGGCGCAAAGCGCGGTGCAGGAAGAAGGAAGAGAGATGCAGATGGCGCGCCCCACGCACATAATCCATATCGATGTCGGAATACTCCATCTCGAACATGGTCCCCGGATACGTCAACATGTACCGCGATCCCGCATGGGGCAGGATTACGGTGAGGCCGGTAGAAGTGTCGCCAGTTCCCTTCTTCACGCGGCTCGTATCGACCTCCGCAAGAGAAAGACGCTCGACCGCAATTTTTCCGAGTGGATCATCGCCGATTCTGGATATGAAACCGACCTTCGCGCCAAGCATGGATAGATTGTGCGCGAAGATCGCCGAAGAACTCCCCAATGTCAGCGCCATGCCCTTCGCGAGCAATTCTGCATCCGGCACAAGTTCCTTTGGCAGCCCATATAAGATCAGATCCAGATTCAGCTCACCCACCACGCAAACCTCAATCACGCAGTTGTCCTTTCTTTCGGGCGACCCGGTTGTTGTCAGTAAACAGCTTGGCGAAGAAGGGAATCGCTCGCAGGGAAGCGGGCTAGCATACAGCAGCAATACCCGGTTTGAAGAATAACATCTCAATCGGGCATGAAGGATGGTTCGCGGCGGTCAAGTTCGGGCAGCGTGCGAACGAACAAAGTGCCGCTTAATTGGGCAGCACGGTGGATGGATCGGTAAGCGCGATTAATTTTCCCGGCGGGTAATCTTCCTGATTGAGAAAAGTATCGGGCTCGGGGTTAATGATGGTCAGCATCTCACCGCTGGAAACCCCTCGCACAAGCAAACGGTCGCCCTGGACAGCAACGACCCTGTACTTCTCATCGAAGATCGAGTTGTTTGCGGCGTTCTTCACTTACTCTTAGATGCTCACGATCCGGCTCGCGATGCTCGGTCTCAGTTGCCGGAACCGGAAGAAAACACATCATTAATCCGGGATTAACAAAATCATGACAATTGAATACAGCGATTTTTTAAGGCCCCGAGCGTGTATTCGGCCATTTCTCCACAACTCTGTTGTGGAGCCAGGCATCTCAATTTTGCGCAATTGCCGCTGGCGAACCTGTCGCGGCCTTGCGCACCATAGTCTTTCGTATCGGCACTGGCTCACCCGGGTACTCACGTCCAACTTCTGAACTCAAATCAAAAAAAATGTCTGCCTGCCACAAAAAGTGAGCGGTATCGGAATCTGAATCCGCCCAATGCCGTCTAAGGGGAAGTAGCATGTTAGGCTTTTGCAGACCCTATGCTGAACGCGAAGGTGATTGGCCGAGTCTTTAAAGCGTTCCAATATCGCGATTTTAGGCTCATGTGGGTTGGCGCCTGTACATCCAGCATCGGCACCTGGATGCAAATCGTGGCGCAAAGCTGGCTGGTCTACCGGCTGAGCCATTCGGCATTCTTACTGGCTTTGGATCAGTTTCTCGGCGGGATCCCTATCTTCCTGTTCTCTTTGATCGGTGGCGTGGTCGCCGATCGCGTCGAACGGCGCAAAATTCTATTGAGTTCTCAATATGTGCAAATGGGTAGTGCGGCCGTGCTTACCATTCTGGTAGCGACAGGTACGGTGCATGTGTGGCACATTCTTTGCCTTTCGTTCATCTCCGGATTCGCACAGGCCTTTGGCGGTCCGGCGTATCAGGCACTGATTCCCACCCTGGTCGAAAAAGAAGATATGCCCAATGCCATTGCGTTGAATTCGATTCAATTCAACGTGGCGGTCATGGTGGGCCCGGCCCTGGCCGGACAAGCCCTGGCGAAGCTCGGGGAAACGTGGTGCTTCGGGCTGAACGCGCTTTCTTTTCTAGCGCCTATCGTTTCCCTCTCGATCATCAGCGCACGCTTCTTTCCGCTCAAGACCACCGAGTCGATGCTAGCCAGCTTGAAGCAGGGCATTCGCTTTACCCGCAAGCAAGGTTCGATGGAAGCGCTGATCGTCCTCGCCTTTTTCATGACTTTTCTCAGCATGCCGATGCGCACTTATATTCCCGTCTTCGTGAAGGACATTTTCCATCGCGGACCGGAGACCTTCGGCAATCTGCTTGCGCTGATGGGAGTGGGGTCGATTTGCGGTTCGCTGGCGATCGCCAGCGCTGGCAATTTCAAAAAGAAGGGTCTGGTGGCGCTGGGCGCGCTCGCCTGCCTGGGCGCGGGGATTTCCGGATTCGCCCTTTCGAAGTCGTTGCCGTTGAGCGAGAGCCTCCTCGTTGTCGTGGGTGCTTCAATGATGGCTGTTTTTGCCACGGTGAATTCGCTGGTGCAGTTGATTACCACCAACGAAATGCGGGGCCGCGTGATGAGCGTTTACAACTTCGCATTTCGCGGCGGCATGCCAATGGGCAATCTGCTCTCGGGATGGCTGGTTCCCTTGTTTACCGCGCCGGTGGTGTTGGGAGTGAACGGACTGCTGCTTGTGCTGTTGGCTCTGTACTTTGTGGTAGTGCAGCGGCGGCTGGCCGCACTTTGAGCAGGTGATCTCTCCTTACACGCGTGCCGATAAAAAGCAAGTCTGGCTTACCCATTCGTCGTTGCAACGCTGTCAAGCAAGCTCACGAGTTGCGCGACTTGTTGTTCGAATGCGGGGGATAGAGGCCGGGAAGGGGATGTTCCAACGCCGTGCGGCGATCCATTGTCGCCACTCGCGCCTGCCACGCGAGATGTTCCCACGGATGTGTGAAACTCCCGAGCCAGAGTCTTTCGAGCGATAGGCACGACGTTTTCCGAATTGATGCCGCCACAGGGCATTATGAGAATTCGCCCGCGCGACAATTGCACAAGCCGCGCCAAAATCGAAAGTGCGTCCATCGCACTGGATGCGCCTCCTGAAGTCAGGATACGCGACGCTCCGGTTTGAATGACATCTTCCAATGACGCCTCAAGGCTGTGCGAGGTGTCGAACGCCCGATGGAACGTTACCGGCAAAGGAGTGGCCGATTGCACCAGCGCTTTTGTTTGCGCAATGTCCACACGATTGTTCGCATGCAGCACACCCAGGACGACGCCGTCCATTCCGAGTTGCTTAGCTGTCTCAATATCGCGACGCATGATCTCAAGCTCGTGATCGGAGTAACAGAAGTCGCCGGGTCGCGGACGAATCAAAACGTGGATGGGAACTTTCGCATGGCGGCGAGCGGTTTGCATGAGCCCCGCGCTGGGAGTAACTCCTCCAGAAGATAAATCGCTGCACAATTCAAGGCGGTGCGCTCCGCCGCGTTCCGCCGCGACGGCGTGGTCCACCGATTCCACGCAGATTTCCAGAGTAGGGTGATTGGGCATGAACTGAGAGTATGAAGAACTTGCGGAGCCGCCATTGACGTTGTTCCGTCGATAGCGGCCCCCTGAGTTCGCAGTTAGAAACTGTAATGCAAGCTGAGCTGAATTTGACGCGGTGGAGAGCGCACGCTGCTGATTAGGCCGAAGCTGCTGTCGGTTATGTTGTTATCTGGGTTGCCGTAGCTCGCTATATTGAAGATGTTGAAGAAGTCAGCCCGGAAGCTCAGCACATGCGCTTCACTCCTCAGATGAAAATCCTTGAACAGGGACATGTCGACCTGTCGATAACCGGGCGCTCGCTCGCTGCCATTATGCCCTGTACCGAACGTATTCGATGCAGCGGCACCGTAGGCGCAGACCCCCGTTTGGCCGAGCGGGTTCGTCTGGGATCCGGCGCCCTGACAAGGGATAACTGAGGGATCGGTTCCCCACCAATTCGCCAGGGATCGATTATGGATAATCATTGGGCGATATTGATTTGCCCGGCTAAAGCCCCATCCGGCATTTTGGGTATTGCTCTCGTCCGGCCCAAAGATGGTCACCGGGAATCCGGAATAGAGGATCGCCGTGGTTGCGAGTCTCCATCCTCCCAATACTGAGTCGACTAGACCGTTCGCATTCCCTCCGTAAGCGCGACCTTTGCCGAAGGGAAGGTCGTAGACTCCCACGAAGTTCATGCTGTGGCGGATGTCCATCGCCGAAGGCCCCCAGTCGGCCATCAGGTCATAGCCGTTCTGAACCGAGAGCCCGTTCCAGCTATTGTTCGCCTGTGCGCCAACCGCGTAATTGCCCGACGAGTCGGTCAAGGATTTTGCCCAGGTGTAGTTGAGGGTATATTCCAGGCCGTGATGGGTTCGCTGGCGCACCGTGAGTTGGCCTGAGTTGTAGTTCATTCTGCCTTCCGATTCCGTGACGAGAATGCTGCCGCATTCTCCGACCAGCGAGAAATAGGGAGTCTGGTCAACCGCCGGAACAACGGCGGCTCCGCAATTGCCTCCGAGGTCCTGCGCCTGGGCTGCGGTAAGTTGATTTCCATTTCGATAGTCGTCGAGATGGTCGCCGTTCTGACCGTGGTAGCCCATGCTCACCGAGAGCTCATTCGTGATCGCATGCTCGACGGTAAGGTTGTATTGCTGAATGAATGCGGGCTGGGTATTCTGCGGCCAAACGGAATAAAGGTCGTAATTGGGATCCGACCCAAAGGGCTGGCTGAAAGCGTTTGCAACCGTGAACGGTGTGCCACCGGACGTCATCGTCGGGGCCGGCGCACTCTGATTGATTGCCTCCGTAAACGGCGGACTGGACGTCAGGCGCTGATTAAAGGAATAGCCCTCAAAAAAACTGGAGATGCCATAGCCACCGCGAACTACCGTCGTCGGATTCAACTGGTAGGCGAAGCCGAGGCGCGGCATGATCTGCTTGTAATTGGCGTCATAGCAAGCGTGCGTATGGCACACAATCGACCCTGGTACCGCTCCAGCAGGCACGTGTCCTGCGTACTCCACTGTCCCACCGGGGAGGACGTTTGCGGTCTTGTCGTTTTGTTCATACCAGGGCTGGTCGAATTCGTAACGCAAGCCGAGGTTGAGCGTCAGCCTTGGAGTAATTTTGTAATCATCCTGAAAGTAACCAGCGACGCGCCATTGCCGGTTGCCTACCTTGCCGAGAGGATTCGCGAGTGCGGTGCCGAAAATGCGGCCAAGAACAAAATCCGCAGGTC
Source organism: Candidatus Sulfotelmatobacter sp. (assembly GCA_049584475.1). Taxonomy (GTDB): domain Bacteria; phylum Acidobacteriota; class Terriglobia; order Terriglobales; family Acidobacteriaceae; genus Sulfotelmatobacter. Next base: position 128,785 of record JBAUXX010000068.1, on the reverse strand, counting down.
CGTACCCAGCGCCGTTGGCCGCATTTAGATCTGACGTATACGTGCCCGTGTACTGAAACTGCCCAAGAAATCCAACGTTGCCGGCGTTGAGGTAGTTTTGCTGATAACGCGTCGCCTGCGCACCCATGGTGAACAAATGGCGGCCGCGCTGCCAAGTGAGAGCATCCTGATAGTTGAAAGTGTTATCGGTGAACACCTGCGGACTGGCATTGGCTCCGATGTAGCTCGCGTTATTACTGATGCTCTGCCCGGTAAAACCATCATACTGCTGGGTGAATGGAAACGTGATACCCACCTTTGAATCACCATTCAGCCCGAACAGGCCGGTGGGATCGCTGGGCACCCCATTATTCCAGCGCACGCGGGTAAAGCCGAGGCGCGCCTCATTAACGATAGCGGACGAAAAAGTGTGAACCCAACTAGCCCCACCGATCTTCGTCGGATAGGTGTTGTGCGCTGGGAAGGATATAGGAAGAATTGCGGAAGTAAAATCTGCGCCCGTTCCCTGCGAATAGAAACCGCTGATCTTGTTGACGTTGCCAGGGGTGAAATCGACCTTGAAATCTTCCTGGTTGTTCGTGACGAAGCCATTTTGCGGTCCGACAAAGTTATTTTGGATCAATCCATCAGTCGGCGCTCGATTGGGCGCGGGGTAGATCCCGGGATTGGCGGCAAGAAACTGCGCGATCGGACTCACCACCGGTATTTGGTTGTTCTGGTAAGGAGCGAAATTGTTTTGCGTGTCGTAGAGCTGGATGCCCTGGGCCGTGAGAGCGGAAAAATCTCCCTTCAGCATTGCTGGGGTGAGAACGCTGGTCTGCTGGAGCGGCTGGGCTTGATGCTTCCGAACGCCTTCATAGTCGCCAAAGAAAAAGAGTTTATTCCGTACGATAGGACCGCCCAACGTTCCACCGAAAATGTTTTGAGTGTATTTCGTTATAGGGCTGGCAGGAGTTGACGGATTGCACGCGTCGCAACGGGCAAGCCCGTTCCCCCAGGAATTGGCATCGAGATTCTGGTTCTCCAGCAGGTCGTACGCGGATCCATGAAAGCCATTCGTTCCGGATTTCAGAATGGTCACGATCTGACCACCGTTGGCATTTCCATACGACGCGTTTGCATTGGCGGAGACCACGCGCAGTTCGGCGATGGCGTCGGGTGCGGGATTGTAGCCGATGAGATTGTTCTGCGGTTCATTGTCTTCGGCGCCTTCGAGCATGTAGTTGTTTCCCTGTTCGCGGTTGCCGTTAATTGAGGCTATCCCGCTGTTGTAAGTGTCACGCTCGATGGCATTGTTACCGCCCATGCCCGTGGGATCGGTATCGACGGCACCGGGCTGAAAAAGCGTGAGCGAGGAGAAGTTCCGGCCATTCAACGGGATGTTTGCGATTTCATTGGTGGTAAGCGTATTTCCCAGGGTTGCGTCAGTGGTGTCGAGGATGGGATGAACATTCGACTCGACCGAAACTGTGGTGGAGGCTCCAATTGTCATTGTGGCATTGATCTTTGCCGTCTGGTCGATTTCAAGGGCAAAAGGGGCCACCGTTTGCTGCGCGAACCCCGCTGCTTCGATCGCGACGGTATAAGTGCCGATCGGCAAAAAGCGGATTGTGTACACGCCGGAACCATTTGTCTGACCCGTTGTCTTCACTCCGGTTGCCGTGTTTTCAGCCGTAACGGTCGCGCCAACCACCACAGCGCCACTTTGGTCGGTTACCTGGCCCGTGACGGAGCCGGTTACGGTTTGTCCCCACGCGCACGTCAGGCACAGTGCGGCCACGAAGAAGTATCCGGCAAGACAGCGGAAGAGGTTTTTCATACGAAAGTCACTCCAATGGGTTCTGGCCGGGTTCGAGCTGCCGGAGAACGGAAAACTTAGCAGCAAAGAATCTAAGGCAGGACGAAGGGTCGTTGTCAAGCAGAAAATGATTGTTGTGTGGCAAAACGATCATATAATGTGATCTGGTTAGCCTGTTATCCATTGCAAGTTGAGCGTTTCGTCTGCAATTCCAGGGATGCAGCTGCACGATATTGTTCGTCTCCACGGCGCTGAAGGGATGGTAAGCTTCTGCGGTGTCGGAAGGCTCTAAGCGCGCCAGTATTCACATTCCATTGGTGCGACAACGCCCAATCATGTCCGTTCGCCAACAACATCGAGATGACCGAATTCTGAAGCTGCTTCTGCGCAAGGGCTCGATCACTGTGGAAGAACTGATTGCTTCCCTGGGAGCGTCCGCTCCGAGCATTCGTCGCGATCTGACGCGGCTGGAAGCCAGAGGATTGATCCGGCGCACTCATGGTGGTGCAGCTCTTGTTCAAGAACTGCTTTACGAGCCGTTTCGCTATGACACAGCGTTTCAGACTCGCGAGCATCGATTTGTGAAGGAAAAGCGGCATATCGGATTGGCCGCCGCCGAACTGATCGCAGAGAAGGAGACCATTGGCCTGACGGCGGGGACCACAACGACCTGGGTGGCGCGGAGCTTACGCCATCGCAGCAATCTTACCGTGGTGACGAATGCCGTGAACATCGGTATGGAGCTGTGCAACATGCCAGGCCTCAAGATCCACCTGACCGGAGGTTACGTCCATTGGCCGTGGTCATTTTCGCTGATCGGAGCTGCGGCCAACAACTTTCTCGGCGATAGTTTTCTCGACAAGCTTTTTCTTAGCGTCTCCGGTATCGACGCGGAGCGCGGGACGACCACCAATGAATCGGACGAGGCCCTGACTTTCCGGGCCATGGTGAAGCAGGCCAAGCAGATTATTGTGGTGGCAGATTCCAGCAAGCTGGGAGTCGTTACGCCGTCGCTGATTTGCCCCATTGACGATGTGGATGTGCTGGTCACGGATGCAGGTGCTTCCGACGAGGTAGTCGAAGCGTTTACCCAAAAAGAGATCAAGGTAATTCGAGTCTGAAAAGCCGGGCGCCACGCCCATTTTCGGCGGGTCCGATGGAAATACGAAAGGGCCTTGTGGAATATGGTGAATTACAATACATCCATTCGGCGTTGTGCCGCAGTCTTACCGTAGGGAGGATGATACGGACGACGGAGCTTGTCGAAGTGCTCATTTCGAACCTCCGCGCGAGATCTGCGTCAGCGTGAGTACGCTTTGATCTCAACCCTTATGCGCTCCAGGCATTGTCGGATAGCGTCCTCGGCTGCAATGTTTTTTCTGTTGCTGGCGGGATCAGTAAGCGGTCAAAACACGACTTATATCAGTCTCGATCAGGCCATCGATTTGGCTCTGGCGCATAATCATTCCATCAAAGCGCAGCGGACGTTGGTTTTTCAGAACCAGGCACAGGAGATCACGGCGAATTTGCGTCCTAATCCGACTTTCGGCGCCGATACGCAGTTCGTGCCATTTTTCAGCCCGCAGGATTTTTCCGGAGAAAATCTAAACGAGACACAGCAGTTCGATATCGGCATCGGATATCTTTTCGAGCGTGGCCACAAGCGGCAGCGGCGTCTGCAAGCCGCTCGCGATCAGACGGCGGTTACGCGGGCGCAAGTAACCGACGCCGAACGAACTCTAGCCTTCAACGTTGGCCAGCAGTTCGTCAGCGTCTTGTTGGCGGAATCTACGCTGCAATTTGCAGAGCAGGATCTAAAAGGTTTCCAGCAGACGGTCGACATCGGCGAAACGCAGTTCAAGGCCGGATATATCAGCGAAGCCGACTATCTCAAGATCAAGTTACAGCTCTTGCAGTTCCAGACTGACGTGTCTTCTGCCCGCCTGGCGAAGGTGCAGGCGCTTGTGGCCTTGCGTGAATTACTTGGCTATGATGCAGTCCCAGCTAATTACGACGTGACGGGCGATCTCGCCTATCTTCCGCTCAAAGGAAACGAGGAAGACTTCCAGTTGAAAGCCATGCGCGAGCGCCCCGACTACCGCGCCGCGGAGTTAGGCGTCACCGCCGCTCAGAGCCAAATTTCGCTGGCTAAGGCGAACGCAAAAGTGGATGTGAATGGCACCTACGACTTCACCCACGTCTCCGGCGAGAACACGGCTTCGATCTTCGCGAATTTTGAGTTGCCGATCTTCAACCGCAATCAGGGCGAGATCGCGCGGACCGGGTACGCGCTCACGCAAGCACAGGAGCAACAACAGGCGGCCAGCGATACGGTTCTCTCCGACGTTGCCAGCGCTTATGAAGCGGTCAGGAGCAATGACGAAGTGGTGCAACTTTATACTTCCGGATATCTCAAGCAGGCGCAGGATTCGCGCGACATCAGCGAATATGCATACAAGCGTGGCGCGGCCAGCCTGTTGGACTTTCTGGATGCCGAGCGGAGCTACCGGGCGATTCAATTGGCTTATCGTCAGGCGCTGGCTTCTTATATGACCGCGCTGGAGCAGCTCAAAGAAGCGGTAGGAACGAGGAACCTGCCATGAACGCGCGCAGACATTTCCGCTTACAACTGACCACGCTCGCCACCGCATCGGTCATTATGCTGCTGTTTGCTGGTTGCGAAGGTTCAGGATCGAATGTGGCCGCAAATTCCGGCGGCGCGAACAATCCAGACAATGCGGCACTGTTCACCATTCCGCAGGACCAGATGTCGCACGTTCAAGTTCTCACCGTTCAGCCTACGATGCTCACACGATCACTGCGCCTGACGGGCGCTGTGGCTTACAACAGTTTTCGCACTACGCCGGTGATTACCCAGGTAAGCGGCCCGGTCAGCCGGGTCGTGATCGTGCCGGGACAGAAAGTAACGCAGGGCCAGCCTATGCTGTACGTGGCGAGCCCGGATTACTCGCAGCTGCGCACGAATTATTTGAAGGCGAAAGATGCATATGCGCTCGCACAGAAAGCTTATGCCCGCGCGCAGGACCTGTATCAGCACCACGCGATTGCCGAGCAAAACCTGGAGCAGGCAGAATCCGTCGAAGTGCAAGCGGGAGGCGATCTCGTCGCTGCGCAGGCGGCGTTAAAAGTTATGGGCATCACCGATCCGGACGCGCTGGTGAAAGCTCCGCCATCATTCGAAGTGCCGGTGAAAGCGCCGATTGGCGGCCTGGTTGTGGAACAGGACGTCTCGGCCGGGCAACTGATTCAACCGGGCACCACCCAATGTTTCATGATTTCCGACACTAGCACGGTGTGGGTATTGGTCAACGTCTATCAAAAAGATTTGCCCTACGTGCGGGTCGGAGACACGGTCGCAATTCAGACGGATACTTATCCCGAAGTTTTCCACGGGCGCATCGCTTATGTCGCGGCCTCGCTCGATCCGAGCACGCGCACGCTTCAAGCGCGAATCGAGACACCGAATCCCGGCGACAAGTTGAAGAAAGATATGTATGTGGTCACAACGGTAAATGCGGGATCGATTCGCAATGCCATAGCTTTGCCGGATGCTTCCGTTCTGCGCGATAACGAGAATCAGCCTTTTGTTTATGCTGAGGCGTCCGCGAATCAGTTTGGCCGGCGCTCGGTAACGCTCGGCGAAAGCCTGAACGGACAAACGGAAATCACCAGCGGACTGAAAGCTGGCGACAAAGTTGTAGGCAATGGCAGTTTGTTCCTGCAGTTTGCCAATTCTCTACAGCGCTAGGCGCATCGTGCGAAATATGAACGACGTCCTGACAATAATCATAGTGTCCGCCACATCAGAATGATCCACCGAATAGTCCAAGCGGCGCTGCGGCAACGATTCCTTGTACTGATGCTGACCGCTTTCATAACGGTCGGGGGAATCCTGTCGTTTCAGCGGATGCCGGTGGACGCTTACCCGGACCTGTCGCCACCGCAAGTCGAAATCATTACGCAGTGGCCCGATCACGCAGCCGAAGAAGTCGAGCGCCTCGTAACACTTCCTCTTGAACTGGAGATGAACGGCGTCCCGCACATGGTGGTGATGCGGTCTATCTCGCTCTATGGTTTGTCCGATCTCATTCTCACGTTCGAGGACAGCACCAACGACTATTTTGCGCGGCAGATTGTTTTTGAGCGGCTGGCGCAAGCCACGCTGCCAACCGGTGTGACGCCGAGCCTCGCGCCGTTATTCAGTCCGAGCGGTCTGGTGTATCGCTATGTGCTCGAAAGTCCCGATCGCAGCCCGCAGGAGCTTAAAACAATTGAAGATTGGGTGATCGAGAGATCCTATCGTTCCGTGCACGGCGTCGCCGATGACTCAGGCTTCGGCGGGACGGTGATGCAATATCAGGTGCTTCTCGATCCTGCGCGCATTTATGGCTATCACCTCACAATTCCGCAAGTCACTGCCGCGCTGGCGGCAAATAATGCCAATGCCGGCGGCGGCTTTTATTCGCAGGGCGGGCAGTTTTATTACGTTCGCGGCATCGGACTGGTAAAAAACACAGACGATATTGGCAACATCGTCGTGGGCGCGAACAAAGGTGTTCCCATCCGCGTGCGCGATGTAGGAGATGTAACTATTGGCCACGCGCCACGGCTCGGCGAATTCGGTTTCCAGAAAAACGACGACGCCGTTGAAGGCGTCATTCTCATGCTGCGCGGCGAGCAGACGCAAAATGTTCTGAAAGCTGTGGAAGCCAAGACCGAGGAACTGAACCGCCAGATTCTTCCGCCCGACGTGAAGATTCATCCTTACTACGATCGCAGCGAACTAGTCGACCTGACCACCGACACAGTGGAAGCGAATCTGCTTCGCGGCATGGTGCTGGTCCTGATCGTGCTGATTTTCTTCCTGGTGAGTTTCCGCGCCGCGGTGATCGTTGCTGTCACCATCCCATTGTCCCTGTTGTTTGCCTTCATTGTTCTTCACGCGCATGACGTCGCCGCGAATTTGCTTTCCATCGGGGCTATCGATTTCGGAATCGTCATCGACGGCACCGTGGTGATGATTGAAAACATTTATCGCGAGCTGGCGCTGCGCGAAGGGCAAGAGTACAACCTGAACGAAGTCATCCTTGCCGCCGCGAAAGATGTGGATCGTCCCATTTTTTATTCCGTCGCGGTCATTCTGGCTGGTTATTTTCCAATCTACGCGTTGAGCGGGCCTTCGGGAAAATTGTTTCATCCGATGGCGGAGACCATGTCCTTCGCGTTGGTCGGCGCGCTGATTCTTACGCTGACGCTGATCCCTGTGCTCGCTTCCTACTGGTTCAGAAAAGGTGTACGCGAAAAGCCGAATCGCGCCTTCGAATGGATGAAGCGGAAGTATGCGGTGCAGCTTGACTGGGCGCTTGATCGGCCCAAGACGACCGTCTTGATCGCGACTCTGATCTTCGGCGCGGCGCTTCTGCTGGTTCCTTTCATCGGCGGCGAATTCATGCCGCACCTTGACGAAGGCGCGCTCTGGGTGCGGGCCACCATGCCCTACACAATTTCCTTCGAAGAAGCCAGCAGCATCGCTCCGCAAATTCGCGACATTCTGATGTCGTATCCGCAGGTCACCGTCGTGGGTTCAGAACTTGGACGCCCCGACGACGGCACTGACCCCACGGGATTTTTTAATTGCGAATTCTATGTCGGTCTGAAGCCGTACAAAAATAAAGCCTGGACCGGCGACATTAGCGAGAAAAAGCAACTCATCGAATCGATTAATAAAAAACTGACTGCATTCCCCGGCATTATTTTCAATCACACCCAGCCGGCCGAAGATGCGGTGGATGAAGCCCTCACCGGCCTCAAGAGTTCATTGGCGGTAAAAATATATGGCGAAGATCTGAACATCCTTCAGGACAAGGCCATACAAATCAAGAATGAACTGGCCAAAGTGCCCGGCTTCACTGACCTCACGGTCGTGCGCGAACTCGGCCAGCCCAGCCTGCTGGTCGATGTCGATCGCGATAAGATCGCGCGCTACGGAATTAATGTTGCGGATGTGGAAGCTGTGATCTCGGCCGCAGTGGGTGGGCAGGCCGTCACTCAAGTGATTCAGGGCGAGAAGCTATTCGACCTTGTCGTGCGCATGCAGCCGCAATTTCGCAGCAGTGCGCATGAGATTGGAAATTTGTTAGTCGGTACACCGGATGGCCAGCAGATCCCGCTCAGCCAGCTTGCCAATATCAATCAGGGGAACGGAGCATCTTTTATTTATCGCGAAAATAATTCCCGCTACATTGGCGTGCAGTACAGCATCGAAGGCCGCGACTTGGAGCGGGCGGTGCGCGACGGCCAGGCAGCAGTGCACAAAGTCGTGTCTCTACCACAAGGCTACCGGATGGAATGGGGAGGAGAGTACGACCAGTTTCTCGCGGCGAAGTCACAGATGTACTTCATTGGCCCGCTCGCGGTAGTCCTCATCTTCATGATCTTGTTTGCGCTTTACGGAAATTTTAAATTTCCTTTTACCATCGCGCTGGGCGTGATCATGACCGAGCCGGTGGGCGCGCTGGTCGCGCTGAAGCTCACTCATACTCCCTTCAGCGTTTCTTCGGTCCTCGGCCTTCTGGCGCTGCTCGGCGTTTCGGTCGAGACCGCCGTCATCCTTGTCTCCTACATCAACAAACTACGCCAGGACGGGCTGGACATCCGCCGCGCCACCCGGGAAGCTTCGCTTCTCCGCCTCCGCCCTATCATGATGACGGCGCTGGTTGCTTGCCTTGGCCTGTTACCCGCTGCTCTTTCCACGGGCATCGGATCCGATACGCAACGGCCGTTCGCGATTGTGATTGTGGCCGGTCTCATCTCCCGCCTCTTCATCGGCTTCTTCGTCAATCCCGTGTTGTACGAGATGGTCGCTAGTGAAGGCGATGTCCTGCAGGTCTAGACGAAAACTTCCAGGCTAATATCTTTATCGCGCCTCGATCAGTAACGATCAGAAACTTCGCGGTCATAAGCGTGGATCGAGTGTCGTGTGCCGCGCATCCAAAGCGAATACATTAGATAATCACAACTGAGACCCGATCATGGCGAAACCGATACTACTCAGTGTTGACGACGATTCCGACGTACTGCGGGCCATTGAGCGCGATTTGCGCTCGCAATACGGTGCAGAATATCGCGTAATGGCGAGCGATTCTCCCGAAGCAGCCCTGGATTTGTTGAAGCAATTAAAAGTCCGCAACGACAGCGTGGCCCTGTTGCTGGTGGATCAGCGCATGCCGAAGATGGATGGAGTTGCGTTCTTACAGGAAGCGATTCACGTCTATCCCGATGCAAAGCGCGCGCTGCTTACCGCCTATGCTGATACCAGCGCTGCCATCGGCGCGATCAATCAGGCCAGCATCAACTACTTCTTCCTCAAGCCGTGGGATCCGCCCGCGCAAAATCTTTATCCGCAATTGAACGATCTGCTTGACGACTGGCAAGCTTCCTATCGTCCGGCATTTCAGGGCATTCGCGTTCTTGGCACCCGGTGGTCGCCCCGGTCGTATGAGCTGCGCGACTTCCTCGCCCGCAATCACGTTCCGTATCAGTGGATCGACGTGGAGGCGTCCGCCAATGACCCGGAAACCAAGCGCCTTCTCGACGCTCTCGGTGCCGAAGCAACCAGCCTGCCGGTAGTTCTCTTTCCCGACGGCACGAAGCTTCTCGAAAGCCTTCCTGCGGACGTAGCGCAAAAAGTCGGTCTTCGAACGGTGGCGCAAACCAGCTTTTACGATTTAGCGATTGTCGGCGGAGGGCCGGCGGGATTAGCCGCGGCCGTGTACGGCGCGTCGGAAGGGCTGCACACGGTGATGATCGAACGCGAGGCACCCGGCGGGCAGGCGGGCATGAGTTCGCGTATCGAGAATTATCTCGGATTTCCAGCCGGTCTCAGCGGCAACGATCTGGCGCGGCGCGCTGTTGTGCAGGCCCAACGGTTCGGAGTCGAAATTTTATCTCCGCAGGAAGCAGTAGGCGTGCGAACTGAAGGCTCGTATCGCATCATCAAGATGGCGGATGGCAATGAGCTTTCCTGCCACGCTTTGATGATCGCCAGCGGCGTGCAGTGGCGGCGGCTGGAAGCGCCGGGAATTGATCGACTGCAAGGAGCCGGTGTTTACTACGGAGGCGGCGCCACCGAAGCGCTCTCATGTCAGGGCGAATTCGTCTATGTGGTCGGTGGGGCAAATTCAGCGGGCCAGGCAGCCATGAATTTTGCCAAGTATGCGGAACGCGTTGTCATGGTCGTGCGCGGAAGTTCTCTCGCCAGTACGATGTCTCAATATCTGATTGACCAGATAAAAGAGACGCCCAAGATTCAGGTTTGGGCAAATGCCAGCATCGCTGAGGCGCATGGCGAAACGCATTTGGAAGAGATATCAGTGCTGTGCTCGGATTCAAACAAGATAGAACGCGTCTCGGCGAGCGCGATGTTCATTTTCATTGGAGCACTGCCGCGCACGGACTGGCTGGGCGATTTGGTCGAAAGGGACGACCGTGGCTTCCTGCTAACAGGGCCCGATCTGGTTCGTGACGGACAACGTCCGAAGGGCTGGACGCTCGACCGCGACCCCTTTTTGCTGGAGACAAATATTCCGGGTATTTTTGCCGTGGGCGATGTTCGCCATGGTTCGGTCAAACGGGTCGCATCGGGCGTCGGCGAAGGATCTGTTGCGGTGCAGTTCATCCACCAATATTTGAGCAAGGTATAAATGGCAGACAATTCGGAATTACTTCGCGTTCCCGCATTTGCGGATTTACCCGACGATCAGATCACGTGGTTCCTCAGCCAATCGCACGAAGTGAACCTCAGCCCGGGTGAGATTTATGCCCGCCAGGGCGATCCCGCAGACGAGATGTCTGTGATTCTCGAGGGGCAACTCGAAGTACGTGGCGAGATCAGCGGAGAAACAATTGTTATTCCCCTGAAGGCGGGCGACGTCACGGGAATGCTTCCGTTCTCCAGAATGAAGCAATACACGGTCAGCGGAAGGGCGATCACCGCCAGCCGCCTCTTACGATTTCCGGCTGCACGGTTTCCTGAGTTAGTGCAGAAAATGCCGGAACTGACGCAACGGCTCGTGGGCATGATGTCGGACCGTATCCGCGAAAGCACTCGCATCGAACAACAGCGAGACCGGTTAGCCGCTCTCGGCAAGCTCTCCGCCGGTCTGGCGCATGAACTTAACAATCCTGCCTCTGCGGCCAAGCGCGCTGCCAGCCGCTTGCGCCAAACCCTGAAGCGCATCAAGGACGCCAGTCACGAACTCGGACGCCGCGAAATTACTCCCGCACAACGATCGGAACTTGAAAAGCTGGAAACCTCGCTGCTCCAAAACGAAGACCCTCCGCCCGACGCGCTGACTCTCAGCGACCTGGAAGAACAGTTAGACTCTTCTCTGCGCGCACACGGGCTGAACGACCTGTGGCAACTGGCCGCCGACCTGGCCCGCAAAAATGTGAAGCCGGAAGTTCTGGAATCTTTATTCTCAACTTTGGGTGACGACACAGCCCGTGCCGCTCTCGTGAGAATTGCCGCTTCTCTAGAGATTTGGAGCATGCTCGCCGAAATCGAGAGCAGCACTTCGCGAATTTCCGATCTTGTCCTAGCGATCAAGGAATACACCTACATGGACCAGTCGCCGGTGCAGAACGTCGATATCGTGAAGAGCCTGGAGACCACGCTGACGATCCTGAATCACAAGCTTAAACATGGAGTCGACGTAAAGCGCGATTACCAAAAAATTCCGCTGATGGTGAATTCGTTTGGCAGCGAGCTCAATCAGGTCTGGACCAACATCATCGACAATGCCATCGGGGCGATGGGTGGAAAAGGCGAACTTCGCGTTCGAACCTATCGCGAAGACGATTGCGTGGTGGTTGAAATCGGCGACAACGGTCCGGGAATTCCGCCCGACGTGAAACCGCACATCTTCGAACCGTTCTTTACCACCAAGGGCGTGGGGGAGGGAACTGGGCTCGGCCTCGACACGGTTCAGCGCATCGTGAAGAAGCACCGAGGCAACGTCCAGGTCACCTCGATACCCGGCGAAACGCGCTTTCAGGTCTGGCTCCCTATGGCTCCGGCATCAACCTAGGCGGTTTCGCTCGCATCGAAAGCTATGCCGCAGCAAGACGATAGAGAGAACCCAAGATCGCTCCGAAGACGGCGTGCGCCAGAAAGACTGAAACTGGAGTTCGAACCCCGTAGTTCAACGCCATAAACCCCGGGGGTTCAAGTTGCCGGTTGGAATTCGGGCCATGCTGCTCGCTCGCCATTCGCGGGTGTATTCCGGGCATTAACGACATTCCTACCGTCAGTATCATTAGGGCGTGCGCCAAACCCAGCAGCGCTCCGAACCACCAGTTGGCCATGTGACGCGCTTCGAATATCAAGACATACAAGATGGAGAAAACCAAACCGTTCACAAGATGGATGACGAAACCGTAGGATTTTGCTTTTTCGCGCTGGGGTGTCACAAAAGTTCCAATTAGATAAGGCAAGTTCATTCGCGTGAGGCCGAAGCCCTGGCTGGTTGCCAACAATGTTGACAATGCCAAGGTCGCGAGAAATCCCGACAGCAGCCAGCTTGTCCAGTTCACTGACTAGCCTCCGAAGACCCTGACTTTGTAGCCGCGGGCGGACGATGGCCCAGCTGTTGTTCTCCTTTTTCTCGTTGCAGAATCGACAGCGCGGCGCCGATGAGTCCGACGTGCGTAAATGCCTGGGGAAAGTTGCCCAATGCCGCTCCCGTGTCTGCATCGATTTCTTCGCCGTACAAGCCCAGATCGTTCCGATATTTTATTAATTGCATAAACAGTTGGCGGGCATCGTCGAGGGAACCGCCGCCCAGGGCAAGATATTCTGCCTCCCAAAAACTGCAAATGGCAAATGTCCCTTCCGACTTCGCGCTCGCGTACCGGTAAAGCAACCCGTCGGCTGTACCCAAATACTGGCGGATCGCTTTATAGGTCCCTTGCATCCTGGGTGAGTCAGCCTTTTCGAAGCCATACCACGAAAGCAATAACAGGCTGGCATCGAATTGATCGCCATCGAGAATGCTTACGTAACTCTGCAACTCATGGTTCCAGGCACGTTCCTCGATTTCACGCCGGATCACGTCACGATGCTGCTTATATTCTTCGATCGGAACTGCGCTCAACATGCCGCGCTCACTGAGAGCTACCAGCCGGTCCAGGGCAGTCCAACATAATAGTCGCGAATGAGTGTGATGCTGCGGCAGTTGTCGCGGCTCCCATATTCCCTGGTCGGCCTCGTTCCAATGCTTTGCTACATAGCCGCCAAATCCCAACAATGCTTTTTGCATCTCGCCATCAAGATGACCGCCATGAAAAGCGAACTGCGCCGCCGCGTCAACAACCTCTCCGTATACGTCGAGTTGAAGTTGCTCGCGTGCGGCATTCCCAATGCGCACCGGTTGCGATCCCCGGTAGCCGCTCAGATGGTCGAGTTCATATTCGGCAGGAGCTTTATCTCCGTACAAAGAATACAAAACTCTTAGCTTTGGTTGCGTTAGACGTGTTGCCTGTAACATCCAGTCCAGGAAATCTTCAGCTTCATCCCAGTAATCCAGTTCGAGCAGTGCTCTGATGGTCAATGACGCATCGCGCAGCCAGCAGTAGCGGTAGTCCCAATTTAAATCTCCGCCGACACGTTCAGGAAGAGACGTCGTGGCGGCGGCAATGATAGCTCCGGAAGGCGCGTAGCTGAGCAACTTGAGGGCCAGCGCGCTGCGCGTCACGTCGTTTCGATAGGCGCCGTCATAGTTGGCCTTGCGGCCCCATTGTTGCCAGTGAGCGATGGACCGGCCAATCCGCTCATCCAACGAAGAATCCAATGGAGGCAATGTTGCCGGGGCCTCTTCGGAATAGCTAAAGGAAAAGCGCAGGACTTCTCCCGCGTGCAGCAAGACCCGCGCTTTCGCGGATCCATTCGCCAGCGTCAACGGAACGGGAGTTCGCAGCCAGTAGACTCCTCTTCCCACCACGATGCGAAATCCCAATTTGCCTAACTCGCGAATTTCTACCTGGTGCTTGCCATAATCAGCTCGTGGTGAAAAATCAATCTCGATCTCAAACTCGCCGCCAATGCATTCGACCCTTCGAATGATCTCGTGATCGGGTGTGAGCGCCCGTACAAGTGGAAAAGAGACTCCCGGCATCAGATCCGTCAGAATGACGCTGCCATGCGGGTTCGTGAAGCGAGTCTCCAGGACGTTCGAATCCTCTACGTATTGTCGCTCGATCGTTGCGGGTCCGCAGGCGGAGATGCGCCAGTGGCCGCCAAGTTGGCGATCTACCAGAGCAGCGAATATAGAAGGCTTATCGAACTTTGGCCAGCATAGCCAGTCGATCGATCCATCTCGCGACACCAGAGCCGCGGAGCGGCAGTCCCCGATGATTCCGTAGTCTTTGATCTCGGGCCAGTGAAGTTGCGTGCCGCCATTTGTCTGGGAGAGATGGTGTCTCGGGAGGCTATCTTTCACCTATAGGTTGATGCACTGTGTGTCCCACGGTTTGCTGTCCTGAAATATTGGCGTCCGGATGTATGAAAGTAGCAACTGATTTTCGTAAGCAACCTCTTGGATTGGCGACAAAAAACGAAAGAGCCGGAGGCCCCCATGGCTCCGGCTCTTCGTTTGTTTTGCAGCCATTTAATACGTAGCGATCAAGACTTCGTCGCTGGTGTTTGGTTGGCTGCTGGCCAGCAATTCCTTTTCCAGATTCATCTCCCGCTTAGAGGTCGGAATCACCATCCCTCGGCTGCCTGCGCCCTTCCAGATCTCCGCCAGGAAGTACTCGCTGCCGATACGGTGGAAGATCAACTTGCCGCTGGTTTGCTGCGGCGGTTCGTGCCGGATCGTTGACATTGCGCTTGCCGTGACATTCTTATTCCGCAGTGCGACCGCGGCGGCGCCAGCAGACGCGACTTCGTAAGTACCGGCCGGAAGAGTTGCCGAACCTACGTGAAAAGCGAAGGGCACATTGGCTTTGGCAAAAGTCTGAGCGTTGGCCGTGACGCTGAGCGCCAGTGAGATCAGAAGCAGCGGCAGGATCCCGATAAGGTTGCGTTTCATGACATCCTCCTTGGGGCTCCTTGCAGTGGAACCCAACTGAATTTTTCGCTTGAGCTTGTTCGCTTAATTCCTGAAAGCTCGTTGTGATGCTTGTGATATTGCAACCGTCGTGCCAGATCCGGAGCGGGCGCAATACCGGCTGTTTCTCCTGATCTTGCAACAACATAAACGGAGTTTCGTTCTCCGGTTCTCTTGCCGTGCGAAAATGCGGTAGTTGAACGGCTACCCGAGGGTAGCTTTTTGGTTCCGTGGTTTCCGAAATGCCTGGAAGATCAATTTGGAGGCTTTCGACTACACTGAACCATCAGGAGAGTGAAGTGACCAATCCCAGGCTGCTGGCAATCTCCGGCTTGCTCAAGAAAACGGTCTGGCGCGTCACAGATGTCCCGTTGATTCTGGGAAGAGATCCGGGCAATCCAGTGGAGGTGGCCGATCCCGCGGCTTCGCGAAGGCATTGCTCACTGAGCGAAGTTTCCAGCGGTGTTTTTGAAATCGTTGACCTCGATAGTCACAACGGAACGTTCGTAAATGAAACGCGGGTCACTCGCAAGACCATGCAGCATGGGGACCTGATTCGTATTGGGTGGAGCGAGTTTGTGTTTCTCACCGGCCCTGCGGATGAGGACGCTTTGTTGGCGTCGCACATCGTCAGCGGTGCGGGTAGCGTCGAATTGAAGACGATGTCCCTGGATCGTTCCGGTCTTCCCACCGACAGCCTATGGATAGGACGAATGGCGCGCGATCTTGCGGCATTTTTCAAGATTGCTAATTTCATCAACGGCACGAGTGACGCGCAGGCCTTGCAGCGTGAGTTACTCGCTCTGATTTGCGAAGTGATTCCCGCGGCGCAAGGTGCGGTCGTTCTTCAGCCGAATGCGAATGAAGAGTCCGGCCTTCCTTGCACCTGGAATAGGCAAGGTGTGGCAGCGCAGCAACTGCTGATACGTCAGGATTTAGTGCAGCAAGCGACCTGGGAACGCTGCGCCGTGGTCATCGCTGCCCCGGCTGAAACCGCTTCTGCCGAGCACGCTTCTGCTGAGCATGTATTGTGCGTGCCTTTGGTGGCTGTCGAGAAAACCCTCGGCGTGATTTATCTGACTTCGCCAGCCTCCGCGCCTCCTTTCGGCGAGGATCACGCTTACTTCGTCAGTTCCGTGTCCCGCATCGCAGCGATCACACTCGAAAATCTGTCGAAGATCGATTCTCTGCGGGCTGAGAATCGGCGTCTTCGGGCTGAGGTCAGGTCCGACAGCGTTCTCATCGGTGAGAGCAAATCAATCCAGCGCGTTACCAAGTTCATCGAGCGAGTGGCGAAAAGCGAATCTACGGTTCTGATTCGTGGCGAGAGTGGAACCGGTAAAGAAGTCGTGGCTCGCGCGATTCACGCCAACAGTTTGCGGCCCGACCAGCCGTTTATCGCCATTAACTGTGCCGCCATCCCCGAAGCGTTGCTGGAAAGTGAATTGTTTGGCTACGAAAAGGGCGCGTTCACCGGCGCAGTTGGGAGTAGAAAGGGCAAGTTCGAAGCCGCCGAGGATGGAACGTTATTTCTCGATGAAATCGGGGACATGGTTCCCCTGTTGCAGGCCAAGCTCTTGCGAGTCCTGCAACAGCGTGAATTCGAACGGCTCGGAGGAAATCGTCTGCTGCCGTTTAACGGGCGCGTCCTCGCGGCGACGAACAAGAATCTTGAGCAGGCGATCAAAGCGGGCGAGTTCCGCCAGGACTTATACTACCGGCTGAACGTAGTTTCTGTGGCGCTTCCTCCGCTGCGCGAGCACCGGGAGGATGTTCCGCTGTTAGCTTTGTATTTCGCCAATAAGTATGCGGCCAAGTGCAAGCGCGCCTTCAAAGGCATCGCCGTCGAAGCGCGGTCCTTGCTGACGCAATATAGTTGGCCAGGCAACGTTCGCGAACTGGAAAATGCGATCGAACATGCGATCGTGATGGGACTGACCGATGAGATTCTCCTCGAAGACCTGCCCAACTCTCTATTGGAGGAACAATCGCCGGAGTTGGCGGTAGCGCGATACCACAACACTTTGAACGAGACCAAAAAACAACTCGTGCTGGCGGCGCTGGACGAAACTAACGGCAGCCCTGTCGAAGCCGCTCGCCTGCTGGGAATTCATCCCAAATACCTGCACCGCCTAATCCGGAATTTGAATTTGAAATCCGAAGCGCGGCGGCTGGGATAGAGGACGGTTGAAATGCCGCTCTCGTCCATCTAAGCCCGTACAATTCGCCTGTTTTCTTCACTGATATCCCAAACCGATCATGCTCTGGCCCCTCACTTGCCCTTGAAAGCAGTATTGACGAGAGCGTATTGCACTCGCGATTGAAGCGGCAATCCTGTTGTCGCATCTTGAGCTACGGCAGTATCCAAGCTGGAAGCTGTCCTGCGCATTTCTCCCTCTTGCGTGCCTGCAGTGGAAGCATTACGTTAATCGGGTGAATTTTCCCCGGCGCAGTGGAATCCTTCTCCATGTCTCGTCTTTGCCCGGCGGCCACGGTGTCGGCGATTTTGGAGAGTCCGCTTATGAGTTCATCGAATTCTTAGCCGGATCAGGGCAGAGAATATGGCAGGTCTTGCCGCTAAACCCCACTGGATATGGCGATTCTCCCTATCAATGCTTCTCCGCATTTGCCGGAAATCCCCTCTTTATAAATCTGGCAGCTCTTCGCGCGGAAGGACTTCTGTCGGCCGCGGACCTGAGCAGTACACCGGATTTTCCGGACGAGCAGGTGGCATACGACCGGGTAATCGCCTTTAAACAGGAACTGCTTCGCAAAGCGGCTCGCGCTTTTTTTGGCGACCTAACAGAGACTGGCCGCGGTGCCTTCGATTCTTTTTGCCAGAAGAGCAGGGAGTGGCTGGACGAGTATGCGCTCTTCATGGCATGCAAGAAACGCTACAAGGACATCGCCTGGGTCTATTGGGATGCGGGAATACGTCAACGAGATCCCGCGGTCCTGAAGGAATGGCGGACTGAATTGTCGCAGGAGCTGGATTATCACCGGTTTGCCCAGTTCCAATTCTTTCGGCAATGGGAGCAGATAAGGGATCGTTGTCGCCGCCATGGCATTGGCATCATGGGCGACATGCCGATCTACGTGGCTCACGATAGCGCTGACGTGTGGGCCCATCGGGAGTTATTTCGATTGGATGATCGGGGGCAGCCCACTGCCGTTGCGGGCGTTCCACCCGATTATTTCAGCGCGACAGGCCAGTTGTGGGGCAACCCTCTTTATCGATGGGATGTTTCTGCAGCTTCCGGTCACCGTTGGTGGATCGATCGCTTCCGCGCATCTCTTGAAATGTTCGATATTGTGAGGCTGGATCACTTTCGCGGTTTCGAAGCTTACTGGGAGGTTCCGGCCACGGCTTCAACCGCCGCCGAAGGAAAGTGGGTAGAAGGTCCCGGCGCAGAATTCTTTCGAGTTCTGCAAGCTGAGTTGAAAGAACTACCATTTGTTGCAGAAAATCTCGGTGTGATTACTCCCGGGGTGGAAGCGCTTCGGACTAGTTTTGGTTTTCCGGGGATGAGCCTTTTGCAGTTTGCCTTCGGAAAAGATCCCCAGGGGCCGAGCTTCCGTCCGCACAATTATTCTCGTGAATTGGTCGCGTACACGGGCGGACACGACAACGACACTACTGTGGGCTGGTGGACGAGCTCGGGAGTCGGCGAAAGCACTCGAACCGAACGCGACATTCGCGAAGAGCACGATTTCACCCGTGCATATCTGGGCTTTCAAAATGAGGAGGTCAATTGGATCTTCATTCGCGCCGTGCTGGCCTCCGTCGCAAATACTGCAATCGTTCCGTTGCAGGACGTACTAGGTCTGGGCAGCGAAGCTCGAATGAACTTGCCTGGTACCCTGAGCGGAAACTGGAAGTGGCGCTATAAAGCGAACAGTCTCACGAAGGAAGCTCGCGAAAAATTACGAGCTTTAACGCTTCTGTACGACCGTTGAAGTCTCTTTATGCCACTAATGTTGAGCTTGACCTGTTTCGCTCTGGATCAAGCACAGCAGGAATAATCCCCAACCATCGTTAGACCAACTTGCCTCGCGGCAGAAACGGCAAATGTATTAAAGGGGCGAAAGCTCATCTTCGTCCTGCTCCTTCTTGACACGAACGAACTTCTCTTCCAGGAAACGCTGTGCCAGATCCCTGCCGCCAATACCAAAGGCAATGGCCAAACCAAGCATTAGGGCTCCGAAAGCAATTCCGAACGCGACCAGCATTGTCTGTTCCGCCAAACCTAATTCTTCAAAGGCGACAGAGAATACGAAAACCATAATAATGCTGCGGACTGCGAGGCTCAGAAGGCGAGGGGATGGAATATTCGCATTCACTGCGGCCAGCAGAGCGGCGCGGGCGAAAAATCCCGCTGCAAGCATGCCGAAAAACAAGATCAGCACCGCGGCGAACAGGCGCGGCAGAAACAAGAAAAATCGTGCGACCTGCTCCTGCAGGCCCAGGATTCCCAGCACGCTCACTCCCAGCAGAATGAAGCCGAGCCAGGTGACCCAGAAGACGAACCGGCTCAACACCTCCGTCGCCGAAGGGAGAGCGGCTTTGGCAAGCAATTGAGAAGCGCCTGCATTCTCTGACAGCCGGTCGAACTTGATGAGCCGGAGAATACTGCGCAGAATTACCTTGACCAGGTATGCGATTAGCCATCCTAGAAATGCGAGGATCAGCATTACCAGGAGACGAGGAAGGTAGTGGGCGAAGCCTCTAGCGATGTCCTGCATCGCCTGGGTCAGTTCGCTGAGAATCATTTCCCGCATGGTAGCCTCACTCTTTCGATTTCCATATTTCAAGCAGATATGGTTTCAATCGCTCGAACTCGAGACATAAGCCTTCGATGTTATTCGCGACGTCCGTCGCGGAGCCGTTACGGTTCTCGACGACAAAAGTGAATACTCTTCCGCGAAAGAGCGGTGCGAGCGCCTGGATGATGTGATCTCGATTGATCACGGATTTTTGGTAAGCCGCAGCAAACTCGTATACCGTCCTGACCCATAACTCCGCCGGGTAACGAAACTGCTCTTCGTCCAACTCGACGATCCGCTTCAGGTCGGCGAGAGTGGCAGGAGAGAGAATCGACTGAAAAACGGATTCTAATTCTGAAACTCCATTCGCAAACATCTCGCGCAGGCGTTTCCGGTTAACCCGCAAAGGATCCAGGATTAACTCCAGGTCATTCCCGGTCGTAGGCACGTCCTGGGAACCAGAAACGGTGCTCCACATGTCGAAGTCGAACCCCAATGCGGAAAACAAAACGCCAACGGATTGCCGCAAAGTCGGGACAAGATCAGCGGCGCGGCGCTCGACGGGATCCTTCGTGCCGAGAAAGGACTGGCAGATGCGGAATCCACCGGTGACGGCAGCCAACGCCAAGCGGAGATCCGTCCCGTCTTCACCGATTTCCTCGTTCCATCGATTCTTGTCAAGGAATTGACTCCCCAGCCGGCCGGAGAATCCGAACTCCGACATATATGCTTCGCGGATCCGTAAGCCATAGAGTGCGCGAACCATCGGATACAGCAGGTTCGTCGTCAATAGTCCATCGAACTTATGCCTGCGATAGGTAGGAGAAACAAGATCGAAGCCTTCGTAATAAACGGGACGGAGGAGATTGGAGATCCATTCCGGAGTGATGAGCTCGGATTCCGGGGAGATCACGATGCACGCTTTCGCCCGGAGCAGTTCGGCAGCCGCCAGAATCGTCCGCAACGCCACCCCACTCTGCGGGGTGCCGGCATATTTTGTGCTTATCGCGTGCAGTGTGCGGAGGGCGTAGATATTGGAGGTTGGTCGCACATCATCGATGGAAACGCCGGTGATCAGTTCCGGAGTTCCGTCTCGTGATCCTCCGTCGGCATTGAGGATGACCACACGCTCACGGGGAAAATCGCGGAGGATGCCGCTGCGAATCGTGTGGACAATAGAGCCGATAGTTTTGGCGTTGTTATGAGTGGGCAGGCCCACAAGAATATCGACTTCGCCAACATTGATGAGCTGGCGGAGAAAATCGTCGGTGAGAAAGTTCCCGTCTTCCACTCAAGATTCCGTATGATTTCAGCGAGTCTGCGGCATTCGTCGTTCGTTCACTGTTCGCATTCGGCTAGACCCGCCGCAGCCGAAACCAGTAAGACTGGTAAGACCCCAGCGTCAACAGATAAGGCAGATCGCCGACGCGAGGAAAGAGATTATTGCCGAACATCTCGATCAGTACATTTCCTTTATAACGCCGTAAATCCAGTTCGACAGCTTGTGCGGCACTGGAAAGATTGTTGACGATCAGGATGGCCTCATTGCCGAGCCGCCGCAAGTAAGCCAGTATCCTGTGGTTAGCGGGATAAAGAAATTCAATCGATCCCCTGCCGAACACCGCACTCGATTTCCGGACTGCAATGATGCGCCGCATCCAATGAAAAAGAGAATGTTCGCTCTCTCTTTGAGCTGCGACATTTACGGCGGGATACCCGTATACCGGATCCTGAATAATCGGAGCATACAGTTTTTCCGGTTCCGCGGTGGAAAAACCCGCGTTCCACCCACCACTCCACTGCATGGGAGTTCGCACTCCGTTGCGGTCGCCCAGGCTGATGTTATCGCCCATTCCAATTTCATCTCCGTAATAGATGATCGGGGTGCCCGGCAGCGACATTAGCATCCCGTTCAACAGCTCGATCCGCCGGCGGTCATTATTCAATAGTGGAGCGAGTCTTCTCCGAATTCCCAGGTTCAGGCGCATCGTTTTGTTCTGAGCATACACGTCGTACATGTAGTCGCGCTCCATGTCGGTGACCATTTCCAGCGTCAGTTCGTCATGATTGCGCAGAAACAGGGACCACTGGCAAGAGGGCGGGATCTCTGGAGTTTGCTGCAAGATTTCTGTGATGGGCTTGCGGTCTTCCAGCTTAAGCCCCATGAACATCCGCGGCATCAGCGGAAAATGAAACGCCATGTGAAATTCGTCGGAGTCTCCAAAATATGGACGAAGGTCAGCAGGCCACTGGTTAGCTTCCGCCAGGAGCATTCTTCCAGGAAAGTGTTGATCCAGTTTTCGCCGTAATTCCTTGAGAATATTGTGAGTCTCCGGCAAGTTTTCACAGTTTGTTCCTTCGCGTTCGACCAGGTATGGCACCGCGTCAAGCCGGAAGCCATCCACGCCCATTTCCAGCCAGAACTTCATCACGTTCCACATCTGCTCCCGAACTGCGGGATTGTCATAGTTGAGATCGGGCTGGTGACTGAAAAAGCGATGCCAGTAAAAGGACTTCGAAGTCGGATCCCACGCCCAGTTCGACTTCTCCGTATCCAGAAAGATGATTCGGGTGTCCTTGTACCGGGTATCAGTGTCGCTCCAGACGTACCAATCGCGGCGGGGATTGTCCGGCGAACTTCGCGCCTCCTGAAACCATGGATGTTGATCGGAAGTGTGGTTCAGCACCATTTCGATGATGACCCGGATACCGCGCTGATGAGCCGAGTCTAAAACTTTGCGGAAATCCTCAAGTGTGCCGTAGCTGGGATGGGCGGAATAGTAGTCCGCGATGTCGTAGCCGTCATCGCGAAGAGGAGATGGGAAAAATGGCATGAGCCATATCGTGGTGACCCCCAGTTCCTGAAGGTAATCGAGTTTCTCTTCAAGCCCGGGAAAATCACCAATCCCATCGCCGTTGCTATCGTGAAATGTGCGGACATGAACCTGATATATGACGGCGTCCTTATACCAGAGCCCATCTTCTTTATTTGAGTTCAACAGCTTTTCTCCTGGCGGCACTCTATCTCCTGGCGGAACCGCCTCCAAAAGGCAGTTTAAATGAAGCGAGGGCGGCGGGCTCTCGCTTGATTGGAGGATACGAGGAATAAATGGGGTACGACCTCGAAACTCTACCGCTAGTTTGACGATCGGGCCTTACCTTGTTTGAGCCTCGGCTTGCCAAAGCAAAAGGCGTCTGATGTTCGATATTTTTCGCATATAATCCGCGAGTTATGAAGAGGAATTGGATCATCGCGGCGTTGCTTCTAGCAAGTGCCGCACTCGCGCAGCAGACCCACACTCAATACGAACCGCCGAACGCACCCGGCTCCGGTCAGACACTGCTCGCCCAATTTGCAGGCGACTGGGACGTTGTCAAAACGTTCTTCCCGCAGAACGGGAAGCCCATCGTGACGAAAGGTACATGCAAGCAGTACATGATCCAGGACAACAAGTTTCTCCAGTCGGATTTCACCTTCTTCAATTCTGACGGAACGAAGGGCACCGGCACAGGAATCTCCGGCTTCGATTCCAAGACGAATCGCTTCACCACTGTGTGGTACGACTCCCGGCAGACCACCATGTCGATTCGCCAGAGCGACGGCACCTTCGACGGCAAAAATATTGTCCTGTGGACCACGCCTCTCGATACCGAACATCCGGGTCGCAAGACCGTAGCGCGCGCACACCTCGAAGAAGACGGGCGCGTCCTCCTCCACCGCCATTTCATGATCGACGACAAAGGCGAAGAGCGGATGATGATCGAATTCCGAATGACGCGGAAGTAGCTGCCCACCGGATTCACTGCAGAAACAGCCGGTCGAAGCGCTTCTCGAGCACATTCCAACTCCGGGTGGAGTTGTGTCACCGGACAACCCTTCTGGCTGGCAGAAACGGGCTTTGAGGTACTTTTTTGAGGGCAGCCGTTTGTCATTAAAGGTTACACGGAAGGCAAGCAACGGTCGATGAGACGGCGGCGACGATGTTCCGGAAACCGGCTCTGGCCGGCCGCGCCGATTCGGTCATCAATAAAAGTAGACGATTTCTAATTTCCTTCGAGCGCGGCCGATGGCCACCCATCGTTCCAGTCGAGCGTGGAAATCTGCAGAAAGGGGTGTCCCGAAGTCGCGTCGTAAGCGTGAAAGACGATGATGTCTCCATCCTTCTGTAGCAAGATCGACTCCCCGCCAGGTCCCAGCCAGCGCTTGTTGCCAATCAGCAGCGGGGTTTCTCCACCGTCCAGCATCGGCTTGCCACTCTTGTCGAGGTATGGTCCAGTCACACTCTGCGAACGGCCGACCATCGTCTTGTAAGTGCTCTTAGTTCCACGGCAGCATAGGTCGAAGGAAACGAAGAGATAGTAGTAGTCGCCATGATGAACGATGAAGGGAGCCTCGATGGCTTGCCAGTTCGGGGGCAAACCCGGAGGCGAGGGAGGAGCGCCGTCGGGGCGCTTCCGGCTTGCCAGAGGATACAGATGCGTATCTTCGCCTGACACCTTACCCGTCTTGCGATCCAGTTTCCGCATCTTGATCCCGTTCCAGAAACTGCCAAACGCTAACCACGCTTGGCCGCTTTCGTCCAAGACCAGGTTCGGATCGATTGCATTGAAATCGTCGCCCACTTTGGATTGCAGCACCAGTCCCTGATCCACCCACTCAAACTGCGAGTTTTTTGGGTTCAGAGTCTTATTGGTCAGCAGGGCGATGCCTGAGGTGTTCTTGCCGAATGCGGAGAAGGCGTAATAAAGATGGTACTGGCCGTCGAAGTAAGAGATATCGGGCGCCCAAAGGTTCTTTGTTTCAGGACTTTCCTTTCGAATCCATTCAGGAATGCCCGGCAATACATACCCGCATCTGCTCCAGTGGTGCAAATCCTGGGAGCAACGAACCGGTAGTTCGCCATCTCGCTTGGGCTCGGTCGCGGTGCCGAACAAATACCAAATGCTGCCGTCCTTAATGATCGATGGGTCGTGCACTCCTTCGACATCGCCGGTCACGCCAATGACCTGCGGTACAGTCGGGGCTGGTTGTTGGGCGTAAACAGCGGGAATGCAGAACAACGCCGACACCATGGTTGAGATGCATATTTTGGCTGTCAAAGCGAACCGGGGAGCCGCAGCAAACATTTGCTAATCTCCATCAGTCTATCTATGATTTCGCGCAGTCGAAAACGAGTAGCACACGGTTGTCTTACAGTAAATCGGCTTTGCATGTAACCATGTAGGTGGGAGTTTCGTCGGGCCGTCTGGCGTCGGTTCTCATGAGGAGGTAGATGAACCTCCTGTGGGGTTTACACTCGCGGGCTCCCGTCGTGACAGGCTTGCATTAAAGAGGTGGATTGAATGGCGGTACCATCCGAGTCCGTGTCGAGTGCGGCCCCTCAAAGACGACGCCCGCCCATCGCAGAAGAAATGAACAAATGTGCGATTCTGCAAGAACTGGACAACATCCTGGGAAGTCCGCCCTTCCGCAACAGCAGTCGCAGCAAGCAATTTCTCTCCTACGTAGTCCAACATCGGCTTGATGGGCATGATGAGATGTTGAAGGAGCGTAGCATTGGAGCCGATTTGTTCCACCGTGCCGCCGATTACGCGACCGGTGACGACCCCGTGGTTCGGGTGCAGGCTGGCGAAGTACGAAGGCGGCTCGAACAGTATTATCATGAGTTTTCCAAGGCACCAGGTGTACGCATCGACCTTCCGGTAGGAACCTACGTTCCTGAATTTCACCACACTCTTCCGGAGGCGCCAGTCGAGGCTTCAACCGAGCCTTTGCCTCTCAGGGAGCCCGGTGGGAAGTGGAAATCAATTGCCTGGACTGCGCTTGCCATCAACCTGCTGCTGATCGTGGTCTTAGTCACTCCTTTCATCCGCCGCAAAATGGCGCGACCTTCCCCCTTGCAGCAATTCTGGGCCCCTGTCTTTTACACCGCGCAGCCTCTGCTCATCTGTCTTCCCAAACCCATTTTTTATCGCCCGTCACCCGGGCTCTACGACAATTACTCCAAAACTCATCCCGGCACTTTCCAGACACAGGTTGAAAGATTCAATCAGCCGCTTCCTTTGGATCCAGATCGAAAAATCACGTGGGGGGACATGGTCACCTACCCGGACTTCGGTCTGGTCTCGGGCGATGTTTACGCCGCGTTTCGAATTTCGGAAACACTCGACCGAATCGGCAAGCCAAGCCAGATCAGGATCGGCAATGAATCGTCATTCGACGAGCTCCGCGGTTCTCCCGCAGTGTTAATCGGGGGCTACAGCAATCGGTGGACGATGGAAATGACCTCCGACCTGCGTTTTGTGTTTGAAGAAAAGAACGGCATCCTCTGGATACATGACCGGACCTCTCCGGATAAGAAATGGTTCTGCCATTTGGGACTACACGGGGAAGTGGTCGTGGACTTTGGAGTCGTAACCCGATTGCTCGACTCCAAGACCGGGCATTCGGTGGTCAGCGTGGCAGGAATTACGGCGCCTGGCACCGACGCGGCGGCACAATTCGTCTCCGACCCTGAATATTTATCGGAGTTAGCGCGTACTGCGCCTCCCGGATGGGAGAAGAAAAATATGCAAGTCGTGGTGCAGACTTCGGTTATCGATGCAGGGGCCAGCCCGCCTCATGTCGTTGCGGTCTATTTCTGGTAATGCTGTGCCTGACCACCCTGGAAGCAATTTCCGTTTCCCCTAGACGCCCTCCATGTCATTGCAGATAAATGACTTATGCTTGAGTAGTCCACAGTAACATACCGTATACATACCGTGTGTTACTCCAAGATAACGATGCTGGAGGGGCATAGTCGGTCCGCGGTTGTAAGCAAACGTTTACTCGGAGTCCCCGTCCGAACCCGAGCGTCTCATGCACACTGTCCAGTTCCGCGCGGTTCGTAATCGCTCCAGCCGTTTCCCGGCTGGCATCATCGAGGGTTCTTGGTTTGCGCTTGATTGTGCGGTAGCGCCTTACCCCCTTCAGGGTGCCGGCGGTAAATCAGTTTCCTCCAGTTCATCTCCGTTAAAAGTCAAACGACGTGTCTGCCGGGTGAGCCCGATCCGTACGGTCGGGATTTGGACCGATCCCGGTTCGAAATGCGAGCTTTGCGCGACGAAGAAACGATGTTGCACTGCCAGGCATAAGCGTTGAGAGCAGACAGCACCGTCTGCGTAGAAAATGCGGGGTAAAGGGAAACCTCAACGATGGCACGGCTGCAACGCGATCTTGCGGTCAGCGGGTTGCCGGGAAAACGGTTACCGATCGGATTGAAGCGGTCTAAACTCAGCCCGGGCATCTCGATGCTTGAGGGCTCTTAGGGGAAACTTTATGAAGCATGAGGTGCGGCCTTGGATTCGTAGACTTCCTTTTTCGCAAGTCTGGGGTTCGCGAGCGCTTGGTACATTCGTCCGGATCGTGGTGTTAGCCTTATCCGCTCTCTTTATCACTGGGTTGCCTGCGCTTGCCCAACTGGACACCGGTTCGATCAGCGGTACGATCACCGATCCTTCCGGCAGCGCAGTCAAGGACGTCAAGATCACCGCGAAGGAAACCAGCACCGGTACAACGTATACAACGCTCAGCTCGGCGACGGGATACTACGTCTTTCCGTCTGTGCGCACCGGCACTTATGAGGTGAGGGCCGAGTCCTCGGGAGGCTTTAAGACCGCGATCTATTCGGGTGTTGTGGTGACTGTGGCCTCGCACGTTGGCCGGGACATCGCGCTTGCAGTCGGCGCGGCGTCCGAGACAATCAGCGTGACGTCCGATGCCTTGTCGTTGGAGACAGAGAGTTCGGAGGTGGACGCCAATATTACTAAGGAACAAGTCATCGACCTTCCGCTGGCGGTGACGGGCAACCTGCGTTCGATTTCCTCGCTGGAGTTCCTGGTACCGGGAGCAGTCGGTCCCGGAACGTCTTCGGGCGGGTCCGGTTTTCAAATGACCAAGATTGCCGGCGGCCAGACCGAAGGCACGGACTACCTGGTGGATGGCATCACCACCAACCGGATGGAGAATGGGTCGGGCTCGTTTGACATCGTCGCGCCCTCGGTGGAATCGATTCAGGAATTTCACGTTGACATTTCCGGGATGTCGGCGGAATTCGGCAGAACCACCGGTGGGCTGGCGAATTACAAAACGCGCTCCGGAACCAACGGCTATCACGGAGCGGCCTTCGACTACTACAAGAATGCCGTGCTGGATGGCAACAACTGGTTCAACAACGGCTATCTGGCGCTCAATCCCACGGAGAGCCAGTTACTCAAGCGGCCGCCCGACACGAAAAATAACTATGGAGTTTCACTCGGCGGTCCGGTGCGGATACCGGGCCTGTACGACGGTCACGACAAGACTTTCTTTCTGTTCAGCTTCGAGCAGTTGCTCTATCACACCGGGGCTTCGGTCACCTCGAATATCCCAACCCCCGCCGAGCTTGGCAGCAACGGGCAATACTTTGATTTTTCCTCCACGCTGGGCGGCCCGATTCTCACTTCGACGGGAACCCAGGCCTACTCCTGCAACGGTACGGTGCCGCTGTTCTTCGGTGAGATTTTCGATCCGGCCGCCGAGTCAAACAATTGCAACAACGTTCCGTTCACCAACAACCACATCCCGATCGGCCGCGAGAGCCAGGTGGCTAAGGCTGTGCTGCAATACATGCCCACGCCGAATCTATCCGGCGGGACCAATAATTTTGTCTACAGTACGACCGACAGCATTGCGCAGACGGTCTTAAGCGTGCGCATCGACCAAAATCTCGGGCAGAAGCACAAAATATGGGGCTTCTTCAGTGATCGGGAAAACGCCGACCACGGCGTCGGCGCGAACCTGCCTCCGCCCTTGACCTCAGCCGGCGGCGGTGGAGTGGATCAGTACGGCAAGCTGACCCGCGCGGGATGGGATTGGGTCCTGACGCCGATGTTAGTTAATTCTTTGACGTTCGGCGCTAACCGCTCCAACAACTACAACCTCTCCGCCGCGGCGCGCATGGGAAAAGACTGGGACAGCACGCTCGGAATTCCCAACGGCTCCGGTCCAGTCTTTCCCGGATTTGTGTTTAACGGCAGCCCCTATCCGAGCTTTGGTGAGAACGACGACGCCCAGGATGTGGACAATACCATCGCGCTGAACGACATCGTTCACTGGCAGCATGGAGCGCACAGCCTCAACTTCGGTGGGGAGGTGCAATATCACCAATATTCCTTCATTAGCAAAATCGGAGGCACCTGTAGCGGTACGTCTGGATGCTTCAATTTCTATCCCAATCAAACGGCATCCGACACCACGTATACGGGACGCGACGGCAACGCGTTCGCCGCATTTCTCCTGGGTCAAGCGGGCACGGCAAACGCTCTGAATCAGATTCATGCCCCGCGCTGGATTGCTCACACAGCGGCGCTTTTTGTCCAGGACAACTGGAAGGTGAAAACCAACTTTACCCTCAACCTCGGACTGCGCTGGAGTTATGACACCCCGCGCCACGAAGCCGACGGCGATACATCCATCTTCAGCCCAAGCACGCCCAATCCAGGAGCGGCCGGCTTTCCGGGTGCGTTGGTCTTCGCTGGAAACGGATCCGGCCGCAACGGTAATGCCGGCGAAACCTGGGCGTCAACTTATTACAAAGATTTCGAGCCTCGCGTCGGATTCGCCTGGTCTCCCGCATTCCTGCACGATCGGGTTGTTCTTCGCGGCAGCGGTGGCATCTACTACGGCCCGTTGGTTTACGCTGACTTCGGCCAGGGAACGCTGCAAGGCTTTACAGCAAATCAAACCCTGTTCACCGGAGATCCTCTCTCAGGTCCCAAGGTCGACGCGGGACTCCCCGTGCTGCCGACCACGCCGGACCTCGATCCCACCCAGTCGAATGGCCAGGGTGTGGACTACATAGCGCCGAGCTTCGGACGCCCTGCGATGGTGAGTTCGTGGAACCTGGAAACCCAGGTCCAACTCAAACCCGATCTTTACTTCTCGATCGGCTACATCGGCAACCATGCCACACGCCTGCACGGACTGCTCAACTATCCAAACGATATTCCGCAGAGCGCTCTGAGCATGGGCACCTGCCTGCTATTTTTTGCCGTCGCACCCTGTCCCAACGGCTTTAGCTCGCCTCCGATTCAGCCCTATCCTGGCTTCTCGTGCGCATCCGGCTGCACCTATGGAATCAGCGAACCGGTGGAACAAGCTCTTCGCCCATTCCCGCAGGTTGGCTACATCAACGAAGACAGCTACCTGCAGAACGTCGGTCAGTCCAGTTACGACGCTTTGGAGGCCAAGCTGGAGCGGCGCTTCCGCAATGGTCTGAACGTGCTCGTCGCCTACACCTTCTCGAAGACGATCACTGACGCGGACAGCATTCAGCCCTTTTACAGCACCCTGCAAAGCCAGGGCGGAACCCAGAATCCCTACAACCTGAGGGCTGAAAAGGCGGTAAGCAACCAGGATGTTCCCAACAACTTTGTCGCGAGCTATATTTACGAACTGCCGGTTGGCCGTGGCAAGCGTTTCCTTTCGGGCACTCCGCGGCCCGTAAATGCGATTATCGGCGGCTGGAGAATCAGCGGCGTGCTGCGCTATTTGAGCGGCCAGCCAATCAGCTTCTTTGGCGCCAACGGCATTCCCGGCTTCGACAATGGCATCCGCCCGAACCGCGTTGCTGGACAACCCGTGCGCCGCTCGGGCGCATTCAACCCTCTGTTGTTTAACAACTCCGGCACCACCAGCTACGATCCGACTTCGGGTGCATGCTCCACCGGTTACTGGAACTGCGGTGCCTTCGCCGATCCCAACCCCAATCCCGGCGTCGATGTGCCCTATGTATTCGGAAATATGCCCCGTAACTCTGCCGATATCCGTTCGTTCCCGTTCTACGACGAGGATCTCAGCGTTGCCAAGACCTTCGCCATCACGGAACGGGTGAGAGCGGAATTCCGCGCAGAGTTTTTCAACGCATTCAACCGGCACGTGTTCAACAAACCCGATTCCGGCGTTCAAGACACCAACTTCGGCCAGGTCGGCAGCACACTTCTGGGACCGAGAAATGGCCAGTTCGTGCTGCGGTTTAATTTCTAAGCCAGCGGGCGCGGCAGACGCTTTGCCTCAGGAGGGGGTCGAATCAGTCGCCCGGCCCACGGCTGCCGGGCGATCCCCCTGAGATTCCCGACAAAGGCCGCGATGGTCTTTGTGACGCAGCTAGTCTGACGTGGCTGCCTCATCCCTCTTCCTTCTCTGATCGGCTATGCTTATGGTCGTGTTCCTTCCTGCCGCGCGGCTACTGTTCATTGCACTGTTTTTAATCTTCTGCTGCCAGTCTGGAATTGCGCAGAATGTCGATGCGAATACCCTGTTTCAGCATGGAAATGATGCTCTCCGAAAAGGCAACTCCGCCGACGCCGTTCACGATTTTCAGGAGTTCCTTCGGCTTCGGCCTGGCTCGGCGGAAGGCTACTTCAATCTGGGCCTCGCGTGGCAGTCCGCCGGTCAATTCGATGAGTCGCTCACCGCGCTGCGCAAGGCGGCGTCTCTGCAACCCGGCTTGCATGGCGTCAGGCTGTTCACCGGCATCGTGAATTACAAGCTGAACCATCTGTCCGCGGCACATGAAGACCTCGCGAGCGAGACGCGCCTTGAACCCAAAAACGCCGCTGGCTGGATGTGGCTCGGCGTGGTGGAGTTAGCTCAGAACCACGCCGATGCCGCCGCAGCTTCACTCGACAAAGCGGCCGCGCTCGATCCTAACAATCTGGACATTCTCTATCATCGCGCCCGAGCGCACTTGCTGATTTCCAAGGCAAGCTACGCGGCGATGTTCAAGATTGATCCTGACTCCTGGCGTGTCCATGAAGTGCTTGGCCAGGCGGATGCCGAAGCGTTTCGCACCGACGACGCGATCAGCGAGTTTCGCCTCGCTCTGCGCACTGCGCCGCATGAACCGGGACTGAACGAGGAACTCGGCGATGCGTGCTGGACCGCGGGCAACATGGAGGAGGCCGACCAGGCGTATTCAGAAGAGATCAAGATCGACTCCGCCAATGCCATTGCCCTATATAAGCTGGGGAGTCTGCGTGTAACCCGCGGCGACGCGGCCGGCGGTGTTCCGCTGCTGCAGCGGGCGCTCGCTCTCGACCCGTCCATCAGCGACGCGCACTACTATCTGGGAAAAGGTGAGGCGGCGTTGGGCAAGGATGACCTGGCCATCGAGCACTTCAGGCTGGCGACGAATCCGCAAGGGACAGAGGAACTCAGAATAATGTCCTGGTATCAGCTCGCGACGCTGTATCGCAACCTCCACCGCACGCAGGATGCCGGAGAGGCGCTTGTCGCCTTTCGTAAAATGAAAACGGAGCGGGATCAGCGCCGGGAGAGCAAGTTGCAGGATCAGACACGGCGTCGCGATCAATTGCCGCGGCAAGAAACGATTCCGGCCACAGCCGAGCTCCCATAGATTTTTTCACTTCATGCTCCAAGAAAGATCGATCAGCGGGAGAACGGCCAGCGCGATGTTCTCGATCGCGGTGTTGCTTACAACGATGTTATCGGCGCAGACTCCGTCGGGCGCCGATGACCCGGCTGTGCAGCAGCAACCAACATCTCATGCAGGCATGGCCACCGGTGGAGTTCACCAAGCAGAATTCGACAAAGAGCATCGTCCGATTACGGCTGGAGGCTTCGTCAAAATCGGCCCGGTGATTTTCTTGAATGCTGCCGAGGAAGCGGGTCTCACCACTTGGCATCACACAGCTGGCACTCCCGAAAAGCGCTTCATTCTGGACGCCAACGGCGCCGGTGTTGCCCTCCTTGATTACGACAATGACGGCTGGCTCGACATATACATGGTGAACGGCGCAACTTATGACTCGTTAGACGGCAAAGTAACTCCTCCCCATGCCGCTCTCTTTCACAATAACCACGACGGAACCTTTACCGATGTTGCCGCCAAAGCCGGTGTAACTAACGACCGCTGGGGGTATGGTGCAGTTGTCGCGGATTATGACAACGATGGCTGGCCCGATCTCTATGTTACTAACTACGGTAAGAACCGTCTCTATCACAACAATCGCGACGGCAC
Source organism: Candidatus Sulfotelmatobacter sp. (assembly GCA_049584475.1). Lineage (GTDB taxonomy): Bacteria > Acidobacteriota > Terriglobia > Terriglobales > Acidobacteriaceae > Sulfotelmatobacter. The sequence continues at coordinate 96,035 of JBAUXX010000068.1, read as the reverse complement.
CTTCACCGACGTAGCCGAGAAAGCTGGTGTAACCCTGGGCACATGGTCCACCGGCGCGACCTTTGGTGACTACGATGGCGATGGGCGGCTGGATCTGTTTGTTGCAGGCTATCTTGAATACGACATCAAGCAGCCGCCAATATCGGGATCCAAGGCCGTTCACTACACTTCATGCCAGTTCCGCGGCTTGCCCGTGATGTGCGGTCCGCAGGGAATCCGTGGGGAACTCGACCATCTTTTCCATAACAACGGCGACGGCACTTTCACCGACGTGAGTGAGAAGGTCGGAGTTAGCAACCCGGATCGCTACTATGGCCTTGGGGCCCTGTTCGTCGATGTGAACAACGACGGCAAGCCGGATCTCGTTGTCGCCGATGACTCCACTCCGAACTATCTTTACATCAATAAAGGAAATGGCAAGTTTGAAGATCAGAGTTATGCCAGCGGTTTCGCGCTAAACGGAGACGGCCGCGAAATGGCGAACATGGGCATCGCCGCCGGCGATTACGAGAACAACGGGCACACGGATCTCGTGACTACGACATTCTCTGACGACTACAAAGTTGTCTTCCAGAATGATGGGACGGGAAATTTCAACGACGTCAGCTACAAGGTCGGCGTCGCGGCCCCGACCATTCCCTTTGTTGGTTTTGGCGACGGATTTCTTGACTTCGACAACGACGGTTGGAAGGATCTGCTGATCGTCAATGGCCACACCTACCCAGAGGTGGACAAGCAAGCGTGGGGAACGTCCTATGCACAGCGCCCGCTACTTTTCCATAATTTACAAAACGGAAAATTCGAGCTGATGCCCGCCGTCGAAGGCACCGGGCTGGCGACCATCACCGTCGCTCGCGGAGCCGCTTTTGGAGATTTGTTCAACAACGGCAAGATCGATGTCGTTATCAACAGCGTCGATCACGCTCCCGTGCTGCTTCGCAATGTAAATGCCGATCGCCACCACTGGGTGGAACTGAAACTCATCGGAGGGCCCAAGAGCCCGCGCGACGCCGTTGGCGCCACGGTATACCTCACCGTTCGCGGCTTACGCCAGCGTGGTGATGTGCTCAGCGGCGGGAGCTATCTCTCCTCTAACGATTTCCGCGTGCACTTCGGGCTGGGTGACGCGACCGCCATCGATAAGGTCGAGATTCATTGGCCCAGCGGCGCGATAGAACAGGTCAAGCTCACTCCAGTGGACCGCATCTTGACGGTGGAAGAAGGCAAGGGAATGATTGCGGATTTCTGCCACGACCGCGGCACGACCCACAAGGAATAATGTGTGATCAGCCCCATAAAGGCGTGCGGCCTTCAGTGCCGTACTGCCGCGCCTGCAGCCTGCTGCCTACTTCGTGCAGCGTGACTAATTCAACTTCGCGCTCCAGTTCAGGAGCACAGACATCGGCGCCATGCCTGTCTTCAGTTGCGTGTTAATGAGAAACTTCTGACCATCTTTGCTGACATCGTAGGAGAACTGTTCGGAAGTTGCGACCAGCTCGCGAGGATTGGCCTGAAAAAGGGCGGCGGGAGTGCCAGCGTCAAAATTGGCTCCGGTCTTCACTGGAACTGCCATCATTTTGCTGTCGGGGGCAAGATAGAACAGCTCTTTACCGTCGCTTCGCCATTTGGGCTGATCCCCTCCTGCGTTGGAGACTTGCCATTTTCCGTGGGCTTCGGGAAAAGAGGTGACATAAACTTCCCATCGTCCACTTTCATTGGAGGAGTACGCGACCCATTTGCCATCCGGTGAAAACTGGCCATTCTTCAGAGTTGAGCTCGCTTTAAGAAACTGAGTGGTTCGCAGTTCTGGAATCGTCATAGTCCAGAAGTCGGCGCCGCGCTCGTAGAGCACATATTTGCCATCGCGCGACCAATCCGAAGGAAACCGATCAAGACCGTCCTGTGGAATGTGTGTCTCCTCTTGCGCTCCATTCGTGTCTTTCAAATACAGGTCGAACGTAACCCCCCGGTTTGACGCAAAGACCATTCGCGTTCCGTCGGGACTCCAGATAGGCACAGAGTCAATCGCTGGATCGAAGGTCAGCCGCTTCGCGCTCTGGGTTTCGACATCGTAGGTCCAAATGTCCGTATTCTGGCTGGCCGGATCGGTGGTGTCGGCTGCTACGATTTTTCCGTTCGGGGACAACATCATATTGCCGTAAATTCCCGGTTTCAGCGCAGTTCCAATTTCCTGACCTTGCCGGTTAAACCACACAAATTGCGAAGCTCCGGTGTCGCCTGCTTTCTGGGCCACCAAGAGATGTGTGTTCGACGCCGCGAACACCGCTCGGGAGATTCGCGGAGAATATTGAACGTCGGTGAGAACCGGCGTGGGTTCTCCAGTCAGCTCAAACGTTTTTGTGTCGAAGCGCTGACCGAAGAGAGTCTGATCGCGGTAGTAGAGAAGATACGGTGCGATATACGCTACATTGGCGCTGGCTTTGGTCACGAGCCGTTTCTCGTTCGAATTGAGCGAACCCACGAAAACCGAACTGAGGTCTCTCCGGCCGGAAAGATGGATTGCGGAATACAAATAGTGGATTCCATCGGGGAGGAATTGCGGCCAGCGATGGCTGTCTTCGGTGCTGCTTTTGTCGGGAACAGTGATCTGTGTCGGCGTTCCTCCCGAGGCTGAAATCCGGTAGAGACCGACGCCCAAGTGTCCGCTGGGAGTAAAAATGATGACGCCATCCCTGTTCCAGGTGCCACCGCGGCCCGTTGGTGCATCGCATAATGTTTGCACCGGGCCGCCTGCCAGACTCAGTTTCTTCAACTTACCATCGGCAAAGAAACCCAGTGAATGTCCATCAAATGACCAGAATGGGTAAGTCGCACCTTCCGTGTTGGCCAGGCTGGTCGATTCCTGTGCCCCCGGTTCGTAAATCCAGATCACGTTGTTTCGCTCTGCTTCTCGATGGCCGACAATTGCCACCGTATGACCATTGGGAGACACCGCTACATCTCGGGCTGAAAATGGAAGCGGCGCAGAAAAATATGTCGTCTGCTCTGTGCCTTTCGATCCGCGCAAGAAGAAAGCTGACGCGATAAGCAGGAGGGCAACTCCGCCAGCGGTCAACCAGGCTAGGAGCTGGCGGTGGCTTTCTTTTTGTTTCGCTGGACTGACGACCGTTGTTCCGCTCTGAGCAATCCACTTCAATTGCAACGCAACATCGTGCGCGGTCTGAACCCGGTCGTCAGGATTCTTGGCGAGGCACGCGGTAACGATGTACTCGAACGCAGGCGGCGTAAGGGGTTGCACGACGGAAATTGGAGCCGGCTCTTTTTCGAGAATCGCACTGGCCACGCTAATCTGGCTTTTGCCCTCGAATGGCCTTGCCCCAGTTACCATTTCATAAAGAACGGCTCCCAGCGCAAACAGGTCCGATCTCGCATCTGCCTCCTTGCCCTCAATTTGCTCCGGCGACATGTACTGAATCGTCCCGATCATTGTGCCCGCCGTTGTGAGCGGAGAGACTGGACTGGCTTGGCTCATCGTCCGCGCCGCCGACAAAAGAGGCGCGCTCGGTGCCGCCGAGCCCAAGCCTCCGGCCGCGGACTTCGCCAATCCGAAGTCCATCAGCTTCGCTCCGCCCTTGGTCAGCATGATGTTTCCCGGCTTCAAATCCCGGTGTACGATCCCCTGGCGGTGTGCCACAGAGAGCGCCTCGGCTACGGCAATTCCAATCTTTAGCGTTTCGCTCAGCGGCAAAGCTCCCTTATGAAGCCGCTCAGCCAGAGTTTCCCCTTCGAGAAACTCCATGACCAGATAGCCAGTGCCGTCCTGTGAGCCGATGTCGTAAAGATGGCAAATGTGCGGATGGTTCAGCGAAGAGATGGCTCGAGCCTCGCGTTCCATGCGCTGCTTGAGTTCCGGCGAAGAAGAAAGGTGGGAAGCCAGAACCTTAACCGCAACGGTGCGATCCAGGCGGATGTCTCGCGCACGATATACCTCACCCATCCCGCCAGCGCCCAGGGCAGACTGAATTTCGTAGGGACCAAGTTTTGTGCCAGAGGTCAGAGGCATCGGTGCGGGCAATTATAGCCTGCACCCCATGTAAGAGCAGATCTGATCCGCTCAGTGCAGTTAGCGGGCGACAAATTTGCGGGCGGAGCCTTCCCGATCACGCAAGCCGTGACTACGCCCACATCGGATGAAGGCCTTGCCTGCATTAGACAAATTAGGCAGCAGTTCCCTCGATAATGCTGTACAGGAAGTTGGTCGTCTCGATGTTTGCCAGCCGAAGGCCCGCTTTCGTGAAGAGAGCGGAAAATTCCTGGAGAGTGCGCTCACGACCCTTGCCACCAACGAGCATCAACAGGTCCATCAGTTTACCTGGGAAGGGCTCGTTGCCTGCCGGTAATACAAACTCCACCAGGCGTATTTTGCCGTGGCTATTCATGGCTGTGCGACAGTTTGTGAGCAGTCGGGCCGCGTCATCGTCGTTCAGACCGTGGATGACACTCTTCAGAAGATATGCATCTCCCCCGGGCGGCACGGATTGCAGAATATCGCCACTGGCGATCTTGCAGCGGTCGGCGACGCCTGCGGCTTCTAATCGCAACCTGGCGCTGTCGATCACCCGGGGGTGGTCGATAAGGACGCCGTGGAGCGCAGGATGAGCTGTAAGGATTGCCGCGAGCAGTTCGCCGCGCCCGCCGGCCACGTCCACAATCGTGTTGATGCCGGAGAAGTCCTGGGCGGCTATCACCGGCGCGATCGGACTCGAATGCCACGACATCGCGTGGTCAAACAGATCGCCAAGTTCCGGGTTCCGGTTCAGGTAATCGAAGAATTCCATCCCGAACAAATGTTCGAAGGCTGGTTCTCCAGTGCGGACACTGTGCTCCAGTTCTCCAAAGACCCGGTAACTGAGCCCGCCGGACCACAATGCGAAAGCGCAGCTCGGCGTCCCCTTTTTTAGAAGCGAAGCCACCGGAGTTAAATTGAACTGGCCATCCTGATCTTCAGCGAAGATTCCGAAACTGGCGAGGAGTCGGAGCAGCCGATAGAGTGAGTCTGGATGCGCGCCGACAGCTCGGGCTACTTCCTCACTTCGCTTGGGGCCGTCCTGCAGAGCATCTGCGATGCCGAGCTTCGCCGCGACGTACACCGCTTGCTGAATCTGATTTCCCACCATGATCTGAGCAAGCGATTTTCTTGGGTGTCCAGCCGGCCCTGGCGATGCGGTCACGTTTCGTCCTCCACGGGGAAATTGGCGGGTAGCGGTTTGCGGGGTTCAGCGCCTTGGTCTTTCTGCCCTCTAGCGGTCTTCGCCGGTAAGAGCATGTTCTTCTGAAGGTCGCGCGTTGGCTAAGATGGCCGCGATCTTGGCGCCACTCGGCCACTTCATCGCTTCTGCCGCAGGCTCGTACAGATAAAACACGTGCCCAGTGGCCGCTTCGAATTTGGCAATTTCCCCGATGTCTGATCGCACCACGCCACTGCTGAAGTGCACGCCATTGGATGTTAGCTTTTCCATTACCGATCGGACGTCAGTAGCAAGAAACACCGGAGCTATACCCCGCGCATTGATCGGATCCACGGCGGTCGGCGAATATATTCTGCCGAAGTCATCGACAACAGGACTCCGATGGACGTGATGTGTCGTGATCAGCATTCCCCCCGCGTCATACTTGGCGACGCCTTTTTCTTCGGGGGGGCACGCCGGATTGCAACAGTGAACCTGTTCGATGTTTCGCAGCCCTAGTCGCCCTTGGTAGAACGCCAGCGCCTCGTCCGACTTCGGCACGAACATAAACATGTAGACCAACGGCTTGCCGTCCAGACCTTGCGGCTCTGCCGACACAGGTCCGGCCGCCGGCCCGATGAGATCGGTCCCGCCTCTGCCGGAAGCCGCCCAGAGTTCGCGGAGCTTGTCGCCACTGGGCCACGACAGCGCCTTCTCCGACGGCTGATAGATCATCAGCCGATGACCGTTGGGATCGTAAAAATCCGTGACCAGGCCGATCTCATACGTGCGGCGGCGAATGAAAGTAACGCCCCGCGCTTCCAGAGCCGTGCGTGTGGCATTGATATCGTCGACCAGGAATACGAGGTCGGACGAATCGTCGGCTCGGCCTACAAGCGTGACTCCGTAATCGCTGGCCCGGTGAAGATACAGCATGACTTGGCCCGCATCGAACTTTACCGAGTCCTCATCGGCTTCAATAACCTGCAAACCAAGTTGCTGCTCGTAGAACGAGCGTGATTCCGCGAGGTTGTTCACGTACAGAATGAGGTAAACGAGACGTGAACCAGCCAGGATGTCAGTGGTTTCTTGCACGATCTGTTCAGTCTGGGTCGGCATAGTTGGCTCCTTCTCCTCATGCTCTTCGCATCGTCCCAGTTCAGGCAAAGCAGGCCGCCAATACGACGCGAGTTTTCGATCGGTTTGTCCGATTCATTACTGATTAAAATACTTAGACTACCGGTGCAGACCGCATAACTAAGTTCGGGTCTAACCGCGCAATCTAGTGCGCAAGCCTAATAGAACGGATGTAATTGGTGCTTCTTCTATGTTGCTCGTTTGCACTAAGCGATGGGCTCAATATTTTGGTTAAAACGGAATAAGTTGCCAGGATCGTAAGTGTTCTTCAACGCCACCAATCGCCGGTAAGTTTCCGGATTGTATGCCTCACGTACCCTTTCCTCACCTTCCAGGCCCAACTCGTTCACGTAGACTCCGCTGGTAAAAGGCCTCATGACGCGCCAGAACTCATCCGCCCAGCGCATTTGGAAAAGCGTCTCGTCCGCATCGGTCCACACGGCATTGATGGCGAGATCGAAGGCTGTGTCGCGGTGACCGAACGCGGTATCGTGTTCACCAACTCGAGCCACAGCGCCCCCGAGCCGGCATAGCATAGCTATGGATAGCGGCGAGGTAATGCCTGTTGCGTGGGCCACGATGCCATCCATTGCGCCATCCCCAAGGGTAGGGAGATGGCCGCTTCGGCCGTATACCCTATGACCAAAGGTCCCGGCGGCGTCGTACATTCGCTGAAGTTTTGTATACGCCATCGGCCGGATACGATGAAGCAGTGGCGGACCCAGCTCGGATAGAGGTTGGAGATCGCGCCGTCCATTCTCGAGAGAACCTACGTGGCACACAGCAATTGCAACCACAGGAACGCCTTGAAGGTGCGGCGGCACAAACGGTGCTGGTGGCATGATCAAAAAATTACATAACGCCGATAACTCATCGGGAGCGGAGTTCATGAAGTCGCGATAAAACTCCAAAACCTCCCGCCCACGCGCCGCAGGATAAAAGGCCATTCCACCCATTACATCGCTCACGGGATGCAGCCGGAACTCAAGAGAAACGACAACGCCGAAGTTCCCGCCGCCGCCCCGGATAGCCCAAAAGAGATCCGGATTCTCATCCGCGCTCGCTCTAAGTAATCTTCCTTCCGCCGCAACGATCTCCACCGAGAGCAAGTTATCGATGGCCAGGCCGTACTTGCGCATGAGCCAGCCATATCCGCCACCGAGCGTTACACCGGCAACGCCTGCGGAAGAGATTCGCGCGCCCGTCGTCGCCAGGCCAAACGCCTGCGTCTGTGCATCAAACTCGCCCCAAGTTACGCCTGCCTGGACTCGCGCGATACGGCGGACCGGATCGACTTGAATGGCCTTCATCAGGGACAGATCGATTACAAGCCCTCCCTGGCACACGCTGAAACCAGCGGAGCTGTGCCCGCCGCCGCGAATCGCGGGCAGCCAATGATGCTCGGCGCTAAAGCGGACAAGAGCTCGCACATCTTCAGTTCCCGAGCACTGGGCGATAAAGGCCGGGCGCCGGTCAATCATCCCGTTATACACGCGACGCGCTGCATCATATCCTTCACTCGCGGGCGACAGCACTTTTCCCCGCACCACCGACTTCAACCGCCGGAGGAGTCGATCCGGAGCGGTTTCCATCACTATCGGCATCGTAAATAGATAACTCGTCTCAATGTCCACAGCCTTCTCCTGGATTGCCTGGTCATCGAGTGCCAAGTTATCAATGGTCTTATGATGCCTACATTGCACTGCTAGTCGGCTGATCCAGGCGCCGTAACAAGTTAGTTAGCGTAATAACCTATATTTATTCCGTTGCAAGTTATTGAAGTTTGATCTATATCAATCTAAGTTGTATCGGAGTCGTCGCTCTCTGTGTGCTCGGAGACAACTAAGTCTCATCTTTCAAAGAGGGAAGTGCGTTTTATGCCGAAAAAAGCGATACAGGCCAAGAAGAGCCGGATTCGTCCGGCGGTGAACTTTAATCATGCGCTGATTCACGTGAAGGTTCTGGACCCGGCGCTCCATTTTTATCGCGATCTTCTTGGCTTTAAGGAAATTGATCAGATTCCAGGGGAGTATGCACGTTTGCAATCAAGAAACAGCCAGAGCACGCTGGCCCTGCACTTGTCGCGATCGCCGTCCGTACTGCGGCCTGGCGGAGTGTGGCTTTATCTGGAAGTGCGGAAATTGGATCAGCTGTGCCGGAGGCTTCAGTCCGCCGGAGTCCGCTTCTCGCAAAAGCCGGAACAGATGCCGTGGGGATGGCGGCAAGCTTTCCTAAAAGACCCCGACGGCTACAAGCTATGTTTGTACTGGGCCGGAGTAAAGAGATTGCAAACCTCCAAGCCTCCCAAGAAACTGTGACCGTGATTAGCCTGACAAAACCGCTTCACTAACCCACGAGAGCAGCCGACTTATCGGCAGCCAACATTAGTCCGATCCTGCTCTTGCCGCCTGCTCAAACCCTTCTGTGTCCGGTAAGTCAGCAAGTTAGCAACACCGGAGAAGCGACACACACTCCTTTCCTACTAGAGTTCGGGCTGTCAGCAGCCACAATGGGAGCAGGACGGTCAAGGGAATGAAAGCAAGTCACGCCGCAGCGCCTGTCACGACCTTCGGATATGTCGGCAATGTGGGTTGTATCAGGTTCCCCGTTGAAATCCGGAAGACCTCGGGAATAAAGCGAGGCCATCGGCTATCGATGGTGATTGTGGGTTCACACTGTATCGTGCTGGAGAGAATGGACGTGCCGGATTGGGTGCCTACGAAGGCTTTAACGGTAGATGGATGTGCCTGCATGCAAGCCCCCGAAGGATGCAGCAGGGCAGACGTTCTAACCGTGGGATGGAGCTACGTAAAGCTGGATGAGGCAACGGCGCAAGAGTTGGGTTTCCTGGCTGGAGCAGCGGTAAAACTGGTCGCGGAACCTTCTCGAATCACGGTCTCTGTTCACACGAATCGCAGCGACCTTCAGGGTGTGGATCGGCTTCCGTGCCCCCCATAAAGCTTCGTTGTCCTTGGATCCATGGCAACAATCAAAAAACTCGAGAAAAAAGAGAGGGCGAGGTCATGTCAATAAATTTGTATCGCAATGAGTCGTTGATTCAGATGGAAACCTACGAAACGGATACCACTCGCGCGGACGCTTTGGTAGGCCAGGTCCGGGCGAAGTGGTCACTGCTGCGCGACCGAGGTTTTGCCGGCGATTATCCCGTCGAAGTTCTGCGTAGTGCGCATTCGGACACCGGCAAGGTCAAGGTTGTCGAAATTTTCAAGTGGCAATCGAAGCAATCGCAAGTGGACGTGCAAAAAAGCGAAGAGTATCAGGAGTTGCTAAGCAGCATTGCCAGCCTGATGCAGGGCGACCGGGTTGAGGATTCATTCACCGAGGTGGTGCGGGGATTCAATAGCTATTTTCCTGGAACCGGGGGAGTGGAACTTTTGAAGGGAGTCTGCTCTTGCCTTCTGACCGTCGACGGCATGGTCAAAGACTACCAAATGAGCGTGAAGAACGGGATTGTGTTGATGCACCGGAGTCCAAGGATGGACTTGGATGGAGACGGCCGGAACGAAATGTATCTGAAGATCCTAATGCACGGAGGCGAATTGATTCAGGCTGCTCTGGGTCCGATTCGCATCGAGCAGAACTTCAACCGCCCCAATGACGGTATCGTCAAGTCCAACGGTGTAGGCGCAGCGGACTTTCCGGCAACCGCGATTTGGCGTGTGTCTTGGAAAATCCTGACTCCGATCGGCACAGTTCTCACGGATCCGGATCAGCCGTTGATTTTCGGGCCTGCGACCGTTGGCCACTATCCGCCGGTCGGCACTCATTTCCATTCCTCGACCGGCAAGGTCAAGCTGGTTTTGGAAGAGAGCGGTAAACAGGTCGGGCATCTCATCCCGGGCGAGTTGACTGCGTTTGATATCGTCGCCACCAAAGACGACGAGATCTTCGCCGACATACTGAACAAGCCTCCGGACGATCTTTTCCAAATCCTGAATGTGCAAAAGGATTTGCACCGCGACCGGCTGCTGGTGAACGAAGAATCACCGGTTGGTGTGGCCTGAAGCCGGCTTCGGGGCCGGCAGCGTGAGCGCACCTTCCAGCGGCGGAACCGCGGAGACACCGACCTATTGGTTCTCCCAGAATACGGTGAAGCCGCCGGCGGGAGTTCTCACTCTTCCCAGCGCCTCGGACGTAGTCGTAGTGGGTGGTGGCGTGCTAGGTGTCGCCACCACCTACTGGTTAGTCAAGATGGGATTCTGTGTGGTTCTGCTGGAGGCGGCGGAACTTGGTTGGGGAGCGAGCGGTCGCAATGCCGGATTCATGCTCTGCGGAAGCTCGCCTCTGGAGGATCCGGCCTTTATCCGGGCGGTCCTGGACAATGAAAGTATCGAAGCAGAATTCGTCGAGCCGGGACACCTGGCGCTGGCCAGCTCGCCTGAGATCGAGGAGAGGATCGTCGAGGAAATCGCGAAGCGCCCCTCTTCAGTTCCGCCGCTCCGCTGGCTCGATCATGGGCAATGCGAAGACCTGCTGGGGATTCCGATCAGCGATCGGTTCTTGGGGGGACGATGGTTTCCAAGCGGGCGAAGCATCCACCCCGCCCGTTTCGTTTATGGCTTGGCCAATGCGGCCGCTCGGCGTGGCGCCGTATTGGCTTTCAACACCCCGGCCTTAAGCCTGGGCGGCAGCGGCACCCGAAGTGATGCTATTCGCGTGATCACACCGAGGGGACAGGTGAATGCTCGCCACGTAGTGCTTGCGTGCAATGTGAAGACAGCAGAGTTTCTCCCCGAACTTCAGCACGTATTGACACCGCTGCGGGGACAGGTTTTCTGCACCACAAAGATGCGTCCCATCTTCCGCGTAGGACTTGCGGTGGATTGGGGAACTCTGTACTGGCGCCAGACAGGCGATGGGGTCATTGTGCTCGGCGGCTATCACAACCTGGATCCATTGGCTGAGGCCACTGCTCAGGAAGGATTGAATCCCAAGATTCAATCCGCCTTGTTGCGATTTCTCCCGGAAGCGTTCCCTGGTTTCCCGGAGCTTACGGTGCAACAACGGTGGTCTGGAATCATGGATGAAACTTTGGACGGCAAGCCTGTCGTGGGCCGGTGGCTGGACGGAAGAAACATCTGGATCATCGCCGGTTGCGGCGGTCATGGACTCCCGCCGGCATTGGGTTTGGGAAAGGCGCTCGCAGAGTCCATTGTGCAGGGCAAACCATCGCCTGCTCTGAATGCCTTCGATCCCGCACGATTCAAGGAGCGCATTCGGGATCGGGCATGTCAGAGAAGCCGTTCAGGTCCGGGGCTCGAATAACTAAGGAGGCAAAGTGAGCTTGCACGGTGCGCCGCTGATGTACGTGTTCTTCGAGACCAGCCAACTTGAGACGGAACGCGGATTCTTTGAGCGTGCCATTGGCTTGCCGGTCTTGGAAATCGAGCCTCATCTCCCGCATCACCGGCACGGCGTCGTCAAGTACGACGCGGGCAACCTGATTGTTTCGCTGAACTGGACGAGCGCCGGCAGTTTTAGCACCGATACCTCAGACGGATTGATCACTGTCTTCGGAGGAAACCCCCGGCTGGCAAACTGGCGCGATCACCGCATCGTCAAGTCCGTCGACGGGCAAGGGTTAGTTACAGACATTCACGGCCACCATTTCGTTTTCTCCTCCCCGTTACCTGGCGGAGAGCAGGCGGCATGGCCTGCAGTGCAGGAACTACGTTTGATGGTCACGGAACTCGCGGCCTCCGTCATCTTCTATCGCGACACTCTCGGCTTGGAGATGCTGGAGCAGAACGACAAAACTGCCCGCTTCGCGACAGGCGGCGTAACTCTCGCTCTGGAAGAGAAAAACACGGCTCCAGACGGGCGGAGGGTACGGTACGACTCCTATCTGATCGTTTTTTACACACCGCAGATTGAAGCCGCTCGCGCGGCGCTGGTCGAGCGCGGCCTCGAGTTCCAAGGGTCACGGATTGCCCACAGCGAAATCGGTGCTACGGCTCGCTTCGAGGATCCCTCCGGCCACCGAATTTGCATTTACGAACCGTCCGCGGAGTGCTTGAGCTGGAGCAGCGGCCTCAAAGTCATCGAAATTATGGATCGTGCAATTTGTGACACGCAATCGAAATAAAGGATAGAGGAGGTGCAGAAAATGTTAGCCGATACTCGAGCTGTATATCTGTTCATTTACGTTAACGATCTCGCCAAGTCGCGTGAGTTTTACGAGAATCAACTCGGGCTCCGCGTCATCGAGGAAGATGCCGGATGCGTGAAGTTCGATTGCGGCCAGGTGATTCTGGCCCTCAACCGCGCTGCCGATTACAACATCGCCCTGCCCAATGGAAAAGACAACTCGGCTGACATCGTTTTCCTTGTGGATGATCTGAACGCCGTCCGCGCCGTTATTGAGGCACGAGGAGTCCAGTTCTCCAAAACCGATTGGTATCAGCCGGGCGGGATCACTGACTTTTACGATCCGGATGGTCACTGGCTGACGCTCTACCAGCCGAACGAGGAGGCCATGTCGTGGCCGAGCGGCGATCGTATTCGCGCCGTGATTCGGGCACGGAAAAGCTCCAACGGCAACGGCGCCGCTTCGTCGCCCAAGTACGCATCCTCTTCTGGTTCGAATGGCAGCCCCGTGGGTCTGAACGGCAGCGACCTTATCTATGTGTTCTTTTTCGTCAGTGATCCTGCCGCCACGCAGACGTTCTACCAGGACTATCTGGGCTTGCGCGATCTGGAAGGAGGACCTTGCAGCAGCGGACCTGCCGATTCCGACGGCGTGGTTAAGTACGACACGGGAGGCATGCTCGTGACGACCCACCGGATCTACGAAGAGCGGACACCGGAACAAGTTGACGAACACGTCTGCCCGCCGCGCGAAATCGATCTTCGGGCGATGCAGAGTGTCGCTCCCGCCCTCCATGTCAAGAGCGTGGATGAGGCCGTGAAGGAACTATCTCGCAAGCAGTCACAATCGAGCGTGAAAATCTCTCGATCGGAGATAGGCGCGGTGGCTACGCTGGAAGATCCCAGCGGCCATTTACTTTTCCTCTATGAACCTTCGGCGAAGGCCCTGCAGACACCGAGTGGATTGAAACTTCAGGAAATCCTGGCCGCGAAACTCTAATGCCGACCGATCCGAGCAGCGGCCTGGGCTCGCACGCGCCCGACGGAAAAACGTGCGCCAGTCTCGCGAAGGCTGGGCGCGGGTATCCTCACTACTGCGAACCGGAGTTTCGATCATGGACAGAATACGGCAACGCGGCAGAGCGCACTACTGCCGAGGTTTCATATCTGTGCCGTACTTTGCCGTCACACGGGCTCCGGGTCGTGGACTTGGGTTGCGGGACAGGCGATCGCGCGATTGCCCTGGCCAAGGCTGGATTCACGATTACTGGTGTCGATGTTTGCGAAGCGGCAATCGAAGAAGCCCGCCGTCGCGCGGCGCAGCATGGAGTGAACGTAGAGTGGCACGTTTGGGATCGGCCTGATGGTGATGAGTGGCCGTTCAACGACGTAGACGCGATTATTTACATGCACGCTTTTGGCTCGAGGCCCGATCCTCTTCGGCTACGGCTTTTGAGGAAAATTCGGCGGCACCTGGCCGAAAACGGCATGCTGGTTCTCGAACAGCCTCTTTATTGGTTGGATCGCGACTGTGCTCCCATAGCCAGCGAAAAGCGCGAGTTTAGATTCCGCAAGTTGTCTCCGGAGGAGTTGATTACGCTCGTGCGTTCCTCCGGGTATGTCGTGGAGAAACTAGACCGCGATCTGTCGCCCGGCAATGCCGCCACTGCTGAGAGTGCGCGAATAGAAGTTGTTGCAAGACGGCTGCCCTCTCCCCCGGCATCATTGGCTGTCGCAGAGTGGGGGAGGCAGTCGCCGTGCCAGCTCGATCTCCGCTACGCTTCCGATGAAGCCGAGTTGCTGGATCCGTCTCCGGCACAGGTTTGGCAGCAAGTCATCCAATCCACCCAGCACCTCGGATCAGAACTTGCCGGCAACTATCCCGTCTACGATCCTTTTGGCGCAGAGCGCGGTGCGGAAGTTGTAGCCGAACACTTCGGATGCGTCTTACGCTCTTCGCAAGTCACGTTTGCCGCCGGCGTCACGGGATTGCTGCAGTACCTTTGCGATCTCGCGGACGGTGCGCCCATTGCCGCTCCGGAGTTAATCCATGGAGATTTGGAAGCCTGGGCCGTCAATCGGGGAATTGAAGTTCGACTTGTACCCGACGATATTGCGAGCCTGCGGGCTGCCCTGGAGACCCTCGAATTCGCCCTGCTGCATCTGGATCGTCCGACTTTCACCGGCCAATTTATGGCCCTCGACGAGTTGGAAGAGCTGATAGGGCTCGCTTCGCGTGCGGGCACGATCGTCCTTATCGACGAAAGCGCAGCGCCATACCCCGGCCCAGCACACAGCGCCGTGCGCCTGGTGAACCAAGTGAACAATCTTGTAGTGCTGCGGGGATTCACGAAGGCGTACTCATGGGGAGGGTTGCGCGCCGGCTTCGCCGTGGCTTCTCCAGAACTGGCCTCACGAATTCGGGAACTGGTGCCTCCACTTCAAATCGGAGAGCTGGCGCTGCATGCGGTTCTGGGCTTGTTACGCGCAGGAGACGTGTTTTCCCGGTTGCGGGATCGCATCCACATGGTCAAGCCACGGGTCGCCCGGTTGCTCACGAGTTGCGGCTTCACCGTCATCGAGGGTCACCCGAGCTTGCCCTGGATTGCAGTTGCCAACGAACAAAGCATTGCGGAGCGGCATTTCGAGCAGTGCGCAATTCGCTGCTTGCGTCCCGCATCGCCGCCGATGGTTGCCGGCCCGCCGGAAGTCGTCAGGATCACCATTCCGTTATCGAATGACCGAATTGCGCTGTTTAACGGTTTAATGCGTGACATGCGAGAAACCGCGGGCGCCAGCCAAGCCACGCGCGGCCAGCATCGGGTGTGGGCGGGTGAGTCCGTGAAGGTGTCCCGATGAATGACAAGACACAAAATCAAGAGACATCACCTCCGCCTCTCCGGCAATACCAGCGTGCACTGATTGTGGCGGCTCATCCTGATGATCCGGAGTTCTTGTTCGGGGCAGCGGTCGCCAAACTGGTCGAGAGCGGAGTGGAAGTTCGATATCTCATCTGTAGCGACGGCGCCAATGGCAGCCGCGATTTGGATATTCTCACGGAAGAAGTGGCTGCAATCCGTATGCGTGAACAGCGAGTGGCCGCCGCCGCTCTCGGAGTCGAGGAAGTCGCTTTCCTCGGGTTTCCGGACGGCGGCCTCCTTGCTAACTCCGAGCTGCGCACTGCCATTGCCCGCGAAATCCGCCGCTTCCGCCCTGACCTGGTATTGACTCACTTTCCCCATCGCGTAGTTGATCTTCCCATCGATGCCTCACATCCGGACCACATCGCTGTTGGGGAAGCGACCCTTTCGGCAATTTTCCCGGATGCTTCAAACGCGCGTGCTCTTCCGCAGTTGCGCCGCGAAGGCCTGGAACCCCACCGGGTGAAAGAGATTTGGCTTACAGGCTACGAACGTCCCAATCATTATGTGGATGCCGCTCCCTTTGTTGACAAGAAAGTCAAGGCCATCTTGTGCCACAAGAGCCAGCTTAACGGAAGTTTGTCTGCCCCGAGTTGGGTTTATGACTGGATGAGGTGGGCGGGCAGGGTGCCGGGCTACGAGTACGCGGAATCCTATAAGCGTATTGAGTTGTGACAAGCGCAACCACCCGGGAATTGTCGAAGAAACGCCATAGGAGAGTGCCACATCATGACAGCATCTGCTCCGACCACGCAACAAGACAACCTTATTAGTGCACTCGAAAACGCATGGACCCGCTGGCCGGAACGCATTGCCCTGGTGCACGGCGCCGCAGAGATGACCTACCGGGAACTGGGAAGCTCGATTTTAAGACTGGCCGATGCCTACCACAGCATTGGCATTCGTCGCGGAGACAGGATCGCATGCTCGGTTTCAAATCGCCCGGAGCAAATCATTGCGCTGGGCGCGGCGTGGGCTTGCGGCGCTTTGCATGTTGGCCTCGATTATCAATTCAGTCCGGTGGAGATTTCGTCCGTTATCGAGTTGACGAAAGCGAGCACACTTGTGTTGCAACCGGGCGATAGCTTCCCGGATTTGAAAGCGCTCCGCAGGCAATATCCCGAGCTTCGCATTTTCGTGGTTGGTGATCGGCTGGCGTCAGAAGCTACGGACTTCTCAGCTCTGGTTGATTTCGGTGGCCCGCCCGATCAATCAGGGAGCGGCTTGCTCGAATCTCCGTCAGCTCCCGATCCTGCCATTATTTTCATCAGCTCTGGAACCACCGGACGGCCGAAAGCCACGGTTGGGTTCCACGGAAATCTCGCGCAACGCTGGCAAAGGCTCTCCGGATGGCTCAAGTTCAGCCCCACCGATGTTCATCTCGCCCAGTTGCCTCTTTCCCACGGTTTCGGACTCATGATGGCGATGGGCGCTCTGCTGACCGGAGGCAAGTTAATCTTGCTGGATCGGTTCTCTCCGGAAGCGGTCCTGCGTACAGTGAGCACGCAAGGAGTCACGGTTCTCAATGGCGCGCCGACGCACTTCAAGCTCATTCTGAACTCTCTCGACCCGACGAGGCATCGAACGCAGAGCCTTCGTCTCAGCGTCGGAACGGCGGCTTTCTTTTCGCCCGAACTGATTACTTCAATTTGGGAGAGGCTGGGTGTCGAGTTCATGTTCATGTATGGATCGAGCGAGGGAGTCGGCGTTGCAACGACCGACCGCCAGGATATGCTTCGGGGTTCGGTGGGCAAACCCGCCACGGGATCGGTAATGATTGTTGGACCGGATCGGCAAGCGCTGCCAGTCGGTCAAACCGGCGAGATCGCTTTTTCCAGGCAAGTCTTTCCCGTGCGCTACTGGGAAGGCTCGGCCGCAAGCCCCACTCCTGTTGTCGCCCCAAAGAACGCCGACGGCAAGGGCCCTTGGTACTATTCCGGCGACCTTGGCCGTGTCGATGAAGACGGCAGACTCTATGTCTTCGGTCGAGTGAAACATCAAATCGACCGCGGTGGTTTGAAAGTAGACCCCCTGGAAGTCGAAACTGCTCTGCTGCGCTGCCGCGGAGTGGCCGACGCCGCGGTCCTGGGACGCGCCAATCCTATCCTCGGTGAGACTGTCTGCGCCTGCGTTGTGGCCGCTCCCGAAGCCACGCTCACGCTGGAGGAATTGCGCTCCGCCTTACAAGACCGGCTTGCGCCTTACAAACTACCGGAAGAACTCTATGTATTGGATCGCATTCCCAGAACACAGCTGGGAAAAATCGATCTCGGGAAACTGAAGGAGAACATTGCATCCCTGGCCGGGCAACACTTGCGGCGGAGGTAATTCTCGATGCCGCCAGCAGACTCACGATTGCTCGATGGTTTGAAGGTAACCACCGAAAAAGAACCGATATTGCCGGTATACGTTTGCGCGCAGCATCTGTCTGCTCTAGGCGCCACGGTTGAGCAAGAGCAGGAGGCTTGTTCAAACCGCCAGGGTGAACAGGTCTTGCGGATGAGCTCCATTGGAGATCGGTTTCCTACGGCGGGCGACGTCGACTGCTCCATCGCATGGAATCCAAATCGCCGCGAGCAGTCTGGAAATGAGGCGCTGATTCAAGCAATTTCTGGTTTGATGGCGGTTCACGGCCGGGATCGATCAATTCCTCGGCGGCTCGGATTGGAGGTTGCGTCGGTTGCCGCTGGAATTGTGGCTACCCAAGGCGTGCTCGCGGTGTTGATCTCCAAGAGCCGCGGCCAACCAATTTCCCGAATACGGACCTCTGTTCTAGAAGCCGCTCTGATGTTCCTTTATCACCACATTGCGATTGCGACTTGCGGCGGCAATTGGCCGTTTCGCCCTCTTGAATCTGAACAGGGTCCACCATTCGCTACTGCCGACGGTCACTGGGTAGAACTCGAAGTGATGACAGGCGAGTCGTGGAAGACATTCTGGACGCGGCTTGGGGTTGGGGACGCGAAGGAGGCCGGGTCCGCGTGGTTGCCCTACGTGTATCGGTATCTCGCGGGTAGCTGTGCACTGCCGGCGGCGCTCCATGATGCAACTCGTCGGAACACTCTGGCTGAGATTCGCCGCGCGGCCGAACAGAGTGGAGTTACGGTTGGCACGGTACGGTCCTACGAAGACCTGCTATGTGACTTGGGTTCTTCTGGACAAAACCGGCGCAAAAATCTCGCGCTGCTCTGGACCATTGAACCTCGTACCGGGCACGTCGAGACGGAGCGACGGCACGCGGATCAACGACTTGCCGCTGCCCCGATCCTTCCCCTCGCTGGCATGCAAGTTGTCGAAGTAACCTCGAGACTTCAGGGGCCGCTTGCCGGATTGCTCTTGCAGATGCTCGGAGCTGAGGTCTTGAAAGTTGAGCCCCCCGGCGGCGATTTCGGCAGGTTTTCGCCTCCTTTAGCCGGTTCTGTCGGTGCCGCGTACCTCGCCTACAACCGGGACAAACAGGTCTTAGAGATCGACTACAAACGGCCCGAAGGCCGAGCGCAGCTCACCGATCTTGCCGCTGGAGCCGATGTCTTTCTCCATAACTGGAAATCGGGTCGGGCGGAACAACTTGGTCTTGATTTTCAGCATTTGTCGCGCCGCAACCCGCGGTTGATTTACGCCCATGCCTCGGCGTGGGGCAAGATGGATGAAGAGCCCAGTCCGATTGCCGGGGATTTTTTGGTCCAGGCCTATGCAGCTTGCGGCGACGGCCTAAACCCAGTGGGTGAGCCGCCGTTCCCCTCGCGGATCACGCTGCTTGACGTCACGGGCGGTCTGCTCGCTTGCGAAGGTATTCTTGCAGGGCTTTACGGGCGCGAGCGCTCCGGCTACGGCTGCCGGGTGGAGACTTCCTTGCTTTCCGCTGCGATGTCCCTGCAATCGGAAATCCTCACAGCTATTGCCACAAATAAAGAACGCGGCCGTCTTGCGGGCAGGCCGCTTTGGGGATGGCTCGATCAACCTCTTGAAACGGGCGAAGGCTTCATCATGGTGAGTCGCGAGGACTCTGCCGTCGAGAAGCGCCTCCTGGACGTCTGCAGTCTGGACGTCTGCAATATTGACGAATCGCCTGGTGGGTCAGACATTTCGGAACGGCTCCTCAAGCGTCTGCGAGCCAAGACCGCGGCGGAGTGGAACGTGCTTTTTCGGAGCGCGGGGATTCCTAGCGAGCTAGTGTGCACAAGTCTGGCGAAATTGAGCGAAGACTGCGAGCTTCAGAATCTTCTGCAACATGTGGACAGCGCCTGCTGTGTGCCAGCCGCGCCCTGGCATTTTTAACGGTTCGTTAGCACCGTTGCCTGCTTCCCCGGTTTCGATTCTTTCCCCCTTGATCCGAATCGCAAAGAGCAATCCAGGATAAGACTGGTCTGCCTCGGCAATTTACGGTGGGTCCGCTAGCAGGGAATCATCTACTCAAGGAGTTGGGAATGAAAAACGATACAGCCTTACGCGTGATCGTCGGCGCAATTCTGTTTTTATGGTTCGCGATTGTTCCAGCCTTTGCCGCCGGACCGTTCATCGTTGTAGTGGATGGCTTGCGGGGGCCGCGAGGGTTGGCTTTTGGCCCCAACGGGCAACTCTATGTGGCCCAGGCCGGCACTGGGGGAAACACCGCCACCGGCAAAATCACGGAGATTATCTTTCCCTGGCAGCAGGATCCGGAAATCCGGGATGTGGTCACAGGGTTGATTTCGTCGGAGGACAGTCTAGGGGACATCCTCGGCGTATCCGGGCTCACCATCCGCGATGGCAATATTTATACGATTATGCAGCTCTCAAACGCCGGCACAGGCTTTCCATCCCTCTTGGGGGATCTGCTAAAGGTGAGGGCGGACGGCCAACTCCGAGAAATCTCGAATGTCGGCGATTTCGACTATGCGTGGACCGAGACGCATCTCAACCTGGCGAACGATTTCCCCTTTGCCGATCCCTATGCGGTATTGGGGCTTTCCAATCGCTTTTATGTGGCTGATGCCGGAGCAAACACGCTTGATCTTGTGCGCCAGAACGGAAGAACAGAAATCTTTGCTTTTATTCCCCACAATACGCTTGCCGATGCGACGCCCACGTGCGTTACGGAGGGCCCGGACGGCGCTCTCTACATCGGAACGCTGGCGCTGGTGGATAGCCTGTCCTTTGGCCCGTCGGCGAAAGTTTACCGCGTTGATCCAAGCGATGCTGACAGCAGCGATGCGGACGGGGTGTTCTACCGGGCCAAAATATGGGCTTCTGGCCTCTGGCCAATCAATGGATGCGCCTTCGGGCCTGACGGCAGTTTCTACGGATCTGAATTCATTACGAATACGAATTTTACCGGCGGCGATGTCGTGAAAATTCCATTCCGCCATCCAGACATCCACATGTCTTTGACCGGCAACGCACTGAGTTTCCCTGCCGGTGTTGCGGTCGGTCCTGATGGCAACGTCTACGTTTCGAATAACGTTGCTTTTGTGCCTCAGGGACAAGTGGTTCGGTTAACGAATCACTGACTCCTCGCGCCAACAGGAGCTGCGCGCTCCGGAGTTCTTGCAAATTTTTTTCCGGTGGGCCGAACGTCTCCACGGGACTTGCCGAACCCAAACGAACGTTACTTCGTATTCGGCTCTTGCGGAATCGCTTCTCCGTCCGAGCGAGGATCGGCGCCAGCGAAATTCACATTGCGCTTCGCATCTCTGACCACAGCTTCGCCTTGCCCTACGGTGGATGAAAACGGCTCAATCGGCGCAATCTGGTGGCCGCGCTTCGTCAGCTCCGCTCGTACGGCTGCCGGAATCGTCTCTTCCATCTGGACATCGCAGCCTTCAAATGTTGACTTAGTAAACCGCGGCTGCTCGAGCGCCGCCTGCACATTCATCCCATAATCCACTACGTTGGCGACAAATTGCGCGTGGGCCTGCGCCTGATTCCATCCGCCCATTATCCCGAAGCCGATGTGGATATCGTCTTTCTGCATGAACGCGGGGATGATCGTATGAAGAGGGCGCTTGTGTCCTGCCAGCGAATTCGGCAGCCCCGGCGTCAACTGAAATCCTGCGCCGCGGTTGTGGAATGAAAAGCCAAGGCCCGGAGCAACCATGCCAGTACCGTATCCCGCAAAATTGCTCTGGATCAAAGAAACTATGTTGCCGTCCTTATCAATCGTCGAAAGATAGATCGTCGACTTGCCGTGCGCGTCCAGCATTTTCTCGATATCGGAAGGAACGACCTCGCAGGCAGCTTTGTCCATTGTGACAAGCTCCGCCCGTTTTTTCGCAAGCTCCTTGGACACCATCTGCTTTACTGGCACCTCTGTAAACCGCGGATCGCCGACATATTTGTGCATGTCCGCGTATGCCAGCTTCTTGGCCTCGATCATCACATGTAATGCATCAGCGCTGTTGTGGCCATACTTTTCTATAGGGAATTGTTCCATGATGTTCAACATCGCCAGCGCTGCAATCCCTTGTCCGTTCGGCGGCAATTCATATACAGTCCACCCGCGATAGGTTGTTGAAATCGGGTCTACCCACTCCGGCTGGAAATCGCGAAAGTCTTCGAGAGTATGCGCTCCGCCTTGCGCTCGCAAAAACTTCACCATCGTCTCGGTCATCGGCCCGTTGTAAAAAGCATCTCTTCCATGCGCGGCTACCTCTTTCAACGAATTCGCTAACGCCGGATTCTTAAACTCGTCGCCAACTTTTGGAGCCACGCCGTTCGGCAGATAAGTCTCTTTGTACCCTGGCTGCTGCATCAGGCTCTCGGCTACCCAGTAGCGTGCATTTCTCTCCGCGAGTGGGAAACCGTTCTGCGCGTAGTAAATCGCAGGCGCCAGCAATTTGCTGAAGGGAAGCGTGCCGAACCGGCTGTGCAGAGCGTCCCATCCCGCCACTGCGCCCGGAACATCGATTGTTTCCACGCCGATCGGGTTGATGTGGTCGACGCCTTTCGCTTTGAGGTAATCGATATCCAGCGCCTTGGGAGTCCAACCACTCGAATTCAGCCCATAGAGCTTCCCAGTCTTTGCCTCGTAGAAGATCGCAAACAGATCGCCGCCCATGCCGTTGACGTAAGGTTGCACCACGCCCATCACGGCATTCGCCGCAATGGCCGCATCGACCGCGTTTCCGCCCTCTTCGAGAACGTGCGCGCCTGCTTGAGAAGCGAGGAATTGCGGAGCTGCAACGATTCCCAGCTTCGTCACCACCATCGACCGCCCTTGTCCAGGAACCGAAGAAAACTGTTGCGCACGGACGATGCAGCAAATGGAAAAAACCAGAGCAGATGCAAGGCTAAGACGCTTCATGGGCCTTCCTCTTCGACGACCTACCATCCTACATCTGGCTGTCGTTTGTTGTGTGGCGAAGAGACCGCTCGAAGAATGACGCTCCAGTCGGTGTCTTGCTGTCCATTCCCGGACACCAACGTCCAATTAAGGATAAGAAACATTTTGTTGCTCTCTCTGTCGTCAGCAATATTTGTCAATGTTTCCGAATACTTAGCAATTTGTGGCGGATGGAAGTTGAGTTGCCAGTCTGAAACGGAATGGATATCGCTCGGCCAGAATTCAAAACACAGAAACGTCGTCGCCAAGCCATCATCATCGCGGTGGTGATTGTAGGTTTAGCCGCGGTTTCCTTTGGAGTTATGCGCCTGAAGCCGGCCGCGCCGACCGTCGAGCGCGGAACCGTGTGGACCGACACGGTGAAGCGCGGACCGATGCTCCGCCAGGTGCGCGGCCTGGGATCGCTGGTTCCTACGCAGGAATCCGTGCGGCAGATCCCCGCAGAGACTGAGGCGACGGTAGTTCGCATCCTCATGTTACCGGGTTCCCAAGTGAAGGCAAACACGATTCTGCTCGAAATGAGCAATCCCCAGACCGAACAAGCCGCGGTCGATGCCCAACTCCAATACAAGGCTGCGGAAGCGGAATATCAGAGCTTGCGCATGAAGCTCGAAAGCGACCTCATGAACCAGAAAGCAGGCGCGGCAACCGTGCATGCCGATCACGCGCAGGCGCAACGGCAATCCGATACGGACCAGGCGCTCTACCAGCTTGGCGTGATTTCGGGTTTGGCCTACAAAACTTCTAAAGACAAAGCGGACGAACTGACCACCAGAAACGACCTGGAAGATCAGCGACTCACCGCGAATCAACGCGCAATTGAATCGCAGATGGCGCAGCAACAAGCCAAAGTGGATGAGATGCGAACGTTAGCACGCCTCAAGCAGGAGCAGTTGGATGCTTTGAAGGTCCGTGCGGGAATCGATGGAGTGTTGGTGGATCTGCCGCTGCAAGTGGGCCAACATGTTCTTCCGGGGGTCATGTTAGCGAAAGTAGTGCAACCCGATCATCTGATGGCGACATTGAAAGTCGCCGAGACGCAAGCGCGCGATGTGCAGATTGGCGAACCAGCTTCTATCGACACGCACAATGGCGTAGCTGCCGGCACGGTGATGCGGGTGGATCCGGCGGTGCAAAACGGAACGGTAACAGTCGACGTCAAACTCACCGGAGACTTGCCGAAGGGCGCCCGGCCCGATCTGAGCGTGGATGGAACGATCGATCTGGAGCGCATGGACAATGTCCTCTATGTGGGCCGTCCGGCGTTTGGACAGGAAAATAGCACGATCAGCTTGTTCAAGCTCGATCCCGACGGGCAGGGAGCGTTGCGTGTACCTGTAAAAGTTGGACGCGCTTCTGTGAATTCAATTCAGGTGATCGAAGGTTTGCGCGAAGGGGACACGGTGATCCTGTCCGATATGTCGCGCTGGGACAAGACCGATCGCGTCCGGCTGGAGTAACAGAGATCGACTAAAAGCGAAATAAGACTTAAGGAGACAGTCAGCTATGACGGAAGCAGGACAGCCACTCATTCAGATTCAGGACATGACGAAGGTCTTCTATACCGATGAGATTGAAACGCACGCTCTCTCCGGAATTCACCTGTCGGTGAAAAAAGGTGAGTACGTCGCCATGTCGGGGCCGTCGGGCTGCGGCAAGTCCACTCTGCTGTCAATCATCGGACTGCTCGACACGCCAACCGCCGGGCGCTACATGTTGAATGGCAAAGCCGTCGAGAATCTGGATTTCGCCGAGAGGTCGCGCATCCGCAACCAGGAAATTGGATTCATCTTCCAGAGTTTCAACCTGATCGGCGATCTGACGGTTTACGAGAACGTCGAACTGCCTCTGACATACCGTCAGAAAATGCCGTCTGCGGAGCGTAAGCCGCGTGTGATGGAGGCTTTGGAGCGAGTCGGAATGGCGCACCGGGTGCGGCATTATCCTTCACAACTCTCGGGCGGGCAGCAGCAGCGCGTCGCCGTCGCGCGTGCGCTGGGCGGGAAGCCGTCAATTCTCCTGGCTGACGAGCCTACGGGAAACCTCGATTCGCGCAATGGCGAAGCAGTGATGGAACTCCTGCAAAACCTTCATCGCGAGGGCGCAACTATCTGCATGGTCACTCACGATCCGCGTTTCGCCAAGCACGCGCAACGCGAAGTCCATCTGTTCGACGGCAAAGTGGTGGCGGAAGAAGAGCTGAAGAAACTCATGGCGGAAGTGTCGGCGTGAATGGTTTGCTGCAAGATTTTCGCTACGCTCTGCGGCAACTTCGCAAGAGTCCCGGCTTCGCCGCGGTTGCCGTGATAACCCTCGCGCTCGGCATTGGCGCCAATACGGCCATCTTCCAACTGCTCGATCAGGCGCTTCTTCGCGGACTGCCGGTAAAGGAGCCGGACCGTCTGGTGCTGTTGCGATATTCCGGGAGCAACACTGGCCACCTTAGCTCGCGCTCCGATGGCAAGTTCTATTTTTCTTACCCAATGTATCGCGATCTTCGCGATCGCAACTCGGTATTCAGCGGCGTCATAGCAACGGATTGGACGCAAGCCGGTGTTCAGTGGCACAACCAGCCGGAACTTGTCGGCACGGAATTAGTCTCTGGAAATTACTTCGATGTCTTGGGAATCCAGCCTGCACTGGGCCGTCTTTTGGTCACTTCCGACGACGTGGCCGCTAATGCGAATGCCGTGACCGTACTGAGCTTCAATTATTGGCAGCGGCGCTTTGGCGGCGATCACAGCGTAGTCAACCAGAGCATTCTGGTGAACGGTCATCCCTTCACGATAATCGGCGTGGCGCAAAAAGGTTTTCACAGCGTAGTGATGGGCGACACTCCGGATCTGTTCACGCCGATGATGATGAAATCGCAGGTCATGCCAGGGTCGGATGAACTCGAAGACCGGCGTTCGAGTTGGCTCAACGTTGTCGCCCGCCTGAAACCAGGCTTCACCCGTGAGCAGGCAGAGGCAGCCATCAGTCCGTTATGGTATGCGATTCGCAGCGACGAACTGAAACAGATGCAGCATGGGACGGACAACTTCCGCGAGAACTTCGTAGCCAAGTCGCATCTCTCATTGCTCGATGGCGCCCGAGGATTTTCGCCGCTGCGCAGCGATGTGCAAACGCCCCTGATCATCGTGATGGCGATGGTGGGGCTGGTTGCTTTGATGGCTTGCGCCAACGTAGGCAGCCTGCTGTTAGTTCGGGCTGCGGGGCGCCTCCGCGAAATGTCGGTCCGATATGCGCTGGGTGCAAAGCGCAAGCGCGTAGTCCAGCAACTGGTAATAGAAGGGCTATTGCTCGGATTGGCGGGCGGGACCGTGGGCATTATTCTCGCGCCGCAGATTTCGGCGGTGCTGATCAAAATGACCCCGCGAAGCAGCAGCATGGAGTTTCCGTTCTCATCGCAGGTTGATTTGAGAATTCTTCTTTTCAATTTCTCGCTTGCCGTTGGAGCCAGTCTGCTATTCAGTCTTGCGCCGGCGGTCCAGTTCTGGCGGCCCAATCTCGCACCCGCGTTGCAGCAGCGATCCGTTGTCGGAGGAGGTCCACTGCGTTTCCGCCGCATCGCGGTTGGCGTGCAAGTTGGGCTCAGCCTCTTGCTCCTGGTGGGGGCAGGCCTTTTCACGCGCACGCTGCACAATCTCAAGTCGCTGAATGTGGGATTCGCCACCGATCATCTGGTGACCTTCAACATCGATCCATCTCTGGCCGGGTATCCGTCCACACAGAATGCAGAGGTCAGCGGGCGGGTTTTGCGCGCTCTGGCATCGTTGCCGGGAGTGCGCTCCGTGGCTGGAACCAACGACTCGGAACTGGCGGATGACGGCTATGCCGGCAACATCACTCTTGCAGGCTACGCAGCCAAAGAAGACGAAGACATGGATGTCGAGAAGCCGTATGTCAGCCCCGGATATTTTTCCGGCATGGGGATGCAATTGATAGCGGGCCGCGAGTTCAGCGACGCGGATCGAGCGGAGACGCAAAAAGTCGCAGTGGTCAATGAAAGTTTCGCGCGACATTTCTTCGGCGATGCGCCGCACACGTTGGGGCACTATCTCGCTGAAGGCGGCGGAAACGTGAAACCGGATATCGAGATTGTTGGCGTAGTCCAAGATGCAAAGCATCATGGGGTTCGTGCAGACGTCAAACGCACGGTCTTCACTCCTTACTTGCAAGCAAAAGATTTTGGCGCCATGACCTTTTACATACGCACCCGGCAGACTCCGGAAAGCGCAGAGCCGACGATTCGCGGGGCCATGCAGGCGCTGGATTCCAAATTGGTGCTCGATACTTTCCGCACCATGGACGAACAAATCGATGACAACCTGACCGTCGAACGCGTGGTGTCGCTTCTGGCGGAAAGCTTCGGAGTGCTCGCCGCTCTTATGGCCGCCATCGGCCTGTATGGTGTGCTCGCCTATTCAACAGCACAAAGAACTTCAGAGATCGGTATTCGCATGGCTCTGGGCGCAAGCCGGGCGTCGGTGGTGCGCGTGGTTTTGGTCGAAGTGCTTTGGTTGACAGGATTTGCCATCGCGGTGACATTACCGGCGTCGCTGTTGCTGGGAAGAGCTGTCAGGAGCGAGTTATTCGGCATTTCGAGCAGCGATCCTCTCACACTGTCGCTGGCTACGCTGCTGATCCTGATGGTGGCGATTGCTTCCGCGCTGCTGCCGGCGCGCCGCGCAGCCAGGATCGATCCAATTGTTGCTCTGCGATACGAGTAGGAGTCAGGACACAATGAACGGCTTGCTGCATGACCTTCGTTACGCGGTCCGGCAATTGCGGAAGAGTCCCACTTTTACCGCCATCGCGCTCATTACGTTGGCGCTGGGCATCGGGGCGACCACCGCTATTTTCAGCGTGGTGAACGCCGTGCTGCTGCGGCCGTTGGCCTACCAGAGTTCCGATCGTCTTACTGTCATCCTCCATGACGGTCACAACCCGGTCGCCCCTGCGAATTTTATTGACTGGCAAAAGCAAAGCCGCAGCTTTGAGCGAATGGGTGCCGCGGAATATTGGAGCCCCAACCTCACTGGCACAGATAACACTGAAAAGATTTTGGCATTGCGAATTACCGCGGACATTCTTCCGATGCTGGGAGTTCAACCGCTCCTCGGAAGAGCACTGCTCTCGGAAGAGCAAGAGCGCGGCAAGGAACACGAAGTTGTTCTGGGCTATCCGTTCTGGCAAAGCCATTTCGGCGGGAACCCAGAAGTCATCGGGCAGACGATGAAGCTGAGTGGCGAGGCTTACACTATCGTCGGTGTGATGCCGCGCGGGTTCAAGTTTGCCCCCTTCTGGGCCACGAAGGCTCAGCTCTGGGCGCCGTTGGTCCTGGGCGATAGAGTCAATGACCGAAATGGAAGAAGCCTGCGGGTATTTGCCCGCCTCACGCCAAACGTGACTTTGCAACAGGCGCAAGATGAAATGAATGCATTGACGGCGCATCTTGAGCTGGAATATCCCGGCACAAGCCCGGGCGTGAGCGTGCTTTCCCTGAAAGAGAAGGTGGTAGGCGATGTGCGGCCCGCGCTGCTGGTTTTGTTGGCGGGCGTGGGGTTTGTTTTGCTGATCGCCTGTGCCAATGTCGCTCACATGCTGCTGGCCCGCTCCGCTGCCCGGCACAAGGAGATTGCGATTCGGGCGGCGCTTGGCGCTGGAAGTTCACGTGTAATTCGGCAATTCTTAACGGAGAGCGCCTTGCTCGCCGGACTGGGCGGCGGCGCGGGTTTGCTGCTTGCTTCGTGGGGTATTCGCGTTTTAGTGGCTCTGAGTCCGCCCGAACTTCCCCGCGTCGAGACGGTCGGATTGGACTGGCACGTTTTGGTATTTGCCCTCGCGGTGACCCTGGGGGCTGGCCTCATCTTTGGTCTCGCTCCGGCGCTGCGCGCCTCCGCTCCCAATCTCAGCGAGACACTTAAAGAGGGCGAACGGGGATCGAGCGAAGGCATTGGACGCAATCGCATGCGCAGCTTGCTCGTGGCTTCTGAATTTACCTTCGCTCTGGTCTTGCTGGTGGGCGCTGGCTTGATGATCCGCAGTTTTCTCGCGCTTCGCAGCATTGACCCGGGGTTCAATCCGCACAACTTGTTCTCTGCGGTGGTCTCAGTTACCGGCACCAAAGCAGCACAGCCCGGAGAGCGGCCTTTGTTCTATCAGCAGTTGCTGGAAAGAATTCGCCAGTTGCCGGGAGTAGAGTCTGCCAGCGCGATTAACCATTTGCCTCTCGGAGGAGACATATGGGGCTTCTCGTTCCATGTCGAAGGGCAACCTGTTCCTTCCCCCAGCGAAACGCCAGTCGCTACATATCGTGTCGTTTTACCCGGCTATTTCAAAACCATGAACATCCCGCTTCTTAGTGGCCGGGACATTGCCGATCACGACACATTGAGTTCGCCGGGTGTGGTTGTGGTCAACGATTGGTTTGCCCGGCACCATTGGCCGGGAGAGGATCCGATCGGCAAGCGCATTACGCTCGATGATCTCAAGGATCATCCGGCATGGCTCACGGTGGTCGGCGTCACAAAAAATGCCGTTCGAAGCGAATGGACCGAGCCGCCGGAAGATGAAATGTACCTGCCTTATATGCAAACTCACGAGTATCTAGAGAAACCCGAACCGCATTTGTCGTATTTGACGCTGGTGGTGCGCACCAGTGGTGACCCCGCTGCGCTGACGCCGATGGTTCGGAGTTTGGTTTCATCGCTCGATAAGAACGTGGTGGTTTCCGATGTTCAAACTATGGATCAAGTAGTAGCCCAAGCCACATCGGAGCCGCGTTTCTATGTCCTACTGCTTGCGGCCTTCGCAACTGTCGCATTAGTGCTGGCCGCGGTCGGTATCTATGGAGTGATGAGCTACGCCGTTTCTCGCCGCACACAGGAAATCGGTATTCGCATGGCGCTGGGCGCGCGGCAGGGTGACGTAGTCAATCTGGTGGTGAGGCAAGGAGCATTGCTCGCAGTCATTGGTGTGGGCGCGGGTCTCGTCAGCGCGTTCGCAGTCACGCGGTTAATGGCGCGTTTGCTATACGGCATCAGGCCCAACGACCCTATCACCTTCATTGCAGTCGCGCTTCTGCTGAGCATCGTGGCGGTCGTTGCCAGTTACATCCCGGCGCGGCGCGCGGCCAAGATCGATCCCATTGTTGCTTTGCGATACGAGTAGGTGACGCTCGATATGGAAACTCTCCTTCAGGATGTGCGCTACGGTCTTCGCATGCTGGTGAAGAGTCCTGCCTTCACGGCTGTGGCCATCGTGACTCTGGCGCTTGGCATCGGAGCTAACACGGCTCTGTTCTCGGTAATCAACGGCGTCTTGCTGAGTCCGCTGCCTTTCTCTGAACCAGACCAATTGGTGACGCTGCACGAGAACAAGCCGAACTTTGAAGGCGGATCGGTCTCCTATTCGAATTTTCGCGATTGGCAGAAAGACAACCGCACGTTTTCTTCCGTCGCCCTCGCTCGTGGCTACGCCTTCAGTCTGACTGGTCTGGGCGATGCTGAACAAGTAACCGGCGAGTTTGTGTCCTCGGATTTCTTTCGCGTGCTTGGCGTGAAGCCGATGATCGGCCGCACCTTTACGCAGGATGAGGAACCGGTCGGCGCTGGCCCGGTCGCGCTAATCAGTGAAGGATTGTGGCAGCGCAAGTTCAGTTCTGCGCCTGACATCCTCGGAAAGAACATTACGCTTGACGCGAGAGACTACACCATCGTAGGAGTGATTCCCGCTAGCTTCCATCTTGTCATTCCCGGTTTCCGAGAAGCTCAGGTGTATGCCCCAATCGGACAATGGAGTAATCCGCTGTTGCTGCAACGCGGCGCGGGGCTCGGGTTTCATGGTATCGGACGGCTCAAGCCCAACGTGACCATCGAACAGGCGCGCGCCGATATGGCGGGCGTCACCGGCAACCTGGCGAATGCCTTTCCGGATGCGGACAAAGGCATCACTGCAAAGGTTACGCCGCTTAAGGCGCAAATGGTCGGTGATGTCCGGCCGCTGCTGCTAGTGCTTCTAGCTGCGGTGGGCTTTGTGCTTCTAATTGCGTGTGTGAACGTCGCCAATCTGTTATTGGCGCGTTCGACCGGCCGGACACGCGAGTTCGCGGTTCGTGCAGCCTTGGGCGCAAGTCAGGGTCGCGTTGTTCGCCAGTTGCTCACGGAAAGCATTTTGCTTGCGCTGGCTGGTGGCAGTCTGGGTTTGCTATTGGCGGCTTGGGGAACGCGTGCCGCGCTCGGCGTGCTGCCTGCGGCTCTACCTCGCGCCGAGCAGGTCGGGCTTGACGCTCACGTCCTCATCTTCACCGCCGGAATCTCTCTGCTGGCGGGAATTCTTTTCGGGCTTGCGCCCGCGCTGAAGACTTCGCAGCCAGATCTGCACGAAACGCTTAAGCAAGGTGGACGGGGCGCAAGTGGCACCCGCCACCTCACGCAGAACATATTCGTAGTTGTCGAAATGGCGTTGGCTCTCGTTCTCTTGACCGGTGCGGGATTGACTATCCGCAGTCTGGCCAAGCTGTGGAGCGTCGATCCTGGCTTCAACCCGCACAACGTGCTTACGTTTGGATTTTCACTTCCGCCTTCGATGATGGGCGCAAAACCAGACGCAATTCGCGCCGCATTTCGCGAGTTCGATGACAAGATGGCCTCTGTCCCGGGCATCCAGGCGGTTTCTCAAACCTGGGGCGCGATTCCGCTGAGTGGCGATGACGAGCAACTCTTCTGGCTCGATGGGCAGCCGAAACCCGCAAACCAGAACGACATGAAATGGGCCATCGACTACATTGTCGAACCCAATTATCTGAAAGCTATGGGCATTCCGCTGCTGCGCGGCCGGTTCTTTACTGCTCAGGACAATCCGCATTCGCCGGCAGTCGTTGTGATCGATGACGTTTTCGCCGGGAAATATTTTCCCAATCAAAATCCTATCGGCAAGCGAATTAATTTGAACTCGTCAAATCAACTCGCGGAAATCGTCGGCGTTGTAGGGCACGTCAAGCAGTGGGGCTTGGATTCCGACGATCAGCAGACGCTTCGCTCGGACCTCTATATTCCGTGCGCGCAGATGCCGGACGATTTTATTGCCATGGCGCCGTCGGGATCGGCGGTGATCGTGCGGGCCGGAGGCGGCACCGCGGGGCTACTAGACGCGGTCCGTCAGGCCAGTGCGCAGATGAGCAATCAGCAAGTCATCTTCGGCGCGCAAACGATGGACTCTCTTATTTCCGATTCCATAGCATCGCGGCGATTCTCAATGATCTTGTTAATAATCTTCGCGACGCTGGCGCTCGTGTTGGCAAGCGTGGGGATTTACGGTGTTATTTCCTATGTCGTAGGTCAGCGCGGGCACGAGATTGGTATCCGGATGGCGCTCGGAGCCCAACGGAGAGAAATCTTGGGACTGATTCTGGGCAGTGGCGGAAAATTGGCGGGCATTGGAGTCGTCCTGGGACTCGTTGCCGCGCTCGGTCTTACTAGGCTTATCGCCAGTCAACTTTACGAAGTGCGAGCTAGTGATCCGCTTACGTTCATTGGAGTGTCAGTCTTATTGACTTTGGTCGCGCTGGCTGCGTGCTACGTCCCTGCTCGACGCGCCGCGAGCGCGGATCCCATGATGGCGCTGAGGCGCGATTAGGAGACCTGAACGATGACTGGACTGTTTCAAGATCTGCGTTACGCACTCCGCCAGCTGCGCAAGAGCCCAGGGTTTGCCTGCACGGCGATTCTGATCCTGACGCTGGGGATATGCGCCAGTGTTTCCATTTTTGGTTTTGTGGATGCCGCGCTGATCAAGCCGTTACCCTATCCGGACGCTGCACATCTGGTTGCAGTCACGGAAAGTGTGGCAATGATTCCGCGCGCCAACCTTTCTTATCCTGATTATCTGGACTGGAAGAAGCTTAACCAGGTCTTCAGTTCTCTGGATGTCTACGGCGAAAACGGCTATCTTCTGCCCACGGCCGCGGGCGCGGAACCGGTTCGTGGCACGCGAGTGAGCGATGGTTTCTTCCGCACATTGGGAGTCACTCCTGCTCTCGGACGTGATTTTTATTCGGGCGAAGATCTGCCGCAAGCGCCCAAAACCGTGATGTTGAGCTATGCCACATGGCAGAAACGCTTTGGCGGAAAAAAAGATGTGATCGGCCAAACGGTTGCCCTGAGCGGCATTCCCTTCACAATCACGGGAGTGTTGCCGCAGAGCTTTCAATTCGCTCCGGTGGGTAAAGCGGAGTTCTGGACGACGCTTCACGCTACAGACTCCTGCTCCATCCGCCGAAGTTGCCACAGCCTTAAAGGAGTTGCGCGGCTTAAGGATGGGGTAACCGTGGAGGCAGCGCTGGCCGATACGACCACGATTGCGCGGCAACTGGAGATACAGTATCCCGCCGACAATCGCGGCCAGGGCGCAAGCGTCATACCACTATCCGAACTGATCGTCGCGGACGTTCGCCCCATTCTGCTCGTATTGCTTGGCGGCGCCGGGCTGCTCCTGATGATTGCTTGCGTGAACGTGTCGAGCTTGCTTTTGGTTCGTTCAGAGAGCCGCAAGCGTGAAATCGCAGTGCGTGGCGCGTTGGGCGCATCGCGCGGTCGATTGATGGCCCAGTTCATTACCGAAGGAGTGGTGTTGGTAGTTGCGAGCGGCGTGCTTGGCCTCGCGGCTGCGCATGGAACGATGCAGGTGCTCACGCGTCTGATTTCGAAAGACATGCTCGATGGCATGCCGTATTTAGTCGGACTTGGTCTGAACTTTCACGTGCTTATCTTTGCCGCGGTCATTTCATTGCTTGCGGCAGGCCTGTTCTCGATTACTCCGATGCTTCGCCTGCCTTTGACGGAAATTCGCGATGGCCTGGCAGAAGGCGGCCGCGGCAATGCCGGAACCTTGTGGCGGCGCTTCGGCGCAAATCTGGTTGTCGTCGAATTGGCGATTGCAGTTGTTTTGCTGGTAGGCGCCGGGCTGTTGGGCAAGAGTTTCTATCGTTTGCTCCACGTCGAGCTTGGATTCCAGCCTGATCATTTAGCCACATTGTCGGTTGGTTTGTCGGAAACCGGCTATGCAAAAGACGAGCAACAAGAAACGGTCGCGCGGCAAATCCTAAATCGCGTTTCGACTTTGCCGGGTGTTCAGTCCGCGGGCGTCTCCAGCATCTTGCCCGTGAGTTTTAACGGCAATACGACGTGGATCAGAATTGTGGGCCAGCCCTACCATGGAGAACACAACGAAGTAAACGAGCGGGATGTTAGTTCCGCCTTCTTCACGACACTCCAGGCAAAACTTCTGCGAGGCCGCTACTTTACCGAAGCCGACGACGCGACGAAGCCTCGCGTGATCATTATTAATCAGGCATTGGCCAGGAAATATTTCCCTGGAGAAGATCCCATCGGCAAAACAATTGGCGATACCGACCTGTCAGCGAAATCACTGAATCAAATTGTCGGTGTCGTGGACGACATCAAGGACGGCTCGCTCGATGCCGACATTTGGCCGGCTGTCTACTACCCATTCAACCAAAGCCCGGACACCTTCTTCAGCCTCGTCGTGCGTACGTCGCAGTCCGAACAGTCATTGCTGCCATCACTTGTCACTGCTGTCCATGAAATCGATCCCGGCATCGGCACGCTGGACGAAACCACCATGATCGGCAGAATCAACGACTCGCCAACGGCTTATCTCCACCGTTCTTCGGCCTGGCTGGTTGGAGGCTTTGCGTTCCTTGCATTGCTGCTCGGAATCGTCGGTCTTTACGGAGTCATTGCCTATTCGGTGAGCAGAAGAACGCGTGAGATTGGCGTGCGCATGGCGCTCGGCGCGCAACGGGCTTCCGTCTATCAACTCATCATGAAGGAAGCCGCGTGGTTGACCGGCATCGGGATCGCCGCCGGTCTTCTGTGCTCCGTTGCTACCGCAACCCTGATTCGTGGCCTGCTGTTCGGAGTTCGAACCTGGGACGGGGCAACGCTTGCGGCAGTGGCTGTTTTGCTTGCCGTGTCGGCGTTGCTGGCCAGCTACGTTCCCGCTCGCCGAGCGGCGAGAGTCGATCCCATGGAAGCGCTGCGATACGAGTAATGAGGCAAATTATGAGCGGCTTGATTCAGGATTTCCGTTACGCATTGCGGCAACTTCGCAAGAATCCCGGCTTCACTGCCGTCGCGGTCGTCACGCTGGCGCTGGGCATCGGCGCAAACACAGCCGTGTTCAGTGTGATCGATGCGGTGATGTTGCGTCCTCTGCCCTACTATCAACCGGA
Organism: Candidatus Sulfotelmatobacter sp.; assembly: GCA_049584475.1. GTDB lineage: Bacteria > Acidobacteriota > Terriglobia > Terriglobales > Acidobacteriaceae > Sulfotelmatobacter. Next base: position 61,100 of record JBAUXX010000068.1, on the reverse strand, counting down.
ACGGCTGATCGAGGCGAAGTCCACCGACACGCATCGCGCGGGGCAATCCATCGCTATTTGTTATCCAGATTTTTTTGACTGGCGCTCTCAGAACCGCACACTCGAACATCTGGTGTCGTATCACGACAACGAGTTTACGTTGACGGGGCTGGTTCGTCCTGTGCAAGTGGACACGGAGGTGGTTTCCTGGGACCTGCTGCCGACTCTGGGGATTCGTCCTGAGTTGGGCCGCGGTTTCGTAGCGGACGAAGAAAAAGCCGGCACGCGCGTGGTCTTGATCAGCCACGCGCTATGGGCGTCACAATTCGGCTCCGATCCCGCGATCATCGGCCGCTCCGTCAGCCTAAGCGGAGATCTCTACACGGTCGTCGGCGTCATGCCCGCTACGTTTCGCTTTCCGGTCAATAAACCTCGCAACGGTATCTGGACCACGCTCGCCGTGGACGACGATCCCTCCGATCCCAAGCCGATGACCAGCAATCGCGGATCGCATTTCTTGAACGCCTTCGGACGATTGAGGCCAGGCGTCACGGTTTCGCAAGCGGATCAGGATATGCGTGTGATCGCGGCAAATCTGGCAAAACAATATCCAACCACCAACGCACGTCATGACTCTGCACAGGTAGAAACGGAAGTTGCGGCACTGATCGGCGATGCGCGAACCGCTCTGCTGATCGTGCTGGGAGCAGTCGCCGTGGTGCTGCTGATTGCTTGTGGCAACATCGCTAACCTGCTGCTGGCACGCATGCGGGAGCGGCAGCGCGAGATCGCCGTGAGATCGGCTCTCGGCGCGGGAAGAAAGCGGATCGTGCGCCAGTTGTTGGCCGAAAGCGTGATGCTGAGCGCGGTTGGCGGGCTGGTTGGCTGCGGCCTGGCATTTGTTTCAACTCCAGCCATCCTTTCGCTCATCGGAGACAGCGTCCCGCGTGCGGCCGAAGCGGGAGTCGATCTCCGTGTACTGCTCTTCGCGGTTTTCGTGTCGTTCGCCGCTGGATTGATTTTTGGCGTGATTCCGGCGATCTCGGCATCACGCACCGACCTGGTATCGACTTTGAAAGAAGGCGGAAGGAGCGAAATTTCGGGGCGCGACTGGTTGCGCTCTTCGCTGATTGTCGGACAAGTAGCGCTGGGCCTTGTGCTTACCGCAGGAGCTGGCTTGCTACTCACCAGCTTTGCCAATTTGTTGCACACAAGCGAAGGATTCAATCCTGACAATCTCACGACGATGTTCTTTGAAACTCCGGATGCTCACTATAAAGACACCCGTCCCCAGTTCTACCGCCAGTATTTCGAGAAACTCCGGGCACTGCCGGGAGTGCAATCGGCGGGCGGCACGATGCTTTTGCCCATGACCGACGAAAGGGCGGTGATTACGTTCGAAGATCCGGAGCATCCCGTACCCGAATCACAGCAAGCCAGCGCGGCTGTCACGCCCGTTACGCCGCAATACTTCAGCACCATGCAAATTCCTTTGGTCGCGGGCCGCGATTTCTCCGACCGGGATGATATGAAGTCTCCGCAGGTGATGATCGTGAACCATTCCTTCGCGGAGAAGTTTTTCCCCGGCGAGAACGTTCTGGGTAAGAAACTCAAGCCGGGCGCGGGGAACGGGTCGCCAGCCGGTCCGCCCTGGCGCGAAATTGTCGGCGTCGTAGGTGACACCAGGCTGGGAGCGACCGACCGCGAAATGCCTCCTGCGATGTATCTTCCGACCGCCCAACTACCTACCTGGTGTTGTCTGGATTCCGTGGTTCGCACGTCGCTTGACCCTTCGAGTCTCGCGGCGAGCGTACAACGAATCGTTTCCGGAATGGACAAAGACATTCCCGTCACCAAGGTCCGCACGATGAACGAATTGATGTGGAGCGAACTCTCGCAGCCGCGATTCTCCACCACACTGCTGAGCACGTTTGCCGGGCTCGCCATCACCCTAACCGTTGTCGGCCTCTATGGCGTGATGACATATTCGGTTTCGCGGCGCACGCGCGAAATTGGCGTCCGCATGGCGCTGGGAGCGCAACGTGGCGAAGTGCTCTCCATGGTGTTGCGCGATGCGGGTATTTTGCTGGGCGCGGGAATTGCGATCGGTATTGCGGCGTCACTGATGTCCGCGTCAGTTTTGAAAGACATGCTGTATGGCACAGGATCGCGTAATCCAGTGGTGCTGTTGTTGGTCTGCGCCGTGATCGCACTGGCGGGAACAGTTGCCGCCTGCATTCCAGCGCTCCGGGCCGCGAAGGTTGATCCTATGGTCGCGTTACGCTACGAGTGAGAGAACAGAATGCATGACTTAATGCAGGATCTCCGTTATGCCGTGCGGCAGTTGCGTAAGAACCCCGGCTTTACTTTGGTCGCCGTGATTACGCTTGCCCTTGGCATCGGCGCAAATACCGGAATCTTCACGGTGGTCAACGGGCTGCTGCTCAAAATGATGCCCGTGAAAGAGCCGCAGCAACTGGTGGTGGTGGGCGATGCGAATCGCGCCAGCCAGCGCTCGAACGGAACCCCACGTTTCGATGTTTTTTCGTATCCACTCTATAAGGAACTCCGCGAGCGGAACTCGGTTTTCAGCGGGTTATGTGCGGCTGCGTCCGATCATCACCTTGAAGTGGATGCGGGCCAGGGCCAATTTCCCGACGAAAAAATTACCGGACGCATGGTAAGTGGAAATTATTTCAGCGTCCTTGGCCTCGATCCGGCGGCCGGACGTTTGTTTTCCGATGCCGACGACACGGCTGAAAACGCGAACCCTGTCGTTGTGCTCGGGTTTGAATATTGGCAGCGCAAGTTCGCGCTCTCTCCCTCGATTGTCGGGCGTGACATTCGCCTCAATGGGTATCCCTTCACCGTCGTCGGAATAGCGCCCGCCGGATTTGATGGAGACGTGGTCGGCGAGCGCATGGCTCTGTTTGTTCCTTTGAGCATGCAGCCGGAGATCGTTCGCGGGCGTCACTGGCGCAATTCAGGGAACAGTTCATGGCTCTCGTTGATCGGACGCCTGAAGACCGGCATGACTGTTGCTCAGGCTGAAGCTGATATGAATCTGGTTTTTCAACAGGCATTGAAATCGGATTATGGCGCGGCGCTTTCCGCCGACGACCGAAATGCGATTCATGACGCTCACATCAACGTGTCTGCGGGTGGAGGCGGGATTTCAGACTTGCGCGGCGACTATCGAACTCCATTGCTTCTTTTGATGGGCATCGTTGGCCTGGTGCTTGTGATTGCCTGCGTGAACGTAGCGAATTTGCTGCTCGCCCGCGCATCGACTCGCAGCCGGGAAATCGCCATTCGCCTTGCTGTCGGCGCGAACCGCCGGCGCTTGCTGCAACAGCTTCTTACAGAGAGCTGTCTGTTAGGACTGCTGGGCGGCGCTGCCGGTTCGTTGTTGGCAATCTGGGGTGTACGGCTCTTGGTTGGAATGTTCGGATCCGATACGAGCCTTCCCGTATCACCCGACTGGCGCGTGCTCGCATTCACGATTGCGATGTCTCTGGTCACAGGAATGGCCTTCGGTTTGATGCCCGCGCTGCAAACCGTCAAGGTGCGAGTCTCCGGGCTCAAAGACACGATGCGTGCCACCGCTGGCCCAGGAGTGCGATTCGTATGGGGTAAAGGCTTGATTGCGGGACAGGTCGCGCTCTCGCTGTTGGTGTTGTTTGCAGCTTTCTTGCTGGTGCGCAGCCTGCAAAAATTAATGACTCAGGATTTCGGCTACGATCGCGAACATCTGGTGATTGCGCGGCTCGATCCCACCGGCGCGGGGTACAACAGCGACCAGATGAAGCGGCTCGCACAGGAACTTGTGAATCGTCTCGCGGCCGGGCCCGGAGTGCGAGCGGTTACGTATTCAGCCAACGGATTGTTTGCCGGCAGTGAATCGGGCGACGCCATTCTTGTGCCCGGCTTCCAGGGCGGCACCGCTCGCGATCGCAGTGCCCTCGAAGACTACGTTGGCGCGGATTACTTCGGGGTCGTGGGCATTCCCATACTTGAAGGCCGGGGAATTGAAGCGCAGGATTCGGCGACATCGACCCGCGTCGCCGTCGTGAACCAGGCAATGGTTAAGCGATTCTTTGCCGGGCAAAACCCTGTCGGACGCCAGTTCCGGATCGACGACCCGGATTGGCTCGACAAGCCAATCACCATCGTCGGGATCTCTCGCGATGCCAAAGACCACGGCAGCGGCATTCGCGAAAACGTGCCAGCGCGCTTTTATCTGGCCTTTCAGCAGACGCCCGATCCGGGTCAAATTGTTGTCGAGGCGCAAGTCAGCGGCGCGCCTTCCGCGGCCGTTACGAACGTGCTCTCGCAGATCAAGGCCACCGATTCTCATCTGCCTATCTCGTTCATCGAGACGCTCGACCATCTGGTTACGAGCAGCGCGGGAAGCGAGATTGCTCTAGCGAAACTCTCGGCATTTTTTGCGGGGCTGGCTTTACTGCTCGCGTGTGTCGGCCTCTATGGCGTGATGTCGTATACCGTTGCCGGGCGCACTCGCGAAATCGGGATGCGGATGGCGCTGGGCGCACAACGCACTGACGTTCTGCAGTTGGTTCTTCGCGAAGCCATGCTGTTGGTAGTCATCGGAATTATGATCGGAATTCCTGCATCGCTTGCCGGCGCCCGCGTTTTGCGTAGCTTTCTGTTTGGATTGAAGAGCACGGACTTGCTCTCGTTGATCGCAGTTGTTGTGCTGCTGGGAACTGTTGCGGCGGTAGCCGGATTTATCCCTGCGCAGCGCGCTGCCCGGATCGACCCTATGGCAGCGTTGCGCTATGAATAACAGGCTCTAAAGTAGGGATCGTTCTAAATAGGAATCGACAAAACCAATGATCCAACTGAAAAATATCGACCGCAGTTATAAAACCGGCGCTGGCCAAACGTGGGTCTTGCGCCGCGTGAACCTTGATATTCACGAAGGCGAATTTATTACTGTAATGGGGCCGTCGGGAGCAGGGAAGTCCTCGCTCCTGAACGTGCTCGCGCTTCTCGACGATCAGTGGGCGGGCGAATACTGGTTTCGGGAGAAAGCCGTGCATGAGATGAAGCGTAAGCAACGAGGTGAGTTGGCCAAGCTCAACATCGGAGTTGTTTTCCAGAGCTATCACCTGCTCGACGATCTGACCGTGCAGGAAAACATCGACCTGCCCCTGTCGTACAAAGACATTCCGCGCGGGCGGCGGCAGAGCCTGGTGGCCGATACCTTGGATCGTTTTCAAATCGTCGCCAAGAAAGATTTATTTCCCAGCCAGCTTTCCGGGGGACAGCAGCAACTGGTGGGAGTTGCGCGTGCGGTGATTCATAAGCCGGCTCTTCTGCTGGCCGACGAACCCACCGGCAATCTTCATTCCGGCCAAGCCAAGGAGATCATGGAACTATTCCGCGAATTGAATCAGCAAGGAACAACAATCGTGCAGGTCACACACTCCGATGCGAATGCGGAGTATGGATCGCGAACCATTCAAATGCGAGATGGCTGGGTAGTGGGTGACACGTCCAACCCGGAATTACAGCCGTATGAGGCGGTGAAGCAATGAATGAAAGCTCCCGCGTAAAACGGACGACTGGACTCACACTTTTATTTCTCATGAGTCTCGCTATACCTGCATTGTCCCAAACCAACGCAGCGGTTTCCTTCGAAATGCCGAAGTCGCGCAATCCTATAAGCGCCTACTCGCCCAGCGAGGTGCCCGAGCCCCAGCTTGCAAATTCTCCCTTGCTGACTCAACTGATTCGCGACGGCAAACTGTACGTTTCGCTGAAAGACGCGATCAGGCTTGCTTTGCAGGACAATCTCGACCTGGCCATCGCGCGCTACAACCTGCCGATTGCGAATACGGACATTCTGCGCACTCAGGCCGGAGGAATTTTTCGCGGTGTTAACACCGGTGTGGTGCAGGGCACTCCTGGAGGCGGGGTCGGTGGGTATGGTGCAGGAGCGCCCGGCGCAGGTGCGGGAGGCACAAGCGGAGGAGCGGGCGGCGCGGGTGCTGGAGCGTCTGGATTGGTGCAATCCACATTGGGCACGGGTACTGCAGTTGCATCGTACGATCCGGCAATCGTCGCGGCGATTGGGGCGGAGCATCAAACGACTCCTCTGGCCAACCTGCAAATTTACGGCACACCCTCACTCCAGTTGAATACCGGGCAAGCGAACGTTGCCTATTCGCAGTCTTTTGGCACGGGCACCACAATTTCAGCGCAGTTCGACAATAACCGCCAGACAACGAATAGCCCATTCTTCAATTTGTCTCCGACTCTGAATTCGATGTTTCGGTTTTCATTCCAGCAGCAGTTGTTGGCCGGCTTCGGATTTGGCCCAAATCTCCGCTATCTGAGGATCGCCAGGAATAATAAGAAGATTTCCGATATCGCCTTTAGAGATCAGGTCATCAGCACCGTCACCCAGATTGAAAATATTTATTGGGACCTGGTTAATGCATATCAACAGGCACAAGTGAGTGAACAATCTCTGGCATTCGCGCAGCAATCGTTCGATAACGCGCAGAAGCAACTGAAATTGGAAAGTATTCCCGAGATGGATGTAATGCGCGCCGAAGCCGAGGTTTCGAAGCGCGATCAGGATTTGACCGTCGCCCGCACCACGCTGCAATTGCAGGAATCATTGATTAAGAACGCGCTGACCAAGAGCCTGGATGATCCGGTGCTGGAAACGCTTCCTGTGATTCCCACGGACCACCTGGAAGCGACGGAGCCACCCGCCAATCAGGATATTCAGGCTCTCATCTCGCAAGCTCTGCATGATCGACCGGAGCTCGAGGAATCCGACGTCGACCTGGTCAATCGCCAGATCAGCCGAAAGGCCGCGAGGAACGCATTGCTGCCGTCGGTATCTTTAGTCGGATTTTATGGAGGCTCGGGCCTGGGTGGACCGCTGAATCCGATCTATAACATTCCCGGCGGCCCTCCCAACTCGTCCACGGTCCCCGTTGACTGGTCCGGCGCACTGACCAATACATTCAACAACGACAACCCCGACTATTACATTGGATTGAACCTGAACATTCCCATTCGCAACAGGGTTGCCAAAGCCGACCAATATCGCTCTGAACTCGAATACCGCCAGGCCGAACTGCGCCGCGAGCAGTTAAGAAAGCAGATCCGCATCGAAGCGAGAAACGCCCAATATGCGCTGGAACAAACCGCGGCGCGGGTCGTCGCTGCCCGCAAAGCGCGCGACCTGGCGCAGCGCACCTTCGAAATCATGCAAAAAGAACAGACTCTGGGCGCGGGATCGACGTTCCAGACGATGACCGCTCAGCGCGATCTGGCTGTCGCGGAACTGGACCTGGTCAGCGCGATGACGGTTTACGAAAAGGCAAAAGTTGAGCTCGATCGAGCGACTGGCAGCACTCTGGAACATAATGGAGTACTGATCCAGGATGCGATCAGCGGAACGGCTTCCGCATCCTCTCCATAAGCCATGCCCACTTCGGCCAAGCCGCAAGGTCTGCGCTCACTGGCGCCGTCCCATCCCAATGAGAACCGCGCCGCGCGCATTCTGGCGGCGGACGATCAACAGCACATCGTTGAAGCTCTGCAATTGCTGCTGCATCCCCAAGGCTACGCGGTGGACGGAGCGAAGTCTCCCGCCGAAGTAAGGGTGGCACTGGCGTCGGAATTTTACGATGCGCTGCTAATCGATCTGAACTACACGCGCGATACAACCTCCGGCCAGGAAGGGCTCGATCTTCTTTCAGAAATCGTGGCGCTCGATAGCACTGTGCCGGTCATCGTCATGACGGCATGGGGAAATGTGGAACTGGCGGTGGAAGCGATGCGCCGCGGCGCGCGCGACTTTATTACCAAGCCCTGGGAAAACGAACGGCTGCTTGCCATTTTGCGCACGCAAATCGAATTGCATCGCGCACTGCAACGCGCTGAAAGGCTTGCGGCAGAGAACCGGTTGCTGCAAGTCCAGGGACGCCCGGAGTTTATCGCCTCCGCGGTTTCCATGCAGCCTGTCCTCGAATCTATGGCGCGGGTCGGTCCGTCCGATGCCAACGTTCTTATCACGGGTGAACACGGCAGCGGTAAAGAAGTTGTTGCGCAAACGCTGCACGCTCTTTCGTCGCGCGCTTCCCGCGCGATGGTTGCGGTGAATACAGGTGCGCTGGCGGAAGGTGTATTCGAGAGTGAACTCTTCGGGCATGTAAAGGGAGCTTTTACCGATGCGAGGACCGATCGTATCGGCCGCTTCGAGCTGGCTGACGGCGGCACGATCTTTCTCGATGAAATTGGAAATGTACCCATCCGCCAACAAGCAAAATTGCTGCGCGTGCTGGAATCGGGCGAGATTGAGCGGCTGGGATCTTCACGATCGCGGAAGATCGACGTGCGGGTGATCTCGGCTACCAACACCGACCTTCAGGCCGCATGCTCTTCGGGCCAGTTCCGCGAAGACTTATTATTCCGCCTCAACACAGTAGAGATTCGTGTGCCGCCGCTGCGCGAGCGACGTGAAGATATTCCAACGCTGGCAATCCATTTTCTCCGGCGATATGCTACTCGCTATCGCCGGGAAATCGATGGATTCGATAGTTCTGCGCTGCAGGTCATGGCGCAGTACGCGTGGCCGGGCAATGTTCGCGAACTCGAGCACACTCTGGAGCGGGCGGTTTTGATGTGCCGCGGGCGCGAAATTCAGCCGGCGGACCTCGCATTGAATTTGCAGCGTCCACAGGCTCAGAACCTGGAAGAACTCAGTCTTGAGGCCGTCGAAGCTCTCCTGGTTCGAAAGGCGTTGCAACGCTTTCAGGGGAACATCAGCCAGGCGGCCGAAGCTTTGGGTCTGAGCCGGGGCGCCCTTTACCGGCGCATGGAGAAATATGGTCTCTAGCCCACAGGCTAGCGAAAAACAAAAGACTCGGAAAGTTCCCAAGCGCGCCCGTCTCCTCTACGAACATCGCGTCAGCTTCTACTCGCTCCTGGTTGCTTTGCCGGGCATCACGCTCGGCGGCATTCTTCTTTGGTTGCAACCGTGGTCCACGGAATCGAAGGTAGCGCTCTCAGTGGTCGAGCTTTTTGCCTGGTGGTTGCTGACCATGGCGCTGCATGAGCAAACCATACGTCCCCTGCAAACGCTGGCCAATGTAGTGTCCGCTCTTCGCGAGGAAGACTACTCTTTTCGCGCCCGCGGAGCCGTTATGGATGACGCGCTTGGCGAGCTATCGTTGGAAGTTAACGCCCTAGCCGATCTGCTCGCGGATCAACGCATCCATGCGATTGAAGCTACCGCACTGCTTCGGCGGGTGGTGGAGGAGATCGATGCTCCATTATTCGCATTTGATCCGGAACGTGTGCTTCGGCTCGTGAATCCCGCCGGTGAAAAACTGCTGCAACAGGCGGCGGCTCGTTTGTTGGGTCGGACAGCCGACGAGATCGGACTCGCCGGTTGTCTAAGTGCAGCGAATGAATCATTGATGGCGTTGCCTGCCAACAGTTCAAACGCGCGGTGGCTGGTGAGGCAAAGCAAGTTTCGTGAAAAAGGCGTTCCGCACACGCTGATTGTTTTATCCGATGTCAGCCGCGCCTTGCGAGAAGAAGAGCGCAGCGCCTGGCAACGGCTGATCCGCGTTCTGGGACACGAGCTCAACAATTCGTTGACTCCAATCAAATCAATCGCAGGAAGCTTGGGCAGCCGCCTCGCGGAAACCGAGCTCGACCCCGAACAGCGGCGAGACTTTGAACGCGGTCTGACGATCATCGAAGCTCGGAGCGCATCTCTCAACCGCTTCCTTCAGGCCTACCGGCAATTGGCGCAGATGCCGCCGCCGGTGCTCAAGAAGGTGGCTTTGCTGCCTCTTGTTGAGCGAGTTGCTTTTCTTGAGACGCGTCTCGCGGCTACGATCTCCGGAGGCCCTCCCGTGACGCTGATGGTCGATCCGGACCAGATGGAACAAATGCTGATCAATCTGCTGCGCAATGCTGTGGAGGCGGCTCTAGAATCGGGACCCAATAACGACGAGCCGCAGTTCGCAACTCAAACCGCAGTTCGAAGACCGCAGGTCACGTTGAAGTGGGAGATCGAAGGTGAAACCGTCGTTTTGACAATTGACGATACCGGACCGGGACTATCGAATCCCGGCAATGCATTCGTACCGTTCTACACAACGAAACCGGCCGGCAGCGGCATAGGCCTGGCGCTCTCCCGCCAGATTGCCGAAATGCACGGTGGCTCGATCGAGCTCCTCAATAGGAACGGAAAGGGCGGCTGTCAGGTGCAAGTAAAACTACCCTGCATTAGCGCTGAGCTTGCGTAACTCACTTGCCGAGCGCGTCGAGCAGGGTTCCATACGCAGGTTTCTTGCGATACTCATCGCCCCATGGCAAGGCCCAGCCCTGCCCTTTATAGAACGATGGAATCCAGGAATGCTTGTCGGTGAATCCCCAGGTTTGGAGCAGTTTGCACTTGGGTTGTTTCACGCACAGTTTGGCAATGTCCCCGTAGAGTTTCGCTTGAGCGGTGAATGACGCTGGAGTTGAATCAGCGAGGCGGATATCCAGTTCGGTGATGTGAAGGTCGAGACCGAGATCGGCGAACCTTTTCAGGTTGCGCTCGTAAGAGGCAAGCTTCGCCGGATCGTCGAACTTCAAAGTGATGTGCGTTTGAAACCCGATCCCATCGAGCGGAACGCCGCGTTTCTTGAAATCCCTGGCCATCGCATAGATGGCATCTGACTTCTTGTTGATTTCTTCGGCGTCATAATCGTTGTAAAAGAGTTTAGCGTTGGGATCGGCCGCATGCGCCCAGCGGAATGCTTGTTCGATATACTTCGTGCCTGGTCCTGCCCCGATTCCCGGCCGGTCATACCAGATGGTATGACGCATGCTGCCGTCGTCTTCGAAGGCCTCATTTACTACATCCCAGGCATAGACCTTCGCGCCGTAATGCCCCAATACCGTAGTTATGTGATCGTGCAAAAGTTTGGCGAGATGCGGCGAGGTGTATGCGCCTTTTGTTACCCACGGTGAGATCTGGTTGTGCCAGACGAGAGTGTGCCCGCGCACGACCATGTTGTGCGCCTCAGCAAAACCGACCAGAGCGTCAGCTCCGCGAAAATCGTAGGGCTGAGGGTCGGTGTCGGGACGCGGATGAATTACTCCAAACTTCATTTCATTCTCGGCTTGCAGTTGGCTAAACTCCGTCCCGAGAATGGTCGCGTATTCCGGTTCGGCGAGATCAGCGGAAGCCGCGGCAGTGCCGATGAGAATGTGGTGCGCTTCACCAGCCTGACGCAGCTTGTCCGCAGGGCTTGGAGCCGCGCTTGCCTGAAAGACAATAAAGAACAGCAACAGGACGGATATTCGTTGAGAATGCTTCTCGACGAGTCCCACGGCGCCTCTGTAAGAATTGAACATGGCAATCGAACTCATAACCCTGCCGGTAACAACCAGCAAAAACTCGAGCATGACGAGTGTACAATCCTCCGTCAAATGATGAACGGCGATTTCTATCGAGTCGCATTCGGTCGCGCGCTAAACGCCGCGATGATTTCCGCCGTTGCTCTAGCTTCCGCTTGTGGTGGCGGGAGCATGAGGACGCCCGCAGGCGGAGGCAGCAATGGCGGTGGCGGCGGCGCTACGACCACGCCTTCCGATACCGTAACCATCAGCCAGAACGTGTCGGGGCCGTTCAGTGTTGCCATGTCAACATCGTTCCAGCCGGCGGAGTGGGATTACACGCTCTTCCAGAGTTTTCCTGCCTTAACGAACTCTCTACAAGGCTTGCAGCCTCAGCACATCCGCCTGCAGGGAGTTTCCCAGGGCGTGCCGCAAGGCGCTGCGATGAGCACTTCTACAGCATGGAGTTTTTCCATTCTCGACGCGATTACCCAGCCCGTGTTGAGCGTCGGCGATCACAGTCCTGAGTTTCAGATCGCCAAAGCGCCGCCGTTCATGTATGAGAACAACGACAGCAGCGCGACTTTTCAGGATCTGACCTTCCAGCAATTCGCCGGCTATGCGCAAAATCTGGTGCAGTACTACAGCGCCGGTGGCTTCAGTTTCAACGGCCAGACATACGCTTCGCCCTCTTACCCAGCCGACGCAATCACGTGGTGGGGCATTTACAACGAACCTAACATTAACAATAACCTGACGCCGCAACAGTACGTGCAGATGTACAACACGCTGGTTCCCGCGATGCAGGCGGTGGATCCTTCGCTGAAGTTTGCGGCCCTGGAGTTGGCCGATTTCTCGGGACAAGTGCAAACGTGGGCCCCGCCATTTGTGAGCGGCGTGACTGCGCAGGTTGATGTTATGGCTACCCACTTCTACTCCACGTGTAATCAGATGGATACCGATGCGACGGTGTTCGCCACGATTCCGGGTTTCGTCTCCGATGTGCAGCTTTTCTATTCGCAGATGGCGACTAACGCGAAATTAACGCAAGTTCCCGTATGGGTGACCGAAAACAACGTCAATGCGGACTACGATGCGGGAAATAACATGAGCGCCTGCAATCCCGGTCAGACTTTTGTGACGGACGCCCGCGGATCGAGCGCTTTCTTTGCCGCGTGGCGTCCGTACGTTTTCTCGCAGCTCGGGAAGGCCGGAGTGCGTGCGCTTTATCACTGGGATTTTGGAGCCGATCCACAGTTTGGCGAAGTCAACGCCACAACCGGGCAGACGCAACTGAGTTACTGGGTGGATTACTGGCTGGAACGTACCTTTCCTTCATCGCCCGGAACTACTCTGCTCGAATACACCGATACCGACTCTGCCGACGTCGAAGTGTTGCCGGTAATGAACGGCGACGGTAGCGTCGTCGTGATGTTGGCGAACCATGCGGTGAACGCGGCGAATGACAATAACGGGCCCGGCGCGCCTCAAAGCGTTCTTGTCGACGTATCGGCCCTGGGAACTTTTTCCAGCGCCAGCCTGTTGACCATTGACGCTTCCACGAGCGCGCTGACCGGGCCTTCACCGGCTTCCGTAACGCCGGCGGCGCAAGTGACCGTTTCCTTCAGCGGCTACGGAGTGGGATTTCTCACGCTAACACCCTGACGAGTAAGCGCGCCATGGTGACCGGAATCTGGTATACAAGAGCAGAGTCTTTCGATGCGGTTGATCGGACCACCCCTGACAGATCATGGCCCAAAATAAGAAGCCAGGCCAGAAACCGCAAGTTATCACACTCAAAGCCGTCGCTGAGCATCTGGGTTTGACGCCCGGCACAGTTTCCGCGGTTCTCAATGAAGCGCCGTCCGCGCGTTCAATTCCAGAAAGTACCAAGAATCGTATTCACGCCGCCGCCAAAGAACTGAACTACCGTCCCAATTTCTTCGCCCGTACCCTGCGCAAGAAGCGCACCAGCACCATCGGGATTATTGTCGAGGAAATTGGCGATACATATAGTTCAGCCATCATCAGCGGCATCGAAGCCTACTTGCGGCAAAAGGATTATTTCTTCCTCACGGTTGTGCATCGGCACGATCCTCATTTGCTAAGCCGGTACTCGCAATTATTGCTGGAACGTGGAGTTGAGGGTTTCATCACCGTGGACACTACTCTTCACGACGAGCCCTCTGTGCCGACGGTAGCTGTGGCCGGACATAAGAAATTAAAGGGCGTGACGAATATCGTGCTCGACCATCATCGCGCGGCGTTTCTGGCGCTCAGTCACCTGAAGGACCTGGCACACAAACGCATTGCGGTCCTGCGGGGGAATCCTCTGAGCTCCGATGCCGACGACCGCTTTAAGGCAATCTGCCAGGTAGCTGGCGAGCTTGGCATCGGCATCGATCCCGACTTGGCGGTCCAAATCGACATCGACGACCCAACGCCACTCTTGGGGTATCCTTTCGCCAAACAGCTTCTCGCACGGAACAAGCCTTTCACGGCTCTTTTTGCTTACAACGATATTTCCGCCATCGGTTCCATCCGCGCTTTTCAAGAGCAGGGACTTCTCGTGCCGCGAGATATCTCGGTAATGGGATTCGATGACATCCCCGGCGCGGCCTTCCACATGCCCAGCCTCACAACCGTGAGACAGCCGTTGAACCGAATGGGACAGGTCGCGGCGCAGACGCTGCTCGAAAGAATTGAAGGGCAGGAAGAATATCCCGCGGAAATTCCGGTCGAGCCCGAGCTTGTAATTAGAGAGTCCACCTCGGTCGCCAAAGCTTAAGCACAGGTGAAAAATCAATCGCACTGATTGCAGATAACCTGAGTATTTTTGACTTTGGGAATCATGGTTACTGGGTTGGTGGTCCCTTTGCCTGTTGTTCTGCGGTTAGCTTCTCGACGACGCTGCGCTCTCGGGCGCCATCCTCGGGTCGGTGCAGTTTGTAGTAGAGAGTCGCCAATTCCTCGTGCGGTTCCAGCCACTCGGGATCGTCTTTGATTAGCTTTTCCAGATCTTGCGCTGCGGCTTCGTATTGACCAGCTGTGCTCTCAAACATTGCAGATTCGTAACGCGCCATGGCCGACTTTGAGTCGAGGCGCAGGGCTCGATCCAGGTAAGGTTTCGCCTCGTCCATATTGCGTTCCCGGTAGAGAATCGCCCCTAGGTAAAGATTGGCGTCGAAATCGTCCGGGTTGAGTTTGAGGGCTTCCCGGAACGCCACTTCCCCGGCCTTAATGTCGCCCGTCTTATCTCTAGCCATTCCCGTAAGCGAGTACAGCCGGGGCAATTTGGGATCGATAGCGAGTGCTGCTTCAAGATCGCGCCGAGCCGCCTGAAATTCATTCAGATCCAGAAGCGTCGACCCGGCTATCAAGTAGGCGTCGGCGCTGTGGCCTGACTTTGCGACCTTCTCCATTCGCGCCACCCCGTCGCGCCGCTTGCCCGCTTTGATGAGCGCGGATCCATAAGCGTATTGAAAGTCCAGATTATCGACGTTCTCTTTTTCCAGAGGTTCGAGCGCAGCGATCGCGGACTCAGCTTTGCCCAGCCGGACATCCGTGTCACCGAGGAGAATCGCCACCCGCACGTCGTTCGGTTCCGCCGAATGGAGAGTTTCGAACTCTTCATTGGCGTGGGGAAAATCTCCCTTTTTGTAATAAGCAAGCGCGAGATTCAAAAGCACGGCGCTCTTCTGTGGAATTGAGGGCAAAGCTGAGCGGTACATGGCAATCGCGCTATCAAAATCTCCGACGTGCACCAGCGCCGCGCCCAGGTTTACTTTTGCTTCGACCATGTTCGGGCGCAGTTCGAGAAGCTTACGATATTCGCGAATGGCCGTCTGATAGTCACCGCGCTGTTGCGCGTCGATGGCGCTGTTGAGAAGTTGATCCGGATTGAGTCGCTGGGCACTGCTCTGCTGAGCCTTAGTCCCTTGAGCTAAGACCAAGCCCGCAAACACGGAGAAGACGAGCAGAACTGGTGCAAGAACGCGCATCGGTGGAGGCACGGGCAGAACTGGACCCTGAAGTGACAATCTGTCCGCGGGTTCTCTTCTGATCGTAACCCAGGGACTGACCAAAGTGAAAGACTGGGAATGGAATGCCCGTTCCCCGAACTATGGGTTGCGCAGCCCGTATCTCGGATGAATAATATGTTGGATAGTAGCTATGTAGCGAGGTGGTCGTGAAAGATTGGTCGTTTTTTTCTTCCTTCCTGATTCTTGTCCTCTTCAGTTGTACCCTTCTTGCCGAGCCTCAGGTCAAGTCCTCTATGCCCGCTCCCCCTTCCAATATCACGCGTCCGGATTCCATTCAGGACAGCGGCTTTTACGGATACTGGACCAACATGTCGGGACAGGGTCGGGCCGGAGGCGCTCTTTTTGGCAAGGTGAACGTGGAGGGCGAATCTCTTTTGTGGGATCCCATCCTAGTGTCTGTCACCTGCAACGGGACTACAGTTTCGACCACGCGAACCGACCCCAGCGGTAAGTTTCTGGTGCCCATTGTGCCTGTGCCCGGTTCTCTAAGTTTGCAGGGAGATCAGCAGCGCCAGATGGAAACCCATTACGAAGGATGCACTGTGCAAGCGTCGTTCACCGGTTTTCATTCCAACTCCATCACGATTACGCAACACAATTTGCGGGACGAACCCGATCTCGGAACAATCACGCTCGCTCGTGCGGGCGGGCGAGCCGCGGCCACCGCGGTAAGCAGCACGATCGAGTCAGCGCCGGCGAACGCGGTGAAGGCCTTCGACAAAGCCCGAACGGACCTATTGGATCAGAAACCGGACCACGCGCAGAAAAATCTGGAAAAGGCGGTGGAGGCTTACCCGGGATTTGCTGCAGCCTGGTATCAACTGGGAAGACTGCAGGAATCTTCAAACTCAACTGAGTCGCAGACTTCGTTCGCCAAGGCTGCGGCGGCCGACCCGCAGTTTGTTCTGCCCTATGAGCAACTGGCCGCGTTGGCGGCGCAAGCCGGCAAATGGCAGGAAGTAATCGATAACACCAGCCACGCGTTGCAACTCGACCCTGTCGGGACGGCACGCACGTGGTATTGGGACGCATTGGCAAACTTCCAACTGGGCAGGTTTGATAAGGCGGAAGCCAGCGCGCAAAAGTCGCTCGCCATGGATCCTTCCCATACCGTCCCAAATACCGAGCAGATGCTGGCTGTGATTCTGGCGGGCAAGGGTGATCTGAACGGAGCGCTGGCACATCTGCGCAATTGCCTGACCTATCTGCCCAGTGGGCCGAATACAGATCTGCTCAAACAGCAGATCGCGCAGCTACAGCGCAAAGTCGCAGCGACAAGGAAGTAACAGCAGGCGGAAAAGGGTCCTGAACCGAAACTAGCAGCCACAGAGCGGAGTTGAACCCCAGAGCCGCTCTGAAGGTGACCGAGGACTTGAGGTGATTCGAGATGATGGCGGCTACTCCGCTTCGGGCGACCCTGACGGCGCTGCTCCTGTGTTTCTCTGTACATTTTTCATTCGCCCAACAAGACACACAGTCCTCCTCAAACACCGCGCAGCAGCCGGAAACCAGCAATCTGGTTTTCAAGAGCGTGGTCAACCGCGTAATTCTCGATGTGGTCGTGACCGATTCTCAGGGCAAACCCGTCCACGGGCTCACGCAGCAGGATTTTTCCGTCGCTGAAGATGGACAGCCCCAGCGAATGCTTTCCTTCGATGTACACGACCTGGACTCCACGGAAGAATTTCCGAAGTTGCCGCCACTGCCGCCGAACACCTTCATCAACGTCCCCAGCGCCCCGGAACGCGGCCCGCTCTATGTGCTTCTTTTGGACCTGGTTAACACCGCCGTCGTGGATCAAATGTCTGCCCGGCAACAGCTCTTAAAATTTATCAACGACAAACCCTCCGGCACTCGCTTCGGGGTCTTCGCGCTCGCCGACGGACTTCACTTGGTGCAAGGGTTCACCGATGACAAGTCAAAATTGTCGGCCGCGCTGGATCCGGGCAAACCCAAGTCCCACATTCCCCGCGTTTTTATGTACGGCTGTAACGATGGGGAAATGATGGTTTCCGTTTTCGCCTTTATTAGCCGCTATCTCGATGGTCTTCCTGGCCGCAAGAATCTGATCTGGTTTTCCGGTGCGTTTCCCTTGGATCTTTTCCCAAGGGATGACAACACGTCGGTGAGTTTCCGCGACGAGGTTAAAGAAACACTGGACGTCATGGCCCAAGGTCAAGTCGCGATTTATCCCGTGGACGCAAGCGGCGTAGCGGTTGGCAATCCCGACGACCCTTGCGGAAAAGGCAGCGAGGGCGTGGTCGCGATCACTCGCAGCCGCGGCAATGCATCCGGCTCTACCCAGGGCGCTGCTGGTTCCTCCTCGGCCAATTCTGCTCAAGTGCCGGCAGGCGCAGCTTTCTCTTCCATTTCCAGCAGCCAAATTATCCAGGATGACATCGCGAAGGCCACCGGAGGCCATGCGTTTTACAGCGACAATGGAGTGAAGGAAGTTCTCGACGAAGCGGTCGAGAATGGCGCCAACTATTACACGCTAACTTACTCTCCTTCCAATCGAACCTACAACGGAGCGCTTCGCAACATTCATATTGAGCTGGACAAAAAGGGTTATCAGTTGTCCTATCGCCGTTCTTACTTCGCCTATGATCCGAATGTCCCGGCCCTGGACAAGGTCACTTTCAAGCGCGTATCCGAAGGACTGGAGCCCGCCCCGCCGCGTAAGGTCGGTGATTCGCTATATGCCAACATGCAGCACGGAGCGCCTCTGGCCCACCAGCTATTTTTTCGGACGCACATTCACACGGTTGCCGCCCCATCCATGGCAACCACTGCGCAGATGGCAAATCTCGAGGAACAACCTGCGTATTTTCGCGTCCGCAAAAAGAATCGGCCACTCAAACCGCTTGCTCCCGTGCAACTCCAATCCTATGTGATCGACTATACCTTCATGGCTGGCGCGTCCAAGGCGGAAGCGCCTGGACGTGCTATCCGTCCACCGGTGTTAGAGGTAGCCGCCGCGGCCTTCGATGAGGACGGCCGGATGCTTAATGCCCTGGTCGAAACCTCCGCTCCCGCCGGTAACCCAGCGGCGCAGAATCCGCAGGGGATCTATCGTGTGCAACAGCAGATCGATGTCCCGTTAAACGCAATTTCAATTCGCGTCGCGTTACGCGATGTCTCCACCGACCGCATCGGCGCAATGGAAATTCCGCTGCCGCTGGCGCCGGAACCGCAGGCGCAGGCCGCAACTCCCGCCGAGCGGCATTCTCCCGATCCTCCCACAGCCAAACCGAATTAAGGCTCCCCCATAACAAAAGACTACGCAAGAGCGGAACGCCAAAGGTAGAATGTTTCGTATTCGGGCCTGCCTCCCGGATTTCGCAACTGGGAGATTCTCGTTGCATGTCCGCAACCTCCGTACTCGCGATGCGCGTTTTGCTGACCGCCGCGCTGCTGGCATGGGCCGCCCGCCCTTTACCTGCCCTGCAGGATTCTTCGCAACCGGCGCCACAAAAGCCTGAATCGAATCACACGGTATTTCACAGCAATGTCCGTCGCGTCATTCTCGACGTTGTGGTTACGGACTTGAACGAAAAACCGGTTCGCGGACTTTCACGCAAAGACTTCTCGATCAAGGAAGACGGAAAACTCCAGCAGGTGTTGTCCTTCGATGCGCACGAATTCGACGAGATTCCCAATCCATTGCCGAAGCTTCCGGCGCTGCCCTCCAACACTTGGGTAAACGTGCCCCCGGTGCCGGAAAAAGGACCGCTCTACGTGATCCTGTACGACATGGTGAACATGGATCCGGACGACCAGGCGACGGCTCGCAAGCAACTGCTCAAATTCATTTCCGACAAGCCGGCTGGGGCCCGCTTCGCAATCTACGTTCTCAGCGACGAGTTGCGATTGGTGCAGGGATTCACGGCCGATCAGAGAAAATTGTTCGCCGCTATGGACCCGGCGTCGCCGCTTCCGCATGTTCCTCGAGTCTTTCTCTACGGCGATAACTATGGACGGGGCCAGGTCGCTCCAATTGTTTCGGTCTTCACAAAGATTGCTCATTTTCTCGATGGATTCGCCGAGCGCAAGAATGTGATTTGGGTAACAGGGTCCATCCCAACCACTATTCTTCCCACGGAGAACCTCAATCCGAATGTAGAAGCGCTAAGTTACAACGACGAAATCAAAGAGGCAATCAACGCCATGGCCCGAAGCCAGATCGCCGTTTATCCCGTGGATGTTCGCGGCGTGGTTGTCACTCAGATTCAATCCCGTCCCAAGAGTGGAGCCGGGGGCGCCGCGATGAGCACGACGACCGACAGTACGGCTGTGAATGCCAGCTACTCCACCGAAACCGATATCGCCACCGCGACTGGTGGCCGCGCCTTCTACAGCAGCAACGACCTGAGCGGAGCTTTGGCCAGAGCGACCGAAGCCGGCGCTAACTATTACACCCTTACCTACGCTCCCAGCAACTTCAACTATGACGGCCGGCTGCGGAAGATTCACGTGGAACTCTCGCAACGCGGTTATCGCCTGGCCTATCGGCGTTCTTACTATGCCGAGGACGCGAATTCTGTAGCGGTAAACGTCGCCACCCCGTCAACCGATCTCGCTGAACAGCCCGCCGGAGTGGAACCCGGGGATTCACTAACACCCCATCTGCGTCACGGAGCGCCCGTGGCGCATCAGTTGTTCTTTGGAGCCCATGTTCATGCGGCCGGTGTGCCGGCCATGGCGACTCCCGAACAGATGTTGACGCTGGCGAAGCAGCAAAATCTCTCGCATCCGCGCGGCAAGAGTCATCGCGCAAAATCCTTGCCCCCAGTTCTCCTGCAAGCGTATGCCATCGACTACACGGTATCGGCACAACAAATCAAACGAGTGTCGCAGACTGAGGAGTCACGGCCGTTTCTCCTGGAATTGGCGCTCGCGGTTTTCGATGATGACGGTCAAATGCTTATCAGCAAGGTTCAACGAGCCCGAGAAGCATCTCCGTCAGTCTCGCCGGAGCCAGAGGAAGAGTCATCTTCGTTCCAGCGGAAACCGGACAAACCGGTTTTCTATCATTTCCAGCAGCAGATCGAAGCGCCCTTGAACGCCAAGTCCATCCGCGTCGCGGTGCGAGACGTTTTTACGGACCGCGTGGGGGCAATCGAAATCGCATTGCCGCTGGCGCCGGAACCGCAGACTCAGGCCACAGCTCCAGTGCGCTCCCGGCCCACAGACACGGATTCGGCTAACCCGAATTGATTCCTCCCGAGTTCTCGACTGTCATGCGAAATTCCGTGATCGGTGATTGCGCGGGCGTGTTCGGTGATTCGCGAGAGTGGTAGGATGACGGGTTGGAAGCAGAATCGAATGCGGGAGCGGGCCTTCAGACATGGGCGCAGTTCGCTGGGTGTACTTCGAATGAGTGAGGCGGGAAATGCGCGAACGCTCACGCATGGCGGCGGAAAACTTCAGCACAAAGACAGGACATGCACAATCGCGTCCTTCCTTGCATTTGCGCTCGCAATGTTGCTTTCCTCGACCGCTCGCGCCCAGGATAATCCCACAAGATTCGACGATGTCGTGTTGCGGGCCGCTGCTGCCCGCGACCAGAACGACGTGCCTCAAGCCATCGAACTCTACCGTCAGGCTGTTGAACTCAAACCGGAATGGCCCGACGGCTGGTGGTTTCTGGGATCACTGCAATACAGCATCGATGCCTATGCTTCAGCTCGCGATGCTCTCACTCACTATCTGCAACTTACGCCGGATGCCGGTCCCGCCGCGGCGCTGCGAGGTTTGTGCGAATTCGAAACCGGCGAGTACGCGCAATCGCTGAAAGATCTTCAGCGGGGATTATCGTTAGGAGCGGGCAATCAATCCCGCAACGAGAAAATTCTTCGCTACCATGAAGCCCTGCTCCTGACTCGCACTGGAAACTTTGAGGGCGCGCTGCAAAAATATGCATTGTTTGCCCGGGACAAAGTTCCAAACCCCGAGTTGCTGGTGGCCGTCGGGCTCGCAGGCCTGCGCACGCCGTTAATGCCGAAGGAATTGAAAGTGGACCAGCAAGAGCTCTATGCGGCAGTTGGCAAAGCTGCCTTGCGTTTTATGGCCGGAGACCGCGACGTCGCCCAACAGGAATTTCAACAATTATTTCAGCGCTACCCGGCGCAAGCTAACTTGCATTACTTATACGGGTACCTTCTGTTCCCAACGGATCCCGATCAGGGGACCGTTGAATTCAAACGGGAATTGGATGTCGCCCCCGCCAATGCCGCAGCGCAACTGATGGTGGCGTGGGATGCGTTGATACGAAACGAGCCAAGTGAGGCTCTTGTATACGCGCAAAAAGCCATGGCCGAAGAGCCAACGACGCCGATAGCGCAGCTTGTGCTTGGCCGCGCGCTTTTGGATACGGGCGATGCGAAGGGCGGGACCGAGTTGCTGGAGAAAGAACTACAGCACGATCCTGACAATCTGGAAACGCATATTGCATTGGCTAAGGCCTATTCGAAGACCGGACGCAAGGAAGATGCCCGGCGCGAGCGCATGCGATGCCTAGAGCTTGAGAAGAATGAGAATCCGGTTGTACATCCTTAGCAGCTTATTGCTGGTTGTCTTTTTTTCAGCAATGCTGTTTCCGGCCAGGGGACTGCCCGCGCAGGCACAGGTGCGATCGAGCACGCCCGCATCCGCATGCGCCAATTGCCATCGCGCCCAGACTGTCGAACAACCGATGACGCCCATGGGACGGGCATTGATGCTTCCCGGTACCAACCCCTTACTCAAAGCGAACCCAAAGCTGACCGTGCGTAAGGGCGACTACTTCTACACAGTCGAAACCATTGGCGACAAGACGACATACAGCGTCACGGATGGCGCGCGCACAATTTCTTTTCCCGTTCTATGGAGCTTCGGTACGGGCGGGCAGACATGGATGCTCGAGCGAGACGGCGAACTTTATGAAAGCCTGGTGAGCTATTACCCGACCGTTGGCGGCCTCGATACCACCATCGGCGATGAGAGAATCACGCCCAACACGCTGGACGAAGCGATGGGACGGAAGCTCGCGCAGGGCGAAACCAAAGCCTGCTTCGGCTGCCACGCCACCAACGCCGTGCACGACCGCAAGCTGACTCTTGAGTCGATGGAACCCGGAGTGACTTGTGAACATTGTCACATTGGCGCCAGGACTCACTTGCTGGATTCATTGCAAGGAGAATTCACGTCTGCGCCGCCGAAACTTGGCAAACTATCGTCCGAGGACATCTCGAATTTTTGCGGGCAATGCCACCGCACGTGGGAGTCGGTGGTCCGAGGGCACTTTCACGGCGAGATTAACGTAAGATTCCAGCCCTACCGCCTGGCCAACAGCAAGTGCTTCGACGGAACCGATCCGCGCATCAGTTGTCTCGCCTGCCACGATCCTCACCACGACGTTGTTCGCGAAGATTCTTCCTACGATTCCAAATGTTTGGCCTGCCACGGGTCGTCGCCGCATTCGTCCGCGGTTCAGCCGGCCTCAGCATCTGCTATTGCTTCCGTGGCGCCGAAGGCCTGCCCCGTCGCCAAAGCGAATTGCGTAACTTGCCACATGCCCAAAGTATCGCTTCCCGGCGGGCACATGAAATTCACCGACCATGAGATCCGCGTGGTCAAGCCCGGCGACGCTTATCCCAACTAAACAATTGAGAAACCGCGATTAGCGACGATAGTGGTCCGTCGATTTGTCATCCCGGGCGACGCGAGGGATCTGGGTCTTTGCCTTCGCTGTGCCTGCTCTGTGAAACAGCAAAAACGTAGATCCCTTACGGCGCAGAGAACACTCGTTTGGATGACAAATCAAACCGCACCACTACCCAAGCTACTGCGGCTGCGCATCCGGATAGATTGCAATCCGGTGGTTGCGCACCAGCGGCCTGAATTTCCTTCCATTCGAATTGGAAAAAATGGCTTGCGTCTCCTGCCGCGGCATGTGGCAGTCGATGCAGTTTCGTGTGATCTGATCGCCCAGTTTTGCATACCGGCCGCAATCCTTCGGCTGGTGGCAGGTCAGGCAATGAGGCGAAAATGAAGCCGCATCGCGCTGTGTAGTGTGTACATCGTGGCAGGTTGTACAGGTCAGTGTCGTGCTCGATTTGAAGCACTTACTTTTCTTCAACAACTGCACCTGGCTGGCGTGGACGTCGACCGGAGCATCCTCCGTGGCGTACTGAAGGTTGATGATGTAGTCGTCCAGCACATTTCCCGGCAGGAATGATAACGAAGGCTGTATAGGAGTCGCCGCTCCGGAGTGGCACAAGGCACATACATCCATCTGCCGGTCGCGCGAGAGCGACGCCGGATTGACGATAGCCTCCGCAGCGCTGCCGGGGCGTGGAGGAGATTTGGATCGGTTGCGCGTTACGTGCTCCCGCCCCGGTCCGTGACACTTCTCACACCAGATGCCCAGCACCAGGCTGCTCTTGTTGTAACGATTGACCGGCGGCGGAAGCCACTCGAAGTAGCTGCCGTGACACTCCAGACATCGCGGCACGATAGCCCGATCGAAGCGCGGCGAGCCGTCGGGGTAACCCGGGCTGTTGCCCCAGCTATTCGGTTGTGTCCAATATGTGACGGGCAGTTGAAATAAAGTGTCACCTTTCCAAAACAGATAGCTCTGCCCTTTTCGCGCGGCGCCGGCGATTATCGCGATACGCTCCGTGCGCGAAATGGTCTTGGACGGACCGAGTTCCTCCACTGCAGTTTGAAAATAACCGTCTTTGGTCTCGGTCATTTCGAAATGGAGATACTGATTGGCTGTCTGAAAGATGTTGGATCCCGGACTAAAATTTCCTGAGATCGGGTGCTCTCCCGGCCAATATGACGCCAGATGGTGGGCCGTTCCGAAATATGTTTTTACTTTTTCCTGGTGGCAGGAGCGGCACACTGAGTCTCCAACATAGGCGCGCTTTGGCGGCGGTTTCTTCTCACCCGCCGGGGACGCCGGGGCAGGCGCGCCTTCAGACGGCGTCGATCCTGACAACGGGGCCTGACCCGGTTGGATCAATAAAAAAAGTATAGCCAGAAAAAACAATGGCATTCGGCTCACAGACGATGCACTTCGACTCTGCCGCGTGTGACACGAGATTCGCTTGCAGGTGCATCCGTTACTCAATTATGCTTTTTATCACAGGGCACGGGCCTGCGCGCTGGCTTACGAGTGCCAGCCGACCACATGACCATCCGTTCAATTTTCCTCAAAGCCGGGCTGCCGTTAGCAGTGTGTTTGGGCGCGAGTCTTGCCGCCGCCGCAACCTGCGCCGGCCCGCCAGCCCTTGAGGCCAAACTTCATGCCAATCCTGACGTGCAGACGTACATCGATCTCGGTACCTGGTTCGGCGATCATCGCAACTACGACTGTGCCGTCGAGACTTTTCGCGCCGCTCTCAAACTCGAACCCGGCTCGGCTCAACTCTATTATCTCGTCGGCCTCAGCCTCTATTCTTCTGGGCGCATGGAAGATGCTGTTGAGCCCCTCGGACGTTCCATCTATCTCCTGCCCGAAGTTCTCAAGCCGCATTTACTCTTGGGCGCAGCTTACGATCGGCTTCAGCGCCGTGACGAGGCCAAGGCTCAATGGGAAGCTGCGCTGCAAATCGATCCCCACTCTACGGAAGCGCTCGATGCGGTCAGCAAGTCCCTGATGGCCGATGGAGACTTCGCGTCGGTCATCCAGCTTTTACGATCAGTCCCCTATAACGAAGATTTGACGCTCGATCTGGCTCTGGCCTATGGCAAATCCCAGATGTTTGACGAGGCGGATAAGATCCTCGTCAAGGCTCTCCGCGCGCATCCCGCTTCTATACGTCTGAGTAGCGCCCTCACTACTGTTTATATTAATCAGGTGCGTTATCAGGATGCCGTCCATGTGGCAGCGCAATCCGCGAGGCTGCACCCGCACGACCTGGAAGCGCAGAGATTTTACTTGCGCGTTCTTGTGCTTAACGGTGACCTCACGATGGCCCGTCCGCTGGCGCGCAAGTTGCTGGCGGCGTCTCCGCATGATTTCTATTTTTTGTACTTAAGCGGCATTCTCGAAAATCAGGCGGGACAATATACGACCGCTCGGGACCACTTAACCCAGGCTGTGGCCCTGGATCCCAACCACTACAACGCCCGTTACAATCTTGGCGTGTCCTTGCTTGAACTCAAAGATTTTTCCGGAGCCAAAGAGCAATTGCAAAAAGCGATCAGCCTTGGCGGCAGCGAGCCGGAAATTCGCTTTAAATACGCCAGCGCTCTACGCAGCCTTGGTGAGACCGACGCCGCGCAAGAGCAACTCAAGCTTTACCAGCAACAGTTGCAGGTATCCGCCAAGCGCGCGCTGGCTGCCAACAAGACCGCGCAGGCGGATAAAGAGTCTGCTAGCGGCGATCCGCAGAAGGCTGCCGCTCTGTACCGGGAGGCATTTGAAGCGACGCCGGACAATGCCCAGCTCGCCTTCAAACTCGCGCTTGCCCTGGACAAAACGGGAGACACTGACTCCGAACGCACTGTCCTAGAGCAGGCCATCAAAATCGATCCCAGCATGGCTCTGGCGCAAAACCAACTAGGCTACCTGGCCTCTCGCGGCGGTGACCCCGCCTCTGCCGAAGAGCATTTCCGTCTCGCCGTGCGTGCCGCGCCGGGTTACACGCAGGCATGGGTCAGTCTGGCGGCAACATTAGCCATGGAGTCACGGTTTCCCGAAGCCGAAGAGGCAGTCGCCAGCGCTTTGCGGCTTGACCCCGGCAATGTTCAGGCGCAACAGCTCCGCAAGGATCTCACCGCCGCGCAGGCCCAGCGCTGATGCCGGCAGATTGGACCAGACGCCGCTTGCTGCGCACGCTACCTGCGGCGCTTGCGGCTCCGTTGATCCCTCGTGTCCTCCGTGCTACAACCACGAACGCCAAATCCGCGCCTCCCTTTTCCCGCTTCGCCGATGTTGCTTCGAGCGCGGGACTCACGCAGACGATGGTGTACGGCGACCCCGTGCACAATACCTACATCATTGAAGTGAACGGCGCAGGCTGCGCTTTTTTTGACTACGACAACGACGGCTGGATGGATATCTTCATCCTCGGCGGGCGCAAGTTGGAGGGCGTCGTCCCCGGCGCCAGCAATCGCCTTTACCACAACAATCGCGACGGTACTTTCACCGACGTCAGTGCAAAAGCTGGTTTGACCGATGCCGGATGGGCCAATGGCGTCTGCGTTGGGGACTACAACAATGACGGCTTTGAAGATCTCTACCTGACCTACTACGGCCAGAATAAGCTCTATCGCAACAACGGCGACGGCACGTTCACAGACGTGACGGCAAAGGCTGGCTTGCTCGACACAGGCACTCGTTTCGGTTCCGGCTCGGCCTTCGTCGATTACAACCGGGACGGCCTGCTCGATCTGTTCGTCTCTAATTACGTTGAGATCGACCTGGCCACCGCGGCCAAGCCTTCGCTCAAAATCCCGAACTGTAACTTTGAAGGCGTCCCCACGAACTGTGGCCCCGGCGGTCTGGGATTTCCCCCTCACTCTCTTTACCGCAACAACGGAGATGGAACGTTCACCGATGTTTCCAAAGAATCCGGCGTGGCCGCCTTGCGCGGTTCATACGGTTTTACCGTCGTGGCCTTTGATGTGGACGAAGACGGCTGGCAGGATATCTTCGTAGCCTGTGATGCCACGCCGAGCATGCTCTTGATGAACAATCACGACGGCACCTTTCGCGAGGAGGCTCTTATACGCGGCGTCGCTCTCGGCAGCGGCGGCGAGCCTTTGGGCGGTATGGGCGTCGGCGTTGGCGACTATGACCTCGACGGGCACATCGATTTAGTCAAGACTCACTTCGTCAATCAATCCACGGGCATTTACCACAATAATGGTAAAGGCGAGTTTGAAGACGTCACCGCCCGCACCGGTTTTGCCGCCGAGCGCCGCTTCAGCAGTTGGGGCACGGGCCTCGTCGACCTTGATAACGATGGTTATCCCGACATATTGATCGTTACTGGGACGGTCGCGCCAGAGCTCGAGCGCGCCTACCCGAACAAGTATCCAGCGCGCGATCCACGCCTTATCTTCCGCAACCAGGGGAACGGAACCTTTGTCGAACTGACGGAATCTGAAGCTGGACCCGCGATCTCTTCCCGCCATGTAAGCCGCGGTTGCGCCTTCGGCGACTTCGATAACGATGGCGATCTCGATGTGCTTATCATGAACCGCAATGAGCCGCCATCGCTCTTGCGCAATGACGCGCCCACGGGAAATCATTGGATAAAAATTCGTCTCGAAGGCGTACAGAGCAATCGCAGCGCGATTGGCTCGCGCGTGCTGGTGCGGTACGGCGGAAAAGTTCAGGCGCAGTGCGTGCTCAGCCAGACCAGCTTTCTTTCGTCCAACGATCCTCGCCTGCACTTCGGTTTGGGATCTGCTGCCACCGCGGATGTCGAAGTCCACTGGCCTACGGGAAAAATGGAATCGTTTCCGCATCAGGCCGCCGATCAGTTGGTCACGATCCGCGAAGGGCAGGGAGTTGTGAAGGGGCGGCCGTTCCGGTAGCGTGTCTCGCGATCAACCGACGGCTACGACTCCGGCGCGAGCGGTCATTTTATGCGAAGAGCTGTTCTGAAATTTTGGATTCCGGCGTGCTTGGCACTGCTTTCCTTCGGTGCTTGTTGGGGACAAAGTTCGTCTCAGCCTCCAACCGCTCCCGGTGTGCGGATCATCGTCGTAGCGTCTTTCTCGCAAGCGCAGGAAATACTCGATCAACTCAAGCAAGGAAAAGATTTTGCCGAACTCGCCCAGTCGAAGTCATCGGACCCAACGTCAACCAATGGCGGCTACATGGGCCGTCCCACTCCTGGCACGTTGTGCACGGAGTTGGCGGACGCGTTAAAGGGAGTCGCTGCCGGGCAGATCACGCATATCGTTCAGGTTCCCGCCGGATACGCAATTCTCAAAGTTCTGCCTGAATCCGAGGTGCCGCAGCAAAGCGTAAATTCCGCCCCGCTTCCCTGGGCTACTGCCGCCTGTGCTTTGCATACGACCATTCTTGTCTCTGGGTTTGGCGAAGCCATGACAATCTTCCGCGAATTTCCCAAGTCGGATGGTTGGGAGCGGGATCTGCGCCAGATATGCGGCATCTCGCAGGTTTCGGTTCCGGTCACACTCGATCGACTGGACCGAGCACTGACTCCGGGAAGCGCTGAGACGATGCGCGCCGCGCCGCTGGACTTAATGCAGGCGCACTATGCCTCGGCTGGACTGCACGCCTATCAGGGAGAAATGCAGAAGGCGATTGCAGAATGGCTCGCCGCAAAGCAGGTTGCGAAGACCAGTGTGCCTCACGCGCTGCCGATGATGGACGAAACCCTTGGAGTTGCGTATTTGCACAAGTCCGAAATGGAGAATGGTGAATACCGAACTCCTGGAGATCGATGTCTTTTCCCGCCACAGCCGGGCGTGCCTTTCCCTAAATTCCAGAAAAAAGAAGATTCCGAAAAATCCATCCAATATTTCCTGCAATATCTGGCACAAAAGCCGGACGATCTCGAAGTGAAATGGATGTTGAATCTGACCTACATGACGCTCGGCCAGTATCCTGAGGGCGTTCCGCCAAAATACCTGATTCCGCCTTCTATTTTTGAATCGAAAGAAAACATCGGGCGTTTTGTCGACGTAGCCGCCGAAACCGGACTCAAACTCTTTTCCGAGGCCGGCGGAGTAGTTGTGGATGACTTCGAAAATAATGGCCTGCTGGATGTCGTGATCTCCACCAAAGACTATTGTCAATCGCTGCATTATTTCCATAACAATGGCGATGGAACATTTACGGATCGCACTGAGCAGGCAGGTTTGGCGGACGTGTTGGGCGGGCTGAACATGGTCCAGGCCGACTTCAATAATGACGGGTGCATGGATATTCTTGTGCTGCGCGGCGGTTGGGAATTTCCCATGCGCAAGTCTTTGCTGCGCAACAATTGCGACGGCACTTTCACCGACGTGACTGAGAAGAGTGGTCTGGGAGCTAGCGTCACGGCGACTCAAACGGCAGTCTGGGCCGACATTGATAACGACGGTTACGTTGATTTGTTCATCGGCAATGAAAACGGCCCAAGCCAGCTTTTTCGCAATAAGGGAGATGGAACCTTTGAAGACATTTCTCACGCGGCGGGCGTAGATAAAGTTGCATTTACCAAGGGCGCGGTGGCGTCGGATTACGATCAGGACGGTTACATGGATTTCTACGTCACCAACTACTTCGGGGGAAATTTTCTTTACCACAACAACCACGACCGCACTTTTACCGAAGTTGGAAAGCAAGCGGGCGTGCAGGAACCCCAGCGTAGTTTTGCAGCGTGGTGGTTCGATTACAACAACGACGGCTGGCCGGATCTTTATGTGAGCACCTATTATGGCAGCGATGAAGAGGTGCTTCGCACTTATCTTGGGCAGCCGCACACTGTGGAGACGATGAAGATCTACAAGAACCTGGGTGATGGCACTTTTAAAGACGTGAGCAAAGAAGTGGGACTGGATAAAGTTTTCATGCCGATGGGCTCCAATTTCGGCGACGTAAACAACGATGGCTACCCCGATATTTATCTTGGATCAGGAAACACTTCGTTTGCCGGGTTGCTTCCTCATGTTCTATTGCTCAATAAAGAAGGGAAGTCCTTTGTGGATGTCACGGCGTCTTCGGGGACAGGAGAATTGCACAAGGGCCACGGCATCGCGTTCGCAGACTTGGCCCGCGACGGCAACGAGGACATCATCGCGCAAATTGGAGGCGCCGTTCCTTCCGATGCGCATGCCTTACGAGTTTTCAAGAATCCGGGCAGCGGGAACGACTGGATCAACGTTCATCTTGTGGGGGTCAAGACGAACCGGGCAGCGATTGGCGCACGCATCAAAGTGACCGTGCAGGACCAGGGTCAGCCAGAACGTGCGGTTTATCGCACGGTAAGCAGCGGAGGCTCTTTCGGCGCCAATCCCCTGGAACAACATATGGGATTGGGCAAGTCCGCCCGGATACTGAATCTCGAAGTCTGGTGGCCTACCAGCAATACACGGCAGAATTTTTCCAATGTCGCTCCAAACCAGTTCATCGAAGTCAGAGAATTTGCCCAGGACTACGCTCAACTCAAGCGGACACCGGTGCAACTCGGGCCAAAAAAAATCCCGGTTGCTGCCGCTCACAGAGTGATGGCGCGACCGAGCAGTGATAAGCCACAGTAAAGTGCGGGAGTTATAGAGGTATGAAACATCGAAGAGTGCTGGTGATTCTCGTCATGCTGACGGCCTTGCGTGGAGGGTCGACAGAGACACACTCTCTTTCAGGCCTGGTCGTGAATGTGGATGCAGCTCACAAGTCTCTGACCGTGTCTTGCAACAGCGTTCCGGGCTACATGGATGCCATGACCATGCCATTCGATGTTCGCGAAGCCAAAACGCTCGAGGGCATAGAGCCCGGAGCTACCATTGATTTCACGGTTGTGGTGGAAGGAGATTCTTCTTACGCGGAAAACATTCGCGTACACCCTTACGAGAATCTGGAACAGGAACCGTTGGAAGCACGGCGACTTTCCATTGTAGGCAAGCTTGCGAATCCTGCCGGCGCGGCGAAAGTTTTGAACCTGCAACAGCAAGTGCCCGACTTTACTCTGACCGACCAGGCCCGGAACAAAATAGCACTTTCTCAGTTCAACGGCAAAGTCGTAGCTCTGAGCTTTGCCTATGTCCGCTGCCCAAATCCGGCGTACTGCTTCCGCCTTACCAGTCATCTGGGAGAACTTCAAAAACGTTTCACAAAAATCTTGGGCAGCGATTTGGTGTTGCTCACCATCATCATAGATCCTGAGCACGATCAGAACGATGCGATCACACAATACGCGGCAATCTGGCACGCCAATCCGCAAACGTGGCATTTTCTAACCGGACCGCTCCCGGAAGTGCAGCGCGTCTCGCGCATGTTCGGCATGGAATTCTGGAATGATGAAGGATTCTTGACCCACTCTTTTCACACGGCAATCATCGATCGTCAGGGCAAGCTATTTGCCAATCTCGAAGGAAATCAATTTACCTCGCAACAATTAGGCGATCTTGTGCAAACCGTGATAACGCGTCATTAGAATGAACATAGCTACCGAGGAGGCGATCACATGGTGGAGTTATCGATTTCTGGCGGCAACCTGGTTTTGCATGTGCTGGGCGCGGACCAGCTCTGGGCCCTCAAGAGCTCACTCGAGATCCCGTTGCAGCACGTTGCGGAAATCAGAGCTGACCCCTCCATTGCCCGCGGCTGGTGGCACGGAATCAGATTGCCCGGCACCCAAATTCCCGGAGTGCTGACCGCCGGCACGTTCTACCAGGACGGCAAGCGCGTTTTCTGGGATGTTCACCATCCAGACAATACGGTGGTGATTGAACTCAAAGACGAGCGGTACAACGAACTGATCGTGGAAGTCGCCGATCCTAATGCCGCGGTAGCGCTGGTCCAAGCCGTCTTGCCTCACTGAGGTGTCCGCGCTTTCGAGAACGATTCCTGCTCTCCACTGGTCGCCGGACCGGACTAGAATAGTTGTAAGCGGAAGAGGGTCCGGCCTATGAGTAACGACGAAATCACGATTTCGCCCGGCGCGCGTTTTCGGTCTGCCATGATTCTGGCCATTGCGGCGGATGCGGTCCAGCTCGTCCTGTTTCCTCTGTTCGCCGAAGGTGCGATATCACCCGCTGACGATGTGCTCGATTTCGGTGTCGGAGCTTTATTGGTCAGCCTTCTTGGCTGGCACTGGGAATTTCTGCCATCGTTTTTCGCCAAGCTCGTGCCCGGTGTTGACCTGGTTCCGTTCTGGACGATGGCCGTAGCAAACGTCTATCGCAAATCCAGGCAGATTGCCGTCGCGGAGGAAGAAGCTCGCGCCCAACACCCCGCATTGCCAGGACGATGACGATGAAAATCCGGAGATACTGCCACATCACTCCTCAATTTCGGTTGCCGGACCGACCCGGGAACGGTATGATTACCGCTTGGAAATACGCTGAAATATCGATTATGTTGGCGTGAGTCCCGAACGACCGGGACATTTCTTGCAGGTAAGCGGGACAATCCATGAAGGCGTCAATACTGTGGTTCGTTTTGCCGGCTCTCGCTTTCCTCGTTCCCTCCATTCATGCACAGGGCGCTAGTCCGCAAGCAACTGCCCCAGCAGCAGCCATCACGCCCGCAATAGTTACTACTGTGGACGAAGTCACGCTCGACCTGGTTGTGCGCCAGAAAAACAGACCGGTCCTCGATCTCAAGCCCAGCGATATTGAGATTACCGACAACGGCTTGCCGGTTAAGCTTTCCGATCTGCATCTGGTGACCGGCGAATCGGGAGCACAACACCGGGTCACACTCGTCTTTGATCGCCTCGATCCCTCGTCAGGCAAGAACGCGCGCGACATTGCCGGCAAGATGCTCAAAGCATTTCCCGCCATCGGATTTTCGTTTTCGGTGATGAACGTAGGCGGACGCCTGCGCTTGTATCAGGAATTTACCGACGACCGTACCGCGTTAAACAAAGCCATCGCGCTCGCCGTGGAAAGTGATGCGGAAGCCCAGCGGTCAAATGCCATGCCGGAGAAAAACGTGATGGCCGCAGCGCAAACCGGAATGGATCCCTCAGGCACTCGCATAAGCGCGGAACAGCGCAATGCGGCCCAGGTCACTTTGGCCGCGTTAGAAGAGTCGCAGCGCATCACACAAGACCAGCATTCCGCGCCCGGCCTGGCCAGCCTGCTGGCATTGGCGCGAACCCAGCGACAGTTGGCTGGCCGCAAAGTCATCATCTATTTCGCGCAAGGCATGACGCTCAATTCCGACGCCAAAGATATGCTGCGCTCAATCATCGGAGCCGCCAACCGCTCCGGAGTCAGCGTCTACGCGGTAGACGCGAACGGGATTGATCAGCAAGCTGGTGAGGGCCTGGTGGCAGCCATGGCCATGGGAGGTGTAGCGGCCGCGATGCGCTCCGGTGGCGGCCCGATCGCTGGAGGAGGTGCTGGCGGAGGACTCGCAGGACCCCAGTTGCCTCCCGGGATGCTTTCCCAGATTAGCGATACCGCGGATCAAATCGAATACGAGGGCTTGTCGGGCTACAAGAACCCACTGGCGGAACTGGCCGCCGACACGGGAGGCGCTTATATCGTGCCTACCGACAGCCTCAAAAAGCCTCTGCAACAGTTGATCGAGGACATGACGACATATTACGAAGCGTCATATGCTCCGCCAATTCAGGACTACGACGGGCGTTTTCGTCCGGTCTCGATCAAGCCGGTGCGAAAGGGTCTCCAGTGCCGTTCGAGGGCGGGATACTTCGCGCTGCCATCGGGTGCCAGTAACACCATTCGACCCTTCGAAGCGCCACTGATGAAGGTTCTCGCCGAGCCTCAATTGCCCACCGACGTGAAGTTTCACTCCAGCGTTCTCAAGTTCGGCGACCTGCCCGACGGAAACTCGAATACGCTGGTCGTGGAGGTGCCATTATCCGGACTGGAAATTCGAGAAGACCCAAATGCAGACTTGTTCTCTGCCCATGTATCGCTTGTCGCGGAGATTAAAAACAAAGCGGGCACCGTGATCGAGCACTTCAGCGAAGATATCCCCAGACACGGCGCTCTGGAAACCGTGGATAAGGTGCGTTCCGACGTGGTGACGCTTCAGCGGCATTTCGTCGCTGCTCCGGGGGAGTACGTAGCTGAGATTGCCATACAGGACCGCAACAGCGGCAAATTCAGTGCCCAACGCACAAATTTCGAAATCGCGGGCACTGAGTCAGTTCCCTCTTTAAGCGATCTAACACTCGTCCGGCGCACCGATCCTTTCAATCTCGAGGCCGACGCTTCCGAGCCACTGCGTTACGAAAAAAGCAGAGTCGTTCCCAATCTTTCCGGCGAAGTGCCGCAAGATGCGAAGGCGGCATCTTTGTTTTTCCTCATCCATCCGGACGCTTCGGCTTCACAGCAGGCCACGCTGGAGATCGAAGTGTTTCGCAACGGACAACCGGTTGGCCGCAATCCGTTGCCGTTGCGCCAGAACACTTCCGGAGGCGCCGTTCCCTATCTGATGTCGATCCCGGCGAATGCTCTGCCAGCGGGCAATTACGAGGTCACCGCGACTTTGATCCAGGGAGAAAAGACGTCGGAACGCACGCTCTCATTTCGCAGAGAGGGCCCCGAACTGGCCAGCGCAGCCGCGGGAAAAGCCAGCTCCGAGGGCAGCGATGCCGGATCGGCATCGGACGCGAATATCGAGACGCCGGGTATCGTATCGCATGGTGCGCGTGCCCTCGCAATCACCGCTTTACCGTCGGACGCCGTAGCTCCGCCCTCGCAAGACGACATTCAGGCCATGATCGCCGACGCTCGCAAGCGCGCGATCAGCTATTCCAATTCGCTGCCAAATTTCATGTGCGTCGAGAGAACCGATCGCTCCATCGATCCCACAGGCCGGGGAAAATGGAGACACATCGACTCCATCGCAGAACTCCTGCGCTTCCACGACAATTCCGAGTCCCGGCAAACGCTGGAAGTGAACGGAAAGCGCAGCACCCTGGAGCATGATGACTTGCGAGGCAAGAACGGAGCGCTCTCCTGGGGAGAATTCGGCGGCGTGCTCAGTGCCGTATTTCAGCCGGCGTCGAAAACGGACTTCCAATGGCAGGAAACGGATGCGATCGGAAGCGAAACCGTGCAAGTCCTCGCATACCGCGTCACTCCCAACAACTCCAGTTGGGGCCTCTCCGGCAACGACAACTGGAAGCTCTACCCCGGCTTCCACGGTCTTCTCTATATCGACAGCGCCACCCGCAGTGTGCGCCGCATTACGCTGGAAGCCGACAATCTGCCGCGCGATTTCTCCATTCACGCAGCCTCCATTATGGTCGATTACGACTATATCGCCATCGGCGCTCACGATTACCTGATGCCAATTCGCGGCACGGTCAGTTTGAAACAAGGCAAAAAGGAAGCCGTTTTGAATGAGATCGAGTTCAGGGATTACAAACGCTATGGCTCAAAAGTAAGAGTTTTTCTCGATCCTAAAGACGCGCACTAACCTGCATCTCGCTATTGAACATTTACTGAAAGACTTGATTGCGCCACCAATTCACCCTGCCGCGCAGTCACCACTACGTCGCACTGTCCCTGATCCGGAGAAAGCTGCACCAACATCGGGATGGAACCGTCCGTGTCCCGCTTCGATAAATCCAAAGGTTTTCGCGCAATTTCTTTTCCCTCGCGAAACAATTGTAAAGTAGCTTTCAGGCTTTCCCCGTCGCCGGCCCGCGCCGGATACACAACAAAATAAAGGTCCACAGGTTTGCGCGAACCCACGGAATTTTCCAGCGTTGGGACTACTCGTTTGTCTTCGACCTCAAACGGATCCAGAGGATTGCGCGGCCCCGCGAGCGGTTGCAGATCCCGCACCATCTCCAGTGAACTCATGCCCAGATTCGTTTGAGGGTCGACGAACAACGCCACCCGTTTCACCGTCGTTTTTCCTGCTATCTCGTCGGTTACCGCTGTGTCTACGACATAATGTCCCTTCGGCAATTCCACCGATTCCGCATAGAGAATGCGGTCATTGCCCGCGCCAGACGGATCGGTGCCCGATACTTCGCGAGACAGGTCGCGGCTCACCTTGCCCACGATATCTCCATTGGAATTGTGAATCAGCGCGACCAGCGAGGCCTGCACGCGGGCTTTCCCAGTCTTTGGATTTGTCACCGCCTTCAATCCCGCTACCGGAACTTCAAACGCTACTTCGTATTCGACCGCTTCCTGCGCCGGGCGGAACTTCATCAGCGCAAACCGGAAGGGAAACTCTTCCGGCGAAGGACGAGCGTTGATCGCGTTGAGCGCCACCAATTCATACGGCTGCAAAGGTTCCCCATTGAGCTCCGGCAAAGCGAAATACCCCTTGCGCGTCTGCACCGTTACTTTGGGCCGGCTGACTTTGACCTCGATCCTGCGGAAGTGTCCATCGTAAATTGTCGCAGTCGGCGTATAGGCCAGTTCGTAGTGCGTGCGAATGTCCTCCATCATGCGTTGCATGGGGGCCGCAATCTCATTCGTGTTGGTAACCGCAAACCCTCCCGTTGATTCAGCTAGTTCGCGCATGTTTTCGGTCGTGCTCGATACTGCCGTGAGTTGTACATCGTCATCCTCAAAGTGACCATGTTGAGGATCTGCATTCTGGGCGGAACTCTCCGCTCCCGCTCGCTCCAGCATCGATAGAGACTTCAACATGGGGTCATCGGTATTCAGGCCGCGCGTGTCGATCGTGTAAAACGACACGCCCACACGGTTGGCGTAGCTGATCACGTTATCCACTCTATCGCGGCGGTTAACGGGAAATGCGAGTCCGTCGGCGAGATAGAGGATCACCTTCCGGCCCGGCAGGGTTTGCTGGCTGCGAACGATTTCCCGCAATGAATCCATTGCATCCATTCCGTTTGAAAGACTGTCCGCAAAACGCAATCCACTGGCGATATGAATTTGCGTCATCAGGGCATTCCCCAGAGTCAGGGTCGTATCCTGCCCCGCCGCGTTCCTCGCCCAAAGAGGGTCCATCGCTATTCCGGGCAACGGGTTCAAGGCTATGTTTTGAGCGGCGGCGGTAGTCGCCGGGCCAGTATTTGGCGAAGCCAGGATATTCGCCACCGTAGCCTGTACCGCGGCATTTGCCCCGCCCCCGACAGAAGCCGTCAAGCCCAGATCGTCGTGACCGAAAAGTCCTTTTGCGGCTACGTTGACTGCCCGCGAGAGGGAATCTTTGTCGCTGGTGTACGCCTGAACTATCTGCAGAGTTCGATTGAGCTTATAAATCGTTATATAGGTGTTGGGTAGGTTGTCATTTTTCAGGAATTCGAGCACGGATTCACGCGCAAACTCAAGGTTCAACGGCGCGATATCGGCGAATATTACCGAAACAAAATTTACTTCGCGCAGGGAATTCAGAGACTGCGCCTTCTCGGTGCTGGTAATTGCCGGAGAAGTTTCCTTCTCCGCCAGCTTGCGCTCAGCCTGCAACTGCTCAACGCCCTGTACGTTGCGGAACGCCCTCACGTTCTGCCGAACTCCATCTTCGTAGACCTCCACTTCATCCGGACGCAGATCCCCCACTGCATGATGATGCTTGTCGCGTACGACGAGGTCGAGCAGCACTTCTCTCGAGGTGGCGTGAATGACTGGGCGTTCGTTTGTGTCTGAGGTTTGAGCAGCCAACATGGCGCAAAGAAGCCAGGAGCTTAAAATCAGGAGCGGCAGAAATCGTGCGATCATTTCGCTTTACCTCACGCCATTGCGGCGTCATCGAGGACTCTCAAACGCCGGCGTTCGGTCACCGGCCAACCGGGGAAGAATTCGGTATTCCCCGGCCAGATTTCAGTGAGACAGCACGCATTGTATCCCCATTCTTTCCCCGCGAGTCAGCGGAAGTTGTAAAATTCTCGTTTTCCTGCGGGAAAAACGATTTTTCCCTTGACAGTCATCACTGAACAAATGTAAAAATCCCCCGGTCTCGAAATAGTGCTTTTACATTAGCGCTATTTCTACGTTTTTCCGTATTGGTGTTTTGTAGAGCGTTTGTGGAACCATTTGCGGGTTTTGCTGCTGGGTCTTAAAAGGTGCGGCGTAGTTAAGTTCCGGGGGGGGATTCGATGGGCGGACAAATGTGGTCGACCTTGATCGTGAAACGGGTGTTTGGAGTTTTGGCTTGCTTCCTCTTGTTGGCTTCATTTGCCTTTGGCCAACAGCTGACCGGAACTCTAACCGGTACCACTTTCGACTCAACCGGCGCCGCCGTTCCCAATGCCAAAGTGACCATGAAGAACGAGGCATCGGGCGACATTCGCTCAACGGTATCGAACGATACCGGGTATTTCTCGATTACCGCCGTCCAGCCCGGCAGCTACGCGATCATTGTCAGCGCGGCCGGCTTCAAAGCCTGGGAGGAAGGCCACGTCGTCTTCAACCAAGGCGCCAACCTAACCATACCTAACATCAAACTTCAGGTTGGACAGGTGAATGAGACCGTTGAGATTACCGCGGGAGCGGACGCCGTGGTTCCGGTCGACACCGCTGAAGTCAGCACTTCTCTAAACACGGAATTGGTCGAAGACGTCCCGATCGTCGGCCGCGATGCGGGCGAGTTGCTCAAACTTATGCCTGGTATGGCTCTCAATACCGGAGCTAACCAGGGATCAAATTCGGTCTTCAACCCGACCACTGTGGGTTCGAACAATGGACCAGTGGGCGCCTATTCAGCCAATGGTACCCAGCCCAACGGCGCTATGGCTTACATGCTCGACGGCGCTAATCTGGTCGATCCAGGTAACGCGGGAACCCAGATTGCCAACATCAATCAGGACATGGTTTCCGAAGTCAAAGTATTGATGTCGTCCTACAGCGCCGAATACGCTAAGGGCCCGGTGATCTTTGAGGCTTTCAGCAAGAGCGGCGGCAGCCAGTTCCACGGCGAGGGTTATTTCTATGCCCGCAACAGCATTTTCAACTCCTGGGACGCATTCACCAAGACCCAGTTTTTGAGCGATGTCCAAAGCTTCCCGAGTCTAAGAAACCAGTTCGCCAATTCACTCGAACCCCCCGCGCACTTCTACTATCCCGGTGGAAACATCGGTGGCCCGATCCTTTTGCCGTTCACTAACTTCAACAGGAACCGCAAAAAGCTCTTTTTCTGGGCGGGCTACGAGTACATGAGGCAGACGCCGGCTATCGCCCCCATCGACTATAACGTTCCGACCGCGGAGCAAAGAGAGGGCGACTTTTCTGAAACCAAGATCAATGGGCAACCCGGTATTGTCAATGGCGCGAATACGCCGCTGCTAAGCGCGTTACAGAGTAATCCCAACTACGGATACGCGTACGACATTCCGTTTAATCTGCCTTCTTGCGCGACTTGCGCCAAGAACCACCTCGCGCCCGCCCAATTCGACCCAAATATTACGGGAGGCACTCCCGACGGCAAGCACGGCCTCCTCCAGTACTACCCTCTTTCCAATATTTTGCCCAGCGCATCCAACGGCTACAACAATTTTCAATACACCCCAAATCAGCCACAAAACCGCTGGGAAGCTACGGGCAAAGTGGATTATGCGATCAGTGATAATTCCAAGCTGTCCGTGTCCTATACCCGTCAGATCGAGACCGACGTTCATCCCATCGGCGTGTGGTGGACTCCGCCGTGGACTCTGCCTTATCCCTCGAACGTGCAAGCGCCCACAACGTCCCAGGATTTCATGGCGAACTTTACCCACGTCTTCAGTCCGACCACCACCAACGAAGTCGTGTTTACCTATGCCCGCTATATCAATCCGAGCAATCTCACCAATCCCTCGGCGGCCAGTCGGAGCACTCTCGGTTTCAAAACGACCGGCTTCTACGGCACGACAACCAGCCAGATACCCAATGTCGAAGGGCCTTGGGGCGGTGCGGTCCCGAACATAGACGAATTCTCCTTCGACGGAGCTTTCAACGGCGGCAACGGATTTGGCGCTATCAAGAAAGACCCTTCGTTTTACGACAACTTCACCAAGGTCATTGGATCGCACACTCTCAAGGCTGGTTTTTATTGGGACACCAGTCAGAACGTGCAATCTACTGCCGGTTTGCAGCTAGGAAACCAGGGCAATTACAACGTAGGCTGGGGAGCGAATGACACCGGCAATGCGGTTGCTGACTTCCTTCTTGGCGTCAACAGCAACTACCAGCAGCAGAACATAATCCCAACTAACGATCTTAAATTCCACCAGTGGTCGATTTACGCCCAGGATTCGTATAAGGCCAACCGGCAACTTACCTTGAATTATGGGATGCGTTTCGATCACGTGGGTCAATGGTACGGCGCTCCCAATGGAGCGGCGGTCTGGGATCCCGCTGCTTACAACAACACGGCTAAAGCGCCGGCGAACACCGGGCTGCTCTTTCATTCAATCGACAGCAGCATCCCACTTTCCGGACTCCAATCGCCCTTGTTCTACTATGAACCACGTGTCGGCTTGGCCTACGACATCTTCGGGACGGGCAAAACCGTGCTTCGGGCTGGCGTAGCCTGGTTTCACTATCAGTGGACCATCGGTGACGTCGGTGGCCCAATCGCCGCCGCGGAGGGACAGTTTACCGCGCAAACTCCTCCAACTAGCCCCTACGATTCTGCGACGGGAACCGGTGGATACGGCCAAATCGATCAACCTGGTTTTTACACTCCTCCCTCCCAGGTTTCCTTAAGTTCGTTTGTCACTCCGACTGGCAATGGGGCTACAATCTCGGCATTCTCGCAAGGAGACAATAAAACTCCGACCGTGATGGATTGGAACGTCACTGTCTCCCAGGCACTGCCCCGGCGGTCTGTATTTGAAATTTCCTACGTAGGGAACAAGAGCACGAACGAGTTAGTGAATGGAAACAATGGTGGTCTTGGCAACCTCAACAACTTCGTTCCGGGAGGATTCTTCCGGCCTGACCCGGTTCTGGGGCATATCGTTTCCACCGCACCCCCAACGTGTTCCAATGGTGTTGCCGGGGGCAATCCAAACGGCAACCCGCTTCAAAACTCAACGCTCTGCGCTTCCAGTCCGTTTTATTTGGACGAGGAACTCACGGCTAATGGCAACGGCTTTGCCGAAAACCACTTCCGTCCGTTGAAGAACTACACCAATGTCAACCTGATCACGCATGGCAGCTACGCCAACTACAATTCGCTGCAGATGTCGTGGCAAAAGCAGTCCGGTCCCATCACCTTCCTCACCAACTACACGTTCAGCAAGGTGTTGGGCATTCGCGACGGTCAAACCGACAACGGAGGCGGCAACGGCACAACAGTTGACCCCTACAACATTAAGAACAATTACGGCCCACTGGAATACGACCACACGCACATCGTGAACGTCTCCGCCGTTTGGCAATTGCCTAACTTTATTCACGGCAACAAGTTCGTTGGCGGGGCAGTGAACGGATGGCAATTGTCTACCTACACAACGTACCAGAGCGGTACGCCGTTGCAGGAAACGACCGGTGGAACCATGAATGCGGGCTATGCCGGCGGTCTAACGGTTCCTCTTGTGGGCGCACCGGATCTTCCCAATAACAGCATTCCTTTGCCGAATGGCTTGGTGTCTACAAGTGTGACCCCCTCCAGTTGGCTGGGTACAAATGCATATGGTGGATCAGGTGGAGGCTTGCTGGCGCCGCTGCTCGTTTGCGATCCGCGCCACCACGCGTCTGGCCAATATTTCAACCCCAACTGCTTCCAGGAGCCGGCCTACGGCACGCAGGGAACTTACGTATGGCCGTACATCCGCAATCCAGCCTATTTTGACAGCGATTTAGCAGTGTTCAAGAACTTCCAGATTACCGAGAGGCAGAAAGTCCAATTCCGCCTGTCGGCTACCAACTGGCTGAATCATCCTTTGAATCAGTTCGGGTTGGCCGGCACCGGCGATGAGGCTCTCAACTTCACAGGACACTCCTCGGTGGCCCTCAGTAATCCTACTGAGTGCTCATTCTTGGGATTGCCCATGTCCCCGGGCCCGAATGGGGTTTGCAACTACACGACCACCTTCGCTTCTCAAACCAATACCAACACCAGCCTGACTGGCAAGCCGGCGTTCAAAACCGGCAGCCGCCAGTTGCTGTTCGCGATCAAGTACTTCTTCTAGACGAAGACGAGTTACAATCAACAACAGGGTGGCTTCGGCCACCCTGTCTTTTTGTGGATGCATATGTTCCTGCAGAAATTCGCGCGGCTGGCAATGTGTGGTGTTCTGCTCGGTTCGCCTGCGTTGCTCCTGCTGCACGCGGCTCCAGCGTCCAGTCCGATCCGGTTTGAACTGAAGAAGATTCCATTTCGTCTCGAGAACAACGAGACCCCCGCTCGCAACGCTCCTGAAACCATGCCCGGCGGCGTCGCGATCTTCGATTACAACGGCGACGGCCGTCCCGACATTTTCTTCACCAACGGCGCCGACATCGCCACTCTCAAGAAAGACTCACCTAAGTACCACAACCGTCTTTTTCGCAATGACGGCAATGGCGTTTTTACCGACGTTACGGACACGGCTGGCTTGGCAGGTTCGGGATACGACATGGGCGTCGCTGTCGCTGACTACGACAATGACGGCGCTCCAGACTTGTTTGTGGCCGGCCTGCATCACAGCACTCTTTATCACAACAATGGGGACGGCACGTTCACCGATGTGACGGTAAAGTCGGGCCTCGATGCGTCGCTGAATCGCCCCGACCCACAATACGGTCCGCTCTGGTCGATCACCGCAGCCTGGGTCGACGTGAATAACGACGGATTGCTCGATCTTTTCGTCGTCAACTACATGCAGTGGGACTATAGTTCCAAGCCATTCTGCGGTTTTCAAAATGTCGCCGACTACTGCAGCCCCAAGTTCTATAAGGGACAGCCCAACCAGCTTTTCTTGAACAACGGCGACGGTACCTTCAAAGATGTTTCCAAAGAGTGGGGCATTCGCGACCACGTGGGCAAAGGCATGGGCGTTGGCATAGCCGACTACGATCTCGATGGCCGTCCGGATCTCTTCGTAACCAACGACGCATCGTACAATTCTCTGTTTCATAACAAAGGCAACAAATTCGAAGAGGTTGCTTTCGAGGCTGGTGTTGCGCTGGTTGAAGACGGAAGCTTCGTCTCCGGAATGGGATTGGATTTTCGCGACTTCAACAACGATGGCTATCCCGACATCGTATTCGTCGCGCTGAACAATCAGACTTTTCCGCTCTTTGAAAACACGGGTAAGGGCGAGTTCCGCGAAGTCACCACCGAAACCGGTATGCGCAATCCGAGCCGCCAGATGTCCGGGTTCGGAGCCGGCCTGTACGATTTCGACAACGATGGTTGGAAGGATCTATTTGTAACGCGCGGCCACGTGGAATCGATCACCATGCCCAGCCAGCCCGTCGATCAATACAACACCGTGTTCCGCAATCCCGGGCGTACAGGGAAATGGATTCCGCTGACCGAAGAAGCCGGATTGGACGCCGCTCCGGCCGCACGTCACCGCGGGTGCGCCTTCGGCGACCTGGATGGCGACGGCCGCATCGACGTCGTGGCGACGGCTCTTGGCAAGGACGCCGAGATCTGGATGAACCGCAGCGAGAAAACCGGCCACTGGCTCGACATTGTTCTGCGAGGAACCAGGAGCAACCGCGACGGCATCGGCGCGCGTATCAAGCTGGTGACAAAGAGCGGTGCCCAGTACAACCACATGACCACCAGCGTGGGCTACGCCTCCTCGAGCGACGGTCCGGTGCACTTCGGCCTTGGCCCCGATAGCCACGCAGACTCGATCGAAATACACTGGCCCTCGGGGACGGTGCAGACTCTTCATGACGTCGCGTCTGACCGAATTTTGAAGGTCACCGAAGCCACGCAATAGCCGCAAATTGCACACGCTCAGCGGAGTCTTAGATTGCCCGCGCCTCGCCGCAAATGCCGCCAAATGCAAGGGTTTTGAGGCAAGTCCCCGTTTCCTGCTACACTAAGGTACCTTGATTCGCCTGTCTTGAACCCCTTAAAGTAAGACAACAACTTACGCAATTTCCGGAGAATTCTTATGGCCCATGACGATCTCGTATTGG
Organism: Candidatus Sulfotelmatobacter sp.; assembly: GCA_049584475.1. Taxonomy (GTDB): domain Bacteria; phylum Acidobacteriota; class Terriglobia; order Terriglobales; family Acidobacteriaceae; genus Sulfotelmatobacter. The sequence continues at coordinate 17,046 of JBAUXX010000068.1, read as the reverse complement.
TTACTGGCGGAGGCGGTTTTATCGGCGGCGCTCTCGTCTCCTCGCTCCGACAGCAGGGTTACAAGCGCATTCGCGCCGTGGATATTAAGCCCTTGGATCATTGGTACCAGCGATTTAACGACGTCGAGAATCTTTGCCTCGATCTGAACGAAAAAGAGAATTGCGAAGTCGCCGCGCGCGGCGCGCGGGATATCTTCAATCTTGCCGCAAACATGGGCGGTATGGGCTTCATCGAAAAGAATAAAGCCATCTGTATGCTCTCCGTCCTGATCAATACGCACATGCTGCAGGCGGCGGTAAAGCATGGCGTGAGCCGGTTCTTTTATGCGTCGTCCGCATGCGTGTACAACGGCGACAAACAGAAGACGTTTGAAGCGCCGTCGCTGAAGGAAGAAGACGCTTATCCGGCGCTTGCGGAAGATGGATACGGGTGGGAAAAGCTGTTTTCCGAGCGCATGAGCCGGCACTTCCGCGAAGACTTCGGCCTCTACACGCGTGTGGCGCGATTCCACAACGTTTACGGTCCTTGGGGAACGTGGTTCGGCGGACGCGAAAAGGCTCCAGCCGCGATTTGCCGCAAAGTGATCGAAGCCAAGCTTGCAGGGAAGCACGAAATCGAAATCTGGGGCACAGGAAATCAGACACGTAGCTTCATGTATATCGACGATTGTCTGACCGGCGTCCAGAAAATCATGAACTCCGACGTCCTGGAACCGATCAATCTGGGATCGAGCGAGGCCGTCAGCATCAACCAGCTCGTCGACATGGTAGAGAAAATCGCCGGCATCCGCCTGAAGCGCAATTACGATTTGAGCGCGCCCCAAGGCGTGAATGGCCGTAACAGCGACAACACTCTCATCAAAAAATTACTGCAGTGGGAGCCGAATATTTCTTTGCAATCCGGATTGGAGAAGACCTACGCCTGGATCTACGATCAATATCAGGCACGCGAAAAAGGCGCTGCCGGAGTCGTGAAGGAATTCGTTACGGCTTAGCCGCTGCCAGGTCGCAAGTTCCGTGCGGACGGTTGATTGTGCTCAAGAACGGAATACTGAATCCGGCGATCAATTCGTTATTGAGCCGCGTTCGGCACACCAACACACTGGTGATCGCCGACCGCGGCTTTCCCTTCTGGCCGCAAATCGAAACGGTCGATATCTCACTCGTCGATAACGTTCCGCGTGTCCTGGAAGTTTTTCAAGCCATTCGGGATAATTTTGTGATCGGCAGAATCGTGATGGCGGAAGAATTCCGCCGCGTCAATGATGCGGATACAGTGCGCCGCTTCGAAGACTGTTTCAAAGGTATAGCTTCAAGTTTTGAACCGCATCAGCAATTCAAGCTGCGTGTTCCCTCGGCAATTGGTTTGATCCGAACCGGAGACACGATCCAGTACGCAAACATGATTTTGGAGTCGGCTTAATTCCTGAAGTATCCCGCTGCGAGATCTGCGTTGTAACTACTCTGACGGAGTGGATAGTCGATCGGCGGTAGCTTTTACCCGAAGTTTGAGCGGAACAGAATTATCCGCGGCAGAAGCTTTGCCCGCTTCCACCCATGCGAAGCGCGTGAGCAGTGACCCCGCTATAGAGGAGATGGCGGCGGCGCGGCGCAGACTTCGGCTTCGCTTCTTCCCGGTGAGAGACAAAATGCGCAACGCAAGCGGGATCGGGCCCGCGAGCAATCCTGCGCCGCGCATCGCCCAACCAGTTGCTCCTGATTTGAGCGCTGCGGACGCGGGTGTAGAGCTTCGCTCGATAGCCGCCCCCATAAATGTTTCCACAGCCGCAGCACCGATTGCGATTTTGTTCAGGGCTTCAGAGTCATTGCCGGCTAACTCCAAAATCGATGCCGCCGCCGCTGTTCCCGAGGCGGCGAAGTGAATCGGCAGTGTCCCCACATGCTCGTTCCAGACAGGAATTGCTGTCGCACCAATCAACACGCCAGTGTAGGTGGCGAGAGCCATTCCAGTCAGGGCAGATCCCAGCTGCGCCATGTCCGTTATAACTCTTATCGGCCAATTGCCTCGGCGTTTCTGAAACTGTCCGAAAACTGCGGCTGCGGCCGCGCTGTTTGAAAATGCCACCAGCGTCCACGATCCGACCGACATGGGACTCTTTATCTTGAACACACGCAGCATGTTCAGGAAGCGCGAAGGCATACCAAGATCGGAAATAAGCAGTGCCGGCGAGATCGCGCCGCCGATAGCGGCCAGCCATCGTGCATCGCGAACCAGTTTGCGATCCGCTGAGGACATTTGACCTACGGCTGCAATTACGGAAGCGGCGCCGGCTACTCCGCCGACAAAAAAATAAAGTGGAACTTCGACCGTCCACTGCGGCCGCTTGAGCAGAGGCATGCCGTAGTAGCCGTTCTCCGCCGATGCTCCGCGTGAGGCTTGGCTCGGCTCGTTCGGAGAAATGTCCGCACCACCGCGCTCGGCCTGGCGGCGAATTTCGTGGAGACGTTCCTCCCGCGCTTCCCGCGAATTGATATTTGAAGTGCTCATCCGTGCTGCCTATCTATTGCCATTTCTTCCTGTGCTGAAAGCTAATAGTGTTCCGGCCAGCATCAAGCCTGCAGCCAGACCTGCGGAGAGCCATCCTTTGCGCAGATACGTGGTCGGCACTTCCGGCGCGGGTGGAAGATTGTAGGCCCTCGGATCTCCTCGAACGATGAAGAATGCGTGAATTCCGCCAACGCTTGAATCCCGCGGATCGTACAAGTAAAGATCGGTGAAACCTTCGTTCTGAAGTTTGGTCATGCGCTGTTGCGCGGTCTCGCGAAGATCTTCAATCTCGCCGAACTTGATCGATTCCGTAGGGCAAGCCGTTGCGCAGGCCGGCTTCAGTCCTTCTTTTTGCCGGTCATAACAGAATGTGCATTTAAACGCCCTGCCTTGCTCGGGATTGCGTTCGACCACCCCAAACGGACAAGTCACAACGCAATACGCGCATCCGTTGCAAACATCCGGCTGAATGAAAACACCGCCGAATTCGGTGCGGACAATCGCTCCCGTTGGGCATGCTTCCAGGCAGCCGGCATTTTCGCAATGTTTACAAACGTCGGAAGAAAATCCCCAGGAAAAACTTTCTGGCGAATTCCCGCCGATGCCCGGAACCGCTCCGCCTTCAACAAACTTCACATGGCGCCATGTGGAATGCCCGAGTCCGCCGGTGTTGTCGTAGGAAAATCCCTTCCAGTCGAAACCATCCTCGGAAATCTGATTCCATTCCTTGCATGCGACTTCACAAGCCTTGCAGCCGATGCACAGCGTCGAGTCGGTGAGGAAAGCGGTAACGCTCATGCCGGCGTGCCGTCCTTCTCGTCCACGGAATTCATGTCGCGCTCGAGTTGCGCCAGGGCTTGCGAACCCTCACCACGCTTGCCGGGAACAACATTGCACAGCAGCGCCTTAGTTTCCATGATGCGGACATTGGGTTCTTCCGAAAGCGCGACCAGATCGTTTACCGCGTCGCCTTTTACCAGCCCTTTGTAGCCCCAATGGTACGGCAGGCCGACCTGATGAACAGTCTTTCCGTTGAGTTGAATAGGAGTGACCCGGTGCGTCACCATGGCGCGGGCTTGAATAATCCCGCGCGGAGTCGTAACGGTAACAAACGATCCATGTTCAATTCGAAGCTCCACCGCCAGTTCGGGAGATATTTCGCAAAACAATTCGGGCTGCAACTCGGCGAGGTGAGAAACGTAGCGGCTCATTCCGCCCGCCGTGTGATGCTCGGTAAGCCGATAGGTGGAGAGAACGTAAGGAAATCGCGGATCCGGCGACTTGGCGTAGAGATTGTCGGGGCGATTCATGAAGTTCGACGGCGGATTGGTCTGCCGCTCCGGATACATCAGGTTTCGCTCCGGAGATTCCAGAGGCTCGTAGTGAGTAGGCATCGGACCATCTTTCAATCCGCTGGGCACATAGAGCCTGCCCAGGCCTTCCGGATGCATGATGAAAGGCTTGTCGCCGCCGATCGCATCGTCTCCTTTAGCGCCTTGTGCGGGCCGATAGCTGGGCGCCTTCGTTGCGGTGAAGTCGGGCACATCGTTACCCGTCCATTTCTTCTGCGCCTCATCCCACCAAACCAATTTCTTGCGCTCGCTCCACGGAGAGCCATCGGGCCGCGCCGACGCCCGGTTGTATAAGATGCGCCGGTCCGCGGGCCATGCGAACCCCCAACCGTGGCCGTAGAAATCACGCGGCTCGCGTTTGCGCGCCAGATTCTCGCCTTCTTTTGGAAAAACGCCGGAATAAATCCAGCAACCGCAAGCTGTGGAACCATCCGCCTTCAGATCACGGAACCCGGATACCAGTTTGTGATCCGCAATGGTCCAGCCGTTGATTTCCTGCAACACTTCTTCGGCCTTGGGTTCGCCGAGAGGTCCTTCGACTTTATAGTCCCAGGTCAGCGCGTTGAGGCCGGCGTTCCTGCTGCAAGGATCTTTTCTGGCTCTTTCTTTCAACCGCCGCCCGAGGTGATACATAAACCAGGTTTCGCTGCGCGCATCGCCGGGAGGATCAACCGCCTTCTCGTGAAACTGATTCAGCCTTTGCGTATTGGTGAAGCAGCCTTCTTTTTCCGCATGTCCGGCGGCGGGAAACAAAAATACTTCAGTATCGATCGTTTCTTGACTCAGCTCTCCGCGCTCGATTTCCGGAGAATCCAGCCAGAAGCTCGCCGTCTCGATCTCCACCATGTCGCGCACCACCAGCCATTTCAACTTGGCCAGAGCCTTGCGCTCCATGCGGGAGTTCGGCGCGCCCACTGCGGGATTCTGCCCCATGACAAAAAGCCCGTCGATTTTACCGTCGTCCATCTCCGCCCAATAACCCTGATGAGAGTGATCGCCCGTAACCCGCGGCAGCCAGTTGAAGCCGTAGTCATTTTCTTTCGTCGCAGCTTCGCCGTAATAGGACTTCAGGAAACTGACAATGTATTTGTCGAAGTTCGCCCACCATCCGGCCTCGGGAGAATGCTTTTTTATGTAGCTCGCCAGTGTTTTGGAATCGGCTCCAAAAACCGGCATGGGCAAGTATCCGGGCAGAATGTCGAAGAGCGTCGGGATGTCCGTTGAGCCTTGAATTGACGCATGGCCGCGCAGCGCTAAAATGCCGCCGCCAGGCCGCCCCATATTGCCTAACAACAACTGCAAAATCGCCGCCGATCGAATAATCTGCACGCCATCGGAGTGTTGCGTCCAGCCCACTGCGTAACAAATCGCTCCCGTTTTCTCCGGGCCGGAAGCCGAGCAAAACGCCTCGGCAATCTTCTGAAAAACTTCCGGAGTGACACCGCAAACTTTCTCCACCATCTCCGTTGTGTAGCGGGCAAAATGCTTCTTCAAGACCTGATACACGCAGCGCGGATGCTGCAGCATCCGATCCTGCTCGTAAACACTATCCTGGAGTTTCTCGCCGCCTCGATCCTGCGCGTGGCCGCCGCTTGCGCCGTGCTGCGCTGCATCCTCTTTTAGCGGAGCGCCCTCGTAAGCCCACGAGTCAGTTTCATAACTTTTCTTTTCTGCGTTCCAGCCCGAGAACACGCCGCCTAAGTCTTCGGTATCGCGAAAGTCCTCCCTCAGGATGATCGATGCGTTCGTATAGTTGACGACATACTCGCGAAAGTCTTTTTCGTTCTCCAAAATGTAATGAATCAAGCCACCAAGCAGAACAATGTCGCTGCCCGCGCGCAGCGGGGCCCAGATGTCGGCCATTGCGGACGTGCGAGTAAAGCGCGGATCGACGTGCAGAATCTTCGCGCCCTTTTTGCGCGCTTCCATCACCCACTGAAAGCCAACCGGATGGTTCTCCGCCATGGAAGATCCCATGATGAGAATCGCGTCACAGTTCGAAAGATCATTCGGCGCAGTCGTGGCTCCGCCCCGCCCGAATGATGTGCCCAGACCGGGCACGGTAGAGCTGTGTCATATCCGGGCCTGGTTGCTCACGCAAACCATGCCCAGACCTCCCGTGAAGAGTTTTTTGATCAGGTAGTTCTCTTCGTTGTCGAGAGTCGCGCCGCCCAGGTGAGCGATCGTTTTTGTCTGCATCAACGACTGCCCATCCTGTTGCTCGACGAAACTCTTTTCTCGCGACGCCCACACGCGGTCCGCAACCATATTCATGGCGGTTTCGAGACCAATGTCCTCCCACCGCGAGGACCGAGGCCGGCGATAACGAACCTTCGTCAGCCTGTTCGAGTGCGTAAGCAATTCATAACTGGCCGCGCCCTTGGGGCACAAATGTCCGCGCGAGATCGGAGAAGCCGGGTCGCCCTCGATCGAAACCAGCTTGCCATCTTTGTGATGGACCAGTTGGCCGCAACCGACGGCGCAATACGGGCAAACCGACCGAGTCACTTCGGTGTCATGAGTCCGGGCGCGGAGATTGCGCGTCCGATCGCTCATGGATTCGCGGCCGGTACCGTCAGTGCCGGTCATGATTTGGCGTACGAGTGGCCACCGTTGCAACAGGTCTTTCAGCATTGGGAACATTCCATCGCGGTGGCTTTCATGGCCCTTTCTATAAGGCGCTCATTTCGCCCCTCAAGGTTGGCCCACCCCACGATATTTTGCAACTATACATGCGGGCCTTCGGGCAGGGAATACAGCGCCCAGGCGCTAGCCAGATCCTGCGCGACGTGACCCAGCGATTTGTACACGGTGATCTCTTCATTCGACCGCCGCCCCGCAATCTCGCCGGCCAATACCTGCCCGATCTCGGCGACGATATGGTCATCGCCAATCAATCCCGCCGCTTTGGCCCGGAGAAACTCCGCCCCCTGGTTCAAGACTCCTTCCCGGCTGTCGGCAATGAATCGCGAGCGGATCACCAGATCGTCGTCCACCTCCGTTGGCCCGGCGTGGCTGGAACCAACCAGATTCAGATGTGTGCCCGGCCGCACCCACTCGCCCTTCAGGATTGGTTCAGACGCCGAAGTGACGGTGCACACAATGTCGGCATGCGCGACTGTTTCTTCGACGCTTGTGCAGGCCGAGATCGGAAGGCCGAGTTCGGGCTGCATATGCTCGGCGAAGGCCCGGGCGCGCTCAGGCGAACGTCCCCAGACCGAGATGGCTTCAATGTTGCGCACTTTTTTCAGCGCCCGCGCGTGAGTCGCAGCCTGTTCGCCATAGCCGAGCAGCGCGAGCCGGCGCGCGTCCTTCCGCGCTAGTACTTCAGTGGCCACCGCGCTGGCAGCCGCGGTCCGAATAGCTGTAAGCTCGCCCGCATGAATGACGCAAACGGGAGCGCCGCCTTCGGGGTCAAACAGGATCACAAGACCCTGGTGTGATTGTTTTCCAAGAGAGAAGTTTTCCGGGAAAACGCTAATCAACTTCGCGCCGAATGGCGCACGGTCGCCCATTGCGCCGGGCATGACGCCGAATAACCGGCCTTCCCCTAGAGGTACGATCGAGCGCAGCAGTTGCCGGGTTTTGCCCTGTGAGAATGCGATCATGGCGTCGCGCACAATCGGAATGCACACGTCATAAGTGAGCCGCTGCGCGACTTCTTCCCGGTCAATGAATCGCATCCGAGAAGGTTATCAGGTCAACTCAAGTTGCCTCAGGTTTTAGCGGTGGCTCAGTTGGCCTCTCTTTCGACTGGGCGTCGTCCCGAAGCCCCCGCGTTTTCACCAGCGAGGCGAGGGATCTCGCGTGGAGTAGATTCAAACTCAGCTTTTTCCTTGCCACTAGTGCGTGTCTACGATAGAAACAAACGGCAGAGATTGCAGCGCATTTCTAGTTGAGGGGGATCACATTCACGTACTCGGCATTGACGTTGGCACGAGTGGCACACGCGCTTTAATCATCGATGATCGGGGACGAGTCGTCGCATCCGCGACCGAGGAGCACGCTCCATTCGCTTCCCTTGAGATCGGCTGGGCCGAGCAGCATCCCGAAGATTGGTGGCGCGCGGCTTGCGTGGCTGTGCCTAAAGCTGTTGCGAAGGCTGGCTTGCGTGCCGAAGACATCGCGTGCGTGGGCTTCTCCGGACAGATGCACGGCGCTGTCATGCTGGACGAGAACGGAAAAGTTGTCCGCCCCGCGCTGATCTGGTGCGACGTGCGGACCAATCCGCAATGCGTCGAGTTGACGGAAAAGATCGGCGCGCAGCGGTTAATCGAAGCCACCTGCAATCCCGCGCTGGCCAACTTTACCCTCACCAAGCTGATGTGGGTGCGCGAGCACGAGCCGGAAAACTGGAAGCGTGTGCGCTTCGTAATGCTGCCCAAAGATTACGTGCGCTTCCGCATGACGGGCGAGCGCGCCATCGACATGGCGGATGCTTCCGGGACGTTACTGCTCGACGTCGCGCATCGTGCATGGTCGAAATTGATGCTACAAGCGGGCGAAATCGACGAACGCCTCCTGCCTGCGCTGTTCGAATCGCCCGCCGTTTGCGGCAAAATTTCCTCGGACGGAGCGGCCGCAATAGGTTTGAAAGCGGGAACTCCGGTAGTCGCCGGCGCGGGCGATCAGGCCGCGGGCGCAGTGGGCATGGGAATCGTTGCGCCCGGAACGGTCAGCGCCACGATCGGCACATCGGGCGTAGTCTTTGCCGCGACCGATCGTCCCGCGCTCGAGCCCGCAGGCCGCCTGCACACTTTTTGTCACGCCATTCCCGGACGCTGGCACGTTATGGGCGTCACGCAGGCCGCGGGCCTTTCTTTGCGCTGGTTTCGTGATCAGTTCGGCGCTGGTGCAGACGGCAGCGGCGAAAGACACGGCAGCGGCGAAAAAAAAGACGGACGCGATCCCTATGACCGTCTCAGCGACGAAGCCGCGAAAATTCCCGCAGGATGCCAAGGGCTTCTCTGGACTCCCTATCTGATGGGAGAGCGAACGCCACACCTCGATCCCGATGCGCGGGCCGCGCTCATTGGCCTCACCGCGTCGCACACTCGCGCGCACATAATTCGAGCAATCATGGAGGGCGTCGCCTTCAGCCTGCGAGACACATTCACTTTGTTCGGCGAAATGAAAGTCGTCGTTAACAAGATTCGCCTGGGCGGCGGCGGCGCACGTTCAGAACTATGGCGGCAAATTCAGGCCGATGCATACGGCCACGAAGTTGAATTGGTCGAAGCCGAAGAGGGAGCAGCTTACGGGGCCGCGATTCTCGCCGGAGTCGGCGCGGGTGCGTGGAGGTCCGTGGACGAGGCTTGCACGGCCGTAGTGCGAGTCGCAACCAGCGTCAAGCCACACCCGGACGCAATCAAAGTAATGAATGCGAATTACGCCGCCTACCGCCGGGTCTATCCCGCGACGCGCGCGGTTTTCAGCTCGTGAATCTGTTAGGGCAGCGTGAAGGCCACGAGCGTATCGCCTAAGGATTCTTCGATGACCTTCGGATGTCCTCCGGCCGCGATCACCAGGTATTGTTTTCCGTTCGACCCGAGTCGGTAAGTCATCGGCGTGGCATTGCCGCTGGCGGGCAGTTTCGCCTTCCACAACTCTTTACCAGTTTCGATGTCGAAGGCGCGAATGTAAGGGTCGAACGTGCCCGCAATAAATACCAACCCTCCCGCCGTCACGATCGGGCCCCCGAGGCTGATCGATCCCGCCGGAACCGGCGGTTGCTTGCCGCCGAAATCCTGCATCGATCCGAGCGGAACCTGCCAGCGAATCTTTCCGTCGCTCATATCAACCGCGGTGAGCAAGCCCCATGGCGGCGCGGTACAGGGCAAGTCCGAAGGTGATTGCAGGAACCGGCGAAACATGCCGTAGGGCGTTCCGGCTTGTGGAGAATAGTCGCCGTCTTCGGTCCGGACTTCATCCTTCCAGAAATCGGCTCGCGGGATAAGCTTCACTTTTGCGATCATGTTATTTGTATTGGTAACGAGGAGACTGTGCTGCGGATCGAAAGCGTAGCCGCTCCATGTCATCCCTCCGAGGTTTCCTGGCACGGCGAGAGTTCCCTGCAGACTCGGCGGAGTGAATATCCCTTCATTGCGCAGCCCGCGAATCCACGTTCGGCACGTATCGCGATCCTGCGGAGCTGGTCCCCATGCATCGTCGACCGAGATTTTTTGCGGCGCGAGTGGCGGCGGAGCTGTGGGGAAGGGTTGTGTCAGCGACGCGAGTTCGCCCGGAACGTCGCTGGCCGGAACTTTGCGCTCCTCGACAGGAAAGACCGGCTTACCGCTGTCGCGATTCAGCACATATAGAAATCCGGTCTTGTTGCCCTGAACGACAACGTCGACCTTTTCTCCCTCGTGCTGCAATGTTGTCAGCAGTGGCGGCCCAGCCGTGTCGTAGTCCCACAAGTCGTGATGCACGAGTTGAAATCCCCACTCGATCTCGCCTGTCTTCGCGTGCAGCGCCACCACCGAATTGGCCCACTTGTTGTCTCCCGGTCGAAGGCCGCCATAGTAGTCAGGGCTGGCGCTCCCGGTCGGTACGAAGATGAGATCGCGCTGCCCATCCACAGACATGATCGACCACGCGTTGGCAGCGCCGGTATGCCGGTCTTTATCCCCATCTCGGCCGTTGCCTGAAGTTGCAGATGAAGTAACAGGAATCGGATCCCAACTCCAGCGTAGCGCTCCGGAGCGCGCGTCAAAAGCGCGCACTACCCCGGCGGGCACCACGGCGCGCTGGTTGTCATTAATAGCCGAACCGACAACGACCAAATCGTCGATCACCGCAGGAGGAGACGTCATGTGGTACCAGCCGGCGCGATAACCCGGCACGCTGCGAAGATTTACCTGCCCGTATTCGCCAAAATCCAGACACGGCTTACCCGTCGCCGCATCAAGCGAGATGAGCCGAGCGTCCTGCACAGCTTCATAAATGCGGCGGTGGCAGGGATGATTCGAAGATCGACGTATATCAATCCATGTGGCGACACCTCGGTTCACAAGTCCATCCCCATAGTCGAGCGTCAAGTCGATCTTTGGATCGTAGGCCCATCGCTGTTTTCCGGTTTCTGGATCGAGAGCGATCACGCGATTGAACGGCGTAGTGAAATAGAGCGTTCCATCGACGAGAATAGGCGTGGTTTCGAATCCGCTCCGCTTGCTGTCCCCGCTGCCATCGGAAATGTCGCCCGTATGAAATATCCACGCGACCTTGAGCTTGGACACATTTTCGCGATTGATCTCTGCGAGCGACGAGTAGCGCATCCCGCCGGGATCGTTTCCATAGTTCGGCCAGTCCGTGTCCCCGGAACCTTGGCCCAGCGCGGCTGAAGCTGCGAGCATCACGCAAAAAATAACAAGCGGCGGTATTCCGGCCTGCGAATGTCGGGTTGAGCCCATAGACACAATATCTTCAACCAACCGTTTTGCGAAAGCAACCGTCTCAACAAGCACAACGATTCACACTTTGTTCAGATGTATCTCAACAACTAGCGCTGGAATCCTTGCCCATCAACACCGGCGGGCTTAGAATCGTCAGTTCTCGAAAAGGAGAAGATTCCATGCGAGTGTTTCGCCTTCTGCCGCTTTTTTTGGCCGTCGTAATTGCCAGCGGCTTCGCGCAATCCACCCAGTCCTCGTCCGCCAAGCCGGCTCCCGGCTTCAGCCTCGACAATCTCGACAAGACGGCCGATCCTTGCGCCGACTTCTACGAATACGCCTGCGGCAACTGGATCAAGAATTCGGAAATCCCCCCCGACCAGGGTCAGTGGGTCAGCTTTGTCGAACTGAACGAACGCAACAAAGATGTCGAGCGCGGCATACTGGAGAAAGCTGAAACCGGTGGCGCGGGCCGCGATGCCGTCGACCAGAAAATCGGCGATCTCTACGGCTCCTGCATGGACGAGAAAACCGTAAACGCCAAAGGCGTTGCCGCCGTGCAGCCGGAACTCGATCGCATTGCCGCCGCCAAAGACAAACCGTCACTAATCGACCAGGTCGCCCACGTGCATCTGGTCGGACCCAACCCGCTGTTTAATTTTTATTCAAGCTCCGACATGCACAACGCCGATCAGGTCATCGCCTACATCGATCAGGGCGGGATGACTCTTCCGGATCGCAACTACTACATCAAAGATGACGATCCGAAGATGAAGGAAATGCGGCAACACCTGGTCGAATACGCGACGCAGGTCTTCACCCTGGCCGGCCAGTCCCCGCAGCAGGCAGGCGAATCCGCGCAGACCGTGCTCCGCATCGAAACCGCTTTGGCCCAGGCTTCCATGGACCGCACGTTGCGCCGCGATCCGAAGAATCGCGACCATAAAATGACGCGTGAGGAGGCGGTCGCGCTCGGTCCGAACTTCTATCTCAATCGCTATTTCGCCGCGATTGGCGCGCCCGATTTCAAGCAACTGAATGTGACGAACCCGGATTTCTTCAGGCAAGTGAACGCGACATTGGAGAAAGAGCCGCTTGACGCTCTGAAAGTCTACGTGAGCTGGCATGTGCTCAACGCGGCCACGCCATGGCTCTCGGACGCTTTCGTTCAGGCGAACTTTAAATTTTCGCAGAACTTGACCGGCCAGAAAGAAATCCAGGCCCGCTGGAAGCGCTGTGTCAATCTCACCGACCGCGAACTAGGGGAAGCATTGGGCCAGCGCTATGTCGATGTCACCTTCGGTCCCGAAGCGAAAGCGCGCATGTTGAAGATGGTCGATGCTCTGGAAAAATCCCTGGCCGAAGACATCCACGATCTTTCCTGGATGAGCGACGACACGAAGAAGCAGGCCAAGGTCAAACTCGATGCCATCCGCAACAAGATCGGATATCCCGACGTCTGGCGCGACTATAGCTCTGTAATGATCAAGCCCGACGACCTCATCGGCAACGTCGCTCGCGCCAATGCCTTCGAGTCTCGCCGCGATATCGCCAAGATCGATAAGCCGCTCGATCGCAAGGAGTGGGGCATGACGCCGCCGACGGTGAATGCCTACTACAGTCCGTCATTCAATGAAATCGTATTTCCCGCCGGGATTTTGCAGCCTCCTTTCTTCGACAAGAGTATGGACGATGCGGTGAACTTCGGCGGCATCGGCCTGGTCATTGGCCATGAACTCACTCACGGCTTTGACGATCAGGGCCGCAAGTACGATCCTGAAGGCAACTTGCATGACTGGTGGACCGAGCAGGACGGCAAAGAATTCGAGCAGCGAGTCTCATGCGTTGCGGATGAGTATTCCAACTTTGTGGCTGTCGACGATAAAAAATTGAATGGTCGACTCACACTGGGTGAAAACACCGCGGACAACGGCGGCGCGCGTATCGCTCTGATGGCGCTGGAACACATGATCGCGGATGACAAGACCGGCAAAGAAGGACAAAAGATCGATGGCTACACGCCGGAGCAGCGCTTCTTCCTCGGCTTTGGCCGCGTCTGGTGCGAGAAGCGGCGCGATGAAGTGGCTCGGGTTCGCGTTCTCACCGATCCCCACTCGCCGGGCAAGTATCGAGTCAACGGCGTAGTGCAGAATATGCCGGAGTTCCAGAAGGCTTGGGGATGCAAATCAGGACAGCCGATGGTGGCGGAAAACGCCTGCCACGTCTGGTGAGTGATTTTAACTGGTGAGTGATTTTAATTTGAAAGGGCGCGGCTTTCGGCCGCGCCGCAGGTTCTGGAGCGCCACCGCCACGAAAACATTCCGTTAATTCGGGCCCGCTTCCAAACGAGCCCTGTAGCCCTTGCGAGCCCGTACCTGCAGTCGCTTGCCGTCTTTTTCCGCGATGATGTTGATCGTGCGATAGCTTCCGTTGGGCTTGAAATCCGTGGGTTTATAAGCGATGAAGTAGCGGCTGCGGATCAGGTCGTGCAGCTTATCAAATGACTTGCCCAGAGTGGACAGGTCGTGCGGAAACATCGCGTCTCCCCCCGTGCGCTCCGCCAAAAGCTCCAACACTTTGTCGGCATCGGTCTTGTCGCCAATATCTTCTCGCGCGCTGATTGCGTAAATAGTGACACCGGCGCGCTCCGCGGCTTGGATGCTCTGCTTCAAACTGCGATGGCTGGAATTATCTTCTCCATCGCTCAGGATCACTAAAACTCTGGCGACGCGCTCGCCATCGGGATATTCCGCCAGCTTCGAACAGGCAAATGACACTGCATCGAACAGCGCGGTTCCTCCACCGTTGGTGAGTTTTTCGATTCCTTTACCCAGCTCATCGGAATCCGAATTGAAATCCTGGGTCACTGAAATCTCATTGGAAAAGCCCGCGACGAATGCAAGGTCGGAGCTATTGCTTAACATCTTCTGCACAAATCTGGCCGCCGCTCGTTTTTCAAAGGCAAACCGGTCATGCACCGACCCGCTGGTATCCACCAGCAACGCCAGCCGCAGGGGAAGTTTCGACTGCGGAGCAAATTGCAAAACTCGCGCTGGAGCTTTACCGTCATCTCGGACCTGAATATCGGTTTGCTCCAGATCATTCACCATGTGTCCGTGACTGCTGACGGCGAAAAACAAGGCGACGTCGTCCACGCTGGTGCGAATTGTCCAGGCACTGCTGGCCCGGCTAGACAGTCCCGGAGTCACATCCGAAACTACGCCGTTGTTGCCGTTGACGGCGCTCGGATTCGCCTCGGCCAGCGTGCCGCAATCGTCGCATGGGCCGCTGCCGGATTCCTCGCCCACCGCACTCAATTCAGCTTTCAACCTGTCACTGTTAGGGAAGGTCTGTAAAGGCAACGCCGCAGACCCAGTCGTTGTCAGCTGGAGATTGCCGGCAATTGCTTTCCGCTCCGCGATCTTCTTGTTATGAGCAAGAATAGCCAGATTCTTGCGCGCGGTCGGCGCGAACGCATTGGTGGGATCTTCGCTGAGAAACAAGTTCAGTTCGCGCTCCGTTGTCGCCATATCGCCGAGGGACATGGCTGCGGACGCGGCTACGTAGTGAACGTTCGCCATTCCCTTGTGATCGAGTGTATGGACGCGCTGCGCCGTTTGTATCGTCTGTTGATATTGATGGTTTCCATCCTGCGCGTATGCCAGCGTCGACAGAATCCTGGCGTCTGCGGGTCGGAGAAAAGCGGCTTTTTCCAGTGCTGGCTGCGCATCGGCAAAATCTTTCGCCGAAAGATCGAGCACGCCGAGATTCAAGAACGACGCCGCAAACTTGTCATCAAGCTTCGCCGCCGTTTCGAATTCACTCTTGGCGCGAGCCTTGTCTTCCTGATCGGAATAGGCACAGCCCAGACCGATATGCGCGGAAACGAACTTCGGGTAGTCCTGAATTGCTTTCTGCAGATGCTTGATCGCCTCTTTCGAATTCTGCGCCTTCAATAAAAAACTGGCGCGGTTGAATTCATCCACCGCCTTGCCCGGAGCAGCCAGGTCGAGCGCTGACACAATCCCGGAATCAACCAATTTTTTATTTTCGGCCAGTTGCTGCTCACTTTTTTTATTGTCGCGGCTCTGCGTGTCGAGATAAATTTGCGCGAGATCGATTTCCGAAAATCCAGAATCCGCCCCGGTGTTGATGCGCGGCAATTGCGCCATCGATGAGATCTGGCAAAACAGCAAGAAGGCGGCGCAAGCGAGGGGCTGCCTGATGTACCGGTAAGGTATACGTTGGACGCCGGAGTACAAGAAGCTTCTCCCGTAATGGATGACGATTTCGTCTTACCACGAGCGCGAGTTATTCGCACCGGGACTTTCCGGTGCGATAGGGGAACTCATTATATCGTTGAAATTAACGGAATACAGCAGAGCATTTTGACCGTCCGCGAGATCCCATCCGGCGGATTTTTCACATGGACGTCTAAACTTGGGCGCCCCATTTCTCGCATTCTGTTGTCGAGTCCCAAGACGAAGACGCTTTGTAAGCCATGTCTTGGGACTCGACAGGTTTTTCGGAAGGGCCTGCCCTGAGCGCAGCCGAAGGGTGGGCGCCACAGACGAAGAAGCTGCCTGTCTCACTTCTCAATGATGAGCATAAACTCCGTGAGTCTCATTCTTGCCGTCAATAAAGACGCCATCCACCAGGCTGCCCTTCTTGGGCCGGGTTAACTCGGTAGCGGCAGCGCCCGGCACATCCACTGTGTTGTATGTGCCCGCGGAATACAGGAAGCCGTGCAGCACGCCGCTTGCGTCAGAGTAATAGCCGGCAACCACGCCCATGTCATTAATTCCGATGGCTGTGGTCTCTGTGGAGAGCGGATAGTTCACATCCGTGAAAACTCCATTCTTGAGAATGAAGCTTTGCTGCGTGGTCCCGTTACTCCAACCGCCTACGATCGTGCCAGCAGTGTTGATGCCGGTCGCTAAAGTGCCTGTCGCGCCCGGATAGTCTATGGCGGTGAACGCTCCGGCATTATCGACGAACCCATGCGTGGTGGTAGCGTCACTATAAGCGCCCACAATTTGACCGGAGTCGTTGATATCCAGCGCCTCAGTTCCAACAGCGGCGAGTACATCCAGGGTCGTAAGCGTTCCGCCAATATCGACCAGACCGTGCTCCACGCTCGCCGAATCCTCATAGGCGCCGACAATATCGCCGGCGGTGTTAATTCCTGTGAGAACGGTGACGGTCGATCCCGGATAATTTACCGTGCTATACACTCCGGCGTGATAAGTGAATCCTTGTTCCTCGCTGGCGAATCCGAAAGTCCCCACGAAAGTGCCCCCGCTGTTCTCGTCGAAAACGGTGGTCCCGTCCGCACCCGGATAGTCCACCGTGGCAAAGAAATATAGGCTGGCTGGAGTGACCGGGGCGCGGTAACCCGTATTGCCCGCGTAACGCAGCAGTCCGTGCGGGCCGAAAAAACTGTTGTGCAATGTCGAGCCGGGAGTGGCCGGTGAGTTCGATTGAGATATCGCCGGCATTACAGCCGCCGGCAAAAAGGCGATGAGCGAGGCAAAAAGAGTGGTTCTGAATCGCATGTCGGTATTCCTCCTGCCGGATAGTGCAAACCGGGGCAGAAACGTTTCCTCGCCGGCGTCACCAAAAAACGGGTGCCCCATTTCTCGCGTCCTCTGCGAGAAGTGGGGATGGGTGAGCCACGCCTTAATCTTGCCCGGCATCAACAACATTTTTTTTGTTTTCAAATGCGGGGACAGACGGGACTGGCGCCGGAGGCCACGCAGTGGCCGTGGTCAAGCGCGGCGGCGCATTGCGGCAG
>JBAUXX010000067.1:0-164946 GCA_049584475.1 Candidatus Sulfotelmatobacter sp. | reverse complement strand
GCGGGGCCGCTGGCGGAGAGGCCGGTGACGGCGTCCATGTGCTTTTCGTCGACGACGACGGTGCGGCCGACGGCGTCGAACATGTGGCAGGCGAGGGCGATCTGCTCGGCGCTGGCGTGCTTGCCTTTGCACAGGGCGGTCATGCCGACTCCGATGGAGCAGGGAGTGTTGGGCATGGCGCGGATGACGGGAACGAGTGGCGGAAGATTTTTTTCGATCATCGATGTTGGGACCGAGGCGGCTACGGAGACGATGAGTTGGGCGGGAGTGATGAAGTCGGCGATTTCGCGGATGACGTCTTCGACGACTTGCGGCTTGACGCCGATGACGATGATGTCGGCGCCTTTAACCGCTTCGGCGTTATTGGTGCCGACGGCGACGTTGAGTTTGGCGGAGAGCGCTTTGGCGCGCTCTTCATGCGCGACGGTGGCGCAGGTGGAGGCGGGCGAGAGCAGGCCGTTTTTTAAGAGGGCTTGGAGGATGATGCCGCCCATTTTTCCTGCGCCGAGGAAGGCGACGCGTTTGTTGGTGAGAGTGTTGGGTGCGTGATGTTTCGTCATGGTCGTCCTTTGATTATGCTTTGGCGGCGTTGTGGTTATGCAAGCTGTTGTTGGTCGTTGGTCGATCATCGGTGACGCATCAAGTTCCAGGGGCTAAAGCCCCCGACGTTCGTCGCGCTTACGCTGCGCTGAAGCGCCGCTCTTCCACGGTACTGCTTTCACGGTAATGCCCTTTTGCGCGGGACGATCAGCTAACGACTAAGGACCGACGACCGACGGCGATCTTTTTTCCATCCAGTTCCAGGCGGTGGCGACGATGTCACGCAGCGAGTGTTTGGCTTTCCATCGCAGGAGGGCTTCGGCTTTCGCGGGATTGGCTACCAGCGCGGGAGGGTCGCCGGGACGGCGCGGGCTCATTTTGCGCGGAACTTTTTTGCCGGTGACTTCTTCGACGGCGGTGATGACTTGTTGCACGGAATCTCCGCGGCCGGTGCCGACGTTGACGGCGAAACTTTCTTTGCCGGCGGCGAGATGGTCGAGCGCTTTCACGTGGGCGGCGGCGAGGTCGTTGACGTGAATGTAGTCGCGAATGCAGGTGCCGTCGGGCGTGGGATAGTCGGAGCCGAAGACATGGAGTTCCGGTCCTGTGCCGGCGGCGGCGCTCAGAGCTAACGGAATCAAATGTGTTTCCGGATTGTGAAGTTCGCCGATCTCGCCGCTTTCGTCGGCGCCGGCGGCATTGAAGTAACGAAGAGCGGCGAAGCGGAATCCGTAGGCTCGGTCGTAGGCTTCGAGGGCCTGCTCGAAGAATAATTTTGACACGCCGTAGGGATTGACGGGCTGGCGGGGAATATTTTCTTCGATGGGAACTTTCGTTACTTCACCGTACACGGCGCAGGTTGAGGAGAAGATGATTTTCTTGACTCCGGCGTCGAGTGCGGCGTTCAGCAGAGAGAGACCGCCTTCGACGTTGTTGTGGAAATATTTTTGGGGATTGGTGACGGATTCGCCGACGAAGGCGAAGGCGGCGAAGTGCATGATGGCGTTGGAGCGGGTGAGTACCGGCTTGAGCGCCGAGTGGTCGAGGATGTCGCCTTTTACTAGTTCGAATCCGTCGGCGAGGAATTCGTGTCCGGTGGAAAGATTGTCGAAGATGATGACTTCGTGGCCGGCGCGGCGAAGAGCTCGCGCGGCATGACTGCCGATGTATCCTGCACCGCCGATGACGAGAACGACCACGTGGTTTCCTTTCTTATAAGGGAGATCGTAATTGTACACAGCAATCAGTAGTTAGCACTCAGCGTTCAGCACTCAGCATTCAGCAATCGGCATTCAGCCGACAGGCCGGAGACCCGAAGCAGTTCCTCACCGCTGTTTGGAAAGTCATGCCGCCCGCCGCAGGCGCTGCCCGCGAGATCCCCTTCGGCTTCGCCCCAGGCAGGCTCTTGCCTGAAGAACGGCTTCGCTCGGGACGGCTCCCGTTGGAAAATGGGCTATACGCAATTGGTTGCGCGGGCCTGAAAAGTTGCAAAAACGTGCACATTGTTTCGCGTTTAGGATGCTGGTAGTCTAACGAATATCTCTGGGTCAGAAATACTCCCCTCCACCCAGTTGACTATCAGCACGGCATGTGTGGGCCCCCGTTCGTTGTGTGCGGCAAGCGAGCAGTCTAACGTTTTTTAACTTCCTGGAATTAAAAAAATCTAGGGCGATGAGCCCCGTAATAAATTGAGCGAGGTTTGAGATGCGTCAGCGGAAATTGTTTGTAGTGCTCGCTGCGGTTGCGGTTATTTGCCTGAATGGCAGCCAACTTTTAGCGCAAGGGAAACAGACCGCCAAAGCGGCGACCGTGCCGCCGGTGACTTTTGCCGCGCCGGTGGATTACACAGTGGGAACGCTGCCGTTTGCGAATGTGACGGCTGACTTTAACGGCGACCACATTCTCGACGTTGCCGTGGTGAACTACAGCAGCAACAACGTCAGTGTTCTGTTCGGCAAGGGCGACGGGACGTTTGAAGCTGCGGCGAATTACACGGTGGGCACGGAGCCCTCGGCGATTACGTCCGCCGATTTTAACGGCGACGGTATTCCCGATATCGCGGTGGCCGACGAAATCGGCAAAACGATTGCGGTGCTGATCAACAACGGCGATGGCACGGGCACGTTTAAGAATGCCGTGTTGTATCCGGCGGGACAGGCGCCGCGCGGCATTGTGGCGGGCGACCTGCGCGGCATCGGCATCATGGATTTGGTGGTCGCGAATAATCTCGGCGGTGACGTAACAGTTTTCCTGGGCAACGGAGACGGCACGTTCAAGGCGGGCCAGAATTATCCCGCCGATGTGAATCCGAAATCAGTGGCCGTTGCGGATTTTAACGGCGACGGTCATCTGGACATCGTCTGCGTGAATCACAACACCAATGACGCCAGCATTCTGATCGGCAATGGCGACGGAACGTTTCAGGGTCCGGTGAATTATCCGACGGGCACGGATCCGCGCCACGTGCTGGTGGCCGACTTCAATAAAGACGGCAAGTGGGACCTGGCTGTCGCCAATGGCGGGGAATCCACGGTCAGCATTCTCTATGGTAATGGAGACGGAACGTTCCAGCCGCAGGTGAAGTACAACGCTTCTACCTCTCCGCGGTGGCTGGCGATTGCGGACTACAACAACGACGGCTTCCTCGACATTGCGACTTCCAATTACGACGCCAAGAACATCAGCGTGCTGTTAGGGACGGGAATTTCGACTGCGGGACAGGCGTTTCTTGCGCCGCAGAATTACATCGTTGGAGCGAATCCTACCGGCCTGGTGGCGGGAGACTTCAATGGCGACGGATTGCCCGACATAGCGGTGACCGTGGGCGGATTGCCTACCGCACCGAACACGATTATGGCGGTGCTGCTGAACGTGGCCATTACGGTTTCGCCGACGTCGCTGAGTTTTCCGGCGCAGGTGCTGGCGACGACCAGCGCTGCGAAAACGGTGACGCTGACCAACGGCGCGCCAAATTCGCTGACGATTTCCAAGATCGCATTTAGTGGAACGGATGCGACGGATTATGCGCAGACCAACAACTGCGGCACGGCGCTTTCCGGCGACGCGAGCTGCACGATTAATGTGACTTTCACTCCGAAGGGGATCAACAATCGCCCTGCGACGTTGACGATTACCGACAGCGCTCCGGGCGGCGCGCAGACAGTTGCGGTGACTGGAGTGGGAACGATCGCGTCGTACTCGCCTACCAGCCTGACGTTCGCGGCGCAAACTGTGGGAACGACCAGCGCCGCGCAGGTCATCACTTTAACCAACGCAGCGGCGGGTAACACGATCTCGATCACCGGCCTCGCAATTACCGGCACGGACGCAACCGATTTCGCGGAGACCAATACTTGCGGTACATCTTTGGGGCCGAAGAAGAGCTGCACGATCAGCGTAACGTTCGATCCCACGGCGATTGGCACCCGCACGGCGGCGGTTACGGTTACGGACAATGGCGGCGGCAGTCCACAGAGCCTGCCGTTGACTGGGACCGGGACGTCTTCGGTGAGCGTGACTCCAACATCTATTGTCTTCCCGCTGCAAGTGCTCGGAACCACGAGTGCGGCCCAGGTTGTGACGCTGACCAATGGAACAGCGACGGCGTTATCGATTTCGAGCATCGCCAATTCCGGTGGGAATACAACTGATTTTCCCGAGACCAACAATTGCGGAAGTTCGTTGGCCGCTGGAACCAGTTGCTCGATCAATGTGACGTTCAAACCGGGCAATATCAACCATCGCGCCACGACACTGACACTAACTGACGGGGCGGGAACCCAGACGGTTGCGCTTAGCGGAACGAGCACGGCGGCATCGTTTTCACCGACGAGTTTGACCTTTGCGGCGCAGACAGTAGGGACAACCAGCGCGGCGCAAACCATCACTATGAGCAATGCCAGCGGCGGTACGGCAATTGCCATCACCGGCATCACGATCACGGGCACGAACCCCACGGACTTCGCGCAGACGAATACGTGCGGAACTTCGGTTGCGCCGAAGAAGAGCTGCACCATCACGGTGACCTTCACGCCCACGGCGACTGGGACACGGAGCGCGAGCGTGTCGGTGGCCGACAATGCGGGATCGAGTCCGCAGGCGGTGCCGTTGACGGGGACGGGGCAGTAGGTTTCCAACCCGTACCCAAGAAACGAAGTCGAAAGATTAAAAACCAAAGCGGCTCCCAGTGGGAGCCGCGTTTTTTCTGCGATCATAAATTGCACGGTGCCCGGGCAAAACCCGCGCCCAATCTGCTTTACAAGCGGACCGCGATGCCTTAAACTCACTTTGCTTTCTGTCCCCCGCTCCGATGCGACCGAGTAGCGTCCGACCCAGGTAAGGGACGCAACTGTCGTTCAGAGCGAAAGCCACTCAAAACTTCCGTAAACAATTAAGAGGAGCTCGGCGATGCCTATTCCCAGGAATTGCTTTATCCAGAAGACTGCGCGATTCGCAGTTCTGCTGCTGGTCAGTCTCAACGTCGGCCTTGGCGGGTTGGTTGCTTTCGGCCAGACTGCGGTCACCACCTATCACTACGACAATAACCGCACGGGATGGAATTCGAAGGAGACCACGCTGACGCCAGCCAATGTGTCGAGCTCTGCATTCGGCATGCTGCATACCATTGCGCTTGACGACCAGATCGACGGCCAGCCGCTGCTGGTTTCGGGAGTGAACATAACGGCGGGATCGCAACAAGGAACGCATGACGTGGTGTACGTAGAGTCGGAGAACAATACCGTCTATGCGATCGACCAGCATAGCGGCGCGATCCTATTGAATCCGAACTTTGGCAAGCCGGTGCGGTTCCCTATCGGCTGCAGCAACAACGGGCCGAACGTCGGAATTAATTCCACACCGGTAATTGACCTGAGCAGCAACACGATGTACGTCATCATTTACACGCAGGATACGACCGGCCCGGCTCATCGAATCCACGCGCTCGACCTGGGCAGCCTGACTGACAAAGTGACGCCGCAACTGGTCACCGCTTCGCATACGCTGACCGACGGAACGACATTCAATTTCAATGCCACCTACCAGCGGCAGCGTCCCGGGCTGCTGCTGTTGAACGGCACGATTTATGCAGGCTTTGGAAGCTTCTGCGATCTGGGAGCGAATCTCTCGCGCGGGTGGCTGCTGGGGTGGACGGCGGGATCTCTTGCGCCGCTGCCGGCAAACCAACTGTTCGATGTGCAGCCGACGTCGCCGGATAGCTTTTTCCTGTCTTCGATCTGGATGTCGGGCTACGGGCTTTCCTCCGACGATTCGGGGAACATCTTATTTGTCACGGGAAATTCCGACTACTCGGGAACAACCTATGACGGCGTGACGAATATTCAGGAGAGCGTGATCAAAGTTTCACCCAACCTGACGACTGTGCTGAGCCTGTTCACGCCGAGCAATCAAGCCAGCCTCGACCGGGGCGATACTGATTTCGGCGCGGGTGGAGTGATGGTATTACCGGATCAGTCCGGTTCTATTCCGCATCTGGCGGTGGCGGCAGGTAAAGCGGGCAATATGTTCCTGATGAACGCCGATAACCTGGGCGGCTATTCGACGCTCAAGAACAACGTTCTTGGCACGTATCTGGTGGGCGGGTGCTGGTGCGGCCCTTCGTATTTCGTGGACTCGGATGGAGTTGCGCGCGTGGTTTCAAGCGGCGGCCGGATTGTGAAATCGTGGAAGGTACAGACTTCGCCCAAGCCGGCGCTGGTTCTGGCGAGCACGTCGCCCAACATCAATGGCGGACAGGATCCAGGATTTTTTACCAGCATTTCTTCCAATGGCACGTCGAATCCGATCATCTGGGTGCTATCGCGTCCGGTATCGCCGTCGGCGCCGCGAATTTATCTTGTCGCTCTCAATCCCGATGCCGGCGGGAGCAGCATGACGCAACTGTTCAAAGGTTTTGCGGGGGCCTGGCAGAATATCGGAGGTAATTCCAACCTGGTTCCAGTGGTGGCGAACGGGCAGGTGTTTGTGGCCAGCAATAAGCAGTTGCAGATTTTTGGGCTGAAGGCGGGAAAGAAGTAGGTCGGCCTAATTTCAGATGCAATCTGCCGGCGCCAGTGATGGCGCCGGCAAGTTGCGTAGGGTCCTTTGCTTCGCTCAGGATGACAGCCCTAACTGAACTACGGGACAAAGAGCGAAACGGTTACTGTGTGTGTGGTGTTGCCCAGAGTGCCGAGGATTGTGATTGGATACGTGCCTGCCGGCGTGGAACTTGTTGTCAACGTCAGCGTTCCGGTTCCGGTGACTGGAATGGTTGAGGCGTTGAGTTTGCCGGACAAGCCTTTCACTTCAGAGATTCCATCCAGACTAAGCGCGATATTGCCGGTGATGCCGCCGAGGCCGAAGGTGCCGATGGCGATGGTGGCTTGTCCTTTCGAGATCGTCGCTCCGGCGTAGGTGCTGGAGGTGATCCAGAAATCTTTCGTAGAGGCGGCGACGTTACACGCCGAGGGCGCGGTGGTCGTCTTCCACGAAGAACTCTTGTCCTGGCCGGTCTCGCTCTGCCAATTCGCCAGACTTAAGTCGGTGCCTGATTTGGGGGTGGGTACGACGAAGGCGTTCGTGTTGGTGCCGGCGTAGAAGACGTTGTCGTTGGATTTGATGCTGTTTACGAAAGCGGTCCAATCGCTGCCGCCGAGGTAGCTGTTGGAGAGTACGGATGCATTCGGGCCGGCGAAAGTATTGCCGGACGCGGTGAATTTTTCCGTGATCAGGTTGTAGCTCTGGCCGGTTTCCCAGTTCGTGATTTCAATTCCTCCGGGCTGGCCGACGACCACGAATTGGTTGATCAGACTCCCGTACATATTGGTTCCGGTGAGTGTAAGTTGTTCCGAGTTCCGCACCGCGACGCCGCCGCGCTGGCCGATGCCCAGGAGATTTCCGTAACAGAAGTAGCTGTTGGAAAGAGTGAACGGGCCTTCGGTCTTCTCGATCTGGATACCATTGACAATGTTGAAGGCGGAAACGCCAGAAGTGAACGTCACGTTCTCGTTATCGGTATCCCAGGCGACGCCGTTGGCTTGGTTGAAGTTCGACACCATGTTCTTGTAGGTGCCGTTGTGATCCCACATCCATTTAGTGCCGCCCGCGTCCCAGGTATAGAAGGCGCCCTGGGCCCCGCGCCAGTTGTTGTAGTTGGCGGTGTTTGATTGCCAGAGGCCGCTCTTGGTCTGGTGCGAAGCGAAGCCGACCTGGCCGTTGAACTCGGCGATGCTGTTCTGGACGGTAAAGTCTTCGACGGTAGTGAAGTCGATGCCCATGGCGTTGTTCCACAGGAAACTGTCGGTGTCGAAAAGGATGTTTTTGGTATTTCCGGCGACGGTGACGGCGGCGCTTTGCTGGCAACTGTTGGCGTACTGAAAAGTTAATCCGCGGAAGACGACGTTGTTTTGACCCGAAAGCTCGAGGATGCTGGAACGGGTCGCGGTCTCGACAGTGGCGGTGGTCATGTTCGTGCCCGAAGCGGGATAGGCGTAGACCAGGTTGTGCGT
This sequence comes from Candidatus Sulfotelmatobacter sp., assembly GCA_049584475.1. Lineage (GTDB taxonomy): Bacteria > Acidobacteriota > Terriglobia > Terriglobales > Acidobacteriaceae > Sulfotelmatobacter. The sequence goes on along the minus strand of JBAUXX010000067.1, from coordinate 156,901 downwards.
TTCGTCTGCGTAGAAGGTACCGGGCACCATAGAACTCAGAGTCAACACTTGCGTGAGCGGAGTGCCGTTCACGATCAGCATCTCTTCGCGCAAAACAATTTGCTGCTGCGGCGGGGCCGGCGGCGGCTGGGCAGGACAGTTGCCGAAGTTATAGGGCCAACTGGCTTCGTAGATCTTTGAGTTGCCGCTGTAGACGGTCCATCCGGTAATGACATCCGCGCCGGAGACGAAGACGGTGCCGTTGGTTGCTGCTTGAAAAGTAATGGGGAGAGTGGTGCTCTTTTTCGAGCTGCCTACGGTTAGGGCTTCGCGATAGGTGCCGGGATTGATGATGACCTTGCTGCCGATGCTGGAGTGATTGTTGGTGAGAGCCATGGTGACGGAAGCACCAATCGTTTTGAGCGGCGCGGTCTTCGACCCGCTGTTGCTGTCGGAACCCTTGGTACCGTCGACGTAGATGGCTGCGGTTTCCAAACCTTCATTGATGCTGGCCTGACCCCAGGCTGCGACGGAGAGGGCAACGATGCCGAAAAATACGGCAGTAGTGAGGAAGAAGCGGCGTTGAGAAAGTGGTGAAACTGCTGACATGGGGAAGGTCTCCTCGAATGAAATTCGATACGGACGGATTGCGGTTGATTGAAGAGCTGACCAAAAATCAGGGCTGGAACCGGTCAGAGGTCATGCTCAGAGGTCATACTCCGAGGTCATGCCCAGAGATCATGCTCAGGATCAATCGCAATCGGATTTCAATCGACGAGCGGCGCGGAAAGTGCAAAAGATTAATTTCAGTATGGATCAATTTCGGAAACGGAAACAGACACAGAAGTACATCGCACCATCTCGTGAAAGGGTCATTGCGACTCCCGCGCTCCTTCATTGCCTCGAGACAAGGAGAAGCGACCGAATTCATGACTGATGGACGAACTCAAAATCAAGAATCGAATGAGCCGGTATTCTCGGGCGGCGATAGATTACCTCGGTCATCTTCGTCACCAGTTCTCTTCATGAGAAAACGCTTAATTCTGTCAGACTATCGTGTGGATCGTTAGCTCACAGGGGCCTCTTGCATGGACGTTTTCACACCTAAGACGACTCGACGCAGCACCAGGGTGCGGGTCGAAATTCCGATAAGCGTAACCAGCCTGGACCGCATGCGTCCTTTTGCCGCGAAGTGTGTGGCGCTGGTGGTCAGTCCGCATGGGTGCGGATTTCGCAGTCCCAGCCTGTTGCCGGTGGGCACGCCCGTCATGTTGAGCGATCTGCCGGGCGGCGGAAGTGTGACGGCACGGGTGGCGAATTGCCTGCCATTGGGAAGTGACGGCAAGACCTTTCTGATTGGAGCAGCGCTTTACAGCCACGCGAATATCTGGAAGATTGAAAATCCGCCGAAGGATTGGGAGAATTCTACCGAAGACGCGCCTGACTCTCCGATCGGTGCGTGGCCTCACAAATTATCGCCGATGGGGGCCGCGGCTGCTCCGGGAAGGAAGTAAAAGAGTGATTCTGGCGGGGTGGGGAGGCAGAATTCCGGAGACAAGGCAAGACGCGGATGAGGGCGTCTGCGCTACATGGCTTATGACTGAATTGAAGACCACAGCCCGACGGCCATTTCGAGTGAAGCTGCGCGGCATGGTGCTGATTCTGGTGCGGCTGCCCAACGGGCGCCAGGTGCGGGCGGCATTGCACACGCTTTCGACCAGTGGCGGAATGATCCATCTGGAAAAGCCGCTGGATGAAAAGATTGAGGTGGAACTGCTGTTTCATGTGGATCACGCGACGATTCGCGGCAGAGGACAGATGTTGTTTCCCATGTGGGCGACGCAGGGATGGTTGCAGCCGTTTCGATTCGTCGACCTGAGTGACGCCAGCCGCAAGGGGCTGGAAGTGAATCTGAAATCTTTTCTGGAGACAGTGGGCGCTGAGAGCGCCTAGCCGCGATTGCAAGGGGGCATCGGCGAAGCAATGCCGTCATGCGAAGCTTTCCACAGCGGTACTCCTTACTCCTTACTCCTTACTCCTTCTCGACACTCTTTGTCGACGCCAAAGGCCGCTATCTATCCCTGTTGACCGATGGGATACAATTCACGGCTAACCGGGGCGGCCTCGGACAAAGAGGGGCGGGGTGGGGGAACGATGGCAAACGGCGGGCAAGTGGCGGGTACGGCGCAATACAGCATCTGGCGGGTGATCATGGCGTCGTCTGTGGGCACCATGATCGAGTGGTACGACTTCTATATCTTTGGCAGCCTGGCGGCGATTCTGAGTCCGAAGTTTTATCCGCCGGGAAACGAGACCTTTCAGTACGTTGCCTACCTGGCAACTTTTGCGGTTGGTTTTCTGGTGCGGCCGTTTGGCGCGCTATTCTTCGGGCGCATCGGCGATCTGGTGGGGCGCAAATATGCGTTTCTGGTGACGCTCTCGATCATGGGCTTTTCGACATTTGCCATTGGCCTGTTGCCGTCCTATGCGACGGCCGGGTGGTTCGCGCCGATTGTGCTGCTATTGATTCGCGTGTTGCAGGGGCTGGCGCTGGGCGGAGAGTATGGCGGCGCGGCGGTTTACGTGGGCGAGCACGTTCCAGACAACAAGCGTGGATTCTATACGAGCTTTATTCAGATCACGGCGACGCTGGGTCTTTTCGTTTCTCTGGTGGTCATTCTGGTGACACAGAACTCGATGTCAAAGGAAAATTTCGCCGCGTACGGGTGGCGGATTCCTTTCCTGATCTCGATCATTCTGGTGATGATCTCGCTCTACATCCGGCTGAAGATGAAAGAATCGCCGATTTTCGCGCAGTTAAAGAGCACGGGTATGACTTCAACGCAGCCGTTGAAGGAGGCGTTCACCAAGTGGCCGAATCTGAAGAACGTTTTGATTTCGCTTTTTGGCGCGACGGCGGGACAGGGAGTGATCTGGTATACCGGGCAGTTCTACGCGTTGTTTTATATGCAGACCATTCTGAAAGTGAATGTGAAGACGGCCAACATTGTGGTCGCGATAGCGTTGCTACTGGGAATGCCGTTTTTCACCGTTGTGGGCGCGCTTTCCGATCGTATTGGGCGGAAGAAGCTGATGATGGCGGGATGTTTGCTGGGCTTGCTGACGTATATTCCGATTTACAAAGGGATGGAGCGGGCCGCGGGGAATAACGTGGTCACGGTGAAATCCGCGCGTAATAAGGTAACCGGTGCAATTTCGCTTACAGCGATGACTATCGATGCAACGGGTGTACTCATTCCTGCCAAAGAAGCTCCAAATCCGAATCTCACCATGCTGGTATTGCTGGTGTTCGTGCAGGTTCTGTATGTGTGTCTGGTCTACGGACCGATCGCCGCGTATCTGATTGAGGCCTTTCCGGCAAAGATTCGATATACGTCCCTTTCTCTTCCCTATCACATAGGCAATGGCGTGTTCGGCGGGTTGCTGCCCCTGATCGGGCTATCGTCTGTCGCGGCGACGGGAAATATTTATGCCGGGCTGTATTATCCGATGATTGTGGCGGGCATGACGTTTATTGTGGGCAGTCTGCTGCTGCGGGAGACACGGGGGAATCGTATCTGGGATGAGGCTGGAGGAAGAGTAGCAGCGGGAGATTGAAGGCGAAGCGGAAGGCCGACGAAGAACGGCCCTCTGATATCAGGGATATGGGTAGCGAAATGCGGATTTCGTCCATGTGAGATCCCTCTCTCCGCCTGAAGAACGGCTCCGTTCGGGATGACGCCCGGCTTACAGCCTGTTCCTTGTGAGATCCCTCTCTCCGCCTGAAGAACGGCTCCGTTCGGGATGACGCCCGGCTTACAACCTGTTCCTTAATCGCCGCGTGATTGAGTTGTATGATTCCTATGTTCCGGCAACTCAGCGGCCTAACGTGACTTCCTTTCCCACTTCCGGCGAATCCGCCTACAGCGAACTTGTGCCACGGCGGATTGTTTGTCTACAGCCCAGCGCTACTGTGATCCTGGCGGCGGTGGGTGAGATCGACCGAGTGGTGGCCTGCACGAAGTACTGCCGCGATGTCGTGCCCGAGGTTGCGAATTCTTCGCGCACAATACTTGAGGATTCCTGGACCGCGAATGCGGAACAGATCATTGCTGCAAGACCGGATTTGGTGATCGCATCAGTTCCCTATCAGGAGAAGTCGGTTATTGAGATTTTGAAATCGGGAACGCGGTTTCTGGGGTTCGCGCCGAAGAGCCTGGCGGATATTTATGGTGATATTGCGATGATTGCGGCGGTGGTTGGCGCAACCGCCCGAGGCGAAAAAGTCATTCAATCGATGCGGGAAGAAATCGACAGGATACGGACCCGGACCTCCGGTCTGGCGCGACCTAGAGTTTTTTGCGAAGAGTGGGGCAAGCCGCTGATTGCGTCGCAGCGGTGGGTGGCAGAGTTGGTTGAGGCTGCGGGTGGAAGTTTTGTGGGCGCGCCGGGAAAACAGATTTCACTTGAGGAAGTTGCGCAGGATGATCCTGAGGTAATGATTGCGGCGTGGTGCGGCGCGGGTGACCGGGTTCCGCTGGAAAAGATTATCGAATCGCGAGGCTGGCAAAGCGTGGCTGCAGCACGGTCGCGGCAGGTGTACTGCATTCGCGACGAGTTCCTGAATACGCCGGCTCCGACGCTGCTCAAAGGGCTGAATGCACTGGCGTTCGCCATTCATCCCGAGGTCTTTGCGGTGACGGAAGGAATCCGCCGAATTACTGAGGTGTTCCCTTCTGTTGGCTCCAGCGTGAGCGGTTGAGTTAAGATTTCTCTCATGCCCGTTACCTCAAGAATAGAAGAAGTGCGAAACGAGGCGAGCGAAGCGGCGCAAGCCTCTGCGACGGTGGACGATCTCATGAACAAGATCGTTAATTTGCTGCACCACCGCATGCTGAAATACAACTGGGTTGGGTTCTACATGTTGGAACCAGAGCAGCCGCCTATACTGGCGCTTGGGGCTTTTCATGGAGCCATGACGCCGCACACGAGAATTCCTTTAAATGAAGGCATTTGCGGTGCGGCTGCGTCGAGCGGGCAGACGGTGGTGGTGGACGACGTGAAAAAGGATCCGCGCTACCTGGCCTGTTCGCTGGAAACGAAGTCGGAGATTGTGGTGCCGATTTTCGTGCGCGGCAAAGTTGTTGGCGAATTGGATATCGACAGCCACTTCCCTGCGGCCTTTGGCGCAGAAGACCAGCAACTGGTGGAGCATTGTGCCATGCTGGTTGGCAAGAAGATGGAAAGCGCCGGGCATTAAGGTTCAAACCAGAGTTCTCAAACCAGAGTTTTCAAACCAGAATTTTCGAACCGCCGCAGTCAAGTCAAGAGCGCTAAATCATGAGAGTCGAACAGGGCAAAGTCCGGGCGCCGGAAATCGGCAATGTATGGCTGAACTCCGCTCCGTTGAGCTTTCGCCAGTTGCGCGGACGCGCGGTGTTAGTCGACTTCTGGGACTACACCTGCGTCAATTGCATTCGTACTTTGCCTTATGTGCAAGCGTGGTACGAACGCTACCGTAGCAAGGGGCTGGCGGTGATTGGCGTGCATACTCCGGAGTTCACTTTCGCGCAGTATGAATCGAATGTGGAGCGTGGAGTGCGCGAATTTGGGCTGACGTATCCGATCGTGATCGACAGCAATCGTGAAATATGGAAGGCGTTTGCCAACCGTTACTGGCCGACCAAATACCTTCTCGATAAAGATGGCTATTTGCGCTATGGACACTTCGGCGAGGGGAATTACGGCGAGACGGAAGAAGTGATTCAGGAATTGCTGCGGGAGATCGACCCCGGCGTGCTGCTGCCATCGCTGATGGATCCGGTGCGGGAAGAAGATTATGCGGGAGCGGTTTGCTACCGTCCGACAGGCGAGTTGTATTTGGGGCACCGGCGAGGGCGCATTGGGAATGAGGGCGGATTTAAGGAAGACCAGACGGCGGATTACTTTTCTTCGCCGGCGTCATTCCCGGCAAAGATGGAAGAGAATTTTTTCTATGCCAGCGGAAGATGGGCTTCGACGGCGGAGTATTTCGAGGCGGCGGATTCCGGGCCGCACAGTTTGCGATTGAAGTTCGATGCGTCGGCTGTGAACCTGGTTATGGCCGCGCCGCGGCGCACGGCTGCGGAAGTGGTCATTTTGCAGGATGGCAAGGCGCTTACGCGCGAGCAGGCGACGCGGGACACACGCTTCCGGCCCTCGACGATCGCGGGCGAGGAAGAGAGTTACGTGGTGATCGATTCGGCGCGAATGTATTTTCTGCTGGATAACCACGACTACGCCAGCCACGACTTGGAGTTGAGTTGTTCGCCGGGCGTCGCGGCGTTTGCGTTTACCTTTACCAGTTGCATCGATCCGGTGGCCAGCGCTGTGCAGACCACGTCTTCTTCGCAGACCTCTTAATTTAGTTACTAACAGACTTACTAACCCCAGGAGTAATTTCCCACCATGAAGCGTGTTGTCGCGGGGCTAATTGAGAAGGACGGCAAGCTGCTGGTGTGCCAACGCACGCGGCATCAGACTATGCCGTTGAAGTGGGAGTTTCCGGGAGGCAAGATCGAAGAGGGTGAACAGCCGCGGGATGCGCTGCGGCGTGAGTTGGAAGAAGAGTTGGGAATTCATGCCACCATTGGCGATGAGTTTGCGAGGATTCAGCACGCGTATCCGAACGGCGTCATGATCGAGCTGCGCTTTTTTGTGGTGCGGCAATATGAAGGCGAAATCGAGAATCGCATTTTCAAAGATGTGCAGTGGTCGGTACCGCAGGCGCTTCCCTCTTACGATTTCCTGGAAGCGGATCACACGCTGGTGAAAGACCTGGCGGCGGGAAAACTGGTTTGAGTGCGAACGTCGGACTTCGGACCTCAGGCGGCGCGGGCGTATTCGATTGCCGGCATCGGCGGTTTTCGCAGGTCGACTGGGTGATCGCAGTTGGGGTAGTTCGGGCAAATGAGATAAGCGCCAAGAGATGTTTGTTTGACGACAAGCTCTGAGTAGCAGCGGGGGCAGCACTTTGTCGTTTTCATGGTCCTATTTTCCAATCCGGCCTCAGCAATTTCAATAAAGGAAACTCTGTACGAGCGGGTGCCAGTCCGACCGGTACGGTCCTATCCGGCCTTGCCGGAAACGTAGGCCCAGGCCAGCGCCAGCGAGAGTGTGGCGACCAGAATGGTTGTTGCCCACGCGATGGTGTTGAACAGGCGCGTGTTCACGTACTCGCCCATCAAATCCTTTTTGTTGATCAGGATGAGCATGAAGATCAGGACGAACGGCAGGACAACTCCGTTCAGGACCTGGGACCAGAGAACGATTTTTATCAGTTGCGCACCGGGGATGATCAATACCAGCGCTGCGCCGGCTGCGATGAGAAGTGTGTAGAGCCAGTAGAACACGGGGGCTTCGCCGAATTTCAGGCCCACGCCGGATTCAAACCCGAGACCTTCGCAGACGGTGTAAGCGGTGGAAAGCGGCAGGATGGAAGCGGCGAAGAGCGATGCGTTAAAGAGGCCAACGGCGAAGAGGATGTAGGCGTAGTCTCCGGCGAGCGGGCGCAGGGCCTGGGCGGCGTCGGCGGCGTATTTGATGTCGCGGAAGCCGTGGATGTAAAGCGTGGCGGCGCAGGCCACGATAATGAACCAGGCGACGACGTCGGTGAAGACGCAGCCGGTGATGACGTCGAGACGAGAAGCGCCGTATCCGCGTTTGGTGACGCCTTTTTCCACGATCGAGGATTGCAGGTAGAACTGCATCCACGGCGCGATTGTGGTGCCGACCACGCCGATGACCATGAAGAGATAGGCCTGATCGCGGAATTTAGAGATGTCGGGTGGCTTGAAGGTGGCGATGGTCGCCTCTTTCCAGGCGGGATGGGCGAGGGCCCCGGCGAAAAGGTAGGTGACATAAAAGAAGGATGCAGCGAGAAAGACTTTCTCGACGCTCTTGTATTGGCCTTTGACCACGATCAGCCAGACGATCACGGCACAGATGGGAACGGTGATGAAGCGCGTCCAGCCAAAGAGCTCGAGGCTAGTGGCGATGCCGATGAACTCGGTCAAGACATTGCCGAAGTTAACTACCAGGATTCCGAGCATCATGAAGAAAGTGATGCGGAAGCCGAATTCTTCGCGGATAAGATCGCTTAAACCCTTGCCAGTGACGGCGCCCATGCGGGCGGTCATTTCCTGCACCACGATCAGGGCCAGCGTGATCGGGATCATGGTCCAGAGAAGGAGATAGCCGAACTGCGCCCCGGCGGACGAGTAGGTTAAGATGCCGCCGGCATCATTGTCGACGTTCGCGGTAATAAAGCCCGGTCCTACAACGGCAAAGAAGAGCAGGATCCGGATCTTCCAACGTCTCAAATACTTCATGCGCAGATTTCACGGACATATGGGTGGAGCGGGAAAGCGACGGCCAACGACGGGATAGGATAAATGGAGTGGGGGAATCTGGCCAAAGGAAAAGTGGCGAAGTGATGAAAAAGTTTGCTGCGGAGCGGGAAGAAAAGCAGATTCCTCCTTGTTCGCTTCGCTCACGTGTCGGAATGACAAGAAGGAGGGGCCAACTCGGCTTTAGAGCTTGGCGCGGAGGATGCTGATTACTTCGTCGGAGGTGATGACGCCGGTCAGCTTGTTGCGTTTGTCGACTACGGGGAGGGTCAGGAGGTTGTATTTGTCGAAGAGCTCGGCGACTTCGTTGTCGTTGGCGCCTTCCTGGCTTTGGACCAGGGGTTCCTGAGTGAGCGAGAGCATGGGAGATGTGCTGTCGGCGAGAACGATTCGAGCCAGCGGTACCGCGCCCACCAGCGTTCCGTGAGAATCGACGAGATAGATGGTGGCGACCGATTCGATTCCGCCTTCAAAGTGGCGCAGGGCTTCCACCGCGTCGTGAGCCCAACTGGTGACCGGGAGTGCGATGAAATCCGTGGTCATGCGGCCGGCCGCCGTTTCCTCTTTGTGCTCGAGCAGGTCGACCACGTCTTGGCGCTCTTCCGGCTGCATTTGCACCAGAATTTGCTCGGTACGCTCGTCCGATAGATCGCCAAGAAGGTCGGCGGCCGCGGCGGGATCCATTTCTTCGACAATGTCGGCGGCGCGCTCGGAGTCAAGCGATTCCACGATGGACTTCTGGACCTTGGGATCGACTTCTTCCAGAGCTTCAGCGGCGACGCCTTCGTCCAGCGTTTGAAAGATAGCTTGCCGCTCGTCGGGAGCAAGATCTTCGACGATGTCGGCGATATCGGCTGGGTGAAGCTTTCCCAGACCTTCGAGAGAAATATTGAGCTTTACTCTGCGGGCTGGGTCGGTCTCGATAATATCGACGAAACTCCAGGGAATATTGCGGGGCGGAATTTTGCCAAGGAATGCGTTCATGGCCGAGCGAGGTGCAAGTCCGCGCAGGAGTCGGCGGATGGCCCCGCGGGGGCCTACGTCGACGGAGTGGACACGGAGAACAGGGGCCGAGCGTCCGGCTTCTTTTTGAGCTTCCACTTGCAGGTCAACATCGTTAACGCGAACCACTTTGCGCCCGTTGATGTCGATCACCTGCTGATCGAGCAGGTCGCGTTCGAGCAGGAACAGGCCCTCTGTACCGTTTTCAGTAAGCCATTCGCCGATGTCTGTTGCGGCGCGCACGCCGCCATTGATGGAGGAAACAGCCGCGAAGGGGAGGACGCGATTACCGGATTTGGTTTTGACGATCAGCGACGCTACACGGGAACGGTCTTCCTGAGGAGCGAGAGCGACTTCGCGCACACGTCCGCTGGCCGCGCCCGACGGGTCATACACGGGCGATCCCAGAAGATCGGTAAGTGCGAGCGTCAGCATCCGGCTAGAGGATAACGAAGATTCGGCGCAGAGAGAAACGAATTGTGTGGAACGGCGAGAAACTTTCGCCCGAAGGCGGCTTGGGAACTCAATCGCGACCCAACCGGCTGCATCAGGATGAGGCCAATTACCCTATCGATATAATAGGTTTGTGCGCGTCCTCTTTGACATTTTTGGACAGACTCTGCGAACGCTGTGGGCGCATAAGCTGCGTTCATTCCTGACCATGTTCGGAATTGCGTGGGGAGTCGGTTCCCTGCTCTTGCTGGTCGGTCTGGGCGAAGGATTTCGGTCAGGCAACCGCAAACAATTCGATACTTTGGGCGAGAACGTGATGTTCATCTGGTCCAGCCGCGCTCCGGTGGTGCAAGGCAGCTTTACCGCGCTGCGGCAGTATTACCTTACTTATCGCGATTATCAGGACATCGTGAACGAGTGTCACAGTGTGGGCAAGGCTGTGCCGGTGACTCAACGCAACGATTTGCAGGCGGTGAGCGATTTCTACCAGGCCAATGGGCAGGTGAACGGCGTTCCCGCCGAATTTAACGAGATTCGCTATATGCCGATCAGGGACGGGCGCTGGATCAACAAAATGGATGAGCAGCAGCGCCGCGCCGTGATTGTTCTGGGAGACGAAACCCGGCGCACGCTTTTTCTCGGGCGTCCCGCGGTAGGCAGCACGATACTGCTGAACGGAATGCGCTTTTCGGTGATCGGGACGCTGAAGCAAATCGGTCATGGCGACAATATCAGCCAGAACCTCAAGAACTACGTGCCTTTTTCCACCATGCACGAATATTTCCCGCCATTGAATGCGGGGACCGATCCTGACGTGATTTCTATTATCGATTACCAGCCGAAATCACGGGCGCTGCACGCGGCGGCAAAAGAGGAAGTGCACCAGGTAATCGGCAGGAATCATGGCTTCGATCCTGGCAATCCCGATTCGTTCGACGAATGGGACACAGTACAGACCGTAGATCAGGTGGGGAAGATTTTTGACGCCATGAACACGTTCCTGGGCAGCGTGGGGCTGGTGACGCTGGCCCTGGGAGCGATTGGGATCGTCAATATTATGCTGGTGGCGGTGGCTGACCGTACTCGGGAGATTGGGCTGCGAAAAGCTATTGGCGCGACGAAGCACAGCATAATGTTTCAGTTTTTTGTCGAAGGAGCTTTCCTGACGCTGCTGAGCGGAGGAATCGGAATTGCCGGAGCGGCGGGATTGATGGCGGCGCTTTCGGGGGTGAATTTAGGCGAAGGATTCGACCCGCCGAAACTTGTGGTCTCAAGCGCGGTGCTTGCAGTTGCGTCTTTGGCCATCGCCGGGGTGGCGGCCGGTCTGTATCCCGCTAGCCGGGCCGCGGCGTTGCAACCGGTGGAGGCGTTGCGGAAGGAATAGGAATCTTGTTTTTCGCCCTTGCAAGCGGCTTTTGCGGTGGAGAGAGGAACCTGGATTCCTCGTCGCTTCGCTCCTCGGAATGACAAGGGCTGAGGGCTTTCTCGGAATGACGAGGCTGAAGGGCCGCTTTCTCGGAATGACAAGGCTGATATTGAGTAAGACATGAATCGAGATTTATTACAGCAAGCCGTCTCGGCGATGCGTCACGATCTTCGACGCACGGTGTTGACCATGGCGGGCATGGCATGGGGCATAGCGACCGTGGTTTTGCTGCTTGCTTACGGGAACGGTTTTGCCACGGCTATTCAAAGCATCTTCGAAAGTTTCGGTGCGACTGCCGTAGGAGTGTTTCCCGGACGGACCTCGCAGCAGGCGGGAGGCAATAAGGCAGGGGTGCAGGTGCGGTTTACCAACGACGATATGGAACTGCTGCGCAACAACGTTCCGCTTTGCCGGCATGTGGTGCGGATGTCGCAAAAGGATTCGACCGTCCAGAACGACAATCGTTCATTCACCTTTCCGGTGATGGGGATCGACCCGGCGATTGGAGAGATCTGGAACCTGGATGTGGCCCAGGGCAGGTTCCTGGACGATGCGGATAATATGCGGCACGCGCTCGTGGCCGTGATTGGCTCGGAGGGGCGGGACAAGCTGTTTTCTGGCATGCCAACCGTGGGCGAATCGATCCGCGTGGACGGCGTGAATTTCGACATTGTCGGCGTGCTCAAGCCGCGCATGCAGGAGGGGGACAACGACGACAATCGCGTCGTTTACGTTCCTTTCAATTCGATGGACGTAGTTAAGGACAACCATTATCTCGACGGGATCTGGCTGGATTCGGCGGGTCTGGATCACGACAAGATGGACAGGACGATCCGCGATTCGCTGGCGGCAGCGCATAACTTCAAGCCGGACGACAAGCGCGCCATTTTTGTTTTTGACGCGCAGAAGCAACTGTCGCAATTCGGCATTATTTCCATGGCTATTAAAGTCCTGCTCGCATTCATAGGCACCGTAACACTGGGCATTGGCGGCGTCGGCCTTATGAATATCATGCTGGTGTCGGTTACGCAGCGTACGCGTGAGATCGGCGTGGAAAAAGCGCTGGGGGCGCGGCGGCGGGATGTGCTGTTTCAGTTTCTCGCCGAAGCCCTGGTGATTACAGCGGTGGGCGGAGTGTTGGGTATTATCTTGTCTTACATTGTATCGGTATCAGTAGGGCGGTTGACGTTCTATAGCGCGATGGCGAGCCACGCCGAGGCGGGCGACATCCGGCTGATTGTTTCGCCGATGATTCTGATTGTGTCGACTTCGATTTTGGCGGTCGTGGGCGTGATCAGCGGGATGATTCCGGCGATGCGCGCGGCGAATCTGGACCCGATCGAGGCGTTGCGGTACGAATGAGCGGTTAACTTTTCTGGTATGTCTGATTCCATCCTCTCTTTGACGCCGCCTGCTGCCGATGCGCGAGTGGCTTATGGTTCGGATGAGAATCAGTTTTTCGATTTGCGCTTGCCGAAAGCGAAGCCGCCTTTTCCGCTCGTCATCAATATTCACGGTGGATTCTGGCGCGCCAGATACAATCTTGAGCATACTGGGCATTTGTGCGCCGCTCTCACGGCGAAGGGTGTGGCTACGGCGAACCTTGAATACCGGCGTGTAGGAAACCCCGGCGGATCGTGGCCGAATACGTTTGCCGACGTGCGCAGCGCGTATCAGTTTCTGATGCAGAGCGCGGCGCAACGTGGGTTTGATTCGCGACGAGTGCTGGTGATCGGGCATTCGGCGGGAGGGCAGCTTGCGTTGTGTTTAGCAGCGCACGAACGGAGGCTCGCGGCCGTGGTGTCGCTTGCGGGACTGGTCGATCTGCAACGGACGTACAAGCTCCACTTGAGCGATGATGCCGTGGTCGAATTTCTGCGTGGGACGCCGGCGGAGGTTCCTGACCATTACCGTGAAGCCGACCCGATGGATTTGTCGATTTTTCAAACACAGCAGTGGCTGATTCAGGGCACAGCTGACGATATTGTGCCGCCGGCTTTTAGCCGTGGTTATGTTGCCGCCAAGCAGAAGCGTGGCGGGAAAGAGAAAGAAGATGTTCACCTGCTGGAGATTTCCGGCGCAGATCACTTTGATCTGATCGATCCACGGAGTTCGGCTTGGATGCAGGTGGAGAAAACAGTTCTGAATTCACTTAGCTGATCGCTTCCCTTCCCGCTGCGAATTGGAATGTTCATCGCGTCATATCCCTTATAATCGTCGGTCACAGAGGAGAAGCCTTTGCCCTTCGACGACCTGCGCCAATGGATTGCCGCGCTCGACCGTGCCGGCGAACTGCGACGCATTCAGACTGAAGTCGATCCGATTCTGGAGATTGCGGAGATTACCGACCGGGTATCGAAAGCGAAATCTGAATTGCCGGGTGGTCCTGCTTTGCTCTTCCAAAATATAAAGGGTCATGCCGGTTCGCAGGTCCTGATCAATCAGTTCGGGTCTGAAAAGCGCATGCGTCTGGCGATGGGAGTCAAATCTTTGGACGAATTCGGCGACCGTATTCGCATGTTTATGGATGTGAAATCGCCGCAGGGATTTCTCGACAAACTGAAGATGTTGCCGCTGTTGACCGAAGCAGCAAAGTTTTTTCCCAAGACAGTGCCGACGGGACCGTGCAAAGAGGTGATCAAGCGGGATAACTTTTCCTTGCTCGACTTCCCTGTTTTGCAATGCTGGCCGAAAGATGCGGGGCGGTTTATTACTTTGCCTTGTGTGACCACGCGCGATCCTAAGTCGGGCAAACGAAATTTGGGCATGTACCGGATGCAGATTTTCGATGAGCGCACCACCGGGATGCATTGGCAGCGGCAGAAGATCGGAGCCGAACATTACCGCGAAGCGATGCGGCGGGCGGCTTCCAGCGCAAATCCGGGATCGTCTGTCGACCTCATGGCGCGCAGTTTGGGCGGGTCAGTGTTGGCTGAAGGCGATCGGCCTTCGGGCAGGCTGGAAGGTGCGGTAGCTATCGGAACCGATCCGGCGGTGACGTTTTCTGCGATTGTGCCGGCGCCGCCGGAGGTTGAGGAATATTTGATTGCCGGATTTCTTCGCGGAGCGCCCGTCGAGTTGGTGAAGTGTGAGACGGTCGATCTGGAAGTGCCGGCGACCAGCGAAATTGTTCTCGAGGGATACGTGAATCTTGACGAGCTTCGCGCGGAGGGTCCGTTCGGCGATCACACTGGGTTCTACTCGCTCGAAGATCTTTATCCTGTGTTCCACGTTACTTGTGTTACGCATCGGAAAGATCCCATCTATGCGACGACCATCGTAGGCAAGCCTCCGCAGGAAGACGCTTACATGGGCAAGGCGGTCGAAAGAATTTTTCTTCCGTTGATGAAGCTGACAATTCCAGAACTGGTCGATGTCAATCTGCCCGTCGAAGGCGTGTTTCACAATTTGATGATCGTTTCGATCCGCAAGTCCTATCCCGGTCAGGCGCGCAAGGTGATGAATGCGATCTGGTCGCTGGGGCAGGCGATGTTTACCAAGTGCGTTGTGGTGGTGGATGAAGATGTGGATGTGCAGGATATCGCCGATGTGACGTTGAAGGTGTTCAATCACATTGACCCGGAGCGCGATATTCAGTTCACGCTGGGGCCGGTGGATTCGCTGGATCACGCGTCGCGGCTGCCGAATTTTGGATCGAAGATGGGAATCGACGCGACGCGCAAGTGGGCGAGTGAAGGATTTGTGCGTCCGTGGCCGGATGAAATTTTGATGGATGCGAAGACCAAGGCTTTGGTGGATGAGAAGTGGAAGGCGCTGGCGAAGGAGTTGGGGATTGATTAGCCAGCAACCGTCAGCCAACAGCTTATACTTACGCTTGACAGTAGTACCGCGCAGCGTTAGTATTCGGAGATGATAGCTGGTTTCCGGGATTCGGAAACGAAGAGATTGTGGCTATCGGGCAAGAGCCGCCGACTGCCCCCCGATCTATGTCTGCGGGCGTTTAAGAAGCTCGCAATCCTTAATGCGGCTGTGGCCCTCGACAACTTGAAGGTGCCACCCGGCAATCAACTCGAAGGACTTCGCGCCGACCGAACAGGACAGCACAGCATTCGCATAAACGATCGCTACCGAATCTGTTTTAAGTGGCACAACGGAAATGCTTTTGAGGTAGAGCTCGTCGATTATCATTAGGAATGGGAGTTTCGAGTCATGACCAAGAAGAGCAAAAAGGTTTTTGCTGTGCATCCGGGAGAGATTCTGAAGACTGAATTCATGGAACCGATGGGTGTGAGCGCCTATGCCCTCGCAAAGGCCCTGGAATTCCCTGGCGTTTATGAAATTGTGCGCGGAGCGCGGGCGATCAGCGCCGACACTGCGATCCGGTTGGGAATCTATTTTGGATTGCCTGCACAGTTTTGGCTGAATCTGCAGAACGATTACGATCTTCGAATTGCCGCGGGCAGCGGCGTGGCTAGAAAAATCAAGCCGCGAGAAGAGCATGCCGCTCTTCAGCGGAGCGGTACCGCTTTCATTGCCGGCTCATCATTTCGCTCGTAGCCTGCACAGCGGAACACCGGCAGGCGGGGATACTTGGGAAAATCCGGATTGGTCGCCGAAAGCTGGCACAAATAAAAGGTCGACCCGCGTGCCGACACAATCTGCCGCATGTGCCGGCAACTGGCGCACAAACCTATTCCGCGTTTTTCCGTGAGCAGCTCTGCATCTGTCACAACATCAGGATAGCGCGCTATCCGCGAATCATTCAGCCAAACGAAGACAGGCCGATACCCATTCGGGCTGAATCTACGACCGCTTAAAGCGGGGGAACCTGCTCTTTAAGACAGACGAGGAATCTGAGTCCTTGAGGTTCGGTATACTAATTCAGTATGCCGGTGCTGAAGAATATTGCCGCGATTGCCAAGGGCATGAGCATCACCTTTATGGAGATGTTCCAGCCCACGACAGTCGAAAATTATCCCGATGGCAAAGGGCCGTTGCGCGGAGCGCGGATTGAGGCGCGATTTCGCGGAGCTCACGTTTTGCAGCGCGACGAAAACGGGCTGGAGAAATGCGTAGCGTGTTTCCTGTGCGCCGCGGCTTGTCCTTCGAACTGCATCTACATTGAGGCGGCCGAGAATACTGCCGAGAACCGCGTGAGCGGCGCCGAGCGTTACGCCAAGGTTTACAACATCGATTACAACCGCTGCATTTTTTGCGGATATTGCGTGGAAGCGTGTCCCACCGACGCTATTACCCACGGACACGGTTTTGAACTGGCGACATTTAACGCCAGCAATTTGGTGTACCGCAAAGAGCAAATGCTGGCCTCCCGGCCCGCGCACATGGGAGCCAATGTGGTGTTCAATCAGGCCGACGTGGACGGCGGAGCTCCGGCGGAGATGGTTGCGGGGAGCTAAACTTCGAGACGAGAATTTGTCGATCGCAAATTTTGACGCTGCAAGCAGATTCCCTGCAGTTCATTGCGAAAGGGTTGTCACCAGCCGCTCGTGGGCTAAATGCTGATTGCCAATTGCCAATTGCTAATCGCTTAGCCCTCGGGATCGTAGTTCAAGTTCGGCCCCAGCCAGCGCTCCATTTCGTGTACATCCATGTGTTTGCGCTCACTGTAGTCGGCAACCTGGTCGCGATCAATCTTGCCCAGACTGAAATATCGCGATTCCGGATGGGCGAAGTAAAGGCCGCTCACGCTCGATCCCGGCCACATCGCAAAGGATTCCGTGATCTGGATTCCTGTATTGGCCTCAACATCGAGCAAACGCCAGAGTGTGCCCTTCTCGGTGTGGTCGGGGCATGCCGGATAACCAGCGGCGGGACGAATGCCGCGATATTTTTCGTGGATCAGATCGTCGGTGCTCAAGTTTTCTGAACCGCCGTAGCCCCATCGATCACGAACGCATTTGTGCAGGCACTCGGCGAACGCCTCCGCCAGTCGATCGGCGAGGGCTTCAGCCATAATCGCGTTGTAGTCGTCGTGCTTCGCTTTGTACGACTCACAAAGCTCTTTGAGGCCAATGCCGCTGGTGACTGCGAACGCGCCAATGTGATCGGGTAATCCTGTTTCCTCCGGCGCGATGAAGTCGGCAAGAGACCGGCATGGCTCGCTGCCTTCTCGATTGAATTGCTGGCGGAGGAAGTGAAATCGTTCGCGTACTTTTTGGCGATTTTCATCCGCATATAATTCGACATCGTCGCCTACCGCGTTAGCGGGAAACAGGCCATACACGCCGCGCGCAGTGATAAGTTTCTTTTCAATGATGACGTCCAAAAGAGCATTGCCTTCTTTGAATAGTTGGCGTGCTTGCTCACCGTACGCCGGGTGCTGAAGAATTCGCGGATAAATGCCCTTCAAACCCCAGGTATGGAAGAACGGCGACCAATCGATGAATTCACGAAGCGTCGCCAGCGGAAAATCATCGAGTACGCGCACTCCGGTAAAACCCGGCGCAGGGATATCTTCGCTCCGCCACAGAATCGGAGTTCGTCTCGCGCGCGCTTTCTCAATCGAGACGCCCGCTTGCTTCGGGGCAGCGTGAGCCTTACGGATCGCCTCGTAATCGGCACGGTGCCGCGCTATGAACGCAAGCTTGCCCTCATCGCTGAGAAGGCTCGTCGTAACCGGGACCGCACGGCTGGCGTCGACGATGTGAACGACCGGTTCACTGTAATGCGGCGCAATTTTCACGGCCGTGTGGGCGCGGCTGGTGGTGGCCCCGCCGATGAGCAACGGCAATTTGAAACCCTGACGCTCCATCTCCCGGGCCACATGAACCATCTCGTCGAGAGACGGAGTGATCAGCCCGCTGAGTCCGATTAAGTCCGCATTGACCGCCCTGGCCCGTTCCAGAATCTTTTCGCACGGGACCATTACTCCCATGTCGATCACTTCGTAGTTATTGCAGGCGAGAACGACTCCAACGATATTCTTGCCAATATCGTGAACGTCGCCTTTGACGGTCGCGAGCACGATTTTTCCCTGCGCCTTGACCGATTCGCCAGCGGCAGCCCTCTCTTTTTTCTCGGCTTCCATATACGGCGTCAGCTGTGCCACCGCTTTCTTCATTACTCGCGCTGACTTCACAACCTGTGGCAAAAACATCTTGCCCGCCCCAAAAAGATCACCCACGATGCTCATACCGGCCATGAGTGGGCCTTCGATTACCGCCAACGGGCGGCCCAGCTTAACGCGCGCCTCTTCGGCATCGGCCTCGATGTAGGCATCAATTCCCTTCACCAGCGCGTGCGCAAGGCGCTCCTCGACCGTTCCGTTGCGCCACTCTTCGGCTCTCTTTTCAGTTGTGGCTTTGCCCGCACCCTTCAGCGTCTCGCCGAAGTCGACCAGGCGCTCCGTGGCATCCGGCCGCCGGTTCAGCAGGACGTCCTCGACCAGCGCCTTTAGCTCGGGCTGGATCTCCTCATAGACTTCGAGCATGCCGGCATTCACGATGCCCATATCCATGCCGGCGGCGATGGCATGATAAAGAAATGCCGAATGAATGGCTTCGCGAACGAGGTTGTTTCCGCGAAAACTGAAAGAGATATTGGAAACGCCGCCGCTTACTTTCGCGAATGGCAGGTTGGCCTTGATCCAGCGCGTGGCGTTGATGTAGTCGACCGCGTAGTTGTTGTGCTCCTCCATGCCTGTGGCAACGGTGAGGATATTCGGGTCGAAGATGACGTCTTCCGCCGGAAACCCGACCTCGTTGACCAGGATTCGATAGGCGCGTTGGCAGACGCGAATCTTGTCTTCGTAATTTGCGGCCTGACCCCGTTCGTCGAAGGCCATGACAACCACCGCCGCGCCGTATTTCAAAATCTTCGCCGCGTGCTCGCGAAATTTCTCTTCGCCTTCCTTCAGGGAAATCGAATTGACTATGCCTTTGCCCTGCAGGCACTTCAGGCCCGCCTCGATGACCTCCCACTTCGAGGAGTCCACCATGACCGGCACCTTCGCGACTTCCGGTTCGCTTGCCAGCAACTGCAGGAAGCGGGTCATCGCGGTAACGCCGTCAATCATGCCCTCGTCCATGCAGACGTCGAGCACATTCGCGCCGTTCTCAACCTGTTGCCGGGCGACGCTCACGGCTTCTTCGTATTTGCCGTCTTTGATGAACCTGGCGAACTTCGGCGAGCCGGCGACGTTGGTCCTCTCGCCGATCATGATGTAGACGTTTTGTTGCTGTGTGAACGGCTGCGACCCAGAGAGACGAAGAGGCTTGAACCTCGCTGTTCTGGACTCAGATGCGTCCGCGATGGCGCTGTCCGATGCGCTCACGCTCGACTCACAATCTCGCTCTCGCGAGGGAAGGATTGTTCGATGCGATGCGTCCCGAATTTGCGCGGAGGCTGGCCTTCGAGCGCTTTCGCGATTGCTGCAATGTGCTCGGGAGTATTTCCGCAGCAGCCCCCGGCGATGTTAATAAAGCCGCTCTTGGCGAAGTCCGACAGATAACGCGCCATGTCCTCCGGGCCGAGATCGAAGCCAGTGTCCGACAAAGGATTCGGCAGACCTGCGTTGGGATAGCACGAAATGGCTACGTCCGCTTTTTCCGAAAGCTCCTCGAGGAATGGATACATGAGATCGGGACCGAGAGAACAGTTGAGGCCGATCGAAAGTGGCTTCACATGCCGGACCGCATTCCAGAAGGCCTCAGTCGTTTGCGCCGAAATCATCGTCTCCCCGCCGCGACCCACAGCCGCGGAGATCATGATCGGCACGTCTTTACCTTCTTCGTTCAAAACTTCCCGGATAGCGACGAGTGCGGCCTTAGCATTGAGCGAATCGAAGATCGTCTCAACCAGCAAAAGGTCTACTCCTCCAGCAATGAGACCACGCACCTGCTGCGCGTAAGCGGCTTTGACCTGGTCGAAGGTCACCACGCGAAATCCCGGGTCATCGGCATCGGGCGAGTTGGAAAGAGAAACGGTCAGCGGCCCGATTGCCCCGGCGACAAAACGCTGACGCGCGGTCGCAGTTGCGACACGGTCGGCCCATACCCGGCACTGCCGCGCCGATTGCTCGTTGATGTCCCAAGACAGCTCGTTAAGGAATTTATCGTCGATAACCTCCTGGTAGAACTCTGGATTCTTGCGCCCGCCGTGCTCCCGGGGATCGTCTACGAAAAATTCGCTTTGCGTGATGCTCGTTGCGCCGAAGGTGTTCGTCTCAATGATGTCGGCCCCTGCTTCCAGGAATCTGCGATGGATATCGCCGATCATCTCCGGCTGGGTCAAGGTGAAAAGATCACCATTATTTAAAAGGCCTTTCGTCGCATCTTTGAAACGCTGCCCGCGGATGTCCGCTTCCTTCATTCCGTAGGTTCGGATCGTCGTGCCCAGCGCGCCGTCGATGATGGCGATGCGTTGGTCGAGGATCTTCTCCAAAGGATGCTGTTGCCTTTTGCTCATGCCCTTTTGATGACTTCCAGCGGCCATCGATTCGGCCAACACTGCCAAGAACTGCCGCATCAATTATAGCGATATGCCATATATACAAAATCTGGGCGCATCTCATGAGCCACTCACATTTGGCGCAAGACCGTACTACTCGACGGTGAACCTCGTGGTTTTTGCTGGAGCCGGAGCAGTCCACCTCGGCTAACGTGGTGCATCATCCGGGGCGAAGTATTTTGTGGTGTGACCGCGAAAACCTTTAACACAGAGGGGCACGGGGGTTGCACAGAGGAACACTGAGTAATCCTACTGTTTGCGCTGAGTGGGCGCCAACCCTTCCACGAGAGATTCGCATCTTCTCTGCATGATTCGCAAATTGAAATCAGGCGAGTTTCGGCTTTATTCGCGCAAGAAGGATCAGAAGACGGGCAAACGGAAGAATCTGGGAACGTTTGGCTCGCTGGCTGCGGCGAAGAAGCATGAACGCGCGGTGCAGTTCTTCAAGAAGCGGTGAACAGTCGTCCTCAGCGGCTAAAGCCGCGGTTATTTTTGCTTTTGTTCGGCACGACTAAAGCGGTGCCCTTCCCGATCTCATGGGGCTTGCCTTCCCGATTATTCAGCTAGAAGGTGGTTTGCAGGCGTAGCGAATAGCTGCGCGATGGGCCGATGGCGTTGCCCGAGAACAGGCCGCCGAAATCGATCACATTCAGGCGGTTGTTGATGTTCTCAAAGTCCGCCTGAAAGCGAACGGAGCGTTTTTCTTTCTGATACAAATCTGCGCCGACGCTGGCATCAACCGATAACGTAGGTTTGATGCGTCCAAGATCGAAATTGATACGGCTGACGACGGCCGGTCCATAAGTCGCGAGGGCGTCGGCGGGATCGCCTTCGAATTCGAAGGGCAATCCGCTGCCATACTCCGCGCCACCGGCGATCCACAGTCGGGGGTGAATCTGGAACCGAAGACGCGCGCGGGCGCTGTTGCGCTGATCCTGCGAGTCGGGAAAATGCCCGACGAGTTGTGACAACGCGCTCACCGCGTCATCTCCAAGAAACAGGCCGCCAGTCACCGGGAACCACGCATTGCCCACGATGTAGGAATAGCTCATGAAGCCGGAAAATCGCCACCAGTGCGGGACTTCGATTTTTCCTTCAGCACCGTAGAGAATCGCTTTGCGAAACGCTATGGGAAAACTTACCGCAGTGCTCAGAATCTGGTCGTCGTCAGCATAGTTGTTCACATAACGGCGGAAATAATTCGCATCGAGGCGCAGCTGGCCGGCAAAGCCTTTGCTTGCTCCAATTTCAAAATAATTGCCGTGTGAGGGCTCGACAGGCAGGCGGAGAACATCAGGGTCGAGCGAAACGACTTGCTGGGAACTGGAAAGAAGAATGTTTTCGAAGGATGGTGTCTGGAAAATACGGTCGTACGAGGCATGGACAATGAGATTCGCCGAACGAAAATAGCGGGCGGCGGAAAGCCGCGGGCTCGCCGCATTTTGATTAACCAGAAGCTGGTAGTGATCCCAGCGAAGACCGGCGGACAGAGTCCAGTTTCCCAGGTGGATCAAGTCCTGGACATAAGCAGCCTGCTCAAGATCGGGCCGGCTGCCTTCGGTCGGCGCATTGCCGGGAAATGCAAAAGTGAGCGGGGTACCCGGATCGAAGGGGTAATCGGGATCGTTGGGATCTCCGGTGATGACGTCGCTGAAATTCTCGTGAAGAAAAGTATTGTCCGATTCGATTCCCGCTTTGAATTCGTGAATTCCATGATGAACGGAGATCGAGCCGTTGAAATATCCTTCGCGAAAATTATTGTGCTGGAACGCCATAATCGGCGTGGAGTTGGGGTTGGAGTTAAGGTCGATCTCATTGTCGCGCACCATGCCACGAATATCGGCGAGCACATGGGATGAAAAAATGTGCTCATACGAAACGATTCCCATGGTCTCAATGTTGTCGGCTGTTTGAAGCTGGCCGGCGGTTTCCTGAATCTGCTCGTTGGGAATTTCGTAGCGCGAGAGTTCGTGACGGACACTCATGCTGAGGTGGTCGCTGGGCGTGAGATCACGCTCGAACGAAACTGCGAAATCGCCGGTGGTGCCGCGATTGGTAAAATTCTCGGGAACGACAGGATTGAGATAGTGGGCGGTGCCGGCGCCGCTGGCACTGACTCCGAAGGTGTTGTGGCCGGCGGTATATTCCAGTTCCGTGAAAGCGCCGGCGGTGTCGAAGCTGCCGCCGGAGAGAACCAGAGTGCCGTGCAGGCCTTGTTGCACGTCGCGCTGCGTATTGACTTCCACCACACCGCCCATTTTTCGCCCGAACTCGGCGGGCATGCCGGCAGTGAAGATGGTGAGTGAATCGACGTCGTCGGCTTCGATTTCCGGGCCGAAGCTGGGAGAACGATTGTCGGTGAGGGGAATGCCATCGACTACGAATTGCGTCTGATATTCCGAGCCGCGAGGATGGAGGACGGCGTTGCCCTCGTAGAGCCAACCAGGCTGCGAATTGACCAGATCCTGCAGCGAACGCCCCGGTAGCGACGCGGGACGGTCGGCGATTTGTTGCTGGTCAAGATGATTGGAGGAGCCGGCCTCATCGGGATCGAGCAATGTCGTTTGTGCCGTCACCTGGACTGACGTATTCACCGAAGCAACGCTGAGCTTGACGTCGTACTTGGTTGGGAACGCGGACCTGATTTCAACCAGGCCGTCATACGGAGCGAAACCTTCGTATTGCACCTGTATGCGATAGATGCCGAAAGGAAGATTGCGGACGGTAGACTGGCCGGAATCGTCGGCCGAAAATGAGCGGTGGAACTGCATGGCATCGCTGGAAAGTATTACGGAGGCTTTTACGGCAAGGCCATTTTGATCGGAAACTTTCAGGCGCAGTTCGCCTGTATTGGTCTGCGCCAGGGCAGTCAGCGTCAATAATAAAAAGAACCCGAAGTATGAGCTAATTGTTCTCATGAGCCCGAGGCGGCAACGCGCTTGATCGCATCCCTTCAGTTTCGTGCAAGTAGGCATTTCCTCAGAAGTTACTCTCGTACTGTGCAGCTTCTTCTGTCTTCTCTTAAGCCAGCGGTCGATGGGCGGCTAAGGCGGAATTATCCCTACCAATGAATATTCTTTTTGGGTTGGATTTGTTCAGGGATTATTTTTGGGTTGCTTTGCGCGTTGCGATAAATTCGATGGTCGCGGAAAACTTGTGCTAAGCTCGTTTTTTCTTCCCGTAGTCCTTCGCAAAGGTGTTTTGACTTGACGTTTTTTCCCGATTCCGCTCTCTCGTGGCCGCTGGCGCAACCGGTGGATGCTGATTTGCGGGTTGTTTCGTCTCCTGAAAACGAGGTTGTTGAGTTGTTCGAAGAGCTTCGGGACCGCCTTCTGCGTTATCTGCTGGCTCTGGGTTTATCCGCGCATGATGGGGAAGAGATTATTCAGGAGTCGTTTCTTCTGCTGTTCCAGCATTTGCGGCAGGGGAAATCGCGAGAGAATCTGCGCGGTTGGGTTTTTCGTGTGGCGCGGAATCTGGCATTGAAACAGCGTGCGGCGAATCAGTTGCACCTGCGAAGAGCCGTGGACCTTAACGAAGCGTTGCCCCTGGATCGCAACCCGAATCCCGAGGAGCAATTACAAAGCAAGGTAAGGCAGAGCCGATTGCTCTCGATAGTGCGCGCGCTTCCGGAGCCGGACAAGTCTTGTCTGGCGATGCGTGCGGAGGGTTTGCGCTACCGGGAAATTGCCGAGGCTTTGGAAATGTCTTTGGGATCCGTTGCGGCATCACTGGCGCGGTCGTTAGCCAGATTGAGTCGGGCGGATGGAAGTAAGGCATGAAGGAAGAACATCTTCATATCTCGGACGAACAGTTGCTGCTGCATGCGAGTGGCGAAGTGCCCGCATCGCGCAGCGGCCAGATTCAGGTTCATCTGGAAGCATGCTCTCAGTGCCGCAACCGGCTGCAAGAATTGGAAAGCACGCTGGCGGAGTTCGGCGAGGCTCACCGCGATACCTGGGATGCGGTCTTGCCGCCGGTGGACGAACGAAGCGTTCAGTTGCGAACTCGGCTGGCGGAGCTGGAAGAGCAAGATCATCGCGTCGGATCGTTTGGCCTTACATGGACGAACGTAGTTGAGCATCGCAACGCTATGACAGTCGCCGCAATCATGATCGCTGCCTGCCTATTGGTCGCGATCCGCCTTTCCCGGCCAACGGATGGTTCGCATCCGATTGTTTCGCGCTCAATGCCGGTATCGGTTGGGCACTGGGAAGAACCTGATCTGCGACTGACTCCGGGAGCGACGGTGACGGTGTCGGAAAATGAAATCTGCAGCGGAACCGCTGCGCGGCCGGAACCTGTCGTGCCGGTTTCGCTGAAACGCAAAGTGTTTGAAGAATATGGACTGGCCCCGCGGCCTGATGCTTACGAAGTTGACTACCTGATTACTCCCGAGCTGGGGGGCGCTACCGATATTCGGAATCTTTGGCCTGAGCCCTACCACGACACTGTGTGGAATGCTCATGTGAAGGATCAACTGGAAGATCGCCTGCACCGGATGGTGTGTCACGGAGATGTCGATCTGGCCACCGCGCAACACGATATTTCGGCCGACTGGATCGCCGCCTACCGCAAATATTTTCATGTGAGCCATCCGCTTGCGGACAGTTCTTCCTCTGATAGCGCCAGTCTCGGGCCTTCCCTACCCGCACTCAAGGTTTTTACAAATTAGAGACACGCATTTGACAAGTTTCGCGGCCTATTGGGGCATTTTCGTAGAAGATTCTCCGACGGGTTTGCTCTCGATTTTCTTGAGCAGCGGCCCAGATTTTGGAGATCGCCAGCTTCACGCCCTCTGAACACCAGGAGGTAGTGGGGAAAGCGGGCGCTCATGCCGCAGGGGGCATTAGCGCCCGTTTTGCATTGCTGCGCGGAAAAACGGATTCCGTGGGCGGTTCATGCCAGGAACATGGCGCCCGCCGCGCGGTGCGCCTCGACACACGATTCAACTGCTACAATTTCATGTTGCGTGCGAGCCTGACCTCTCGGCGGCTCGCCGAATTTTTTCGCAGAGGCGAGTATGCGACTCGAAACACCATCGATTACCGAATCTCCGGCCACGACGAACGTCAAGCAGGCCGTGCCGTTTCTCATGATCACCAGCATGGAACAGTCGCTTCGTTTTTACGTCGATGGCCTGGGCTTCGTGATGAAGAATCAGTGGATCGACGAAGGCAAGCTGCGCTGGTGCTGGCTGCAAATTGGCGATGCGGCGTTGATGTTGCAGGAATACCGTGCAGAGAGCATTCCGAAAGAAAAATTGGGCGTGGGAATGTCGGTGTGTTTCCAATGCCAGGACGCGCTCGAGATTTACCGTGAGTTTAAATCCCGCGGGATTGAAGTTAAGCGCCCATTTGTTGGGAATGCCATGTGGGTAACGATTCTGACGGATCCGGATGGGTACAAGCTCGACTTTGAAAGCCCGACCGATGCGCCGGAAGAAAGCGAGTACTCGGAGTAGGCTTGGCGTTAATTCGGCGGCAATGAACGGCGAAACATCAGCATCGTGAAATCAGAATCATGAAATGTCCTTTTTGCGGATTTGCGGAAGATAAGGTGGTGGACTCGCGCGAGAGCAAGGAAGCGGAGTCGATCCGGCGGCGGCGCGAGTGTTTGAAGTGCGGCAAGCGCTTTACCACCTACGAGCGCATCGACGAAATCCCTTATATGGTCGTAAAGAAAGATGGCCGGCGCGAAAAATTCGACCGACAAAAAGTTTTAAATGGCCTGCTGCGGGCCTGTGAAAAGCGTCCGGTGCCAATCAGCAAACTGGAACAGATCGTAAATGAGGCGGAGTCGTTTGTGATCGACTCTGTCGAGCGGGAGCGCAAGACCAGCGAAGTCGGCGAGCTGATTATGAACCGGTTGCGCCGGTACGACAAAGTTGCTTATGTGCGCTTCGCGTCGGTTTATCTGGATTTTAAAGATATCAAGGAGTTCATGGATGAGTTGAAGGATTTGGTCAAGGTGAAGGAAGGCGGAGAGCTTAAGGGGAAGGTGCCGGTGAAGGTTTAGCGGCGGTAACTAGGAGATAAAGTCTGCTGTGCAATCTGCCGACGAGGGATACAAGCGGACAATGCAGTGTTGTGACGAAGGAGATCAGATTCCTCGCTTTGCTCGGAATGACAAGCGGAAGTGGTCTGAGCGAGGCGCAAGCTAGCGGTATTGAGAGATTTTATGACTCATAAAGTAACTCTTATTCCCGGCGACGGCATCGGACCGGAAGTGGCCAAGGCGACGGTGCGCATTCTTGAAGCATCGGGAGTTAGGTTCGACTGGGAAACTTTCGCTGTCGGCGCTGAGGCCTACGAGAAATCGGGCGAGTACATTCCTAAAGAAGTTATCGAGTCGATTGAACGCACCCGCGTGGGTTTGAAGGGGCCCGTCACAACGCCCATCGGCGGCGGCTTTTCCAGCATCAACGTTGCGCTGCGACAGAAGTTCGAGCTCTACGCCAACTTTCGCCCGATCCGCAATCTGCCGCACATTCCCACGCGCTATCCCGATGTCGATCTAATTATTGTTCGCGAGAATACCGAGAGCCTTTACTCCGGCCTGGAGCACGAAGTTGTCCCCGGAGTGGTAGAGAGCCTGAAGATTATTACCGAAAAGGCTTCTACGCGCATTGCCCGCTTCGCCTTTGAATACGCGCGCAACAATCAGCGCAAGAAGGTCCACGCGATTCACAAAGCGAACATCATGAAGTTGTCGGACGGGCTTTTTCTGCGCTGCGCCCGCACGGTCGCCAAGGAATATCCCGAAATCACCTACGGCGAGCACATTGTCGACAACACCTGCATGCAACTTGTCATGAATCCTTATCAGTACGACATGCTGGTCATGGAAAATTTGTACGGTGACATTATTTCCGACTTGTGCGCGGCGTTTGTGGGCGGGCTGGGATTTGTGCCGAGCGCGAATTTGGGTGAGCACTGCGCGATCTTTGAAGCGGTGCACGGCTCGGCTCCCGATATTGCGGGGAAAAATCTCGCGAACCCCACGGCGCTGTTGCGCTCCGGTTTGCTCATGCTGCGTCACATCGGCGAGCACGAGGCATCCATGAAAATCCGCAACGCGCTGGAGCACGTCTACCGGCATCCGGAAAAACTCACGCGAGATATCGGCGGCCAGGCCGGGACTTCGCAGTTCGCCGATTCGGTGATTGAAGAGATGGATAAGGCCGGGGCTCGGGTCGCCTCCGTGCAATAAGGACCTCTCGCCGGGCGCGCATCCTCTATCGTTCAATCGTCCTGCTTCCCCGTTGAGCCGGAAAATCCGCTGTCGTGTCCCAAACTCCGTCATTGACTCTCGCCGCAGATGAGAGTAAATTCGCCCGTTCTGGAGTTTACCGGGGAATGGCGCGTACAACACGGCGTGTAGGAGTAGTTCTGTTTCAGCTCGGAGGCCCCGACACGCTGGAAGCCATTGAGCCATTCCTTTATAACCTCTTCTGCGACCCCGAAATTATCGACTTCCCTTTTGCCCGCATCGGGCGAAAACCTCTGGCAAAATTCATATCGAGGACTCGCGCACGCAAAGTGCAGCATCATTATGCGACGATTGGCGGAGGCTCGCCCATCCGCCGCAATACCGAGCAGCAGGCGCGCGCACTCGAAAGTGAGCTGGCACGGCAGGGAGTGGATGCGCGCTGTTTTGTTGCGATGCGCTACTGGCATCCCTTTACGCGCGAAGCGATCGAACAGATCGAGCGGGCGGGATGCGAGTCGGTGGTTCTGCTGCCGCTCTATCCTCAATATTCTTCGACAACAACAGGCAGCAGCTTGAACGAATGGCGGCGCCAGTTTCAGGACCGGCTGCCTTCGCATTGCATTATGGATTTCTATCGGAATACGATGTATCTGGATGCGGTCGTCGAGAAGGTCGAAGAGGCACTGGGGCGCTTCCAGCAACCAGAAACGCCAGAGATCGTTTTCAGCGCTCACGGCGTTCCTGTGTCGGTGATCGAGAGCGGCGATCCTTATCGGAGACACATTGAAGAAACGGTTGAACTCCTGATGAAGCGCGGCGGGTGGGCGAATCATCACCGACTGTGCTACCAGAGCAAGGTGGGAGCAAGCAAATGGCTACAGCCTTCGCTGCAGCGCACGCTGCGTGATTTGGCGGATGAGAAGATGCGCGAGGTCTGCGTCGTTCCCGTTGCGTTTGTTTCCGATCACGTGGAAACTCTTGGGGAAATCGACCATGAAGCGCGGGAAGAAGCAGCGCAGTTGGGCATTGGACAGTTTGAAATGAGCGGCGGGCTGAATGATTCGCCGGCGTTTATTCGGGCGCTCGGTCAGATCGTAATGGATGCGATGCGAACAGATATAGAGGTGGCGGCTGGGCGGGCCAACACGACGGCTTTGCCCGAGCTGATGGCCGCGGATTGAGCAGATATCTGTAGATTAGATTTCATATTCAGCAGTTGCGATTGGCGTTACGATTCGATACATGTTTTTATCTGAAATATTTCAGGAGGAGCACTCATGGCGGAACCGGAAACCGACAAGGTGAATCCGAGTCCGGAAGCGGCGAAACCTGCGGCCAAAGCGCCGATTGATGCCCCAGTTAATGCGCCGAAGACCGATGCCACGAAGTATGTTGGCACTCCGGCGGTCGGGACTTCCAAAGCGGCCGCAGCGGCGGGCGTCAATTCCGTTGGTCCGTCCAATACGGAAATTGACAAGCGCCGGCGACGATTGGTTTGGTGCGGCGTGACGGCGTTTCTCGGAGCCTGGTCCATCGCGTTCTTCCGTTTTTTTCTGCCGCGTACTTTGTTCGAGCCTAACAGCGTTTTCAAGATCGGCTATCCCTCCGAATTTGCGCTGGGAGTCGACACCAAGTTTCAGCAGAAGTATCGCATTTGGGTGGACCGTACGCCGGATCGCGTATTTGTAATTTACGCGCGGTGCACGCATCTGGGCTGCACGCCGGACTGGAAGCCCAGCGAGAATAAATTCAAGTGCCCGTGCCACGGCAGCGGTTACGACAGTGAAGGAATTAACTTTGAAGGCCCCGCGCCGCGGCCGATGGATCGCGCGCATGTGGAGCTTGCGCCCGATGGGCAGATTCTGGTTGATACTTCGAAGCTGTATTCGTGGCCCAAAGGACAGCCGACCAAGTTTAATGATCCGGGAGCGTTTTTGACCGGAGTGTAGTGGCGCTTCGAGCTTCGGTGTAGCGCGAACAAAGAGCAGATTCCTCACCGGGCCTTGCCCGGCTCGGAATGACAAATTGGTTAAGAGTCGAATCTTATGGCTGATGAAAACAATCCGAATGGCAAGAACGGCGCGAAGGCTGGACTGCTGGAAAAGGTGACCGCCGGCGTCAAGGATGACATTCAGGCGCTCAAGACGGACATTCCCGCAAAGGCTAAAGAGCAAATCGAGGGCCTGAAAGATCCGACCAAGACGCAGGTCTACACCTCGATCTTTCGCCACAAGCACGATGACACACCGCGCAATCGCGCCCTGGGCGTGCTCTCGAACGTTTTCCTGCATTTGCATCCGGCGAAGATTAATCGCGACGCCGTGCGCTATAGCTACACTTGGGGCATGGGCGGGATCACGTTTTTGCTGTTCATCATCCTTACCTATACCGGCGTGCTGCTGATGTTTTACTACCACCCCAGCAAGGTGCAAGCGTTTCGCGATGTGCTTTACCTCGAGCACGATGTCCCGTTCGGCAAGATTCTGCGCAACATGCATCGCTGGGCGGCACACCTGATGGTGATTGCGGTGTGGCTGCACATGTTCCGTGTGTTCCTCACCGGCTCATACAAGAAGCCGCGTGAATTCAACTGGAATATTGGCGTGCTGTTGCTGGTGTTCACGTTGCTGCTGTCGTTTACCGGATATTTGTTGCCTGACGATCAACTCGGCTTCTGGGCTGTAACCGTGGGAACGAACATGGCGCGCGCTACTCCGCTGCTGGGACATGAAGGTCCGTTCGGATCGGCGCTGGGCATGACTCCATATAATGACGTGCGCTTTGGATTGCTAGGCGGTTCCATTGTCGATGCCAACGCTCTGCTGCGGTCTTATATATGGCATTGCATCGGGATTCCGATTGTGGCTTCGGTGTTGATGATTGTGCACTTCTGGCGCGTAAGAAAAGATGGCGGAATTTCGGGACCGGCTCCGGTGATGCTGGAAGCGGAAGCGGATAAGCCGCGGCGCGGACCGAAGGCGGCGGGAGAATGATTGTGTGGCGCGGGCGCTCCTGCCCGCGTTGCTGAGAGTGTAATCGAACCGTGGAATTAAACTGATGCCGGCATTTCGCGGGCAGGAGTGCCCGCGCCACACGGAGAAATTATGGATTGGCGACAACTTTGGGAGATTTGTTCGGCGCCCGACAACGTGCCCATCGTCGGCTTGATTCCTCTGCTGTGCTTCTATATTTATTTGGCGTGGAAGCAGGCTCATGCTAACGACGTGCTCATCGAGCAACTCGAAGGCGACGCGGCGCTGGCCAAGACTCACCATCGCAAGACGTGGCCGTTCAAGCCGGGCTGGCAGAAGGAAGTTCACGTCTGGCCGTTTCTGCTGCGTATTGAATTTCTTGCCGCCATCATCGTCACCATTATTCTGATGGTGTGGTCGATCACGCTGAACGCTCCGCTGGAAGAACCCGCGAATCCCAATCTCACGATGAATCCTGCGAAGGCGCCGTGGTATTTCCTCGGCTTGCAGGAGATGCTCGTCTATTTCGATCCGTGGATCGCCGGCGTCGTCATGCCTACAATGATCATCGTCGGGCTCATGGTCATTCCTTATATCGACACAAATCCGCTAGGCAGCGGATATTACACGTGGAAGCAGCGCAAATTTTCTATTTCCAGTTTCATGTTCGGCTTCATCATTTTGTGGGTCGCGATGATCATCATCGGCACGTTTATTCGCGGCCCTGGTTGGCAGTGGTTTTGGCCGGGGCAAACGTGGGATCACAACCGGCTGATCTACGAGGTGAACCGCGATTTGCCCGACCTATTTAACATCACGTCGAATCTGGGCAAAGCATTGTTCGGCGGGATTATGGTCGTCGGGTATTACCTGGTCGGCGGCGGGCTGGTGTATTCGCTGTTTCGCCGGAAGATGGGCAAAGATTTCCAGCGAATGAGCCTGCTGCAATTCGGCATTATGCAGTTTCTTTTGCTGACCATGGTTGCATTGCCCATCAAGATGGGGCTGCGACTTTTGTGGCACATCAAGTATGTGTGGATTACGCCTTGGTTTAACGTGTGAAGCGGTCGTTTGTCGTTCGTGAAGTTGTCATGCCGAGTAGAGATTCCTCGCTTCGCTCGGAATGACAAAAGATTTTGAAAACATTTCCGGAGGAAGTGGTGGCTGAGAAACCCATCCCCGAGCAGGACCCGATTACCAGCAAGTCATACGCGGCGCATTATCTGCTCGCGACGGTGATTCTGACCGCTACGTTGTTCTGGGCCTTGTGGGATGAGGCCTGGGGACAGCGTCCGTGGAAGGCTTTTCAGGATCAATTCAAAGATCGTTACAGCGCGTTTCTGAATACGGCGCGCTCGAAGTCCGCGACGTCGGAAAAAGATGTCGAGCAGAATCCCGACTATGCCGCGCTCAAGCAGGCTTATCAGAAAGCTTACGAAGGTTCGAAAGATCAGGCGCTCGAAGCGCGCAAGAAAGTGGACGACGCCAGCGCTCGGCTGCTCGCCGTGCAGAGCGTATTCACCGATCGGCGCGCCTACGTCAATGCATTGAGTTATGAGATCGAGACGAGCGACAGTGCATCGTCGAGGGTTAGCAAGCAAAAAGAATTAGCCGAATACAAGAACCAGCAGGCGACGGTTGAGTTCCCGGACGGAAGCAAGAAGTCATACACATTTCCGCAACTGGAAGAGACCTACAACGCGATTCGCGATGAGCGGACCAAGCTGAGCCTGGAACTCGGCGATGTGCTGAAGCCGGTGACCGCGGCGAAGGCGAAGATGGATGAGTATGTCACCGACCACATGGTGGACCTGACTCCGGCACAGATCGACGGCCTGAAAAAGAAAACTTCCGAGTGGGATCCCAAGATCGTTCAGATCAATGTGGCCGAAGCGAATATCGTGGACCGCTGCGAGTCCTGCCACATGGGGGCGCGCGAGCCGCTGAAAATTACGACGGCAGCGATGATGGAGAAAGGCGAAAAGAAGCCGGATGAATATGCGCGGGCATTTGTCAGCCATCCGGAACCGGAACTGCTGAAGATTCACGATCCGGATAAGTTCGGCTGCTCGACCTGTCACCAGGGAAATGGGCGCGCGACTACGAGCATTGAAAAGGCTCATGGAAATTACGAGCACTGGTTGTGGCCGCTGTATCCGAAAGAAAATGCGGAGGCCGGATGTCAGAGTTGCCATGCGGCTGACATGAAGCTGGTCAGCGGCGATGTGGAGTGGCACACCATCAATCAGGGAAAAGATTTGTACCGGCAAAAAGGCTGCATGGGCTGTCATCGGTACGAAGGCTATGACAAAGAGCCCGAGGATCTGAACTCCGTCGGCCAGCAAATCAAGCAGATCGAGACGCAGAAAATAGACAACGGCAAGCAGATCACGTACATGATGAAAGAGGCGGATGCGGCCGCCAGCAACGAAGAAGCCAACGCGCTCAACGACAAGGCGGTTGCGTTGCGAGTGGCGAACAGCCGGGCTGACGCGCGGCTCCAACAGCTTGATTTTCAATCGCACAGCCTGATGCAGGATGAGAAAAAAGTTGGACCGAACCTGAAAGATGTCCGGCTCAAGCTGAACAAGAATTGGATTCCGGTGTGGCTGAAGAAGCCGACGGATTTCCGTCCGACGACGAAGATGCCGAATTTCCGGCTGACCGACCGTCAGATTCAGGCGATTTCGGCGTACATATGGCAGTCGGGATTTACCGATTCCCTGCCCAAGCACAAGCCGGGAAATGCCGCGCACGGCAAAGATTTGTTTGAGACGCGCGGATGCCTGGCCTGCCACTCGATCGGCGAAGGCGATCAGCTTCAGGGCGGGACGTTTGCGGCGAATCTTTCACGAGTAGGTGAGAAGGCGAATTACGACTATCTCGTGCGTTGGGTTCACAATGCGCGCGAACGCACGCGGCCTTACTGTCCTTACGAGAAAAAAGATATTGGTCCCGAGGATTATGCGAAGAAGGGAGTTCCGTACGTGTTCGATCTGGAGCACAGCCAGTGCCCGAACGACGGACACGAACTGCAAGTCCAGAACATGACGGTGATGCCGAGCCTGCGGCTGATGCCGGAGGATGCGGAAGACATCGCCACGTATTTAATGACGCAGAAAAAGAAAGAGCCATCTGAGTATGCCGATGCGGCATTCATGGATGATCCTGCGCTGAAGCAGGAAGGCGCGAAGTGGATTCGTCATTACGGATGCGCCGGGTGTCACGAAATTTCCGGCATGGAAGAAGAAGGCCGGATTGGAACTGAATTGACGTACGAAGGCAGCAAGCCGATTGAGCGTCTCGATTTTGCTCTCTTCACTGAAGTGGCGCAGCGTGGCGGCAAGGATGCCGAACCAATCAAGAATCAGGAAGATCTGGCGCGGCTGCCGGATGGTCCGGCAAAAGATCCGTGGTACGACCACAAAGGATTCTTTGAGCACAAGCTGGCCGAGCCCAACATTTACGATCAGGGAAAGATCAAGGGCGAACTCGAAGCCTCGCGCATGCCGAATCTGCACCTCACCAAAGATCAGGTGATGGACATTACGACGATGCTTTTGGGCAGCCAGGAGACTTCCCTGCCCGAGAGTTATCAGTACAAACCGGGGGATGCGCGCCGCGATATTCAAGAGGGCTGGTGGGTAGTGCAGAAGTACAACTGCGTGGGCTGTCACCAGTTCACGCCCGGGCAGAAGACCATTCTGATGGGCATGAAGCGCTATCAGGATGCGCAAGAACAGTTGCCGCCGAAGTTGCTGACCGAGGGAGCTCGCGTCGATCCGGAATGGTTGCGGAAGTTTTTGTCGAATCCGGCATTGAGCACCACTGATACGAACCGCAACGGCGTGCGGTCTTATCTGCAAGTGCGCATGCCGACTTTCTCGTTTTCCGATAATGAGCTACGCAAACTGGTGCGATTCTTCCAGGCGATATCCCAGCAACCGTTGCCCTATATTCCGGAAGAAGTACCGGTACTCTCGGCCAAAGAAACTGACATGGCGCGGAGTCTGTTTTCCAGTACGGCCGCGCCTTGCCTGAAGTGCCACCAGACGGGCGACCCGAATCACGATAAGATCGCGACCGCTCCCAATTTCTTGCTGGCCAAAGAGCGGTTGAAGCCTGATTGGGTAGAGCGCTGGATCACCGATCCGCAAGCCATCAGCCCGGGAACGGCGATGCCTTCCGGTTTGTTCAAGCAGCAGAATGATCACTGGGTGTTTGCCGGACCGACTCCGTCATCCTTTCAGGGATACGACAAGGATCACCGCAAGCTGCTGGTGGATTACATTTTCCAACTGACGGCAGAGGAGCAGCGGAAGGTAGCGGCGTCGATGCCGCACGCCAGCGCTGCGTTGCGGACCACAAGTCATCGCAAACAGGCTTCGACGGAGACGCATCCAACAGCGAGCGGCGGATCGCGGTAGAATGGCGCTTCGTGGGTAGCTCCATGTTGATGCGAGCGAACAGCAGGTTCCTCCGCTCGCCGTCGCTTTGCTCCGGACTTCGGTCGGAATGACAAATGTTTTTTGAGCGTTCGGAACGGACAAGAGTTTTCGTGAAATGAATTTCCATATTCGAGAAAGGTCAGGCGACATTATGAATAAGAAGATTGGCTGGAGAGGAATGACAGTCGGCATGCTGGCGTTGTGCGGATTGCTGCTGCTGGCTGCTTGCAACAAAAAGGAAAACACCGAGCAATCGAGCAATGCGCCGGCGGAACAGACAGCTGCGCCCGCAACGGCGCCGACGCCGATTGATCCCGCGACTGCGGCGACGGTGAGCGGCACGGTGAAGTTCGACGGGACCGCGCCCAAAGCGGCGAAGATCGACATGAGCCAGGATCCGGCATGCAAGGGCACCAATGAAGCGGAAAATGTCGTGGTCGACGGCGGCGACCTGGCTAATGTGTTCGTGTACGTGAAAGATGGATTGGGTAGCCGGACATTCGACGTGCCCAAGGATCCGGTGGTGCTCGAACAGCAGGGGTGCAAGTATCATCCACACGTTCTTGGCGTGATGACGGGCCAGACGGTGGAGATCAAGAACTCCGATCAGACGACCCATAACATCCATCCCACGCCGAAAGACAACCGCGAGTGGAACGAATCGCAGCCGCCATCGACGCCGCCGCTGGATAAGACTTTTGCGCGCGAAGAAATTATGCTGCCAGTCAAGTGCAACCAGCATCCGTGGATGAAGATGTATATCAATGTTGTCAAAAGCCCATTCTTTGCGGTCACCGATAAGGCGGGGAAATACGAGATCAAGGGCTTGCCGCCGGGCGATTACACGCTGGCGTTTGTTCACGAAAAACTGGGCGAGCAGGATCAGAAAGTAACCGTCGCACCGAAAGATTCCAAGACCGTCGACGCCAGTTTCAAGGCGGGCATGGGCGAATAGCCGGCACCGAAGCAACTCGCAGTCTTGATAAGATAGTAATCAGCGGAGCAGGGTGCATTCAGCGCATCCTGCTCCGGAAATTGTTTCCGAGGCCCCGGTCTGAAAGCAATCGAAGCCCCATACAATCGCGCACACCATATTTTCGCGACGTTCGTGGCCTGCGCGACGTTTCTGTTGATCATTGCCGGCGCACTCGTAACCAGCAATGACGCGGGGCTTTCAATTCCCGACTGGCCGACTTCGTTCGGGTCGTTCAGCGTTCCCGTACTGCACGGCGGCGTGAGATACGAGTGGAGTCACCGGGCGATCGCCGGAACCATTGTGTTGCTGACCGTCTCGATTGCGATTTGGACGTGGTCGACCGATCGCCGGCGATGGATGCAATGGCTTGGGGTTGCGGCGCTGGGTACTGTGATTGTGCAGGCCATTCTCGGCGGCTTGACGGTCTTGTTGCTTCAACCGCCATGGGTTTCAGCCGCTCATGCGGCCGTCGCGCAGACTTTTTTCTGCATTGCGGTAACCATCGCGGTGTTTACCGCGCGC
This sequence comes from Candidatus Sulfotelmatobacter sp., assembly GCA_049584475.1. GTDB lineage: Bacteria > Acidobacteriota > Terriglobia > Terriglobales > Acidobacteriaceae > Sulfotelmatobacter. The sequence continues at coordinate 120,095 of JBAUXX010000067.1, read as the reverse complement.
CGCTGGGTGGAGGTACCGCCGCGTGTAGAGTTCGACGTACGCAAGCCGAGTTTGTTCACGCTGACTTTGCTTTCGATCTTTGTGCTTTACGTGCAGTTGGTTCTGGGCGCAATGTTTCGCCATCACGGCATGAGTTGGTGGCCGCACGTAGCCAATTCAATTGTTGTGTCCTTTGTATTGTGCTGGACAGCGGTGCGGGCACTCGCCGTTTACTCAGAGATTCAAGCGGTGCGGCGACCCGCTATCTTGATGCTTTCTCTGCTGATCGCGCAGTTGTGTCTGGGATTCGCCGCTTTCGTGACCCGCGTCGCCTGGGGCAGGAATGCCGCGCAGCCGGAGTTCCCTATGGTTGTCTCGACTGTTGCCCATGTCGCCGTGGGGGCTTTGCTGCTCGCGACCACGGTGATTCTGGCGATTCAGGTGTGGCGGCACGTTCCAGTCGCTTTTGCAGAGCGAGTGCCGCAGGCTCAGGGCGACGCGTCCGCCGCGTGATTGACGAAATCTTCACTCCTTCTTCGCCGTGACGATAGTTTTTGAGAGCGTTTTTCGCACGTTGCTTTAGACGTGAGGTTTTAGCAGGATCGTCGTAGACTGTTAATAACGCAATCCCAGGATTTTCCTTGTCTTCTCGAGTCTCCGCAATCGCCGATCTTGGCCCGGAACTGGTGCCCGTTTCCGGAGAGGCCGTCATTTCCATTCAGAATCTGGTGCATCGTTATGAAAACCGCACGGCTCTAAATGGAATTTCTTTCGACGTGCATGCGGCGGAGTTGTTCGGTCTGCTGGGTCCAAACGGCAGCGGCAAGACTACGTTGTTCCGAATTCTTTCGACCTTGATGCTGCCGACGGCTGGACGCGCGCTGGTGATGGGATACGATGCTGCGCGTGAGGCCAATAGCCTGCGGCGGCAGATTGGCGTCGTGTTTCAAGCACAAAGCGTGGACCCGAAGCTTACAGCGTATGAAAATTTGTGGCATCAGGGACATCTTTACGGTCTGCGTGGTGCGGCTCTCAAGCGTCGAGTCGAGGAAATACTGGAGCGCGTGGGTTTAGCGGATCGCGCTAAGGAACTGGTACAGACTTTTTCCGGCGGCATGCAGCGGAGGATTGAACTGGGTAAAGGATTGTTGCACCATCCAGCGGTGCTATTGCTGGACGAACCGACAACGGGCCTTGACCCTGGGGCGCGACGCGATCTTTGGCAGTACCTGAGGACGCTGCGCGACGAGGAGCAGGTTTCCGTGCTGGTGACGACGCATTTGATGGAAGAAGCCGAGCGCTGCGACCGGCTGGCGATATTGAATGAAGGGAACCTTGTTGCGCTGGGCACGCCGGAGGAATTGAAAAGCGAAATCGGCGGCGACATTGTACTGCTCGACGCGGCGCACGACGCGGAGAACCTGGCGAGTCTGATTCGCACGCGATTCTCCCTCGAGGCCGCTGTGATGGAGAAGCAGGTGCGCATCGAGATCGAAGGCGGACACAGATTCGTAACCGATGTCGTGGAAGCATTTCCCGGAGAGATTCAGGCGATCTCGGTCAGTAAGCCCGCGCTCGAAGACGTATTCATCCGCCAGACCGGGCACAAGTTTTGGAGTGAACGCGAGGATGAACAATCTAAGTCTAGTGATAAACATTAATGGTTGAATAGGAGGTAGCGTTGCGAGCAATGATGCTGGTGCTTTCTTTAGTGTTGGGAATTGTTCCTCTGCTGGGAGTGGCGTGGATCTTCGCGAGCGGAATGATCACTCTGTGGCCGCCGTCGGCGACCGTGGATGGATTGTTCATGACGCTGATCCTGCTGTCCCTTTCGGCGTGCTTTCTGCTGAATGCTTATTGGGAAATGCGCGACCGAGGTCTGCTGCACCTGGGTAAGAAACAGGAAGTCGCGCCGGTTAAGACGGCGTCACCAAAGGCGAGTTAATTTTGGCCACACAAGTCTTACCTTCGCGCCAGGCTTTCACACCGGTTTCGACCGGCGTGATGCTTCCGGCGTTCACGTTATGGTGGCGCGAGATTGTGCGCTTTTATCGCCAGAAGGCGCGCGTGGTAGGCGTTTTGGCGTCGCCGCTGGTTTTTTGGGTGGTGATTGGGTCGGGCTTTGGCACATCGTTTCATGGGGGCGGCGCGGGACAGCAGCACTATCTGGATTATTTTTATCCCGGCGCGCTGATTATGATCGTGCTGTTTACTTCCATCTTCACGATGATGTCAGTCATTGACGATCGCAAGGAAGGATTCCTGCTTTCGGTACTGGTCGCGCCCGTGCCGCGTTCGGCGATTGTTTTGGGCAAGGTGCTGGGTGGCACTACTCTGGCGACGATTCAAGGAATGATTTTTCTGATTTTCGCTCCATTTGCCGGGATTCACCTGGAACTGGTGCAGATCTTGCTGGTCACGATAGTGGTGTTTCTGGTTTCGTTTGCGCTGACTGCGCTGGGATTTGCGATTGCGTGGCCCATGGATTCGCCGCAGGCGTTTCATGGCATCGTCAATCTGTTTCTGATTCCTTTGTGGCTGCTGTCGGGAGCGCTCTTTCCTATGGGAGGCGCATCGGGATGGATGCGCTGGCTGATGCGGCTGAATCCATTGACATACGGCGTGGAAGCGTTGCGCGGGTTGTTGTATCCGGCAGCGGAATTGGCCTTTCCGCTTCAATCATCCGTTGCGACGCTGCTGCTATTTTCTCTGGTCATGTTTGGACTCGCATTTCTTATGGTGAACCGCCGTTCGACGAGGCCCGCCGCGTGATCCCGGAGCAGTACGCGTTCTTCCCTGCCCTCAATGCGACTTTGAATGGAACCAGCGGAGTGCTGCTGCTGACCGGCCGCTGGCTGATTTCTCGTGGGAAGGTCGCAGTCCACCGGGCGTGCATGATCGCGGCAATGGTAGCCTCGGCGGTGTTTTTGTGCTGCTATTTATTTTTTCACTTCGAAGTGGGTAATGTTCGCTTTCTCGGTGAGGGATGGGTCCGGCCAGTTTATTTCACGATTTTAATTACACACGTCACCCTGGCCATCGTGATCGTTCCCATGGCAATCATTACGCTGAGTCGAGGATTGAAAGCGCGTTACGCCAAGCACCGAGCGATTGCGCGCTGGACCTGGCCGTTGTGGATGTATGTTTCAGTGACCGGCGTGATTGTTTACTTTATGCTGTATCAGTGGTTTCCGCATAGTTGAAAATCCACCACGGAGGCACCTTTTCGGCTGCGCTCAGGGCAGGCTCCGACACGGAGAAAAGCAATTTATGATTGTTGAGTTTTGATTGCTGATTGTTTTCTCTGCGTGCTTTGCGAACTCTGCGTTGAATGGTTTTGACTTATGCCTGTCGTACGGCTAAAAATCGATGTCTCCGGTACTGTAGGCGATGAGGCTTGGCGCGAGATCAAGCAGTTCGACCAGATTCAGAGCGCCGACTTCGGCCCGCAGTTTGGCAGCGGAGGACGCTGCAATCATGCGCCGGACGCTCCGCACGCAAAGGGCGAATGGATTGGAGCCGAGATTCGTGTGCTGACGCCGCTTCTGGCGCAATACGCGATTTCGCACTACCTGGAGCAGGATCGCGTGCTGGATGCGGACACGGAATGAATCTCGGCTTGACTCCTGGACCAGCGCCCTACTCGACTGAAATGATGGAGACAGAAACTGTCCAACCCGCAACAGCAAAGCCGCGCATGTCGCGCACCCAGAAGATTCTTTTCTTCGCCACCGGATGGCTGATCGTGCTGATGCCGTTCTTGTTTTGGTGGAATACGTGGTTTGGGCGCCGGCTTTCGGATCAGCAACTGAACGAATACCTGCACGATACGAAGAAGGCGCGGCACATTCAGCAGGCCCTGGTGCAAGTTGGGGAACACATCAACGGGCACGATCCGGCGGTCGCAAAATGGTATCCCGAGTTAGTGAGCCTGGCCGCAAATCCGGTGGAAGAGATTCGCAATACGGATGCGTGGGTCATGGGGCAGGACACGTCACGGGCAGACTTCCATGAATCGCTGTTGAAGATGCTGGATGATTCTTCGCCCACGGTGCGGGGAAATGCCGCATTGTCGCTCGTGCGCTTTGGCGATGCGACGGGACGTCCGCAGATTGTGGCACTGCTGGAGCCGGCGCACATTGCCGCGCCTGACACAGGCCGCATCGTCGATGCGGATCGTCCGGGCACTGCGATTCGCCAAAGCGGGCTTATTGCGAAGCTTGCTGTGGCGAATGCTTCAGCTTCACAGAGCGCCATCGAGATTCGTTCGCCGATTGCGGGCAGGATTCGATCCGTGGCCGGAACCGGCGCGAATGTCGCAACCGGAGCGGAAGTGGCCATCATTGATCCCGCGACTGAGCAAGTATGGGAGGCATTGCGCGCGCTTTACATAGTTGGCCAAGCCAACGATCTTGCAGCAATTCGTCCCTACGAACGCGATCTGCCGGATATTTCGAATGACGTGCGGCAGCAGGCGATGCTCACGGATAAAGCGATCGAGACCAGAATAAAGTAGGTGCTTCTGCTAGCCTCGGGTCTTAACGCGAAATACCCTACCGCCGGACCAACCCGACAGCGAAGCTAACTGCAAAAATCACGACGGAAAGTGTGATAACGAAAGCAGACAGGGCGAGCGTGGACAGTGTGGCGATCTTCGCGGAGGAATTCATAGAACCGGCTGCAGCCCCTTGTGAAACCATCCTTCCAGCGAAGTAAAAGCAGGTCCAGAACGCAGTGATCCCTACCGTTGTAAGCCAGAAGTGCCAGCTAGCGCCTCGCGGATTTATGGGGAAAATCGAGTAAGCAGCCGCGGAGAGGCAAAGGATGGCCGCCATCGCCAAGCACGCGCTCTTTGGTGATAGCACAAAGTAGGTATCGTGGAGCTGAATATCGAGGCCCGAAGTAAGAAATCTCCCGCCGAAGAAGCTCAGAACCAGAAGAATCATCGCTTCAATTGCGAATGAACGTGTCAGCGTCACGTTGCCTCCAAGATTCCGGCACTGATCAGTCGTTCGAAGCGAAGGCGGATAACTAAATCGCCATCGCTCCTACTTCTTTCTCCACTTCAACAATATCCACCATCACAATCGCATCCCACGGGCAGCCGTCGAGGAAGGCGCCGTCGGGACCTTTGCTGAGGCACTTCTTGCAGCCGATACACAGGATTGGGTCCACTGCGATGCGGCCAAAAGGCGTGGCGTCTTCGTCGGGCACCCAGAACATGCAGTCTTCCACCGGGCAATATTCCACGCACGCAGGCGAGCCGGCGCATCCCGTGCAGCACTCAGTGATGACTGCGAGTTCTTTCGGCTTTTTCTTGCGCGCGGTGGCAATTCCCTTGGACCTGGGTTCAAACTTCTGATCGTCGGGAACCATGCCAAGTGCTTTGGTGGCGCCAGGTGCGACAGGCATGGCGCGATTATAACCCGGTTTCGAGTGACGTAAAAGGCCTATCTGCCACGATTTGCGCGGATTCTCACGGATCAAGTCATCGAGTAATTGCTGATCTCGGCCCGGAATGGAATTTCTCTGAACAAACATTCCGCTCCCACAGTCTTCCGCAGCCTTCATTCTGTTATAGTGCGTGCGAAGGAGCACTCCATGGCAGGAAAGAGCGTCAACAAGGTAATTCTCGTCGGCAATCTGGGCAAGGACCCCGAGGTCAAGTACACCCCAGGTGGTATGCCGGTAGCCAAGTTTTCTCTGGCGACCAACGAACGTTTCAAGGATAAAGAAGGAAACTGGCAGGACCGCACCGAGTGGCACAATATTGTCGCCTTCCAACGGACCGCCGAGATCGTCGGAGAGTATCTCAAAAAAGGCGGCAAATGCTACATCGAAGGCAGCTTGCGAACCAGTTCATGGGATGACAAGGAGACTGGCCAAAAAAAGTACAAGACCGAAATAATCGCCAATGACCTGGTTCTTCTTAGTGGTCGCGGCGAAGGTGGAGGCAGCGGCGAGTTCAGCGGCAGCTCACGCGGCGCTTCGGCTGCGGCCGGCGGCAGCAATGGCTTCGACCAGCGCACGCCTGAGCATGAGCCAGCGGGCGCGGGTTCTGGGCCGATTACGGACGAGGATATTCCGTTCTAGCTTTAGCAAGCCCTTCTTTGGTCGCCGCAGATGCGGAAAATGATTCTTCACGACCTTCATAAACTGTCATAAAATGAAGGTGTGGCCATGACGTCTCTGAACATTTCTTTGCCTGAAGCGTTAAAAAAATACGTAGAAGGCCAGATTTCCTCAGGAGACTGGAGTACTCCGAGCGAATATATTCGCGAACTGATCCGCCAAGATAAAGACCGGCGTCTTCACAGCATCGAGCAGGATTTAATTGCGGCGGCAAAAGGTCCAAAGATCGAACTTACGATGGCTGAGATACGGCGCAAGGGCCTTGTCGCAGCTTTGCGAGAGCGCACTCAGCGCCGGTGAAGACTCTGACGCTGAGCCTAAGCGATGCGGCCGCCAGCGATATTCTTGATCAGATGGATTGGTACGAGCAGCAGGCAGATATCCGTTTAGGAGCTCGTTGGGAACGATCTGTTTATCTGTCTCTGCTTAGAGTTGTCCGGTATTTACAGCTGGGACCGTTATGCAGGTTCAAATCAGCTGAGTTGCGCGGGATTCGGCGACTACCTGTGGTCGGGTTTCAGAAGCATTTAATCTTCTACAGGGTTGAGAGTGACCGGCTAGTAATTCTTCGTATTGTCCACGGAGCGCGCGATCTGGAGAGTCTTTTTAAGATTGTATAGCTGTGAGTTCCAGTCGGAAGTTCGCCCCCATTAAATACAGAGGAGTTCCCTTCTAGTTTCTCTCGCTTAGTACGACGCCAGTAGGCCTCCGCAAGTAATAAATCTTCTTTTCATTTGTCCCTCGCCTGTTTAAGATAGCGCGTCCGTTGCGGAGACCCTTCTGGAATCAGAACCTTCCATACCATTGGAACCCCCAGCCGCCGCGCCACAGGAACCGGTTGCACAGCAGCAATCAGTAGTTCCATCCGCGCCGGCACCCGAGCTTCCGTCCGCTCCTCTTCCAGATTCTTATCCCGACCGCAGCACGGGCCTCATCGTCTTCGGCATCATTGAAATTGCCTTAGGCGGTCTAAGCGCTTTGATGATTCCCTTCATGCTGCTGGGCGCGGTTTTCTCGCGCAAAGCCATGGGAGGTCCGATGCCCGCGGGAGCTTATGTTGCAGGCATATGCAGCTATTCGTTTGCGGCGGCGATTCTGCTTGCCTTAGGCATAGGTTCGATACAGGCGCGCCGTTGGGCGCGAGCGCTGAACCTGATCGCATCTGTAGTCGGCCTGATTTTCGGATCGATCATGACCGTATTCCTGGCGACAGTTCTTCCCTCGGGCTTCATGGCAGGCATGCATCAGGCGGCCGCAAATACGCCAAATGTAATGCCACCTTCTACTGCCGCCGCAGCCATCATTCTGACCTTGATCATTCTCTTCTTTTCCTTTTTTTTCGTCGCGGTTCCGCTGGCATTCCTATTGTTCTTCAGCCGCAAAACTGTCGAAGAAACATGTAAACGGCGCGATCCGGCCGAACGCTGGACCGACCGTTGTCCATTGCCGGTTCTGGCCGTTAGCTTGCTCTTGGGCTTTGGGGCGGCGTACTGCCTGCTCACTGCCGTCACCACTCCGATTGCGACTCTCTTTGGGAAATATCTGACCGGATGGCCCGCCGCAGTGCTTCTGGTTGCAGTTGCGGTTCTGCAAGGCTTTCTGGCGTTCGCCCTCTATCGTCTGAGCTTAGCTGGTTGGTGGACTGCTTTTATTACCATGTCGTTACGCCTCATTTCCGAAACCATCACTTATGGTCATGCAGATCTTTTGAAGGCATATTCGAAGATGGGCTGGTCGCAAACGCGGCTGGACTACATGAACGCAAATCCCACCTTCCACAAAGGAGGTTTGCTTTGGTTCGGAGTGGCGATCAGCCTCATTTTTATGGTGTATTTCCTCTGGACCAAAAAGTATTTTCCGCGCTCCGCCGAATCCGCGCAGGCTAATGTCCCGCTCCCACCGCCCCTTTCTTCCCCACCGTCTTTTTAAGCGCAAACACAATCGGCACGCAGGCAAAGCACATCAGCGCCATATAGCGGAAATCATCCACGTACGACCACAAGCGAGCCTGGCCTTCGAGAGCACCGCCGACCAGCGCGTATGACTGTTGCGCAGCGGATGCGGGCGAAGCTCCTTGCGCGGCCAAATAGTGTTGCACGCCTTGTATTGCTCCCCGGACCTCCACGCGGGCGGGATTTAGCGACGCGGACAATTCGTTGCGATGAATCTGTTCGTGCCGGGAGACGATCGTATTCACCACTGAAATTCCTATGCTGCCGCCGATATTGCGCAGAAGATTGTAGAGCCCGCTGGCGTTGCCGATTTCTTCGTTCTTCAGGAATGCCATGGCAGTTGTCGAAAGCGGCACAAAGACGCACCCCGAGCCGAAGCCGCTGATCAGAATGGCCCACAGAAATGTCCATTGACCGATGGAAAGATTGACTTCACCAAACCACAGGCTCGCGACCCCAAACAAAGTGAACCCGAAAGCGATGAGCCAGCGGTTGTCAATCTTCGCTGTTAGGTAGCCAATAATGGGCATGGCAACAATTGCTCCAATGCCGCGCGGACTCACCGCCCAACCCGCCGTCAGAGCGGTGTAGCCCATCAATTCCTGATAGAAGAGGGGCAGCAAAGTCACCAGGCCGTAGATGGCTGCACCAAATAAGCCGATGAGCAAACATCCCAGTGTGAAATTCCGATGGTGGTGGAAGATGCGCAGGTTGACCAGCGGTTTCTCCGCGCGATATTCGCGGATGATAAACGCGACAAAGCTGCCAACTAAAATGATCGCGGCATACCGAATCCAGGCCGCGCCGAACCAGTCATCTTCCTGGCCCTTGTCGAGAATGATCTGCAACGCGCCAAGCCAAACGGCGAGCAGGCCCAGGCCAATGCCGTCCAGCTTTCCCGGATGCGCGTCTTTGATGTAAGGAGGATCTTCCACGTAGCGGGAGATCATGAAGATCGCAAAAATGCCGACGGGAATGTTGATGTAAAACGCCCAGCGCCAGGAGTAAGTATCGGTGAGCCAGCCTCCTAAAGTCGGGCCCAATACCGGCGCGACTACCACACCCAGCGCGAATACGGCCATCGCCAACCCGCGTTTTTGCGGAGGAAAGCTTTCCAGCAGAATCGACTGTGACAGCGGTTGCAATGCGCCGCCTCCGGCGCCTTGCACTGCGCGCGCAATCAGGATCAACGCGAGGCTGGTGGCCGATCCACAAGCGAATGAAGAAACCGTGAAGATGATTATGCAGGTGATGAGAAATCTTTTTCGTCCAAAGCGCAGCGAAAACCAACTGCTGGCCGGCAGGATGATGGCATTGGCCACCAGATAACTCGTCAGGACCCAGGTGGCTTCATCGTTTGTGGCCGACAGGCTCCCCGCGATATATGGCAGTGCGACCGCCGCAATGGAAGTATCCAGCACTTCCATGAACGTCGCCAGCATGACCGCGATCGCAATCAACCACGGATTTTTGACGGGGGGAGCGTTGCCGCTCTGCGCCGGTGGTGGACTCATCTTTCGTCCCCAAGCTTTAACTTCAGAATGAAGTCTAGAGATGCAACAGCAGGCTCCGGGGTTTCAGAGAACCTTCAGGCGGATGGACTGGAGGGAACGGCCGGCCACGCTTCGGCTATTATGGCTGTGTCGGAGAGGCTTCCATGACTGAACAATTAGCGGATAAGAAATGTGTTCCCTGCCGCGGTGGTGTGCCGCCTATCCAGGGCCGAGAATTGCAAGAGCTGCTCAAAGCCGTCCCACAGTGGAATGTAATCACTGAGCATCATCTGACGCGCGAATTCAAGTTCCCTGATTTCAAGCAGGCCTTGGATTTTGTAAACAAAGTTGGAGAACTGGCCGAGGAGCAGGGCCATCATCCCGATATCCTCCTGGCCTGGGGCAAAGCTGAGATCACACTATGGACGCACAAAATCGACGGGCTGACCGAGAGTGATTTTATTATGGCGGCCAAGATTGACCGCCTGCAAAAAAGCTAAAGAGATCTGGAGCCGGCTTCGAACGTCTCGTCGCTCGAGACGAGCGTGCGGGGCAATTCTCATATCTACTGGCCCCTTCGAATGGACCAAGCCCAGAGCGCCGCAGGTATGAGCATGATTATTCCCGTGAAAGTGGCGACGGTGCGCGCAGTCACCCCCCAATCGAGGAAACGACCGCACAGCCATGCGCCAATCGCGATGCTGAGCATGCACAGACCTAAGTCGGCGGAAAAAACGCGGCCTCGAAAACGGTCTTCGGTGTGCAATTGCAACAGAGTGGTAGAGAAAACCCAGACTGTTCCACCTCCCGCATGGGCCACCATGGCGCAGGCGCTGGCGACCCACACGTTCGGACTGAAGCCCAGAACTCCATAGCCAACAGCGATGAGCAGATAGCCCAGTAAAATTCCCAAACGAAGGCGGGTATCGCTGCGCCCCGCCCAGCGCGCGGTAAGAAACGGCCCGAGCAGCGCGCCCAGACCGCGGCCCCCGAGAAGAATGCTCATGCCCAGCATCGCTCCCCGGGCGGGATCGATGTGGCGCCAGTGCGGCGCGAACTCGCGCTCTCCCATTACGGTGAAGATCACCCAGCTTGGCCCAATCATCAGTTCGCCCGCCTTGGCAAACACCGTGGGCAAAAGTGAGCGATGACTGCGGATATAACGTATGCCATCAACCACGGGTGAGTAGTCGAACAACTCGCGGAACCGAAGTGGAGAGGCGGATTCGGCATGCGGTTCGGCAAAATGCATCCTTCCGATAAGCATTGCTGAAGCCAGGAAGGACAGAGCGTTGATCACAAAGACCACATCGCGGCCGAAAAAGGCAGCGATGACTCCGCCCACCGATGCGCCCACCAGCAAATTCACTGACCAGGTAGCCGAAGAGAGTGTATTGGCAATAAGAATTTCGCCGCCCGATGCGATATTGGGAAGCACCGCACTGCGCGCCGGCTCGAAGAAAGCCGCCATGATGGTTTCGGCTAGCAGCAAGGGATACACGAGCCAAACCGTCGATTGCGAGCGCACAAAGAGCATCGACAGCACGATCGCAACGCGGACCAGATCGGCTGTGATCATGACGAGCTTGCGCCGCACGCGATCATTCACAACTCCGGCAGTCGGGCCAACAAACGTTTGCGGCAGAACTTGAAGAACCAATGCCAAAGCGACGGAGCTGGCATGACCCGTTAACTGCAACAACAGCGTGTAAATCGATAGCGTGTAGAACCAGTCGCCGATTTCGCTGACGATCTGCGCCATCCACAGGCGGCGAAAGTTGCGATTGTCCCGAATCAGCCGCGCGTAAGACACGAGCGAAACCGAGGGAAGCGCGAGTTCCGGCTGCAATTCCATAGCAGGCCACGTGAAGCGAATGGCTAGAGTAATCGTTGCGGGCACGGCGCGGCAAAAATTGCGCTCGTCACAGACCAGGTTGACGGCATTTGCGCCCAAAGCCTAAGATGCTGGCGCGATGCTGGGAACTATGATTGCCGTGCGGTCTGGGAGAAGCCGGATGATGACACAATGTCTGCGTTTGTTTTCGGTTTTGCTGTTAACCATTCTGGCTTTTCCGCAAAGCGATCAGATTGCTCCTAACGAGAACTTAGCGGCAGAAAACATTCCGGCCATCCCCGCATCGTTGGCGGCGAGCGTAGAGCAATACAGCAACTATCGTGGGGCGAACGTATCCAGTTGGCATCCCGAGCGCCGCGAGATGTTGATCTCCACACGATTCGCCGATGTGAACGAGATTCATCTGGTGAAGATGCCGGGCGGCGACCGCAGTCAGTTGACCTTCTACCCCGACCCCGTCGCCGTGGCCTACTTCAATCCGGCAAACGGCAATTCGTTCATCTTCATGAAAGACGTGGGCGGAGGCGAGTTTTACCAGTTCTACCGTTATGACATGGCCAGCGGCGATATCACTCTTTTAACCGATGGCAAATCGCGCAACGAAGCAATCACCTGGACGCATGACGGCAGCAAAATCGCATACGGATCGACGCGTCGCGACGGCAACGACGTCGACATTTGGGTGATGGACCCAGCCGACCCGAAGACCGATCACATGCTCGCGAAGCTGGAAGGCGGCGGCTGGCAACCTTTGGACTGGTCGCGCGACGGGCAGAAACTTCTGGTAATGAACGAGCTTTCGGCGGAGGAAAGTTATCTCTGGTTGATGGACGGTGCGTCCGGAGAGAAGACATTGCTGACGCCCAAGGGCAGCGCGAACGTGCACTATCAGGGTGGCCGTTTCAGCAACGATGGCAAAGGAATTTATGTCACCACCGACAAGGATTCCGAGTTTCACCGGCTCGCTTACATTGACTTGGCGTCAAAGCAGTATACGTATTTGAGCGGAAATAGTCCGTGGGACGTGGACGAGTTCTCTCTCTCCGACAACGGAAAGATGATTGCATTCGTCACCAACGAAGACGGCTTCGGAGTGCTGCACCTTCTCGACACCGCGACGCGCAAGGAGAAACCTGTCCCCAATCTCCCTAAGGGGATCATTTCCGGCGTGACGTGGCACAAGAATAATCGCGACCTCGCGTTCGACCTGTCTTCGGCTCGGTCCAGTTCCGACGTGTATTCGCTAGATGTACAGACGGGAAAGGTTGACCGCTGGACCTTCAGCGAAACCGGCGGATTGAATACGGCGACCTTGCCGGAGCCTGAGCTGATTCACTGGAAAAGCTGGGACGGGCGCATGATCAGCGGCTTTCTCTACCGGCCTCCGGCGAAGTTCAGCGGCAAGCGCCCCGTAATCGTCAACATTCACGGCGGTCCCGAAGGCCAATTCCGGCCGAGCTTTGCCGGCCGCTGGAATTACTATCTGAACGAACTGGGCATTGCGATGATCGCGCCCAACGTGCGCGGTTCCACCGGTTACGGCAAAACATTCCTCTCGCTCGACAACGGATTTCTGCGTGAAGGTTCTTACAAAGACATTAACGCACTCTTCGACTGGATTCAGCAGCAACCGGATCTGGACTCCGGCCGCGTCATGGTGACCGGCGGCAGCTATGGCGGCTTCATGACTTTGGCCGTGGCCACGAACTACAACGACCGCATCTGCTGCTCGGTGGATGTTGTCGGGCCATCGAATCTGGTGACCTTCCTTGAGCACACTTCGGGATACCGCCAGGATCTGCGGCGCGTGGAATACGGCGATGAACGCGATCCCAGGATGCGGGAGTTCCTCGAACAGATTGCGCCGGCAAACAAGGCGAAGAACATTACCAAACCACTTTTTGTGATTGCGGGAAAGAACGATCCCCGCGTGCCCGCAAGTGAATCACAACAGATGGTGTCGATTGTCCGAAAAAACGGAACTCCCGTCTGGTGGCTACTGGGCAAGAATGAAGGACACGGCTTTCGCAAGAAGCAGAACGTGGATTACCAGTTCTACGCGACCGTGGAGTTTGTGAAGGAATTCTTGGTGAAGTAGCAGTCAGTTCTCAAGTTCTCGGTTCTCAGTTCCTGGTTCTCAGTTGTAGCTTTCGGCCACTCAACCTCCGAGAACTGCGAACCGCGAACTGGCAACTTCAACGCGAAACTTCAACCGGCGCACAGTTTGCGCTTCAAATCCTCGGCAATCTGTTTGCCGTGAAATCGGCCATTCTCAATAAAAATCTCGTTGGTGCGCGATCCGGCGACGATCACTCCGGCGACGTAAATTCCAGCAACATTACTTTCCAGAGTCACCGGATCGCACACCGGGCGGCATTGATCCGCCGAAAGCTCGAGGCCCATACTGCGGAGAAAATCATAGTCGGGATGGTAGCCAATCAGCGCCAGAACAAAATCGTTCTTCAGCCGGATCGGTTCGCGCGGCGTCTGCACGACGACATGGTCGATCCCAATTTCCTGCACAGTGCTATTGAAGTATGCGTCGATCTCACGATTCTTGATGCGGTTTTCAATGTCGGGCCTGATCCAGTATTTAACGTGATGGTGCAATTGCGCGCCGCGATAAACGAGCGTAACGCGAGCGCCGTGCCGCCACAAATCGAGGGCGGCAATGGCTGCCGAATTCTTGCCGCCAATCACCACCACATCGCAGTCATAGTAAGGATGCGACTCGCCGTAGTAGTGCGAAACCTTGGGCCGGTCTTCGCCCGGAATGCAGAGCTGGTTGGCGAGATCGTAGTAGCCGGTCGAGACGATGACTTTGCGCGTGTTGTAATCGCAGGCTCGTCCGGCGCGGTCGGTCGCGGTGACCTGAAACTTAGTGTCCTCGCCCATCACCGTCTTGACCCACTCATACTGGTGGATGTCGAGGCGATAGTGCTCGGACACTTTACGATAGTATTCGAGCGCTTCTTCGCGCGTCGGCTTCTGCAACGCGGTCGTAAATGGAATATCGCCAATCTCCAGCAACTCCGGCGTAGTAAAGAACGTCATGCCCGGCGGATAGTGAAACAGCGAATTCACCAGGCACCCTTTATCGACGACAATCACCTTGAGCCCGACCTTTTGCGCTTCGATGGCGCAGGCCAGTCCGGTGGGCCCGGCGCCAATCACCAATACGTCAGTGCGGGTCTCGGGACGCGACTCTAACTTCACTTGAGGCTCGGTCGCGAGGTCTTCCATGGCAAGTAGGTCGGGCATAGTGCTCTCGGCGCTGGAGCGATAGGGAGCCGGAGACCGATGATTCTAGCATGTGGCGGCAGAGCATCTCTTCGCGGTTCTGTTGCGCGATTGCGCACAGCCGGGACCGGCGGAACAAGGCAGGTCTGGGTAATACTCAGGATGGTCTTGCAGCATCGCCATGAACGGATTTCTATTGGCGCTTACCTTTGGCGGGATCGCTGAAGCGATACCCTAATACTGGTACCTATCGCCCTACTCTTTGTTGACACGCAGTTTCTCGGCGTGTTATTTCTTGCGGCGCTCTCTAATGTGGTCGTCCTATCGAAGAGGTCAAAGATGTCTCACTGGAAGCTTGCAAGTTCTGACCGCACCCTGGCGCTGGATGTCGAGGCTACGGACAACGGCCCCATGAGCGGCACTATGACCTATCAAGGCAAAGCTTATTCTGTTACAGGGTCATGGGCCGCTTCAGGTTCTATGCCTCAGAGAAACGCTTCGGCCTTTACTCTTTCCGGGCCCACCGGGGAAGCAGCACCAAACTTTATCGCCGCGACCGGAATCATGATCGGTAGCGGCAATCCCACGCAGGTCAATATTCAGGTTGACGCTTCGTCCTCTGCGGATGGAACGATCCAACGATACACAGGGGCCTTGTACCCGGCTTAACCAAGTCATGCTTCAACGGGTCGTAAATTCTGCCACAGTCGAGGAAAGCTCAGATGGGAACTTGGAAACTTGCAAGTCAGGACCACGCCCTCACGCTGAATCTCGCCGTTTCGGGCAACGAAAACCAAGTACTCAACGGCACCCTTGGGTATCAAGGAAAAAGGTATACAGTTGCCGGAACCTGGGCCGCTTCAGGTTCGATCCCGGTTAGAAAGGCTTCCGCGTTTCACCTTTGGGGTTACCCGGAGGGTACGGGAAAACTCGCAACAGGTGTCCCGAACTTTGTCGCCGCCACCGGAATCATGACCGGGTCAGGCGACAACCCCTCATCCATCAACATTCGCGTAGGAGTGTCCTCGTCGTTAGAAGGTACCCTCATAAGCTATAGCGGGGTCCTGCTTCCCTGGGACGGATCGGACGGCCTCGACACCTTCGATCACGTCGTGGTCGTCATGCTGGAGAATCGCTCGTTCGATAACCTTCTGGGATATATGTACCCCAATGGAGTTCCGCCAAACGCTCCCCGCGGCAAGACCTTCGAAGGTGTGACGGGAAAGAATCTATCCAACCCCATCCCGCCCGGCGTAAGGAATCCTCCGCCACCCGGTGTTACGTCAATTCCCGTCGCTCCCGTGGGCATGGACCCGAACACTCAAAAGCAAAACTACTTTCAACCTTATCCCGATCCCGGCGAAGACTACATTCACGTGAACACCCAGCTTTATAACTTGATCAATGGCGGCACCAACCCGCCTTATAACCTGCCTTCTCAGCGGCCGCTGCCCACGCCGCCCATGAACGGTTCTGTCAACGACTACATCGAAAACTACAAGGCTGAGGAATATAAAGGCCAGGACCCCACCTACGCCGCCACTCCGGCCCAGTTCCCCTTCACCGGTTACAAGCAGATCATGGAGTGCTATCCCACCAATGCCGTGAACGTCTGCACGACCTTGGCGCAGCAGTTCGGCGTATTCGACCACTGGTTCTGCGCCGTGCCCAGCCAAACCTGGTGCAACCGCGCCTTCTGGAACGCGGGAACGTCATGGGGCTTCGTCGTCAACGCCACTGATGACCCGAATTGGCAGAGCGCTTCTCCTCGTTGGATCATCGACAGCGCCGGAAAAACTATCTTCAACCAGATTCAGGACTCCGGCTGGACTTCGCCTCTGAACTGGAAGATATACTCCGCCAACCCGTATGTAGCGCTCACCAGCATTGTCCATTTCACGGCCCTGCTGCTGTACCATCCCTTGATTCCGAATCCCCTGATCCCCGGTACCTTCATTCCCAATCCCCTCAATCACTTTTACGGCTTTGAGCGTTTCCTGACGGACTGTACCTCCGGCTCATTGCCCTCCTACTCGTTCGTCGAGCCGCGGTTCTTCACTCCGCAGAGCGACATGCACCCCTCCACTCCCGGTGCGACCGTCGATGGCAGCGGCAAGGGCGATGTCGGCCCGGTCCTGCTCGGCGAGCAGTTTGTCTGGCAGGTCTACGATGCCATCCGCAGATCGCCGGCGCGGGATCGAACTCTTCTGATCATCACCTTCGATGAACACGGCGGATGTTACGACCACGTTTCGCCGCCCGGCACTGTCACCGCTCCCGACCTCAAGGGTTACCCGCTGGAGTTCGGCTTCGACTTCACCCGGCTGGGGATTCGCGTGCCCTGCATCATGGTTTCGTCTCACATCGCTCCTAACACCGTGGTCAACACGCCCATGCATCACGGTTCTTTTATGAAGACCGTGGGCAGGAAGTGGAATCAGGTGGTGCCCCGCAGTTGCGACCCGCTTACCGCACGCGTCGCGGATGCACCCGAGTTCACAGAAGTATTTTCCTCCCCGTCGGTCAGGTCCTGGCCCGAGATCCCCAAACCTGCAATCCCAGCGGACTTTTGGACGAGAGACTATTCCCAGGAACCACTCAGCCCCTTCCAGAAGTCGATCGTGGAAGGCGCCTCGAAGCTCCCGGAAGCGCAGGCGGCGCGAGCGCGGGGCTTGGCTTTGCGCGACCCGGCGACCATCAACACCGTCGGCGAAGCTTTGGACTATCTCAATTCGATCCCAGGCACGCTGCCGCCGGAACCGCTGACCTTGCTGAAATAGTTCGGTGGGCGTTTCCGGACGCGCGACTCTAACTTCGCTTAATGCTCAGTCTCCAGGTCTTCTGTGGCGAGGAGACCGGGCATGAGTTCTCTCGGCGCTGGGCAAGAGAGCCCGGAGATCGATGATTCTACATGTAGGTATTAATAGCAAACGATAAGCTGACCACACCGAGGAACGGTCAGCCAGTCGCTGCAAATGCACCCGGACGAACTTCGCGTTCAATTGTGCGCGAGAATTTGTCATGAGCGACTTCCAGGTCATACGCGACTTGAAGATTCAGCCAAAAAGCGGCACTCGTATTGAAATACCGTGCCAACCGAAGAGCGGTATCGGGGCTGATGCCGCGGCGTTCGTGAACAATCTCAGCAATTCTCGTCACCGGCACGCGAAGATCAAGCGCCAACCGGTTCATGCTGAGCCGCAGCGGCACCATAAATTCCGCGCGCAAAATTTCACCGGGGTGAATGGGAGGAAGAAGATCTTGAGATTTAGCCATTGTTCCTCTGTTTTCGAGCTGCAGAGATCCCGCTTACGTCGTAACTTAATACCTCTAGTGATAGTCCACTATCTCGGCACCATACGCGTGCCCCTCGCGCCACACAAAACAGAGCCGCCATTGGTCGTTAATTCGGATACTGTGTTGTCCCTTTCGCTCACCGTGCAATGCTTCTAGTTGATTTCCCGGCGGCGCAGCAAGGTCACGTAACTCCGTAGCACTATCCAATTGTCGAAGTTTCCGCCGTGCCACTTGCTCGATCGCCCGGAAGCGCCGACTCTTCTGCCGGCGATGGAGCCGCTCCGTTTCCGCACAGCGGAACGACTTAATCACGACTCTTATACTATACCGTTAGGCGTTTAACGTCTACCATTATACGCCTGCAGATTCCAGGGCGGAGCCGACAGCGTGTGCTTGTTATAATTGACAGTCAATTCTAGGTTTTAGGCAACCCCGACCATTCTTGCCCATGGCCACATCTACTGAACCCACCGCTCGCACCCGCATCGAATCCGACAGCATGGGCAAGATCGAAGTCCCTTCCAATGTCTACTGGGGTGCGCAGACGCAGCGATCACTACTGCATTTCAACATTGGGCGCGACACCATGCCGCCCGAACTCATCCGCGCCTTCGGCATTCTGAAAAAAGCATGCGCGCTGGTGAATCAGGATCTGGGCAAGCTTCCCGCCGACAAGGCCAAACTAATTGCGCAAGCCGCCGACGAAGTCATTTTTGGCAAGCTCTGCGATCAGTTTCCCTTGCGCATCTGGCAAACCGGCAGCGGCACTCAGACGAACATGAACGTCAACGAGGTCATCTCCAACCGCGCCATAGAGATCGCGGGCGGAGAGTTAGGATCGAAAAAGCCAGTGCATCCCAACGATGACGTAAACATGTCGCAGTCCTCAAACGATACGTTTCCGGCCGCGATGCACATCGCCGCAGCCGAGCGCGTGAAGAACGCTCTGATTCCTGCGATCAAGACCGTTCATCACGCGATCGCGGCCAAAGCCAAACAGTTCAGCGACATCGTGAAGATTGGCCGGACGCATTTGCAAGATGCTGTGCCGTTGACTGTAGGGCAGGAATTCGGCGGGTGGGCGAGCCTGCTCGAACGCGACAGCAAGCGCCTGGAACAAGTACTGGACGGCCTTTACGATCTCGCCATTGGTGGAACCGCGGTGGGCACGGGATTGAACACGCATCCGGAATTCGCCGAACGCGCCGCGAAGAAGATCGCGGAACTGACGGGACTTCCCTTCCGCTCGCACGGCAACAAATTCGCCGCGCTCTCCGCGCACGACGAAATTGTATTCGCGCAGGGCGCGATGGAAACGCTAGCCGCATCGTTGATGAAGATTTCCAACGATATCCGCTGGCTGGCTTCCGGCCCGCGCTGCGGCCTGGGAGAGATAACCATCCCCGAGAACGAACCCGGATCTTCGATCATGCCGGGAAAAGTAAATCCCACGCAGTGCGAGGCCATGACCATGGTCTGCGTGCAGGTCCATGGCGCAACCGCCGCGGTCGGCTTCGCCGGATCGCAGGGCAATTTCGAGCTCAACGTCTACAAGCCGGTCATCATTTACAACTTTCTGCACTCTGTCACTCTAATCACGGACGCCTGTCACGGTTACGTCGAATACATGATCAAAGGCATCGAGGTCGATCGCGCCCAGGTGGATTGGTACGTGAAGAACTCCCTAATGCTCGTCACGGCTCTGGCCCCAAAAGTCGGATACGACAAGGCGGCCCAGATCGCGCATACAGCGCACGTCGACCACAGCAGCCTGCGCGAAGCGGCGTTGAAGCTGGGATATCTTACCGGCGAGGAATTTGATCAACTCGTGAAGCCGGAAAAGATGACGCGTCCATAGCGATAACGGTGGGAAAGGTCGAAGGCGCCATCCTCGCGGATCACATAAAGAGCATGGACTGGGAGGCACGCAAAGCAGCGTTTCATTCCAAAGCAGATTCCGCGTTATTAGGCAAAGTCCGCGCCTACGTTGCGGTGCTACTCGGCATCTAATGAAAGTGGCGCGACCCCCGCCGCAGAATTACTCTGCACTTTCTTCGCAGGCGTGGTCGTAATCACAATCACGCTGACCAGCACGAGCAAAGTGCCCATGATCGTTCGCCGCCCCAGAGCTTCCCCGCCCAGAAAGTAGCCAACCAGCACAGCCACCACAGGATTCACATAGGCATACGTTCCGACTTTTGTCGGCGACTCGTGATGGATCAACCACACATAGGCCGTGAAGCCGATGATTGACCCTGCGACGATCAGATACGCCAAAGCGAACCAGGCACGCTGGGACACCGCCTCTACCTTGAACCCGCGAAATTCCCCAAGCAGCGCCGCGGCCAGCATCAGCAATATTCCCCCGGTCAGCATTTGCGCCGCCGAACTCATAGCTTTGGAGCCAGGCAAGGATAGTCGCCGCGTCAGCGCCGCCGCCACCGACCAACTGAGGGCAGCAACGATCAAGGCGCAGGTCCCGCCTGTGTCGAGTGGCGTCTCGCCAAAACTCAGACTTCGGCTCATGAGCACGGCCACCCCACCAAGGCCCAGCAAAAGCGCTACAGCCAATCTCAGGGTCAACCGCTGCGTTCGCAAGATAAGAACTTCTGAAATCGCCATGAATGCCGGGATCGTGGCCAACATGACCGCGGCAATTCCTGAAGGAATTCGCTGCTCTGCCCAAAAAAGGCATCCGTAGTCCACCAGGAAAATCAACGCTGCCAAAATCGTGGCCGCGCCCCATTCACGCGGCGTTGGCGACGGCTCGCCTCGCAGCCGCATCCAACCATAAAGAACAATTCCGGCCACAAAAAAGCGCATGCCGGCCAAAAGCAACGGCGGAACTTCACGCACACCAACCCGAATCGCGAGAAATGTCGATCCCCAGACAAAATAAATGATGCCAAAGGCGAGCAGAACCTTCCACGTTGGGGGCCTAGATGTCACGTTCATTTCCAAGTGGATTTCCGTCCGCGAGAAATAAAAAAGCAATCCCGCAGTCGATTAGATCACCCTGCGGGTGAATTCGAACTTATAAAAGATTTGGACGGAGCGATGCGCGAATGCGGATCGAAGCGCTATTTCTTCAGCAGGCTGGTATGGCTAGCGACGCATTGCCACTTGCCGCCGTCGAGCACCCAGGTGTCGGTGAATCGTCCTAAATGTTCGTAAGCCTTTGCCTGATAGACACCCTTGGTGTGATAAATGCCGGCGACGACAGCGGTGCTTCCGAATAAATTCACCTTGACGTCTTGAATGGTGACACTGCTGGGCTTGAATTCCGGATCTTTGATGTCGGCGAGGAACTTCGGCTTATCGCTGAGCGATCCATCCCACTCTGTGTTGATGAAGCGTTCCGCCACCAGCGCGTTTAGCGCCGAAGAGTCGCGATTGACCTGCGCCTCATTCCAAAGCCGCTCCAGAACAACTAATTGGGCTTCGCGCGGATCGGTCTGCTGGGCCGTGACGTGCCCCATCATGCCAATCACAAATAGAAAACAACAGGCCTTTCGGATCATTCGCTTACGCGCCCGGCGACATCCTCACGTGAGACGGACGCTCGCAAAGCATAACAGCCTCATCGGCGCCCGCAATTCGCAAATTCTCCGATGACGATTACGAACGTCATGAATTTAAAAACGCTTTAAGGAAGGAAATTCACCTTCGTGGCTGAAGTCTGAGGTCTGCCGTCCGAGGGCCGCTCTTAAAACGCCCAGCGCAGCAACGTCGCTCCCACGGTGAATCCCGCGCCCACGGAAGCCAGCAGCACAAGGTTTCCTTTTCTTAGCTTACCTTCTTCCATAGCTGTATTCATCGCCAAAGGAATAGTGCCCGCAGTGGTATTGCCGTAGCGCTCGATGTTGACAATCACACTTTCCGGGCGGAGCCCCAGCCGGTCGGCAGTGGCATTAATGATTCGAAGGTTGGCCTGATGAGGGATAAAGGCATCGATGTCGGAGCCTTTCAGCCCGTTGCGCGCCAGTAACTTTTCGCAGGCCTCCGTTTGCTTGCGTACGGCAAACTTAAAAACCTGCTGCCCATCCTGATGGACGTAATGCATTCGCTTGTCCACCGTTTCACGAGACGCCGGATTGAGACTCCCTCCCGCCGGCATGTTGAGAAAGCACCCGCCAGAGCCGTCCACTTCGTGAATGAAATCGATTATTCCAACCGAGTCATCTTCCGCAGGTTCGAGGATCGCGGCCCCAGCGCCATCGCCGAAAATCACGCAGGTTGCCCGGTCCGTGTAATCGATGATCGAGGACATTACGTCTGCGCCGACGACCAGCACGCGTTTGTGAACCCCCGTGGCGATGAACTGCGCGCCGGTTTGCAGAGAATAGAGAAAAGCAGAACAGGCGGCCGAGAGATCGAATCCCCACGCGCCCTTTGCGCCGAGTTTGTGCTGGACAAGGCAAGCCGTGGAAGGAAACAACATGTCTGGCGTAACCGTGCCCACGATAATCGCCTCGACCTCCGTCGGAGCCCAACCGCGTTGCGCCAGCGCCTTCTTCGCCGCTTCCACGGCCAGGTCGCTTGTGGCCACGCCCTTTTCCGCAATATGACGCTCGCGAATACCTACTCGGCTGAGTATCCAATCATCGGTCGTCTCGACCATCTTTTCCAGGTCGGCATTGGTGAGAAGTTTTGGCGGTACGTAGGTGCCAAGTGCGCTGATTTTTGCTCGGACGGTGGCGCGTGGAGTCAGGCTCACTCGATAGATTCTCCGGTGTGGATGTAGAACGGCTATTCTGCCGCACCGGAGAGGACAATGTCCAACTGTGAAAATGTACAACCCTGGAAGCGATTGCCCCGTGAATGTCTCGGCGCATGAACCACCGCTTCACGCCGCTTTCCGTTCTTGTTCGTGCTCCATCCATTCCCGCACAAAGCTAGGGCAGGCTGCGATGCCGAACTCGCGGCCTTCTCCGCTGATCAGGTAGAAGAGCGCCGCGCGATCCAATTCCACCAGGTGAGTGAGATCGAGCACAGCCCACAGGTCACACTCGACCGCCGATTGGATGAGTTGATCGAGGTAATTCAAGTGCGCGCGAAAGAGTTGGCCGGATACGCGGATGTTGACTTTAGGGAGGGCGGAAGAAATACTCGACGGCATCATTAGATTCTTCTCCTGGTATTGTCGCGGACTAACCACGAGCTTTCTCTTTGGATGTCCGAAGGAGGGGATTCTTGCGTAATTGTTTGGTAAGAAGAGTGTAAAGTTTCCTGAAAGGATGACTACTGTGATTCCTTGGAAGAAAATTATGGAATCGATAAGCCAGGCACCGGCGACTCACTGCACACGCAAGAGCCCGTTACCGTTGCTTCCTTCCGGACCTGGCGGGGTTGGCGAGAGTACGTCGCGTAAGACCGATGCCTGACTGAAATCATTCTAGCATCCGCAGCCCTGAGCAAATCGTAGAGGCGATCTCGTTCTTCAATACCCTTCTTCCCGAAAATCTTTGCACGTGACTTTTGGTGCAAGAACCAGGCTCCAACGCCTTCCCTTCTCGGGCCGCTTGTCGAACAATGGGAGTTGCGCAGGCGTCGGCCCGGCGGCCGGCCCTTCACTATTCTGATGTCATCGAGTATCCAACAACGCGCCCCAGCTCTCACGAGCGCCATTGATCACTTTTTCAATATCGCGTTGTACTTTCTCGTCGTGATGGGATTTGTAACGCTAGCCAGCAGCGGCGGTTTGGATCTGGTGGCAATACTCATCGCGCTCGCGGCTTTAGGTTTTCGCGGCCTTCTCCTGGCGCAGCGCAAGACCCTCGTAATCTCCGAGCGCTGGACGACTCCGCTCACTCTTGCCTATTTTGCGTTCTTTGCATTCGACTACTTTTTTATTTCGCGCGCTTTCCTCCCATCCACGATTCATCTCGCTCTTTTTGGCGTCATCGTTCGCATGTTCTCTTTGCGCCGCGACCGGGATCATCTCATGCTGGCGATCCTATCCTTCCTTCTCGTCCTGGCCTCGGCTGTGCTGACGGTAGACAGCACCTTCTTGTTTTGTTTTGCGGGGTTCCTGCTGATGGCGGTGGCGACATTCGTCTTGATGGAAATGCGCCGCTCGGCCCGCGCCGGAGCGAAGGTCGACACGCGCAACTCTAGTGATCCATTGGCGCAGAGGCAGTTAGCCGTTTGGCTGGCGCGGCTTGCTCCATCCTTAATGCTCTTTATTCTCCTCGGCTCGGCGGCGTTATTTTTTCTTCTGCCGCGCATGTCGGGCGGATATCTGGGTGCCTACTCCTTTGGAACGGATATTTCCACCGGCTTTAGCGACCGCGTGCAGTTGGGACAAATCGGACAGATCCAGCAATCGAACTCGGTTGTGATGCACGTGCAAATCGACGGCGATTCCGACGGCCGTCACGCTTTGTATTGGCGCGGTACGTCCCTTGCTGTTTTTGACGGGCGCTCCTGGGCGAACCTGCGGCGGCACCAACTCCTGCTGGAAAAGCAGGCGGGCAACGATTTTGAGATCCCTCCGTTTGAGACCGGCGTGTTTCGCAACGGCGCCGCAGATTCAGCCGCGTTCACGCACAACGAACAAATCATTCGATATCACGTCCTCATGGAGCCGATCGGGACCAACATCTTTTTCCTGGCCCCATGGCCCCGGCGAGTAACGGGAAACTACCGCCTGCTTTCCGCCGACGCCGGGACTGCCGTCCGGGACGTTGACGTTGAACATCCCATCACGAGCTATGAAGGGGAATCCGACATTAGCACGCCGCCCGCTTCAGAACTGCGCAGCTCACAAAATGATTATCCGCCGCAGCTTGCGTTCGCGTACTTGCAGCTACCCGCGGTCGATCCGCGAATCCGCGCGCTCGCGGCGCAGATTGCAGGCTCTGCTGCCAACAATTTTGACAGAGCCGCCGCCATCGACAAATATCTGAAGACTCACTATGGCTACACGCTGCAACTCCTTCGCACTCCGACCCGCGACCCCTTGGCCAACTTTCTCTTCGAACGGCGTCAGGGACATTGCGAATACTTCGCTTCCGCCATGGCCGTCATGCTCCGCACATTGGGCATTCCCGCGCGCGTGGTTAACGGCTTCCGCAGCGACGAGTTCAACGACGTTACGGCAAATTACGTGGTGCGGGCTAAAGACGCGCATTCCTGGGTTGAAGTTTATTTTCCAGGCTATGGCTGGCAAACGTTCGATCCCACTCCGGCCGGGGCCTCGGGAACGCCGCGGGGATGGGCCCGTCTGGCGTTATATGTAGATGCGGCGGCATCGTTCTGGCGCGAGTGGATCGTCAGTTATGACACATCGCACCAATATGTTTTGGGCCACACCGCATTCAATCAGACGCACAATGCATGGCGGCGATTGCAAAGCGCGGCGCGCCGTCGCTATTCGATCATGTTGCGCTGGGCGCAGCACAAACAAGAGCGGATGGAACGCTCCCCCGAGAGATGGATCGGCTTGAGTCTTGCCATTGTGCTGCTGATCGTTGCGTTAAGATTCGCGCCGCAGATTGTCCGGTTGCTCCGCCAGTATTGGCTGGAAAGAAATTCCGCTCGAATACCCGAACACGCCGCCGCGATGTGGTATGAGCGGATGTCCCGTTCGCTGGCGCGACAAGGATCCCAGAAAGTCGCCGCCCAGACTCCGCATGAGTTCGTGAACCAGATTGAAGACGAGCATTTGCGCGGACGAGTTGCGGAATTTACCGAGGCTTACGAATCAGCGCGCTTTGGCAGTTCCGCTCAAGACGCGCAGCGCTTGCCGCAATTGTTTGAAGAAGTGGAATCGGCAGCTAAGAAATAACCGGCTAAAGGCTTAGGCAGGTGCCTCGCAGTCCGCTTTACCAGTCTAGAAGCGCCACATCACGCCGCCGCCGACAAAATAATTGTGCTGCCGCGATTTGCCGGTATCGGCCAGTGGAAAATCCGGCACTCCCGACCAGAAATCGCGAGCCTGGCCACGGATATAAAAGCGGTGAAATACTCTCACATCCAGGCCAACTCCTCCCTGGACTACTCCCGATGTTGTCGACTTCCCAGGATTGGGTCCGCCGCTGTAAATGAGATTCTTGTTTTCGCTGAAAAAGCCAACGCCGCCGCCGAAGCTGACCCAGGGAGAAACCGCCGTTGTCGGAAACAGGTTTGCTCTCACCGCCGGAGTGATAAAAATCTGGCGGTAGTCGATGGGAACAATCGGACCGCCTGAATTCAGATCTTCGTCGACATTAAACATCTCCGGCACTTCGGCGGAAATGGAATAAATCTGCGTTACCAGCAAGCGGCGCGCGTAGTTTGCTTCAAAGCTCAGCCCCTTGCCTGAATAAATAACCGCCTCTACCGGAGGTGCATTCGGTCCGATGATGCCTTGATCGCTGATAAACGTCCGGCCAATGATGCCCGTCAGTTCATTCTTCTCGTCCTGAGCCACCGCCGATACTCGAAAAATCGCCAACACAGCCAGGGCAACGAGCAACACTCGCTTCTCAGACATCTCTCCTCCTGAGAATTCGTTCAGTCTTAACGGCGGTACGGATTAGCCTAGCATGACCGAAGGTTTTCAACTTGTGAATCCTGGCTTTTGCCTTCCAAAGCTAAACAGGTCGCATAGACAAGTCCGCGGAGTAGAGGAAGAGGTTGATGATAAAATAAACAGATTCCATGCCTGTAAAAGACCTTACCCTCCCTGTCGTCGAAGCTCTCAGAGAGGAACCATCCATCCCGAATTCCGCCG
The DNA here is from genome assembly GCA_049584475.1 of Candidatus Sulfotelmatobacter sp. GTDB lineage: Bacteria > Acidobacteriota > Terriglobia > Terriglobales > Acidobacteriaceae > Sulfotelmatobacter. The sequence continues at coordinate 93,431 of JBAUXX010000067.1, read as the reverse complement.
CGCTCCCTACTCACAAGGTGGGCTTTGTCAGCCTGGGATGCCCCAAGAATCTGGTTGATAGCGAAGTCATGATGGGCTTGTTGGCGCGGGCGGGGGCGGAGCTGACGACTCGCGCCGAAGATGCCGATGTGATTGTGGTTAATACCTGCTCGTTTATCGAAAGCGCTCAGCAGGAGTCGATCAACACAATCCTCGAGATGGCCGGCCACAAGACTGGCGGCCGGGCCAAGAAGTTAGTTGTCGCGGGTTGCCTGGTCGAACGTTTTCGTGATCAGATTCGCAAAGATATCCCCGAAGTTGACGCCATAGTGGGTACGGGTGAATTGGAGAAGATACTCGCGGCGACCGGCGTTGCGGCCCCGGCGCAGGCGGAGTCACCTTTTGTCGTGCTCCGGTCTCGACCCGAAGGAGACGCTCGCGCTTTACAGGGCCGCTTCTCTCGCCAATCGTGGGACGGGGCGATCGGAGACCTTCCCAACTATCTTTACGACGACGCCACGCCGCGCATTCTGGCCACACCGCGGCACATGGCGTACATCAAAATCGCCGAAGGCTGTGACCATCCCTGCACGTTCTGCATCATTCCTCAATTGCGCGGGCAATTTCGTTCGCGACGCTTCGCATCGGTCGTGGCCGAAGCCGAGCAGTTGTCACAGCGCGGCGTTCGGGAAATCACTCTGATTGGCCAGGACACTACGTGCTATGGCGAAGATTTTGGCCTGAAAGACGGGCTGGCGTTGCTGCTGGAAAAGCTGGCCGGCATCGAAGATCTGCGCTGGATCCGTTTTCTCTACGCCTATCCCAACAAGATCACTGGAAAGCTGCTCGAGGTTATCGGCGCGCACGATAAGATTTGTTCTTACATGGATGTGCCACTGCAACACGCTTCCGCCTCGGTGCTCAAGCGCATGAAGCGCGGGGGCGGCGCAGACGTATTTCTCCGTTCGATTGTCAAGATGCGGCGCGCGATTCCCAATCTCACCCTGCGGACGTCTTTCATCGTCGGATTTCCCGGTGAAACGGAAAAAGAATTCGAAGAACTCTGCGGCTTCGTCCGGGAAGCACAATTCGACTGGATGGGCGCCTTCGCCTATTGCGATCAACAAGGCGCGGACGCTTATGATCTGGAAAACAAGCTTTCGCCACGCGAGATTGAGCGCAGGCGCAAACATTTAATGGGCATTCAACGCCAGATCAGCAAGAAAAAGAAGAAAACGCTGGTGGGCCGGGAGTTCGATCTGTTACTGGAGGGAACTTCGGAAGAGAGCGACCTGCTGCTTGAGGGCCGCACCGCTATGCATGCTCCCGAAATCGACGGCAAGGTGTTCGTCAATGACGTTCCCGAAGGAATGCAGCCGGAGCCGGGCCGATTTTATCGCTGTGAGATCACCGAGGCCCACGACTACGATCTGGTGGCGCGAATTGTTGCGCGAATCCCGGACACAGAAATTATCCAGGACTCGTCAGGCGGGAATCCGACTCTTATCGAGCAATATTGATTATGACGCGCGTAAATCAAGTGGAAACGCAGCCGGCGTGCCATCTCTGCGGCGCTGCGACTCGCGCTTCCCGGTTTGCCCGCTATTGCATTTGTCAATCCTGCGGCCTGGTTCAGGCCGACCGCGCTCCCTCCGATGCGGAACTGGCTCATTACTATACCGACGCCTTCGAAGTGAATCACGACAATTACTTGCAGTCGGTCGCCCGTCGCGCCGGCCCTGAACTCGACTGGCTCGAAGGCTTTGTGCCTGGCGGGCGGCTTCTCGAAGTCGGCTGCTCCTGGGGAAAGTTCATGGATGTCGCTCGCGACCGGGGCTGGAAGGTCTCTGGCGTGGAACTTTCGGCCAAATCGTCGACCTCGGCCCGAAACGATTTGCAACTGGATGTCTTCACGGGAAAGTTGGAAGACTCGCCCTTCGTTGGCACCCAGGCGTTCGATTTAGTGATCAGCTGGCACGTGATTGAGCATGTACCGGACCCGCTCAGTTTTCTCCGCGCATGCCGCAGTTGTCTGCGGCCCGGAGGCTATCTGGTGCTCAAGACCCCCAATGTCGCGAGTCTTGTAGCGCGCCTCAACCGGGGCGCATGGTCGTGGGCCAACCCTGTAAGTCACCTGGTTTTGTTTTCGCCTAAGACATTGGGAAATGCCCTGGAAAAAAGCGGCTTCCAGGTGAAACAGGTGCTCACCCGCCGGGGCGATGCCAACCATCCCTGGCTTGAAGTCGCACGTGGAACTGCGATCAAGTTTGGTTTACACGGGCGTGTCAAGAGCAGCCTCAACGTCGAGCCTGCCAATGGCGACCAGTTCCGCGGCACAGCACGTGGAATCAGCCTGCTGAATCGGATTAATCGGGGACTCGACGTGGGTTTGTTCTGGCTCTGGCCGGTTGAAGGACTTCTGGATCGGGTGAATATGGGACCGGAACTGCGAACAGTTGCCGTCGCCGTGTAGCGCCACGCACCGCTATGCCACGCAAAACCACACTGAAACTTCGCTGTCCGATCTGCAAGAAAGTAGTCAAGAGCACCGATGCCGACTTCCCTTTTTGCAGCCCACGGTGCCGCACCATCGACCTTGGGAAATGGGCAAGCGGAGCGTATGTCGTTTCTTCGCCGACCGATGAGAGTGACGATCCGATTGCCGATTCCAGCCCCGGCGATTCGGAGCCAGATCAATGAAAGACGCCCTTGACCGTACCGCCGGCGTCCCCCCGCCTGTCGCGGGGGCGTCTCTTTCCCGTGCTCCACGATGGGCAATGCTGGCCGCCACATTTTTCGGCGTGGGAAAACTTCATCCCGGCCCGGGAACGTGGGGTTCCGCAGCTACTGTTCTTCTCTGGGCGGCGATCTCGTATACCTTGCCGCTCTCCCTGCGCACCGCGGTAGCCATCGGCTTCACTTTGCTGGTGATCTTGATCGGCATTCCCGCAGCCACAAGCGTGTCACGGGCCTTTCGGAAAAAAGATCCGCAATTCGTAGTCATCGATGAGGTCGCCGGGCAACTACTCACTCTGATTGCCGTCCCGGTCTCGTGGAAAACTCTGCTCTCAGGTTTTATACTTTTCAGAGCTTTCGACATCGTCAAGCCGCCTCCAATCCGCCAGCTGGAGCGCTTGCCGGAGGGCACGGGCATAGTATTAGATGATGTCGCAGCCGGTTTTTTTGCCTTCGTGGTAATGCATCTTCTTTTGCATTTTGGTCTACTAATACCGTAGACCTTTCACTGAGGAAACGAGTCTTGTATTTCCCCTCCTGTATTCGCCAGATCGATGAGGCTAAGATCGAATAAGCACGGATCGAAGGAATAAAGATCGAAGAAGTAAAGATCGGAGAAGTTGAAGTTCATGGGATTTTCTGACCGCATACTGGGCCGGCAGCATTCAAACGGAGGACCACACATTGAAACCGTGGTTCCATCGCTTACCCTCGCTGGCGGCGAGATTCGGATTATTGGGTCGGGTCTCCGGCCGCAGCAGTTCCAGCGCCCTCGCGTTCAATTCGGAGATGTGGAAGGTTCTGTCGTCGTAAGTTCCGACGCGTTCCTGGTCGCGCGGGTGCCCCCTGGCGCAACCTCCGGCCCCGTCATTGTCGCCGCCGATGGTCATGTCAGCAATTCTCAAACGGTAAAGATTGCCGTTCCCATTGCCGAGAATCTCCATCCTGTGACCAGTCCGGCGCTCGATCCCGAAGGCAACATCTACGTGACTTTCTCCGGGCAGCGCGGACAGAAAGTCCCGGTGGCCATTTTCAAAATCGACACGAACTACGCAGTTAAGCCCTTCGTGGAAGAGATGATGAATGCCACTGCCATTGCCTTTGACCGCCAGGGGCAAATGTACGTTTCTTCCCGTTATGAAGGTGCCGTTTACCGTGTGGCTCCGAACGGCACGACGACAACCTATGCCGAAGGCATGGGCGTAGCCACGGGCATCGCTTTTGACCGCGAGCAGAATCTTTATGTGGGCGACCGCGAAGGAACGATTTTCAAGATCGGTCGCGACCAGCAGGTTTTCGTTTTCGCCACGCTCGAGCCCAGTGTCTCGTCGTATCACTTCGCATTCAGCCCACAAGGAGATCTGTTCGTTAGCGGCCCCACAACGTCGAGCTTCGACAGCATCTATAAGATCGATCCGCACGGCTCGGTGAGCACGTTCTATCGCGGCTTGGGAAGGCCGCAGGGTCTGGCGTTCGACGTGGACGGCAATCTCTACGTCGCCGCTTCCCTTCAGGGAAAACGCGGCATCGTAAAACTCACTCCCGATGGCAAAGCCAATCTCGAAGTAGCGGGGCAAGGCTTGGTAGGCCTGGCTTTCGCGCCCGGACGTTCCGCCATCCTCGCAACTACAAACTCCGTTCACCACCTTTCCTGGAATATTCAAGGCCTGCCGTTGCTGGGCGATGAGTCAGTTTAGGTTTCCACTTCCGATCGACAGAAGATATTCCACAGGCGCGTTCCCGTCGGCCCTGAGGAACTGTAATGGAGGAGTTCTGATGGAGGAGGTGTAATGGAGGCTGTAAATTGTGACCGCCTGTTCATCGTCACCGGAGGGCCGGGTTCCGGCAAGAGCACTCTGATCGATGCCTTGGGAAAACAGGGCATTCGCACGATGCCTGAGGCCGGTAGGGCGATCATTCAAGATCAGTTGGCGATTGGCGGCGAGGCTCTGCCTTGGTCGGATCGGCGCGCTTTCGCGGAACTGATGTTAAGTTGGGAAATGCGATCCTATCGCGAAGCTCTCAAGCTCACTGGTCCTGTGATTTTTGATCGTGGCGTTCCCGATGTGCTCGGCTACTTGCGCGTCGCTAACCTTCCCATCTCTCCGCATGTTCGCCGAGCGGCAGAAATATTTCGCTATCATCCGCGAGTGTTTATCGCCCCACCCTGGCCGGAAATCTTCATCCAAGATGCCGAGCGCAAACAGTCCCTCGACGAAGCGGCCGCCGTCTACGAAGTGATGAACGAAACGTACTCGGCCTTGGGTTACAAACTGATTCCCCTTCCTTTCGTCTCTATCGAGGAACGCGCACAGTTTTTGCTGACGGAGCTTGCCCGGGCAACCCGCACTTTCGTTTAAACTCCTAACCGTGGATGCTGAGATCATCGCCGTAGGCTCCGAACTTCTCACTCCTTTCCGCTCTGATACCAATTCGCTGTACCTGACTGAACAACTCAACCTCCTTGGCGTTGACGTTGTCTACAAAGGCGTGGTCGGCGATAACCTGCCGCGTCTGGTCGCGGCCGCGCGACTCGCATTGTTCCGCTCCGAAATTATTCTTTTCACCGGCGGGTTGGGCCCAACCGAAGACGATCTCACCCGCGAAGCAGTCGCGGAAGCGCTCGGTCTGAAGTTGCGGCGCGATCCTGAAATTGTCCAACGACTGGAAGAACGCTTTGCCTCTCGCGGCTGGAAGATGGCGGCGAATAATATTAAGCAAGCGGACGTCTTAGATGGCGCCACTCCTCTGCCGAACGCCAACGGAACCGCCCCCGGACAATGGATCAGCGGAAAGTTCGACGGACGAGAGCGCCTCATCGCTCTGCTGCCCGGCCCTCCGCATGAGTTGAAAGCGCTTTTCGAGAGCGAAGTCCGGGAGCGCCTGCGCGCCAAGCTTCCCGCGGCATTCATCGTCACGCGGATCCTCAAAGTGGCGATGATGGGAGAGTCGCAGGTAGACGCGCGTGTCGCTCCGATTTACAAACGCTATACCGATGTCGACACCACGATCCTGGCGCACGCAGGTGAGATCCAACTCCATTTCAAATGCCGAGCCGCCACCCACGACGCCGCGCAGGAGCGCGTCGATGAGGTTGCAGGCGTGGTCGAAGATGAACTCGACGACTTTGTCTATTCTCATGACGGAGAATCTTTGGAACAGATCGTCGGTTTCTGGCTGCAAATGCGTGGTGCCACGCTGGCCGCAGCGGAATCCTGCACCGGCGGACTCTTCGCCGAACGCCTCACTTCCATCAGCGGAAGTTCGCGCTATTTCGTAGGCGGAGCTATCGTTTATTCGAACCAGCTAAAAACCGAACTGGCCGGCGTGCCCGCGGAAATGATCGAAAAGCACGGTGCCGTAAGCCGCGAAGTGGCCGTCGCTCTGGCAGAAGGAATACGCTACCGCTGCGACGCGACTCTCGGCGTGGGAATCACCGGCGTTGCCGGACCGTCCGGAGGCACACCGGAAAAGCCTGTCGGCCTCGTCTTCCACGCGGTGGCTGGCAACACAGGCACCGACGTCACGCCGCGAACTTTTCCCGGCGATCGCCACCACATCCGCCGCTACGCTTCCACAATGGCGCTGGACATGGTGAGAAGGAAGTTGATGTAGGGAAGCCTCTAGCTCCTGGCCTCTAGCTTCTAGCTCAGGTGGTAGCGAATTTTCGCAAACGTAACTGACTGTAGGATCGTTCGGTTTGGCTAGCTGCTGGAAGCTAGCAGCTAGAAGCTTATTTCCATGCGCCTCTTCATCGCTCTCGATCTCGACGATTCGATCCGTGAAAAGATCATCCGCTTCATGGATGGCATTCGCGGATTCGCTCCGGACGCGCGTTGGGTGCGGCCTGAGTCGCTGCACGTGACCCTGAAGTTCATCGGACAATGGCCCGACGAGCGCCTCGCCGAATTGCGGGATAGCCTTCACTCCATCCACACGGATGCCTTCGAGGTTGGCTTCGGCGAATACGGCTTCTTCCCCACTGCCAAAGCTCCGCGTGTCTTCTGGATTGGAATTCATTCCGGCCCGCAGCTGGCGTCTTTGGCCACAGCCATCGACACGAGGCTGTCACCGTTGGGCATAGCTCCCGAAGAACACGCCTTCAGTCCACACTTGACCCTGGCCCGCCGCACCGGCGGTTCCGGCAACCCGCGAAAAAACAAAACCGACCATTCCAACCAATCCTTCGCCCGCCTCCAGGAGAAACTCGCCGCTATGAGTAAGCTTGATTTCGGCTCCATGACCGCCGGCCAGTTCTTCCTGTACCAGAGCGAACTGTCTCCACGCGGGTCGCAGTACACCAAGCTGTCCGCTTTTCCGCTAACATAGGCTGGCCACCCGTCCATGTCGATGTTTCTCTCCATCGCCGCGCTCAGTTACCTGCTCGGATCGATCCCGTTTGGCTATCTCCTGGTGCGGATGTTTCGCGGAGAAGACGTGCGCCTGAGCGGCAGCGGGAATATCGGCGCGACCAATGTCTCGCGTAAATCGCCCGCCCTGGGCGCGCTAACGCTTTTGCTCGACGCCGCCAAAGGAACTGCAGCCGTGCTATTCGCATATCTGCTTGCCGATCGCACTCACCTGGGAAAATCATCGCAAAAGGAACTCGCGCTCGCGGCGCTCTTTGTCATTGCCGGTCACGTCTTTCCTCTGTGGCTGAAGTTTCGTGGCGGCAAAGGCGTTGCCACGGGATTGGGCGCCTTCGCCGTAGTTGCCCCAGTAGCTGTGCTGATTGCCGCCCTCATCTTTCTCGCTGTGGTCCTGATTTTTCGTTATGTCTCGCTCGGATCGATCTCGGCGGTCGCAGCTTTTCCATTCCTCGTTCTGCTTTTGCGTGAGTATGGCGGCGAAAGCTTTTCCTTGGCGTTGATCTTCCTCGCTTCTCTGCTGATCGTCGTCATGCACCGCGAAAATATTCGGCGATTGATGTCCCATACCGAAAGCCGCCTGGGGCCGAAGCGCGCATGAGCCAGATCGCCGTCATCGGAGCCGGCGCCTGGGGAACCGCGCTTGCGATTGTCCTTGGTCGTAAAGGTTCTCATCGAATCCACCTCTGGGCACACGATCCGCAAGTCTCTGAGAGCGTCCACCAATCGCGCACCAACCACAACTTTCTCCCCGGCTGCCCCATACCCGAATCTGTAATCGCCACCGATGACTTGAGCGCTGCACTGGCGCAAGCGAAAATCGTTATCGGCGCAACACCCTCGCAGCACTGCCGCCAAATATTTGAGCGCATGCGCCCTCACATTCCCCACGATGCCCTGATCGTCAGCGCCACAAAAGGTCTGGAAGAAAAAACTCTGCTTCGCATGACGGAAGTTGTCGGCGAAGTTCTGCAAAAGACGAATCAACCCTTTCCGCGAATCGGAGCACTCAGCGGCCCGTCCTTCGCTCTCGAAGCCGCCCGCGGAGATCCCACCGCCATCGCGATCGCCTCGAAAGACTCGAACCTGGCACAGGTCGTGCAGCAGGAATTCAGCGATGCTCGCTTTCGCGTCTACACCAACAGCGATGTTATCGGCGTGGAACTCGGTGGCGCGCTCAAAAACGTTGTAGCCATCGCCGCCGGAATCTGTGACGGACTCGGCCTGGGTCACAACTCCATCGCGGGGCTGATCACACGCGGCCTGGCGGAAATAACCCGGCTGGTCGTAGCCTGCGGCGGACGCGCCGAAACTATGGCTGGACTGGCCGGACTCGGCGATCTGGTTCTTACCTGCACCGGGGCTCTCTCGCGCAACCGTAGTGTCGGCGTCGAACTGGGCCGCGGCCGGCCGCTTTCGGAAATCATCGCCGGCATGCACGGAATGGTCGCCGAAGGCGTCTTCACCACCACAGCCGCCGCGGCCCTTGCCCGCGCCCGCAACCTCGAAATGCCGATCACAGAGCAAGTAAACGCCATTCTGAATCACGGCAAGTCTCCCCACGATGCCATTCACGAATTAATGATGCGCAGCGGAAAAAGCGAATCCTAAAAGAAACTCCAGCCACCCACTCTCGGCGATTTTCTCTGCGAACTCGGCGATCTCTGCGATTAAAAGCCCTTGAATTCCCCCGCCAGGAGTCCACTTTAAATGCCGTGTCCTGGCGCGCCACAACCAAGCCCAAATGCCCATCGCCGCGAGTACTTCAGTAATGCCTCGACCCCGCCCTTTCGCCGTTAGAATTCTATCGATAGCGCGACAATCGCCGCTCCCTACGGCAGGAGTCCTTTCAAGAACCTAAGGCATCATTTTGTCTTTTCAGGCACCCAGCCCGGCGCGCATTCCCATTCTGTACGTGATCCTTGGTGTGCTTCTGGTCATCAGTATCATTCCTATGTTTTTCTACTCGTCTCAGGTGGAAGCCATTAATCGCGACCGCCTCAAGACGAACGAAATGCTGCTCCAGAACACAGTCACGCGCTCTCTCGCCGACGACCTTTCCCACCACCAGCAGTCCTTGCGCATGATGCTCGCCAACTTATCCAGCGCCATCCAGGTGACCAGCGGCGGCGATATTGGCGGGCATAACATTGAAGCGCCAGAACTCCGCGCCCTCCTGGAAAACTTTGTCTCGTCTTCCGACGAAATCGCCTATGCCACTCTGCTGAACTCGGACGCCAAGGGTATTTCCGCCGGAAGAATCACTCCCGACGCTTTTCTGCAACGGGAATTGGAGCGCGCCTACACGGCCGCCCGCGACGGTCGCGTCTATAACGGACAGCCTTTAACCATAGGCGAGGGCAAACTTACCCACACTGTATTCCTGGTCAGCGCGCCCGTGAGTTACGGGCCGCGCTTTTTAGGCATGATTGCCGGCGTCGTCGATCTGCAATTCCTCATTCGCCGCCTTGAAGAAGTGAGCGGCGGTGGCCTTACGCCCTATGTGGTTGACGCGCAGGGCCGGCTGGTGGCTGCGGCTACTTCCGAATTCGCGACCGGCCAGGACATGAAGAATCTGGAAATTGTCCGCAACTTCGTCGACAGCGGCAACAAAGCTCAGTTCGCGCCAACCATGGAGTTCTCCGTCACCAGAGGGAAAAACGGCGAAAGCAAAAACACGATTCAGATGCTCGGCACTTACAGCCCGGTTACGGCACTCGACTGGGCTGTGGTCGTACAGAAGCCGCGCACTGAAGCCTATCGCGGCGTGTATGAAATGCAGCGCACCGCGCGCCTTCTGGCACTGTTCGCCGTATTTCTCAGCGTTGGTGTTAGTATCATCGCGGCCCGGCGGATCACGAACCCTCTTGAGATTCTTACCGCGTCCAGCCGCGCTCTGGCTCGCGGCGATTTCTCGCAGCGTGTTCGCTTGTGGAGCCGCACCGAGATTGGCGAACTGGCCGAGACTTTCAATACTATGTCCGATGAACTCGAGCGCTTCGTCGAAGACCTGAAACGCGCCGCCGAAGAAAATCGCGCGCTATTCATGGGATCCATCCAGATGCTTGCCGGAGCCGTCGACGAAAAAGATCCCTACACCCGCGGCCACTCCGACCGCGTCACGCGCTATTCCATGCTGATTGCCAAAGAAATGAATCTGGATTCCGACTTCATGGAGATTCTCCAGATTTCCGCGCAACTCCACGACGTCGGCAAGATTGGAATTGAAGATCACATCCTGAAAAAGCCCGGCGCATTGACGGCCGAAGAATTTGAAGTGATGAAGACTCACACTACACGCGGTGCAAATATTTTGCGCCCGGTGCAGCAGCTAGCCGAAATGCTTCCTGGCATCGAGTTGCACCATGAAGCTCTCGACGGCCGCGGTTATCCCTACGGCTTGCAGGGCGATCAGATTCCCATGCTTGCGCGGGTCATTGCCGTGGCCGATACCTTCGACGCGCTCACCACAAACCGCCCATATCAGCAAGCCCACACGCCCGACCAAGCTCTGCAAATCATCCAAAACCTGGCCGGTAAGCGTCTCGATCCCGCAGCCGTAACCGCTCTGCTTGCCGTCTACGGACGCGGCGAAATCCGCTTGCAACGCTTCTCCATCAAACGACCACTCGCCTCGGCAACCGCTGCCGCCGCGCCCGGAGTTCCAGCCCAGGCCCAAGCGAGCGTCGGCCCGGCCTCGATAACCTTGGCCGCGGATGCCACCGAACTTGAAAAAACCCGCGTCTAAAGTAAAGCTGTAGCGCCAGCGTCCCGCTCGCAGTCCGCGCGCGCTCTCACCCCGCTATAATCATTCTTACGTCCTTATGATTCAAACTCTGTTCGGTAGTCTGGAAGAAGAAAAGAAAACCGGCTTTTTTGACCGCATGAAGCAGGCGGTCACGCGTACTCGCGAGAATCTCGCCGAGCGCATCGATGAAGTTGTTTCTTTCGGCAAAGAAATCGATCGCAACACCCTCGACGATCTCGAAGCGACACTGATTGGCGCCGATCTCGGCAGCACAACCACACAGGAAGTTCTGGGACACCTCCGGGAAAAAGCTGACCGCAAGCAGATCAAAGACACGCAGGAGCTAAAGCGGCTCATTAAAGAAGAGCTGCTTACCATTCTAAATAAATCAAATACTCAACCAGTGCGTAAAGTTGATGGCACGCCAGAGGTCATTCTTGTCGTCGGCGTCAATGGGACCGGTAAGACTACGACAATCGGCAAACTCGCGCAGCTGTTTCGCGCGCAAGGAAAGAACGTGTTGCTCTGCGCCGCCGATACTTTTCGCGCCGCCGCCATCGATCAGTTGGAAATCTGGGGACAACGCACGGGCACAGAAGTCATCAAGACCAAACCCGGTGGCGATCCCTCTGCAGTTTTGTTCGACGCACTCCAGTCCGCAACCGCTCGCAAGACCGATTACGTCATCGTCGATACCGCAGGCCGTCTTCACACCAAGACCAGCCTGATGTCGGAACTGGAAAAAATGCGGCGCACTGCGCAGCGCATCATTCCCGGAGCTCCGCATGAAACTCTTCTGGTAATGGACGCAACCACCGGCCAAAATGGCTTGCAGCAGGCGCGCCTGTTCACGCAGTCGGCGGGAGTGACTGGCATCGTGCTCACCAAGCTCGACGGCACTGCCAAAGGCGGCGTAGTCGTGGCCATATCCCGCGAACTGGGTTTGCCCGTGCGCTTTGTCGGAGTGGGCGAAAAAATCGGCGACTTGCTGCCGTTTGACGCAAAGGATTTCGTTGACTCTCTGTTCGAATAATTTCGGATCGTAAGGAGGTTCCGATGTCTGATTCGAAAAATCGCGCACCATTGGGGAGCCGCATCTGGGAACGTGTGCGCCGCCTGCTGGGAAAGAAGCCGGCTCCTCCGCCCGCCGATCCCTATGCATATCGCATGGCGCCAGTCCGGCGAGGGCCCACGGGATGCAGCGGTGCAGCGGTCGCGGAACCGGAAGACGATTCGTATCGCGCTTATCCTCCCCGCCGAGCGTAGTTTGGCCTTTTCACTTTCCACATGCCTGATCGCACCGTAGACGAACAATTCTTGCAACAAGCCCTCGATCTCGCTCACCTGGGCGTTGGTCTGGCCTCGCCCAACCCATGTGTAGGCGCGGTCATCGTCGACGCGCACGGAAATGTCATCGGCACCGGCTCTCATACTTACGCGGCGATCAAGCATGCCGAGGTTCTGGCATTGGAGCAGGCCGGCGGCAAAGCACGCGGCGGCACACTTTATATCAATCTCGAACCTTGCTCCCATCAAGGCCGCACGCCGCCTTGTGCCGATGCCGTGATTGCCGCGGGAATTCGGCGCGTCGTTGCTTCGATGAATGACCCGAATCCGGCCGTCGCAGGCCGCGGATTTGAAAAGCTGCGCGCCGCCGGAGTGCAAGTAGAAGTTGGAGCCATGGCGGAGCAAGCACGCCGCTTGAATGAAAGCTTCGCCCGCTACATTCGTCACGGCATTCCCTTCGTCACACTGAAGTCAGCCATGACGCTCGACGGAAAAATCGCGCCACCTCCGTCGGCGCAAACTGTATCGCATCTAGAAGCCGGAACTCCGCCCGGCGGCTGGATCACTGGAGAAGCAGCGCGTGCCCACGTGCAACAAATGCGGTATGAGCACGACGCTCTGCTGACCGGCGTCGGCACGATCCTTGTCGACGATCCTCTTCTCACCGACCGCACCGGACGTCGCCGCAGGCGACCGCTGCTGCGCGTGATTCTCGACTCGCACCTGCGCACGCCGCCCGACTCTCGGTTCGTACGAAGCGCTGGCGCGGATGATGTGCTGATCTTGTGCTCCGCTCCCACTGAAGACAAAAAGTCTCGCTTGCAAGATCGTGGCATTCGCGTCGAAACTCTCCCGCCGAGCGATAACGGGCTAATCGATTTGCATGCAGTCGCAAAGCGCCTGGGACAATTTGAAATCACAAGTCTCATGATCGAGGCTGGAGGCAGAATAAACGGCTCTGCTCTGGCTGCCGGAATCGTAGACAAAGTATTCTTGTTCTATGCGCCCAAAATATTTCCTGAACCCAATGCTGTCCCATTCACAGACGACATTCTTTCGGGAAGCACTGCCAAAACGGTGCCGGTAAAATCTCTTTCTCTTCATCGCTTCGGCGAAGACTTTGCGGTGGAAGGATACATTCGCGATCCGTATCAGGACTGAAGTATCTAGACGGACAATCGCTTGCAGACTGAGGAAATCGTAGCAGCCGGAGGCACCATGTTCAGCGGCATCATCGAAGAAGTGGGGCACATCACTCGCATCGAGCAGCGCGGAGAAAGCCGCCGCATCACCGTGGCCGCCGCGCACGCGCCACAGGATTTGAAAACCGGCGAGAGCGTTGCGGTGAGTGGAGTCTGCCTCACCGCCCTTGACATTAAGCCGGGATCGTTTTCCGCCGACCTCGCACCCGAAACCTGGATTAGAACTTCGTTCTCGCGCATTCACGAAGGCGCTCAAGTCAACCTGGAACTTCCCATGAAAGCCGATGGGCGCTTCGGCGGCCACATTGTGCAGGGTCACGTGGATGGAGTCGGAAAACTGACTTCGCTGAAACGCATCGCAGATTCCGACAACTGGTGGCTCGAAATTGAACTGCCACCTGAAGTGGAAAAATACACCGTTCACAAAGGGTCCATTTGCATTGAGGGCATCAGCCTCACTGTGGCGCGTCTGGAAAACAATCGCTGCAGTGTCGCCATTATTCCTCACACCGTGGAGGCAACAAATCTTGGCTCGCTGAAGGTTGGCGATTTCGTCAACCTGGAAGCCGATCTCATCGCGAAATATGTTGAAAAGATGATGAAGCGCGACGCCGGCAGTTCCCTGACGATTGAAGAGCTGGTGCGGCAAGGCTTCTGACTCCAACGCGCAGCCATGAGGTACTCACGCTTCCAGCTTCAACTCATCCAGATCCAGAAATTCCTGCACAATCGGATGCGTGTCCTTCTCCATCTGGGCATACGTTCCAAAAAAAATAGCCTTGCCCTCGTATAAGAAGACGACGCGGTCAGCCACTTTCTCCGCCAGCCGCATGTCGTGAGTCACGACGATGCTGGTCAAGTGCAACTGAATTTTCAGCCGCTTGATCAGATCGCCGAGCAGCTGCGCCATCAACGGGTCGACCATCGTCGTGGGTTCGTCGTAAAGAACGCACTCCGGCCGCGCCGCCAGGGCCCGCGCAATCGCCACCGACCGCTTCATGCCCGTCGAGAGGTCGGACGGCAATAGATCACGCATCTCCTGTACGCCGACCATGTTCAGCAATCCATCGACAATCTGAAGCATCTGCGTTTCGCTCAGGTCGCCCGATTCGCGCAGCGGAAACGCCACATTTTCTCCGACGGTGAGCGAATCGAACAGCGCCCCATTCTGGAAGACCATCGTCACTTTCTTGCGCACCGGCTCCATTTGCTCTTCCGTGAAGTCGGTGATATCTTCGCCGGCCACAATCACGCGCCCTGAATCCGGCTTCAGAAATCCCATGATGTGATGCAGCGAGACCGACTTGCCCACGCCGCTGCGTCCGAGAATGCAAACCGTCTCGCCCGGCAGGACGTCGAAATTCACATGGTTGAGAACTACGTTATCGCCAAATGCCTTGGAGACATCGCGAAACTCAATATAAGGAGCGAGCGGCTCCGCTGCCGGTGCTGCGTCCGCGCCGAGTTGTTGAATATCGTCCATTCCGTTCGTTCCGGCAGTGCTTCTTGTTTTACTTTACCCGCGCAGTTTACTTTAGTTGCGCAAGCGATTCATTCGCCTCCGTTAATTCTTGCGGCGTATTCACATTGCAAAATACCTGTGGCGAAAAGCCCCACTCGGCCAGTTCGGCCTCTTCGACCCCTTGAATCCTGAGCTTGGCAAACGCCGCATCGATCTTATAATTTCCCGCGCGAATTGCCGACTCTGCTGCATCCGCGAATTCGCGGCGGTACACTGCGCACAATGGCTGCCAGCCATGACCTGTGCGCGGCACGATTGCCATCATCCCGGAATTACTCTCAGCCCGCGCAACCAGTCGGCCCAACAACTCTACCGGAAGAAATGGCACATCGACGGCAAGAATCAGATTCAGCTCTGACCGCGACGATCGCAGCGCGGCATGAATTCCGGCCAGCGGCCCACAGCCCGGAAAAATGTCTTCGACCACGGGGCCAAACTGCCGGAACCTCGATGCCGCGCCGACAATCGTAACGTCTGGTGTAACTGTCCGAACTAAGTCCAAGGCACGCTCCAACAGCGTGCGGCCGTCAAGAATCACAAAAGCCTTGTCCCGTCCCATGCGCGAGCTCTTGCCCCCGGCAAGGATGAACGCCGCACAAGCGTCGGTCATCGTGCGACCTCTTGTAAATTATTCCGCAGGGCTAACGAAGTGTTATCTGTTGGGGATGCGAGCAGGGGTGCGGCGAGGTATATACCCATCCCCCTCCCTGGATACCTGTGCCGTAAAATCCTTATTTTCTCTAACCTGAGCGGAATCGATATGGTTCGTTTCCGATAAAATCTTTGGACGCTATGACTTGCGGGTAAAATACTGCGGAATAAGGACTTAGTTTGGAGGCTGGCGGGTGCCGCGGCGACCTTTTGAACGCAGGTGGCGCAGCTCAACATTGCAATTATTATTGTAACAGTTAGGAGCAGGTTTTCCTGAAGCACGGCAACGCTGTATTGCGTGTGGACAGAAGGGGTTAGCGGCGAGCGATAACTTTTTTCTTGACAGCCGAAAGCTGTGGATTTTCTTCCCGATTTGGGCGATCTTGCGCCGCCCGTTATTTTGCTTTTAACCGAACCTCCGCCTGAGCTCTCAACAAATCGGCATACAACGACAGGCGCTCTACGCTCAAAGTCGGAAGCTTTCCGTGCATCAACTCACTCATTCGCGGCTGCTGAATCCGCCGATGTAAGTCCGCCTCAGCTTCAACTCCAAAGCCGCCTTGTGGTGGATCACTGAGTTGTTTACCCCCGGGTCCGCCGCGCTCCGCCGTCTTCTGGCCGTTTTTTGTAGTAACATTTCCGCTCGAACGGCCCGCTGCGGAACGAATAAGCAGTCGGACGGCAGTCGCGCTCCCCCAGTAGGAGTTCAAATGCACCCGAACCGATCACTCAGGAACTCGTGTTCGCAAGTTCTGTTTCTTGTCGTCGTTAGCCTAGCGCTCCGAGCCAATGCGCAAACAGAAAACATCCTCTACCGCTTCACTGATGGGAACGACGGCGGGGAACCAACGAGTGATCTGAAGTTCGATGCAGCGGGAAATCTCTACGGCACAACCCTCTATGGCGGGGGAAGCGGATGCACGTTCAACTGCGGAGTAGTGTTTCGGCTAAGTCCGAACGGCGATGGAACCTGGACGGAAAATGCGCTGCACGCATTTCCCGGCGGCGCGGCCGGAAACGAGCCGTCTTTTGGTGTAACTCTCGACGCCTTTAACAATGTCTACGGTGCGACCGACGCCGGCGGCAGCAAGTCTTGTCGCTACGATTTCTGTGGCGTTGCCTTCCAACTTACCCCCGCCTCGAACGGGCCGTGGGAAGAGACGGTGATCCAGAACTTCGTCGGGCTGAACACTGGCACGGCCCCGAACGGAAATTTCATCTTCGACAGCGACGGCAATTTGTACGGCACCACTTACTACGAACTCTATTCCGGCGGCGTGGCATTCGAGCTTTCTCCAGCCGCGTCTGGGCTCTGGACGGAGACGATATTGCACAAATTCGCGGACACGCCCGATGGGGCAGGTCCGCTCGCCGGACTCATTCGAGACTCGGCTGGAAATTTCTACGGCACGACATTCGGTGGCGGCGAGTTCGGTACGGGAACTGTATTTGAATTATCGAAGAGCGGTGGAGAATGGAGCGAAAAAATTCTCTATTCATTCGGCAAGGAGAGCGGCTACAGCCTTTATGCCCCGCTCGTCATGGATGCCTCCGGAAATCTCTATGGGACAACGATGGCCGGTGGCAGACGGGGCAACAAGCAGTGCCCCAATGGTGGGTGCGGCGTCGTATTCGAACTGACGCCCACATCGAGCGGCCAATGGCAAGAGGCCGTCCTCTACGCATTCAGCGGATTGAGCGACGGAGGCTCGCCCCGCGGCGGCGTGATTCTCGACCCGGCGGGGAATGTCTATGGCACAACCGAGTATGGCGGAAGATTTGCCGGTGGCCTCGGGTTCGGCGTCGTCTTCAAGTTGTCCCACACGGCGACCGGGTGGAAAGAAATGGTACTGCACACATTCACCGGAGTTCCCGACGGAGCATTGCCCATCGCAAGCCTAACCCTGGACGCCGCTGGAAACCTTTACGGCACTACGACTCAAGGTGGCCGCAGCGGCTGCGAGAGCAGCAACGGCTGTGGCACAGTGTTTGAGATCACGCCATAACGTGCAAGGGGTCGGAGGTTGTCGGCTGAGATAGTAGACCTCAGTGGCTAAAGCCGTAGTGGCTCGCGTTCGATCGGCACGAATGAAACTCGCGCCCTTCCCGAGACTTCGTACGAACATTAAAAGGCCCGCTCGCGCCGCCGTCGACCACCGGCTGGGACGTTCTTCTTCTGTTCCAAAGATCCAATTCATTCGCTTTGTCGGAAAGCACCGGAGTGCCTGCTAGAAATTATGCTAAAATCCCACGCCATGCAGCGAGGGGGCCGCTTAGTCGGGCTGCAAATACTCGCGGAGGTAAAGGTATGAGATTCGCTGCAGCGCTGGTAGTTCTTTGTCTCGTTGCAAGCCTTGCTCAGGCGCAGGCCGACACCGAGCATAGTAAGGCACCGACAAACTGCGCACAATTTCAAATCGATCAAAAGGCTTCACAACCGCTACACGCAGTCACTTTACCGCCCCTGGCTACCTGCAAGACAAAATCCGATAGTGGCAAGTTCGTTCCGGACTCCAACTGCACCCCAGGAGCAATCAATCCGACCATTACCGAGTCGATGCTCAAGAATCCGGCATTTCGCACCGGTTGTATCAGAAATGAGGCGACAACAGAAGAGCAGAAGACCGCGACCTATGGCTGGTATAAGATTTCCCACCCGGCGAGCAATACCGGCGACACCCAGACGTGTGAATTGGATCACCTGATCCCTTTGTACTTAGGAGGCGCTGACACCCTGGAAAACATCTGGCCACAGTGTGGTCCTGGTGGCGTGGCTTTAGATGACCGCTACTTCAAAGAAAAGGACAAGGTGGAATACTATCTTGGACAGCAGGTACGCGAAGGCAATATGGCTCTTGCAGACGCACAGCATGGAATCGCCACGAACTGGACACAGTACCTGAGCAAGTCAGAAGAATTCTGCCGTTCGGGAAAATGTGATTTCACAGGGAAATAACTGTCGACTAACACAGGTGTATCCATAACGCGGCCGCCTGAGCATCCAACGTCCGTTTTGAAAACGAAAAAGGCCCCCTTTGGCCAGCCAGGCGGCAGATTTATCTGACTGCGAGGCCCCCCTCAGCGGCTAAAGCCGCGCTTCATCTACAACTCTTTCGGCACGAGTGAACTCGTGCCCTTCCCGAACTGCGACCCGAGTTTCGGCACGAGTGAACTCATGCCCTTCCCGACAACGACCCGAGTTTTTTGGCACGAATGAAACTCGTGCCCTTCCCGACCCTCCGTTACGATACCCACCAATCCCATCCTTCCCGACCCACGCACGGCCAGCTCTAGCTCTCGATCGCCGGGAAGAGTTGCCGATCAATCATGCAGTCATTTTTCCCGAACCGGGCGCATTGCATTAAGCTGCCAAGAGCGCGGCTTCAGCCGCTGAGGTTCGCTTCTTGAAACCTACTCGTGCCCTCTCGCCTCATGGAACCTATTTCGTTACATTCTCAACCTGGGAACGGCGAAAGCTGTTTGTTGTATGCGCGGCTTCTTCTTAAGACGATCTATGGCTATCGGAGGCAGGGCCGATTTGAGCTGCATGCTTTCGTGGTTATGCCCGAACATGTTCACTTACTTCTAACGCCTGCATCCGGCGTCGCTCTTGAACGCGCGATCCAGTTTATTAAGGGAGGCTATTCTCACGCGATGACAGCAGAACTTGGTTGGAGAGGCGAAGTGTGGCAGCGGGGGTTCACGGACCATCGCATTCGGGACAGCGAGGATTTTGAAGCGCATCGCACTTATATCCATGAGAATCCAGTTAAGCGCGGGCTGGTCGAGCGCGCGGCAGATTATAGATATTGCTCGGCGTACCCCGGATTCAAATTGGACAGCTGGCCCTCAGCGGCTGAAGCCGCGTGATTCGCGGCGCGCTTTAGCGGCACGAGTGAACTCGTGCCCTTCCCGAGCCTGCCCTGTCAGTGAGTGTGCTTACAATTCTACGCGCGCAAAAAAAGGCCCCACCTTTCGGCGGGGCCTCGCGGGCAAGAGTGCCCGCGCCACACAAACGTTCTACTGACGGCTGAAAGCTGATAGCCGACAGCTGCCTTAGTACATGTCTCCCATACCACCGCCGCCGTGTCCACCACCTGCGGGAGCGCCCTTCTTCTCTTCCGGGATCTCCGCTACCAGGGCTTCGGTGGTCAGCATCAGCGAGGCAATCGATCCGGCGTTCTGCAACGCGGTGCGCACGACCTTTGTCGGATCGAGCACGCCTGCCTTAACCAGATCTTCGTACTCGTTCGAGAAGGCGTTGTAGCCATAGTTCACCTGATTCGAATCGAGCACTTTGCCCAGAACCACAGCGCCTTCTTCGCCGGCATTCTCGACGATCTGGCGCAACGGCTCCTGAATCGCGCGACGGACGATGTTGATGCCGATCTGCTCATCGCCTTCGGCCTTTACTTTGTCGAGCGCAGCTGCACAACGCGCCAACGCCACTCCGCCGCCCGGGACAATTCCTTCTTCCACGGCCGCGCGGGTTGCGTGCATCGCGTCTTCCACACGGGCTTTCTTCTCTTTCATTTCCGTCTCGGTCGCGGCGCCTACTTTGATTACGGCTACGCCACCGACCAGTTTCGCCAACCGCTCCTGCAACTTCTCGCGGTCGTAGTCGCTGGTGGTCTTCTCGACCTGGCTGCGAATCTCGCGTACGCGGCCTTCGATCTCGGCATGCTTGCCCTTGCCTTCGACCACGGTCGTGTTGTCCTTGTCGATGGTGATCTTCTTGGCCTGGCCCAGATCGCTGATCTGCACGTTCTCGAGCTTGATGCCTAGGTCTTCCGTGATGGCCTTGCCGCCGGTCAGGATCGCGATATCCTGCAACATCGCCTTGCGGCGGTCGCCGAAGCCCGGAGCCTTAACGGCCGCGACCTGCAACGTGCCACGCAGTTTGTTGACGACCAAGGTAGCGAGCGCTTCGCCTTCGACGTCCTCAGCGATGATCAACAGCGGCTTGCCGCTCTTGGCAATCTGCTCCAGCAACGGCAACAGATCTTTCATCGAGCTGATCTTCTTTTCGTTGATCAGGATGTAAGCGTTCTCGATCGCGACTTCCATGCGCTCGGGATCGGTCACAAAGTAAGGAGACAGATAGCCGCGGTCAAACTGCATGCCCTCGACCACTTCCAACTGCGTCTCGAGAGTCTTCGACTCTTCGACGGTGATGACGCCGTCCTTGCCGACCTTCTTCATCGCCTCGGCAATAATCTTGCCGATGGTTTCATCGTTGTTGGCGCTGATCGTGCCGACCTGGCCGATCATTTCGCCGCTGACGGGCTTGCTCAACTTGTCGAGTTCGCCGTTGACGCGATTGCCTTCTTTGTCGATCTTGCCGCAGATGATGGTCACGGCTTTTTCGATGCCGCGCTTCAGCGCCATCGGATTCGCGCCGGCAGCCACGGTCTTCACGCCTTCGCGGAAGATGGCCTGGGCCAGAACGGTCGCGGTGGTGGTGCCGTCGCCGGCAACGTCGGACGTTTTGGAAGCCACTTCGCGCACCATCTGCGCGCCCATGTTTTCCATGCTGTCCTTGAGTTCAATTTCTTTCGCAACGGTGACGCCGTCTTTGGTGATGGTCGGCGAACCGAATTTCTTTTCGATGACGACGTTGCGGCCCTTGGGACCCAGCGTCACCTTCACCGCGTCAGCCAACAGGTTGACGCCGCGCAGGATCGCCTGGCGGGACTCTTCTCCGTGAATAATTTGCTTTGCCATTTTCTAATCTCCTATTTGAATTCTGTTGCGGGATGTTGGTTACGAGCTATGAGGCGTGAGCTTCTAGCTGCTAGCTACTAGCCTCTAGCTAAACCTTTGTCATGCTGAGGCAGCGACTATCTTCGCGAGCCGGCGGCTTCTTTCTTGGCCGACTGAGCAGCGCCGGTCAGAATGCCGAGGACTTCTTCTTCGCGCATGATGATGAAGTCTTCGCCATCGAGCTTGATTTCGGTGCCGGAATATTTGCCGAACAGAATGCGGTCGCCTTCCTTCACATCGAGCGGACGGACCTTGCCGTCTTCATTGCTTTTGCCCTTGCCGGCGGAGATGACTTCGCCTTCCTGGGGCTTTTCTTTGGCTGAGTCGGGGATGATGATGCCGCCGCGTGTGGTTTCGCCTTCTTCAATACGGCGGACCAGAATGCGGTCATGCAGTGGGGTAAATTTCGCCATGGTGCAAACTCCTTTCAGATTTGAATCTATCGAGTTCGTGAAGAACCGATTGAGTTGAAAATTCGCTTGGTGCCATTCGATTGGCGCAGCCTGCTTATGGGATAGGCACGCGCAAACTAATGATTTATATGGGTTAAGGCGCGACTGTTAGCAGTATCGCCTACTGAGTGCTAATTGTAAGATGTGAGTGGAGGTTTGTCAAGGCGAGTTTCACAACACGCGAGATTAACACGACGGCGGGATACCCCGACACTGTACACAGAGCGGCACTTGGCAGGCCTTTAAAAATACCGAGCGTCTTTCCGGTTTTCGTAACAACGACTCAATTTCTCTTGACAATTAATATGTGCCCGGTAACCTTTGCTGCCACAGCGCTCTCTCGAGCCGTTTCAAACGTTTTTATTGCAGCACGGGGTCATTCTGCATTTTGGGGTTCGCCGAAAGTGTGCGTCTTTTGAATGTCGTATTACCTAGTCCCTGTCGGGCGCAGGAGGTTCTCGAATGAACTCCGGTAAAGCGGTGAAGTGGAGCATGAACCGTGGGCGTGCCGTTTCGGTGTTACTTCTCCATTTTGCTCTGCTGATGTGCTGCGGAGCGGCGGTCCTGCTGCCAGCGGGAGCTCTGGCGGCGGAGGCTACCGCCAAACCTGAAATTAAGAGCGTTGGCCCTGAGACGATTTCGGCGTCGCCATCCGAGCAGGAACTCACGCTGACATTAGCGGGCGTGAAGGACGGGGACGAGGTCACGGCCGACTTCACTGGGCCGAAGGGTGGAGCGCCAATTGAAAAGAAATCCAAAGTGGCCAGCAGCGCGGTCAAGGTTTCGCTGGTTCTGAATGAGGTGGGCAAATGGAGCGTGACGGTTAAGAACGGCAGCGATTCTTCGTCTGCGCGTGAATTCCAGGTAAAAGAGGCGTCAGCAAAAGAGGATGCGAAGGGAACCTGCCATCCCCAGCCCGACGCGCCGGAGGTCAAGGCGTTCCGGAAGATCTTCAGAGTCATGAACGATGTCTTGCTTTCGCTATTCCTTGCCCTGGGTTTGGGACTTGTGATCGCGACATTCAAGGGCTGGTCGCTGGGCGATGCATTAGCCGAAGAGTCGTCGGAGCAGCCGGCGGTCATTAACGATCGCAGTTCGGTAATCATGGTGGCCAGCGCGAGCCGAATTGTTGCGGTGGTTGGTTTGTTCGGTATTCTTGCTCTGGTCATCGGCATTGGCTATTCCATCGTCTGGAATCTCACTGTTTGCGGCACTGCCCCGAATCTAGCCGGGATTAAAGATTTTCTGCTGGCGATTGCCGCACTGTTCACGCCATACCTGGCGAACCAGATAAGGGAAGCGGTCAGCCCGTCTAACCCACCGAAGGCGCCGGCGCCAGTGGGGGCCAGTTCGGTGGCGATTTCTGGCGTAGCGCAAAGACCGTTAACCGCAGCGTTTGCGCCGCGCCAGTTGGATTTTACCGGTTCCGGATTTCAAGACGGCTTGAAGTTGAATTTGATCGATCCGAGCGGAGGGGTTAACGCCGTACCGGCGACGAATACAACCGTGGCTACCGCGACCGATCTGCGGGTGACTAATGTCGCTTTGGACCGGGGCGGAGCGTGGAAGGCCGTGGTGATCGGTCCGGGCGGAGATAGTTCCGACGCTTTTGTGTTCGCCGTTACGGCGCCGGCGCCCACGGTGAACGCGATCGCGGCTTTTCCTGCCGCTCAGGGGAATGTAGTGATAACGGGGCAGAATTTCCTGCCCGCTACGACTGTGACTCTGCAGAACCCGGCAGGACAGAACGTAACGGCGAATGCGATTGTGCAAGATGGGCAGAATGTTCGCATAACCGCAGCCTTCGTGGCCGGCAACAACTGGAGCGTGACCGCGAAGAATCCGGGGAACAACGCGGCTGCGACGCAAACTTTCAATGTGAGTTAGAACGCGCAAGAGCTTTTGTTTAATCGGCTGATTGTGCCTGGAGGTGAACCGCGGTGGCGGATATTAGTAAAGTTTCGCAGCAGTACGTGCGGGTGCTGAAGACCGCAAACCGTGTTGCGAAGAAACACGGAGAAAAGATCGGCGAGCTAAGGGACGACGTAATCCAAAACATCAACATGATTCAAGTGCACGCGAAAAAAGGGAAAAAGCCGGTGGCGGTGGACGCGAAAGTTCTCGCCCGTTTTAGCGTTAAGGCGAAAACGTCGCAGGCGAAGTTGAAGAAAATTCTCGAAGCGAAAGTGGCAGTGCCGCCCCGAACGATCAAGCCAGTATTCGTGGAGCTGACGAAACAGCTCGATGACTTCATTAGCGTGGCTAACATAAATGATCTTGCCTCGAATAAATTGCCAAAGGGACAGAGCAAAGGCGGCCTTCCGCGGGTCAAGGTCCTAAAGATCGAGAGCGGCGGGGCGGCGAATCTATTCGGGGGTTATCGTGCGATTACCGCGATCGGCGTGAATAATCCGGGAAAAGGCAAACCGGGGGTAATCGGTCCGGGGGGAGGCAAACCGGGGCGAAAAACGTAAGAACTTAAGCGTCAGGCGAGCACCGTTCGGTATGCCTCGGACGGAGCGTTACTGTGAGCACCATAGCTTCGGCGCGCAGTTCAAGAGTCACAGCGATTTAGTGGAACGTCTGAACGGAACGAACGTCAACGGGAGCAAAGCATGGCGAAATTTACTCCACTGCATGACCGCATCCTGATCCGCCGCATCAAGGAAGACGAATCCACCCGAGGTGGCATAGTTATTCCCGACTCCGCCAAAGAAAAGCCGCACGAGGGCGAAGTCATCCGAGTCGGCAAAGGAAAGATCAACGAACAAGGCGAGGTTTCTCCGCTCAATGTGCAGGAGGGCGATCGAATTCTGTTTGGCAAGTATTCCGGCACTGAGATCAAACTGGATGGCGAAGACCTCCTCATCATGCGCGAAGAAGAGGTGCTCGGCATTCTGGGGGGCAGAACAGGTGTTATTTCTGCGGTCGGCGTCAACAATCCGGGGAAAGGCAAACCGGGGAAGTAAGGTTCGTGGCTGAGAGCGCGGAAATTTCGAACCCATGCCTGGAATCGAATCCTTCAGCGGAGTAGCGGAAAAGGCTACGGCGGTCCCCTTTCCCATCCTAATGCGGGTGGGGTTGCCGGGACTGCTGGCCACTTTGCTTTTTTATCCGCTGGCGCGTCCATTTCCGGATTTGACGGGCGCACTCACACAACACCTGGGCGATGTCCTGCTGCTGGTGGCCAGCATCGTTGTGATAGGACTGCTTTGCGCAGCTTTCTCGAATGAGTTCTACAAGCTCTATGAAGGGCGTTATGGCTGGCCTCGCCCGGTCCTCGAATGGGCCCTGAGAAGACAGCAAAATCGCACTGCGACCATGTTCGCGCGCCAGAAGGAACTCGACCAGAATGAGCCGGAATTCAAAGAGCTCTGGCTTCAACTCCGTGACTACCCAACTGACGAAAACGACGAACCCAGAGCGGAGAGTCCAACCCACCTGGGCAATATCGTTTTCACATACGAAGGTTATCCGGACAAACGTTATGGAATGGACGCAGCATTTTATTGGACAAGGCTGTGGATGGTGATGGACAAAGACGTAAAAGAGCAGATCGACAATGAGTGGTCGAAAGCAGATGGTTTCCTGGCAATGTCGGCGGTCAGTTTTCTCGGCGGAAGCGTTTGGCTGATACTGGGAGTGTTGGCGTGGTTTGATGTGAGTTGGACGCGGACTCCGACCAACTCGGCCATGCCTTTCGTTGGTCTGCTAGTCATTGGATTGGGGTACGTTTTTTACCTGTCCACAATTCCCTTCTGCCGCGAGAACGGCGAGCGTTTCAAGGCGATCTTCGATGTATACCGGTCGAGGATCCGGAAAATGACCGAGCTCAAGCCGGGCGAAGAAGCGTTGTGGGATGCCGCTTGGGCATACTACCAATATCGGATGCTGATTTGCGAAATCTGCGGCAACTATAATGACCTTTCAAAGAATAGCTGTGGCAATTGCGGCGCCGAACTTGCCAATTCGCAAGTGAACTTCAGGCAAACCGGCAAGTTTCCCTTGAAACCGCAGTAGGTACGCGGAGAGATCGCGGTTCGCCGAATCAGTGAATTGAACATCACTCTGTGTATTTCCATCACAAAGATTTCCCCAGAGCAACCGTGAACCTATAGCAGTCGTCAAAGGTAGACCCATGGTGAGCAGACTTGTTTCTATCCCAATGCAAGATGGGCCGAGAGTGCGGCCGCGCCACATCCGCGAGTAATTTATGAGTTCAGAGGAGGGATCCATGTGTCCCGCGTGCGTCGCAAGCACAGCCGTAATGGTAGCTGGAGCTGGATCCGCGGGAGGAATTCTCGCGGTGTGCATCGGCAAGTTCAGAAGCTTTGTTCAGAGCGGGTGGTTTCGGTCTGTTAAAAGAAATTGAGGAGAAATCTAAAGTGGCGACAACTAATGAGAGAGACAACGATTTCCCGAAAGGAAATATTGCGATGAAGAAACCCGAGATTGTGTCGCAACAGGAATGGGAAGCTGCGCGGCAACAGCTCCTCGTGAAGGAGAAGGCTTTGACTCGCTCCCGTGACGCGCTGGCCGCCGAACGCCGGCGGATGCCATGGATGCCGGTGGAGAAGAAATATGTCTTCGACGGGCCGAAGGGCAAGGTTAGCCTGCTCGATTTGTTCGAGGGACGCCCTCAGTTGATCCTCTATCGCGCTTTCTTCGAGCCGGGGGTCTTCGGTTGGCCGGAGCACGCGTGCCGCGGCTGCTCGTTTGGCGCCGATCAGGTGGCGCACCTAGCCCACCTGAACGCTCGCGACACGACGCTCGCATATGCCTCACGTGCACAGCAGGCAGATATCGCGCGCCTGAAGGCGCGAATGGAATGGGAGATACCCTGGTACACCATGACCGACAGCTTCGACAAGGACTTCGGCGTCGATGAATGGCACGGCCACAACGTGTTCTTCCGCGACGGCGAGCGGGTGTTCCGCACCTACTTCATCAACAATCGCGGCGATGAGGCGATGGGAAGCACGTGGAGTTTCCTCGATCTCACACCGCTTGGCCGGCAAGAGACGTGGGAGGATTCGCCCGAGGGATATCCGCGAACTCCGCCGTACAAGTGGTGGAACTGGCACGACAACTACGGCGCCGAGGCCTCGCCCAACCCGAAGTGGGTGGACATCATTACCGACCCTCAAGGAGCTGCCGCGCGAAGGCGCGAGGAAGAGAAAGCTAGCTAAACAAACGAGAGAACGACGAAGGCATCGGGAGAAAATATCATGGCAGATGAACCTCGAGCCCCGAAGGTAGTCGAGCGGAGCACCTTTCAGGCCGAACTGGATGCATTGCGGGTGCGAGAGAAGGCTCACACAAAAGAAGGCGACGCCATTGCAGCGGCTCGTCGCCGGCTGCCTATGGTGGCGGTGGATGGAGCGACACCGCTGACTGGCGAACGTGGACCGGTGACGCTCCTGGACGCATTTGAAGGACGCCGCATGCTCATCGCTTATTACTTCATGTGGCACACTGGCCACCCTGCTCCGGAGCAGTGCGAGGGCTGCACCTGGGTTACGTCGCAGGTCCGCGAACTGTCCTATCTTCATTCGCGCGATGTTACCTATGCCGTGCTCTGCCAAGGTCCGTATGAAGAGAGCACTCGATACCGCGAGTTCATGGGCTGGGAGATGCCATGGTACTCGGCTAAGGACTCGCTGGACACGCTGCTGGTTGGACGACAAGTGGGGCACTTTTACCTCGTTTGCTACCTGCGGGAAGGATCCGATGTCTTCGAGACGTACTGGACGACGGGGCGGGGCGTTGAGGCCATGGACAACAGCTATGACTTGTTAGACATGACCGTCTACGGACGGCAGGAGACGTGGGAAGATAGGCCAACCGGCTGGCTTACGGGCAAACATTTTACGCGAACGGGTGGACGTCCTACTGCGCAGTGGTCGCGGCTGAAGGCCGGATATTCCGACGACTTGGGAAGCGAAAGGCGCTGAGTGGGAGAGAACCGAGGCTGGGCTTATGGGATCAGGCAGCCCAGGTCTCGCAAAGGCGGCGAGACCTGGGGCACCCAGCATGTTGCACTCAGCATGTTGCCGGAAGCTCAGAAACTGCCTTTATCGTGGATTGAGCAGTGTGCGGACCTCGGCGAAACCTGCTTGCCAACATTCGCCGCGGGCATAGTGATTTTCGGATGCGTAGGTACGACTTCTGCAATCGTCTTGCCCTGGTCTTCGTTTACCGGGGTTGCCAGAAAGGCGTGGACGATCGTTCCCGCGTTCTGGCCAGCCATCTCCACCGCCATACCCGCGATTTGCCCGCTCTCATTGATGTTGCTGGCCGAGATTACGTAGAGGTTGGAACTAGCGGGAAATAGCTGGTTAAGGTCGAACATCCTGCCGTTCTGCCAGAGGAGGCCGTGGGACCAGTTGCCGCTGGAGTCGAAGGAGCTTCCTACCGCCTGTCCCTTGTTATTGATGCTGGTGGCAAAAGCGGCAGCATCTCCCGGCAGAAGGACGCCAAGGCTTTTGACTGTATTGTTCTCCCAAATAGCTGCCAAGGGTGTGCCATCAGAGTTAACGGCTTGCCCAACAATCTGGTTGTGGCCGTTAACGGCGTAGGCTATGCCACCCGGGGTTCCGAGGTCCGGAAGCGGGGTGGCCGTGCCGTTTTCCCACAGAACTGCGAAGTTCGCTGCGGTGCAGGTTCCGGAGTAGCCTACGGCTTGACCTTTGTTGTTGATGCCGAATGCGACCCCGTCTACATCGGTACCGATCGTAGGAAGAGCTTGGGCATTACCTTTTGTCCACATCACGGGCAGGTCAATCCGATTATTTGTGACGCCCGCGGGACAAGTTGAGTCAACAACACCATTTTCCGCATATCCTGCGACTTGTCCGAAGTTATTGACGGCGCTGGCCTGCCCGTTATTCCCGCCCAGCGTTGGCAGAGCGTGCATCACGCCCTTTTTCCAAAAAAAGGGAAGACATATTGCGTGTGTGCCAAAACCGCAGAGGTCTTCGCCATTCGGATCTGTAGCGGATGTTTCGGACATACCGACAGATTCCTCGAGGTCGTTGATTCCGTTCCAATTGATCGAACTGTTCTTTCCTCCAAGGGTGCCGAGTTCGAGGTTGAGTTCGCCGATGCTGACCCTCACCGTGCCTTGCACGGCCGGGAACTGGGTTGAAATGACGGAATGATCCAGGAGTTGATCCATAATCAGCGACCAGCCGTGATTATTGAGACCCATGGTCATGCCCAGGTTGTCAGGGTGCTGAACGCTTAAATCCTGAACCTTGTACCTCGCTTGAGCGACTGCATTGCTGAAGCAAACCAGAAGAAACGCCGTAACCCACAGTATCCAGGAATTCCGCAAAAATCTTACTGCTCTCATATCTTCTCCTTTAGGTCTTTTTTGTCCGTGCAAGTTTCCGCGCCGAGATGGGAGGCGATTCACGCCGCGGCTCGGCGCGGTCCAATGGTGGAGGCGGCAACCGCTTAATTCCGGGCTGGATTGTGCACGCCGATGTCCACATGCGGAGCAAATCAGGCAAATGATGTGAGCTTGCTGAATTCGCGTACGACGGTAACAAAAAGAAGATACGACACGCGGATTTTCTCAAAAGACGGCGACGCGTTATACGTCGACTTATATGGGTATCGGCAGGAGTCAGTTGATCGCGCTATGAATTTTCGTAAGGGACATTAACTATTATACCGACTGGTATGTATGTTATAGTTCGTTGAAACGGGCATCTGGGCGCGTATGAACATTCGGGCGACCGCGATTTTCTGCTAAATAAAATAATCGAGATATCGGAGCAGGGAAATTTGAAGTCCGCGATATTCGCAGACCCTGACGACAACTGGAAGGCTGTCAGTAAGTAAACGACTGAATGTCGGTAACCCCCGAGTCCGGACCATCCACATAGCCGGTGCGGTTGCTGGGATTTAAAGCGATGTGCGTAAACACTACGTTCGAGGCGTTGGAGAAGTTAAATCCGTTTAGAGATTCGACCAGCTTGCCCTTCGTGTTGTACACCTGAATGCTGCTGCCGGAGCCGGTGCTCGATACCGACTGCGCCACAAAAAACAGCTTGTTCACGGGATCGTATTCCACATCCGAACCGCTCTGTAGCTGGCCGGTGGCGTTGGGCAGGACATGCGCGAATCCGGTTTGCGTGTTCAGGTTGTAGAACTCCACGCGGAAATCGACTTCCGTTGTGGTGCAGGCAATGCCATCTTCGGAATCGACTGCCAGCCCGTTGATGGCGCCCTGACGAAACGGATACGGTCCACGAAGCCCGTTGAACTCGTTCACCGTTCCTGTCGTCAAATCCACCAGCGCGATCTTCGGGGCCGGGCCGCCGACCGCGGCGTCGGACGATGCCAGGACCGCCTCATTCGTCAGGCTGTCGTAGGCCACAACCGGCTCATTACTGGTCATGAAAGTAGTGTCGGTAAGATCGACTGCCGGCGTAAATGTATTTTCCGCTACGTTGCTGCCGAATACGAACGTGTCGAAATTGTTGCCGGTGTTCTCAAAATAAAGAACGGCGGTGGTAGAGACGCCCTGGTTGCGGCTGATTCCAGTAATGATGTCTTTTGCGTTCAAGGGCGGCGTCCAGACGCCGGTGAATTTGTTCGAGGAAAGCGGATTCAGCATTTCGTAAATCCGCTGGGTGACGGAGAAACCGGTGACGTGCTCACGCTCTACAAGGCCCACGCTTGTGCCGACGATGCCGAGAGTCAGAAAGTCGTCCTGCGTCTCGGTCTTCGCAACTACCTTCAATATCTTGCCGGTTTTCTGATCGAAGGTTTCCACCGCAGCCAGCACGTTGCCATTGGACAAAGTCTGCGCTTCGCTGAGCACGCCCTCGGTTCCGTTCTGGTCAATGTCAAAGCCGAAAATCTGTCCGCCAAACTGGCTGTGCACAAGCGTAGTTCCTGGGCCAATGGGCACGGCAGGCGTTTGCGCAACTCCCGGCGTTGGCCGCCCCAACGAGAACATCACCATCAGGATCACTGCCGCTGACCGCACCCGGCACCATAGACGAAGATTCCCGCATTTCATTTCAGTGACGCTCCTTGCGAAAGTGTGCCCGCATGACAACATGAGAGCCTATAGCCGAGCCGAGCGACAGGTGTCAGAGGTTTGTAAATTCTGTTTGGAGCTTGCCGTTACTGAGTGGCGACGCCTTCCACAATAAATATGCGGCTCTTCGCTGCGCCTTGCCGGATTGGCCTGACCGCCGCATAAGCCGGCGAATCGTACCATTCACGCGCTTTCTCGGCGCTGTCGAAAGCGATTATTACCACGCCGCCTTTTGGCGGCTCGCCTTCAAGAGATTGAATCTTGTGGCTGCGGACGACGTAGTGATGATTGAAAGGCGCCAGCGTTTCCGGCACCTTCTCTCCATATTTGTTCATGGCGGTGGGATCGGTTACTTCGACCTCCGCGATGACGTAGCCGGGCGGCGTGTTGACTTGCTGGGCATGAATTGCCCTTGCGCCCGCAACGCCGATCGAGATTCCAGCCAAGATAGCAAGCGCCAGCTTTAGATTTGTTTTCATAGGCCTTTCTTCCGGGCGGATGAGAGTGATTGCCGCAATCCCTTCCAGGATGAAGGTGCCGCAACTCCGTATGGGGTACGTGCAGAATTGTACTCTGGATGGGTTACTTCGCCGATTCGGAAGACACCGGGTCAACCGTCTTTTCCACTACTGAAAAAGCAAGACAGCTGACCCAGACTGCGACGAGGTTTATTGAGTCGAGGTAGCTTTGCGATTCTTCACTTCCAGTTCATTGACTACCTGTTTTACGTTGGGGACTTGCTTCGCAAGCTTCTCGGCGGAGACGCGACGCGATTCCGAAGGAACATTGCCTTTGAGCGTGACCACGCCATTCTTCACGTCGTAGTTTACGTCATGATTCAACTGATGCTGCACCAGCATGGCGTCGAGATTTTTGTCGATGCCTTTATCCAGGTCGGAGTCGACTGTTTTGGCGGTATCGTCTCCGGGTGCGCGGACGGCGATTTCATCCGCAACCACCAGGCTTCCGGCCTCGGCCTTGGCAATCGTTTCGGCCTGCGCTTTCTGATCGTCACTGGCGGCTTTGCCGGTGAGAGTTACCACACCCTTGTCGCGATCTTCGCTGACGCTAACGTCAGTCAGTCCCGCTTGATCGAGGTTGTGGCGGATGTTGGAGGTAACGTCTGGGGCTTTGTCCTGCTTGCTGCAGGCAAAACCGACGGCTAGAGTCAGGGTGAGAAAAACGGTAGCAAATGGCTTTACTTGAGTCATGTCTGCTCCTGATTTGCGATTCTTCACAAACACTCACACTGCGCTCGAATCAGGAAGCGCGGTATCGGACGGGTTACTGAGAAGAATGGAAAACGAAGGGTAGAGGCGCAAGGAATAGACTTTGGGCGCTGTTCGGGTCGGCATGGAGAATCTGGTTTGGTAGCAGAGTTATCGGTTGCGACAGTCTGTGCCGCCGAAC
This sequence comes from Candidatus Sulfotelmatobacter sp., assembly GCA_049584475.1. Lineage (GTDB taxonomy): Bacteria > Acidobacteriota > Terriglobia > Terriglobales > Acidobacteriaceae > Sulfotelmatobacter. The sequence continues at coordinate 61,259 of JBAUXX010000067.1, read as the reverse complement.
GTCAGTGTCCGCCACCTACCCCGACATTCTTCACAGTCTATAATTGCGTTCTACAATGCCGCTCACTTCTGGCAGCAAGCTCGGTCCGTACGAAGTTCTCTCTCCGCTTGGCGCGGGCGGTATGGGCGAGGTTTATCGGGCCAAGGACACCCGGCTCGACCGCACGGTCGCCATCAAAGTTTTGCCCTCGCATCTCTCCTCTGATCCGGAATTGAGACAGCGCATGGAGCGCGAGGCCAAAGCCATATCCGCGCTTCAACATGCGAATATCTGCACGCTCTACGATGTCGGCTCCCATGACGGCACTGACTTTCTTGTCATGGAGTACCTGGAGGGCCAGACTCTGGCCGAGCGCCTGAAGAAAGGTCCGTTGCCGATTGATCAGGTTCTGAAGGTGGGAACCGAAATCGCGCAGGCACTCGAGAGAGCGCACCAGCGAGGCATCATCCATCGCGATTTGAAGCCGGCGAACATCATGCTGACCAAGGCGGGCGCAAAGCTGATGGATTTTGGCCTGGCAAAGCCAGGTCTGGGAAAATCGGAGTTGCCGATTGCAGCCTCAACCATCGGAACATTCACGCCCTCCACTCCGACCATGAATCTTGCTTCGCTCACGTCGGCTGCCTCGCCGCTCACGCAGAAAGGCTCGATTGTCGGAACCTTTCAATACATGGCTCCGGAACTTCTGCAAGGAGCGGAGGCCGATGCCCGCAGCGACCTGTTCAGTTTTGGATGCGTTCTATACGAGACGATCACTGGACGCCTCGCGTTCGAAGGCAAGTCGCAACTCAGCGTATTCACCGCCATTCTGGAGAAAGATCCCGAGCCTATCGGTGTCAGTCAGCCGCTCGCCCCGCCCATGCTCGATCGAGTGGTGCGTGCGTGCCTGGCGAAAGATCCGGCGGATCGTTTTCAATCCGCGCACGATGTCGTCATGGATCTGCGCTGGGTTGCCGACTCGGCAGCGTCAGAATCAGCGAAGCAGTCCGCGGAATTTAGTAAATCCTGGCTGGTTTGGGCGGGTGCGCTTCTCGTCGCTTTCATCGCGATTGCCGGATTCGCCGGATATCGCTGGGCGAAATCCCGCACAGACTCGATATCCATTCACGCCGAAATTCCTCCGCCGGACAAATTTGTGTTGGATACTACTGGCGACGCGGGCGGCATGCCGGTGCTCTCGCCACAGGGCGACAAGGTCGCGTTCGTCGCGCACTCCGGTGAGACCAAGCTGCTGTGGGTCCGTTCGCTCTCCGGTGATACGGCGCAGGCGCTGGAAGGCACCGCGGGCGCGGCGCATCCGTTCTGGTCGCCCGACGGGCGCAATATCGGTTTCTTTGCCGGTGGCAAGGTTTTGCGGGTCGCGGCCACAGGGGGGCCGGCTTCCACCATCGCCGATGCGCCGAATTCTCGCGGCGGAACCTGGAGCGTCAACGATGTGATCGTGTTCGCCCCGGATTTTACGGGCCCGCTGGCGAAGGTAAGCGCCGGAGGTGGCACCGCCCAGCCGGCGACGGTAATCAACAGGGCGCTGCACACTACCCAACGTTGGCCGTGGTTTTTGCCCGACGGCAAACATTTTATTTTTCTCGCCACCAGCCATACAGGCAGCGACCCCAAGCAAAACGGAATTTATTTTGGCTCGGCCGACAATAGCAAGGACACGCATCTGGTCCTGGCAACGGATTCGGCGGCGCAGTATGCATCCGGTTATCTTCTCTATCGCCTCAATACGGCGTTAGTGGCGCAGGCCTTCGATCCGCAGAAAGGTACGCTGTCAGGGGCCGCCCTTCCATTAGTGAACAACCTTCGCGACGACGTCGGTGTGTGGCGGAGTATTTTCGCCGTTTCCGAGAACGGATTGCTGATTTACCAGTCAGGGAGTGCCGACTCAGCAAAGAGCCATCTGGTCTTGTTTGACCGCTCAGGCAAGGTGCTGGCGGACTACGACCCTCATGAAGCCACTAGAACGAATTTGCGCGCGTTGTTAGGAGTGCGGGATGTGCGGCTGTCGCCCGATAACAAGAAAGTGGCTTTTGCCGGGGGCACCGACGTTTGGACGCTCGACCTGGAGCGCAAAACGAGAACGCGGATCACGTTCGATCAAGAGGTAATTCAAGAGCCCTCATGGTCGCCGGACGGGAAAAGCCTGATTTTCTCGGCGCTGGTAACCTCAGGCGGGGGCAATGTCGAAATTCGGTCGAAAGCTGCGGACGGCAGCGGCGCCGAAAAAACATTGGTTGCCGAATCGAACAACTATCACGTTCCAGGCTTGTCGCCCGACGGCAAGTACCTAACCTACCTTTGGGGCGAGGGCGAAAGAATGGTGTCGCTCTGGATACGGCCGGCCAGCGGAGAAGGCAAGCCGGTAGCGATTGTGCAACCGCCTTCCGCGCAAAACGACCTTTCCGCTTATCGAATTTCTCCCGACAGCCACTGGGTGGCGTATGAGTCCGACGAATCCGGACAGCCGGAAATCTACGTAGCGACATTTCCGGAAGGAAAAGGAAAATGGAGAATATCGGCGAACACCGGGGCTTATCCCGCCTGGAGTGCCGATGGGAGGCAACTGTTTTTCAAGAATGTCTCTGACGATATCTTCGTCTGTACGGTGAACGCGAAGGGATCGGAGTTCGAGGCCGGCACTCCGCAGTTTTTGTTCCACGCGGCTTCGCCCGGGATCGGCGTGTCGTTCGATGCTTTCTCCGACGGCAAGCGTCTGCTGGTGAACCATTCCGAGGACGAACACCAAGTCCCGCTTCAGTTGGTTACCAACTGGCCTGCGGAGTTAAAGAAATGAGTTCAGGGAAATCCCCGCGGAGACTTCCCTTTCGACAGTTCTGCGATTTAGCGATCGCTCACCAAATCTGGACGCGATCCGGCGGAGTCAGATAGAGATTCTCTCCGGGCTTGACGTCGAATGCGGCGTACCAAGCGTCGAGATTGCGGACCTCGAAAGTGCGGTAATGGCCTGGTGAGTGTCCGTCGGTGGCCACTTGCTGGCGAAGAGCGGCATCGCGATCTTTCTCGGCCCACGCCTGGGCGAACGCGAGGAAGAATTGCTGATCGCCGGACAAGCCTTCCTGAACCGGCGCAGGCAGACCGGCGAGCGAGGTCTTGTACGCGTCGTAAGCCGCTGCGAGTCCGCCGAGATCGGCAATGTTTTCGCCCAGCGTTTGTTTGCCATTCAAAGCGAGATCGGGAAAAGGCCTGTAGGCGTCATACTGCGCGGCGAGCTTTGCCGTGGCCGCCTGGAAATGCGCGAAGTCTTCAGGCGTCCACCAGTTGCGCACCTTGCCTTTGGAATCGAACGCGCTGCCTTCGTTGTCGAACGTGTGGCTGATTTCGTGGCCAATGACTTGTCCGATGGAACCATAGTTGGCCGCCGCCGGAGCTTGTGGATCGAAATATGGCGGCTGCAGAATTCCCGCGGGAAAATTTAACGCATTTTGCAGCGGTAGATTGACCGCATTGATGGTCTGCGCCGTCATCGACCACTCTTTCCGGTCAATCGGCGTGCCGAGCCGCGCTACCTGCCGCTGGTATTCGGAAAGTTCGCCGCGCCAAAGGTTGCCGAACAGGTCGTCCGCTTTCACTTCATAGTTCGAGTAGTCATGCCAGCTTTCGCCGTAGCCGATGCCTACGTAAAGCGTGTCGAGCTTGGCCTGGGCTTCAGCTTTAGTGGCGGCGCTCATCCAGGTAAGAGCATTAATGCGCTTACGGAAGGCCGCCTTAATGTTTGCCACCATCGCTTCTACCTGAGCCTTAGCCTCCGGCGGAAAATATCGCTGCGCGTAGAGTTGGCCGACATCGTCGCCGAGAAAATCATTGACCAGGGATACGCCGCGCTTCCATCGCTCTCGCTGCTGGGGAGTGCCGGAAAGAATTTTCCCAAAGAAAGCGAATTGTTCCTCGCCGAACGCTTTGGGCAATCCTGCGCCCTGCGCTTCGATCAGATGGAATGCCAGCCAATCCTTCCAGGTCTGGAGAGGAGTCGAACCGACCAAGGCTGACTCCGCAATGAACGCGCCGGGCTGCCAGACGATAAAACTCTTCTGCCCGCCGAGGCCTGCGGCGCGAAAGTATTCTGTCCAATCAAGGCCGGGAGCTTTGACCGCGAAGTCGCTCGTCTTCCAGGTGTTGTTGGCTTTTTGAATGTCGTCGTTTTCCGCCAGACTGGTGTGTTTCTCGGCGATCGCATGTTCCAGTTCAATGATGCGCGCAGCGCGCGCGTCGGTATCGTCGAATCCTGCAAGCCTCAGCATCGTCGCAATGTGCGCGCGGTACCTGGCGCGTATGTCGCGCATTGAGTCGCTGTCGGAAAGGTAGTACTCGCGATCCGGCAGCTCCAGGCCACCTTGCATCAGATAAGCGGCGTAGTGCTCGGAGTCGTTGAATCCGGGAGCGACCCAAAGTCCAAAGAGATTTGCAGTATGAAAGTTCGTGTTATTGAGCGCATCGACATCGGCACGCAGGGTTTCTCCCAGCGCCCGCGACAGGTCGCGCTTGTTGCCAATGGCCGCGATAGCGTCCAGATGCGGTTTCAACGGACTCAAACCCTTGGCTTCGACGTCCGCTTGATCCATAAAAGATTGGTAAAGATCGGCGATTTTGCGCGATTTGTCGCTGGGGGATGATTTATCTTTGCCGGCCTCGAGGATCAGGTCCGCAACGCGCTTCTCGGTTTGATCGGAGAGCGGCGTGCCGAGGTCGACTTCCTGGCGGTCGGCGGGAATGTCCGTGCGCTTCATCCAATCGCCGCAGGCGTATAGAAAAAAGTCGTCCCCCGGCTTGACCGTGTGGTCCATGTAAGACCGGTTTACCGAGGGTCCTGACGACTGCCGAGTGTCCGGCTTGGCTGCATCTCGGGTGAAGGCAGCGAGTGAAGCGAAAAGAGAAAATGCGCAGACGAAGGCGCGGCTGATGCGGTTAGCGGCGAGGCCCATGCGTGAGTGCTCCATTGCGACGAGTTGCGAAGTCAATCGATCCGATGCGATCTAAGACTGCTAGACGTTAACAGGTCTAAATGGTCACCTTCAAAGTGACGGATTCACTCTTTTCGACTTCGGCTTGTCGTGGCAGAGAGAGCTTAAGAGCTTTGGCAAGGGAAAGACGACTCTGTCTAACTTGAGCAGATCTTCAGATCTTCAGATCTTCAGATCTTTAGATCTTTGCCGAGGCTCCACTGAGGGGCAATTATATCTCGGCCACGCTAACCGGTAACTGGTGAGCCGCGAGCGCGAATATTCTCGACACCCGGAAGAATGGAGAGCGTCGTTCAGGCGACAGGGTCACCGGTTGGCGATTTTCTAACGAGTGCACGCCGGATGGCCGCAATCGCACGCGATTTCCGCTTCCTTTGAGCCTGCTTCTTCGCAAAATGGACTGCAATATTTCTGTCCTGCCGGTGTTACGCATACGCAGGGGAGGTGAGCACACTTCTTAGCCGGATCGTTCGCCATGAAATCTCCTCGAATGAAAGTTTCGCCGAAAACTAGCCGATGTTACAGAGACCGCGGCCCACGCACGATACGGTGATCGCTGTAGAAATCGATATTTTGGACACACCCGGCTAACTTCTTGTCCGAAACGGCGGATTATTTCGCAGTGTCAGTCGCGGGTATCCACAGTTTCGCCCTTTTCCGCAAATCCCAAGAGCCAACCGAGAACCCGCTTCCAGCCTTCGCCGTGATTTTGCGCGGCTTCCGGGGCGGCGGCAAATCCTTGGTGACGAATTTTCAGCAGCGTACCCCGATCACCGCTTGGTTCGAGTTCCCAACGCACGACTGTTTTGAGATCACCGGTCCAGCTCGCGATCCAGGTGTGAACGAGTAGACGCGGAGGTTCGACTTGCAGATACTCGCCATCGACGCGAAACTTTGTACCATCCGCACCGACGCCGACGGATGACCATTTTCCACTCGGACGGACCTCAGCCGTGCGTTCCGTGATGCGGTACATGCCTTTCTGACCCCACCATTGCGAGAGCTGCGCGGGATCGGTAATGGCCTTAAACACTCGCTCCGGAGGCGCGGCGATGAAGATTTCGGCGACGATCGTGTTTTCGCCGGGAAGGATGGTAGCGGTGGCCATGGTTCTCCTTGAAAGAGCTGAATGAAATTTACTTTTCTACGAATTTCTTCAACATCTCGACCACGCCGGGCCAGCCGCCGCTGTAGTCTTTGCGCGCTGCTTCTTCGTTCGCCAAGCCGCTGTGTGTCACCTTCACGTGCGTACCGCCTGGATAAGGCGTGAGTTCCCAGCGGACGATGGTGCGCAGATTCTTGTCATGATGCCAGTTGGCGATCCAGGAGTAGACAAGGATTCGTGGAGGATCTATTTCGAGAATCTCGCCGTGACACTCGAATCCGCTGACCCCGTTGACCACAACCGTGCCCTTTTCCGTTTCGTAACCGTAGACGCCTCCGACACGAGCATCCATTTGCCACAACTTAACCGGGCAACTGGGATTGGTAAACCAACGGGAGAGTTCTTCGGCGCTGGTAAGCGCCTGGAATATACGCTCGGCCGGAGCGGCGATATCGATCTCGGTAGTGATGGAATCGTCGTCGAAAGAGGTGATGGCTTGCGTCATGTTAGCTCCCAGTCGTCAATCGTTGTGGGAAAGAGAAGAGAGGACCATGATCGGTCCCCTCCCTGTCGCAGCGGATTATGTCTTCCTTCGCAGGTCGAAAAATTCCTTCGTCTCTTTGCCGTGATCCAGGAAAGTCCAGTCTTCGGTGTGGTGGTTGGCATCGAGCATCGCGATCACTACTTGCTGCATGTGGCCGGCGTCCGGACTGGCAATGTTCGTGCCGTCGAAGAAAGTAAACATAATGGTCTTTCCATCGGCTGAGGCGCTAGCCTGCATGCGCGGCTGGTTGCCGGCCCCGCAGTAATGAGTGAGCACCAGGCGGTTGGGGCCGTCGAGATGGATCATGGAAATCATGTTCTCGGGGCCATGCCCGTGGATTTCGCTCATCAGGGCTGAGCCGCCGGCTGTGTCGCGGAAGGTAACTTCCAGCGGCATGCCTTGGGGGCTCTTCCCTTCCCAGCTTCCATCGAGAGACTTGAGTTGAGCGAATGATTTTTGTGCGTCGGACTGAGCCAGCGCAAGGGTTGAGATAAGCAGTGCCACGATGGCCGTGGCAACGCGGATTGACTGTGTCTTTGTCATTGTCATGGAGTTCTTCCTTTCTTTTTGGGACGAATTAAAGATCATGATCTTGTTCCCTTATGTTTATGTAACTCGCGGGATTCTTTTGTGTGTTCCGCTTCTACGAACGCCTTGAGGCTGGCCAGATTGGCACTCCAGAAGCTGCGATAGTGTTCGAGCCAGGAATCTACAGCGCGAAGCGGTTCGGGGTTGAGCTGATAGACGCGGTTGCGGCCTTCGCGGTGTTCGAAAACCAGCTGCGCGCTGCGCAAAAGACGGAGATGCTTCGAGATAGCTGGACGAGAAACCGGAAAAGCCTGGGCAATATGCCCAGCCGGCTGACTGCCACGGCGAAGCAGGTCGAGAACGGCGCGCCGTGTGGGATCGGCTAAGGCCTGAAACGTGGCTTCAGAGGAATGTGTAACCGATCGGTTCCGCATAATGCGTAACCCTACAGTTACGCGATAAGAATGTCAAGAAGATATTTCGAGAAACCAGAACTGGGCGAGTGAAGGAACTCGATGGCTGCTGCCATCGGCTTACCACTTATCGGGCTGGCGCCTTTCGCGTTGCAGCTCATCAGAAAGAGATGGTTTGCCGGCAAACAATCCCCGAGTCTTATCGACGTCCTGAAGCAGAACAAGATCCAGGAAAGCCTGGTGAACGCGAGTGTCGTCAGAGAGTTCCGGGTGAAACGTTGCCGCCATGGCGCTTCCCTGGCGGACCGCAACCGGGTCTTTGCCGCTGCCTTCGGTGGCGATGACTTCGACGCCCGGGCCGATGCGCTCGATTTTGGGGGCGCGGATGAAGACCATTTCCAGCGGTGAATCTCCTTCGTTTTTCTGGATGAGCCGGCCCTCGCGAATGGAGCTGTCGATCTGGCGGCCGTAGGCGTTACGCCGGATGCGGATGTCGATGGCTCCCAAGCCCGCTTGCTTCGGGTTCTCCACCTCCGCGGCCAACAGAATTGCCCCGGCGCAGGTGCCAAAGGTGGGCTTGGCGTGAACGAACTCTTTTAGCTTCGCGAAGCCATCTTCGCCCAGCAGCTTTAAGAATGTTCCGGATTCGCCTCCGGGGATGACCAAGCCGTCGATTTCGTCGAACTGCCCGGGCTTCCGCACGAGCACAACTTCGGCCCCGAGCTCTTCGAGCCGGCGGCGGTGCGCGTCGAAATCGCCTTGCAGGGCCAGGACTCCGATTTTCATGCTCATTTGATTTTACCGGACGGGAGTGACGAAACCGCCTACGTGGGTGGAACTGGGGTTGGCAACGGAGACGGGCGTTCTTCGTCATTGGTTCACAGTCCAATAATTTTTGGTTTTGGGGCTTGACGGCGATTCAATGGCGCTATACATTACCGTTTAGTTATGCAACTGACAGGTTATGGAATGAAGGCTTCCAGTCATCTTGATGCGACGTTTGCAGCCCTTGCGGATCCCACCCGCCGCGCGATCCTCGCCCAGTTGGCCAAGGGCGAAGCATCCGTGCTGGAACTGGCCAAACCATTCGAGATGAGCCAGCCTGCCATCTCGAAACACCTTAAAGTGCTGGAACGCGCAGGATTGATTTCCCGTGGGCGCGATGCGCAACGCCGTCCGCGGCGGTTAGAGGCCCATCCGCTCCGCGAAGCTACCCAGTGGCTGGAGAAATACCGCCAGTTCTGGGAGGGCAGCTTCCGGCGTCTGGACGCTCTGCTTTACGAACTACAGGGCGGTGAACTCGCTCCGAAAAGAATCAGTAGCAAAAGAAGATACAGGAGGAATTCATTGAGACACAAAGGAGGTGTGCAATGAAGAACCGCGGTACTTTCAGCGTTGCCGCTCACGGAGATCGCGAGATTTTAGTAACCCGCGCGTTTGATGCGCCGCGCAGCCTGGTGTTCGACGCGTATACCAAGCCCGAACTCGTGAGGCGTTGGCTGCTTGGGCCAGACGGCTGGTCGATGCCGGTCTGTGAGATCGACTTGCGGACTGGCGGCAAGTATCGCTACGTGTGGAAAAATAACGAGACCGGGCATGAAATGGGCATGGGCGGCGTCTATCGCGAGATCATCCCAGGGGAACGGATTGTCGCTACGGAAAAGTTCGACGAGGCGTGGTATCCGGGCGAGGCTGTGGGCACGATCGTTCTGACGGAAAGGGCAGGAAAAACCACGCTTACGCAGACAATTCTTTATGACTCGCGCGAGACGCGCGATGCCGTACTCAAGTCCCCAATGCAGATGGGCCTGGCGGCGAGCTATGACCGGCTGGAGAACTTCTTGTCTTCCTATGGAGTGTGAACGCGAGCGCTCGACACTTGAAAAGGAGAAATTGATATGCAGAAAATCAGGCCATTCTTGTGGTTTGACGGAAACGCAGAAGAAGCAATGAATTTTTATACTTCGACCTTCAAGAATTCAAAGATAGGAAACGTTCAGCGGTATGGAGACGCCGGCCCGGGTCCGAAGGGATCGGTAATGTCAGGGACCTTCGAGATTGAAGGACAGGAATTCATGGCGCTGAACGGTGGCCCGCTGTTCAAGTTCACGCCCGCGATTTCATTCTTTGTGAACTGCGAAACGCAGACAGAAGTTGACGAATTATGGAAAAAGCTTTCCGCAGGCGGGGAGACCATGCAGTGCGGCTGGCTGAAAGACAAATTTGGACTGTGTTGGCAAATCATTCCGAAAGCGCTGGGCGAAATGCTCGGAGATAAAGATCCCGGGAAGTCGCAGCGAGTGATGAAGGCAATGATGAAAATGATCAAGATTGACGTCGAGGGATTGAAGCGGGCATACGACGGAAAAGAATAGGTCTCGGCGCACCTGCAGCGACGATTACCGGTGTGGAACTGACCCGGGCGCTCCAATGAAGGCCTTCCGAGCGGAGTTGTCTTAAGCGACAGGGGCGACTCACGTTAGATCAATTTTCGGGTAACTCCACCCCGGAAAATTGCCGGCAAGCGTCGAGCAGCCCTTCCTGGCGTTCAACATCTCGCGTCGCCGGATTTGGAGTTCGCAGTTGCCGGTGATAAAAATATTGGCCCGTAACTTTCGCGGCTTTGTCATTGCTCACTGCGAGCCACGCCTGTGTTTCGCATCCGGCCTGCAAATCATCTGGCGCGCTTCGTCCACCCATTTTAGTGGCGACCCATCCTGGTTCGAGCGCGTTTGAGAAAACATCAGGCCAACGTCTGGCAATCGCAAAAGCCAAAAGCACGTCGTGAAGCTTGGTATCGGAGTAGGCCTGTTGACCGTGCCATGCGCGACGCTCCCAGGTAAGGTCCTCCAGCGACGGATTGCCATTCTGATGAAGACCGGAACTTAGGTAAATAAGCCGCTTCGGTTTTCGAATCAGCGCAGTCAGAATGTAAGGCGCGAGCGTGTTAACCGCAAAGACGTGGGACAATCCGTCTGCAGTGGCAACCCGCCGAGGCTCCCGGTAGCCGACGGCAGCGTTGTGAATCACGGCGTCGAACTCACCAAGTGCGTTGACCTGCGCAGCCAGCTCGCGGGTTTGCGCGATGCTCGTAAGGTCTCCGATCACGACCGCCTCGGCTTTGGGCACAGTTCCCTGCGTCTGTTGCGCACGCTGCTCGTTGCGAGCGTGAAGGACGACGCTGTGTCCCTCACTGATGAGCAGTTCGCCCGCCATGCGGCCGAGGCCATCGGAAGAACCAGTGATGAGGATTCGAGCCATGTCCTTATCGCCCTAGAATACAGCGGAAGTCCTGCGTCGCGGTCAGGTCGCGGGAATGATTCGCATGCCTGGACATTGCCCGCCCGCCATCAACCCCATGGACTTCTTCGCTGCAAAAAACATCCCCGCCCAAGAAGCTTGAGCGGGGCAGATTCACAGTGTCGCAATAGAGTGCAGCAACCCGATCCGTCAGGCTGCGGGCCGCTTTCTTTGATAACCCGGCAAGAACGTGTCGGCTACGAAGGTTTCATAGGACGTAGGCGTCGTGTTGCGGGACGATCTCTGTTCCAGCGGTTTGATATACCCGGAGTCCATCGCTTCTGTCATTTCTGACAACAGCTCGGCAAAGTTCTCGGACATCCCCATCTGTGTCAAAGCTCCGCGAAATTGTTCCTGTGTGAGCGTTGCGTAATTGAGATCGGGCTTACCAATTGCTTTTCCGATGATGGCGGTAATTTCGCCATAGCTTAGATCGCGCTGTCCAAGCAAGTCCTGAACCTGATGGCCGGTGAAGTCGAGGCGCGACAGCGCATCCGCTGCGAACGCGCCGATGTCACGAGTCGCAATGATTGGAAACTTGAGTTCAGGGCGCAGAGGGCTCGCGACAGATCCCATCTGGGCAATGGCATCCGCCTGCCCCAAAGTGTTTTCCATGAAGTACGCGGCCCGCAAATGCAGGGTGTTCAGGCCGGAGATACGATTAAGGCGTTCTTCCAGACGATGCAGGCCGACAATAGGTCCAGTGTTGTTCGGTTTCTCCGCACCGACGCTGCTGAGAGAAACCACGTGCTTTACACCGCTCTTCTCAACCGCCGAAGCAAGGGTTTCAGTAACCTCATCCGTATATGTGAAAAAGTCCCGAGCGCCTGGATCGGGCGGAAGCATTACGTACGCGGCTTTCGCTCCAGTAAAAGCCCTGGCGATCATGCTTTTGTCAGTGACGTTGCCGATAAGGGGCTCCGCGCCCTTCGCGGTGAACAGTGTAAGGTGACCCGCATTTCTCCCGACTACTCGTACTTTTTTCCCTTGTGATAGAAGTTTGTTTGCGACTACGCTGCCCGTATTTCCGCTTGCGCCAATAATGACGTACATGGGACCTCCTTTAATTTTGTGGTTATATTGTTTTCGATGTCGTGGATAGTGGGGAGGGTTCGGCAAATATCTGGGTGGCTTAAGCTGAAGCGATTCTCACTCGCGATTCACTCCGGAGGGTCATGTGGCAAGCGCATCTTTTCGGGAAAATATAAATGAAAACCGGCGGCTCGCGCGCATCGCACTGGTTGAGCGGCATATTCGTCTGGAAAACGAGCACGATCTAGAAGGTGTTCTGAACACTTTCGGCGCGACTGCGCACTACGACGACGAGGCATGGGGCGAGCACTATACGGGCGCGGACGGAGTTCGCCAGTTTTATCAGCAACTCATGAAAGCGATGCCCGACCTGGAAATTGCAATACAGCGCCAGCACGCCACCGACGACGCCATTGTCGTCGAAGTTACGATTCGCGGTACGCATCTGGGCGAGTGGCGCGGTCTACCAGCGACGGGGCGGCGGGTCGAGTTCCCGCTTTGCGGCGTGTACACGTTCGATTCCAACGATCGCCTGGCGGGAGAAAAAATCTACTACGACCGCGCGACCGTGTTACGACAGCTTGGCGTTTTCCACGAACCGCAAAGCATGTTGGGGCAAGTATGCACTCTCGCGACCCATCCGGTTACGATTGCACGAGCCGTCGCGCGGAAGCTGCTGCGCAGATGACACCAGGGGCCGGGGGAAACTTGCAATCTTGGATTGGCGGGCTCGTACTCCCGCTGGCGCTGATAGTATTTGTAGCTGGCGTCCGCGCCAGATTCCGGAACGCGATCCAAGGCCCGCGGGCAATACTGCGAGAGCGGGAAACTCGAACAGGCGGAGGGCGCAAGACGGTGTCGAGATTGCTATCCAGCTTCGTTGACAAGACGCAACTGTCCGACCATACTCGCGTTTAAGCTGGATGATTCTGTAATCTGCCGAATGTATTTGCTGGGGCCGGGGTTCCGCAGTTTATTGTTCGACTCTTAATTATTTCTTGCACTCGAATTTCTTGCACTCGCTTTGAGGGCTTCAAAACAGGAGGGGTATCCGTGTCTGATTCTTTTGCCAGAACGCAGTCTCCCGCAAACCGCGTTACGCGAAGGGGCGGTGCAATTCCAGTGGCGCTTTTCGCGGCCGCGCTGATGCTAATCGGCGCCTTCGCTTTGCGGCACGTTATTCCCACCGGACGGCAGTTGGTGCATCAAGCCGACTCGAGAGGAGCGAACTCTTCCGCGGGACCACAGAGCGGTGTGCTACCTGCCGTGCAAAGCCAGTACATGGATGGCCGCCTCAAATCCAATTATGCGTCGCTCCCCCTGGCCTTCGAGCCGAACGTAGGACAGAGCGATGCGCAGGTGAAGTACGTGGCGCGAGGGCGAGGATACTCACTCTTTCTGGCATCGAATGCCGCCTACTTCGCCATACCCTTTACGGCTCGCCAAGAGGAAGTAAAGCCTTCGCTCAGCGGGAAAGCGGCCGGGGTCCGAAGCGAGTTGGACCGGTTTGGTGCAGTTCCTGTGAAACATAATGCTGTCGCGTCCATCGAGATGGACCTGCCGGGATCAAATTCGAAGCCGGAAATCGTCGCGGAGAATCAGCTTCCCGGTGTGACGAACTATATTCTGGGCCGCGATCCAAGCCAGTGGCACGGCGGCGTTGCTCACTACGGGCAAGTCCGCTATCGCGATATTTACCCTGGCATTGATTTGGCCTATCACGGCGCGTCGCTTGGCCAGGACAAATTCGAATTCGATTTTCTGGTGAATCCGGGAGTGAATCCGGAGAATGTGAAGCTTGAATTTCCGGGGCTGAGAAAGCTTCGCACCACGGCGACGGGCGATCTGGTTCTTCCTTCGGCGGCGGGCGATCTGCATTTGCATCGGCCGGTTGCTTATCAGGAAACGAACGGCATCCGGCAGGCCGTGGATGCCCGCTTCGTGGTTCACGAAAATCGCGTCTCTTTTTCTTTGGGCACCTATGACCGCAGCCGCCAGTTGGTGATCGATCCCACGGTTACGTATTCCACTTATCTCGGCGGGTCGGCGGAAGACGACGCGATTTCCATTACGGCGGATGCTTCCGGCAACGCCTACATTACGGGTAAGACCCACTCCACGAATTTTAGCGGGGCAGCCGGCGCCACCGTCGGCGGGTTCGACGTGTTTGTAACTGAGCTTACCCCGTCGGGCACGCTTGTTTTCACGACTCTGATTGGCGGGACTTCGGACGATGTTGGCAACGCGATCGCGGTAGATACTGCCGGCAGTCCGGCGGGAATCTACGTGGCGGGGCAAACGAAGTCCACCGACTTCCCGACTACGGGAGGAGCCGTGCAGCCCACATTCAATACGGCGACGACTGTGCACGGTTTCGCCTTGAAGCTGGCGGCTAACGGTTCAGCGCTGACGTGGTGCACATTCATCGAAGGCAGCGGGGGTGAGAGTGCTCTAGGGCTGGCGATCGTGCGCGACGCCGTTAACACCACGGATGACGATGTTTATGTTGTCGGCAGCACACAGTCGGCGGACCTGGGCGTCAGCGGTACAGTCAATCCGCTTCCTCATGGCGCGACGCTGAACAACGGGGCAGGCGCGACCGGTTTCAACGATGGATTTATTGCGAAAATTGCCAATGGCGGTGGGCAGTATCTTTTCCTGAGCTATCTGGGAGGGAGCAGTGACGACACAGCGTTTGCCGTGGCGGCCGATCCTCTGGGAAATATCTATGTCGCGGGTCAAACATCCTCGGCGGACTTCTTCACCACGCCATCGAACGTAATACAACCCACATGCGGGAGTGATGGAACCTGCAACGCTAGCGGTGGAAACGTGGTTGACGATGCGTTCGTTACCGCGATTACTCCCGGAAATACTCCGACGTACATTTACTCCACTTTCCTGGGCGGCGAGGCCAAAGACGATGCCTTCGCGATTGCCGCGGATTCGGCTGGCAACGCATACGTAACTGGGCAAACTTTTTCGACTCAGTTCCCGATGAAAAACCCATTGACTCAATTATCCAGCCTGATTGGAACTCAAGACATCTTCGTATCGAGTCTGAATTCCACGGGGACCGCTCTGAATTATTCGACGTACTTAGGCGGCACGGGCACCCAGGCGGGAGACGGTATTGCGGTCGACGGCAGCGGCAACGCGTACGTTACCGGTTACACGACCTCAAGCAGCTTCCCGGTGACCTTGTCGACTTCGACCTTCGGAAAGGGAGGAATTTTCGGGACTGACGCGTTTGTCAGCGAACTGAATCTTAGTGGCACATCGCTGAGCCTGCCATTTTCGACCTACCTTGGTGGGTCGGGCGACGAGGATTTTATCTCGGGCGCGATTGCTGTGGACGGAACGGGAAATATCTACGTCACAGGGGAAACGAATTCATCGGACTTTCCCCTGACAAATGCGGCGGATGGCACGTACAACGCCGGAACCACGGCAACCTGCACGCCTACCAGCGCCGGCTCTGTTCCCTGCCCCGACGGGTTCGTGACAGTCTACAAACCTTCGGCCAGCGGAGATTTCAGCATCGCAGGTTCGGCGCTGGCTGCGGTGAGCGATGGAAGTTCGTCCACTTCGACGATCACGGTCACTCCGTTCAATGGCTACAGCAATACGGTCAACCTGACGTGCAGCGTGAGCGGCGGCGGGACGCCAGCACCGACGTGTTCATTGAGCGCGGCTTCGGTAGCGGTGAGCGGGACCACTTCACAGACATCCACATTGACCGTGAAAGCCCTGGCTGCGACCAGCGAGTTATTTCTTCCGGAATCCAGGCGTGGAGGAACGCTCTTCTACGCGTCGCTGCTGCCCGTGTTTGGATTCGCATTGTTCGGGCTGGGATCGCAGACTGCGAAGGGAATGAAAGGCCGGATGCTGGGACTGTTTTGTCTGTTAGCGATCCTGGGCGCGCTGCTGGTTCTGCCTGCGTGCGGAGGCGGCGGCAGCGGTAATGGTGGCGGGGGTGGCGGAGGCGGTGGCGGAACGCCGGGCACACCCTCCGGAACCTACACGATTACCGTCACAGGAACGGACGGCACTATTACGCACTCTATCGCTCCGCCTTTGACTTTGACCGTCAATTAGTGGCGGAAACGCATTCCGGTGGCCGTCTCCTCGATTCTGGAGGCGGCCGTGGCAGTTTGCGCTGGAATTTCCGGCAAGCAGGATTTCGCCAAAACAGTGCCGCTCGCAGTAGAATTCCTTTTGGTGTTAGCGCTGTCTGCAGCCGGGCAGCCTTTGCTAAGCTGCATGAATCGAAGCTATTTGAACCGAACTCTGCTCATGTTGAAATTTCTGTCCTTTATACGCATCCAGCTCTTCATTTTTCTCGGTCTGTTCGCGTTGGCCGTTTCGGCTTGTGCGTTTGGGCAAAGCGCCGACTTCTTTCTGCAGGCGTCCAATCCCAATCCTGCCGCGGTTGATCCCGGCATCAACTCCACCGCAACCATTACTCTAGGAACGACGGTGGGCTTCAACAGCCCAGTCGCGCTTTCCTGCGCCACGACCGCCTCAGGTGCGCCAGTAACACCGGAGCCATGCGCCATTAGCCCTACCTCCGCAACACCTCCTTGGTTACCCTCGCTCACTTTCAACAGCGCCGGTTTGGCTCCGACGCAATACACAATCACTGTGACGGGAACTTCTGGAGGGCAAACAGCTTCGGTAACGGTGAATCCGATCACTGTGCTCGCAGTTTCGCCGGAATACTCCCTTGCTGTGCAAACACAGATCAGTCCTACCAGCGTGCAGGCAGGAAGTGGCGCAACCGCGGTTTTGAACATTACTTCGACCGACGGTTACTCGGGAAAGGTCACTCCGGGATGCAGCGCGATTACTCCTCTGGTTGAACCATCGCCAGTGTGCTCGTTCAATCCGTCGCCGGTAATAGTGACCGACGGGACAACCGCAACCACGACACTCACGATCAGCACGACCGGTACCATGACCAACGGAACTGGAACCGCTGCCCGCCACGCGCATTCGCGGATCTTATACGCGCTCTTGTTTCCCTTGCCCTTTATTGTGATCGCCGGATTGGGCGGAGTGGGTAGGCGAAGCAGGAAGTGGTTGAGCTTTTTCTTTCTTCTCTTGATGACAGCCGGATTAATTGTTCTGCCTGCGTGTAATTCCTCGAATACCGTCAACAACGGCGATAAAACGCCCAACAACACCTACGTTTTCACCATCAGCGCCTACGACCAGAACGGCGTTACCGCCGAGACCAACACGACCGCTCTAACCGTGAGCCTGACGGTAAACTAGATGCGGTGAAACGAAAACGCCGTCTCCAACATGGCCGTCTCCCGACGTTGCGCCTGGCGGTTAAGGCGCGTTTCTTCTTTCTTCTGTGCTCTTTTTTCTTGCCAGCCTCCGGGACAGCGCTAACTGCGAAGATCCCTGCAATACAGGTCGTTCGCTGGGACGAGGGAGCACCGGGCTGTACTTTTTCACGCAGCGCCGACGGCAGGTATCAATACGGATTGTGGGCGGACGATATCGGTGTAATTTTGGCAGTCGATTCACAGGAACTGGAAAAGGTTCGACGGCGGCATGAACTGTTTTTTAGCGTAGCGCTGACGGTGCGATATCGTGGCACGGCGGCCCTCGACGTAAATCCGGGAAACATCACGCTCGAATTTGTGAAGCACTTCAAAGTGGTGCAGACCTCGCTTAATCCCGATGACTTCTCGCAAAAGGTGCAAAACGATGCCGACGAGTTTGACCACCAAATAGCACGCGAGGTGGAGAAGCATCCCGAGCAAAAGGAAGCGAAGCAAGCCACGATGCGAAACTTTCAAAAAGACGCGGCCGAGTTGCTGGAGTTCCTGAGCAAAAACACGTTGAAGGCCACGCACCTCGATCCCGGCAATCGCGAGGCTGTTGGATGGGTATTGTTCGGCACAGAAAGTAAATGGATTAGCGGGTGGAAGAAACAGGAAGAATTCGTTTTGCGGGTGCCGTTGGAGGGTAAAGTGTTCGAATTTCCATTCAAGCTGCCGCCCAAACAAGGCGAGTTGCTGCTTCGGCAGCGGGAGTAAACAAAATGGCTATTGCAGATGATTCAAGTGAGATGGTGAAGCGTCGGCCGCGCTGGCGTCGGAACGGGGCGTCATCGAGATAATCACGTATTCGCGTTCCTTGCTGTGGGCCTCTTCCATGCGGAGCATGAGCTTGTCTTTCTCCATGCGAAACTCTGCCCGATTGCCTATGGGCAATAAGACTGAGCGTTTCTCGTCACGGGGACGAATGCGGAAGATCACATCTTCTGCCTGCAAGATGTATTCCTGGCAAAGAGGCTCGTGGATTCTTTTTTGCGCGGAGTCGCTGGCGCCACAATTGACGGCATCCATCTGTACAAGAGTGCCCGTCAGGTATGGGGCTGGCTCTTTGCCATAAGCCAAAGAAGCGAGGGCAACAGCGCAAAACAGCATTCTGAGGCGCATGAAAATCTCCCGGCACAATAACTGCGAGTAGACGAAAACATTCATCCAGCGAACTTTCCAGCAATACTTGTTGTCCGATTAATTTTCCGCTGGTAGGAAGGAAGAAAACAGGTATCGCGGGTGACTGACCGGGAGTAACTTCAGAATGGCCGAACCAGTGCCGCGTGCTAGCGAACTACCAGTCGCTCCAGGCTTTCAAAGAAAGCGGGATAGGAAATGGCCGCTGCCTGTGCTCCGCGAATGGCGGTGTCGCCGCGGGCGCGCAACGCCGCCACCGAGAAAGCCATAGCGATCCGGTGATCGCCGAAAGAATCCAACTCCGCGCCGTGTAGAGTCTGGCCGCCTGGAATCTTCAATCCGTCTTCGCATTCTTCCACTTGCGCGCCCATCAATTTGAGGTTGGCAACAATGGCGGCGATGCGATCCGATTCTTTCACGCGCAACTCCTGCGCGTCGCGCACTTCAATTCCCTGCTCGGTATAGGGGGCGATCGCCGCCAGAACTGGAATCTCATCGATCAGAGCGGCTGTGTCGGCGCCTGCGATCGTCGCGCCAATAAGCTTCGCGCCCTCAGCTTGAATCGTTCCCACGGGTTCGCCGTGCGTCTCTTCCATCCGTAGTACCGAAACCTGCAGGCCCATGTGCATCAGTATCTCTAGAAGCCGCGCGCGAGTTGGGTTCATCAGCAAATTCGGAAGCGTAAGTTGCGATCCGGGAAATAGCGCCGCGGCGCAGAGAAAGAATGCGGCGCTCGAAAGGTCGCCGGGAATGCGAGCATCGACGGACTGTAATCTTTGCCCGCCTCGAATCCGAACAGCACTGTGCTTGCGTTCCAGATGTGCCCCGAACGCGCGCAGCGCCACTTCGCCGTGATCGCGCGTGCGCAACGGTTCCTCGATGGTGGTCTCGCCATCCGCCAGGAGTCCGGCAAATAGCAGGCAGGTTTTTACCTGGGCGCTGGCGACCGGCATCTTATAGTCAATCGCCTTTAGCGGCGCACCATCGATTCGCAGCGGAGGACGCCCGTTGGTAGACGTGATTCGCGCTCCCATTGCCGTGAGCGGAGTGATTACCCGCTCCATTGGCCGCCGCGAGAGGGATTCATCGCCGGTCATCTCGGAGCGGAATATCTGTGCGGCGACGATACCGCTCAACATGCGCATGGTCGAACCGGAGTTGCCGCAATCGAGTGGATTCTTCGGAGCCGCTAAAGATGGCCCCTGGCCCTGAACCTCGACAACGCCATCCAACTGGTTAAGGTCCCAAGTCACTCCGAGCGCACGCAGGCAGCGCAGGGTGCTGGCGCAATCCGCTCCAGTCGAGTAGTTTTCCAGCCGCGACTTGCCCTCGGCGATGCCTGCCAGCATGGCATAGCGATGGGAAATAGATTTGTCTCCGGGCAGATTGACGCTTCCGCGCACATCCCGGGCTGGGCGAACAGCTGCCTTTGAATCACTGTTCATTCTGTTGATCAATATAAAGGAATGGCAGGGATGGAACGGGAATCGAATTGTTGAATATTGCTTCCTGATTGTTGATTAAAGACCTTCAAGACGTCTGACCCTAAATCTGACTTTGAATCAGCAATCAGGAATCAGCGATCAGGAGTCAACACTCAGCAATTCGTCAGGCTCGCGCCCTGGCTTCAGCAGTCGCTTCTTTCAAAATATCGGATGGAACTTCCTTCATTCTCAGGCCAAACTCGAACATGGGAGTTTCCGTCCCTCGTCCCCAGCGAGCGACTTCCCAGTGCGCCCGCACATATTTCACATCGGGATGCCCGGTCAGATCGAGCAGAAGGGGAGATTCTTCGCAATAAAATTTCTGCGGAAAGGCGACGAGCGATTTCGCGCCCCAGGTTGTGCCGTCGGCTGAACCGAAAATAGCGACGTCTAGCGATTCCTGCTCAATAATTCTGGTGATCTCGAGGGTCAGCAAGAAAACACGGCTGGAGGCGCCGCTCACATCGACGGTCGCACCATCACCTTTAGCCGCAACCACAGTTTTTTCGGCGATAAGAAACGTATCAATCATGGCGCGAGGATTGTAACAAAACCGCGGGCCGGTCAGGCACTTGCCGGCTGATTCCTATTCCAAAGGATGTGGCCCGGTGAAGTCGGAACAGCACGGTTTTTGCGCTGGCCTGAATTCCATCAACTCGATACGCGTTAGGTCCGAATCGTATAAGTTGAGCTGCCACTTGCCGTCCTTGCCCATCTGCGCGCGCTCGTCACCGTGGGGCCTCCAGCCATGGGACTCGAGAATCGACTGCGCCTGTTTCATATCCCGGACGCCCAACGATACGTGGTTCATCACTCCGGTCGTGTGCAGATCGGGATGCGCCTTCTGGTTAAGCATGTATTCCAGCCAGTCGGTGCCATCAGGGACCTGCATCGCCACCCAATCCGTTTTGTCGTCGTGCATGCCGCCATGCCAGTACAAACGGAATCCCAGAATGTCACGATAAAAACTGTCTTCGAGATCGCGATCATGCACAATAAAACCGGCATGGATCAACCGGTGCGAAACAGCGGCGGCAACTGCCAGGTCATGGACGGCACCGGCGCGTTCGACAAACTCGATTCGGTTTCCTTCAGGGTCGGTCACGAAAAAACTTCGGCTATGGTCCACGAAATCCTGCACACCCGAAGGCTTGATTTTCTTGCTGGCGAAATACCGCCGGAGAGCGGTGAGATCGTCGGTGGCAAATGCCACGTGATCCATGCGATCGGTCGCGCTGGGATCGGGCGCAGCGCTATAGCCAACCCACTGCGTCCCAACCAGGTAGCGCTCGCCGCCGCCGGGTTCAATGGCCGCAGCTTGCGCGAGGCCCATCACGCCGTTGTAGAGCTTTTTCGTCGCATCCGGATCGGTGGTGTAGAAGGAAACGTGATCAATGCCAAGAATACGGGGCCTGGGAACGGATTGGGCCTGCAGAAAAACAGAAACGGAGAGTAGCGAAAAGACGAATGCTGCGGCCAGCTTTTTCATTAGGCAGTCGATTGTAGCGCGGACACTGAGAATTGTACCAATGGTGGCCGCGAGAGTCCGCGGGTTCCGTTTCCCAGGCTCAAAGTCTGTCCAGGAACTGCCGCAGTATTTTGACCGCTTCTGCCGGCTGCTCCCATGCCGCATAGTGTCCGGCCTTGGGAATCACGCGTAATTCGCTTCCACCAACGTGCTGGTGCATCAATTGTGCCTCGCTGATTCCGGTGAGCATATCCTCATCACCGGTGACGATCAGCGTAGGCACATCGATGGTCTTCAATGTAGCAACCGAATCCGGGCGTTCAGCCATTCCCCGTTGCACCTGAGCAATACCCTGTGGCGACGCTTTTCGCATCATCCGCAATGCGCTGCCGACCAAATCAGGCCGAGCCTGTTGCGTCGATTTCCCCAGTAGCTTCACGATCATGCTTTCCAGAAACGGTTCCGTCCCGCGTTGCAGGACATCGTCGGCAGCTTGCAAACGCGCTCTTCGCCCTTCCGCTGAATCCGCCGGCGCCTTGGTATTGAAAAGGCCCAAGGCGGATATGCGGCCGGGTTGTCTGCGCCAACATTCGAACAGCGCGTAGCCGCCAATGGAAACCCCTATCATCGTCGCGCGCCCAATTTCTGCGTCGTCCATTACTTTGGCGAAGTCAGTGGCGTGTTTTTCCATCGTCGCCGGGCCCTCACCAATACCAGAATCGCCATGCCCGCGCAGATCGGGCATGATCACGCGATAGCGTGTCGCTAATGCAGTCGCAACGGGCAGCCAGAACTCATGATTCGCGGGGAAAGGGTGCAGCAAAATAACTGGCAGCCCATCGCCCAAAACCCAATAGGCGATCTCCGCGTCCCCGCTCTTAATGCGCTTAGAATACATATTCCGTGCAGGCGGTCCGAATCGCAATCACACTTTCACTGGATTCGCTCGAGCTCAATGCTCAAAGCTCGCAGCTTCCTCACTCCCATTCAATCGTGCCGGGCGGCTTGGAAGTGATGTCATAAACCACGCGGTTGACGCCCTTCACTTCATTCACGATTCGCGTGGAAATCTTCTTCAGCACTTCGTGAGACAGCGGCACCCAGTCGGCGGTCATGCCGTCTTCCGAACTGACGGCGCGGATCGCGCACGTGTAGGCATACGTGCGCATGTCGCCCATCACTCCAACGGACATTACCGGCAACAACACTGCAAATGACTGCCAAATCTTCGTGTAGAGACCCGCGTTCTTGATTTCGGCGACGACAATATCGTCGCAATCGCGCAGCAACGTGAGTCGTTCAGGAGTAACTTCACCCAGCACGCGCACGGCAAGCCCAGGCCCGGGGAACGGCTGTCGTTGTAGAATTTCATCGGGCATGCCCAGGTCGCGGCCGATCTTGCGCACTTCGTCTTTGAACAAATCCTTTAGCGGTTCGATCAGCTTGAGCTTCATCTTCGCCGGCAGGCCGCCAACATTGTGATGCGACTTGATAACCTGCGAAGGTCCGCGCACAGAACGCGATTCGATCACGTCCGGATAAAGCGTTCCCTGCACCAGCCACTTTACTTTGCCTTCTTTTTTCTCGATGCGCCGGGCTTCCTGCTCAAACACTTTGATGAATTCGTTGCCGATGATCTTCCGCTTTTTTTCGGGATCGCTCACGCCTTTCAGCTTCTTAAGGAAGCGAGCAGTTGCGTCTACGGCGTCGAGATGCAAGCCCAGCTTGTCGCGCAATGTCTTCTGTACTTTTTCAAATTCGTTCTTGCGCAGCACGCCGTTGTTTACAAAGACACAAGTAAGCCGCGACTTGCCGTTCTTGTCCCGCATTGCGCGATCGACCAGAACCGCCGCGACGGAGGAGTCCACACCTCCCGAGAGCGCGCAAATGGCGCGTCCCGAGCCCACTTCCTTTTTCACCTCTTCGACGGTGGAATCAATAAAGTGCTGCGGAGTCCAGGTGGGCTTGGAGCCACAAATATTGAAAACAAAATTTTTTAGGATCTCAGTGCCGTGCCACGTGTGATGGACTTCCGGATGAAACTGCACAGCGAACCATTTCTTCGCGACATTCTGAATTCCCGCGACGGCGTGCGCAGTTTTTGCCGTCAACTCAAACCCGGGAGGCAACTCCAGAGCCTCATCGCCATGCGACATCCACACTGCCATTTTGCGCGAGAGCCCCTGGAATAACGCGGATTCGGCAACAATTTCAATCTCCGCATGCCCATATTCGCGCTTGTCGGCAGGCCGCACTTTGCCGCCCAGTGTATGCACCATGAACTGCAATCCGTAGCAGATTCCAAGGACGGGCACGCCTAGTTCGAACAAGCGTTTGTCAGCCGGCGGCGCGTCTTTGTCGTAGACCGACCACGGCGCCCCGGAAAGCACAATCCCCGCGGGCGCGTGACTCTTCACCTCGTTGAGCGCAGCCGTGCATGGCAGCACGACGGAAAAAACATTCTGTTCGCGGATGCGGCGCGCGATGAGCTGCGTGTATTGCGCGCCAAAATCGAGGATGACAATGGAGTGGGGTTGCACGGATGAGTGTCTCAGATTCGATAAGGAGTGTAAAGGCAAACGCAGAGTCTTAGTCAGTTATGTCCGCGCAGGCAGATCAGGAAGATCGCTTAATATCGGCTCCGCGAAATCAATCGTCCTCTCAGCAGAAAGGCACTGGCCGCCCGGAGGTGTGGGCGCGGGTGGCGCTGGAACCAGCAACACATCCGGCATTTCCAGAATAGAAACGTAACCGGCCAAACGCGCCATATAGAGCCAGTCCGCTACGGAAAAGTACAGCAGCAGGATCAGAATCATCCCGGCTACCACCAGCCGCCATATCCCAAGGGCCGTCAAACCCAGCGACATTGAGAGGACGATCATGGCGCCCGCGAAAGCTGCCACATGCGCCAAGCCAGTCCAGGCGCCGACGGCAAAGACGGCCCCGGCACGTTCGCGGCAAAGCGCGACAGCAGCGGAAATTGCGCCGAGCGCGTCGTCTCCTTCGCGAACGGCAAGCAGGCTTGCCAGTGACAGAAACCAATTCAGCGTCCACCAGATGAATCCGACTAACGCTCCCAGCGGCAAGAAAAGAAAAAATGCCAGCGATGGTTGTGGGTTCGCAGCGGGCGAGGCAAAACTGGCCAGGATGGCCGCGCCGACCAAACCGCACATTGCAGCCAGCGCGAGTGCCACGCGAAGGAAGTTCAGACGGATCAAGGCGCGAAGTGAGACCTTCCAAGAGGCATCGGCGGAGCTATCGTTAGTGGCGTTGGCATGATCGGCAAAATATTTCATCAACTCGCGCACTGTAAGCGCCCGGCCGATGGAAGCCGCCACAATCCAAATCGCCGCCAGCCCCAGCGCCACTAACAAACCTGTCAGGACGACTCGATTCAGACTGCCGCGAAGAATATGGGAAAGCACTCGGCCAATGAGTACTGGCTGCTTTGTGCGCAGAAAAAGTATCTCGCCATTGGTGACAGGGAGCGTATCGAGATATTCGAGCAGGGCGAAGCCCGACAGCACGGCGGCAGTTGCGCCCACCATCCAGCGCCAGGTGATTTCCGCGAAGACCAGGGAGGGCCGCCGGAACGCCGCCCGGAAGCCTTCGGACGTGTAAGAACCCTGGGGCATCAAGCCAGCATACCTTATCGTCGGCGGGCCAGGCGGCTGAGCGCCATTTCACAACACTATTTCACGACACTATTTCGCGACACTATTTCACGACACTATTTCACGACAACGTTCACCAGCTTGTCTGCGACGTAGATCTTCTTGATGATTTGTTTGTCCGCGATGAACGCTTGCACCTTTTCATCCGCGAGCGCATGTTCAAGAACGAATGCTTCGGTGGAACCGGCGGGCACAACAATCTTGCCGCGCAGCTTGCCGTTGACCTGCACCGGAATTTCGATTTCCTCTTCTTTCGCCAGTTCAGCATCAAACTTCGGCCATGAGACCTTGAGCAGGTTTCCCTTTTCGCCCAACATCTCCCACAGTTCGTGGGCGATAAAGGGCGCGAACGGCGCCAGCAAGAGAACCACCGTGCGTTGCGCCTCCGCCAAAAGCAATGTTGGAATCGCATTTTGCGCGATCGCTTCTTCCGCACCGTAAAGAGTATTCACCAACTCCATGATGGCCGAGATGCAGGTGTTGAAATGCCAGCGGCCTTGAAAATCGTCGGTGACACGTTTGATGGTCTGGTGCAGCTTGCGCTGTATCGTCCGCGCGGCGGGTGGTAAATCCGCGGGAAGGGGTTTGCTCCAATCGGCGGCGTTTGGCTTCGCATGACGCACTACAAAGCGATACACGCGCCCAAGAAATCTGTGAATCCCCTCGATGCCGGAGTCCTGCCAATCCATATCGCGGTCTGGAGGCACCGCAAACAGGCTGTAAAGACGCGCAGAATCCGCGCCGTAACGAGCGACCATCTCATCGGGCGATACGATATTGCCCAAGCTCTTCGACATCTTCGCGCCGTCTTTGATGACCATGCCCTGCGTGAACAGGCGCTCGATCGGTTCGTCGTTAACGACGAGCCCCAGGTCACGCATGAACTTGGTCCAGAAACGCGAGTAGATCAGATGCAGGATCGCGTGCTCGACGCCGCCGATGTATTGGTCAATCGGAAACCAGTATTGCGCGAGCTTCGTGTCAAATGGCGCGCGATCATTATGAGCGTCAGTGTAGCGGTAAAAATACCAGGACGAATCGACGAACGTGTCCATGGTATCGGTCTCGCGCCGCGCAGGGCCGCCGCACCTGGGGCATGTGGTGTTCACAAATTCTGGAATGTTCGCCAGCGGAGAGCCGCCGGCAGAATTTATCGCCACGTTCTCCGGCAGAATCACGGGCAAATCTTTTTCCGACACCGGAACCAGACCGTCTTTCTCGCAATAAACCATGGGGATCGGCGTGCCCCAGTAGCGCTGGCGCGAAATGCCCCAATCTTTCAGGCGATAAGTAACGGTCGCTTTGCCAAATCCGTGCTCGTCGGCGTAAGCCGACATTTTCTCGATTGCTTCGTCGCAGGTGAGCCCACTGAAGCGTCCGGAATTGATTAGCGTTCCATTCTCCGCCGTAAATGGCAGCGGCGGTTCTGACATCGTCGCTTCCGGATCGTCCGCGACCGGCAAGATCACCAACCGAATTTCAATCTTGTACTTCTTCGCGAACTCATAATCACGCTCGTCATGCGCCGGCACACTCATGATCGCGCCGGTGCCGTAGTCCATGAGGATGTAGTTCGCCACCCAGATAGGAACTTTTTCCCCGTTGAAGGGGTTGATCGCGCATCGTCCCGTGTTCACACCGTGCTTATCGATCTCGCCAATGTTTCCAACTTCTTTGGCCTTGCGCTGCTCGGCGATAAGTTCATCGACTTTTCCGCGCAGGATGGCATTGTCGGCCACTAAATCAGCAACCATGGGATGCTCCGGCGCCAGTTGCAACGAAGTCGCGCCGAAGATCGTATCCACACGCGTAGTGAACACGGTAATGGTCGCGCCCGCCGGGCCGAAGCCGCCTTCGGGCTTTGCATATTCCAGTTTGAAATCGACCAGAGTGCCTTCGCTGCGGCCAATCCAGTTGCGCTGCATGGTGCGCACTTTTTCCGGCCAGTTGCCCAGCTTGTCGAGATCGCGCAACAATTCTTCGGCGTACCTGGTGATGCGCAGGAACCACTGTTCCAGTTCGCGCTGTTCCACGGGCGTATCTTCATGCCGCCAGCAGCAGCCGTTCACCACCTGCTCATTGGCCAATACCGTGCAGCACTTTGGACACCAGTTGACTTTGCTCTTCTTCCGGTACGCCAGACCCTTCTCGTAGAACTTGAGAAAGAACCACTGGTTCCAGCGGTAATACTCCGGCAGGCAAGTCGTGACCTCGCGCGACCAGTCGTAAGCAAAACCCAGGCGCTTCATCTGCGCCTTCATGTTGGCAATGTTGCGCTGTGTCCACTCCCGCGGTGGTGTCTTGTTTTGAATGGCAGCATTTTCCGCTGGCAATCCAAAAGAATCCCAGCCCATGGGATGCAGCACGTTGTAACCGTTCATCCACATGTAGCGGGCAAGCACATCGCCGATCGCGTAGTTACGCACGTGGCCCATGTGCAGCACGCCGGAAGGATACGGCAGCATTTCCAGCACATAGTATTTCTTTTTGCCTACGCCGGATTGTTCAGGAATCGGGTCGGCGGCGTACAAAGAATCGTCTTGTTGCCAGACCTCAAACCACTTGTTCTCGACGCGTTGCGCATCGTACCGCTCGTCGTCAGGCCGGTCTGAGTCCGGTCGAGCTTCATTCGGCCGACCTGGGCGGGCCATGGTTACGGCTTCAGGCTTGTCTTTCTGTGGCATAAGTAGAGATGCTTCGAGTCTGGGATAAGCGTTGATTTTACAACACGAGGTTCGTGTGGCGCGGGCGCCCCCGGCCCGCGAAGAAGCAAGATTCTCGGTCTTTAGCGGTACACGTCTTTTGGGTGTGCACTTCAAGCACCAACACTGTAACCCGCTCGTCCTGAATATCGCAGATCAGCCGATAATCTCCCACGCGGTATCGCCATAAGCCGCCCTTTTCCCCTTGCAATGGCTTGCCCCACTGGCGCGGATTCTCCGCAACGCTCAGCCTCTCACGAAGAAAGCTCTGGATGGATTTCTGCGCGGAACGGCTTAATTTTGTGATTAGTTTTTCCGCCGTCCGGGCGATTTCGATCCGCCAAAAGGTCACCGCTCCAGACCGAGCCGCCGCTCCAACTCCTCCAGGGAAATCGTGGGCTCCCGCCGCTCGAGCGCTGCCATCCCTTTGAGATAGTCTTCGCGATCTTCCAAATATTGGCGAATAGCTTCGCGAGCATAGTGGCTTTTACTGCGGCCCGTTTCTTTGGCCAGAGAGTCCAGTTTTTTCTCGAGTTCGGGCTCTAAACGTATGCCGAGCACGTGTTTAACATGTTTAACATACCAGAGGAAGCGATTCCTTGTGGCATCCCCTCTTTTGGCACTTGCGTTGTTTCGCATCCGCAAGCCAATATCTGAGGTAACTCATCAGTCGCAAGCTTGCTATTGTAAAATTCCAACAACTCTCTATGAGCAAAATTCCTATCGGTATTCTGGGCGCCACCGGCGTCGTGGGGCAAAGATTTATTCAGATGCTGGAGCACCATCCGTGGTTCGAGGTGGCGTGGTTGGCTGCTTCCGACCGTTCTGAGGGCAAGTTGTACGCCGAAGCGGCGAAATGGCGGCTGAAAACGCCGATTCCGGCAAACATCGCAGGGATGAAAGTCTCTCCCGCCACACCGGCCGGAGCGCCTAAAGTCATCTTTGCCGCACTCGATGCTTCTATCGCCGCCGAGATGGAGCCACGTTTTGCCGACGCGGGCTGCGCTGTGGTGTCAAATTCCAGCGCGTTGCGTATGCAGTCCGATGTTCCGCTTGTCATTCCCGAAGTCAATGGCGGCCACATCAAGCTGATCGACATCCAGGCATGGCGAAAAAAGTCCGGCGGCTACGTTGTGACCAATCCGAACTGTAGCGCCATCGGACTGGTATTGGCACTGGCTCCGCTGCAGCAGTTTGGCTTGGAGACGGTTATGGCTGTAACCATGCAAGCCATCAGTGGCGCGGGTTATCCGGGCGTCGCCTCGCTCGACATTCTGGGAAACGTGATTCCCTTCATCCGCAATGAAGAGGAAAAAATGGAGGAAGAGACGCGCAAGCTGCTGGGGCAGCTCAACGGATCGAAAGTGATTCCCGGCGCTTTCGCCATGAGCGCGCAGTGTAACCGCGTCGCAGTCGAAGACGGCCATACCGAATCCGTTTCCGTTCGTCTTAAGACAAAGCCGAAGCGCGAGGAAATCATCGCGGCATGGAACAGCTTCCGCAGTGAGCCGCAGCAACTGAAGCTGCCGAGCGCTCCAGAGCTGCCAGTGGTCTACCTCGAAGCTAGTGACCGTCCGCAGCCGCGTTTCGATATCGACATGGGAGCGGGCATGACGACTGCTGTAGGACGCCTTCGTCCCTGCGGCGTGCTCGACTGGAAATTTACGGTGCTCTCGCACAATACGATCCGCGGCGCCGCCGGAGCCGCGGTTCTGAACGCCGAACTGCTCAAAGTCAAAGGATACCTGGCATGAGGGCGGACCTCGCAAGGAAGCCACGCCCATGATCGTGATGAAGTTTGGCGGCACTTCGGTCGAAGACAACAAAGCCATCGACCGCGTGGCTGCCATCGTAGAAGGACGCCTGGCGCAGCAACCTGTGGTCGTGGTCAGCGCCATGGCCAAGGTTACCGACACGCTGCTGACCATGGCGCGCGCCGCCGGCGAAGGCGAGCGCAAAGCTGCTCTCAAACTTTGCCGCTCGTTGCAGGAGCGCCACTACAATGCCGCGAGCGAACTGTTGGGCACGGCGCTGTTCACCGAATTTCACTCTGAACTCGGAGCCGACTTCGAGTCGCTCGACGAGCTGTTGCGCGGAATATCGGCGGTTGGTGAAATCACTCCGCGCACCACTGACTTTGTCACCGCCTTCGGCGAAATGCTTTCCAGCCGCATTGTTGCTGCCGCCTTCGCCGCTCGCGGACTGAAAGGTATCCACGTCGATTCCCGCGACGTGCTGGTTACCGACAACAATTACATGCAGGCCGTGCCGCAATATGAAGAAACGAACACGCGCCTTATGGCAAAAGTAAAGCCGCTGCTCGATGCCGGCAAAGTCCCCGTAATGGGAGGCTTCATCGGTGCGAATCGTGCCGGAATCACGACCACCATCGGACGCGGCGGCTCCGATTTTTCGGCGGCCATTTTTGGCGCGGGATTGAATGCCGAGCGCATTGAAATCTGGACCGATGTCGACGGCATTCTTACCACTGATCCTCGCATCTGTCCCGATGCGCATCGCATTAAAGTTATTAGCTTCGATGAAGCTGCCGAGCTCGCCTACTTCGGAGCCAAAGTGCTCCATCCGGCGACGGTGCTTCCCGCGATTCAGAAAAACATCCCAGTTTATGTCCTCAACTCGCGTAATCCATCGTGCGAAGGAACACGCATCACCACTCGTGCCCCGCAAGGCAAAAATGTCTTCAAGGCAATCGCGGTCAAAAAGCGCATCACCATCGTCAACGTTGCCGCGCCGCGCATGCTGCTGGCCCACGGCTTTCTGAAATCGATCTTCGAGGCCTTCGACCGCCACAAAGTTGCTATCGATGTCGTCTCGACCTCCGAGGTGAGCGTCTCGCTGACCATCGATTCCAATCAGGCCATTCCGGCGCTGGCCGCCGATCTGGCTAAGCTGGCCGACGTCAAATATGAAGGCCGCAAAGCGATTGTTTGCCTGGTGGGTGAAAACCTGCGTGAGAAGCCGGGCATCGCCGCCCTGGTGTTCGGCGAACTGGCGGACAAGAAAATCCGCATGATCTCGCAGGGCGCTTCCGAAATTAACCTGACGTTTGTGATCGAAGAAGACGAGGTCCCGGAAGTGATCCAGCGCCTGCACAAGACTTTCTTCGCCGAACTCGACCCAGAAGTTTTCGCGTAGAATTACCGCAGAACATTACAACGCAGAAAGCGTTGAGCCCGCCGAGAAAAGAAACTTCTCGGTTCTCTCTGCGATCTTGGCGTTCTCGGCGTTAAATCGCCTTTCGTATGAATATTCTCGTCCTTGGTCGTGGCAAAACCGGGTCCGTGACCGCGGAAGTCGCGCGCGAACACAAGCATCACGTGCAGATCGCGGGAACTGAGGACAACAAGTCCTGCCGGGCCTTAGCGGCTGAACAGCTAAAGAGCATCGACCTGGTGATCGACTTTACCGCCCCGCACTGCGTGATTGGCCACATTGAAGCTTGCATCGATGCTGGTAAGAATATGGTTGTCGGCACAACCGGATGGTATGGCGAGCTTGATCGAATTCGCGGACGCGTGGAAGAAAAAGGCACGGGCTTCGTCTACGGCGCAAACTTCTCGATAGGAATAAATCTGTTCTTTGAAATCGCCCGCGCCTCGGCCGCCGCGCTGCACCACGATTATGCCGGGCAAATCTTCGAGCGCCATCACAAACAAAAAAAGGATGCCCCGTCGGGCACTGCCATCACCATCCAAAAAATGATTCGAGACGCCAGCGCGACCGAGAAAGACGTGGAAATTGTTTCCTTTCGCGAAGGCGACGTAATTGGGATGCACGAAATCGTTCTGGAATCCTCCGCCGACCGAATCTATCTCTGTCACGATGCCAAATCCCGCCGCGGCTTTGCTGAGGGCGCAGTCCGCGCCGCCGAATGGATTGCCGGCAAAAAAGGCTTCTATGATTTCAATAACGTATGGCGGGAGTTGTAGGTTGCTCTGACACTTGCACGGTTCCCGTTTTCCTCTTCGCCCCCATTCGCGTTATCTTAATCGTATGCAACTCCGTGGTTGTGGCACCGCGCTGGTGACGCCTTTCCAACAGGACGGCGCGATCGATGAATCTGCTTTGCGCAATCTGATCGCCTGGCAGGTCGAGTCGGGAATTGATTTTCTTGTCCCCTGCGGAACGACTGGCGAGACACCGACGCTTTCCCAGGAAGAATGGCTTTACGTGATCGACGTCACGGTGGAAGTTGCTGGAGGACGAGTCCCCATTGTTGCCGGCGCCACTTCGAACTCGACTCACGAAGCTATTGCCAGGGCAAAACAGCTTGCCGCGCGAGTCGGGGTCACGGCCATCCTCACGGCGTCTCCTTATTACAACAAGCCAACCCAAGAAGGTCAGTTCCAGCATTTCAAAGCAATAGCGGAAGCTGTCGTTGATAAGCCCATTATTCTTTACAATGTGCCCGGCCGGACTGGCGCGAATATCGAACCGCAAACTCTGGCGCGACTCGCGGAAATTTCGAATATCGTTGGAGTCAAAGAAGCCAGCGGCAATATTACCCAAATCGCTGAAGCGATAAATGCTGTGCCTGAGGGTTTTCTCGTTTTCTCTGGCGACGATGCCATGACGCTCCCAGTGATCGCGCTGGGCGGCGTGGGAATAATTTCGGTAGCTTCGAATGAAATTCCGGGCGAAATGTCAGCTATCGCACGAGCTGCATTGGACGACGACTGGGCCACGGCGCGGACTCTGCATCGCAAATATCTCCCGCTGATGCAGGCGAATTTCATCGAGTCGAATCCCATGCCCGTGAAAGCTGTATTGGCCATGATGGGCAAAATCGAAGAACTCTACCGCCTGCCGCTTTTGCCTATGCGGCGCGACACTCGTTCGCGCTTGCAAAAAGTCGCTACGGAAGTTGGCCTGATTACCAAGCCGGCGGCTGCCGCATCCGATACCCATGACTTTTATATCTATGAGAACTGGGCGGCAGGTCCGCACAAGATCGTGCTGCACCGTGGAGCCTGCGGACAGTGCAGCCACGGAAAAGGACGTCCTGCGGGCCACGACGTGAATCGAGCACGCTGGCACGGGCCCTTCGCCACGATAGCTCAGGCGCGTGAAGCGGCGCACAGTTTGACCGGCGTCCTGATTCGCAGCGAATGCAAATGCGTGTAAGAATTGATACGAGTGCAGTTGGGTCTTCCGGCCGCGCTTCGTGGCCGGCTGGTTAAATATCTCTGCGTCATCCTGAGCGTAGCCGTTTTTCGGGCGAAGCGAAGGATCTCGCGCGAATCGCTAATGTCTTTGGAATTAAGTTTCCTAAAATCTTCCATCGAACGCCTCGCAGCTCTCGGCGAAGTCGAGCGCAATCCCGAGGCCCGGCAAACGTTCCTCGAATTTCGCGATCAACTTACCGCCGGCAAAATTCGCGCGGCAGAACAAGTTGACGGCCATTGGATCGTTAACACCTGGGTCAAGCAAGGCATTCTGCTGGGATTCCGCTTGGGCGAACTAACCGATATGACCGCCGGCCTGTCGTTCATTGATAAGGACACTTTTCCCGCGAGAGCATTTGCCATCGCCGATCGCGTCCGCGTGGTCCCCGGAGGTTCCTCGGTGCGGGTCGGCGCTTATGTCGCGCCCGGTGTCATTTGCATGCCGCCCATGTTCATCAACGTGGGCGCATATGTGGACGAGGGGACGCTAATCGACTCGCACGCCCTCGTAGGATCGTGTGCACAGATCGGCAAGCGCGTTCATCTGAGCGCCGCTGCCCAAATCGGAGGCGTACTAGAACCAGTCAACGCCGCGCCGGTCATCATCGAGGACGACGTCCTG
Source organism: Candidatus Sulfotelmatobacter sp. (assembly GCA_049584475.1). Classification (GTDB taxonomy): domain Bacteria; phylum Acidobacteriota; class Terriglobia; order Terriglobales; family Acidobacteriaceae; genus Sulfotelmatobacter. The sequence continues at coordinate 27,743 of JBAUXX010000067.1, read as the reverse complement.
GTCGGCGGCAATTGCGGAGTCTATGAAGGCACTCTGGTCCGCGCCCGCGCCGTCCTCGGCGCAGGAACAATTCTGACGAGGTCAATGCCGCTCTACGATCTGGTGCGCGGCCAAATCTACCGCGCCACATCCGACGCGCCGCTCGAAGTTCCAGAAAACGCAGTCGTCGTTCCCGGTTCGCGAGCCGTGAAAAGAGGAGCCGGGGCCGACGGGAACCTGTCTCTGTATACGCCCGTGATCGTAAAATATCGCGACGAGAAGACTGATCGTGGGATTGAGCTGGAAGACTGGCTGCGTTAGGTATTTGGCGATAGGCGTCATCCCGGACGCAGCCGCATTTCAGGCGGAATCTCGCATGTTGAGCTACTACGGTATTGGAAGCCGCTTCATCCCCGCTTTACTTTCTGTTAAAATGTAAAGCATGGCCGAAGCAAAACTTTCCTCCAAAAACCAAATCGTGATCCCGCGCGAAGCCCGCGAGGCGCTCAACCTGAAAGCAGGGGATAAAGTGATAGTGTCCGTGCAGGGCGAACGGGTCATTGTGCTGGAAAAACCGAAGTCGTATGCGGACGCTATTCGCGGCATCGCCCGTAAGACTTACCCCAAGAATTATCTTCGGAAAGAGCGCCGCAGTTGGAAGTAGGCGCTGTCCGCGCTGTCCTGCGAAATCATCGCAGCATCGCCCTGGACACAAGCATATTCATCTATCAGCTTCAATCCAATCCCCGCTACGTAAATCTGACGCATCAAATCTTTCAGTGGCTGGAGCGGCCCGGGTCTCGGGCGGTCACTTCGACGATCACTATGACCGAAATTCTGATCCAGCCGTACCGCGATAACGATCAGGATCTCATCGACAAGTTCAAGGGACTTCTGTTCATTTATCCCAACCTCGAATGGATTTCGCCGGACCTCGAAATCGCCAGCCGCGCCGCGGAAATTCGCGCCCATCATCACCTGCAAACACCGGACGCCGTTCGCGCGGCAACCGCAATCGACGCCTGCGCAACAGCATTCCTCACCAACGATCCAATCTTCCGCCGTATCACTAGCCTCGAAGTTCTTATTCTTGACGACTACGTATGACCGACTGTTGACGATGTTCCGGCGCTGGAGCTACGCGATCTCAACCGCTAGTCCCTCTCCATTATTCGAAGTAACACGAACCTGCCCCAACCTCTTCAATACTGCATCCGCCTCGCTCAAGGCCGCTGCCGGAAATGTACTCGTCAGGCCAATCACCTTCATTCCACCTGCGTGCGCAGCCTGAATTCCCGCCGGGGCGTCCTCAATTACCAAGCACTCTTTCGGAGCAACTCCCAGCAACTCCGCTCCTTTCAAATAAGGCTCTGGATGCGGCTTTCCATGCGTTACATCGTCGGCGGTAATTAAAATTCGTGGAATCGGCAACCCAACCATTGCCAGTCGCGTGCTCGCCAAATGCCGCGTGCCTGAGGTCACCACGCACCATCGGTTCTCAGCAATCGCGCGCACCAAAGCTAACGCCCCAGGCATCACAACGACGTCTTCCCGATCCTCCGCTTCAAGCCTTTCGAGTGCTCGAACCTCAGCTTCTGCATTCAGATGCGGGGCGACTCGCTGGATCACTTCAAGTGCGCGAACGCCATGCGCGATGGCAATTATTTTCTCCTCATCCACTCCTTTGGTACGCGCCCAAACTCGCCACTGGCGGTCCACCGAGCGAGTGGAATCAACGAGAACTCCGTCCAGATCAAAAAGAATGGCAGAACAATCAAAGACAGGCATTGTTCTTGTTTTTACCACACAGGAAAGACTAGGAAGTCTCAACGTTCGAGGAATGGCAGGCGGCACGTCTCTGCTAACTAGCGGGTAGCACCCAGTTGTGTGGAGGAGCAGGCGAAGAGATCGCCTGTTGTGCTTCCCGCCGCAGTTGCAGATGCCGTTTGCGGAAATGCGCCTTAGCGCGCTCGCCCCACGCCCGCACGAACCAATAATTTAGTCCCGCACCCAAAGCCGAACTGGCCAGCGGAATGACGCGACCGGCCCACTTCTCCACAACTTCGGCGCCAGCCTTGGCGGCAATGCGTTGAATCACTCGCGGCACAAACTTGTTGACGACTTCTTTTTCCAGCAACTCCCGGCTGATGTCCACGCCCGCCGCGCTGGCTGCGGCAATCCACAGTTCTGCAATCTCTCCATCGGTATTGAATTCAAATCCGTAGATCAGGCTCAGCTTCTGAATCGTTCGCATGGTGATCGCCGACAAAATGCCAAGGTCGGGCACAATCGTCATCAATCCTCCCAGCCCGAATCCCGCGCCTTCCACGGCTGCAACTTTCATTCCGCTCCGCACCACCTCGTCGGCAACTTCGTCCAGTTCGCCGATGTCGAGCGAGTACACGCCGTGGTATCCGCTGATTGGCATCCGATAAGCCGTACGCAATTGCACCAGAAACTTCGCCGGATCAACCTGTACAGTTGAATAGGCGCGCGTCATGCCCGTGACCAGCGCACCTTCAACCCGCCGTCGCAACCACGATTTTGCCCGCTCTGCCATTAAACCAACCTTAGCGTACCGGCCCGAAGAAAGCCATCAGGTGCTGAAGGTATTCGCCAGATCGTGTTTGGTACTCGCCGCCCGTGCTAGCATCATGCATACAACGAATGCCAACTGGAAAACTGCAAATCATCCCCTTGGGGGGACTCGGCGAGTTCGGTATGAACTGCATGGCCGTCCGCTACGGAGACGACATCCTCGTCATCGACGCCGGCCTCATGTTCCCCGAAGCCGAACTGCTTGGTGTCGACATCGTCGTTCCCGATATTTCCTATCTCACTGAAAATCGCCATCGCGTCCGCGGCATCGTGCTCACTCACGGCCACGAAGACCACATCGGCGCTCTGCCCTGGATTCTCGCCGACCTGAACGTCCCCGTATGGGGCACGGAATTTACGCTGGCCTACGTGGAAGACAAACTCGACGAGCACGGTCTGCTTGAAGATGCCGACCTGCGCGAGATGCGCCCCAACGAGCGCTTCAAAGCCGGACTCTTCACCGTCCATCCCATCCGCGTCACGCACAGCCTCGTCGATTGCGTCGCCCTGGCCATTCATACGCCGCTCGGAGTCATCATCCACACCGGCGATTTCAAAGTCGATCCCACGCCCACCGACAACCATCTCTTCGACCTGCACTCCTTCGCCGAATACGGCAAAACCGGCGTCCTCGCGCTGTTTCAAGACTCGACCAACATCGAACGCAAAGGCTATACGCCCAGCGAACGCGCGGTAAGAAGAAAGTTCGACGAAATTTTCGCCCACACCAAGCGCCGGTTGTTCATCTCGTGCTTTTCGTCATCCATCCATCGGATCAAGCTGGCGGTTGAACTCGCCCACGCTCATGGCCGCAAGGTCGCCTTTATTGGCCGCTCCATGAATAACTCGTCCGAGATCGCTGAAGATCTCGGCTACATCGAAGTTCCCGACGGGCTGGTTATTAATCCCGGCGAGATGAAGAATTTTCCGCCGGAAAAAGTGTGCGTGCTCATCAGCGGTACGCAGGGCGAGCCTATGTCCGCGCTCTCCCGCGCCGCAGTCGACAATCATAAGCACGCCAAAATCGAAAAGAACGACACCGTCGTGCTCTCCTCGCGCATCATTCCCGGCAACGAGAAGACGATCTACCGCATGATCGATCACCTCTTCCGCCGCGAAGCACACGTCATCTACGACGACGGCTCCTATCCGCCGGTCCACGTCAGCGGCCACGCCAGCCAGGACGAACTCAAGCTCATCATCAATCTCGCAAAACCAAAATTCTTCATCCCCGTCCACGGCGAATACCGCCAGCTCAAACTGCATGCGGAAATGGCCGCATCCATGACCGAATCGGTCGGCAAAGTCATGCTCCTCGAGAGCGGCGACGTCCTCGAGTTCGACGAACACGGTGCGCGCAAAGCCGGCAAAGTCAACGTCGGCCGCGTGTGCATCGATTCCGGCAACCGCACAGATGTGGTTGAAGATTTGATAATTAAAGACCGCCGCCACCTCAGCGAAGACGGTATCGTGCTCCCCATCATTGCGATCAATAAATTGTCGGGCAAAGTCGAGACCAGCTTCGAAATCGTCACCCGCGGCTTCAATCCCGGCGACGACGGCCTGATGGCCGGCGCGAAGCGCATGTTAGAAGACACGCTGGCCCACTCCAGCGAAGAAGAAAAAGCCGATTACGGAGTCATCAAAGAAAAAATCCGCGCGGACTTGAAACGCTATATCTCAAAAGAAACGCAGAGACGGCCACTGATTATGCCGGTGATATTAGAGATCTGACCCGCTCATCTGACGGCCCAAAAGGGCTTGTCATCCCGAGCGTAGCATTGCCGTCGGCGCAGCCAACGGCGATGCGAAGTCGAGGGACCTGCTGTTTCAGCTGTCGTCGCAACTTCCAGTGTTAATATCCACTGAGGAGACGCCATGACCGGAATTCAATTCATCACCGACGAAGAGGGCCAAAAGAAGGCGGTGGTAATCGACCTCAAGAAGCACAAGGCCCTGTGGGAAGACATCGAAGACGTCCTGGTCTCCCGCTCCCGCCGCCATGAAAAGCGCATCCCGCTAGCCAAAGTGAAGGCGGACCTGATCAAGAGCGGTAAGCTCCGTGCCTAGTTATAAAGTCGCATTCACGTCAAGCGCGGCCAGAGAACTGAATAAGCTGCCCGGCCAGTTGATCGCACGAATCCTTCCGCGCTTAGAAAATTTAGCCAACCACCCTCGCCCGTCGGGTTGTAAGAAGCTCCAAGGAGGCCAAGGTGAGTGGCGCATCCGCATAGGAGACTACCGCGCCGTGTATACCATCGACGATGCGAAGTTACTGGTGGAAGTAACACGTATCCGTCACCGAAGCGAGGTATACGAGCGATAAGGCTTCTCGGTGAAACCGAACACTACGGCAAAATTATGATGGTGAGATTCAGACTTTGAAGATTGAATTTCTTTCCGCCGGCTCCCCAGACTGGCCCTTAATTCGCCTTTACGCATTCAATCATTCTGAGGTTTGTCAGCTAAGGGATATCGCCAAGTCAATCGGGAACGCCGCAATAGTGAGCTCAGTCCTCAACGAGCAGCCTTGGATAGAGTCGGTAGGGGCATGTGTGCTTAGATTCTGTTCGGGTAAAACAGACCGCGGCATCACGCAGGTGGGTTCATCAAAATTCGAATGCACTCTTAGTAGCGAAGGGTGGGCCGACCTGTCCGTTCTTCTCGAACCGTTCTGCATGTCCGAGAATGCAAATGTCTACCAGTGGCTTATAAGGCGGGGTGAAATTTCCCTGCTTATCTCCTCCGATGGCACTTGGTAAGCCTAGCGCCCAGACAGGAAGGTCCGCTTGCCCTGAGCGTTTCAAAAATTACACTCGGCCCAGTTCAGCCGAGCGGTGAGATAGAATGACCTTTGCTGGGGCTAAGCTATGACCATTCAAATCAACCGTCCCGAAATCGAAGCCCTCATCCAGCAGCGCCTGCATAGCGGCGCGTTTGAGAGCGTAGAAGACGTTCTCTTCGACGCCCTCGAAATGCAAGCGGAACGCGAGGTCTGGCTTCAGGAAAATAAAGAAGCCATTAGCGCCAAAATCGAGCGCGGCCTAGCCCAACTCGACCGCGGCGAAGGCATACCGGGCGATCAACTACGCACCCGCCTCGGAGCTGATAAGGCGGCTTGGCTCGCCGATCATCCCGAATCGTGAAACCGTACGTTGTCGCGCCGGAAGCCGAAGACGATCTTCAACAAAATCTGGCGTTATCTTCTGACAGAAACAGGTCTGGCTGTCGCCGACAAGATTCAGGGCGAACTCGTCAATGCATTCGAGGGTTTGGCCGAAGCTCACGACAAGGGTCACAAACGTCCCGATTTAACCAAACGGGACGTGCTTTTCTTCACCGAATATCAGTACATGATCGTCTACCGGCGAGCGGCAACGGTGCAGATTGTCGCAGTTCTGCATGGGAAACGCGACGTAAAGCGGATTCTTAAGACGCGGTTATCGCGGTGACGGCACGAGACGACTCTCGATGCTCTAGGCTCTCTGGAGCCACTAATCCAGCGGATTCACCCACCGCAGCCCCGGAAATTTTGCGAAATCCCGGTCCGCGCTATAAAGCACGCCTCCATATTCAACCGTCAGTGCAACCAATTCCGCATCACTGACCAGCGGCCCTGAGGCGCGCCCTTCGATGATCATTCGTTTCAACACCGACCAGTGTTCGTCTCCAGGCGCAAGGATTCGGACATTCGGCTGCTCCAGCCACGCATCAACGATTTGAGTGGCCTGTTCAACCGTCAAACGCGACCCCGGCAGCCGCCGGTTGGTAACCACGCGTAGGAAGGCGCACACGGTTTGCCAAGGCAATCCGACATCCTCAGCCTCAGAAAATATCTTCTCCACCCATTCACGGCTCTTCGCATGATTGGTGGATTCCTTATCGTAGGAATAAATCAGGAGGTTGGCGTCAACCACGATCATCGATGATCCGGGCCTTCAAGGAACTCGAGAAGTTCCTCGACCTTTTCGAACTCAGGCAGTTTCATGTTCCAAGGCTTAACTTTGAAAGGCTTTCGGGCGGGCGGTTTCGTCGTCAATCCCAACCGCAGATAGCGGTTCACCACTTGCTTAAAAGGCTCGCCCGACTTGCGGACCTCTTTGTTCAAGAGTGCTGCCACGTCGTCATCAAGCGTAAGAGTAGTTCGCACATCATGATGTTAATCACTGAGGCATCATGATGTCAAGCAATGCACTCCCGCGACTTTGCCTTTCAGGTAGTAGTGCTGTTTGAGTTCAAAAGTTAAATCTTAATTTAAGGCGTCAGCGAGGCGAGAAATCTTGCGCGAATCGCAATTACAGTCGTGATCAAACTGCACCACTACCAAATAATTAGGTTTGGGCCTTTCTTCGCGATCTTCGCGAATCCTTCGCGTTCTTGGCGGTTAAAGGCTTTTGCTCGCGAATTTAGGACACTGCCACAAGACGCCTCGCGTGGACGTTTCCCGCCCGCACTCCCTATAATAAAAAGATTCCTACAACTGGAGATTCCCAGCGAGTGCCGCTCGACCTAAAATCGACCATCAATCTGCCTAAGACGAATTTCCCCATGAAGGCAAACCTGCCCCAGAACGAGCCCAAACAGCTCGAACGCTGGGAGCAGATGGGAATCTACGAGCGCATCCGCCAGGCCCGCAAAGGCCGTCCGCAATATGTTTTGCACGATGGCCCGCCCTACACCAGCGGGCCGATCCACATGGGAACGGCGCTGAACAAGTGCCTGAAAGATTTCGTCGTCAAGTCGAAAAACATGTCCGGCTTCGACGCACCCTACGTGCCCGGCTGGGACTGCCACGGCCTGCCCATCGAAATCAAAGTCGATAAAGAACTGGGCGGCAAAAAGCTCCAGATGCGCCCCATCGACGTGCGCGCCGCATGCCGCAAATACGCACAGGAGTTTCTGGATATACAACGCACGCAATTCAAGCGCATCGGCGTCTTCGGCCGCTTTGACCGCCCCTACGCGACCATGAATCCGCAGTACGAGTCGGTCGTGCTGCAAACGTTCTACTCGTTTTTCGAGAAGGGATTCGTCTACAAAGGCCTGCGCGCCGTCTATTGGTGCATGCACGACCAAACCGCGCTGGCCGAAGCCGAAGTCGAATACGAAAACCACACCAGCCCCACGATCTGGGTGAAATACAAACTGCTCGACGACCCGGCGAAGATCGATCCCGCGTTGGCCGGGAAAAATGTTTTCACCATCATCTACACCACAACTCCCTGGACGCTGCCCGCGTCAATGGCGGTGGCGTTTCATCCCGACGAAGAATACGTCGCTTTGGAATCCGGCGGCGACGTCTACATCGTCGCGTCCAAGCTGGCCAAAGATGTCGCGGAACAATGCGGCCTCGCGGACCCACACGAACTCGCCCACTTCCCCGGCCGCACAATGGAGCGCCTGAACTTCCAGCATCCATTTCTCGACCGCAAGATTCTCGGCGTCCTCGCCGACTACGTCACCATGGACACAGGTACGGGCGTAGTCCACACCGCTCCCTCGCACGGCGCAGAGGATTTCATCACCGGAACAAAATACGGCCTCGACGCCACCAGCAACGTCGATGAAAAAGGAATCCTCCGCAACGGCCTCCCGGAATACAACGGCCAGTACGTGTTCAAGGCGAATCCGATCATCATTGAGCTGTTGCGGAAACGCGGCGCGTTGCTCCACGCAGGAACGTTGGAGCACTCTTATCCCCACTGCTGGCGCTGCCACAACCCCGTCATCTTTCGCGCCACCGAGCAGTGGTTCATCTCCATGGAAACTTCCATGGAAGGCGGAGGAACGCTGCGCTCACGCACGATGGAAGACATCAAGAAAGTGAAGTGGGATCCTGCCTGGGGCGAAGAGCGCCTATCGAACATGATCGCAACTCGCCCAGACTGGTGCATCTCGCGCCAGCGTGTTTGGGGCGTGCCCATCGCGGTGTTCTTGTGCGAATCCTGCGGCAAGCCCTTGAACGATCCCGCAGTCAACAAAAAAGTAGTCGAACTATTTGCCCGCTCCGGCGCCGACGCCTGGTACACAGAAGAGATCAACACCGTCACACCCACAAGCCAAAAGTGCGCACATTGCGCCGGAACACAATTCGAAAAAGAAACCGACATCTTCGACGTCTGGCTGGAATCGGGCGCAAGCTATTTAGCCCTCGTCGCTGACGAGCCTTCCTATCCCTGGCCCTCGGATTTGTATCTGGAAGGCGGAGACCAATACCGCGGCTGGTTCCAGTCTTCCCTGCTCTGCGCCATGGGCACGCACGGAACGCCGCCCTACAAAGGCGTCGTCACGCCCGGTTGGACGCTCGACGAAAAAGGCCAGGCCATGTCCAAATCGCGCGGCAACGACGTCGACCCAGTCGATATCGCCGGCCGTCTCGGTGGAGAAATCGTGCGCCTCTGGGTCGCGTCAGTGGACTTCCGCGAAGATGTCGTCGGCTCCGAACGATTGATGCAGAAGATCGCCGACGACTACCGCACCATCCGTAACAAGCTGTTCAAAAACGTCCTGGGCAATCTTTACGATTTCGATCCCGCAGCCAACGCGCTCCCATACGAAAAGATGGAAGCGCTGGATCGCTACATGCTGCGGCAGACCTGCAAGCTGGCACAGTCAGTTAAAAACTGGTACGACGAATTTGCGTTTCACAAGATCTATCACGCCGTGAATGATTTTTGCGTCGTAGACCTCAGCGCATTCTATTTCGATGTCCTGAAAGATCGGCTCTACACCTACGCGCCGAACTCTGCGGGACGCCGGTCCGCGCAAACTGCCATGTGGCGAATCCTTGAGGCCATGGCCCGGCTGCTGGCGCCGATCCTGAGCTTCACCTGCGAAGAGGTCTGGCAGTTTCTGCCAAGGGTTGACGGTCGCGTGGAAAGCGTGCATCTGGCGACCTTTCCCGACGCAGCGGATATTATCGGCTCCTCGACTGGTGCGGAGAGTGACTCGGAGCAAAACGAATGGACTGTTCTTCGTTCAGTGCGCGATGAAGTGTTGAAGGCGCTCGAAGAAGCTCGCGCCGGAAAAGAAATCGGTACCGGGCTTGAGGCGCAGGTCACTCTGACGGCTGCCGATCCTGCTTACTCCATCCTGGAACGGCATGCCGATTCGCTTCGCTACTTGTTCATCGTTTCCGCGGTGCATCTCGCCCAGGGATCGGGCAATGGTTCCGGAAGCCTGCAAGTGGGCATCAAAAAAGCCGATGGCACGAAATGCGACCGCTGCTGGAACTATTCGATTCACGTGGGCGAGGACAAGAACTATCCGACGGTCTGCGAAAGGTGCAGCGCGGTTCTCAAAGAACTAGAGGCATAACTTTTTACCGGAAAAACATCGTACGCGAACGTCGCAAGGGAAATTTCGCAAGACGCAAAGAAAGTCCAAACACCTATCCGGATGAGCAAAACTTCCGTTCGCGCACTCCACTTCGTTCTGGCACTCATTGTTGTTGCGCTTGATCGCTGGACCAAGCTGTTGGCGGCTTCGCGCATTGCGCTCTACACCAACATCCAAATCATTCCCGGTTTTTTTCGGCTCACGCACACGGAAAATACTGGGGCCGCGTTCAGCCTGTTTGCCGATTCGCCTTCGCACTGGAAGACCACACTGTTGATTGCGTTTTCCCTGGCCGCAATGGTCGTTGTTTCAGTATTGCTGTGGAAACAATCGCAGGGATTCTCCCTCACGGGCATCGCGTTATCGTTAATTCTGGGCGGTGCGGTGGGAAATCTGTGGGATCGGCTGGCGCGCGGACGCGTCGTGGATTTCTTGCTGTTCTACGTCAGGCAATATCAGTGGCCGGTTTTTAATCTGGCCGACAGCGCAATTGTGATTGGCGCTTCTTTGCTGGTTCTGGAAATTCTATTCGTGCGGGCCAAAGATAATCCAATCTCAGGGCCTAGCGCAGGGTGATCTGACCCGCTCCCACGTGGACATGCAGCCGGTACTTGCCCGGCCCGCCTTGCTCGAACGACCGGAAGAGTCCGCTCTTGGAAACATTAAACGGCGATGCCTGAAGATCTCCGGTGAGCAAAGAAGCGTCCACGCGAAAGTAGTCTTCGGATTTCCCGACATCGATCGTGAGTTGGCCGGCGTGCAGTTCTATATCCTTGTCGCCGGTAATGCCCGTCAGGTTGAATTGTCCCGCAAACATGCGCACGTAGAGGTTGGATGACTTCGGCACTTCGATTTTCACGTGAAAATTATTCTGGGGACAACGGGTAATTTTGACGTCTGCGTGATCGCCTGAAATGCGCAACCCAACCTTCACGTCGCTATCGCGATCGTCGTCCCGATCATTGAGGTAATAGGAGACGCGAACCTGATTTTCGTCGCTGCCGCTCACATCCAGCTGGCTCGGACAAATGTCCATGCGAATTTGACCGCCGGAAGCTAGCTTTGCCGCTACCGGAGTGTCGCCAGTCTTTTCAAGATTTACATCCTGAGCTCTCGACAGGATGGAGATACAGACAAAGACCCCCAAGGCTATCACCGTTGTTCGCACGGGCACACCTCCGCAACGCTGCTGTGTACTACGGAAATGGCAATCGGATGGTTCCCTTAAATTTGCCGGGAAGGTTTACGGAGTGCCGTAGAGCTGTTTGTAGACGTTCGCATTGCGCAGGATGGCCTGGACGTACTCTCGCGTTTCGGTAAAGGGAATCGATTCCACAAACTCCTGCGGATCGCGGTATTTTCCTTGCGACAGCCAGTCGTCCACGCGATCGGAGCCCGCGTTGTAGGCGGCCAGAGCGTACTCGAACGATCCGCCAAACTTATCGACCATGCCGCGGAAATAGCGCGTGCCTAATTCCAGGTTCACTGCCGGGGTGTAAAGCTGGCTCGCGCTATAGCGTTTCAGTTTCGCTTCTTTGGCTACGACTTTGCCGGTCTTCGGCAGCAGTTGCATCAGGCCGACTGCATTGGCGCGCGACACGGCGTTGGGATTGAATTCGGATTCCTGCCGTATCAGTGAAGCTACCAGATAAGGGTCCAATCCGTTGGCCACCGAGGATTTCTTTAAATCCATCCAATAAGGCTTGGGGAAAAGAGCCTCCCAGTAGGCTCGGGGAAGATCGGGAATGTCGAGCGCAAAATAATTAGGCGCCGAATGCTTCATAAGCTCGATGGCGCGATCGTAATGTCCGGTGTCGAGATAAAGCTGGGCCGTTTCCGCAGGTTGCCAGGTTCCGCCATTATTTGCCGCGGCGGCTTGCAGCTCGCGAACCGCAAAATCAATCAGACCGCCATTACCCAGCAGTTCCGCTTTCTGCACATGCAAATCGTCCGGTGGAGGATCGGACAAGGTGATTCTCGTGCTTCCCTCGATTGGCGGCACGTGGTCCAGCAAAGCATAGTGTTCGCTGGTGTCGGAAGCTGCACGGAGTTTGCCCAGGCGTTCCCGTCCGAGCTCGGCGTAATAATAGTTTCGGTAGCGCAGCGACAGCAATTCGTAAAATGCCCGGGCCATCGCCGGCTGGTTGTCCTCTTCCGCCAGCCGCGCGCGCCAGTAAAGGGCGGCCGGAACTTCCGCGCCATTGGGATAGATAGCAATCTGCTCTTCAAATTGTTTCTTCGCTTGCTCGTTGCGCCCCTGCCGCAGCGTCAGCCAGGCGGCCTTCCAGTGCGCGTAAGAAGCACGCGCTCCTGTAGGAAACCGTTGTTGCAACTCACGATAAGCGTCGAGCGCCTGATCGTACTCGTGATGCACCAGGTGTAAATTTGCGACTGAGAGCAGCGCCAACTCCAGCCACTGACTGGTTGGGCCTGCCTTCCGCAGTTGCTCTACGCTCTGGTAAAAATCTCCGTTGTCGTTCTGGGCCCAGGCAATTTCTCCGAGGATGTACAGCCGTTGCGCCTCGGAGTCCCCGCTCAGCCCGTTCACTGAACTCAATTCCTGTTTCGCTTCTCGGTTGCGACCGCTGCGGTGCAAAGCGTCAGCCAACGCAATTTGTATGGACGGACGATCTCCCGGGTCCGTCGTCGTCAATAGTTCACGATAAGCATCGGCGGCGTCGTTATAGCGATGCGTCTTGATCAACAGATCGGCTCTTGTCCTGCGTTGCGCCGCGGTCGCAGGAGCAAGCGACGGCAACTTTTTCATTTCCGAATAGGCGGCGTCAGCTTCGGCGCTGGCCGGCATGGTGTAGTAAACGTTGGCCAGAGCGTCTGCCGCTTTCGCTGGCTGGCCGCTGCCCGCATAAGCGCGGCCCAGCGTCAGTTCCAGGTCGGCTCGAGCCGGGATACGATCTTTCTCCAACAACGCGGCGGCTTCAGCGGTGCGCCCTTCCAGCAACAGCGCCTGCGCGTAAGCCACTTCCCCGTCTCGTACCAGAAGCGAGTCAGGATGGCCGTCGCCGAAATCTGCCAGTGTGGCCAGCGCTTCTGCGACGTGGCCGGTCTGCAAATAAGAAGTTCCCAGGTAATAGGCTACGTAGTCGCCGAGATCGCCGGCGCGCACTTTCGCGTGATTCAGCGGGTCGATCGCCTTGGCATAGTCCCGGTCCAGAACGTGCGCATATCCCACAACCAGCCAGGCCAGCGCGCCGGCATCTTCTTTTGCGTGGACTCGGGCAAAGGTTTCGACTCCAGAGTACGCGGGAAGCGTGCGATCCTGGATGAGTTGCTGGGCCATCGGCCGCAAAGCGGTGGATGCCACGAAAGCCTGCCGCATGCGGCGCACACGCGGAGACATTATTTTCCTGTGACGCGCGGCCACTCCGTGGGCCTGTGTAGTCTTCTTGCCCGTTGTCTTGTGTGCAGGAGTAGAAGCGGAAGTCTTGTGCTGCGCTGGTTTCGCAGACGAGGATTTAGGTCGAGCAGGAGCCACGTCTGGCTTTTTTGCAGGAGCGTCGGAAGTCGCCGCGGCAGGAGCAGACTGCGCCGGGGCGTGAGTTCCCATCAGCGGACAAAACAACATCGCCGCTACCAACCCCGAACCCAGCTTGAGACCCACTCGAACCACTTTTCTCTACCGCGGAGATAAAAAAATCAAAGCTCTAAAATTCTTGCCATTCCCGAGGCTTTAAATTCTTGTCATTCCGAGCGTAGCGAGGAATCTGGGTTCTTGCCGGCGCTGGCAGAAGCCTGGATTCCTCTCTACGCTCGGAATGACAAGAATCTGTTTGCCGGACGCCTTGAAATCGATTCAGCGCTTACGGCTTGAAGTTCGCGCCCATCACAGAAACGTCGTCTTCGGCCAGGCTGCGCAATAATTCCTGCTGAAAATAGTCCACGCTTGCCGCCGCCGTCGTTCCGTAACGCTTCTGATAGGTCGACCGGCTCTTCTCGATGTCTTCTTTCAGCCGGTCGTAAAGATCTTTATTCCGTCGCCCCTCAGCGACCTTAGCCTGATTATAGAGCTTGATCTCATCCACCAGCAGCCGTGCGAAACGTTGCGCTTTGCGATGCGTGTCAGCATCCTCCGGCGAAAGCGCTGCATGCGGATCTGCTGCAGTTGCCGGTGCGGCTGCGCCTGCTCCTGCCGCCGCCGCGTGAGCCGGAATGGAAACTTCCACGACCTCCGCCGCAGGCTCCGGCTCCGGAGGCGCTTCTGCTGCCGTAGGAGGATGGGCTCCGACAGGCGGATGCGCAGCAAATGGATCGGAAAAAGAACCTACGCTGTGAGCCGGAGCAGGGACAGGGATATGTTCGGAAGGTCGTTCAAAGGGCGGCTCGCTTAGGTCTTTCTGCGTCTGCTTGCGTAATGACGTGACCTCGAGCCACGCGCTCGTCGCCATCACCAGCAACTCGATGGCAGCGGCATCCAGTGAGCCATTCGAACCACCGTCGGCATAAAGCAGGGCGGCAACTTTGTCTTTCAAAACCAGAGGGACCAGCAGCAGTTGCTCATTGACAGGCCGGCCGAAATGCTCCACAAACCTTGGGTCCATCTCTGCGATATTGGCGGGAGTCGCTGCCCGGTTGTGATAAGCGTGCGCGACGGGAGCCGCGCTCATGTCTAAAGAAAAATCTTTTACTGCATCGTCGTCGGTAAAACCGCGCGCCTGCCAACCGGTCGCCGCCCCTGCCTTCACTACAAACAGCGCAACCCGTTCGCATTGCGCGCTTCCACCGTCCAGCAGCGCGCGAAGAATATCTTTCTGCGTCGTACCCGCATAAATATTGGCTACAATCTGACGCAGATTGCCGGTATTACCAGCGGCGGCAGAAGCAGTTTCCGCGGGCGCGGGCACAGACTCCATCACGCGCTGCGTAACCTGTGCCTGCAAATGCGGCATCTGTTCGGCGAAAACTTGCCCAACGGCGCGTTCTATAATTTGTTGCAATCCTTGATTGTCGGACATTCTTAGAAAACCGTTTTCCTATTTCGGCTTTGCTGCTGTTGGGGGTGATGTAACCTAAGTGCTGATTATAGTGCGCTTTCGCCGTTTCCCTTAGGGTACGTCGGGACGTGTTCGACCGAGTACCGTTACCTTTCCCGACTCTATCGCAAACCCTTCTTGCCGGAAAAGGTAAATGCGATTGGGCAAACACTCTAGTTACCAAGTAAAATAACACCTTCGGATCATCAGGCCGTTTTTGGCCGGAAAATGTTGCATCGCGCGGAACATGGCAACCATCCAAAACAAAGTAGTAGAGCCTGTTACAGACGAGTTGGCGCTCGTCCAGGCGGCCAAGCGGGGAGACGATTCGGCTTTCGAAGAGCTGGTCCGCCGCTATGACCGTAATGTTTTTCGCATCGCGCAGCACATCACGCAAAATCGTGAGGATGCGGAAGACGTAGTGCAGGAAGCGTTTCTGAAGGCGTACGGAAATCTGGCGCAGTTTCAGGAGCAGTCGAAGTTTTATACCTGGCTGGTGCGCATCGCGGTAAACGAAGCGCTGATGAAGTTGCGGCGCCGCCGGCCTGAACGCATGGTTTCGCTGGACGAGGAGATCAAGACTGAAGACGATTCTCTTCCCCGCGAAATCGCCGACTGGAGTCCGAATCCAGAGCAGCAATACACGCAGTCGGAGCTGCGGGAGATTTTGAGCAAGACCATTCAAGGCTTGCCTCCTGGTTTTAGAACGGTTTTTGTACTGAGAGATGTGGAAGGACTTTCCACCGAAGAGACCGCATCGGCGCTGGATTTGAGCGTGCCCGCGGTGAAGTCGCGACTGCTGCGCGCACGGCTGCAACTTCGCGAACGCCTGGGAAGATACTTTCAGAAACGCGAGGTTGGAAATGGCAAGCAAACTGGAGATGAAAAGAGTGGAGACGGCAACCAGTGAAATGCTCTGAATTCTTGCACGAGCTGACCAATTACTTGGAAGGCGCTCTCGACGAGAACACCAAGGGTGAGTTGGAGAATCATCTTTCCTGGTGTCACAACTGCTATGTGGTTTGCGACACCACGAAAAAGACCATCGAGATCTACCGCGATTCGCAACTCTACGAATTGCCCGACGATCTGCGTACTCGCCTTCGCTCCGCGATCATGGTCAAATGCCAGCAACATAAAAAGCGCGGACCGCACAGCACTTAGACCAGTCATGTCTTTGTAAACCCTTACACCACAATCACTTCTCTGCAATTCCTGAAGCGGGAACTGCTATGCCGAATAGCGAAACTCTGGAACCCCTACATGAATCTAAGTAGATAGATTACGGTGCGTAGTCGAGGGGGCGCGCAATCGTAACTGTCTTTGTTGATTGCCCGGGAAACCATTCGGGCTGTGGAGGGCGTTCCCATGATTGCGAAACTTGTCGATGTCCTTTTTGGCTGTCGCCACTCGCGCTTCAGCTTCCCAGTTACGGTTCGCAGGTCGATGCGCCGCCCCCAGGCGGCCGCCCTGACCGGAACCTATGTCGCCTGCCTCGACTGCGGCAAAGAGTTCGCTTACGACTGGCAGGAGATGAAGGTGATTACTTCGCCTCTGCCCAGTCAAAAAAGAGTCGCAGAACTTGCTACGAAGCATGCGGCCTAACCAAAACCTCCTTGTAAATCAGGAACGGCGGCCATCGTGGCCGCCGCTCTTCACTAATATTTCATTCTTCAGCTCGACGAATCTAGTTCGACGAGTCATCCCTGCGTTTGAGGGTTGGGCGATCGTCGTCGGGTTTCTGGTCGCCGGCGTTGCCGCCTGTGTTTGACGTGCGCCGCAAGCTGGGTTTGTTCGAATCTTTTTCGTCGATCAGCTTGTGCTTGTTTTCGATCGCCGCCAGGCGCGATTTGACTTCGTCGAATTCCGATGTCGTCACCACGTACTGCGGCTTGGCCGGAAGAATCCTGCGGATTTCGTCCTGCGTCTTTTCTATCCGGTCGGGAGTCTGCGGGTGCGTATCGAAAGCTTTCGACAACGTTCCCGGCTTCTTCTTTTCCATCGCTTGAATTTTTTCGAAGAAGGAAACGAAAGCCGACGGATCGTATCCGGCGCGATACATATACTCGACGCCGAGATAATCCGCTTCCGCTTCGAAGCCACGCGAGAACTTGAAGAAGGTCAGCGGGATCCCGAGGCCGG
Organism: Candidatus Sulfotelmatobacter sp.; assembly: GCA_049584475.1. GTDB lineage: Bacteria > Acidobacteriota > Terriglobia > Terriglobales > Acidobacteriaceae > Sulfotelmatobacter. The sequence continues at coordinate 10,698 of JBAUXX010000067.1, read as the reverse complement.
CAGCTTCGTATCCGGCATAACCAATCGCGCCGCCCATAAAGATGAACGGAATCGACGCCATCTGAAGAAGATTGGCGCGAGTCATTTCGCGCCCGTAGTGGCAGGCGGCGACGTGAGCAATTTCGTGCGCCATCACGCCGGCCATTTCCGCTTCTTCGTCAGCGGCGAGGATCAGCCCTGAGTTTACGTAGAAGAATCCGCCGGGCAGCGCCATGGCGTTGACCACATCGGAGTCGATGACTTTAATCGTGAAAGGAACCTGAGCGTCAGAGTTGCGCACCAGGTTCTGGCCGATGCGGTTTACGTATTCCGTGATGACGGGATCATTGACCAGCTTGACCTGCGATTCGATCTGCTGTGCGTAAACGCGGCCGCGCGCCACTTGTCCTTCAACCGTGTACCAGTTTCCTACACCGCGTCCGCAACCCACGTTGCGGTTGCCGACAGCATCCACGTCGGTCTTGCCGCCATTGTGCTTGACGTCGCTGTCATCCGCGGTAGGCAGCGCTGCGGGCGCCTGCTTCGGGGCGTTTTCCACGTCAGCGGCTTTTGGCTGGGATTTGTCCTGGTCGGGATTGGGATTCGGCGACTGGGTTGTTCCTGTGGTCTGCGGGCGTGGTTGGGGTTGTGTCTGATTTGGATCTTGCGTTTGTGTCTGAGCTTGCGTCCAGGGACCCGCGCTGAACGCCGCCATCGCCGCGGCGATTGCCAGCCATCGCAATTTCATAAAAACTCCTTTACTGCCTTAGCCCGATTATACGCCCGGTGGGAAGACACCAAGGCCTTATTTCCTGAGGAGTTAGACGCGCCGCAGGCCAGTCCGGGTTATCCGGCTGAGCCACCGATGTGTGAAATATCAGTTAAATGGATCCCGCTGCGCTGGCGAAAGCATATTCGTCCGGAACTCCCGGCTCCGCAAATGCGTAGCAGCAAACAGCACAATACTTTCTTTCGAGGGATCTATGTCCATGCCAAAGATATCTTTGCTACCTGCCTTCCTCCTCGCCACGATCCTGGCTTCGCCGGTCGTTAAAGCGCAATCCGCCGACACGCCCGACCAGCTCTTTCAGACGATTCAGGCTCTCGATACCGAGTTTTTTGATACTTACAATCGTTGCGACCTGACCAAGATGTCGACGATGGTCGCTGAGGATCTGGAGTTTTACCACGACAAAACGGGCCTCGCTCTTGGACGCCAGAATCTGCTCGACGCCATCAAGAACAATATTTGCGGCAAGGTGACACGAGAACTTGTCCCGGGAACGCTAGAGGTGTATCCCATCGCCACGTATGGAGCGGTGGAAATCGGCGTTCATCGCTTCCACCACCCCGGACAACCTGACAATGTGGGCGAAGCCAAGTTCATCACCCTGTGGCAAAATAAAGACCCTCAAAGTAAGAACGGGAAATGGCAAATCACCCGCGTCATCAGTTTTGACCATCAACCGCTGAAGAAATAGCGGCTCCGGAGCGATCACCGGAATACATGCCTTTTGACTTCCGCTCGTAAATCGGCCCGGTTGCTCGTTTATCCAGAGCGCGGGTATTTTTCCGTCGCGGCCATAATCCTCTTTAGAGTTTCCAAGGCGGATTCGCCCTCCCTGGCGAGGGGGAGCTGGAACGAGGGTGCGGGCGCGGACTGCGGCGGCTTTTTCGGGGGCGGCACCGCTGCCGCAGGACTCTCTGCATCTTTATCCCTATCCCTATCCCTATCTTTATCTTTTGCTTCCGCTGTTTCTGTTTCGCCTTCGCCTTCCCGCTCACTCTCGTGATCTACGTCGTCACCGTCTTGTTCGTTGTCCTCCAATTCTTCTTCCTGCTCAAAGTCTTCTTCCGCCCATTGCGGCCCGTCGATTTGAGTCCAGCGGACGGTGCTGCGATCGATCACCACATCCGTCGCCTTATACGTTTCGAACTTTGTGGCGCGCATATTCACGGCGGCGGTTTGCAGCGCGTAGAGCAACATGCCGGCGTCTTTGCGTTCAATCCGCCTCATGGCAATCATTTGCATGACCTGCATCAGCGCCATCTGCACCGAGTTAGCGTCTTCGAGCACCGGCGTTTCAAACGGACGCTGCGCGAACTGGTCGGCGGCGATGCGAGCGCGCTGCTCCAAAAACCGGCGATGAAAATAGCAAAGGCGTCTGCGCCTGAGCGCGGGACACTTGCACTGCGTTCCATTGATTTTTATGTGCTGGCAACGTGGAACATTTTCGAAACCCATCTCGTCTCCAATCCTTCGTATGCTTGGTTGGTGTGTTCGGTTTTGGGAAGGTGTTTACCAGTGGGTTACGGTACCCCCCTTCCCCGCAATGATGAAAATCTTCCTCTTAGCAAGAAATTCCCCGCAAAAACCGCATGGCAAAGGAGTTAAAGGCTAAAATCCGCCAGATAAAGGAGTTAGGCGCCGGATTTCCTTCTGGCGCTCACTCGCAATTCGTGGCCGTGGATTTTTGCGTTTGCTTAGGGCCATGATCGGATGAATTGGGAATTCAAGTAAAGGTTGAATGTCACAGGGAGGGTGTGAATTTCTGATGGGTGGTACATGTGGATTCGTTGCGACAGGTAAGCAAGATTGATCTGCCTCGGGGAATCCACTCAGCGCCGAAGCCGACGATCTTTCGAGTGTGAGCACGGTTGCCTACTCTTTCAGTTTTTTTCTTCCCGTTCTCGAAATTTGCGCTAGTGCGATCGAGATCGAAAACCTGGGCAACCGGCCCAAGGGTCTTTGTGGCTCCGCCGAAGCCCACTTCTCGCAAGGGCAGCGAGAAGTGGGGCACCCGGCGAAATCAAAATTCCCGCCGCTGTGTCAAGGTCGGGAGAAGCGTATACTCCGCTAACAGAAGTCCTATCGAAATTCTGAGTTTCAATTTCAATTCCCAGCTAAAACAAGAGGAGAAAGTCATGTCCCATCATTACTCCGGCCCCGACTTTGGGTTTCCCCATGGGGATGCCCGCCTGGATTTCACCGATCTGTATGCTTTCCCGAAACCTGGGGATGCCGGCAAGTCGATCCTGATTATGAATGTGCATCCGGCGGTCGGAGTGAACCCGCCGGGGCCCACCACGACCGTTGCCTTCTCGCCCGAGGCGATTTATGAACTTAGGATTGACACGAACGGCGACGCGGTCGCCGATATCGCGTATCGGGTGCGATTCACGTCTTCGGCGAGCGGGGCGCAGACCGCGACGGTGCGCCGCGTTGAGGGCGCGCAGGCCGCTGGTACAGGCGACGAAGGGCGGATCATCATCGAGGGAGCGCCGGTTTCGAGCGGGCTGGAGACACAGGTGACGGAGGCCGGTGAATACCGCTTTTTCGCCGGGTGGCGAGGCGATCCCTTTTTCTTCGACGTGCAGGGCGCGCTGAACAATCTGCAATTCACCGGTGACGATTTTTTTGCCGAGCAGGACGTGTGCAGCATCGTGCTGGAAGTGCCCAACTCTGCCCTCGGTGGTAAAAAGATGGGGCTGTGGGCTCGCACGGTGGATGGAGCAAGCGGGAAATGGGTTCAGGCTGATCGCGGAGCGCGGTCCAATCAAACTCCCTTTCTTGCGGGCGAGCAGAACGCCGCGTATCTAGCGGCGGAGCCGGCGGACGATGCCCGTTTCATCCCAGTGTTTGCCCACGCGCTGGAGCACACCGGCGGATATACGGCGGCGGAAGCGACGCGGGTCGCCGGGACCATGCTGCCGGATATCCTTCCTTATGATCCCACGCGGCCGGCATCCTACCCGGAAAATGGCCGGACACTCACCGACGACGTCGTAGATTTCTTCCTGCCTCTCCTCACCAATGGAAAGGTGGCGCAAGATAAGGTGGGGCCGCACAAAGACCTGCTCGCCGAGTTCCCTTATGTGGGTGCGCCGCACAAGGCCCGGGACACGGAGCAGATTGCCGCCTAAGCGTGGGCGGCACGGCGGTTTGGCGGCATCGCCGAAGCGACGCCCTGATACGAAGCGTTTTTTCGCAAGTGCATCGGCGTTACGCGCGAGATTCCTCACACGGCTGAAGTGCGCCGTGTTTCGGGATGGAGGGCATGGGTCGCGATGACTCCGCCCTTCACAGCGTGGCGTTGTAATGCTCCCACTGCTGCTTCATGGTCGCCATGAATGAAATGAACTGCGGATTTTTTCTCAGGTTGTTCAGGTTGGCGTCGCCTTCGAAGAGAGGATAGCAAGGGAAGCCTTCATCGGCGGTTACCTGCAACCATTTCATTGCCGGCTCGGGCTGATTCATAAGCGCGTAGGCGGAAGCGATGTTGTATGAGGTGTGATGAAAGTGAGCGTAGCCGCGGCCGATCTCGATCGCGTGCTGAATGTTGCCTTCCGCTTCGCGCTGCTGGCCGGCCTTGGCCTGCATCATGGCTTTCACGCTGGTGATCAGACCGCCCTCGTCCTTGGGATAGTCTTTCAGATATTGCTCAATGATCGCCGAAGCTTCTTCGTTGCGTCCCAGGCGAAATAATGCCGTGGATGTGTACGACGCCAGCAGCGACGGGCTCTCTTCGAGCGGAGTGCTGTGAAATATGTCGTAGGCCTCCTGGTATTTGGCCCGGCACATGAGAATGACGCCCAGGCGGTAGCGCGCCAGACTGTTGCCGGGATTGATGGCCAAAGCCTGTTGAATTTCCTGCCATCCCTTGTCGAGCAGGCCGATGTGGAGGTAGATAAATCCCAGTTGATGATGCGCTTCTTCAAGATTGGGATTGAGTTGCAGCGCGCGTCTGTAGGACTGAACGGCCTGTTCGTGAGGGAACCGCTTGTAGGGAGTCCACAGAATGAGACCGCGAGCAAAATAACCTTCGGCGAGATTGGGGTCTAACGCGAGGGATTTGTCCACATCGAGCTCGGCTTCCTCATTCAATTTTTTCTTTTCAGACACGGGAGCGAAGAAACGCACTCGGATGCTGTAGGCGCGGGCCAGCTCGGCATAGGCGGCGGCGAAATTTGGATCGGCAGCAACGGCCTGCTGGAACAGCTTGATGGCAGCGTCGTTGTCGGTGGGATTTTCGCTGCGCACGCTCACCATGCCCCGCATGTAAGCATCGTAGGCCGCGGGGTTGGCGGATTTGACTGCCGACGCACTACCGGTTTTCGGCGCGCGAAAGGACGACAGGTAAAACGCTCCGGCCAGCAAAAACGCCACGGCGGTGAGAAGCAGCGCGGGCCGCAAAATCCGAAGTTTGCGGAATCGGCTTTCAGGGGCGACGATTGGTGGGGTGGTTTTTGCCGAGGTTACGTCGGGCGCCGGCCTGACCTGGCCGTTCTCGTATTCGCGGCGGATTTGCGCCAGATCAGAAATCAAATCGCCCATCGTCTGATAGCGCTGGGCCGCGTCCTTCTCCAGGCACTTGCGAATCAGGCGCTCCTCGGCACTACCGCTGTGGCCGAGGCTGGAGCGATTGATGGGCGGCGGGTCGCGAGTGAGAATCGCAGAGATGACTTCGGCCGTGCTCTTGGCCTCAAAGGGGCGGCGCCCGCTGAGCAATTCGTAAAGGGCGGTGCCGAAGCTGAAAATATCGCTGCGGCAATCCAGGTTCTCGCCGCGCACCTGCTCGGGCGACATGTAGGGAACTGTGCCCATCATCATTCCCGGTATGCTCAACATGGTTCCGGTTTGCGCGTCGGGTTCGACAAGGTCGGGATCCGCCAGTACCTTGGCCAAGCCGAAGTCGAGCACCTTGACCTGTCCGCGCGTTGTGAGCATGATGTTTTCCGGTTTAATGTCGCGATGAACGATGCCGCGGGCGTGGGCTTCGTGCAAGGCATCGGCAACCTGCGCGGCGATGGCGAGCGCTTCGCGCAAATCCGGCAACTGGCGCTTGATCCTCGCGGCGAGAGTTTCGCCTTCGACGTATTGCAGGACGATGAAGCTGTAGCCGCCCTCCTGGCCGACTTCGTAGATCGCGCAGATGTTCGGGTGGTCGAGAGTGGCAGCGGTCTGGGCCTCTCGCAACAGGCGTTGCCGGGCGATTTCATTGGTAGCGACTTCCGCGGGAAGGAACTTGATCGCCACTTTGCGGCCGAGACGCTTGTCCTCGGCCAGGTAGACCTCGCCCATGCCGCCGCGGCCAAGCTTTTCGACGATGCGGTAGTGCGAGATGATTTGACCGATCATTTGTGGCGAATCTTACGTTGGGGAATGCGGCAAGTCAACGAGATCTGGGGCAGTCGCGAGGCGGTCTTACGGCACCGCTGAAGCGAAGCCCTGATACGAATCGTTTTCGTAAATGGCGGGGCTTGGATTGTGGCGGCGTTCCCAGGTCTCGCAACGGCGGCGAGACCTGGGGCACCCGAACGCATTGCGAAAAATCAAATTGCGCGTAGAATGGCGGCGGCTTTTTAAACCACAAAGGAGATTCCCAATGAAACGGATTATGGGGCTGATGTTGGGAACGTTGTTGTTCGCAGGTTGTGCAGTGGCAGTTGCGCAAGAGCAGTCGGAGATGTCGCCGCCGAAGATTCTGGCGGTGACTCGCGAGTGGACTAAGCCGGGCAGGAACGGCACGTCACACGAAAAAACAGAGAGCGCGTTTGTGCAAGCCATGGCTCGCGCCAAATGGCCGACGCATTACCTGGCGGTAGATTCGGTGACGGGGAAACCGCGGGTTCTGTTCCTTACAGGCTACGAGTCGTTCGAAGCGTGGGAAAAAGATGTTCAGGCTACGGAGAAGAACGGTCCTCTCTCGGCAGCGCTGGACCGGGCAAATGTAGCCGATGGCGACTTGCTCGCGGCGACCGACCAAGCCGCGCTCAGGCTGCGTCCGGACTTGAGCATGCGCACCGACGTGGACATTCCGCACATGCGTTACTTCGAGATTTCCCGCTTGCATGTCCATCCGGGACATGACCACGACCTGGAAGAGATGGCCAAGCTCTACCAGAAGGGTTGCGAGAAAATTCCCGAGTGCCACTGGGCGATGTATCAAGTGGTGTATGGCCTGGAAGATGGGTCCTACATTATTTTCAACCCGATGAAGTCGGCAGCGGAGATTGACCACAACGTCACCACGATGAAACCGTTTGCCGAAGCGCTGGGAGAAAACGGCATGAAGAAACTGAACGAGCTTACGGCAGCCGCGATCGAGTCAAGCGAGACGAATCTGTTTGCCTTTAATCCGCGGATGAGCTACCCCTCGGAAGAATGGATCAAGGCCGATCCGGAATTCTGGAAGCCCAAGGCGAGCATGGCCGAGTCGAAGAAACCAATGGCTAAGCCCGCGGAGAAGCCTGCGGGGCAGTAACCGTTGTGTGTCCCATCCCATGCCTGCGCCGTCGCAGACATGGGATGGGATTTCAATTTTCTTGACATAAGAGTGCGCATGTATTTCCAGGAGGGATCCATGCTTGATCGCCGTCATTTCCTTAGTACTGCCGCTAGCGGGCTAGCAGCTTCTCTGGCGTTGCGCGGTTCCCTGCTGGCGCAATTGGAAAAAACTCCGCCGCTGCCGGAGCGTTCTTTGCTCGACAAAAATGAAGATCAGTTTTGGGCGGAGATGCGAAAGCAATTCTTGATTCCTGCCGACGAGATTTATTTGAACAACGGGACGGTCGGATCGAGTCCGGCGCCGGTGCTGCGCGCGATTTTCGACGGATATACGACGACGGAGAAGATGGATCAGGAGGATCCCGAGGATTATCCGATTTGGGGATATGCGGCGTGGAATGAGTTTCGCGATCCGCTGGCGGAGTTTGTCGGATGCAAGCGCGACGAGATTGCTCTGCTGCGGAATGCGACGGAGGCGAACAGCTACATAGCCAATGGCATTGATTTGAAGGCCGGCGACGAAGTGCTCATGACCGATCAGGAGCATCCTGGTGGCCTGCATCCGTGGGACTTGCGGGCGAAGCGTTATGGAGTGGTGGTGAAGAAGGTTAAACTGCCGCTTCCGGTGAAGGATGCGGCGCAGGTGTTGAATTTGTTTAATGATGCCATCACGCCGCGAACGCGGGTGATCTTCTTCAGCCACATCACGACGGTGACTGGTGTTGTACTACCGGCGAAAGAGATTTGCGCGCTGGCGCGGTCGAAGGGAATTCTTTCGGCAGTGGATGGAGCGCATGTTCCGGGCATGATGCAGCTTAACGTGCGTGAGATCGGCTGCGACATGTATTCCGCGAGCCCGCACAAGTGGATGTTTGCGACCAAGGGCACGGGATTTCTTTATGTGCGCGATGAAGTGATTGACCGCGTGTGGAACACGATTGCGACGGAAGGCTGGGACGATACGAAGATTCGCGCGGAGCGATTCCAGCGCCTTGGCAGTTCGAATGTTCCTGCGCTGTGGGGATTGCGGGCATCGATCAAACTGGCGAACGACATTGGCATGGAGCGGATTGAAAAGCGGCACAGGTTCCTGGCGGATCATATTTTGGCCGAGATGATGAAGCGCGGGGCGGAGTCGTGGACGTCTCCGGATGCCGCGCTGCGATGTGCGATTGTGACGGTGAATGTGCCTCCGGTGCCGAGGATGGATTTGGAGAAGTGGTTGTGGAAGGAGCACAAGATTCGCATTCGCGGCGGCGAGCCGAACAAGTTGCGGCTGTCGACGCCGTACTATTTGTCGAAGGCAGATATTGAGAGATTCTTGGCGAAGTTTGATGAGTACCGGAAGATGAAGGGCCTTTAATCTCCGATTTTGGCTACCAGATTGAGCGTATGAGAGGAGAGGCGAGAATTCTCTTGTCTTGGGTAATCAAGGTAAGGCCCAGGGATCTGGCAGTAGCACCAATGAGGCGGTCGCCGGGATCTTTCGGGTAGGTTTCGGGAAACAGCGTGCTCAGAGCGGCGATCTCGGGAGTGATTTCCAACACTTTCACGAGGGTGTCGTCAAGAATCTCGCGGATTGATGACTCGATTGTGCCCGATCCGCGCAGCCGGCCGTTATGAAATAGCAACGCGAGTTCCCAAAGACTGACCGAGGCAATCGCGCAAGTCCGGTCACGCTGGGCTTTACGAATCTCGCGATCTGCCGCTCGCGAGATTCTTTTTGGATCCGTGGTCATCCACACGATAACGTGAGTGTCCAGCAGGATCACTTCAAGCTCTCCCAGTCTTCCGCCGGAATGATCGGAGAAACGATATCGCCGAGAATTTCTATCCGTCCCGCGAGACGTCCTGGTACCCAGGCCGGCGCCTCGTCTGCAGGGACGAGTTTAGCAATGGGCTTACCGCGCTTTGTAATTACAACCGGCGCCCGAGTGACGTTGACCTGATCCATTACTTTGAGGCAACGAGCTTTGAACTCGCCGGCGGCGATGGTCTTCATAATATGGTCATCCTACATGACCATGGTTATTATACACAACCTTACGGCACATTGAGCTAATCGTAGTACTCCAATCCCAAGTGCGTGATCAGCTCTTCACCTTTCAAATGCCGTAGCGTGTTTTTCAGCTTCATCAACTGAATGAACAGATCATGCTCGGGATATAAGCCCGGTGCGGTCATCGGGCTCTTGAAATAGAAGCTGAGCCACTCCTGAATGCCGAGACCTTTCAGGGTTGAGCAGCGTTGCGCCAGATCCATCAGCAGCACCAGGTCGAGCACGATGGGCGCGGCGAGGATGGAATCGCGGCAGAGGAAGTCGACTTTTATTTGCATGGGATAACCGAGCCACCCGAAGATGTCGATGTTGTCCCAACCCTCTTTGTTATCGCCACGCGGCGGGTAATAGTTGATGCGAACCTTATGGAAGATGTTTCCGTAGAGTTCAGGATAGAGCGCGGGCTGCAGGATGTGTTCGAGGGCCCCGAGCTTGGATTCTTCTTTGGTCTTGAACGACCCAGGATCATCCAACACTTCGCCGTCGCGGTTGCCGAGGATGTTAGTCGAGTACCATCCGCTCAGGCCGAGGAGCCGAGCTTTGAAGGCGGGGGCGAGCACGGTCTTCATTAGTGTCTGTCCGGTCTTGAAATCTTTGCCGCAGATGGGAGCTTCGTTTTTGCGCGACAACTCCAGCATGACAGGTAGATCGACGGTGAGGTTTGGTGCGCCGTTGGCAAACGGGACGCCTTCCATCAGTGAGGCGTAGGCGTAGACCATCGAGGGGGCAATCATTTCGTCGTTTTCGCGGAGGGCTTTTTCGAAGGACTTCAGCGATTGATGCGCGGCTGTGGGCTCGATGTATGACTCTGTCGAGCCGCACCACATCGTTACGAGGCGTGTTGCACCGCTGGTCTTTCTGAAGTTGCGAATGTCCTGGCGCAACTGCTCGGCGAGATCCATTTTCGTCTTGCCTTTTTTGACGTTGGGACCGTCGATTTTCTTGACGTAGTTGTGATCGAAGACCGCAGAGAGCGGTTTGATGTCGGACAGAAAAGGCTTCAGTTGATCAAGCAGCCGCTGATCGAGGACTCCGGCATTCGAGGCAGCTTCATACATGTTGTCTTCGAAAATATCCCACCCGGTAAAGACCAGATCGTCGAGACCGGCTAGGGGAACGAATTCCTTGATTTTTGGAGAACGCCCATCGGTACGTTTACCCAGGCGCACGGTGCCCATCTGCGTGAGCGATCCGATCGGCTTGGCCAGACCTTTGCGAATGGCTTCGACTCCGGCGACGAAGGTGGTCGCTACGGCGCCCATGCCGGGGATCATTACGCCGAGCTTACCCTTGGCCGGCTCGATGCCGCTATCTGCCACCTTGGCGGAGCGCTTCGCGCCACTGGCCCGACCCGCCATTTTCAGCTCGCGGC
>JBAUXX010000066.1:0-21091 GCA_049584475.1 Candidatus Sulfotelmatobacter sp. | reverse complement strand
CTCCCGATCCGAATGAGTTGAAGCCCAACGCGGATGCTGCGGGCGCTGCCGCGTTGCCGCCTCCGCCACAAGTAAATGAGATTCAGCCGGGTGGTTCAGCGGCGCAAACGTCAGCGGCTTCATCTTCGTCCAGCAGCAGCGCGACGACTGCCGCCGACGCGAATGCGCCGGCCAGCGATCAGGACATTTCCACCAGCAAGAAGAGCAAGAAGAAGGGGCTGAAGAAGATCGTGCCGTTCTGAGAAGAGGCTGTCAGCACTCAGCTGTCAGCATTCAGCATTCAGCCATTCAGTTTGCGGTGATCCGCCCGGATTCCGCTAACGCGTCTGAACCGCATCGGCTTATTTTCCCGACGACGGTGTGGGCTGAACATTGTCGGTTGCCTTTAGATCGTCGTCCAGGCGCTTCGCATTCGCAGGGTTTTCCAATTTTATCTGATCGAGGATCGGTTCGAGGAAGCGGCCGTATTTGTCGATCGTGTCGCGGTCGCGGCGGGCCAGCGCCGTTTCGACCGCGCGCTCGCTGGCAGGCGTAATGAGTTCCAATCTGCCGACGAATACCCGCACAGTTTGCGATGGTGCGGGTTTGATGGCCAGCGGCACAATTGTGTCGACGAAGCGTCGTGGCACGATATAAAAAATGCGGCTGCCTTCTTCGAACCAGGAGTCGCTCCAGGTCTCGACCATGGCGTGCGCTTCGGCGGGATACAGGCCCTGCGACAGCAGAGTCTGTTCCACATCCTGGCTCAGCGAAGCGATGTTCGAAGTAAGGTCGGGGGAATCCAACAGAAGTTCCCGCCGCACTACACCGCCGAGACGATAGCCGAGATGGTTGCCGCGACGTTCAAAGAGAATGACGGCGGGAATTTCTTCCCCGCCGAGATTGGAAACCAGGATTTTACCGTCGGGTGTGGCCTTTGCGGACAGGGGGACTGAAAAAGTCGAGACCCCGCGATAGAAAAGAAATTTCTCCTGCTCATTCCCGCCTGGTGCGTTTACAAGCAATGGGCTCGCATCGGTCGCGCGAGCGGCATAGTAGTGGCTTGTCTCGCCGGCGCTGGGAAAATCAGCAGCAAGCCCCGGCGCAACTGTCACAGAATCCCAGCTAATGCTCCCATCGGCGTGATGACGATAAAGCGCGGCGTCATCCAGAACCACTTTGGGATCGGGTGCGATGCGGCTGGCGTGCGGGTACCATTCGGTAATCACTCCGTGCGAAAACCGTACATTGACCGATAAGGTGGTTTCACGAGGGGAATAGAAATACAACACAGGCGTTTCCATACGGACTACGCCACGTAAGCGCGATTTGAACTCGGCGGTCTTAAAGTGCTCGACAAAGTCGGGCAAGTCGGAAAATCCGCTCAGAGGCAGCCATGCCACGGCCTGCCCGCTCCGATCCGCAATTGAGGTGAAAGTTCCCCATTCGTGAGCAGTGAGATCCGAATTAACAGGAAAGACCTGCGGTGCGTTCAGCCGATCGGAGGAACTGGAGAAGGCCAGACAAGCGAGCGTAGAACTCAGGATTAGAGGACGTACGACGTTCGTGAGCATAGAGTTCCTCCCACGCCGAACTTAATTTTAACGTTTGGCCTGGTTTCTGCAACAAAATATCTGCGCGACAACCATAGGGATAAGTTGTACTCGCGCGTCAACGGGTTCCGTTATTCAGTCTGAAGAGAATTTTCGTCCGCCGTCCACATAGCCCGCAGCCGTTAATCCGTACCGGGTAGAGGTAGGACCGGACAAGAGGAATGCCATGCGTGTGAAGACTTTCCGCGTCTTGTTGTTCGCCGTAGCAGTAATGGCAGTATCGTGTATCGCTTCGATCTCACCGGCGCAAGTGGGCGTCTCTGTTTCATTTGGGCCGCCGGCGCTCCCGGTCTACGAACAACCGGTTTGCCCCGGCGACGGTTACATCTGGACACCGGGTTACTGGGCATGGGATGGCGAAGATTATTACTGGGTTCCGGGAACATGGGTCTTGGCGCCTGAAGTGGGCTTTCTTTGGACTCCGCCATGGTGGGGATGGGAGAACGGAGGCTTTTTCTTTCACGACGGCTTCTGGGGCCCTAATGTTGGTTTCTATGGCGGGATCGATTACGGTTTCGGGTACTTCGGCGTGGGTTTCGTCGGAGGCCGCTGGGACGGAGGGCACTTCTTCTATAACCGCTCGATAACCAACGTGGATGTGGTGAACATTCACAATGTGTACAACGAAACGGTCGTTCACGAGAACACGGTAAACCGCGTGAGCTACAACGGCGGACAGGGCGGGATAACGGCGCGGCCCACCGCGCAAGAAGAAGCGGCCGCGCGCGACCACCATATTCCGCCGGTGGCGGCGCAGAACAGGCACGTGGAAACGGCAATGGGAAACCGGGAGCTGCGCGCTTCCGAAAACCACGGCAAGCCACCGATTGCAGCGACGGGCCGTCCGGGAGAATTTAGCGGACATGATGCGGTGGCCGCACGAGACGCGGGAGGAGCCTATACTCCGCCGCCGAATCGTCCAGCGGGTGGCGCGGCACATCCGATTCATCCAAGCGACCTGCATCCGGAGCGTCCGGCTGCGCCCAATACCGGAGACGCGAAGCTGGACCAGAAATATCAAAAGCAGCAGGACAAGTTGTACTCGAAACAGCAGAAAGACCAGCAGAAGCTCCAGAAACAACAGGACAAAGAGCACGTGCAGTTTGATAACAACAAGGGCACCGCTCCACAAAGACAACAGATGGAACAGCGCCACCAGCAACAGACCGAACACTTGCAACAGCAGCACACGCAACAGCAGCAACATTTGCAGACAAGGCAGCAACCGCAGAGGAAATAAGCCGAGCGGGGACTGGCCAGGATGTGAAATACGTCGGACCTCAGACGTCGGACCTCAGACGTCGGACCTCAGACGTCGGACCTCGGCGAAGCAGGATTGCCGAGGGCTGAGGGCTGAGGTCCGAGGGCTGAGGTCCGACGTCCGACGTTGTTTTAGGCAACGGAACGGCTGGCCAGTCTGTTTTCGCGGAGCTTCGAAATACGCTTGCTCGATTTAGGCTCAGCAAGAGACGTTCGATATAAGAATTTCTTCTTTCAACAATTGACGCCATCTACAAGGGTGGGAATCAAATCGCCCACCGGCAACCTTTCTAATTTCAATTTCCACAACGTCACTTTTCCTCGTATGTGGCATGATGTCGGCCATGTCACCCACAGTAAAGAACGTGTTGATCGCCATATTCTGGTTTGTGCTCGGGCATCTCAGTTGCGCAGTGATGCACCATTGGCACCATCACGCGGCCAGGTAGGAATGCCACTTCGGCTGGCAGGGCCGCGCTGCTCGTGCGGGTCGCAACCGCCATGTCAAGCGAAAAGGCGCGCAGTGCGCGGTAGTTGTTGACCGGGGGTAACGTGTTACTTCCCTTTGGGACGATTGACTTGCGCTAGCTGGCAGGTTACCTTCGCGATATCTCCCCTCACTCGAGGAATTCTTTTGGCCAGGAAAATACTGCTCGCCGACGACAGCGTGACCGCCCAGAATATGGGGCGCAAGATTCTCGCTGACGCGGGATACGACGTGATCACCGTCAACAATGGCTCGGCGGCGCTGAAAAAGATCGCGGAGTTGAAGCCGGAGCTGATCATTCTCGACGTTTACATGCCGGGATACAGCGGGCTCGAAGTGTGTCAGCGGCTGAAGGATGCGCATGAAACGGCGCGCATTCCCGTGCTGCTTTCGGTCGGCAAACTTGAACCGTTCAAGCCCGACGAAGCCAAACGTGTGCGGGCGGAAGGTTACATTGTCAAACCCTTTGAAGCCAGCGAGTTGCTGAGCGCGTTATCGAAACTGGAAGACAAGATTGTTCCCAAGGCGGAAGCAGGAAAAGCAGGGCGCTTGAACCGGGCTGTCGCAATCGATGAGTCGAGCCGCTCCGGAGACGAGCCTGCCGCGGAAGGCAGTTGGAAGAGCCGGATTTCGTTCCCGAGTAAGAAGAAAGAGCAGGCGGAAGAGAGTTCCGACGACGGGGCTCTGTACAACGCGGTCAATCGAGATTTGAAAACGGTTGTGCAGCGGAATGAACCGGAGACGCCTAGCACCCCGGTCGAAAAGACGAAGGAAGAGCGGGTCGATCTGGGGGCGCTCGCTACACCTGGGTTGCCCAAAGACGTTACTACGGAAGAGATTGCGGCATTGGCGGCGGCGGCGGCGCATGTCCAAGGGCGAAAACTGGAAGCGGAGAGTGCGGCGCTGCCGGTTGAAAAAGAAATAAAAGCAGAAGAGACAGCTGTCTCGCCCGAACCGGCGCGGGAAGTTGCCGAGACGCCAGTCGCGGAGGAAGTCGTTGCTCCGCAAATGAGACCAGCGGCGCAGACCACAGCGCCAGTCACGCCCACGGAAGACGAAGTGTCGGCAGCGATTGCCAGTCTGGAAACGGAGCACTCCCCTGAGAATCTCAGGAATGTGAATTCGGGAAACGGCGCGGAGCCGGCATCCCAGCAAGCCGAAGATTTACCTGTAACGATGGCCGTTTCGCCAGTGTCCGTGAGTGAAGGACCACGATGGATTGCGGTGTCGGTGCCGGTCGATGCGCAGGAAGCAGCGCTTTCGCTGGAGCACGAAATGCAGTCGGCGTTCCGAGCCTTCAGTGCCGCGGCGGCAGCGCAAGCTGGTCCGGCAACCTTGGTGGATGAAACTCAGTCGTCGATGATTGAGACGGCGATTGCGCCGGTGACGCCAGAGACCATGGTCGAAACCAGGCCGGCAACCGATTCCGCGATCGAGCCGAGAACCGAGCCTGTGGTGACGGCGCCCGCTGAGGTTTCAGCGGAAGCGTCAGGAAACGAAGTATCGAGCCACGAACAAGCATCGAGCACGGAAGCCGCCGAGTTCGCGGCAGCGCGAGGCCACGAAGTTGCCGATTATTCTGAGCAACAAGATTATTCTGTTACGCAGCAACTGCAGCCGAGCGAAGTGACGCAGGGGCACGTCGACGATGCGACGTCCGAAACCGTAAAGTCAGAGCTTCCCACCCCCACGACAATGGAGGTCAGCGCGCCTAGTGAGGCAGCCACTCACGATGTTTCGCAAGAACAAGTTATTGGCACAGAGAGTCAGCCAGCGGTCGCAGCATCCGGCGAAGCGACTTCACCAGAGTTGGCCTCGAGTGAAATGACCTCCGGTGAAACGATTGCCAGCCAGTCGACTTCTGCCGAGGCAGGCGTCGCCGAGGTTGCCGCCTGTGAAAATGCAGCAGCGATAGAGCAGCCCGCTGTCGTAGCGGAGGCACCGGCCTCGGAGACTGCGGAAGCTGCAATCGGCGTGCCGCACGACATCATTGAGCAGAAACCAGTTGTGCAGAACCTGGTTGTGCAGAACCTGATTGAGGAGAAACCGGTTGAGCAGGACAGAGTCTCGGCCGAAAATGTTTCTCCAGCGAGCGCTCCGCAATTGGCGCCTTCGGCGCAAGTTGACGCGGCCCCGCAAACCATTCCGCAATCGAACGAATCGCAAGTGGCGGCAACCACGGCAGCGGCGTGGGCAAGTTGGCGGCAGATTCGCGACTCGGTTCCCGCGCTCAAGGCTCCGGAACCAGCCGGCAATGTCAACGAAGAACAAACGCCTGACTCAGTCGCAGCCGCGGCTTTCGCAGCGGCAGCAGGGGCCGAAACCAGCCCCGGCGTGAGTTCGAGTTCCGCGGAAACCACCTCTGCTGTGAACTCGCAAACCGTCGCCAGCATTGTCGATAGTTTGCTGGCGGAGTTGCGGCCCAGAATTGTGGAAGAGATTTCGCGCAAGCTGGCCGTGGAAAAAAAGTAGCGACTCTGGCAGTCCCGCCGGACCAGAACCATGCTCTTGCTGTTCAACCCATTGCTGTTGACACTCTGAATCCGATTTCACTCCGTTAGTCATTCCCGGTTGCGCCCCATAAATGAGTTGGTTACCATGCAGGCTACGGTCTTAGCGGGAAGAGACCGGCGCCATGATCGGCACCATCGTCTCTCATTACCGCATCCAGGAAAAGCTGGGTGCGGGAGGAATGGGTGTTGTCTACAAAGCCGAAGACATGCGGCTGGGGCGCATGGTTGCGCTCAAATTCCTGCCCGAAGATTCCGCTCGCGATACGCAAACCCTGGAGCGCTTCAAGCGCGAGGCGCGTACCGCGTCGGCGCTCGACCACCCCAACATCTGCACAATTTACGAGATCGATGAAGATCAAGGGCATCCCTTCATCGCCATGCAACTGCTGCAAGGTGCAACGCTGCAGCAGCGCATCGGCGACAAGCCGGTGCCGGTGGAGCAGGCGCTCGATTGGGCGTTGCAGATAACGGACGCTTTGCAGGCGGCGCACGTCAAGGGCATCGTTCATCGCGATATCAAGCCCGCGAATGTCTTCATTACCGAGGAACGCAATCAGGTCAAGATTCTGGACTTTGGGCTGGCCAAGTTGATTGCGAACAACCCGGCGGCAAGCGCCAATGAGATGACGATGTCGACCGGCGGGCAACTTACGCGCGCGGGAGCCGCGATTGGAACTGTCGCTTACATGTCGCCGGAGCAGGCGCGAGGCGACACGCTGGACGCCCGCACCGATATTTTTTCATTCGGCGTGCTGCTCTATGAAATGGTGACGGGACACCAGGCGTTTTCCGGGCCGACCTGGGCGGTGACGGTACACGCGATTTTGGGGCAAGCGCCGGTTTCGCTGAGCGAGTCAGTACCGGGACTGCCTCTGCGGTTGCAACAGATCATCGACAAGGCGCTGATCAAGAATCGCGAACTGCGCTACCAGACGGCGGCTGAAGTTCATAACGATCTTTTGCAACTGAAGAAGCAAGTGGATTCGGGAAAGCGGGTGAAAAAGGTTCGAGCACCCTCGAAGTGGGCGTGGCAAAACTGGTCGGCGGGCCAGCGGCAAGCCGCGACCGCAGCGGTTTTGCTGATCGTAGTTGCTTCGGCGGGGGTTTTGGGATGGCGTCTGAGTTCGCGCAGAACGAATACCTCAGCGAGCGGGCCGGTGGCATCGGCAGTACCTGACCGCAGAAGCCTGGCGGTGCTTCCTTTTGCGACCGTGGCCAACGATCCCAAGCTGACCGCGTTCGGCAAAGGATTGCTCGAAGATGTGGCAGCCAAACTTTCGCAGTTGAGCGCCAATCATGATGTGGAAGTGGTCCCGGCGCGGACGCTCGAAGACAAGAAAGTGGCCACACTGGCGGAGGCGAAGAAAGAATTCGGCGTGAATCTTGGTTTGACCGTCTCAATCGAAGAAGCAAACGACCTGGTGCGCGCTGCGTATAACTTGACCGATGCCAGGAGCGGCAAGAATCTGGCCGGAGATTCGATCACTGCGCCGGTGTCGGATTTATTCACGATTGAAGATAAGCTGACCAACGGCGTGGCTGCGGCCCTGGAGCTTCCGTTGCGCGGCGAAGAGAAACAAGCTCTGGGAACACACTCGACAAGCTTTCCCGAGGCCTACCAGTATTTCGTGCAAGGGCGCGGGTATCTCCAGGAGTCGCGCCGGCCGGAGGCTCTGACTAGCGCGGAGATCGTCTTTAAGCAGGCACTGAAGATCGATCCTAACTACGGTGCGGCTCAGGCAGCGCTCGGCGAAACGTACTGGCATCGCTACGATTTGACGAAGCAGAAACAATGGATCGCCTCCGCGCAGCAAACTTGCACCAAAGCAGTGGACCTGGGCAATGCGGGCGCGGAAGGACACGTTTGCCTCGGGTTGCTGGAAAACGGCACCGGACAATACGAGAAGGCGGCCGAGCAACTCCAGCAGGCGGTGCAGTTGGATCCGACCAACGACGGCGCCTATCGCAGCCTTGCTGACGCGTATCAACATCTGAATCAGCCCGATAAAGCCGAGGAGACTTATAAGCGAGCCATCGCCGTTCGGCCTCAATATTGGCGCGGTTACACCTTTCTCGGCGCTTTCTACGGGACGCAAGCGGAATACGAGAAATCGGCCGCCATGTGGCGCCGCGCCACCGAACTTGACCCCGACAGCTATACAGCCTTTAACGGCCTGGGCGCGGCCCTGCTTTACCTGGGGAAGGATGATGAAGCGACTCCGGCCTTCGAGAAATCCATTGCCCTCCGGCCCAACTACAACGCCTACTCGAACATGGCCGTCGCCTACTTCCGGCTGCGCCGTTATAAGCAAGCTGCTGCCAGCTTCAAGGAAGCGCTGGCGCTGGATGCCAGCAACTATCAAATCTGGGGAAACCTTGCTGACGCTTACTACTACGGCGGCGACTCCGCCCAGTCCGTTGAACCTTATAAGAAGGCAATTTCCATGGCGGAACAGCAGTTAAAGGTTAACCCGCGCGACCAGGCCATCCTCGCCGATCTTGCCGACTACTACTCAATGCTGGGCGACCGAAAGCAGGCGTTGGCCTGCCTGGACCGGGCGCTCGAGCTTCGCCAGGGCGATAAGGAATTGCTTTTTATCGCAGCTGTGGTATACAACCAGTTGCACGAAACGGGGACTGCTTTGGAGTGGTTAGGCAAGGCCCTGGCCGCTGGTTATTCGCGGGCCGCGGTGCAGGAAGCAAGTCCTCTCGATAACTTGCACGACAACCCGACCTACCAGGCCCTGATGCAAGCGAAGTAACGGTCTTATTTCGAAACCAGTTCGAAACCAGTTTGAAAGCAAGTTCGAAAAGCAAGTTCGAACACCAGGAGGACACAATGAAAGAAGAAGACACAGTCTATGCATGGATCAGTCTTATAAACGGTTCGAATGTCAACCCAGCCGGCGGTACTCTGCAAGAGGGCCAGGATTTTTATTGGGCAAATTCAGCCATCACCGCAGTCACAGTCAGCAACTGCGGCGGATTTTGCGTAGACAGCAGCTACAACGTACCTGCGCCGGCCCAGGGTCAGACGTATGGTCTAAAGAAGGCAACGCTCCTCAGCTCGCCGACCAACTGGACTTTCACTGAAAATCCCAACCAGTGGAATACGCCGGGAGTGCCTCGGATCACCAATCCGCCCATGCCGAGCCCGTTGGAGAAACGGGACGTAGCCTGAGATGATTGATTTCGCGAGAACAAGGGCGGGAAACTCCCGCCCTTCTGTCTTGCGGCAGGACTTGCAGGCCGATGAATCGGCGCACATCGGCGGAGCATGCCCTGAGCTTGTCGAAGGGAACCCGCTTTTCGCCTCTTAAGTTGAGAATTTGCCCGAAATTGAAGATCCACAGGTGCAAGGTGATCAAGCGCACCCGTTTTTCGGGCGAAGCGAGGGATCTCAGGCTTAACGATTCTGGAGCGTTAGCCAAACCGCACCACGCAGCGGTCGGCGCGAATCGCCTAATGCTTTCGAACACTAAACCGCATCGATCAGAGCCGCAGCGAGCACTCATCGTCTAGCCCGAGTGGGATCTCGCGAAGAAGAAAAATAAAGCCACCATCAAGACCAACGTCAAAACCTCAATCAGCAGCGCATAGAAAGTCAGGCGTTTTGCCCGGTCAAAGCGCGCTAGAAACCAGCTGAACCCCAACCCTATTATCACAAGTGGCGAGCACAACAACCGGTCCATGCAGATCCATCCGAAAATCCCGGCTCCTTGGCTGACGGCGGGAATACTTGAGACTCCCAGGCAAATCGGCGCCGTCAAGCTAAGGCCCAGCATGACCCTGGAGTACCCGGAGTAAAGGCCTTCGGACTTGCGGATAACAAAAGCCAGAAGAAAAGTGGGGACAAGGAACATGCAGCCGATGAAGACCTCCAGAATCAAGTCGCCGCCGGCATACATGCCGCCCGCCGCCGCAACGTCTTGCGGATGGCGGACATACAGCATGTAACGCGCAAACACCAGCACGGTCGCGGCCAACAGCACTGCGCCGTAGGTTGCACCCACAAGAATCAACTGACCCCGGAAAGGGATGGCCTTCATATGGGCATTCTATCTTTCGTTCGGCAAATTTCCGGCTAAGCTTTGCTGCGCTCTGGTTTGACCCTTCTTTTCTCGCGCCTGTAAGATCGAAAGAAGCACTCAGCATTCAGCACTCAGCATTCAGTCAAATGTTTTCCCGGTGCAACAACAAGCTTTTGACTGGCTGAATGCTAACTGCTGAGTGCTGACTGCTTCCACATGCCCCACGAACTTCCTAAATCTTACGAACCGGGCGCGATTGAAACGCGCTGGGCCGAGTACTGGATCAAAGAAAGACTCTTCTCCGTGCCGACCCCGCCTCCGGGTGAGACACGTCCCGTGTTTACGCTGCTGCTGCCGCCGCCTAACGTGACCGGACGCCTGCACATGGGCCACATGCTCAACCAGACGCAGATGGACATCATCGTGCGCTGGCATCGCATGCGGGGATTCATCACGCTGTGGCTGCCGGGCACGGACCACGCCGGCATCGCCACGCAGATGATGGTGGAGCGCGATCTGGCGAAAGAAGGCAAGAAACGCCGCGACCTGGGCCGCGAAAAATTTATTGAGCGCGTGTGGGAGTGGAAAAAGCTCTACGGTGGCGCGATTCTCGATCAGATGAAACGGCTGGGCGCGTCGGTCGACTGGGACCGAGAATATTTCACGATGGACGAGAATCTTTCGCGCGCGGTGCGCGAAGTGTTCGTCCGGCTGTATGAAGAGGGGCTGATCTATCGCGGGAAGTACATCGTGAACTGGTGTCCGCGCTGCGAGACGGCGATCTCCGATCTCGAGGTGAAGCACGAAGAAGTTGCGGGGAAGTTGTGGGAGATTCGCTACCCTGTGGTGGGCACTTCTAAATTCATAACGGTCGCCACGACACGGCCCGAGACAATGCTTGGCGATACAGCCGTTGCCGTGAATGCGAAAGATGAACGATACACGCATCTGCACGGAAAGTTCGTTTTGCTTCCGCTGATGAATCGCGAGATACCGATCATCACTGACGAACTGGCCCAGCCGGAATTCGGCACGGGCGCGGTGAAGGTAACGCCCGCGCACGATCCCAATGACTTTGCCGCAGGCAAACGCCACAACCTGCCGCAGATCGACATCATGGACGAGCATGCGCACATGAACGAAAACGCGGGTGCGTATGCAGGTCTGGATAGATACGAAGCGCGGAAGCGAGTGCTGGAAGATTTGCGGGCGCAAGACTTTCTGGTGGGCGAAAAAGATCATACGCTGGCATTAGGTAAGTGCGAACGCTGCGGAACGGTAGTCGAGCCGAGGCTGTCGGAGCAGTGGTTCATCAAGATCAAGCCGCTGGCCGACCGCGCGAAAGAGGCCGTGGAAAGCGGTGAGATCGCGATCGTCCCCGACAATTACCGCCAGATTTATTTGAATTGGATGAACAACATCTACGACTGGTGCATCTCCCGCCAATTGTGGTGGGGTCACCGGATTCCAGCATGGACTTGTGACGATTGCAAGCATGTGGTAGTAGCGCGGGAAGCTCCGCTAACTTGTTCCAAGTGCGGGAGCACAAAGTTGGAGCAGGTTTCCGACGTGCTCGATACTTGGTTTTCATCCGGTTTGCTGCCATTTACTACGCTGGGCTGGCCGGAGAAGACGCGGGACCAGGCTGTTTTTTATCCGACGACGTTGCTGATTACCGCGTACGAGATTCTCTTCTTTTGGGTGGCGCGCATGATTATGTTCGGCTGCCACTTCATGGAGGGTCACGAGCAGGACGCTGCGATCAAGAAAGCCAGCGGCTGGGGCAATAAAAGGAACGACAGCGTTCCTTTCCGCCAGGTTTATATTCACGCGCTGGTGCGCGACGCCGAACGGCAGAAGATGTCGAAGACCAAGGGAAATGTAATCGATCCGCTGGAAATTATCGAGCGCTTCGGAACGGATGCGACGCGATTTACGTTGGCGGCGATGGCTGCACCTGGCACGGATATTGCGTTTAGCGAGAGCCGTACGGAGGGTTATCGGGCATTTGCTAATAAGATTTGGAATGCGGCGCGTTTCATGTTCATGAATGTGGATAGGATCGATCCGGGACTTCGTCCCGGACGGACGGCCCCTTCAACTTCGCGCCGGGCAGCCTCGGGAGGCAGCCCTCCCGCAGGTACTGCCGGATTCCAGACTGAACTGCTCGAAGATCGATGGATTCTTTCTCGGTTCAACCGCGCAACGGCGGATGTGAACGCATCGCTCGAGACTTACCGATTTCACGAAGCCGCGAATCGTATCTACGATTTTTTCTGGGGCGAATTTTGCGATTGGTATATTGAGCTGATCAAGCCGCGGCTCAATGCTGAAGAAGGCGCGAATGATGGCGCGGCGCGGACTGCGTGCTCGAATCTGGTGAGCTTGTTCGATGCTTCCCTGCGGCTGCTGCACCCGGTGATGCCTTTCATCACAGAAGAAATCTGGCAGGCGATTTATGAAAGTCAGCCGCCGGAAAAATCGATTGCTCTGGCGACTTATCCGCAAGCTGACCAGGAACACATCGACATGGTTGCGGAAACAGAGATGGCGATCCTGCAGGATTTGATCGTCAGCGTCCGCAATCTGCGGGCCGAACTGAAGGTTGAGCCGAAGGTCAAGGTTCCGATTGAAGTGTTCACCGGTGAAGCGGGAATTCGAACGATGATTGAACAGAATCGCGGCGCGGTGGAGCGACTGGGAAACGTGGAGAAGATCACATTCGTGGGGAGTTCGCCGGCGAACAAAGGCGCGGCACGGAGCACGGCACGGTTTGATGTTCACGTGGTGTATGAAAGAAAGATCGACGTTGCGGCGGAGTGCGAGCGGCTGAAAAAGGATCTGGAGAAGCTGGAAAAAGAGTTTGCGAATAATCAGAAGCAATTGGGGAATGAGCAGTTTTTGGCGAAGGCTCCGGCAAAAGTTGTTGAAGGGCTTAAGACGCGTGCGGCAGAGTTGACCGTGTTGCTGGAAAAGACCAGGAGTAAGCTGAAAGAGTTGGGCTGCTGACCACTTTGCGGGCGAGGGCGCCCGCCCTACACGACCATGGACTGGAATTCACGACGCATTACCGCAGTACTCGAAAACGCGCTGACCGAAGACCGGGCCACGCGTGATGCGACAAGCTATGCCTGTGTTGATGCGAACCAGCGCGCCTCAGCCACAATTCTGGCGAAGCAGGATTGCATTCTTGCCGGCATCGCTTGCGTGGGGCGGATTCTCGACGTCTATGCGGCGCTTGACGGCGCAGTCACTTCTCATTACGAGGTCACCACACATCCGGAAATTTTTGATGGAGTGCGCCTCCATAAAGGACAATCGGTGGCGGTGATCCGGCACAATGCACGCGTGGTGCTTTCCTGCGAGCGCGTGATCCTGAATTTTTTGCAGCGTATGAGCGGGATTGCCACGTTCACACGCAAATTCGTAGATGCGGTTCATGGCACCAAGGCGCGCATTCTGGACACGCGAAAAACCGCGCCGGGCCTCCGCGCGCTTGACAAGTATGCGGTGCGCTGTGGCGGCGGGCAGAACCACCGGCTTGATCTCTCCGACGGGGTACTCATCAAGAACAATCACATTGCTCTGGCCGGCGGCATTGTGCCGGCGCTCGAGCACGCGCATCGCAACCGCCGCGGCCAGCAACCGATCGAGATCGAAGTCCGCACGCTGGAGGAATTGGAACTGGCGCTTGCCAATGGGGCGGAAGCTATTCTGCTCGACAACATGTCGCCTGAAGATGTGCGCAAAGCGGTCGAGCGCTGCGCGAAGCTGGAACATCGCATTCCTCTCGAGTGTTCCGGTGGCATTCGACTGGAAAATATCCGCGCCTATGCGGAAACAGGCGTGGATTTTATTTCCGTCGGCCTGATTACTCATTCTCCGCCGGCGGTTGATATGAGTCTGCGCGTGGCGCCGGTATAGTGAAATTCGCGTGACTGCGAATTCGCGCCTGATTTGTGGTTTCTGCCAGGCTGCAGCATAATCACCGCATCACTAAGTCGGCCACAACTCGCAAGCTTTCAAAGGTAAATAAACCATCGCGGACGAGGGCGTCCGGCTCGCACGAGCATTCTGATTCTCGCCTGGGGGTCATCGTGCGATTGCTGATGGAAAATGCCACAGTGCTGGTCACTGGCCCGAAGCTTGCCGCCGAGATTTCTTCCAACCGTTCCGAAGTTTGGCGGCTTATTCAGCAACTGCGTGGGCTCGGGGTGGATGTGGCCGGGCATCCTGCCACTGGTTATCAACTGCGTACCATGCCGGACCTGCTGTTGGCCGGAGTGCTCAAGCCGCTCCTCCGCGGAACGATTTTCGCCGAGCACATTCGTCACTTCTACAAGATCGGATCTACGAATGCCGCAGCGATGCAGGCCGCGGCTGAGGGCGCTCCAGAAGGCAGCGTCTTCCTGGCCGAAGAACAGACTGCCGGGCGCGGGCGCGGAGCCAATGCCTGGCACTCGCAGCGCTCGACCGGAATTTATTGTTCGGTTATCTTGAGGCCTGCGCTCCCCACTGCGGAAATTCTCGTGCTTTCTTTGGCCGTGGGCCTTGCGGTTCAAGCTGCGATGGAAGAGATTGATTCGCGCCTGTCGTCCTCTCTCGACCTGAAATGGCCAAACGATGTGCTCGTCGGCGAGAAAAAAGTGTGCGGCATACTTACGGAGATGAATGCTGAGCCAACCCGCGTTCGCTACCTCGTTGTGGGAATCGGGATCAATGTGAATCAAACATCGTTTCCGGCGGAACTGGAGCCACTGGCGACGTCGCTCCGTTTGGCCTCGGGCAGCGAGTGGTCGCGGGTGGAACTGACAGCGGCTTTGCTAAAATCTCTGCACCGGGAATACACCGAGTTGATCGTGCATCCCGGGGCGCGCAACTCGATTCTGAAGCGCTTTGCCAAGAATTCTTCGTGGGTGCAAGGCAAGGAAGTTCGCGTTGAGGGAAACGGAATGCCGCTGGAAGGAATCACCGCGGGCCTTGATGAGCGCGGGTTTTTGCGGGTGCGAACGGCGGGCGGAATTCAAACAGTTTTGAGCGGAACGGTGCGGGAGCGGAAGTAAGCAGTTAGCCTTCAAGAATTAGCATTCAGCTCCGCTAAGTAACGAAAGCCTTTCATGCTACTTGTTCTCGACGTCGGCAACACGAATACAGTGCTGGGAGTTTTCGCTTCGGCGGAACACGGGAACGCGCCTGCTCATGGCGATGGCGCCCGCCACTACGAACGGATGCTGGCGAACTGGCGCGTTGCAACTAAACAGGCAAATACTGTCGATGAGTACGGAGTTCTGTTCCGGAATCTTTTCTCCATGGCCGGACTGGAGGCTTCGAGGATTCAGGGCATTGTGATTTCCTCTGTCGTGCCGCCGCTCGATCCGGTGCTGCGACAAGTTTGCGAGCGGTACTTCAATTCGAAGCCGCTTTTCGTCGAGCCCGGAATCAAGACCGGAATGCCCGTTCACTACGACAATCCCGCCGAAGTGGGCGCGGACCGCATTGTGAATGGCGTGGCTGCGTTCGAGAAATATGGCGGCCCGTGTATAGTCGTCGATTTCGGCACCGCGACGACGTTCGATTGTGTTTCCGCCAAAGGGGAATATATGGGCGGCGTGATTTGTCCCGGCATCGGGATTTCTGCGGATGCGCTTTTTCAGCGGACGGCCCGCCTGCCGCGCGTGGAAATTCGCAAGCCCTCTCGTGTGATCGGGACCAATACCGTCGGCAGTTTGCAATCGGGGTTGTATTACGGATATCTGGGCCTGGTCGACGGCATTCTCGAATTGCTGCTGCAAGAATTAGGCGAGAAGACGAAGGTCGTCGCCACCGGCGGCCTCGGGGCGATGATCGGTTCGGGATCGAAATACATAAAGACGGTCGACGATTTGCTCACTCTTGAGGGATTGCGCATTCTGTGGGAGCGCAATGAAGCGCTGCGGCCCCCGGTCAAGAGTGCGTCCGATATTGCTGTCCCGCCGAAGAAGACAGGCCTGGAACGGGCTCCCAAACCTTCACATCCCAAGCGCTGACCTGCCGTGGATAATTACTTCAGCTATTTTTCCGAGATTGAAGAGCACTATTTGCGGCGGCGCGGCGGCGGATTGCTGCTTTCGACCCTTGACTGGACCCTGATCGAAACCTGGAAAGATGCGGGTGTGCCGCTGGAAGCGGTGCTGCGCGGCATTGATTCCGCCTTCGACAAGTATGAACAGCGTCCGACGAAGACGCAAAAAGTAAACAGCCTGGCCTATTGCGCGCAGGCGGTCCTGGCAGCCGCGGAAGATATGAAAGAAGCTGCGGTGGGCGCGGCTGGCGAAACTGCGGTTCAGCCCGCTCGATCGCGGCAAGGATTCGAGCCTGCCGTAGTTTCGGCTTTTTTGCGTCACAATGCCGAATTGCTCGAACGTGCAAATCTCCCACAGGCAACGGGTGCATCTCCGTCCGTCATCGCACGAGAAACCTCGGCCGCTTTGCGCAAACTGGCGGACGATTTAGACCTAGTAAAAGCGCTGCCACGGTTGGAAAACCTGGAGCGTCACCTGACGGTTCTTGAAGAAAAATTGTTCGCGGCGTTGCTTGCCGCGACTTCGGATGAACAAATCCTGGCAGTGCGCACAGAAGCGGATCGCGACCTCGCTCCTTTCCGGCGCAAAATGCCTTCGGCGCAGATCGATCAGTTACAGAGGCAATACGTGCACAAGCGTTTGCTCGAAAAGTACGGCTTGCCGCGTCTGAGCCTGTTCTACATGTGACCGCCTTGGACCACTCTCCTTCGACCCATTCCTTCGATGCACTGATTGTCGGCGGCGGCGCGGCTGGGTTGATGTGCGCGATTGAGGCGGGCAAGCGCGGGCGGCGCGTGGCCGTGATTGAACATGCCGACCGACTCGGAAAAAAGATTCTCATCTCCGGCGGCGGGCGCTGCAACTTCACCAACATTTATTGTCAGCCGGAACATTTTCTCTCGTCCAACCCGCACTTCGCCAAGTCGGCGCTCGCTCGCTACACGCCAGCGGATTTCATTGCACTGGTCGAGAAGCATGGCATTCCGTACCACGAGAAGACACTCGGACAGCTCTTCTGCGACCGCGCCGCGCGTGACATTCTTACGATGCTCGAAACCGAATGCCATGCGGCGGGGGTGAGCATTTTCCTCGGGGAGAAGATTTGCGAAGTGCGTCGGCCTGCGGAGTTTGCCGTTGTGACCGCGAAAACTGAATTTCGCGCATCTGCGCTGGTGGTAGCAACCGGCGGCTTGTCGATACCGAAGATTGGCGCGACTTCTTTCGGCTACGATCTGGCGAAGCAATTCGGTATTGCAATTCGCGAGCCTTGGCCTGGGCTCGTACCACTTGTGCTTGGAGCTGAAGATCGCTCGCGCTTTTGCGATCTTGCTGGCGTATCAGCCAACGTGACCGCGGCATGCAATGGACAACAGTTCCGCGAAAAGCTGCTGATTACTCATCGCGGCCTGAGCGGGCCCGCCATTTTGCAGATCTCGTCTTATTGGAAGAAATCGCAGCCGTTAACGATTGATCTCGCGCCCGGACAAGCGATCACGGAATCTTTCCTCGATTCTAAAACCCCACGAACTCTTGCACAGGTTCGCTCCGAGTTCAAGAAAGTTCTTCCCACGCGTCTCGCCGATCGATGGCTCGAGGTCAACCCGCCAGTCGCGATGACGAACCGGGCACTTGCCGATTTGGAAAAGAAAGCTCATGCGTGGACGATCTTTCCTGCGGGTACGGAAGGGTACGAAAAGGCCGAAGTCACCGCGGGGGGAATTGACACCAATGAACTCTCAGCCAAGACTATGGAGAGCCGCAAAGTTCCGGGTCTGTTCTTCATCGGCGAAGTCGTTGACGTAACAGGGCATCTCGGAGGATTCAATTTTCAGTGGGCATGGGCGTCCGGCGCAGCGGCGGGAAGGGCGCTGTGACCCATCTGTCGTTTTGCCTTATGCCGTAGAATCAACTCTTGCCTCTCACAATCGAAAAGCTGATTTACGGCGGGGACGGACTGGCGCGTCTGCCGGCCGATGGGCGCGGACGCGGCAAGGCTGTGTTCGTGCCTTTTGTCCTCGCGGAAGAAAAAATCGAAGCAACTCTTGTCCAGCAGAAATCCGGATTCGCGCGTGCCCGAGTCAATCAGATCGTCGAAGCGTCACCGCACCGGATCGCTCCCGCCTGCCCTTACTTCGCCCGTTGTGGCGGATGCAATTATCAGCATACGAATTACGAGCATCAACTGGAGATCAAGAAAGAAATTCTTCGCGAAAATCTACGGCGTATTGCCAAGATTGAATTGCCTTGCGAAATCGAAGCGCACCCGTCGCCGCCGTGGAATTATCGCAACCGCTCGCGGCTGCAAGTTCGCATTGCGCCGGAGTTTGCGGTCGGATATTTCAAGTTCGGCTCGCATCAACTTCTGCCGGTGGAAGCTTGCCCCATCAGTTCGCCGCTGATTAATCGTGGCATCGCTGCGCTGTGGCAAGCGGGGCGCAATGGCAATGCGCCGGCCGGATTGCGCGATATTGAATTGTTCGCCAATGCGGAAGATACGGAATTGCTCGTCGCGATTTCGTGCACCGTGGAAGCAAAGCGCAGTTCGGTGAAAGCGTGGGGCGAAGAATTACGCGCCGCAATGCCGGAGATTGCCGGAGTGACAGCTTTCCGCGAAACTCAACCTTCCAAGAGGGGCGCGACGCACGAAACTCTCTTGTCACTCGGCGAAAACCATCTCATCTATCAAACGCAAAGCGCAACGTACCGCGTGAGTGCGGGATCGTTCTTCCAAACCAATCGGCACCTTACGGACGAGTTGGTGAAGATCGTAACTCGTGGGCAGGCGGGAGAAATGGCACTCGATCTTTATGCTGGAGTTGGGCTGTTTTCCACAGCGATGGCCTGTGATTTTCGTCACATCGTCACCGTTGAACCGTCACAGACTGCTTTTGCCGACCTGAAATACAATTTGCCGAAGAATGGAAAGGCGATCGAGGCAACGGCAGAGCAGTACCTAAGTGGAAGGCAGAAGGGCGAAGCGGGAATTGAGGAATCAGGGAGCGAGACAGCCCTCCCCGGCGGCACGCGCGAACCTGATTTCGTGGTTGTGGACCCGCCTCGCAGCGGCCTGGGAGAACGAGTCGCGCGCGCAGTCGCGGACATGGGAGCGTCACGGATTGCTTATGTATCATGCGATCCAGCGACTCTGGCGCGCGATCTCGTTCTCCTGTTGAGCGCGGGATATCGCATCGACCGGGCGCACCTAGTAGATCTGTTTCCTCAAACTTATCATCTGGAAACTGTGATGCACCTTAGCCGCTAGGTCGCTCAAAAACCCGCAAATCTCAAACCGCGGGCAGTGTTGCTTCCAACGCCAACCGTTTTCTTCTGCCGCACATGGCTACCGCCTCCGCCAACGGTCCTCCAACTTTCAACATCAAGGCCGCTCGCCAGCCGCTGCTGTGGGCTGCCTTGGCACACTCGTTCGGTATCGTCGCGGGCATTTATTTCTGGCGGCCACAATTGTGGTGGGTAGTTGCCGGCTGCGCGTTCATTGCCTCCGCGGCATTTTTCTTACCGCGTCGCAGGTGGCTGGCAGGGCCGCTGGTGTTGGGCGCTCTGTTTCTGGCAGGCGCAATGCACATCCAGGCTCGCGGTTACCTGCACCGTCTCGATGCTGGCATCTTGCCCTTCGCTGACGGCCAGGAACTGGATGTGATCGCGCACGTAACCCGGACCGGGCGATTGCGACAAGGAGGCTTCGGCGAGATGCGCGAAGTGCTCGACCTCGAGAGCGAAGCGGTGATCGAAAACAGCGGCGTCGCTTTGCCGATACATTCAGGCATCCGGTTAAGCGTCTATTCTGCCGCCTCCAGGGACACGCGCACCGACGCGGTCGACGTTGCGCAGAGCGCCGAACGGCCGTCTATGCGAATCTTTCGCTACGGAGAGCGCATTCGCTTTCCCGCGAAGTTGAAGCCGCCGCGAAACTTCCGCAATCCCGGCGCGTTCAATTATGAAGGCAATCTGGCCGAGCATGGCATCGCCGCTTTGGGTTCGGCCAAGGCTGACGCCATCGAACTCTTGCCCGGATTTGCCGGCAACCGCTCAGAAGCTTGGCGAAGCCGCATCCGGGAGAACGTTCTCGGCCGGGTTCACGAACTTTGGCCGCCTCACGATGCTGCGCTAATCGATGCGATGGTAATTGGGGAAGAGTCATTCCTCGATCGCGACACTCGCACGGACTTTCAGCGTTCCGGCACCTATCACGTCCTCATCGTGTCGGGAATGAACGTCAGCATTCTGGCCTTTGTGGTTTTTTGGACGTTGCGCCGTATGCGGCTGGGTGAAATTCCGGCCACCCTTCTCACCGTGAGTTCCTGTTTTGCTTACGCGCTCCTGACCGAGGTAGGAGCGCCGGTTTGGCGCGCGACTTTGATGTGCGCGCTCTACTTGGGAGCACGCTTGGTCTATCGGGAGCGAGCGATGGTCAATGCGATTGGCGGAGCGGCTTTGGTGGTACTTGCCTTCGACCCCCGCCAACTCTTCACCGCGAGTTTTCAGATGACATTTCTTTGCGTGCTGATCGTAGCGGCAATCGGCTTGCCGGTACTTGAACGCACTTCGCAACTTTACAAACGCGCGCTGGCGCACTGGGACTCCCGGGACTATGGCCGCAACCTGCCGCCGCCGGTCTCGCAGTTCCGGGTGGACTTGCGTTTCATCGCTGACCGGGTGGCGCGCTTTATTGGGGACAAATGGGCGGAGAGAATAGTGCGTTCCTCAGTGAAGATCGCGTTCGCAACTTTCGAATTGCTTTTCATTTCCGCGGTGATGCAAATAGGTCTCGCGCTGCCGATGGCCTATTATTTTCATCGCGCGACCACAATCGGATTGCCCGCCAATGTCGCCGTTGTTCCGCTCACGGAACTCATGATGCCTGCAGCCATTGCAGCACTCGCGATGAGTTGGGTCTCTTTCCCTTTAGCGAAGACTCCCGCATTTCTCACCACGGTGGCGCTCCATGGCATAGTCGGCACGGTGCACGGCTTGGGGGGATGGCGACTCGCGGATCTACGCGTGCCTACGCCGTCGGTCCTCATGATCGTCTTTGCTGTCTCGGCTTTGGCGGCGGCGATGACGCTGGTCCGGCGCCGCTTCGTGCTTGCCGTTGCGGGACTTGCGGCCGTACTCACCGCCGCAATTG
>JBAUXX010000065.1:0-78921 GCA_049584475.1 Candidatus Sulfotelmatobacter sp. | reverse complement strand
GTCACTTTCTGGGTGGGTGGGTTCGATGTTCTCTATGCCTGTCAGGATTTCGACTTCGACCGTCAGGCCGGACTTCATTCCATCCCGCGATCTATCGGAATTCGCAAAGCCCTATGGATCGCGCGCGCGCTGCATGTCTTAATGGTTTTGTTGCTGCTGGCGCTTGTGGCGGCGTTTCATCTTGGGCACCTGGCACTCTATGGAGTCATCGCGGTTGTGCTCCTGCTCGGCTACGAGCATTCGATGGTAAAACAAGATGATTTATCGAAACTGAACGCGGCGTTCTTCACGATGAACGGCGTAATCTCGGTCGTGTTCTTTCTATTCGTCGCTGGAGATCTGCTGCTTCGAAAGTAACCACCTGGGGGCAACCGAGGCAGCTGTCCCCAGATCGATTCATTAATGTGCCGGCGCCGGTTGCGGGGGTGCCGCACCCGGGCTGGAGAAATTCACCTTGGGTACCTCGCGCGATCCTTCCGTAGCCGTGAAGTACGCGTCATTTGCCTTGAACCCGGCAATCCCCGCAAAAAAGCTGGCAGGGAATTGCTGCACGTAGGTGTTGTAGTCCTGCAGCGTGTCGTTATAACGTTTGCGTTCGACCGCAATGCGATTCTCGGTGCCAGCCAGTTCATCTTGAAGGCGGAGAAAGTTTTCGTTCGATCGTAGTTGCGGATAATTTTCCGAAATCGCCAGCAGTCGTCCCAGCGCTCCATCGAGTTGCCCATTGGCGGCGATCTTCTGCTGCGGCGAACCTGCGGAAAGCAGCGCCGAGCGCGCCTTCGCGATGTCGCCAAATACCGTCTGCTCCTGCGTCGCGTAGCCTTTTACAGTTTCCACGAGGTTGGGAATCAGGTCTGCGCGCCGCTGCAATACCACATCCACCTGCGACCAAGCCGACTTCACCGCTTCATTCTTGCTGACGAGAGTATTCTTGACGCCGAAATATTGCCCAAAGCCGATCAGCACAATTAGCAAGACAACGGCTATCACAATAACGACGGCGATGAGTGCTTTGCTCATGAGTCCTCCTCACGAATCGGATGCTGCAGAATCCCTTTGCCAGCGAAAGTGCTACGACGCTTTTTCGCCTGAGTCCAGCATTCTATCAACTGCGGCGTTGACCTGTTCCACGCCCGCCAGGTATCGCGAGAAAACATCGGCCACATCGAGCTTTCCGGGCTTGACACGTCGCTCCCGAACGTCCAGGACCTGCAAGAATCCGGAAGCATCAAAGCCAATCCTACTCGCCATTGCCTGCACCGCGTCGCGCTTGCCCAGCGGCGCCTCGTGGCCCAGGACGATTAACGCATGGCGGAAAAGCGTTGTGAAAGATGAAACCGATTGCGTCAGCAGGTCCCACATTTTCTTTTCGTTGCCGGAAGCAAGCAGGAGGTGCCGCCGCAGCAGCGAAAGCTTTTCGCCCAGCTCATATTCCACTTGCGCGCGGTGCAGTTTCGAGGGAATCTTCAATTCCTGCAAAACATCTTCGCCGAAAATCACGCGGCGATGCTGCTTCATGTCCATGAGTTCAATGGAAAACACGTCAGCCGTACGCTCCAGTTCGTCGCGTGTCATAAAAAGTGGAGGCGGCTGTTTCTGCCGGTTCCACCACTTCACCGTAGGAGCCAAAACCTGCAATTTGCCAAACGAGCTGTCGCGCAGCACGCAGAACAGATTGATATCCGAATACTCCTGGTGAAAGTCGCCCGCAGCGGCCGATCCGAAAATAATGACGCTGACCAGATTGTCTTGCGCAGCTTCGCGTATGCGTGCCAAAAATTCGCGGCCCTTATTTCCAGGAATCATCTCGCGCTCCTTATGACCAAATCCGATTACCAACTGCTGCTCGCGCCGCCACCGCCTGAACTCCCTCCGCCAAATCCGCCAAACCCCCCGCCACCACCTCCGCCAAATCCGCCTCCGCCCCAGCCTCCGCCTCTGCCACCACCAAAGATCTGCGAAAAAATGATCCAGAAAAGCACGCTGCGCAAAGGCGTAACGAGCACGATCAGGATGACAATGCCGATGAGGACAATCCCGCCCAGCGAAATTCCCCCACTTGGTTGTTCCTCAGGTTGCGCCGGCGGAACTTCCGCTTGCGCATTTGTAAGCTGAATCCCGGCATCCTGCGCGATCACTCCCGCCACTCGCGAAGTCACCAGCAGCAGCGCCTTGTTGTAGTCGCCGCTTTGCATGTACGGAATCGCTTCGCGCTGGAATCCGCCGACCTTACCATCGGGCAGAATAGGCTCTAATCCGTATCCCACCTCAACTCGCGCATGCCGATCGTCAATGGCATAAAGGATCAGCACGCCGCGGTTGGTGGACTTATTTCCAACTCCCCATTGGTGAAAAAGATCGACTGCATAACTCTCAATGTCGGAGCCATCCAATGCGTGAATTGTCACGACCGCAATTTGCGCATGGGCCTTTTCGTCAATCTGCCGGCAAATGTCATCCATTTGCGCGACAGTGGTCGCATCGAGCACGCGGGCAAAATCGTTGACGTAACCGGTGGGTTTGAGCTGAGCGATGGGTTCGGCATGTGCCGCCAGACCGAAGACAAACACGAGCGTCAGCAAGCGCACTGCACCCAAGCGCGATTTCGGGGACGAAACCATTGGAAAGAGAATTGTACAGGCCTTTATTGCGGACAATCGCGTCGTGTTGCGGAAGGGAAGTATTGCAGGCAGCCAGGACCAATTAAGAGCGAGGGCCCGAAGAGATCGTTTCTACCGCCTCTTCGGGCTCCGCAAAACCTACTGGTTCACACGCAGCAACATCATCGTTCCGCTCTCCAGCTTGACATTGTTCTTATCCGAGCTCACAAGCGAGCCCTGTGCCGCATTCGCAGCAGGCGCCAACTTCATATTGGATATTCCAATAATGCCTTCGGTCTTTGCCGTAATCTGCGGCCGCGCATTCGCATTGGTACTCGTGCCGTTGTCTGAAGCAGTCGGCATGGTATTCGCAGTGGGTGTATTTGCTGGGGCCGTGCTTCCGCCCCCCATGCGCGAGGCGGACGACGGCGTCGAAGAAGGACTCGCACTCGGCGCTGAGGCAGCACTTTGATCGTTGCCTGCCCCATTGTTCGAGTTCTGACTAGGCGGAGCGATGATGGCCTGGATCGACATGGGCATTTGCATCTCGCCGCTTTTCGTGACTGTGCGGTCAAAAGCAATTCCCAGCTCCGACTCTTTCTGCTCCTTGTTACGAGGCTGGGCCTCCGTGACGTGACCGACGACTTTTGTATCTTTCGCCACCAGTACGTCGCCGTTGTTGCTCTTCATGTCCATCGTAACTTTGGCGACAACTTCGTCCCCGGTCTTCGCTTTCTTAGCGTCGATGGTCTTCGCCAGCTCCACTGGAATAACGCTGCCGGGAGCTATGCGCGTTGGTCCGTTCGTTGCGGATGGAGTTGTTGCGGGACCGGACGGCGCTTGCCCACCAGTGTTTGTCTGGGTTGCAGGCGGCACAGCAGATTCCGGTTGCGGTTTCGCTCCGTTGTTTTGAGCAGGAGCCGAGTCTTGAGCGAAAGCAATGCCTGTCGTCAGCGCTCCGCTGAGCAGCACTAGAAATATCTTGTTCATTTGCGACCTCCTGGAAGTTTTGTTCCACCTCTCTCCAACTTACTGGCGAAGTCGCGCGAATTGCCCAGGCTGTTTATTCTCTTAGATGCGAATGTCCGACTGAAGGTAGACGCGTACTTTGGCGGCTGTAGCATCCGAACGCTAGCTGAGCCGGTCGTCGCATGGAGTATCTCTGCGAATTGACGCTGCAACCGTAACGAAATCAATGGCATCCCAATCGTATGTTTCCGAAAACGTGGAGTGGTGCTGTCTCAGCACTTTTCGCCGGTGCGATTCTTTGCCTGACGGTAGCCTGCGCTCCCAACCAGAGTCCCGACCAGCTTCGAGAAAAGACGGCCCAAGCGACCGCCGAAGTGAGCCGCAATGCCAAGGCTATGGCGGAGGGTGTGAAAGAAGGTTTGAGTCGCGACAAGACAGTCAATGTGAACAAGGCATCGAAAGACGATTTGCTCAGCCTGCCGGGAATCACCGATCACGAAGCCGATCGCATCATCGCCGAACGCCCTTTTGATAACACCCATCAACTCGTCAGCCGTCATATCGTGTCGCAGGAGGAATTCGACAAAATCAAAGACCGCATTATTGCCGCCCGATAAAGCGCCGGCTTTCTCGCCCGCGCGTACACACCTCGGAAATGATTTTTGTCCCTCCAGTGCGTTATTATCAATTGCAATGCCTTCGCTGCACTCCTTTCAAACCGACGACGCGCGTCTTCTGCCGATCCATGCCAAAGTGATGGCCGGCGACCGGCTCAACTCTGATGATGCTCTTGCTCTTTACCGCACCGGCGACATCCTCGCCGTCGGCTGGATGGCGAATTTCGTTCGCGAGCGCATGCATGGCGACAGGACATATTTCAACGTCAATCGCCACATCAACCCGACCAATGTTTGCGTCGCCGCATGCCGCCTCTGCGCCTTCGGTCGCAAGAAGGATTCACCGGGTTCCTACACCATGGCGCTCGATGAAGCCTTTGCGACCGCCGCATCCGGCTATACCGAAGCTGTTACCGAATTCCACATCGTCGGCGGCCTGCATCCCGACCTGCCTTTTCAGTATTTTCTCGATCTCTGCTCGGGGCTGAAGCAACGCTTTCCGCAGGTGCATCTCAAAGCATTCACGATGGTCGAGGTCGCGTATTTGTCCAAGCGGGCGAAGCTTTCGACTCGGGAGACCTTGGAGCAACTCAAAGCCTCAGGAGTAGATTCGCTTCCTGGCGGCGGCGCTGAGATTTTCGCCGACCGCGTGCGCCACATTATTTGCGACCACAAAATCGACGGCGATCAGTGGCTGGAAACTGCGAAGCTGGCTCATCAGGTCGGACTCAAGTCGAATGCGACCATGCTCTACGGCCATGTCGAGAACGATGAAGACCGAGTTGACCATTTGCTGAAACTGCGCGCACTGCAAGACGAGACCGGCGGTTTTCAGACTTTTATCCCGCTCGCATTCCATCCCGAGAACACCGCGTTGCAGCATCTCCCCAAGACCACAGGCATGTTAGATATCAAGCAGATCGCCGTCAGCCGCCTGGTGCTCGATAACTTCCCGCACATCAAATCCTACTGGCAGATGATGACCGCCAAGATCGCGCAAATATCCCTGCGCTTTGGCGCTGATGACATGGATGGCACGGTGATCGAGGAAAAAATTTATCACGATGCCGGGGCGACCACTCCGCAAGGCATGCGGCGCGAAGAATTGGAACGCCTGATCCGCGCTGCGGGAAGGGAACCCATCGAGCGCGATACGCTTTACCGGCCCGTCACTCGCACGGAAACCTCAGTCACGGTTGCCGTTTGAATATGCAAGAGTCTGCATCTTGCAGTTCTTACCGCTCTTAAAATAGTATCCATTCTTAGTGATCGTTCGGGTGGTCGCGCTGCGATTCCACGGTTCCCATTCTTCATTGCTCCGCCATTCTTCTTTCCGGCCCGCGAACGAACTAGATTTTGAGGAGATTCTCTTTGAAACGCACCCACCTGATTCTAAGTCTCGTTCTAGTAGCCTGCACCGCCATCACAGCCCGAGCGGGGTCGGTGCCCAGCCAGCCCAGGAAGTCTGTTGCCTTTGCCCTGGACCCGGCAGTACCCGCACCGGGCCGAGCCACGGTTGCGGCCGACTTTAACGGCGACGGCAAACTCGATCTCGCGACCACAAATGGGAAGGACGGCGGTCTTACGATTCGTCTCGGCAATGGCGATGGCACATTCCTCCCTGCAAAGACTTACCGCCAGGGCTATCACTACAATGCAATCGTTGCCGGTGATTTCAATGGCGACGGCAAGGTCGACTTGGCTGTCTCATTGCCAACTCTGTGCGGCGGCTGCGGCGGCTTTCCCAGCTACCAGTTGCAGGTGTTTCTTGGAATCGGTGACGGAACGTTTAACTTCGTTGCGCCCAAATATCCTTTTTACGGCTTGCCGTTGGTGGTGGGAGATTTTAATGGTGATGGCAAAGCGGATCTGATCGTCACCAACACGGACTACTACGGTGACGATTGGGAGGCGCAAGTCATGATCGGGAACGGTGACGGCACGTTTGAAAAAGGAACTGCGCTGGCCGACACCTTTTCTCTGACTTATCCCGCCGTCGGCGATTTGAATGGCGACGGCAAACTCGACATTGTACTGCCGGCTCTCGATGAGATCGAAGGTCTTCCGATTACTTACGTTTTCCTGGGCAACGGCGACGGCACATTCTCAACTCCCGCCTCGTACGCAGGAACCAACTATTACGGGTACACTGCGGCGCTGGGAGATTTCAACGGTGACGGTAAACTCGACATCGCCACCGATGCCGTTCAGGTCCTGTTGAACAACGGCGACGGCACGTTTACCAATGACGCCAGCGTTAATGTTCGAGGCTGGCCTGGCGGCGTGGTCACCGGAGATTTTAACGGCGACGGCAAGATTGACATTGCCACCGAGAACGACATCGCTTCATTCCCGGACAGTAATTTGATTTTGCTCGGCAATGACGACGGAACCTTTCAGACCGTCACGGTCGAAGGCGGATCTCAGGTTCTGCAAGCCGCCGATTTCAACCGCGATGGCAGGCTCGATCTGTTGACGGCTGGCGGCATTTATTTGCAGACACCTGCCGCCGTGTCGCCGACTTATCTTTACTTCGGGTCTATTCCGGTCAATACCAAAGCCACGCCTCAGATAGCCACATTGACCAACGTCGGCAATATCACCATGACGATCGTGGCGATCCAGATCGTCGGTTCGCCGGCATATTCGCAGACTAATAATTGCGGCGCGAATCTGGCTGCGGGAAAGAGTTGTCAATTTCAACTCAGCTTCGAACCGACGGCCCTCGGATCGGCAACAGCGTCGCTCAGTATCACCGTACCGGGCGCGCCGCCGTCCACCGTGATACTCAACGGCGCGGGCCAGTAATTGGGGGCCAGTCATTGATGTCTAACGGGGATGTCTAAGGGGGCGCGGACTCTACATCGCGACGAAGACGCGAAAGGTCAGCGCCCTCACTTTAGCAAGTCTCTCAACACCGCAACCTCCGCCGCAATGCCCGCGTGCAGCGCCGGGTCAACATCCGGCGCAAAAAATGG
Source organism: Candidatus Sulfotelmatobacter sp. (assembly GCA_049584475.1). GTDB lineage: Bacteria > Acidobacteriota > Terriglobia > Terriglobales > Acidobacteriaceae > Sulfotelmatobacter. Next base: position 71,757 of record JBAUXX010000065.1, on the reverse strand, counting down.
CGAATGATTCGAGGGCAGCATTATCCCTGTCTTGCGGGAATCCGCGAACTTTGCCGGGTCCGCTCCACCCAGGCTGAAATATAACGACGGCACTCCCTGCTCGATGAAATAAGCGTAGTCTTCCGAAGGAGTGATCGGCTCCTCCGTAATCACATTGTCCTTGCCCAGGGCGGCTTCCAGCGGCCCTCTCAGCCGCTGTGCCAGCGCCGGATCGTTGTACACGGAATCAGTGGATTCATAGTGCTCGATCAGCGGTTCCTTCGGCGCCCCTCCGCCCTCCGCCTCCGCCTTCACGATCCGCGCTATCGCCGCCAGAACCTGCTTCCGCACGTCAGCCTTGTAAGTTCGCACGGTCAATCCCAACTCCGCATGATCGGGAATGATATTGTTCTTCGTCCCCGCCTGAATGTAGCCGACGGTAATCACCGCCATCTCGCCCGGCTTCACCTCGCGTGAGGTAATCGTCTGCAACGCGAGAATCGTTCGCGCCGCAATCACAATTGGATCGATCGCCGTATGCGGCGCCGATCCGTGGCCGCCTTTGCCATAGATTGTGATGCGCAACGAATCCGCATTCGTGTTGTAAATCCCTGGAGTGATCCCGACCTGTCCCGCGGGCAGTGCATTGCCCACGTGCAAGGCCACGCCAACGTCGGGTTTGGGAAATCGTTTGAACAATCCATCGTCAATCATTGCCTTGGCGCCGCTGATTGTTTCCTCAGCCGGCTGCCCGATCAGCATCAGTGTCCCGTGCCACGTATCTTTGCTGTGCGCCATGATCGTCGCCGTGCCCACGAGCGACGCCATGTGCAGATCATGTCCGCAGGCGTGCATCACTGGAACGTCGTGTCCGGCATCGTCCTTGGCATGCACCGTGCTCGCATAGGGCAAGCCGGTTTTTTCCTCCACCGGCAGTGCGTCAAGTTCCGTGCGCAGCATGACGGTCGGGCCGGCGCCATTCTTTAAAATAGCCACAACGCCCGTGCCGCCGACATGTTCCATCACGTCATAGCCAAGAGCGCGCAGACGAGTTGCCAGCTTCGCCGCGGTCTGAGTTTCGTGCGAAGAGAGTTCAGGATTCTGGTGCAGATCAAGATACAGCGCGTGCGCCGCAGGATATGCAGATTCAATTTCCTTCGACGATGTCGCCGTCTGTGCGCATGCGGATATGGCCAGGCAAACAATGAAAAAGTATTTGGCTGAAGTCATGGGTGACGATCATATGCTCGGGCTCCGTGGTGCTGCAAACTTCGAAAGAGTTGCTTCACATTCTCAATTTGCAACGCATTCCCGGAAGAAAACAAAATTCATTATGCCCCGTGATTCTCTCTTGGCCGGTTCTTACGCAGGTGTACAATCGCGTTAGATAGCACTTGGTTGCGCGACTTCGTTAGGCAACGACGAGGTGCTCATGAACGTTCACGTTAGTTACCGTCTTCACAAAAGTCCCGTCCTCGAGAAAGACTTCCAACATCAGGTAGAAAAACTGCGAAAACGCCTGCACGTGTTTCGCCCCGAGCTCGTTCACCTGAAAGCAACAGTCGAAGAAAACTCGCCGCGCGAAGGTGTCAATGTTTCACTCAATCTGCGCTTGCCTTCCGGGCAAATGGCCGTGCAGACTTCGGCTCCTTCAGCGGTCGGAGCGGTAAAGAGTGCCTTTGACGATCTGCTCCACCAACTCACGCGGCATAAGGACTTATTGCGTGCGGCCAAATGGAGACGCCGCCGCGCCGAGATTTCCGAGCGGCTCGAGCCCCAGGTTCCTTTCGAAGAGACGCTGGCGTCGGTTCATCCACCGACAGTTTCCAGCGAGGACGTTCGTTCCTACGTAAACGTCAACCTCGCCCGGCTGGAACGCTTTGTGGAGCGCGAGATCTATATGCGCGAAGCGCAAGAGATGATTCCGGCGGACTCGGTCAGCAAAGAAGAAGTGATCGACGAAACCATCGCCGCGGCCCTGGGCAACGGCGATGGTGAAGAGAAGCCGGAACGACTGTCACTGGAGCCCTGGCTTTATCGCCTCGCTTTGCGCGCCCTCGACGAGCTTTCGCGCTCCGACGAGAGTGACGGCCACGCCGTCCCTTTGGAAGACTCGGTGCGCCCGCGCAATGTCCGCGGCAGCGACGAACCGGGGTTGCAGTTTCACCAGCCCGATGAATCGATCACTGGGGCGACCGTGATTCGCGACGACCGTGTGGCTACCCCCGAGCAGATTATGGCCACCGATGAAACTCTTCTTGTGATTGCCTCCGCTCTCCGCAGCATCCAGCCGCGTGCTCGTGAAGCATTCATTCTTTATGCCATTGAAGGCTTTGCCGTGGATGAAATCTCCGCCATCACCGGCCTGAAGGCCGAAGGAGTCGTTGCGTCCATTGCAACGGCGCGCGACCACTTGCGCAACGCGCCGGGACTTGTCCGTCCCGCGTCGGCAAAGTTCAGTCCGTCGGGCGCCGCTTAATCCATTACAAATTCATCTTTCATAGGAGAAAAGCTTAGATGACCATTTCTCGCGATCAAATCCGTCAACTGACCGAATTTCACGACGAAAAATCCTGTGCCCTGACCTTTTACTACCAGCCCACGACTCCCAGCAACAAAGCGCATAAGGAAGTTGCGATCCAGATTAAAGATTTGGCTCGCGAGGCCCAACGCAAACTGGAACACCAGTCCACGGATAGGGACAGGGACAGGAACAGGAACAAAGACGCGAAAGGATGTGTGCGCGCCGACCTCGATCGCATTGTGCGCTTGACCAGTGAGTTTCGCAGCAACGGCGTCCATGCCAAAGCTGTCTTTGCCTGTGCGGAACAGGATCTGTGGCTCGAATACGATCTTCCGCCGCAATTGCCCGGCACGCAGATCTTTATCGGCCGCCATTTCCACTTGAAACCGTTGGCCCGCCTCCTGGCCGCATTTCCGGCGCTGGGCATTGCTCTGGTCGATCGCCATCGCGCCCGATTCTTCGATTTGCGTTTAGGCGAATTGACCGAGCGCAAGTCGTTGTTCCAGCCGCTTTCCCGCAAAGGCCGCAGTGACGGCTTCGCCGGCTACGACGGCGGCCATGCGCAGCGCCGCGTCGAAGATGAAGCACGTCATCACTTCAAGGCGGTTGCAAGAGTTCTCGCAGAAGCGCTGGAAACCGGCGTATGCGAGAAGTGGATTCTTGGCTGCCAGGATGCGCTTCGCTTTCAGCTCGAACAGCAGTTGGCTCCTGCCGTTCGAGGGGCGTTGCTGGGGCGGTTCCACGCCGATGTTGCCCACATCGCCCTTAGCGAAATTCGCGCGCATGCCGAATCCCTGGTGCACGACTGGCAAGAGCGCCGCTGCCAGGACCTTGTCCACAAAACACTTGGCGAAGCGCGCGGCAACGCCCGCGGAGTGACGGGCCTGCGGCGCGTCTTGCAGTCGCTCGAAATGCGCGAAGTGCAAACCCTGCTGATGAGCGAAAGCTTCCTTGCTCATGCCGTCGAATGCTCCAGTTGCGGGCACTTGGATGCCCACCTCGTCAGCGATTGCCCTGCTTGCGGCGGACATACTCATGAACTCGTCGACGTGGGCGAAGCGATTCTTCCCTGGGTACTCAACCGGGACATCGAAGTGTGTTACGTGAAAGACGATCCCGAATTTGATCGAGTCGGAAACATTGCCGCCCTGTTACGCTTTCGCACCGAAGGTGATCAGAAGGTCCGGCCAATCCGCGAGTCCGCAAATCCATCTCCGGCAGTGAAATCCCGGCTCGTAGGTCGCTATCGCGGGTCGGCCGTCGGCTGAATCGGACTGCAGTCCAAGTCTCTTAACGATGCCATCGTGCGTCGTTGTGATTCCGCCTGCATGAAACTCATCGCTCCCGCATGGTATGCTTCCCGGTTTCCTACAAGACCGCCGGAGGAGCGCCATGACTTTTTCACGCCGTGACTTTGTGAAGACTTCTGTTCTCGGAGCAGTGGCCGCTGGTGTCGCACCGCGAGCTCACGGACAAACATCGGCCGCACAGTCAGGATCGCTCAAGCGCCCCATCATCATCTGCGCCAACAATGGATTCAACTATCTCGACGATGCTTTCGCCTACCTCAAGGGCGGCGGCGACACTCTCGATGCCGCCCTTCGCGTCGTCCGCGGACCGGAAGACGATCCCAAAGACGATAGCGTCGGGCTCGGCGGCTTGCCCAACGAAGAATGCGTGGTGGAGCTCGATGCCTGCTGCATGCATGGTCCGACGCGGCGCGCGGGGTCGGTGGGTGGCGTGCGCAACATCAAGAACGTTTCTCAGGTTTCGAAGGCCGTGATGGAGCACACCGGCCACGTCATGCTCGTGGGAGAAGGCGCGGAGCGCTTCGCCGTTGCCGTAGGCTATCCGCGCGAGAACCTGCTGACCGACAACTCACGCAAAATCTGGCTGCTGTGGAAGGAGTTTCACTCAACCAATGATTGGTGGGGTCCGGGCCTGGCCAGCCCGTACTGGCAGCAGCCGCCTGATTCCAAGGCTGGCGATAAATCGCAGGCAGAATTACTGCAAGAACGCGTCCAGACTCTGCAAGCCCGCGCCGCCGATCTCGGCATCGAACCTCATCTGCAACTCGTCGCGGTGCGCAAAGTTTTGTTTCCGCCGACGGGCACGATTCATTGTTCGGCATTGAATGATAAAGGCGAGATTTCTGGCTGCACCACGACGAGTGGATTAGCTTTCAAGCTTCCCGGACGCGTGGGCGATTCGCCCATCATCGGCGCCGGCTGCTATACCGATCAGGACATAGGCTCGGCGGGCGCGACTGGCAGCGGAGAAGAAAACATAAAGGTGGCCGGTGCTCACACCATCATTGAAAACATGCGCCATGGCATGTCTCCGCAGGAAGCGGGCATGGACGCGCTTAAGCGCATTGTCCGCAACTACAACAACGACATGAACAAGCTCCGCTTCGTCGATATGACATACTACGTTCTTCGCAAGGATGGCGCTTACGCGGGAGTCTCGCTGTGGGAGGGTTATTCCAAGGGCAATCCGCACAAGATCGCCGTTCACGACGGCGCGCGCCGCGCCGAGGTGACGGCAAGCCTGCTAAAAGGATATTCGCAGGATTTCCCGCCGTTCCCGAATATTCCTGAAGAGCTGAAAAAGAATTCGGAGTATCTGAAATAGAAAGAGGAGTCAGGGCTTCTCAGGTTTGAGGAGACTAGGTGAAGAGAGGAATACCGGATTTTGTCGCAGCTTGACCCAGGGCACGATCGAGCGTAGCTATGGGAAGGTGCTCCCTTCGCGCCGTTTCCAGATAGACCGCGTCGTAGGCAGAGAGCCTTAAAGTGCGGGCGACAGAAAGCGATTGCCTAAGTGACGCTTCAAGAGTGCTGCTCTCGATAACCGAAACCATCAGCCCTTCAAGTTCATCAAGGCATCGATCACCGTGGGATGCAGTGAGATCACCACGGCGCTCGGCAGTCGCGAACCCGTTCGCCATTTCAAGTCGCCACAAGGCAGGTACAACAGCGAAAGAGCCACTAGCAATTTACACGAAAACCGTGTACACTTATTACGTATGAAGAACATTACCCTAAGCGCGGATGAGAACTTGATTGAACAGGCGCGTCTGGTGGCAGGAGCACAGCACAAGACCTTGAACGCTGCCTTCCGCGAATGGCTTGAGCAATATGGAGCGCAGACGGGCGGCGGAGCAGCCGTGGATGCACTGATGAGCCGCCTTCGTCACGTGCGGTCGTCCGGCCCTTACACCCGGGACGAGATGAATGAGCGGTAGATTCTTTCTCGACACTAACATTTTCGTTTACACCTTCGACGTGAAGGCGTCCGCCAAGGCGAAAAAGGCCGTCCAATTAATTCGGGAAGCGGTTGACACCGGCAAGGGAATCGTCAGTTATCAGGTTGTGCAGGAATTTTTCAACGTCGCGTTGCGGCGCTTTACCGAGCCCATGAGCGTGGCGGAGGCCGAACAATACCTGATCACCGTATTCCGCCCTTTACTTGCGATCCATTCGTCCCCCGCTATCTACATCAATGCTTTGCGTATTGCTGGGAAACAGCGCTTTGCATGGTACGACTCTCTTATCCTGGCCGCCGCCCTGGAGGCAGATTGCGACACGCTATATACCGAAGATTTTCAAAATGGACAGACCATCGAAGGCTTACGAATTAGCAATCCCTTCAAGTAGTTCCGCCACACCGCCCACCTTCCAAAATAAGCAGTGATCCTACGAGAACCTGACCTTCACATCCGGCCCCTTTTCCAGATGGATGCTGTCGACAAAGCGTACCTTGCTGGTGCGATGGGTCATGATCACGGAGGTGGTTCGTGTGCCTTCGCCGAAAAAGCGCACGCCTTTGAGCAGTGCGCCATCGGTCACGCCGGTCGCAGCAAAAATCAGTTGTTTTCCCGGAGCCAGATCTTCCGCTTCGTAGATTCGGTTCTTATCTTTCACGCCCATGCGTGCGAGGCGCTCTTCCTGATCCGGCTTCACTACCAACCGCCCCAGCATGTATCCGTTCAAACAGCGGATGGCGGCGGCTGTGATTACACCCTCCGGCGCGCCGCCCGAACCCATGACCACATGAACGCCGGTTCCAATGACAGCTGCTGCGATTCCCGCGGAAAGATCGCCGTCGCCGATCAGGCGGATTCGAGCGCCCGCCGCGCGAATGTCGGCAATTAATTTTTCGTGCCGCTCCCGATCCAGCACCATGACGACGAGATCTTCCACGTCTCGGTCCAGTCGCTTGGCAATATTCTTAAGATTGTCGGCGACGGGAGCGTCCAGTTCGACCGCATTTTTGCACGAAGGCCCGACGACAATTTTTTCCATATAACAATCGGGCGCATTGAGCAGGCCACCGCGCTCCGAAGCCGCCAGCACAGTAATCGACCCCGGCGCGCCGGTGGCGCACAGGTTCGTTCCCTCCAGGGGATCGACGGCGATATCGACTTCCGGTACTTCCATGCCATCGGGAAATTCCGCGCCGACTTTCTCGCCGATGTAAAGCATGGGCGCTTCGTCGCGCTCGCCCTCGCCGATGACGATGGTGCCGCGCATCGGAATCGAGTCCATCGTCCGGCGCATGGCCTCGGTCGCTACCTGATCGGAAAGCTTGCGCTCGCCCTGGCCCATGGTGCGCGCCGAAGCGATAGCCGCGACCTCGACCACTCGTAGGAATCGCGATGCCAGATCGCTTTCAATGTTTTCTCCGAAACTCCGAGCCTTGCCTTCGGGACGGGTTTGTGTCGCCATGGGGTCCTCCGCGCATGAAATCGTACGCGCCGGGTTGAGACTATAAACCAAGTCGAAGGCCGATGGAAAGAACCGTTTGACCTCATCGGAATACCGGATACCGACTTTCGCGCCGCCGTGGTATCCTGCCCAGCCTAACGAAATGCAAGCCGCCACCTCGAGCCCGCCCACCATCCTATGCGTCACCACCTATGAAAAGGGACAGGAGTTCATGCGCGAGTGCAAGCGCCAGGGCTGGCGCGTGCTCCTGCTGACGGCGGAAAAGCTGCGCGACGCCGACTGGCCGCGCGAGAGCCTCGATGACACCTTTTATCTGCCTGAAGATTTGCCGCTTCACGACATCGTGCAGGCCGTCACGCATCTGGCGCGCACGCGGAAAATCGATCGCATCGTCGCGCTGGACGAATTTGACATGGAAACCGCGGCGACGCTTCGCGAGCACCTTCGCATCCCCGGCATGGGCCTGACCACGATGCGATATTTCCGTGACAAGCTGGCCATGCGCATGCGAGCCCTCGACCGTGGCGTACGTGTCCCGGATTTTGTTCCCGTCTTTCACCACGAAGACGTTCGCTACTACCTCGCGCACGTTCCGGGTCCCTGGGTGCTCAAACCACGGCAGGAGGCCTCGGCCATCGGCATCAAGAAGATTCATGCCCCGGAAGAATTGTGGCCTCTGCTTGAGCAACTGGGTGATAAGCAGTCGTCATTTCTTCTGGAAAAGTTTGTTCCCGGTACGGTGTATCACGTCGATTCGGTGGTGTCGGAAAACGAAATCGTCTTCGCAAATGTGAGCCAGTACGGCAAGCCGCCAATGAATGTGGCGCATGGCGGGGTTTTCACCACTTACGGAGTCCCCCGCGGAAGCGACGCTGACGTGACTTTGCGCGAACTCAATCGCGATCTGATTGCCGCCCTCGGCCTGCTGCGCGGAGTGGCTCACGCCGAATTCATTCAGGCAGAAGCCGATGGGCAGTTTTATTTTCTGGAGTGCGCGGCCCGCGTGGGCGGAGCCTACATCAACGAGATGGTAGACGCAGCGACAGGAATCAATCTGTGGCGCGAGTGGGCTCGGATAGAAGTCGCGGGCGGAGATGGAAGCTACCGCCTCCCTCTCACGCGCCAGGACTATGCCGGGGTCATCCTTTCGCTGGCGCGCCAGGAGAACCCGGATACGTCAAGCTACAACGATCCGGAAATACTTCTGCGCATCAAGAAGCATCATCACGCTGGATTGATCCTGCGATCCGGCGATCCTCATCGGATTCAAGCGCTGCTCGAAGCCTACAGTTTGCGCTTCGCCCAGGAATTCCTTGCGGTCGAACCTCCGCGAGACAAGCCCACCGCATAGTGCTGTTCCTGCTCAGAATCACGATGCCACAAGCACCCATTTCACTTCAGTCCCACTCCATATAAGTACTCATAACCATAGCCGAGCCGGGATGTCGGCACGAAAGAAGAGAACAGCACCGCTCCATTCACGAAAGTGGCAAAAACATCCTGCGGGTGAGCGCCGCGATAGACGCGGAAGGTAAACAAACCGTAGCAAGGATCCTTGAGCTGGCCGGTAGCGCCGTAAAGATAAGCAGCATCGGCGACCGGTGTCAGCGGCGCTTGCAGCATGATATTTCCGTCGGCATCGGACACAGTGACCTGAGCCGTGGCATCGATGGTTACGGTGGCATGACCCAAATCCGCGGTGCCGACTTCCTGTTGGTTCGCATCGATGGTGACGCCAATTTTCTCGTAGTACACCGCCTGGTATGTGGCGGCGAATGCCGGGTCGAAGTTCTTGCTGGCAGCTTTCTTAAAAGCCAGAACCGCTCCATTTGCCGTGTCGACAACGAAGACTCCGTTGGCCATGCCAAATACGTAATCGAATCCGCCCTGAGCCTCCGCCACTTTCAAGAATGTTCCTGAGGAATCCTCCTGAAACTGAGTAGCGGAAATAGAGGCGTGCGTGAAAGCGCTGGACCGGCTGCCCATGCCCCGCTGTGTATAGGGCCGGTAACCACTGAGTGAAACATCCCCCCGTGCGTCAATCACAAGCGAACCGGCTTCGGGGCCTCCGCTGGTGGTCCGAAACTGCAGGTAGTTGTACTGCCGCTCGATCAACGATGACAGGGCGAAAGGCGTTGTACGCAGCGCGGTGATCAGCGCCAGCGAACCGTGATTCGGTCCAGCTCTTTGCGCCGCAACCAGGATGCCGAAATTCGGTACTTCATAAGCCGAGGTCAGGTTGCCGCTGGGATCATTGAGAGTGTAAGTGCCATCGGAGTTTGCGCTGTAAGGAACCGTCGCCGCGTCGCCGTTGGATCGGTTGTAGTAGGTGAGAGTCTGCGTAACCGGATCGAGGCGTAAGTTGAAAAAATCTCCCACAGACGCACTGCCGGTGTAGGCGCGTTCCGCAGTCAAAGAGTGATGCGGGCCAGAGTTGCGGCTGCGTGCCGACATGGCCAGCAGTGACATGGCTAACAGCGCGCACGCTATAACGGAGACGCGAACGGTCATAATCGCTCCCCCTTTGCGTGATTATCGAACTCAGGATTGGGAGTTCAACGGAAATCTCGGGCACGTATGGGCCGTCTACTGCCAATGTGGGAACAACGAATAGGGCCGTTCGCTAACTGGAACAATCCATCGTATTCAAATGGTGAGGCTGCGACGCTACCCTATGGCTTCGGCGGCGTATAGGGCTTCGGCGTATAGGGCTTCAGATGCCTCGAATCCCGATCGGCATCGAACAGCCACGCCTTCCGGTCCCTGAAGTACGCCAGCAGCTTCTCGTCCTGGTCAGTGCCGAGCTCTCGCGCCCACACAATCCGCTGGCGATCGATGTCAGCAAGGTTGTAGACCCATTCTCCGTGAGGATTGTGATTCGGCGCATAACGCACGACGATCAACTGCCTGTCCGGCTGGTCGGCGAGCAACCGTTCGATTCGCACTCTTCCGTCGCTGCCCCGCGACTTGTCCGAGGACCAGGCGTAAGGATCGTTGGGATAACGCACCACGTGATAGAGGTTGAAGACCGTAACAACCGCCAGCGACACGATGGCAATCCGCGACCAGGCCATGCCCACCGGCCGACCGTTCCAGTGCATCGTCCGCAGATGCCGCGTGCCCTGTACGATTAGCCCATAGACCACACAGGTCAGGGGTGCGGCGTAGTGCGGCATCGAGTACACCACCAGGAACAAACCCACGCCGCAAAAAACGAGTTCGAGCAGGAGGAATCGCATCTTCCGGTCCCGAAACACCAGCGGCAATGCCAGGAGGATAGGAAGTGAACCTGACCACAGAAATGCCGACGGGTATGCCCTCACCTTTTCCAACGTTACGCGAAGAATGTCTCGCGATGAACCGCGAAAGTTGTCCCGTACCCAGCCATTGTAAAAATCCTCGAACTGCCGGTTGTGATAATGCAGCGGAGGTCTCAGATGCTCCCAGATGAAAAGCGGTGTCGAATAGTAAGTCCTAAGATTTAACGAATGCGGCAAAAGCAGGGCGTTTCCCGTGACCCGCCAGTTGTAATATCCGATGAAGGCACCAGTCACCAACAGAATTGCGGTCAGCGGCGCTACCACCCGCGAACCGGCAACCCGAAACGGCGGCGCCGATTTTCCCGCCAGCCAAATCAGCAAGACCGCGGCCACCGGCAGACAAAAAATGGAACCCTCCAGCGGCCGGCTGTTGGCCAAAATCGCAATTCCCAAACCCAAAACAACACTGTCGCGCAGCCGTGCTTTCCGAAATATCCGGGGCAGCGCTCCCAGTACCAGCGCCCCGCCGGTCGCTGCCACCGCTCCTCCCCAGTAACTGTTCATCCAGTAGCTGACGATCGCAAGATTCAGCATCGCCAACACTCCGCCCAGCAGCGCCCAGCGGCCCGGCATCCATCCCTGTAGCATCCACACGATCGCCGCGCACATTGCGCCTTCACTCAGCAGCACTCCGATCCAGGGCTTTCCCAGTGCCTCGCCCAGAGCCAAGACCATCCCTTGTGCCGGCGGAAAGATCGAGGAATAAGTTGGCCAGGAGCTTATGTGAAACGTTTCAAAGCTTGGCCACATGGGATGCGGAGGATTGGCGAGCCTTCGATGCGTGAACGTATCTGCCATTAGCAGGTAGCTGTATTCGTCATGCTCCGCCGGCAGAGGAACGCCCATCAGCGGTAGTGGCAGCAGCAGCAAACGAAGTCCTACAGTGACGCCGAACATCACTGCCACTGCTAATCGCTTTCGCACAGCCAGCCGCGAGGCGAAATCCTCCACATGTCGGAACCAGGTATTGCCCACTCCCGGCGCCCACCACGCAACCAGACAAACCGCGGCCACAATTGCTACCTGAACCAGAAGTCCGAAATACACGTGTCCGTAGCGCGCGAGCATGAGTGGTTCATGATAGCCGATCTAACTTGCCTTTCTCGGTTGAGGCAAGCAAGTTCATCGCACAATACGGCCCTGTTAGTTCTTCCACAGGCCGATGACTCCGTTGGCTGGTATCATTCTGGCAAGTTGCGGTGAACCGCACTTCCGATTTATGTCTATGGTCCTTTCCGTGCGAATGCTGGAGAGCGCTTTCGTTTACCGCACTTGGCAGGCCGCATTCGCCGAACCGAAGTTCGCGCCTGTTCTGGCGAACAACGAATTGCGCAATCCGCGTCGAGTGCTCGATGTAGGTTGCGGCCCCGGCATCAACACGGCGCACTTCACTGGGCCTGGATACCTTGGCCTCGATATTAACGAGCGGTACATTCGAGACGCCCGGCGGCGTCACCCGCAGCGCGAGTTCATGGTGGCGGATGTGCGCCGTTACGTCGCTCGACCGGAAGACCGCTTCGATTTCGTTTTGGCCAACAGTTTTCTCCACCATTTGAACACCGAGGACGTGCTGGGAATTCTGTCCAGCATGCGGTCGCTATTGACCAGTGACGGCACCTTTCATGCCCTGGAACCGGTTTTTCCCCAGGAAAATTCCATTGCCCGCGTGCTGGCGCAATGCGATCGCGGCAAGTTTGTACGCGTGCGAGAGGATTGGGAATCGATCTTCGGTCAGCTCTTCGAGCCGGTGCTCGTTGAATACTATCCCGTGATCAGGCTCGGAATGACCTTGTGGAATATGGTGTATTTCAAAGGACGGCCCAAGTTATGACAGCGCAACGCCATTCCGCTTTGGGCGAAAAATTACCTGCCTCCCGGCACGTCGCCTCTGTTCAGCAAATGCCGGAACAGGACGGCAAGTCTCGCGCCATCGAATACCTGTGTGAGCCCATGGCTGTAAATATGGGCGACTGGTGGTTCGATGTTGCCACTCCCGACCATTTTTGGATTCGGCGGCGTTTCGAGGTCATGCGCCGCCTTGCCGATTCCACCATCAGGCAGGCTGTGCGCTGCGCCGAGATCGGTTGTGGCAACGGCTTGCTGCAACGGGCGCTGGAGGATAACTACGGAATTTCCATTGCCGGATTCGAGCTGAATGAAGTTGCTCTTCACAAGAATGTCAGCCGCAACAGTCCGCTCTACTGCTACAACATTCATGATTGCCAGCCGCAGTTCCAGGGACAGTTTGACGCCGTGTTTTTGTTCGATGTCCTCGAACATATCGAAGACGAATCCGCCTTCTTGCGATCAGTCGGATTTCATCTGGCCGAGTCCGGCGTTCTGATCGTCAACGTACCCGCGCACCAATTTCTTTTTTCCGGCTACGACCGTGCCGCAGGCCACATTCGGCGCTATTCCGCCGGCCGGTTGGTGAAAGTTGCCGAACAAAGCGGTTTTAAGACGCGGGCGTTTACCTACTGGGGCTTGCCCCTGGTTCCTCTTCTTCTGTTGCGCAAGACGATGCGCCTGCGGCCGGACGATGGCAGAGTAGGCTTCGATCCCAAATCCCCCTCCATGAACAGCCTGCTTTCGTTCCTGGCGCGATGCGAACCGCTCCCCCAGAAATTCCTGGGTACATCCGTGATGGCGGTGCTGGAAAAAGCGAAATGAGACTGAAGTGAAGACAATGCCATTCCAAAGTTTTTCCAGTGAGGCGAAAGAAGCCGCGTGGTGGGACGCGCATCGTTCGGAAATCGAGACAGAAATTCGTCAACGGGTAAAGCAAAGGCGCCCGCTGCCATTGAGCGACCTGCTGCAGGGAGTCAAGCCGTCTCAGCCCGTCACTTTGCGGATTCCCAAGGAGGATCTGGAAACCGCACGCCGATTGGCCGCACGCAAGGGAATCGGATACCAAACCTATATCAAGATGCTGCTGCGGGAAGCTCTGGCGAAGCGGTCAGGCGGATAGCTTCGATCGGGTCGTTTAGAACGCGTCAATCCCCGTCACACTCTGCCCAATAATCAGCGAGTGCACATCATGCGTGCCTTCATAGGTCTTCACCGATTCCAAATTCATCATGTGCCGCATTATCGGATAATCATCGGCCACGCCGTTTGCGCCCAGGATGTCACGGGACAAGCGGGCACACTCCAGCGCCATCCACACATTGTTTCGCTTCGCCATCGAGATGTGCTGGTGCTCCACTTTGCCCGCATCCTTCAGGCGGCCGACTTGCAGAACCAGCAGTTGCGCTTTGGTGATCTCGCTGATCATCCAGGTAAGCTTGTCCTGCACAAGTTGGTGCGAGGCAATTGGCTGGTCGCGCCACTGCTTGCGCAGTAGGGAATATTGCAGCGCGCAGTCATAGCAGGCCATGGCCGCGCCGAGCGCTCCCCAGGCGATGCCGTAGCGTGCCTGGTTCAAACACATCAGCGGCGACTTCAGTCCGTCGCTTTTGGGCAGCAGATTTGCCTCAGGGATATGAACATCTTGCAATGAAAGCCCCGATGTAACCGACGCGCGCAGCGACCACTTGCCGTGAATGTCATCGGCCTTGAAGCCGGGACGATCTGTCTCGACTAAAAATCCGCGGACCTTATCGTTTTCATTTTCAACTTTCGCCCAGATCACCGCCACATCGGCAATCGAACCCGATGTGATCCACATCTTCTCGCCGTTGAGCACGTACTCGTTGCCGACTTTTCTCGCTCGCGTCCGCATGCCGCCGGGGTTCGACCCGAAGTCGGGCTCCGTCAACCCAAAGCAACCAAGCTTTTCGCCTTTTTGCATGGCTGGCAGCCACGCATCCTTCTGCTCTTCGCTGCCAAACGCGTAAATGGGATACATCACCAGCCCCGACTGCACGCTAACGAAGCTGCGCACGCCAGAGTCGCCGCGCTCCAATTCCTGCGTCATCAGCCCGTACTCGACGTTGCCCATGCCGGCGCAGCCGTAGCCTTTGATCGACGCGCCAAAAAATCCCAGTTCGGCCATCGGCTTCACCAGTTCGCGCGGGAATCTCCCGTCGCGATTGCACTGTTCGATGATCGGAACAAGATTGTCTTCAATGAACTTGCGCGTGGTGTCGCGCACCAGCTTTTCCTCGTCGGTAAGCAGGGAATCGTACTGTATGAAGTCAACTCCGCGAAATTTGATGGCAGGCATGAGAAATCTCCGTCGCAAATAGCGGAACAGATGACGGTAGCAGGGGCGGGGAAGCGGGGTCAAACCAGGTTCGGTGCTTTCACGCCGGCAACTCTACACTCCGGCTTACCATCCAATCTTCGCCTGAATCGCACGCGCTTCTACTGAAGCTCTCTCAGGCGCATTCCATGAAGTTTCGCAGCGCCATTTTCATTTGTGTTCTAACCGCATCCATCCTTCAATCTGCCTGTGGAGGAGGCGGCAGTAATGCCAGCGGCACCAGCGGTACGGGGGGGGCCAGCGGTAGCGGTGGCAGCAGCGGTACGGGTGGAAATGGCAGTGGTGGAACCGGAGGCAGCACCGGTGGAGGCAGCACGGGAGGAGAGACCGGCGTGCCACAATTCGCGCACGTGTTCCTTTTGGTGGAGGAGAATCACAGTTTCAGCGATGTCGCAGGGAACGCGAATATGCCTTATCTGAACGGCCTCATCGCCGCCAACAGCCTGGCAACGCAGTATTACGCCGATGCGCATCCCTCACTGCCCAATTACTTCGTGCTGACGGTCGGTGCGGGGACTTCCATCACCGGAACGGAAGGCGATGCCTTTAGTGGTGTTGTCACACAGGATAACGTTGTACGAGCCCTGACGGCTGCTGGCAAGACCTGGAAGTCCTACGCCGAATCGTTGCCTTCAGCCGGCTATCTGGGTGGCGATGATGGCCCCTATCTTCAACATCACGATCCGTTCGTTTATTTCTCTGATGTACAGAGCAGTTCTACTCAAGCCAACAACATTGTGCCCTTTACCCAGTTGGCCACCGACATCGCGAATGGCGCTCTTCCCGATTATGCTTTCATCGTTCCCAACGTCAACGATGATGCGCACAACTGTCCAGTGGGTCTCGCGACTTGCACCAGCGATCAACAGCTTGCCGCCGCCGACCAATGGCTCTCCAACAATATCGCTCCTCTATTGGCCAGTTCGGCTTTCCAGAATTCGTTGCTGATCATCACTTTCGATGAGGCAGAAGACTCAGACACTAGCCACGGCGGCGGGCATGTCGCAACCGTCCTGGTCAGCCCTTCAGTGAAAGTGGGATATCAGTCCGCGACGTTGTACCAGCACGAAAGCACACTACGGCTGACCATGGAAGGCCTGGGCGTTACTGACCTGCCAGGCGCGGCTGCCGGTGCTCCGGACATGACCGAATTTTTTCCCTAAGCCGCAATCGCCACAACCGGTTAGACCAGATGTGTAATTGACACGGCCTCTTGCCGTTAGTAGCATTGGCCCGCCACGCCGGTTTGAAGCGGCGTCCCCTGCATCTGTATCTTCGACTGCGGCAAGTTCGTTCATCTCGCACATTCGGGACTGAGTAATTGGAGAAAATCATGGGAGACAGGCGCGCTTTCGCTTCCTCGACTTTTTATCTGACCGCTATCTTGGCCTTGGTTTGCGTTGCGTCTCTGGCTCTGGGCCAGACGGACACCACCAAGCCGATTAGCCTGGTATTTCCGGTGAAGCAGAATACGCTAACGTGCGGTGGCGTTTGCACTCCGCAAAACGCGCAGATCATTACGGTTTTCGACCACGAAATGCAAGTCGCATATGAGTGCACTGCGGGCGAAGGCGGCTACGGCGGTGTGGCGGCATTCACCGGCGAAACGGCCATGGTCAAGTATTCCGGCTTCAAGAGCGGAGCCGGGAAGTGCAAAGGCCTCCTGTTTGCGTACACCAACCCAGAGATCACAACTTTCTTGCAGGGCTACAACTACGCCGGTGCGGGCGTGCTTTATTACGACGGCCACCCAGGCATCGACTTCAACTTCGCCTTTGGAACGCCGCTCTATCCTGCAATCAACGGCTGCGTCACTTACCAAGTCGGCGCGGAAGGAATTCCGACCGGCGGACCCGGCCACGTGCTGGCCATCGTACCTGTGCCGACAAATCCCGCCGGGGGCTGCGCTACCGTCGTCAACAAGACCGGATATCGAGTCGTCTACATGCACCTGTCCTCTTATTACGACACGACCAGCGGGTCGATACTGCGCTGCACCAGCTCCGATCCAAAAGGAACAGAGTGCAACGCCGGTAAGGACATCACCTCCTGTCCGACATGTGCACAGCAGAACGAGTGGGTTTCCACCAAGCGCGCCACCCCGATCGGCTATACGGGAAATTTCTCCAGCAGCCTTTGGGGCGGAGTGCCGGCGCACCTGCACTTTGAGGTCGACGAAATTGTCGGGACAAATCCCATAGCGGTCGATCCCTACGGCTGGTGCGGTCCGCAGGCCGATCCCTACACAGCTCTTACCGGCTTGACGAATTTCACGTTGTGGAGCAACTTTACTCTTGCCTGTCCCGACAAAGAGTAACAACGGGGAAAGATCGATGACATCGAAATGCATGGCTCTAAGAAACGTTCTTACCACTTCTCTTGGCTTGGCGATTTCGGTTTGCTTCGCGGCAAATTCGTTCGCGCAGATGCCCAATCCATACGGCGCGAGCATTACCCTGGAAGACGCCCGGAAAGCCGCCGCTCCAGCTCTCGCTGAGGCAAGAAAGAATAACTGGAACATGGCAGTCGCCATCGTGGACCCCGCCGGCAATCTCGTTTACTACGAGAAGATGGATAACACGCAACTCGCCAGCGCCAACATCGCCTTCGACAAAGCTCGTTCGGCGGCTCTGTTCAAGCGGCCCACGAAAGCTCTTCAAGACACCCTTGCGTCGGGCGCCGACGGTTTACGCGTCCTCGCGCTTCATGGCGCAACTCCCGTAGAAGGCGGCATTCCGCTCGTTGTCGATGGTAAAATCGTGGGCGCAATAGGCGTCTCCGGCGCCGCCAGCGCGCAGGATGCTCAGTGCGCCAAGGCCGGCGTAGACGCGCTTAAGTAAAGGCGCCCGTAGGTATCGGTGCGTATCGCAACGCTGCGCGCCGAGCCAACGCAGGCACGACAGTTACCGCGCTATGCTGTAAAATCAAACACGACGGAAGAGAACGACACGCAGCCTTTGCATTCTTCCCACGTGGATTGCCAGTTCCTGCTTGACCCCGTCCACAAAACGTCCGCGGATTGAGTTTGGACGCTTGCGCTGCGCACATACTGAAAAGGTTTTGAGCAACGAAAGATCAGGAGAACCGAACTATGGCTATAGGTGGAAAGATCGCAAAAACAGCCGACCGCAAGAAGGTGATGGACACGACCAAGAGCACCGACTGTCCCAAGTGCGGCAAGGCAACGCGAATCGTCAAGAGAGTGAAGGACCGTGAACGCGGCGTCCCCGGCGGGATTTACATTTCGTGCTCGGCGTGCGAATTCTTCGAGAAACTGTAAGCCAGTTCCTCAGGGTGGGCAATTCGTCAGTCCAGTCCGAGCGCGGCACTCAAAGCAAGGTCAACTTCATCCAGTTTGTATCGAGAGAGCGATCCCACAAACTGCGTGAGATCCGCCTTTTTTACGCTGACCAGATTGTCGCAAATAATCCAGCTGGAATGTTTCATCCCTTCTTCCGCACCGATCGCAACTTGCGTTACCAGCCCCTGCCCCAGGCTGAAGACAGGTGCGCATATAACGGTCGAGAAGTTAGAATCAATGAGAGCCTGCCGGCTTACGACCACAAAACTCCTGTATCTCTTCGGGTCGTCCTCGGGATGATGAACGCGGTAAATCTCTCCTCGCCGCATGTCACTGATCGTTGTCTATCCTTGCTTGATAGCGAAGAACAGCGTTTGCCTCAGCATTCATCTGATCTGCGTGGCGATTGATGATTTCAATCTCCCGCGCATCCCTTTCCGCCTTAATCCGCTCTCGTATGTATCGGCGCAGAACATCCTCTATTAATGCGGACCGCGAACGTGCGGTGCCAGCAAATCGGTCCAAGTCGCTGAGTACATCTGGGGAAAGTGTGACCGATGTCTTCTGTTTCATACTACCATTATACCACAATAGGCCGACAGTTTGGCGCCCGAACCGCTTTGGCAAAAGACCTAAGCTAAAGCCTTCATCTGCTCCAGAATCGCCGCTGCCGCCGCCGCAGGATCGCCAGCTTCCGTGATCGGCCTCCCAACGACAATATGGCTCGCGCCAGCGGCAATCGCCTCGGCCGGCGTAGCCACCCGCACCTGATCTCCCATTGTGCCACCCGCAGGCCGCACCCCCGGAGTGACGATCGCGAACTGATCGCCAAGTTCAGCGCGAAGTCTGGAGGCTTCCCTGGGAGATGCGACGATCCCATGGACCCCCTGGGAGATAGCTAGCTTGGCGAGCCGGGATACTTCGTCCGCCATACTTTCGCGGACGCCAATTGCAGCCAGTTCCTGGTCATCCATGCTGGTAAGCACGGTGACAGCGAGAATCATCATGTGCGGAGCCGACTTGCTAGCTTCTACCGCAGCCCGCAGCATCTTTCCCGCGCCGGATGCATGCACCGTCAACATGCTCACACCAAGTTGAGCCGCCTCGCGCACGGCCGCTCCTACGGTGTTCGGGATGTCGTGATATTTCAGGTCAAAGAATACTCTGCGTCCCGATGCAACCAGATCCCGCACCACGGACGGTCCCTCGGCTGTATAAAGCTGCATACCAACTTTGTAGGTAAGGGCAGAATCGCCCACCGCAGCGACGATCCGCCGCGCATCTGCCGCACTGGAAACGTCCAGCGCGACGATGAGCCGGTGTCGCGGTTCGGTAACAGTACTGAAAGGGATGCGAGCGGAATCTGTCGGCATCCCTTTCAGTGTACGATTTTCAGGTTGGCTTTTCTACCTGGACGGTAGTTCCACGGGACGGTTGTAGGCGACCGTCTGGTATGCGGGCGTCGCCTTGCGTGGATTCACTAGGTCGAGCCGCACGCGCTGCAAACCCTTGTCCTTGAATTGCAAGGCTTGGGCAGCGCCATAAGAAACATCAATGATCCGTCCCGGCACCACTGGTCCGCGATCATTCACCTTAACTACCACCGCGCGTCCGTTATGCAGATTCGTGACCTTAACGTAAGTCCCTAACGGTATAGTCAAACTGGCAGCGGTCATGTCGTACATATCGTAGGGTTCACCGCTAGCAGTCGGTTTTCCGTCAAAATAGTCGCCATACCATGATGCCGTACCAACTTGATACGCTTTGGTCTTCAATGCCTGGTTACGGGCTTCAGTAACTCCCGGATCAGTCCGATTTGGAGCTGGTGTCGCTTCCAAGCGCTGCGGGCTCTGAGCCGCTCCCAGGCAGGCGACCAATACAGCCAGCGCCAGTCCATGAGCTAAACTGCTTCGCATTCAGTTCTCCTCGCATACTTAAAGTGTCCTAGCCAGGTTTTTGGACTTTCGCCCAAAAGCTTCGTTAACGGGATATGAAGATGCTATTGGCGTGCCAAACTCGTGTCAACCCCAAACGGCTGTTCCAGCATGCTCCGGCAGTAATCAAACTCTTACGTAACGTATTGACAAATCAACTAGATATGGTTCATCCTCCTCAAAACAAGACGCTTACCTATTAGAGAAATGGTAAATAACCCACAGGAACGTCCAAGGTAGAATTTACAAGGATTGCGGAATCAATGACTTACCATGGCCACACTAAGAAGCTGCATGGAATCATGTATTTACAGCCGGTGGCAGGATTCTTCCTCCAAAGATTTATCGTCGAGCGCTCTCTCAATGATCTTGCGATGTATCCTTTGACTGCTCGGCAGGAGAGGTAACCGATGGCCGATTCACCTCGGGTCGTACTCACGATCGCCGGATTCGATCCTTCATCCGGCGCTGGAGTTACTGCAGACACCAAGACGATTGCTGCGCACGGCTGCTACGGCATTGCCTGTGTGACTGCCGTAACCGTCCAGTCGACCGCCGGGGTGCGACGGGTCGAACCGCTGGATGCCAGTCTTGTCATTGAGATGCTGAACGAACTTGCCGGCGACTTCGAGATTTCGGCGGTTCACATTGGCATGCTCGGATCTGCCGCAGTTGCCAATGCCGTAGCCGGCTTCCTGGCTGACTCTCAGGGTCCTCGCTTTCCAGGTCTCATTCTCGATCCCGTGCTCAGATCTACGTCAGGTGCACCTTTGCTCGATCCTAAAGGCATCAAGGCACTCAAAGAAAAGCTCCTTGCGATAGCGACCGTTGTAACCCCAAACGCGGATGAGGCCGAAATCCTAACCGGGCTGGAAATTCGAGACCTGGAAGGCATGAAGGCCGCCGCGTCACGGTTACACGAGATGGGATCGGCCGCAGTCGTAATAACCGGCGGACATCTGGAAAAGACCATTGACTTGTTAAGTTTCAAGAGCGGGAAAGGTATCGAGCATGAAGTTTTTCGCGCCGACCGGCTCCAGTCCAAGTCCACGCACGGCACCGGCTGCGCTTTTTCGACGGCAATCGCTTGTCACTTGGCGCTTGGCCGGGGTTTGGCTGAGGCCACTCTTCTGGCGAAAACTTATGTTAGAGCGGCCATTTCGAGCGCACAACCGCTGGGGCGAGGCGTCGGACCGCTGCACCACCTCTATCGCCGAGAGGAAAGAAGACGAGCGGCGGCATCAGGGGAGGAGGCGTAAAGAAGGTTTACGGAAAGTAAAAAGGATCTCACTACCAGGCCATCGACGAGGAATGCCCTATTCGTCGCCTGAGGATTTCCTTAGCAGGATTCCCGCCACAAACGAAGCAGTTGCGGCCAGCAGCCACTCGATGCGCCACAACTGCACTGCCTGAAATTCCGCCATGTTAGAGGCTTTGTAGACGAGACCAACGCCAATCGCACCCGCCACGCAACCCAGGCCAACCATAAAGGCGACGAAAGCTGCGGTCGGCAACCCAACCCATCGTTTGATTTCGTGGAAATGCAGGTAACGAAGCCACCCCGGCACCTCGAAGTTGCCCTGTATCAGGTCCGACTTGGCCGTCCGCAACCACGTCATCTGTCTTTGCCAGAGAGCCCGAATCGGAAAAGGGGAGGGCTCGGGCCTTTGCGTTCCGCATGCGTGGCAGAATCGCGAGCCGATCATGAATTCCGCGCCACAATCAGCACATGCTGCCGTGGCAGGAGAGAGGATACTGGCTGCGGGCGCACCGACGGTTTCAGCCACCGGTGGGCGCCAGAATTCTTGTTGTGTTTGATCGGCGACTTCGGACATCTCAAAACCCCGTGTAGTGAGATGCATGGCAACCAAACAACCAAATCTTCAGTTGACCTAACCACTGACCACACAAGCATTTGCGATTTAACATGAAGCGGCCTGCCCGGATTTCCACGCAATATTTACTCGCGCCTGCAAGTAAAGATGCGCCGGTCACCGAAGGTCATCGGTCAAAAGTTCGCGCCCGATAATTTCGACCGTCAGAGATCAAGACTCGAAAACAGGTTGCGAAAACGCCGCCCGCGAGGAACGGAAACGACAAACGGAACATATTCCGGTCGAAGCGTTCTGGTCTCCCAGTTTGCCGAGCTGAACCGCCGAGCTCCATTCGGCGGAAATGCTCTCTCGCGGTGACATCTCCGCAACCTGCGAGTGGCTCTGTAACTGCTGCCGATTATAAGGTTCGTTGTTGGGTGCGCGCCGGATGATTGCATGGACAGAGATTACGTTCTTGGTACACCGTTCCTGGTACGCCGTTCCAGGTACACCGTTCCAGGTACACAAGGACTATGGGTTTGCCGCTTGCGGTCGGGTTAGCCAGGATCGCGTTCAGTTAGACTGGAGAAACTGATACTGCCAAGAACTTTGAGTATGGCTAAGAGATGTAACGGTGTCCGCCGGACCTTGCTTGCGCTGCTGGCGGCGTTTGCGCTCGCTGTCTGCGTCCAGGCCCAAGCGCGGTCGGAGACGCCCGGTCCGGCTGCGCATGATCCCCTTGCCGATGCGGCCTTCGACCATTTTTACAACATGGAGTATGACCGGGCAACGCTGGAATTCCAGAAAATATCCGATAAGCATCCCGATGATCCGGCTGCGGTAAATCACCTGCTCACTTCGGTGCTCATGCACGAACTCTACCGCATGGGCGCTATGAATAGCGGCGAGTACACCAATGACAGCTTTATCGGCGAAGCTCATCGCCCGGCGGATCCCAAAGTCAAAGAGCAAATCAGCCAGCTCGTCAATCGAGCCGAGAACCTTGAGGAAGATCGACTCAAAGCCAATCCCAGCGATGTAGACATCCTTTATGACCGTGGCGTTACCCGCGCGCAGTTCGCCGTCTACACCGGGTTAATGGAGCGCGCCTGGTTTTCGGCTCTGCGCAATGCCGTAGGCGCCCGCCACGACCACGAGCGCGTGCTCGAACTCAGCCCCAGCTACCTGGACGCGAAGCTGGTCGTCGGAACTCACAACTACGTCATGGGCAGCCTGCCATGGAGCGTAAAGGTCGCTGTCGCCTTGGCCGGCCTGAGCGGATCGAAAGAAAAAGGCCTGCAATATCTTCGCGAAGTCGCCGCCGGATCGAGCGAGAATTCTGTCGATGCAAGAATTATCCTCAGTCTATTCCTGCGTCGCGAACACAATTACGAAGAAGCACGCGGCATCATGCACGACTTAGCTGCGCGTTATCCGCGCAACTATTTGTTTCCGCTGGAAGAGGCGAATCTTCTGCGCGCCTCGGGCCGGGAGACAGAATCGGCCGCTGCCTATCGCAAAGTCTGGCAAAACGGACGGGAAGGGAAGTACGGCAACCTGCACTATGAAATGGCAGCGTGGGGCCTGGGCGAACTGCTGCGAAATCAAAAAGACTACGCCAACGCCGCCTCGGCCTACGAACTGGTGAACCAGACCTCGAACCCCGATCCGGAAATCCAGCAAAAAGCCAACCTCGCCGCCGGCGAAATGTACGACTTGCTGCAAAAGCGCGACCTGGCGATGAAGAAGTACGAAATCGTCCTGGCGGAAAACGGCAGCACCGCACCCGCCGAGCAAGCCCGCAAGCACATCCGCGAAGCCTACCGCGAGTAAAAAGACCTCGGACCTCGGAGTTCAGACCTCAGACCTTGGACATCAGACCTTGGGCCTCAGACCTTGGACCTCAGACTTGGTCCACGGCATCCTGAGCCTAAGATCCGACGTCTGAAGTCCGACGTCCGTTCTCTGGAACTTTCAGCGCTACAATAACGTAACGTCTTGTAGAAGCCCGTTAGGAGCACCGCCATGTACTGCAACTATTGCGGAAAAGTGATTCAAGATGATGCCGCCGTGTGTGCCTATTGCGGCATTCGCATAGGATCGTCGATCGCGCGCAAGCGCCTGGTTCGTCCTCGCCAGGGACGCAAGATCGCCGGTGTCTGCCTCGGCATGTCCGAATACTTCGATCTCGACGTCACTCTGGTTCGCCTCATCTGGCTGATTGCTTCATTCATGACTGGTATCGGCCTGCTGGCCTATCCCATTGCCTGGATCGTAATGCCGGAAGAGCCGCTGCTGCTGGCCCCGCCAGTGGGCGTCGGGCAAGTGATCAATCCCTAAATCCCGCTGATGATTTTTCGAATCGCGCGGCTTCGCCGAATTGGCTTCCGCATTCATCGCGTTAGGGTGCCGCGGGCCTTTGCGCGAACCCGATTGTCTGATTGGCCATCTTGCGCAAAATGGTGACAACCTCTTCCATGCTTCGCGACGTTCCGGCAAGCGCGTCGTAGGTTTCAAAGCTGGTGAGCATATGCAGGATGTCAATTGCCAACGGTCGCTGCGTTGCCGTCATCGGATACATCTTCGCGTAGCGCTCGATCACTACGGTCAAGCCTTGTCTGCGCCGCTCGTTGCGTGAGCGGAGGCCCGCGCCGATATCGGGATCAACCGCCGCAAGGCCGTGCAGCCTTCTGATGACTTCTCGATCCGACGACCAGAAGCGCGCAAAAACCAGAATAAATTCGTGCAATGTGGCGATGGGATCGTAGGTGTGACGGAAGACATCGGCCATGCGCTGCATCTCGCCGCGCTTCGCCAGATAGTCGTAGAGGGCTTCGAGCAGACCGCTTTTTGACTTGAACTGATAGTAGAGGGTAAGCCGAACCACGTCGGCTCTTTGCGCGACGGCGTCCATCGTGAATTCCGAAAAAGATGGAGAAAGCAATGCCTCCCGGGCTGCGGCGAGGATTCTCTCTCGCGTCTTGTCGACGTTTTCGCGTCGTTTTTTCGGGACGTAGGGGCGGGGACTCATTTTCAGTTTTATATTTAATCATACAGTATGTATATTAAAAATAACGACCTTGGTTCGCGCTTAGCCGGGGAGGCTTTGCAAAAGCCAGGTGTTTAGAGCAAAGGCATGGTAGGAAAGCGTGCAACACGATGGGTCTGGGCTGGTGCGATCTTCCTGTCGGTGATCGGGGTTGTGGCAGCATCCCGGCGAACGTTAGTTCTGGTATGGCCGCAACGCTTTGCCGGAAAGTTCCCCGCAGCAGCGGCGCTGGACGCTGGCTTCGCGCGGCACCCAGTCCTGACTTTCTTGCATATTATCCTTGGTGCCCTCTTTGTAATTCTGGCGTTGCTGCAATTCACGCCGGCGATTCGCGCGAAACATTTAACGTTCCATCGCTGGGCGGGAAGATTTCTGGTGGTTACCGGAGTGGTCATTGGAGTTTCAGCGCTCGTGATGAGTTACACAACGGCCATTGGTGGGGCGAATGAAACCGCGGCCACAACGCTATTCGCAATTCTCTTCCTGCTTTGTCTGATCAACTCTTATCGCCACATTCGGCGCAAAGAAGTGGCGCAGCATCGCGAGTGGATGATCCGCGCATTCGGTATTGCATTGGGTGTAGCCACCACGCGGCCCATCGTTGGCATATTCTTCGCTTTCCGCAGGCTCACGCCACACGAGTTTTTCGGAATTGCTTTCTGGCTGGGATTCTCGCTGACCCTCATGGCTGCGGAGGCCTGGATCAACTTCACGCGGCGAGATGTCGTCGCATGAGTGAGATATTTTAACCGAGATAGCGCAGGAATTTTCCCGGCTGATTGTCGAAGCCGGGAAAGACCGCCCGCAGATTCTTATTGCCCATGTGCCGTGCAACCGCCTCGCCGATGACTTGGCGGAAGTCGGTGGTCAGCGCTAAATCGCGGCCTTCGTAGAGTTGCGATTGGTCGAGGCCGGGCCAGCGGCCGTACACGCGGCCTCCGCGCACCGGTCCGCCGAGCACGAACATCACGTTCGCGTGGCCGTGGTCGGTGCCGCGGTTGCCGTTTTCGCGCGCGGTGCGGCCAAATTCCGACATGGTGATCACGACTGTATCTTCGCCCAAATCACCCAAGTCGGTCCAAAAAGCGGACAACGACTGCGAGAAGTCGGTGAGCACGTTCGCAATCTGGCCTTGCGTCGAACCTTCATTCACGTGATGATCCCAGCCGCCGATATCGGCGAAGGCGACCTGCACTCCAAGATTCGCTTTGATCAGTTGCGCAAGCTCCCGCAGACTGTCGCCAAAGCGCCCTCGAGGATAATTCGCGCCCGCAGCAGGCGTATATTTTCCCGGATCGGCGGACTTCAGCATCTTCACCGCGTCAAAGGTTTCCTCGCCTGTGCCGTGCAAGACGGAGTCGGAGGAGTGGTCGTACATCGCTTCAAAAGCGGCGGCGGTTGTGGAAGGCTTTGCGCCGCGGCCTCCGACGGAAAAGTCATTGATGTTGTTCATCGCAACAGCAGGCTCAGAGCCGCTCAGAATGCGCGGGAGAGATGGTCCTAGCGCGATCGCGCGAAATGGAGAAGCCTGCGCGGGTTGTGGCATGGAGTGGATCGAACGATTGAGCCAGCCGTCGTCGGTAACCTTCACGCCGGGAGTTCCCGACTCCATAAAATCCTGGGCGTCAAAGTGTGAGCGCGTAGGGTCGGGCGAACCAGCGGCGTGAACTATGGCCAGATGCCGCTGCTGCCACAATGGCTGTAACGAAGCGAGAGAAGGATGCAGGCCGAAGAAACCGTCAAGGTCGATTACCTCTTTGCGAGGAATATTAATGCTGGGCCGCATGGCGTAATACTGAGGCTCCGCGTGGGGAACGACGATGTTCAATCCATCGGCCGCGCCGCGCTGAAAGATCACGACCAAGCGCTTGTTGTTCGTGCCGGGCATGACGGCGCCAAGGGCGGCGCGAGTCAGGAATGCAGGCACCGCCGTCGTGCCGACCAATGCCAGGGCGCCATTCCTCAGAAATATTCTGCGCGTAAGGGACATGAAATAGCTCCTAGCTTCCAGCTCCCGGCCAAGCTTTATCTTCTCTGAAATTCCGGCGAGCCCAGCAGCAGGCCCGCCATTGCCGTTACATCGGCAGGACGAACTGGCTGGCTTCCGTTCTTGTTTTCAGGGCTCTTCGACCTGGCTTGCGCCGCGATCGAATCGTGCGTCTGCTTCGAAACATCTCCGGCCAGAAAGGCATTCTCCATCGCCGTCAGTGCGCCGGCAGTGTCAGGCGGCGATGCATTCGTTCCCGCAACCTGCGCAGCATTCACAGTCACGCCTCGGATTTTTCCGCCGGTCAACGCGACAGAAAAATTCATGCGGTTGAGCAAAGCCGACGAACTCACCCATGTTTCAGCTTTCATCGAATAGCCGGTGGGCGGCTGCGCTCCGTACAACGGCATCCCCATATTGCCGAGCTGACGCACCAGCGGCATCGCATCCGTCACATCGCCGCCAGTAGCGCGCACCGCGGACACTACGAATTCCAGCGGCGTCTTAACTTTTGCCCGGTATGTTCCCGCAGCCCAGAACTCGGGTGAGTGAAACATTGTCGACAGCACTTCGCGAATCTCGCCCTTTTTCTTCAGGAATGTTTTGGCCATGCTGTCGACCAGAGCCGGAGGCGGATCGTCAGAAACGAAACGTTCTGCGAGCTTCAGAGAGATGAAATGCGCCGTCTGTGGGCTGGTGGCCAGTTTGTGCAGAAGCTCCAGCCCTTCGCCTTCGCCCTTGAACTTGATGCGGTGACCGAGAACGAACTTAGGCCCGGGCTCGTGTTTTCGCGGATCGAACTGGAACCCGCCGCCTTGAAATGGTTTGTCGATCGTCCATCCCGTAAAAATTTTGGCGGTCTCTGTCACGTCGCGTTGCGAATAGCCTCCGTTGACGCTGAGTGTGTGCAGTTCCAGCAGTTCACGACCGTAGTTTTCGTTGAGTCCCACATTCTGCTTGCGATTTCCATTTGGCCGTGGTCCCGGCGGCGGAAAGCGATAACGGCCGTACGGGCGAACCGGACGCGCCGGAATGCCGAGTGCCTGCATCGAATTCGACCCGACGCTATCCCAGTTGTCGAGATAGAAAAGCATTGCCGGACTCTTGGCGGTTGCGACCAGCAGATCTTCGAACTTGCCCAGCGCGCGCGGGCGAATCGTTTCCTGCTCGTAGTTCGAGAGCAGCAATCGGTCCGCACCTTTGCCGATGAACACATTGAAGTGATTGAACCAGAAATCGGTCATCACTTCTTCCAGTTGGCGCTCGCTGTAAATAGCGCGCAACAGCTTGGCCTGCATCAGTTCTTCTGAAAACACGCCCTGCGGGTTATTCATCGCCAGCAAGGTTTCCTTCTGCTTTGGATCGAGGCCTTCGAGAAAATCCTGTCCCTTGCCGCCGCGCAACGAGTCGGCGAACGCGAGTTTTTGCTCGACGGGCATGGAAAGAATTTTCTTGTACCGCTGCTCGGGAGGAAGCTCTGGCAACGACTGCACGGCCAGGTCGGCGTAAAGACGGTCTTCACGGCGGCGCGCTTCCGCTTCCTCAGCCGGAGAAGGTTTTGCGGCAACTTCCGGCGGTGCGGACATCAGACTTTCGCCAGCGGGCATGCCCGAAGGCGTGGAGTCCGCAGCTTCCGAGGCGCCAGCATTCATTCCTCGATCGACGGACCGCGCTTTCGTCTCGGGTTCGATGGAAGCATTCGGAGGCGCGGCATTGCCATTGCCATTACCATTACCATTAACACTCTCGTTGGCCGCAACCGTAGCATTATTTGCCACTTCTTCTTTGCGTTCCTTCTTTTCTTCCTGCCGCGCGATTTGTACCTGAAACACAGCACGCTTCGCCGGATCGGAAGGCATTGCCCGCTTGCCATCCATCACCTGCCGGATCATCTGCCCGTCGGGAAAGTTTTCCGCCAGCTCTTTCGAACTCATGCGCAGCGTGCGAAAAGCCGCCAGGTGAGTTTCCAACGCACTGTCGTTAATTTTCTCCGGATGCAATTGCATGTCGATCCACTGATCGACGCCCAGGGCTATAACTTGCTGCACGTCCTGCGGCCGAGGGCCGAAGGTCAGACGGTTCAATGCATGCACCGCACGTTTCTTTTGTTCTTCCGGATTTGCGTTTTGCGCCTGGTCTTTTTTCCTGGCCAACAAAGAGGGAACAGCGCAAACGAGGCTGAGGCACATCAGCACAAGCGCTAACTTCTCGGGGCGAGATCGCATGAAGATTCCAGTGCCGGGCAGGTACTCATCAATTATGAACCCGAAATCCGGAAAAAGTTGCTGGCCGCGGCGATTGCCGGCGTGGCTCGCATCCTGATGAATACGGGCGACTTGCAGGCGAGTTATCGCGGGTGGGTGGGAGAAGAGGAAAGAAACAGCTTTCCATGGGAGACTTTGTGCTGCAAAGTAGCCGCCAGTTGGTCGATATCTCCTGCGGCGATATTCAATGCCATGCGGTCGCCCAGCAGTGGTGTGCGGCTGCTGCCGATGACGTCCCGGCGAACCTGAATCAGAAGAGCCTGCACGACGTTGGCATCGAACTTCAGTGGCGAAACCCGCACCAGTTCGCTCAACGCGCCACCCACGGAAAGCGGCTGGCGGTAAGGACGCGCGCTGGTCATGGCATCGAAACTGTCGGCCAAACCGATGATGCGCACCGCCATAGGCAGATCATCGAGCGCCAGCGCGTCGGGATATCCTGAGCCATCACTGCGCTCGTGATGCCAGCGCACCGTCTCTGGAATTTTTGGCCACGGAAACTCTACGCTGCTTACGATCTCGTGCCCAACCACGGTGTGGTGTGCCATCTCCCGAAACTCTTCTTCATCCAGGGCTCCCGGCTTGCCGAAGAGGCGGCGATCGACCGCAACTTTACCGATGTCGTGGAGGTATCCGGCGCTGCGCAAGGCTCCGACTTCGGTCGGCTCCATCCCCAAAGCTTCGCCGATGGCCGCCGCGTAGCGTCCCACGCGCAACGAGTGGCCGTGAATGTTAACGTGCTTCACGTCGATAGCGGTGGCAAATGCCTCGAGTGCGCTGTCGTAAAAACCATGCAATGAAGACATGAGTCGCAGATTTTCGGAAACACGCTGCGCAATGGTTTGAGTCAGCGAATGGTTTTGAACCGCCAGCGCGATGTAGCTGCAGAGCAGATCCATAGCGTCGAGTTCACTATCTTCATAGAGCGCGTCAGCGGGACGCCGGCCGAGTGCGACAACTCCAGCAAGTTTGCCCGCAGCTTTAAGAGGCGCGAGGCATTTGAAAAGTTCCGGGGCAACGTTTCCGTTTGAACTCAGAAAAATAGAAGATGTGGAAGCGTTGAGCACGATCGGTCCACGCGCAGCGGTCAGAGCGTGGACGTGTTTGGGAAGAAGAGGAATGAAGGCGGGCTCCGGCAGTATGGCGAAGCCCTGGGCCGCGACCGTGGTCAGCATGGCTGGCTTGTCATTGAACAGGAACAGCGCGCCCTCGCGAGCCCCCGCAGCTTCCATTACGGCGGAGAGCATGAGGCGCGAAGTTTCGGCAAAGTCACGTTCAGCCGTCAGCGCCGGTCCGAGATCGGACAGCGCTTCGACTGTGCGCAACAGGCGACGAAGATTGTCAGTCTGCACTGCCACGATAAAGTGGGAGCGGAACGCAGAGCAAGAAAAGCGTACCATGCGCCACACGCCGCAGGGCTGCGTGATTGTTGGTTAGTTTGATGCGGCGGTAGAAGGGTAGCAAACTGTTGGCGAGATTGATTCGCGCCGCACAAGACCTCAAAAATGCTTGCGCAAATCCGCGAAGCGATTGACGGTCAACAGCTGCTGCGGCGGCACCGCGGGGTTGATCTCATCGTGCTCAAGTACCCACGTATCGCCGTGAGGGACGAATACAGCATGCAATCCCGCCGCCAACGCAGGGTTGATGTCAGACCTGGGGCTGTTGCCGATCATCCAACTGGAATCGCGAGCCAATTCGTATTTCTCGACGATCACCTGATACGCGGCCACATTTTTTTCCGCGACGATTTCAATCGCCGCAAAATATTCTTTCAGTCCCGATCGTTCCACCTTGCCAGTTTGTTCGGCGATCGCGCCTTTAGTCATCAAGATCAGGTGATGACGAACTCCTAAATACTGCAACGTCTCGGGCACTTCGGGAAGAATTTCCACAGGGTGATCGGCAATCGTATGGGCAAAGCTGTTGATCTCGGCATGCAGCTGCGGCGTAACCGGCTCAACACTCAGCCGTTCGAAGGTACGCACCAGAGCGTGCGCGAAGCTGTGCAACCCATATCCATGGGTGACGATGCATTCGCGTTCCACATCGTTCAAAACCTCGCGCACTTGTTCCGGAGAGAATTCGCGGTGATTGAGAAAAGAAATAAAGCGCGCGATGGCCCGTTCAAAATAAATGTTGTTTTCCCAGAGCGTGTCGTCGGCGTCGATAAGAAGTGTTTGGGGAAGCAAGCTTTTGGTTCTTACCCTTTAGCTATCAGCGGCGCGCGATGGTGTTGGATATGGTTAAATAGCGGCGGATTCATGAACCTTATTTTGCGGCGCCTCTGCGGACAAGGCGACGAGCCGCAAGGCAAAACTTCGTGTCTCGCAGCTCACAGCTCAAAGCTCGTAGCTCCCTACTCCACCCAATCCATGCGCGCTTCCGGCCCGATGATTCCCGCCTTATGTCCCATGTCGAGCAAGCGCCGCACTGCCTCGCGACCGTCGGAACCATAATCCAGCGTGCGCTCATTGACATACATGCCAATGAATTTATCCGCCGATTGAGCATCCAGATCGCGCGCAAACTGCATGGCGTAAGACAAAGCTTCCTCGCGGTGGTCGAGCCCATATTGAATGCTCTCCCGCAGCGCAACAGAAACAGCAGACATCAAGTCCGGTCCCAACTCGCGGCGGATTACATTTCCTCCCAAGGGCAAGGGCAGGCCGGTCATCTTCTGCCACCACTTTCCCAGGTCTACAACGCGGTGCAGGCCAGCTTTGTCGTAGGTCAACTGACCTTCATGAATGATGAGGCCGGCTTCGTATTTTCCTTCCAGCACCTGCGGAATGATCTGATCGAAGGGAACGACTTCGGTTTCAATTCCCGGCGCAAAAATTTGCAACGCCAAATACGCCGTCGTGAGCGTGCCGGGAACCGCGATGCGCTTTTTCTTGATGTCGCTTTCTGTAAAAGGCCGTGGCGAGACAATCATCGGCCCGTAGCCCTCGCCCACGCTTCCACCGCTGGGCAGCAAAGCGTACTTATCCTGAATATAAGGATAGGCATGGAATGAAATCGCGGTTACGTCGTAAACGCCCTCACGAGCCTTTTGATTCAGAGTCTCGATGTCGCAAAGCGTATGCGCAAAACGCAACCCCGGCACACGAACCTTGTTGGTGGCCAGCCCATAGAACATGAAGGCGTCGTCGGAATCGGGGCTGTGCGCCACGCTGATCTCGCGCACGCCGGTTGGCATGACGGGCGCATTGCTTTGCTGCTCAGATACCGGTGTCATTTAAAACTCCAACTTTGCATCGTCCGCGCGAAAGTTCTTTCCGCGAGCAGCTACAGCGGCGGCAACCATCACCTTGATCACTTCCGCAGCGAGAAACCAGTACAAGCCCAGATAAGCCGCCTTGGCTAAAGAATGCGTCCAGAAATAAAGCCAGGAAAGGCCGCTAACGAACAGCAGAATCTCAGCCAGTAGTCCGGCGATTGCCGCTCGCACGAACGTCTTCTTGCCCTGCTCAAAGATGAATCCGGCTAATGCCGCGACGAAAGGATAAGCCAGCAGATATCCTCCCGTGACGCCGAGAATCTGCGCCATGCCTCCCAACCCCACAGGGCTAAACACCGGCAATCCCATTGCGCCTTCAGCCAGATACAGCGTGAGAGCCGCAAATCCGCGCCGGCTGCCCAGCAGCAAGCCAACCAGCAGCACGCCAAAATTCTGCATGGTCAAGGGGACGGGGGTGAAGGGCAGGGGAATCGCAATGCGCGCGCACACCGCGACGAACAAGCTTGCGCCAACCACCACAGCGATTTGCCGCACCGCCTCTAAGCCGCGCTCTCTTGGAGTATGGAATGTCTGAACTGCAACCTTTGCCATGATGTCCTCGATCTCAACAACTACAAATGGTGTGTCAGGGTTTGATGGTACCCGATCGCGGCTCGCGTTCCGCTTCGTTCAGTGCCGTGTCCTGAGAATGAGCTCTCCGCAAATGCCGGCGCAATCGCATGTATAACGCGATGGCTACGCACACCACGACCAGTGTACTCGCGCCCAGGATCAGGAACCACCAGATCATCCGCACAGCCGATTAGGATAACAGACGGGAACGAAGCTCGGGTGAGTTGCGCAGACCTTCTTGTGTGAATTACGAAGCGCTTTGTGCGGCCCGTTTTTGCCGCATCGTTTCCACGCGTTTAAGCATGAATTGCAAACGGTTCCGGCCCCACTCAGTCCGAGTGGCAACGTCTTCGATATTGCGGAAGATGTGTGGATCGCCCATCTTCTCCCGCAGATCCTGGAGAAAAGGATGCACCTTCGCCAGAATCAGAAACATTTCGCCGCTGAATGCGGGCTCAAGAAACAATTCTTCGTGCAGCAAATCGCGGAGAACGAAAGACGCAGCCAGTCCCCAGTAGCTGACGACTTGCCGCAGCCAGTGGTTGTGCGGCGAACCCATTGACCACATCACACTCAGAAAATCGTCGGCGTTCTGGGGAAAAAACTCCGCAGCCCACCACGTGCGGGCTTTGCGCATTTCGGATTCGCGGCGCAGTTCGTAAAGCTCAAGAATCAGTTTCGCGTCATCGACAGTTGGTTTCTGAAACATGCGTTTCCTTCTCGCAGCAATGGGTGTGCTGCCATTGGAACAGACAATGCAGATTTCTTCAAACGCGGTAGGCCGCAGCGCGGACTGGCTACGCGGTCGTTGCGGATGCTTCCACGGGCGGCGCAGGCCGCTCGAAGTCGCACTCCTTATTCGGACATGCGATAACCGGGCCGGCTTTCAAATTCTTTTCGACTAAGTATTCGCTGCCGCAGGTCGGACATTTTTCCGCGATCGGCTTATGCGCCGAAGTGAACTTGCACTTGGGATAATTCCCGCACCCATAGAACGTATTTCCTTTGCGCGCCTTCTTTTCGACGAGATCGCCGTCCTTGCAGTCGGGGCACTTTACTCCGATAAAATTCTGCTTTACATACTTGCATTCGGGGTAGCCGCTGCACGCCGTGAATTCACCGAAGCGTCCGTGACGAATCATCATATTGCGCCCGCACTTCGGGCACGGCTCATCCAGCGGAATATCTGGAACGCGTTTGCCCTGATCCAGTCGCCGCGTCGTCTTGCAATCCGGATATCCCGTGCAGGCCATAAACTGCCCGAAACGCCCGCGCTTCAGCACCATTACCCGGCCGCAATTCTCGCAATATTCTTCTTGGGTAGTTTCCTGCACATCTGCGGAATCCAGGTCCGGCAGATTAATGGGGTTTTCTTTGGTGAATGTGCACGAATCTTTATTCTCTTTATCGTAGGTGCTGCACGCATAAAACGATCCATGCTTGCCCCACTTGATCACCAGCGGCGCGCCACACCGTTCGCACTTCTCGTCTGTGGGCTTCTCCATCCGCTTGATGTTCTCCATATGCTTCTCGGCATATTTGAGATCCTTCTGGAACTTCTTGTAGAACTCGGCAAGCGCATCGGTCCACTTCTCTTTGCCTTCTTCAATCTCGTCGAGTTCTTCTTCCAGTCGCGCGGTATAAGCTACGTCAAAAATGTCGCGGAAGTTTTCCACGAGAAGATCGGTGACCACCAGACCGATTTCCGTCGGCGTAAATTTCCCGCCCAGCTTCTGCACGTACTGCCGCTCTTGAATCGTCGACAAAATCGCGGAATAAGTCGAAGGACGGCCAATGCCGCGTTCTTCGAGTTCCTTCACTAGCGACGCCTCGTTGTAGCGCGGAGGTGGCTCGGTAAAGTGCTGCTCCGGCTTCAGTTCCTTGAGAGTGAGCGTCTGCCCTGCTTCCATCGGGGGAAGCTTGTGCTTTAACTCCTCGTCCTCTTCGTCTTTACCTTCTTTCGACTCTTCGTAGACTTTCAGGAAGCCGTCGAACTTCATCACCGAACCAGTCACGCGGAACCAGAAAACCTGATTCCCGGTCGTCGTTTTTGCATCGATATCCACAGTCGTCTGATCGAAAACCGCCGGGGTAATCTGCGACGCCACAAACCGCTGCCAGATGAGCTTGTAGACCTTGAACTCATCTTCTTTTAAGTACTGCTTGATCTGCTCCGGATGGCGCGCCGCGGAACTGGGACGAATCGCCTCGTGCGCCCCCTGTGCTTCTTTTTTCTCCTTATATGTATTGGGCTGCGCCGGCAGATACTGCGGACCATACTCGCTGCCGATATATTCGCGAACTTCGGTAATCGCCTCGGGCGCGACGCGGGTCGAATCGGTACGCATGTAGGTGATCAAACCGACCGATCCCTCTTCACCCAACTCCACACCTTCATACAACCGCTGCGCGATCATCATGGTGCGCTTCACGCTGAAGCGCAGCTTGCGCGAGGAATCCTGTTGTAGTTTGCTGGTGGTGAAAGGCGGCGCGGCATTACGCCGGCGTTCCTTCTTATCGACGGAGCGAACGACCCAGTCAGCCTTTTCCAGAGCGGCGCGAATCTTTTCCGCGTCTTCGCCGTTGGTGACTTCAATCTTTTCTTCGCCCTTCCCCAGGAATCTCGCGTCGAACGTGGGTGGCTTATTTGCCGCCAGGTGTGCATCGATGGTCCAGTACTCTTTTTTCTCGAACGCTTTGATCTCGCGTTCGCGTTCCACGATCAAACGCAACGCGACCGTCTGCACGCGTCCGGCAGAAATACCGCGCCGGACTTTGTCCCACAACAGCGGCGAAACCTGATATCCGACCAGCCGATCCAGCACGCGCCGAGCCTGCTGCGCATCCACCAGATTTTGGTCGATGGCGCGGGGATGTTCGAACGCCGCCTGCACCGCCCGTTTTGTAATCTCGTTAAACGTTACCCGCTGAATTCGCGGCACGGCGTCAGCGTCTTCTTTTTTCTTTTTCTTGCTTTTCTTTCCGTGCCCGTTGCCGTCCAGTTCAAACGCAAGATGCGCGGCAATGGCTTCGCCCTCGCGGTCCGGGTCAGGCGCCAGAAAGATGAAATCTGCGGACAAAGCCAGCTTCTTCAGCTTGGCCACAACTTTTTCTTTGCCGGGAATGACAATGTAATCGGTGTCGAAGTCGTTATCGATATCGACGCCGAGCGTGCTCTTGGGCAGATCTTTGACGTGGCCGAGCGAAGCCTCGACCGTGTAGCCCTTGCCCAAATACTTCTGAATCGTTTTCGCCTTGGCCGGCGATTCGACAATGACTAATCCTTTGGCCAATGTTCCCTCAATTCTCCCGTTAATGTTTTTGACCCTAGCACGAATCGCGCGATGGCAACAAGTTACTGCAAGAAAGCTGCTAGCTACTAGCTCCTAGCTTCTAGCTAAAACTGAGCCATGAAGACGTTGCACTAGGGAAGCCAGCATTCGCTGCACCTCTAGCACGTTCGCTTCGAGATCGCCGAACTGATCTGCTTCGAGAAATCGTAGATCTCTGGCGAGCAGCAAGTGACACTCTAGTTCGCTCGCTGACCCTCGCGCAATTTGCAGAAACCTTCTGAATTCGGCATCCGATCTTCGGCCGCAGCCTTCTGCGATGTTCGCTCCGATGGACGCAGAAGCTCGCCGCACCTGGCTTGTCAATCCGAACATCTCTTCCTTTGGAAATGTCCGCGTCCGCTGATAAACGCACAACGTGAGTTGATGCGCTTTACCCCAAACCAAAAGATTTTTAAAGTCTTCCATCGGTCGCCGACCTCCCTATGTTTTAGCTAGAAGCTAGGAGCTAGCAGCTAGAGGCTCTTCACAAAATTCTTCCCCGGCATCTGCCGCACTTTGCCGCCCAACTCCAGCTCGAACAACGCCGCGAAGATTTCTGAAGACGACATTTCCGTCTCCAGTCTCTCCATGATCGCGTCGATGTGGGTGGCCTCGTCGGCTTTCAGGAGGCTGAGAATTCGCTTTTCGTGAGGAGGAAGCCCTTCATCCGGGAATAGAGATGCGGAATCGAGGCCCTCGGATTCAGCGGTCCTCGCTGGCGTCAGCGTCAGTTTTACTTCCGGCGGCAGATCTTCCCACACGTCTTCCCAGGTCGCGACCAGCTTCGCACCCTGCTTTATCAGCGTGTTAGGCCCCCAGGAATTTTTATTGGTAACATTTCCGGGAACCGCGAAGACATCGCGATTTTGTTCCAGCGCGCACCGCGCCGTAATGCGCGTTCCCGAGTATTCGGCCGCTTCAACTACCAATACTCCCAGGGACATCCCGCTAATAATCCGGTTGCGAATCGGAAAATTTTGCGGGAAGGCCGAGGTTCCGAGTGGAAACTCCGAGATTAGCGCGCCGCCCAAAGCAACAATCTGCTCCGACAGCCGTGAATTTTCCTTGGGATAAATCACATCCACGCCCGTGCCCAGCACGGCGACCGTCTTGCCTTTTGCCGAAATCGCTCCGCGGTGACTAGCCGTATCAACGCCGCGCGCCATGCCACTAATAATGATCAGCCCCTGCGCCGCCAGATCGCAGGCCAGCCGCTCCGCCATTCCCGACCCGTAGGGCGTCGGGTGCCTTGTGCCTACCATCGCAATGCCGGGTTGCGTGAGCACCTCCGGATTTCCGCGAACATAAAGCACCAGCGGAGGATCGTAGATTTCTTTCAGCCGCGACGGATAAGCCGGATCGTCCATCGACACCAACGCCGTATTGTCCGCGGCCGCCCGGGCAATCGCTTCGCGCGCCAGTTCTCCAGATTTTCCCGTAGCCAAGGCCTGCGCCGAGACCGCCTGAATGCCTGCGCCTTCAAGTTCCGTGAGCGAGGCGCGCAGCACAGCCTCGACGCCGCCGAAATGCTCTATCAGTTTTCTTGATCTGGTCGGTCCCAGGCCCGGAGTCAGCGAAATGGCAAGCCATTCAAAAATGTGTGTCACGGTTGGTGATGCGGCAACAAAAGTGGACAAGGTTCTGCTCCAATCGACTGGCGCGGAATGTAACGGGACGCGGCGACGGAGGTCAAGGTCACCCGTCACATCATCCCTGTTAAAATTCCAATTTGGATATCAATTCGGTCTTATCGATGACCCAACTACGGATTTCCGCGATTTCTTACTTAAATACGGCTCCCCTGATGTGGGATTTCGAACATGGCGATGCCGGCCGCCAGTTCGAGATTTCCTACACGCTGCCTTCCTCGTGCGCCCGAGCGCTGGCAGCAGGCGCAGCGGATATCGGCATCATCCCCGCAGCTGCTTATGCATCGATCCCTGGCCTTCAGATATTGCCGGGGGTCGCCATCGCCTCCCGCCGCGCCGTGCGCTCGATTTTGCTGGTCAGCAACAAGCCCCTCGAAGAAATCCGTACGATCGCTCTGGACACGTCCTCGATGACCTCCGTAGCACTGACCAAAGTATTGTTCGAAAAATGGATCGGAGGCGGCAGAACATTCACCTCAATGCCGCCGGATCTCGACAGCATGCTTGCCGCCAACGATGCGGCGTTGTTGATTGGCGATCCAGCTCTGCAAGTCGACCGCTCGCGCTATTACACGCTCGATCTTGCCGAAGAATGGATTCGCTACACCAGCAAGCCGTTCGTTTTCGCCTTCTGGGCGGTTCGTGGCGAAGCGTTGCGGCACGCCTCGGCCCCGGATTTGGCGGCTATATTCCAGGACTCCCGTGATCATGGCCTTCAACCTTCAAGCTTGAACAAGATTTCAAAAGAATGGGCGCCTCGCATAGGCATCACCGAAGACGAAGTCCGCAGCTATCTCACCGAGAATATCCATTACGAACTCGATGCCGCTTGCCTC
Source organism: Candidatus Sulfotelmatobacter sp. (assembly GCA_049584475.1). Taxonomy (GTDB): domain Bacteria; phylum Acidobacteriota; class Terriglobia; order Terriglobales; family Acidobacteriaceae; genus Sulfotelmatobacter. Next base: position 32,978 of record JBAUXX010000065.1, on the reverse strand, counting down.
GAAGGCCTGCAACTTTTCTATCGCTACGCTGCCGAAATCGGGGCCTTGCCATCCGCGCCGGAAATGTCTTTTCTCGACGCCGCGAATGCCGCGATTGTTTAAGGCAGGATTGTTTAAGACGAGATCGCTTAGGACAAATCTTAGCGCAAGGCCACGGAACGCAAAATCGCTTGGCGCAATCCCGCCTCCAGCTTGTACACTCTCCAAACCCGCATGCTGATCAACCCGCATCCCCTGCTGGCGGTTCCGTTCTGGCGGCAGCTCCGTCACCTCGGCGGAGTGGGGTTGGTCGTGCTCGGCCTTGCCGACAATTCCGTGATCCCGCTCACCGGCAGCATGGACGTGCTCACCATCTGGCTCGCCGCGCGCCATCGTGAGCCCTGGCCCTATTACGCCTTCATGGCCACGCTGGGCGCGGTCATCGGCGGCTACATCACGTACAGCTTGGCCCGCAAGGGCGGCAAGGAAACGATGGAGCGCAAGCTCTCGAAGAAGCGCGCCGCACAGTTTGAAAAAGCCTTCGCGCGCTGGGGATTCAGCGCCGTGATGATCCCCGCACTGATGCCGCCGCCGTTTCCATTCCTGCCGTTCTTGTTAGCGGCGGGCGCGATGCAGTATCCGCAAAAAAAATTCCTCGCCGCCTTAACACTGGGCCGCGGTGCTCGTTACACCATCGTCGCCGTGCTGGGATTTATCTACGGACGCCACATCCTGCGTTTCTTCTCGCAATACTACAAACCGGCCATGGCGATTCTGATCGGCTTTGCGGTGATCGGCGCAGTGCTGTCGCTGGTGCAATATCTCCGCTTTAAGAAAAAGAACCAGGTGGCAGCCGCCTAAGACCAAGCTTCGCCAAAAGACGCCTTACCCAGTGTCCTCTGTGAAGCCCTCGGTGCAACCCTGTGGTAAAGATTTTGATTTGTGAGCGGCCTCCTCATAAGATCGACATCTGTCCGCAAGCGTGCTCACACCCACCCACCGTCAATCACAAAATTCTGACCAGTAATCCCGGCGCTGTCGTCGGCGGCCAGGAATAAAACGAGCCGCGCCACCTCCTCCGGCAGCAACTCCCGCTTCAAACTCTGCCGCTGCATGATTTCCGCCAGATACTCCGGAGTCATCCACAGTCGCCGCTGCCGCTCCGTCATGATCGCCCCCGGCAAAACGCAATTCACGCGAATATTGTCCCCGCCCAGCTCCCGCGCCAAAGTCCGCGTAAGCCCCACAATCCCCGCTTTGGCCGTCACATAAGCAGGTAAGCCAGTCGAAGGAATCATCCACGCAATCGAACTCATATTAATGATGGACCCGCCGCCCGCCGCGGCCATGCCCGGCGCAGCCGCCTGCGTAGCAAAAAACTGATGCCGCAAATTCACCGCCATCCGCTCATCCCAATACTCCGGCGTGACCTCGGCGAAACTGTGCCGGTCGTCGCTGGCGGCATTGTTGACCAGAACCCGCACCGGGCCCAGCCGCTTTTCGATGTCAGTAATCGCTCCCCGCAGCGCCACAATATCCAAAAGATCGCAATGCAAAAACAGCGGCGTATGGTCGCATCGAGAACTCAAATCCTCAACCAGCTTGCCCGAAGCCTCATCGGCCACATCAAGAAACGTAACCCGCGCCCCTCGCAGCGCAAACTGCTCCACCAGAGCCGCGCCAATGCCCGACCCTCCGCCTGTCACCAGCACGACCACGTCGCGCAAGCTGGGATAGATCGCAAAGCTTTCTTTCGACGCCATAGGGTTGCCGCAAATATCTTAGCCCGAATCGCAATCTCATATTGGCGTGCCCATTGACGCAGTCGACGAGACGGTAGTGGCAAAACGGGAATAATCAGCATTCGGCGCATGTTTCCAGGTTGACACTGCATGAAGGCGGAATTACGCTCCTGTCCGGCGCTAAAGGAACCATGGGAACCGAAGGGAGAAAGCCTTGCTTTGGTCCATAATCGTCGGAATGCTCGGTGGAATCGCCAATAGCCTGCTTGTCGAGGAAGGTTTCGTCCTGCCGCACTTCGTCCGGCTTGAGAGCCACACCGTTTGGAAGCCGGGATTTTTGTCAAACATCATACTCGGTGGAGTAGCAGCTCTGGCCACTTATGCTCTGGGGGCTTCGGAATTAAAGCCCCTCGGGCAACTAGGAATTGCCCTAATTAGCGGTGTCGGCGGAGGCAACATTCTAGTAAGCTTGATGCAGAAGCAGGAAACGGCCCTGCTGAAAACTAGGATTGAGACTTTCCAGGGAACGGTTCGAGACATTTCGTCGGAGGGTCGTCGTGTCAATCAGTGAAATCCAAAATTGGAAACAAACCGTTCGTGATGGCGCTGGCGGGATTCTAGCTAAGAGGGAAGTACCCCTGTCGCCTAACGTTTCCAGCGTGCGCCAAGAAGCGGCTAGATTTCTGCAGTACGTCGTGAACCAGCACGGGGATTTAAAGCGTTCGGTCGAGTCGGAACTGGAAAGTATCAGGACATGGCTGAGCGATCTGCTGGCGAGAATGAACTCCTCTCGGGATCCCGAGGAGATAAGACGGTTACGCGCCCCGATGAGCGCGGCTGTTACCCTGTCATCCTACTTGGAGCAAACGTTAGAGACGGGAAGGACGCTATCTGTCGGTGAGTTCATTGCCGAAGAACTGGAACAGGAGGCAGCGAAGATGCCCGCCGCATGGAAAGAGCAGGCTGACTCTCTGCTAAGAGCCGCTCAACATGAGCGGGAGCACGGCGCGAATCGTACAATTCGCGTCTGGGATGTACCTTCCGAGGAGCCGAATCGCATTTAGCGAGCGATCAAGGAAATTTCTGATCTCATGTCCCTGACCCACGCCCAAGCCCTCTCGCTGTTCCACTCCGACGACCTCATCGGCATCGGCATGGAGGCCGACGCTGTCAGACGAAAGCTTCATCCCGAGGGCACGGTCACCTACATCATTGACCGCAACATTAACTACACCAACTTCTGCACCGAGTACTGCACCTTCTGCGCTTTCTACCGTCCGCTGAAAGGCCCCGCCGCGGCAGACGGCTACATTCTCGACTTCGACACCATCTACGAAAAAATCCGCGAGACCGTCGAACTCGGCGGCACCGGCGTCCTCATGCAGGGAGGCCTGCATCCCGACCTCAAAATCGACTGGCACGAAAAAATGCTGCGCGGCATCCGCGAGCGTTTTCCGCAGGTGCATCTGCACTGCTACTCCGCGTCGGAAATCATCGCCATTGCTGAATACAGCGACCTCACTATTCGCGACACCATTCTCCGCCTGCGCGACGCCGGACTCGATTCCATCCCCGGCGGCGGCGCTGAAATTCTCGACGACGAAGTCCGCTACAAAATCGCGCGCCTAAAATGCCTGACCGCCGGCTGGATAAATGTTCACCGCACCGCCCACCAGATCGGCATGCGCACCACCGCCACAATGATGTTCGGCGTCGGCGAAAACTACGAGCACCGCGTCAACCACCTGCAAGCCCTCTACGATTTGCAGGAAGAAACCGGAGGCTTCACCGCCTTCATCCCCTGGAGCTTTCAGCCGCACAACACCGCCCTCGGTGGCCGCCACTGGGACGAAGCCACCGCCGTCGACTACCTCAAAGTCCTGGCCATCTCCCGCCTCTATCTCTCGAACTTTCTGAATGTGCAATCAAGCTGGGTCACGCAAGGCCTAAAAGTCTGCCAAATGGGCCTCCGCTTCGGCGGCAACGACGTAGGCTCAGTCATGCTCGAAGAAAACGTAGTCCGCGCCGCAGGTGTGACCAACTGCACGACGGAAGAAGAGTTGCGCCGCATTATTCGCGACGCGGGATTCCGCCCCGCGCAAAGAGATACGTTGTATCGGCAGTACTTCCTGAACTAGAGCTGGCGGAGTTATACGTAGAGCGTGATCCCCGCCGGCTTGCGACCGTACATTTGATGGGATTCTCGGCCAAGCCACCCGTCTCCAAAATGCAAACGGCCTCGGAATTCCCGAGGCCGTTCGCGAGAACCGATGAATCGGCACCCGTCAAGGTCACTACTATTATCAAAACAATCCAGCGCCAAATCAAGTTACTGTAAGCCGCACCTCTTCCGCGAACTCCGCGCTAAAATAGTCAAGTAGAGGTGCCCATGCCGCAACTGACGCCGCAAGTCTCTGAATTGATCGAAAAAGCGCTGGCGCTTTCCACTCAAGACCGCGGACTAATCATCGACCGCCTCATCAAGAGTCTTGACGATGAGCCAGCCGAAGAAGGGGTCGATGAGGCTTGGTCCGACGAGATCAAGCGCCGAGTCAAGGAAATTCAATCCGGCGCAGTTGAGATGATTCCGGGCGAGGAAGTCGACCTCCGATTGGCGGCTCGGCTGTCCCATGGCAAGAAGTAAGCCCTATCGCCTGCATCCCCTGGCATGGTTGGAGATCGAGGGCGGAGAAAACTGGTATCGTCAACACAGCCTTGATGCCAGCCTGGACTTCATCGCCGAAGTATCCGAGGCGATAAAAAGCATCCGCGAGGCGCCGAATCGCTGGGCCATGCACCTTCACGGAACCCGACGCTTCGTTCTTGACCGCTTCCCATTTTCAATTGTTTACCTCGATACTGAAGACTTGGTAAGCGTCGTAGCCGTCGCTCACAGCAAGCGAAAGCCTGGTTACTGGAAGATCCGCATCTAGCTTTCATTCTGCAAGTGCCCAAATTACAAAAGGCCTCGGAATTCCCGGGGCCTTTTGCGAGAGCCGATTTCGGCCGGTCAAGGTCGCACCCAACTATCAAACGCGATCCCAGCACAAACCAAGCTACTTTAAGAAGAGCCGTACCCCAAGCCTGCGGTCTACAACTCCGGTTGCGCAATCCCCTTGGCAATCGCCTCATCAAGAAGCTGCTTCATCTCACGTGAGGCTTTCTCCGCTAGTTCCCCCTGCTGTCGCCCCAATTCACCTTGCTGCTCTCCAAGCTTGCCCTGCTTCTCTCCCAACGCGCCCTCTTGCTCGCCGAGTTTGCCTTGCTCTTCGCCAGCCTTGGATTGGATCTCCCCGATCTTGCTCTGCAGTTCTCCAATCTCCGACTGAATCTGGCCGACCTGCTCCACCGTAGCGCTGGAATTCAGCTGCTTCAATTCAGCTCTCAGCTTGTCGATCTCCGCCGTCATGTCCGGAACCTTGACGTGTACTTGTTCCATCTTCGCGCCAAGCTCCTCCTGCTGTTTTCCCAGGGCTTCCTGCTGTTTGCCGAGTTCTTCCTGTTTCCTGCCAAGTTCCTCTTGCGGAGCCCAGAGCTTGCGGGCGCGATCAATCGTAGCTTGGTCGCGAATGATGTAGGATTTTTCGTCGCGCTCAAACCAGATAAAATCGCCTGCGATCGACTTCTTGAGTTTCTCCACGTGATGCGCATCTTCCATCGATCCCGACATCGTCAGCGCATCGCTCTTTCCGGAGACGATTACAAATCGCTGTTCGTCATCGTAGCCGTAAGAATAGGAATAGCCGCGGCGCGCTGATGAAACTGTAGTCTCCGCCTGAGCGACCTCAGCCGCCGGCGCCACGAGAACTGGCGATGCCACGACTGGCGTCACCGGACTGAGCGAAACCGGAGCGGGCAGGGAACTGGACGCAGGAACCGGCGCGACGGCTGGCACAGCCTGTGGCGCCACATCCTGGCCAGAAGAGACCGCGCGTGAAGGTGCGTAGTTCGAAGGCTGCACCGACGCGGCGAGATAAACCACCGGAACTGCAAGAGCGATAATGGCCAAGCCAATAGATTTCTTGACGCCTGTCTTCCTGAAATTCATGGTAACCGTCCCTTTCCAAGAAAGAATTCTTTCTAATCTTTGTTCCGCCTGCCCTGCCTTAGCCATCGAGGCGCCTTGCCACCACACCCGTCCCGGCATTCCTTGCAGCGCCTCAAAGAAGCCCAACAAGGTTCTGGCGTAATCCGCGCGGTCCGCGCCGCAAGCAAGAGCCGCTTCGTCGCTCGCCTGTTCCGCTAAATTTCGCAGATGATGATCGAGCCACCATGCCAGCGGGCTGAACCAGAAGAATGCACGGTGCAGCAGCGTCAGGCGCTGCGTCATTGCGTCGCGCCTTGCCACATGCGATATTTCGTGCGCAACGACGGCGTTAAGCTTGGCATCGTCCCATTCGCGCCAGCCCGTGGGCAACAAGATTGCGGACTGCAGCGCGCCAATCGTGACCGGCACGGCAATGTATGCCGATTCGAAGGCCTCGGGAATCGAGGCAAGTCCCAAGGCGGAAGCACAATGAGTGAGTTTCGACACTAGCCCCCACTCATCAATAATTTGCGATGACTGTCTTAAGCGACGGGTGAATGCCAGTCCCGCGAAGAAACGCGCCAGGAGAAAGAGCGAGACGGCTAGGTAAATCTCAACGGCAACCACACTCCATGGGATCGACGACAACATAGACGGTCTGGAAACAGTCGTGGACGAGAGGGAAGCGAAAGCCATTCTGTTTTCATCGCTCGGCATTTTGTTAACTGCTTCACTCTTCGCGATAACGACTCCACGGGGCGGCAGAGAAACTGGCGCTGCCGCAACCTGCGAAGCATTCGTCCTTAAGAACGCCGGCGTCGAAATCGAGACAGGCGGCAACAACCATCCGAGAAACGGCAGCACGAGCGCGGCATAAAGAACCGCCGTCCAGGTGAAAAGGCGCACAGAAGTGCTCCTCACGCGGAAGGCCGCCAGCGCGAATGCGGCAGCGCCACCCAGCGCCAGAGCCCGTGCGGCCGGACTCGCAAGTTGAAAAAGAAACCTGCTGGAGACATGCACAAACGAGACAGGCATCATCGCTTTCCGTCCTTATTGCTTGAAGATCTTTTAGCCGGGATCGAGTGTTCCGAATCGGCGATCTTGCGCGCCAGACGTTCCAATTGTTTGCGATCGAGCACGGCGTTATCCACCATGCCGAGCACCAGTTGCTCCGCCGACCCGCCGCAGAAACGGTCAATAATGTTCTTGACCGCACGCACCGCAACGTTTTGTCGCGCGTCCGAAGCCTTGTAGATAAACGTACGGCCCTCAGTCTTGTGCGTGAGATAGCCCTTTTCTTCAAGCCGTCTAAGCACAGTACGAATAGTCGAGTCCTTCATCGGACGCGACGAAGCCAGCGCCTCGCGGCACTCCTCGGAAGAAGATGGCCCATGCGTCCAGACGTAATCCATCACGATCTGCTCGACCTCTCCCAGATTCTTTAGACGTGCCAGCTTAGTGTTAGTCATTGTAGCGTTACAATGTGTAACAGTACAAAGACGGAGTTGTCAAGAAGAAGTTTTTCCCTCTGGGGGGCAAGAAACGGGAAGGCCACGGCTTCAGTCGTGCCGCCCAGTCGTAGCCGCGAAGCGGCGAAAGAATGTAGCCCATGGCGTAAGCCATGGGAAGGAAGGTGGAGACCGATCAAGCCCCGGCAGGGGCGACAGAGAAGACCGCGGGTATTCTATATTTAGCGCGGCACCGGAGCATCCGGCGAGATTTTTAGATACCGCCCCGCAAACGTCAAGAACGTCGGCCAGTTCGGCCCAGTTGTATGCCCGCCGCTGTGCTGGCGAAAGGCGATGTCGCCATCGATCAGCGCGGTTTCCATGGGAGGAAAGTCGCTGGTTCCCAAATCCTTCTTGCCGAGCAATTTGTAAACCGGACCGGCACCCACGGCGCCCAGGAACATTCCCTTCGCATCGACCCAGCCTCCCTCGACCTGTTGCGACCCGCTGCTGATGAACACCGGCCGTGGCGCGCACAGCGCGATTAATTCATGGGAATCCACGGGCAGGTCCTCGGTCGTGAGCGGCCCTGCATATTTGAGGAAGTTGCCGGCCATCCAGTGATACTCCGATGTGGACGCAACATTCTCCACCTGCTCGCCGAACTTGCGCCGCCAAATCTTGGCGCCCCCCGCGCCCGAAGATCCAACAAATGCGATTGCCAGGCGCGGCTCGTACGCCATTGCGACAAGCGCCGCCTTGCCGTAGCGCGACAGCCCTTCAATGCCAACCTGCTTCGCGTCGACAGCCTTGTCGGTCTCGAAATAATCGATAGCCCGGCTCGCGCCCCACGCCCACGCGCGCAACGCTCCCCAATCGTCGAGCTTGCGCGGCTGACCTTTATTCACCAGACCGATGATGCCTTGCGTCAACCCCTCGCCGTTGTCGGCTTGCACGCCGGTGGGAATGAGAGCGGCGTATCCCCAGCCCTTCGCCACAACCTGGTTTTGCCACGGCGGACCGTTGCCCGCGAACGCCGCCCACTGCTCTTCAGTGAAACGCTTTTTCAACGCAGCCAGAACTTCCGGGCTCAGGCCGAACTCCATGATGACCGGCACTGGGCCGGGCGCATTTGCGGGAGTAGTAAGCGTCAACTGAATGTCGACGCTGATGAGCGGATAGGTGGAGTTATCGACGTGACCGACAAGTTTCTTGGTGATGACGGGCACGTCTCCGACATTTTCTTTGGTGGTGCTGGTCACCTCCCAATTGACCTTGGGAGTACTGCCAGGAACGCGGCCGTAAATTTCGCGATCAAAAGCCTCGACGATTTCCGGGTGGCCCTGCTTCCACCAGACTCTTGCCGTCTTCACTTTCTTACCGTTGTTCAATACGAGCGGATCGGGAAGGGAATACGGCGCGACTTTCGACTCATCAAAGTTTGCGGCATTAGGAGATTTCGGATCGCCATCAGGCCCGCGCCGCAGAGAAGTAATGTGCAGCAGATCCATCGTCCGCTGATGATCCTGCTCGGAAGTCAGGTGTACAGGCGGAGGTAGGGTCGTCGTAGCCGGAGCAGACGGCAAGGCAGCGTTGATCGCCAAAACGATCGCGATAAACGGAACTAATCGCAAAACGTATCGCAGGAATTTCGGGGTGTAACAAACCGGGAAAGTCATCGCACAACAAGATACTACCGTTGCAGAAATCCAACCGGCCATTTGTTCCAGCGCAAATGAAGATTTCGTCTCTTCGATCAGCGCGTATTCATTCGGCGCTTTGGTTTTTTACCTTGTGAAAGGAGTGATTCAGGGCGTTCGTCGACCTCGAAATGTTTGTTGTCGCCTGCCTCCGCGCTTTGAAGGACCGGCACGTTGGCTCTTAGAATCCTCAGTATCGTGCGCCGCGTCCGCATTTGACGGCCATCAGAAACCCGATAGAATGAGCGAGGCTTGATGTCTGTTTACAAAGAGATCGTAAACGCGCTTCCGTCTTATAAACTCCCGCCACAGATGAAATGTCCTCATGCCCATCTGCTCGTTATGTTTGTGATCGGATTTGCTCTTGCGACTCAAGCGCAATCTCCCAGTGCGGGCGCGACAGGTCAATCGTCTGACAAAGCCGTAGTCGAGGGGCTGGTCACCAGGGACCCGGGATCGGAGCCGGTAAAGAAAGCTTTAATTGAGCTGATAGCAGAGAACCAAAACACCGGCGGAAACTACACGGCGATTACCGAAGCCGACGGCAAGTTTCGCATTGAAGGCATTGTGCCCGGACGTTACCGGTTGATGGTCGAGCGGACCGGATTTGTGGAGGTAGAAAGAAGACAGGCGCGCACCGACGGTCGCATACTGACATTGAGCGCAGGGCAAGAATTGAAAGATGTGTTAATTCGTCTTCAGGCCACCGCTGTGGTCGATGGCCGCGTAACCGACGAAGACGGCGAGCCACTCGCCGATGCTCAAGTCCGCGTGCAGCGGCGAACGTTTGCCGGAGGGCACAACCATTGGGAACCAGCCGGGACCGAGCGCACTAATGACCTGGGAGAGTATCGAATTTCAGGACTGTCGGCCGGGCGCTACTACATCTCCGTGACTCCGCCACCCAACTTGAAAAATCTGATTGAGACGCCCAGTAATAAGCCGTCCGGCGAAATTAGCGGTAATGGCGAACAAGACAAGCCGCCGCCCGCTTCGTATGCGACGTCGTATTATCCCGGTGTAAGAGATCGCGCGCAAGCCTCGGCGGTACAGTTGCGCGCGGGCGAAGACTTTCCCGCGAATTTATCCCTCACGCCAAGTCCCACTGTCGCCATACGGGGTTCGGTTGCGAATATTCCCGCCGGTGGCTCGGTTGTAGTCATGTTGCGGTCGGCGGAGGCCAATTCGTTTACGACCGCGACCGAAGTTCGCAAAAACGGCGGTTTTGAGATTCGAGAGGTGTCGCCGGGCAACTACACACTGCTCGCTATGGTAATCGGTGGAAACGCTGGAGCGCCAATGGCCAGGCAAGAGTTGGATGTGGGTGCGGATAACATAATTGGACTGCGGATAACTCTGCAGGCGGGCGGCGAGATTCACGGACGGTTTCGCGTGGAAGGCAATGGCAGTCCGGCCAAGCTCGATCTGAGTCAGTGCTTTCTCGCTCTGCGTTCGGCAGATGGAGATGATGACATGGGCCTCATGTTTTCAGCGGATGACAGCTTTTCAAACCTTGCTCATGTTGCAGCCGACGGTACGGTTCAGTGGAAAAATGTTCCTGCGGGACGATATTTCATTGTCCTGAGTGGCGGGGGCGACGTATCGGCTGATTGGTTTCTGAAATCGGGGATGGCAGGCGGACGCGATGTTGTCGAGAACGGATTCGATATCAGCGGCGGATCAGTTGGTCTTGATCTCTTGGCCAGCGGCAAAGGCGCCGTTCTGGATGGCGCAGTCACCAACCATAAGGGCGAAGCTGTGGATAACGCGACCGTGGTTCTGATTCCGGAGCAACGCTTTCGCTCGCGGGTGGATCGATTTCGCACCACTGTGACAGATCAAGCCGGACGCTTTGCGTTGCACGCAATTTCGCCCGGCACCTACACTCTCCTCGCGTGGGCGAGCGTAGATGGCGACGAGTATTACGATCCGGAATTCCTGAAGAGTTACGAAGTGCAAGGTAAGGTGATGCATCTCGCGGAAGGCGACCATAACCGCGTCCAGGTCGAGGCCGTGCCCATGCCAGAAGACCGGCAATAAAATTGCCGAACCGGCAATCGGAAGATCGCCGCAATTCCGAGCGTGTCTGCAATTCCGGTAAGATAAAGGTTCTGGCCGGACTGCCTATTGAATTCTGATCTCATCATGTCTGTGAAGCTGTCGATCTGGACGGCCCCCAAAGGCATTGGGCAATACGTCCGCCAGCATTTTCTGGATAAGACTTTTCAGGGTCTGTACCACGCCAACGGTTTTGATCTGGCGCTGCTGATTCCTTACTTCATTGTGCTGATTCTGCTGGCCGCGTATGGCATGCACCGCTACATCCTTGTTTATCTTTATTACAAGCATGGAGACAAGCGAACCACAGATCCCGCGGGGTATTTCGAGGAACTGCCGCGAGTCACGGTGCAGTTGCCGATCTTTAACGAACAGTACGTCGTGGAGAGACTGCTGGAATCGATCTGCCGTCTACAGTATCCGCGGGAGAAGCTGGACATTCAGGTGCTCGACGACTCCACGGACGAGACTGTGGAGGTTGCTCGCGGACTGGTGGAACGCTATGCGGCGCTGGGAAATCCAATCAGCTATCACCACCGCGGCAACCGTGAAGGGTTCAAGGCGGGCGCTCTTGCCGAAGGAATGAAGACGGCGAAGGGCGAATTCATCGCCATCTTCGACGCCGATTTCACTCCGCCCGAAGATTTCCTGATGAAGACGATTCACCATTTCACCGATCCGAAAATCGGCATGGTGCAAACTCGCTGGACGCACATCAATCGTAACTATTCTTTCTTGACCGAGGTGGAAGCGATTCTGCTCGACGGACACTTTGTGCTGGAGCATTCCGGACGCGCCCGCTCCGGAGTATTTTTCAACTTCAATGGCACGGCCGGCGTCTGGCGGCGCGCTGCGATCGAAGAGGCGGGCGGCTGGCAGCACGACACGCTGACGGAAGACACCGACCTTTCCTATCGTGCGCAGCTTGTAGGATGGAAATTTGTTTACCTGCAAGATGTGGAGTGTCCCGCGGAATTGCCGGTCGAAATGACCGCATTCAAGACGCAGCAGGCGCGCTGGGCCAAAGGACTGATTCAGACAGGGAAGAAGATTTTGCCGCGTGTTCTTCGCAGCGACGCGCCGCTGCATACAAAGATCGAAGCCTGGTATCACCTTACGGCAAACCTGAGCTATCCGCTGATGATCGTACTCTCGACGCTGTTGCTTCCGGCGATGATTATTCGTTTTTACCAGGGCTGGTTTCAGATGCTCTACATCGACCTGCCGCTGTTTATGGCTTCGACGTTTTCAATATCCAGCTTCTACCTGGTTTCCCAGCGGGAACTGTTTCCGCGCTCCTGGCCGCGTGCGCTGCTCTATCTTCCGTTTCTGATGGCTCTGGGAATTGGGTTGACCATTACAAACACGAAGGCCGTGATCGAGGCGCTCATCGGCAAACAGAGTGCCTTTGCGCGTACGCCGAAGTATCGTGTGGAATCGAAAGGCGACAGGGTGGGCGTCACGAAATACCGCAAGCGACTGGGTTGGGTCCCGTGGCTTGAAATGCTGATCGGGGCGTATTTTGCGCTCGCGGTTTACTACGCCATCGACAACGAAAACTATATTACGGTGCCGTTCCTGTTGCTGTTCGTCGTCGGCTATTGGTATACGGGCTTGATGTCGCTGCTGCAAGGGCGCTTTGCAGGAATCGGAAGCACGTCGGAAGCGCACTCCAAACCGTTTCCCGTGGGAGTCTAGACGAAACCCTGCGAACTGCCGCCTTCGTCTATCTTTCCATTGACTCGTCGTTTACAATCCATTCTCGCCAAAGGTTCATCGGGCAAATCTTACAACTAACTCCTGCTCTGTGGAGGATCCGATGTTACTTACGCGAAGGCTGGTCGCGTGTTGCTTCGCATTCCCGTTGGCCGCGCTCCTCAGTTGCGGCTCCGCCCACGATTCCGACGAACAATATGTGCTGATCTCGGCGAACCTGCAGGTTCCTTATTGGCAGGCCGCGGGTGCAGGATTTTCCAAGGCTGCGTCGGACATGAAAGTGCGCTCCGATTTTGAAGGACCCCCAACTTACGATACGAAAGCCGAACGCGATGCGCTGGACGCGGCGGTCCAGAAAAAGGCCACGGGCATTTTGCTGGCCGTGACCGACCCGGCTCTGTTGAAGGACAGCATTGACAAAGCGGTCGCCGCTGGCATTCCCGTGATCACGATTGATTCCGACGCTCCTGCCAGCAAGCGCCTTTTCTTCATCGGCACCAACAACTACCAGGCCGGATTCACTGGCGGGCAACGACTGGCGCAGGAACTCAAAGACAAGGGAAATGTAGTTGTCTTCACTATGCCGGAGCAGTCCAACCTGCAGGACCGCTTGCGCGGATATCGCGACGCGCTCGAGCCTCACTCTGGAATCAGGATCACGCGCGTCGTCGACATTCAGGGCGACCCGCGCATCGCTTTCGACACGACCACTCAGATCATCGGAAAAGAAAAAGACAAGGTCGATGCGTTTGTGTGTCTGGAGGCACAATCCGGAAAAGAGGTCGCCGGTGTGCTCGACAGCTATCATGTGACCGGCAAAATAGTAATGGCAATGGACACCGATCCCGAGACGCTGAACTGGATTCAAAAAGGCGCCATCGTCGCAACCATCGGGCAGAAACCGTACACTATGGCTTTCGTTGGCCTTCAAATGCTCGACAATCTCTACCACCACAAGCCGCCGTCGCTCGATGCCGATTGGTCGAAGGACAGCTTCGCTCCGATTCCCAGCTTCGTGGATACCGGGTCGGCTCTGATCGACAAAAGCAACGTGCAGGCATTTCTCGACGCGAAAAAGAACCTGACGGCGGGGCAGAAGTAACAGGCACAGTTTCGAAAGGGCAAGACGATAAATCCGATGACCAGCTTCCTGCGCAGTTCACTTGTATTCATCGCCGTACTGTTTTTCTTTGCATTGTCAAGCGCAGCGGTGGACCGACAGCCTCTTGCCGACTATCACGCGAGGCGCGAGGCACTTGCCCGAAAAACTACCGGCATGGTGGTCCTATTCGCCGGCGTGGAAAACGAAGGACCAAATGACCTGTACGGATTTCGACAGGACGATAACTACTACTACCTTTCTGGAATGACCGAGCCGGGGTCGGCGTTGTTGATTGTTCCCGCAGTCGAATCGAAACCGGACTCGCCTGCGCGTGCTTATACCGAGATTCTGTTCCTTCCGGCACGCAATCTCACCCAGGAAAAGTGGACGGGCCCAAAGCTCGGGCCGGAAAATCCGGATGCTCCGAAGGCCACCGGCTTTGATCGCGTGGAAGAGATGAGCAGGTTGCCGGAAGAAGTGACGAAACTTCTCACCGGCGCGAGGCCGGTAATTTACACCGATTTCCCCTCTGCCGGCCAATCCGACGCCAATTTAGAGCCGTTGGATTTTCTGAAGCGCATGAATTCTTTCCTGAGTTTTGCAGACGTGAAACCAATGATCTTTTCGCTCCGCACCTACAAAGACAGCGGAGAAGTGGCGTTGATTCGCAAAGCTGTGGACGCCTCGGTGGCCGCGCATTTTGCCGCCTTCAAGGCAGTGAAACCGGAGGTGACCGAGCGTGAGGTGTCTGCGCTCATGCAATATGAATGGGGTAACCGCGGATGCGAGCGTCCGGCGTACGCGCCAATTGTCGGTTCCGGTTTCAGTTCTACCGTGTTGCATTACTCCGATGACGACGGCACGATGAAGGCCGGCGAAGTCGTGGTCATCGATGCCGCCGGCGAATATTCTATGTACGCTTCCGACATTACGCGAACGCTGCCCATCAACGGTCACTTCACTGCGCGTCAGCGCGAAATTTATGACATCGTGCTCGGCGCGCAGGAAGCAGCCGCCGCCGCTTTCAAGTCGGGCAAGTCGACCATGAAGCGCAACGATCCGGAGTCACTCTACAAGGTCGCTTTCGACTACATCAATACTCACGGAAAAGACCTGCACGGCCAGCCGCTTGGCCAGTATTTTATTCACGGCCTCGGCCACCCGGTGGGGTTGAACGTTCACGACTCCACTGATTTCAACGCACCGCTCGGGCCGGGGGAGGTCTTCACGATCGAGCCGGGGATTTACATTCCTGAGGAGAAGCTTGGCGTGCGAATTGAGGACGACTACTACGTGGATCAGGATGGCAAGCTGATCAAGCTCAGTGAAGCGCTGCCGTCGAAGGCCGAGGATGTAGAGAAGGCAATGACAGGAAAGTGAAAAAACAGTGATCAGGGGCAACTAATCAGTGCTCCGCTCACAGCTCAACGCTCACAGCTAAGAAATGTACTCCTTGATATATTCATCCTGCGTATGCGCTAGCGCGTGAACATCGCCGTCGAAAATGACTTTCCCATCGCGCAGGATTAAAAAGCTCATGGGTACGTCGCAATACTGGCCGCGGGGCAGCGCGCGCAGTTGATTCGTTTGCGCGTCGAACTGATGCGTGGCCATGGTGAAGGCGTCCTGCAAGCGGTGCGTCACCAACAGGGAACTGGACTTATACACGTCGCGCTGTTTCACGATCAACTCGACGATCGTGTTCGAGGTTACCGGGTCGAGCCCGCCGGTCGGTGAATCGTAGAGTAACGACGCCGGCTGGGTAATGATGGCGCGGGCAATGGCGACGCGGCGGCGCATGCCCCCCGACAGTTCAGACGGGAACATATCCACCGTATGTTCCAGTTCCACAAAACGCAGCGCTTCGCGCACCCGCTTGTCGATGTCGTCGTCGTAAATTCCGTGCTCCTCCATAAGGCGGTACGCCACGTTTTCGCTCACCGTGAGTGAATCGAACAGCGCGCTCTCCTGAAATACCATGCCGATTTTCCTGCGCAGCGCGAAAAGATCTTCCTCCGGCATTTGTGTAACGTCGTTGCCCAGCACGGTGATGCGTCCGGAATCGGGCTTGATCAATCCAATCGCGAGCTTAAGGATGGTGCTCTTGCCGGATCCGGCGACTCCGAATAATGCCTTGGTCTCTCCCAGCGGCAGGCGAAACGAAACTCCGCGCAGAACTTGATTGGCGTCGAAGGCGATATGCACGTCGTCGAAGTGAATGACATCGCCCGCCGGACCGGGGGCTGCGGCGGACATCTGTTCCGAGGGCAAGGTAGGCGTCGCCATGCTGAACCTTTGCAGAGTCTACATTGCTGGCCCAAAGACGCGCTTTGTGGCCGGCGATTTTCTCACGACAAACCCAGCACGACGATCAATAGCCGGGTCACCATCAGGTCTAAGAAGATGATTAAAATCATCGCGGTCACAACGGCTTCGGTGGTGGCGCGGCCCACTCCCTGGGTGCCGCCTTTTGCGGTCATGCCGTAATAGCACCCGACGGTTGCCACAATAAAACCGAACACGACGGGCTTCACCAATCCCATCGTTATGTCGGAGTACACCAATGTTTGCCAGGCGTAGGTCCAGTACTCGCGAAAGTCCAGACCCAGCAGGCCGCTGGCCACGAAGCTCCCGCCGGTCAACCCGCAAAAATCTCCCAGGATAGTCAGGAAAAGCAGCATGATGACCGTTGAAACCACGCGCGGCGTGACCAGCTTCTTGATCGGGTCGGTTCCCAGTGCGCGCATGGCGTCGATCTGTTCGGTGACGATCATGGAGCCGATTTCACTGGCCATACCCGATGCGTTGCGTCCGGCGACCACCAGCCCGGCCAGCACCGGCCCCAGTTCGCGGATGATGCCGATTGAAACCAGTTGTCCAGTGACAGTGAGGGCTCCGAAGCGAGACAAGGTGGTGGCGCTGTTGAGAGCGAGCGCTGCCCCGGTGAAAAAGCACGCGGACAGCACGATGGGCAGGGAACCCACGCCGATCAAGTCCGCTTGTTGCGCCATGTCGGCCAGGTAGAGCGGTTTCTGAAACAAGTTGCCCAGCGAGCGCAGCGCGAGCAGGGTGTAGTCCTGAACCGAGTGGATTTTCCCTTTAGCGAAATCTGTGGGCGAGATCAGTTCCATGCGAGCTGCAGGCACGAGCGCCAGCTTGATCGAAACTATAGCAGAGAAGGCTGTCAGCAATCAGCCGTCACTCATTAGCCAAATGGCCCTTGGCCCGCTCTTTTTCTGATGTCTGTATCGCCTGGTACGACTTGTCCCAGAGAATGAGACCTTGTGGCGAGGCCATACCGTATCATGGGCGCATGTTCAATCGGACAACTTATCTTTCTCTTCTTTCGTCCGCCATTCTAATAGTACTTCAGGCCTGGCCGGCAGCAACCGCCCAGAGTCTTCGATACAACCGCGTTTCGCGCGACGTCGTCGAAAAACGATTGGGCGAATACGCGGGCGACAACAGCCAGCGTGAGGCCACTCTGAAACGAATATTTACCGAGGCGGGTTGCGATGACCAGCATCTTTCGGAACAAGCCGTAAAAGAATCAAAGCTCCCTAACATCGTGTGCGTATTGCCAGGAACGTCGGACAAGGTCATCATCGTCGGGGCTCACTTTGATCGCGTAAGCCAAGGCGATGGCGTAGTCGACAACTGGAGTGGAGCGTCCCTTCTCCCCTCGCTGTACGAAGCCGTCCAAACCGAGCCTCACAAACATACATACATTTTCATCGGGTTCACCGACGAAGAGAAGTTCGAGGTCGGTTCGCGTTTCTACGTCCAGCACATGTCCAAAGAACAGGTCGCCGCGACCCACGCGATGGTGAACATGGACTCACTGGGACTTGGGCCTACGCAGGTTTGGGGCAGCCATTCGGATCAGTTCTTGGTGGGTGCGCTTGGCTACGTGGCGAAAAGACTGAACGCACCGGTGAGCATTGTTGATGTGGACCAGGTTGGCAGCACCGACTCGGAGCAGTTTGCGGCCAGAAATATCCCTCGGATTACAGTTCATTCGTTGACGCAGAAGTTGTGGGAGGCCCGTAGCATTCACAGTTCGAACGACAAAGCTTCAGCCATACGTCTCAATGACTACTATCAAACCTACGGACTGCTCGCGGCCTATCTCACATTTTTAGACCAGATTGCAAAAGGACCAAAAGGGCTTACGATACCGGCAGGCAGTTCTTCCAACTGACGAAAGATCGCCATTGAACTCTTTTGACGCAATAGTGAGCACCTCACGCATTATGAAAACCGCCGTCTACACCAAGACCCAGCATGGCAAAGTCCTCGAAATGAAGGACCTCGCACAGCCTGTTCCTGCGGACAACGAAGTCATCATCCAGGCGCGCTCCGCTTCCGTTAATCCGCTGGACTGGCGCATGAAAAGCAAACGTCCCGGCGTTGATCTCGCTGGCGTAATAGTAGCGGTCGGAAGGACGGTCACACAGGTCAAGCTGGGCGATGCCGTGTTCGGGCTTTGCAAAGGAGCCTTTTCTGAATACTGCTGTGCTCGCGAGATTAACGTAATCCGGAAACCAGAAAGCGTCACTTTTGACCAAGCGGCAGCTCTGCCCGTGGCAGGGCTTACCGCGTTGCAGGGGCTTCGCGACAAAGGACACCTTCAGCCCGGGCAGAGAGTCTTGATTAATGGCGCGTCGGGAGGAGTCGGCACCTTTGCTGTGCAGATCGCGAAGTGTTTTGGCGCTCACGTTACTGGCGTGTGCAGCACGAAGAATATGGAATTAGTGCGCTCGCTCGGTGCCGACCGGGTCATTGACTATACCTGCCATGACTTCGCCCAGGAGAGTGAACGTTACGACCTGCTTCTCGATAATGTGGGAAACCGAACGCTGTCAGAGTTGCGGCGCGTTCTTAGCCCGAGTGGGAAGTGTGTCATGGCAGGAGCACCAAAGAAATTGGGGCAGGTGCTTGTCCGGGTGCTCACAGCATTTCTGTGGTCGCTGTTCCTGAAGCAAAAGTTCATATTCTTCATTGCGAAAATGAATAGAGGCGACCTGGCGACCCTTTGCGGACTTATCGAGGCTGGAAAACTCACGCCGGTAATTGACAGACGCTATCCTCTGGCTGAATGCGCGGATGCCCTAGCCTATGTAGAAGAAGGTCATGCCCGGGCAAAAATCCTAATCACTGTCCAGTAGCACCGAGAGAGTCTGCTGCCGGTTATTATTCGCTTTCTTTTCGGAGAGCTTACGGTTAGGCGTATATCTCCAACTGAAATCGCTGCTACCCTCGCCCCTTCTTCTTAATCTCAATATTCAGCCGCCGAATCTTCTGGTTGAGCGTGGACAGCGGCACATGAAATCGTTCAGCGGCCTCGGTCTGGTTCCAGTTGCAGCGTTCCAACATGTCGGTGATCACGCGGCGGACAAATTCTTCTTCGATCTCAAATAATGAAGAGTCGGACGATTGCTCGTGCATGGCAAACGAGGGGCCGCGGCCCATCATCGAATCGGGCAACAGGTCAACGTTGATTTCCGAGCCGCTCGATAGAACCACGGCACGCTCGATTACATTCTCCAGTTCGCGAACGTTCCCCGGCCAGGAGTACGCCAATAAAGGACGAAGTGCTTCGGGCGTGATGCGGCGTACCGGCCGCTCGTTTTCCTCCGCATATTTTTTCAGGAAGTGCTCGACCAGCAACGGAATGTCCTCTTTGCGCTGCCGCAGTGGAGGCAATTCGATGCTGATCACATTCAGTCGATAGAACAAATCCTCGCGAAAACGCCCTTCGCGCACCATGTGCCGAAGATCCACGTTGGTGGCAGCAATGATGCGCACGTCCACCTGAATTTCCTGAATGCCGCCCAGGTGCATGAATCTGCGGTCTTGCAGCACACGCAATATCTTGGCCTGTGTCTCCAGACCCATCGTCGCAATTTCATCGAGAAACAAAGTGCCTTTGTCGGCAACTTCAAAGAGTCCCTTTTTCGATGCGACCGCGCTGGTGAAAGCGCCTTTCACATGCCCGAACAGAGTGGATTCCAGCAGGTCCGCGGGCATGGAACCCGTGTTGACCGGGACAAATGGCCGGTCATGCCGGGGAGAGTTCAGGTGAATGGCCTTGGCGATAACTTCTTTGCCGGTTCCACTTTCGCCCTGCAGCAGAACGGTCGAGCGGCTGGTCGCCACCTGAGCCACAAGGTCGAAGATCTTTAACATGGGCTCGCTTTTGCCCACGATGTTTTCGAAGTTGTAGCGTTGCTTCAGAGCCCGTTTGAGCTGAACATTTTCTTCTTCGGCTCTGCGCCATCCCACCGCGGCCCGGACGTCTGCCAGAAGTTTCTCGTTATCCCATGGCTTCTGCACGAAGTTCGCCGCACCCGACTGCATCGCGCGTACGGCATTCTCCACCGTGCCGTAAGCCGTGATCATAATTACCGGCAGGCGCGAATCGTGGCTGTGAATCTCGGAGAGAATGTCCATTCCATTGCGGCCGGGAAGAGTCAGATCGAGCAGCACAAGATCGAACGGACGGTCGCCCATGCGCGACAGGCCGTCCTCGCCATCCACAGCGCTCTCCACGGCGAACCCTTCGAGCTCCAGCAAAGTCTGCAACGATTCGCGGATTTCAGATTCATCGTCAATGATGAGTACAGATCCGGACTGAGGGGGAGTGTGATGCATCGCACCGCGAGAGATGACTGCTGCTTCAGACATGGACTGCCTTCCTGCTCAGGGGGAAATCCAGAGCAAAGGTAGTACCGGTTCCGGGATGGCTTTCGACCCGGATTTTCCCCGCGTGCTCCTGGATGATTCCGTAGGTAACAGAAAGGCCGAGTCCCGTGCCGCGATTCTGGCCTTCTCTTGGCACGTTCTTCGTCGTGAAAAACGGATCGTAGATGCGTTGTATATGTTCCGGCGCAATGCCCGCGCCCGTGTCGGACACCTGCACGCTTACCGAGTTGCCATTGCTGCTGACCACGCGCAACGTTCCCCCGCCCGGCATGGCATCTTTTGCGTTGAGAAACAAATTCAAAAATACCTGCTGCAAGCGGCCCGAGTTTCCTTGAATCGGAGAGAGATCACGAGTCAATTCCGAGTGCACTTCAATTCTGGAAATTTTGAACTGATGTTCCAGCAGCGCCAGCGTGTCGGTTATCACCTTGTTGATGTCGAGATCGGCGAATTCACTTCCGCTGGTGCGCGAAAAATTCAGCAGGTTGTTGACGATCTCCGAAGCACGAAAAGTCTGCCGCGTGATCTTTTCCAGCAAGCCGGATTTCTGCGGGTCGGATTGCAACTGCTTGGCCAGCATTTGTGTGTAGGAAGAAATTACGGCGAGCGGAGTATTCACTTCGTGCGCCACTCCCGCCGCCAGCAATCCAATCGACGACAGCTTGTCCGCCTGAGAAAGCTGTGCCTCAAGCTCCATCCGCTCCGTAATGTCGTCCATTATCACGAGCCGGCCGACCACTTGGAACTTTCGTGTCACCAGCGGCGCAATCGCCACATTGACCGTGCGCGTCTCACCTGCCGGCGTTTGCAGGCGGAACTTGTACAGATTGTGAATGCCGACGTTCTGGCGCACGCGGTGAAGTTCATCCACGAATGCCGCGGGAAACACAGTGCGCAAAGGCTGAGTCAAAGTTTGCCAGCGGGGCAGCGCATACATGACTTCCATTTGCGCATTCCAGCTCTCGATCCGGTCTTCCATGTCGAGCGCCATCACGCCGACGTTGATGGACTCGACGATGTTCTCGTTGAAGTCTTTCAGGCGTTCGTACTGTGCGGCCTTCTGCTGCAGCGAGGCATACAGTCTTCCATTTTGAATGGCAATGCCCAGGTAGCCGCCGAGCGTCTCCAGCAGTTCAATGTCTTCGCTGGAAAGAAAATCTCCTTGTGCGGTCTTGCCTAATCCCACAACCGCGATCGTCTTCTGCTGGGCGCGGCAGGGAATGTAATAGTTCAATTCCAGGCGCGCAATCGTCTCTTGTGAACCGGCGGATTCGTGCGGCACCTGGTGAGTGTTTTCAAAAAACATGTGAATGGCGGGATCGGGCCGGACCGTACTCAGAAAACTCAAATCCATCTGGCTGGGCGGGATCATCCCGTACGATTTCGAAAGCTCGAAGCGGCTGGGTTCCTCGGCGCACAGAAAAATCGCCATACGATCGACCGCCAGCGTCCGCGACAAGCGGTCCATCACCGAAGAGAGCATTTTGTCGAGATCGGTTTCCGAACTCAGCTCGCGCCCAAACTCGATCAATGTCCGCCGGTAGTCGTAACGGGTGCGGTAGAAGAACTGGTCAACCCGATCCTGAATCCACTTCCGGACCGGATCAAATAGCAGAGCCGTGACTACGACCGCGAGAATCAGGCCCAGAGGTCCGCTGCCCGGCTGCCGCATGTGGACCAGTTCGGCCACGCCCGCCACCAGCGCAAAATACATTCCCACCACGGCCGCGGCGGCCAGCGTATATACCACGCCACGCTTGAAGATTAAGTCCACATCCATCAGGCGGTAACGGAAGATGGCATAGCCAAAAGTCAGCGGGAGCAAGCCCAGCGACAGGACGGAGATTTTCATCGCCGCCAGAGGCAGCCATCCCGCCAGGTGAGGGAAGACGTAGGGCAGAACGTAAAGCAGCGTATACGGAGAAACGGCCAGGATCGTGCCCCGGGTTACCCACTTCAATTGCTGGCGCAAAATTGTTGTGCTGGCCCGCCGGTAGCTATACCAGAGCACGGTGGCGGAAGCGAGAAAGAGCAGCGCCCCATACGAGAGATCCAGGCGATCCATGTTGCGGCTCAGCCGCCCGCTGGCTTCCATCCAGCGCATGGCGCTTACGCGCAGGGCCAACAACGTCACTCCGGGCAGGTAAGCGAACGTCAACAACCACGGCCGCTGCCGCACAAATTGGCGCTTCTCCGGGAACGTCAGAACAAAGTGCAAAAACAGCGCAGGTTGCAAAACCCACGCGACGATATTGCACCAGAGAATTGTCCAGTCGAAATCATTCAGTTTGCCGGTGTACTTAAAGGAATAAGCGATGAACGAAACCAGGCAAAAAATGTAAAAGTGGGTAGATCCCGGAGCGGTCCAGCGCCGCAGCAGTACGTAGATGCCGATGCCCAGATAAATCAGGGCAATTAACCTCAGCCAGTTGTTGAGAGAGCGGTCCGCTGGCGCCAGGATGACGCTGCAATCTACCGCGACCCCGCCGCGCAATACCGAGTAAGCGGCTTTTGACCAGATGCCCGAGCGATAGAGTTGCCGCTCCAAACTCGGCGTGTTCCGGACTTCCTCGCCGCCCACGGAAATCAACTGGTCGCCCGGCTTGACGCCGCCTTTAGCTCCTGGCCCGTTGGGATCAACCCGGTCGGCAACCAGTTTTCCGCCGCCTTCGATCCATCCGATACCGTCATCGGGAGCGACCGACTCGCGTTCCTTTTGGAAATTAAAGCCGGCAAAGATTACGGCAGCAACTGTCAGCAGAAACAGAAGAACAGCTACGAAGCGAACTTGGCTTTCTCGATTCATGCCCTTCTGTGGTCTCCCCGAAATAAGCAAGGAAGGGACCGGTGCCGAACTTGGACCCTGCCGATCATCAATAAGCAACTTCGCTGCCATGTGAAACTGGTATTTGAGCCAGTTAGATCGATGAAACAAAGGACTTCCAGAATTATAGATGCAGCTTTCCTCTGGAACTACGTATTCTTGGATGCGCCTGTGGGATTCGGTAGGATATTCCCCTTGTGTTTCTTAAGGTTACGGATTATAGGTTCACGCCTCCAAGGGAAAAAAGAATACGAATGAAAGTGCGTAACTGCGAAAGGGCAGCTTGGAGGAGGAGTATTACAAGCGAAAGGAGCGCATTTTCTTATTTCGCACGTTCGATTCGCGGCTTCGCCGGTCAGGCCCGCCGAATTGCCCTCCGCGCGTCAAATCCGTTGCAGGACCAAGCTGCAACGTCATGCGCGGGGGCGCTGGTGTCCGGATGTCGAGGATGACCGGTGGTCTGGAAACCGAAACCGCGGGAAGGGCGGGTTGGCGCCGCGACGGGGAGGAATACCGGGTATAGGCAATTTGCGGCGTCGGCGCTTCGAAACAGGCAGACCGCAACGCATCCCTGGCATCGAAGGCGCAACGTTGCAACCGTTCCACCCTCATGACCGCCCGGTCCAGTACGCGGCAAAGCTCGTGGGCGAAGTGCCGCTGGCGATACTGGCCAAGCCTTTTCTTCGCTTCTTCCGGTGAAAACCAGGTCGGATTGCGATCCCCTTCGTGCGGTTCAGTAAGCCAAGCCACAGCACATAGATAGGCGGCAATCATCGCGCGCTTCTCGGAAGATTTGCCTCTGCTCCCACGTTCCTCGATCGCGTATCGCGCGAACGCTGCTTCTTCGATGCTGCCACGAACGCCGGCTTCTTCCAGTGCCTCCTGCGCAGCGGACTGGGAACGGGTCAGTCCCGGCTCAACTCCGCCCTTGGGGAAAATCCACCGTCCGCTGCGCCGGGTCTGCACCAGAAGAAATTGCAGGCGGTCCTCATGTATGCGAAAGCAAACCGCGGCGACTTGCTCGCGCGGCTGGTCGAGTTTTCGCTTGGAAGTGCGGAATCGCTGGAAGGCAGTAGTGGAACTCGACTTCTTAACTGTGGTACTTCGTAATGACCGAAGCGATGCGGATGAACTCATCGTTGCCATCGTGCTCGATTTGCCGGCTTCTGGCTAGAGCACAGCTTGGTTCTCCTGTCTTCAATCTGTGTCTCACCGATAAGAATTTGATTTCCTGCGGCGCAACCGAGCCGGAATCTTTCTACACACTTGCTGCATTCGAGCCTGCAAGGGAAAGTATCTATATTCACCAGGCCGTCGCGCGGCCCCAGGAAGGATCGCTTGGAAAACCTCTTCTGTCTTCGCTGCAATCGGGAACTCGAGAGCGGACACAAATCCGTCGCAGTCTATATGTTCGCGCAGACCGTGGGCATAAAGCCGCGGCAGAAATCGGCAGCCCATCGCATCTGTTTCTGCCCCCAATGCTCAGTCTCGCTGGCCATGGGGCTGCCGCCGGAGGGAGCGTTGAACGTCGCTGCCTGGGACATGATTCGCGGCCTCGTCAGCTCCGATCCGAGTCTGAATCAGGCGGCATGGGAGGGCTTGCGTGGCATTGTGGGATTGCTATCCGAAGGCGGTGAGGACGACGAAGCCTCATCGCGCTCGCGTTCCGACACGTGGGTTAACTTCCGCCGCGCGGGTTAAGCCCTCAACCAGCGCGATGTCCAATTCGTTCCGAACTGATGCCGTAGCAAGCGCGTTCCTTCTCGCTGATTTGGGAGGGCCACGACTTTAGTCGTGCCGCTAAGTCCACTCAAGCCAGCCGCGCTTCAGCACTCGAGGCTTCCCTTCGCCTCCCGAAAAGAATCTTCCAGAAGCACCCGGTTCTACTTCGTTTTGAGAGCCTCTTCGACCGTGCTTAACTTGCCGTCGATCGGCCCGGTCTTCAAGTTGGTAATATCCAATCCCAGGATCTTGGCGATCAACGGATACACATCCACATTCTCAAACGGATCCAGTTCAACTCCGGAGCGAATATCCGGTCCGGCAGCGACGAAAAGGGCCTTCATCTCCGGCATCTTCGTGGCGTCGTAACCATGCATGCCGGCCGGAGGATGATCCGTTCCACTCGGATCGGCCGTCGCAGTGATGAAGTAAGGTCCGACAGGAACGATCACCGGATCTCCCTCGCGCGGATTGCTGTTGAAGTGAAGGCTCTCCGGCACGTCTGCGCGTCGATAAACTGAAAATTTGCCGCTCTTTCCGCGCAGCGCATCGTAGGCTTTCTCTGCGTAAGCATCCGATTTTGGATACAGAATCGGACCAATCGTCGAGGCCATCCATTCGACGTTCAAACCATATTGATCAAGATGAATGGCGTCTTTGACACTCACCATTCCGTGATCCGCCAGCACAATTAAATCCACCGGCAGCTTGGATTCCTTGATTCCATCCATCAACCTTCCGATTTCGCCATCGAGTTCGTGTACCGCATAAGCTAGCTGCGGACTGTCCGGCCCATAGCGATGACCAGCGGTGTCGGTATCGGAAAAATACAACGTGATGAAATGCGGGCGCTTCTCCGGCGGAAGATGCAGCCAGGCCACGACCTGATCCACCCGCTTGTCGTTGGGGAAAGTGCCATCGAACTTCAGGTAGTAGCTGGGCCGAACCCCCTGAATATCCGCCTCCGATCCAACCCAAAAAAAAGAAGCCGCACGCATGCCCTGCTGCTCCGCCAACACCCATAGAGGAGTTCCGCCATACCACGTGCCGTCGCCGACTGACTTGGCGTCGTGGTAGCTGTAGGTTTCCTTCCGCTCCGGATCATAAAAACTGTTAGCGACGATGCCGTGATGCTCCGGATAAAGCCCGGTTACGATCGTATAGTGATTGGGGAATGTGATCGAAGGGTATGCCGGAAGCATTCCCTCCGGCGCGCTGGCGCCTTCTTTGGCAAGGGCAAGCAAATGCTCGGCGTGATGAAGCGTCGCATAGTCGTAGCGGAAGCCGTCGAGTGAAACCAGAATGACGTAAGGTTTAGCCAGTTGTTGCGGAGCATTCGGGCCATGATCGACGGTGATGACCGGAGCTTGCGAGAAGCATGCAGCAGAAAGCCAGCAGACTGCCAGGACAAACTGGAGGAACCGGCGAGGGAAGAATCTTAGGGAAGAGGGCATCACAGCCTCCGACTGCGTTTATAAATGAACAAAAGGACTCGAATCAAAGTCCACACACGACTGCAGAAAGATTCCGCTATCCGGCTTTTCGTTGGCCGTTCTTTTCGATTTCCGTGGTGGCAGGGCTGTCGTCATCCCACTCAAACGACAACGTCCGCGAAGTGGTTTCCACCGGCTCCAGTTCCGGAATATCTTCCGCCACCGACGCTCCAAGCTCTGAAAATCTGCGAGCCGAAACCAGCACTCGATTTTCCAGCGACCCCACAGCCTGGTTGTAAGAATCGACGGCGCGGTCGAGGCTCGTGCCCACTCCGGCAATGTGCCCCGCCAGTTTTCGCAGGCGCTCGTGAAGTTCTTTTCCCAGCGCGCTGATCTGCTGCGCGTTGCGCGCCAGCTTCTCCTGATTCCACCCGTAATTGATCGCTTTTAACAGCGCGATCAGAGTCGTCGGCGACGCCGGAATCACCCTATTCAAAACGCCGTGTTCGATAAGCCCTGTGTCCTGCTCCAGCGCCGCGCTGAAAAATGTCTCGCCCGGCAGAAACATCACCACGAACTCGGGCGTCGCCTCAAACTGCTCCCAATATTTTTTTCCGCTCAAAGTATTAATGTGATCTCTCACCTGACGCGCATGATTCGCCAGACAAGCACGCCGCGTTTCTTCGTCGTTGGTTTCAAAAGCATCCAGAAACGCCTGCAGCGGCGTCTTCGCATCCACCACAACGTTCTTCCCGCCCGGCAACTTCACAATCAAGTCGGGACGAATCCTTCCGCTATCGGTGGTTACGGTTTCCTGCTCGGAAAAGTCGCAGTAAGAAAGCATCCCCGCAATCTCCACCACCCTGCGCAACTGAATCTCTCCCCAGCGTCCTCGCACGTTCGGAGTCCGCAGCGCCCGCACCAGATTTCCTGTCTCCGATTGCAGCTCTTTTTGCGTCGTGATCAGCGACTGCACCTGTGCCTTGAGGTCGCCATAAGCCTCGCCGCGCGCAACCTCCATTTGCTGGATCTGCGCATCCACCTTACTTAAAGACTCGCGCACCGGCGCAACTAGTTCTGCCACCGCTTTTTGCCGCCCTTCCAAATCGCTCTGCGCCTCGCTTTGAAAGCGCTTCAGCGTCTCCTGCGCAACCTGCAAGAATGACAAATTATTGCGGTCCAATGCGTCGGAAGCCAGCGATTTAAAGGCGTTTTGCAGTTCCTCGCCGGCGCGAGTTAATAATTCCATCTTCTCGTTGCTGGTCTTTCGTTCCGCCACCAGCGATGATTTCAACCCCGCTTCGCTCGCTACCAGCTCCCTTTGAACCGCCAAAAGCCGCGCCAGTTCTGCCTTTGCGCTCGTTAATTCCTTTTCCATCAAGGACAAACGAGCGTTCGCCGTGGCGCTTCGCGCACGCAGCGCGAGCCAAGCAATTACGGCTCCAAACACTAGGCCAATAGCCCCACTGACTCCTAGTTCCATAGACGCAGGTAACTTCTCCGGACCGATTCTCCCCTCTAGCCTAGCACCACTAACCCGCTTTGCCGCGTGGCGTTTGGGTTTCGGCGGCGCAGCCAGGCGGCAATCGTGGGATAACCGCTGACCACGCTGTGAGCGCCAATCCGCTCCCAGCAGGCGGTCTGAGCGAGAAGTGATCCTTTCCCCCGCTGTACCGATAGATACGTTACCGATAGATACGTTTTGCGGGCAGTTCGATGGATAGGCACTGACCGATGCTCAGAACTCCAATGTTCGTGTTGGCCTTTATGTTCGGCGCCGTCGTCATCGGCGCGCATCCCACGTTCTTTGGAGCGCCGGCCGCCGCATCCAACGCAGCAGCCGCCGCGCAAGGCGCAACACTCAAGCCAGTAGCCGCCACCTCAGCCGACATTCCTTTTAACAGCGAAGAATTTCAATCCGAGCAGCAGCTTCTGCAATTCGCCAATCAAGACCGCGCACAAGCCGGTCTGCCGTCCTTCACTCTGGATTCCGGCCTCTCCCACGCCGCTCGCATCCACGCGCAAGCCATGACGGATGCCCGGCAACTCTCGCATCAGTTCACCGGTGAGCCCTCCCTCGCGCAACGCCTCGCTGCCGCTACCAAATTGCAACTCGATCAGGAAGGCGAAAACGTTGCGCTCGATTACGACGCCCAGGGCGCCGAGCGCCACCTCATGCTCTCTCCTCCGCACCGCGCCAACCTGCTCAATCCCGCTTACAACGTCATCGGATTGGGCATCGTGCAAAGCGGAGACCATCTCTACATTGTCCAGGACTTCGGCCACGCTCTCCCCAATTACTCACCCGCCGAAGTCAAGGACCAGATCGCGGCCGCAGTAGCGGAAATGCGCCGGCCGTCCGGCCAGCCCGCGCTGGCGCGTAGCGATCTCCCCATTGCCGACCAGGCCGCCTGCTCCATGACCGAGGCGGACAAACTCGGCACCTCCCCCATTCATCAGCTCGCCCAACGCTACACAGTCCTAACCTTCACCACCCTCCACCCGGAAACCTTGCCAGCCGAAGGCCACCGCGCAATCTCCAGCCCCAACCTTCGCAGCTTCTCGATCGGCGAATGCTACGGCAAAACCGAGACGTATCCCACCGGTGTGTATTGGGTGGTCTTGTCGCTGGATTGACCCACGTGTGGTGCGGGCGCCCCCGCCCGCGAACCCGAAAAGCCTGCCCAACAAGGCTTTCACAGCCATCCGCTCCTTGGAATAACGAGCCCATCCCCGCCCCAAAGCGTCATTGACAATGGGCATTTTCACGGCTATGTTAACCACGGGGAAGTTCATGAAACTCGCGTATTGGATACTAATTCTGTTGCTGTTGGTGGCAGCTGTAGGAGTATCCGCCGTCCCCCGGGCGGACTCGCCCCAAACCGCTTTTAATGAGGCGGATGCGCCCGTAAACCTCGCTCCCCCTTGCCGGCCGGACGTTCGTCTAACACCTCCTACAGTGGATTCCGTTAGTGTTTTGCCTCCTTTGCCCACATCCTGTGCACGTTCTTCCGTGGGCAGTTTTATAGAGCCGGCAATCACTCCAAGTCGCCGCCATCCTCGTCCTCTACAGAATCTCCTTTGTACCTTCCTGATCTGATGTCTCCTTTCGCTCGCGCGATATAGCTGGTTGAGCCCCCGCGGCCAAAGCTGTCCAATCGCCGCTTGGGCGCTATGCGCTTCGCATTCCCGACAAACTTCGAGGAGTGCGGAATGACGCATCAACCCGGCTAATTCCATACCTGAGCGGCAAGAACAACAGATCGCGCCGCACGCGCGCGGTCCGAGGAGGCAACATGAGCAAAGGAAACGAAATCGTTCTCGATTTCTCCGACACATACATCTGGCCCACCAGCACCTTCGGTAGAATCCGATCGGATTCGCAGATTTCCATCCACGATAAAAGAGTGGGCCGTCTACTTCTGCTACTTCAACAACTCCAGAACTCCGCAGGCCGATTAGTCGAATTACCGCGCCCCGAACTCGATGAAATCGTCTCCAGCGCAGTTCGATTGTGCGGCTTTGTGGACCCAACCGAGGAACAGGACGTGACAGCTACGGTGTTAGACGCGCTTGAAGTGCAGGAACCAGTCGGGGAGAGTTCATGATTCCTGTGAACTTTGTTTGAAGCGGGATGCCCCGTCCCTGTCGCGCCTCTGCGACAGAGCCTGCCCTGAGCTTGTCGAAGGGGCGGGGCATTTTGACTTTCTGGCGAATCGTTCCTGGAACCGCTACGCAAGAGAGTGTTCAACCTGCTTAAGCGTAGGCAGCGCCCGGATCCGTTTCCCCACCTTCTGCCGGGCGACCCGAATCTCATAAAGACTCTGCAGATTCAACCAGAATTCAGCGCTGGTGCCAAAGAAGTGTGCCAGACGCAATGCCGTATCACCGGAGACGGCTCGCCGTCCATTCAAAATCTCAGTGACGCGATTGGTCGGAACGTTAAGTTGTCGCGCCAGCTCGGCCGCGCTCATCCCCAACTCGCGCAGCTCTTCCGCCAAATGTTCCCCGGGATGAATTGCGATTACAGCCATGGAATTCTCCTAATGATAGTCAACAATTTCAACATTCGAGGGACCAGACGCGCCTTCCCTCCATTCGAAGCACATCCGCCACTGATCGTTCACGCGAATGCTGTATTGGCCTCTGCGAATCGCATCCAACACTCGCGTCACTCTCCGGCTGGCAAAGATCGTGTCCACTTCCAAAGCCAAACACTCCCGCGTATACGCATCCACCACACTCAGCACCCGGATCGCCCGTCCACACTCCACTGCGTCGTGTACAAAATCCAGCGCCCATTCCTGGTTGGCCGAAGTCCGCGTCACCAGCGGCTTTCCCTCGCGCACACAATGCTTGCGCTCCTTCCGCCGGATCATCAGCCCAGCCTCCCGATACACGCGATGCACCCGCTTATGGTTCACATGCTCCCCCGAACGGCCCAACAACACATGCAGCCGCCGATACCCGAAGCGCGGCTTCGACCGCGCCAACTCCACCAACCGCGTGCGCAGCCGCTCATCGGTTCGCTGCGACCGGTAGCAGTAACTCGCTACCGCCATCCCCATCAGCCCGCAAACCCGGCGCTGGCTCGCTGCGTACTTCGTCCGCAGCCAGTCCGCGTCCGCCCGCTGGTCTACGAGCCCCATCCGTTTTTTGCGATCAGCGCCTTCAGCATCTCTTTGTCCAGGCTCAGATCGACCACCAGCTTTTTCAATTTCGTGTTCTCATCGCGCAACTGCTTCGCTTCCTGCGCCTCGCTCACGTCCATCCCGCCGTACTTCGCCTTCCAGGCGTAGATCGTATGCTTCGATACCCCCACTTCTCGCGCCACGTCCTCCGCCTTACGCCCCGCTTCCAGTTGCTTCAGCGCCCCGATCATCTGCGCCTCCGTGTGATTGCTCCTCGACATGCCACCTTCCCCTTTCCTTCGACGAAATCATACTCGGACGCGTTCGGAAAACGGGGAGCAGGTCAGCTTCTTGTACAGCTATAAATAAGCGTTCGCCCAACGTACGCCCTTTTGAGGACCCGGGCCCGATGTGCAACGACTTCGACGGACTGTAGACGATTTCGCAGCGGTCAAAGCACTTTTGTTCATCAAAGTTCCACGGCTTTCAAAACGAGTTCGCAGACTGAAGCAAAACAAATCACTTGGAATCTCCAAATTTCAGGAGATTTCAACAAGCATCGGAATCTGGTTCGGGACCAGGGGGTCGGAGGTTCAAATCCTCTCTCCCCGACCATCTTTGTTCTCGCGTTTTCTCTGGCTCCACAAGCAAGAACTCTTGGTACGATCAGCATCGCGCCCGCCCTTGCAACAAAACGCAAGAACGGGGCACCCTCAGTCGGGGTAATGTCGGGAAAAGCCAAACGTGGGCCACCCGCCCGCAGCCAGTGTGGCGATTCCGGATGGATACTAGGTGTGACAGTGTTTACGCAACGGCTTTTGAGGGAGGGGTCTCTTATGTTGTTTCGTGCATTCGTAGTTGCTTTCATCGCTTGTGTGCTTGTCGGGTCTTTCGAGCCAAACGCGCGAGCATATGGGCCGAAGGCTCACTTGCTTGAGCCTATCCTTCGGGTGCTGGACAATGCCAAGGTTTCGGGGTCACTTGAGTTCTCAGAACCTTGCGACTGGCGTGACTTTCCACACTTCCCGCAATTCCGATCACAAACAGCGGATTCGTCCAAGCCGATTCAAGCTCTGCGCGAAATTCTAGCGGATGATCCTAAAATGCGAGTGTCGCAGGAACCGAATGGCACGATTCGCATGACCGAACTAGGAGTACCGACTGATCTCCTAAATCTTCGGATCAGGCATATTTCGTTTCACAACGACGGAAAGGAACCGCAAGATACCTACGAACCAAACCAAGCTCTGCGCGCCATTTTAACTGCGCCGGAGGTGGCTGCTTTTATGCAAGCCCATGCAATCCGTGGCGGAGGATCGCCTTTTGTCGGCGAAGGGATTGTGCGGGGTGTGGGCGGCCCCGTACCGAATTTGCCGCATATCTCGGGGTCCTTAGACAATGTAACCATATCCCAGGCATTGGATTACGTTCTCCAGACCTTTCCAGGTGTCTGGATTTATGAGGATTGCCCAGGAAGTGGCGCCCAAGAGCGGGCCATCTATTTCCGGTTCTTTTACCTTCGAAATATCGGATCGGGTACGTTCGTCGAGGGGTAGGGTCAAACCCTTAGGCCCAATCTTGTGAGCACTGACTTCAGGGTTTTGCCGGCCAGAATCAACCGCGGCTTCTTTTACGGTTATGAATGAGTGGCACCAAACGCACCCTTTTGAAAGTTCAGGCCAATAAATAGGGACTTCGACAGACTGTAGACGATTTTGTACCGGTCAAAGCACTTTCCTTCATCAAAGTTCCACAGCGTTCAGAGGCGGGGTGGCCCAGCCTTCTCTCTGAATACCACCACACTGAGGGTGCCCCATCCTTGCGCTCTTTGCAAGGGTGGGACACGATGCTGCCGACATGGCCGGTTTTGATTTCCGCGTTTATTCGTACC
>JBAUXX010000064.1:0-207479 GCA_049584475.1 Candidatus Sulfotelmatobacter sp. | reverse complement strand
CGGCGGTCGCGCTCACGCAGGTCGGCGGCGAGGCCGGCTGCGACTTCGCCCTTGATTTTCTGCTGCTCCATGCGCCGCTGCTCGCGCACTACGGGATCGGCATCGAGGAAAATCTTGAGGTCGGCATCGGGAAAAACTTTGGTTCCGATGTCCCGGCCCTCCATCACGATGCCGCCTTCCGCTCCCATTTTGCGTTGCAGTTCGACCAGACGCGCCCTCACTTGAGGATGCACGGAAACTCGCGATGCGCCTTCAGTGACATCGCGCTCGCGGATACGGGAAGATACATCCCGGCCATCAAGCAGCGTGCGGTTCCCGCCGATCATGGGCTCAAGCTGGATACGCGAATTCTGCGCAAGTTTGACCAGCGCCGCTTCGTCGTCGAAGGACAAATCATTGTCGATCGCCTTCAGAGCCAAGGCGCGGTACATTGCTCCGCTTTCGAGGTTGACGTATCCAAGCTTGCGAGCGAGACGGGAAGCAATCGTGCTCTTACCTGCGCCGGCCGGGCCGTCGATGGCAATGATTAGCTTGCGGGGCGGGTTGTCGCGGCTTGGTTCGTCAGTCATCGTTTCTGGCCGTTGACAAGTTTCTGGATTGGACGACTGCGAGCTGTGAGGCGAGTGGTTCGATCTACCGTACCAGCCACTCTGTCGCAGTGTGCGCCTGAGCGAGGAGCTGGCTGTAAGTCGCGGTAAAGGCTCCGGCGATCGCGAATGTCATGGCCACGGCCGCGCTCATCGCATACAGGCGCGAATAGCTCGACTGCGCCAACGGACGCTGATCCTGCCACTGAATGAGCCGTTCGACACGAGCGTTTATAAATTTGGCGGAACCGTGTATGAAGGCGGTCATGAGTTCTTCAGAACCGCTTTCCAAGCCGTATCTAGGGTTAGACGTGATCTTTGAAAGCTTAATCAACGCTGCCGCCAGGTCGAGAGCATCTCCGATACTTTCCACGGCCGCATCGTCGGCCGCCATTTCGGTCGACTCCAGCCACGCTGTCTCCAGCTTCTTCATTCCGGGAAAGGCGACAAAGCGCAACGACAACTTCTTCAGATTATCCCGGCGGTGCACATGCGCCATTTCGTGACGCAGCGCGGTATGCAATTCGTTCTTGTTAAGAACGAATCGCGCCGCGTTCGAGAGTAAGACCCTGGGGCGCAGAATGCCCGCCGCAGTGAGCGCGGGCGCGGTCCGATTAATGCTCAGCACGGGAACGGAAACTAGCGACTCCACGGCTTTGGCGTGGCTCGTCCATCGCGAGATCAGGCGCGAAGCGCGCACCAGCGCGGCTAAAGCGAATCCCACGCCAAACACGATCACGCCGATTCCACAGGAGCCGAGCGCCAACGCCAAGGGGCTCATGGGTTCTTCGATGGCACGCGGTTCCAGAAGAATAAACGATGGCAGGATGAAAGCGGCCGTGACCGCAGCCGCAGCGGCGAACGGCAGTATTCGCAGAGCGAACAGCAGGTTTGCTCGATGCCCAGGCGAAAGATTTCGAATGTAACAGGAAGTCGATATTCTGCGCCACCCCCAGCAGACGGCAAGTGACAGGATGACATAGACGAGAAAAAACACAGAGGATACGACGGCAATACAGCGCGCCGCAAACATCACGGCTTCTCCTTGGCGGCATCGGTCGTTTTCTTATGCAACTCGTTTTTCCGTAACTCGCGGCGCTTGTTTTCCACTACCTGGCGCAGGTCTTCGAGTAATTGCGCGTCGCGTTCGCTGAGAATTTCCACCAGGTAGGAAAGCGGCAATTCGGTGCTCGAACTCGAGTCGAGCAGTTGACGGAATGCCTCGCCCGCGACCTCGCGATGAAGTTGCTCGCGCGAAACTCGCGGTGTGTAGCGAAAGGCCCGGCCTTCGGCCTCGCGAGTGAGAAGATTCTTCTTGTACAGGCGGTCCAGCGTGGTCATCACCGTCGTGTAAGCGAGATTTTCAACGCCACCTTCCAGCAGTTCGCGGACGGTTGCCGTGCCGCGCGACCAAAGAGCTTCCAGCAAACGCTGCTCCAGCGGCCCTAGTTGTCCGGGTGACCCGAGCGCGGATTCGGGCGAATAGCGAAAGTGAAAAATGCGCTTCATGCGTGAGAGAGAAGGACAAACTTACAACCGGGAGATTCTATCTCAGGCAGAGGGCGAGGGCCAAACGATCTTTCGGCACAGCGAGATGAATACAGTGGAAGGGAGAGGTTTTTTGGGGTGGGAAACGGGAATCGAACCCGCAACCGCCGGAGCCACAGTCCGGTGCTCTGCCAGTTGAGCTATTCCCACCGCATGCAATCACGATTATAGCAACTGCGATTCGAGTCTGTCCGAAGCCATTTTCTCGCGGGGGTCATAGTGTTCCTCGACATGATGCGAATGATAGATGACAAGCGGCCTTACGTTTGAAAGGAGTGTGGAGGGTGGTACGATTCTCTGTTCCGCCATATTCCGGCGATCGCTGGACACTCGCGTCCCAGCAATCCGTTCTTCGGGCCTCGGTTTTCGAGGCTTTAGCAACGAGTGATCTCCAATGAAGACGACTGACAAACCGCCTTCCGGCACGGCTTCCACCCCTGCAGGTCCATCCCTTGAAACTTCTTCCCACATTCCCGTTGCCGCGCTGTACTCGCCAGCAGACCTCAAGGGCTCGGACTACGAAAGCGAAGTTGGATATCCCGGCGAATATCCCTTCACGCGGGGAGTGCAGGGCACGATGTACCGCGGACGTCTGTGGACGATGCGTCAATATGCAGGAATGGGTGATGCTCAGGAGTCCAACAAGCGCTACAAGTATTTGCTGGCGAATGGCACCACCGGGCTGTCCGTGGCTTTTGATTTGCCCACGCAGATCGGCATGGATTCCGACCACGCGCTGGCTGCCGGCGAAGTGGGCAAAGTCGGGGTAGCGATTGATTCGATCGAAGACATGCGGCGATTGTTCGACGGCATCGATCTGACCAAGATTTCGACATCGATGACTATCAATGCGACGGCCTCGATCCTGCTTGCCTTATACGTTGCGGTGGCCAGGAGGCAGGGCGCCGATGTCCGCAAACTTTCTGGCACAGTGCAAAACGATGTGCTCAAGGAGTACATTGCGCGCGGTACTTATATTTATCCGCCGCAACAGGCGCTGCGGATCGTTACGGACATGTTCGCCTGGGCCAACGAAAATCTGCCCGAGTGGAACCCGATTTCGATTTCCGGATATCACATGCGCGAAGCGGGGTCGACTGCGGTGCAGGAAGTCGCCTTCACGCTCGGCAATGGCATGACGTACGTGGAAGCGGCCATCAAGGCGGGGCTCGATGTGGATAAATTCGCGCCTCGGCTTTCTTTCTTCTTCAATGCGCACAACAATTTTCTGGAAGAAGTGGCAAAGTTCCGCGCTGCGCGGCGCATGTGGGCGCGCATCATGCGGGAGCATTTTAAGGCGAAAAATCCACGATCGTGGATGTTGCGTTTCCACACACAAACCGCCGGTTCGACACTGACCGCGCAGCAACCGGAGAATAACATTGTCCGCACGGCGATCCAGGCGCTGGCGGCGGTGATGGGCGGGACCCAGTCTCTGCATACAAATTCTTACGATGAGGCTTTAGCGTTGCCCACCGAGCAGGCGGCGCGCATCGCACTGCGCACGCAGCAAATTATTGCTTTCGAATCGGGAGCGCCGCAGACGGTCGATCCGCTTGCGGGATCGTATTACATTGAAACGCTGACCAGCGAAATCGAAAAACGTGCGGCGGAATACTTAGGGAAGATTGAAGTGATGGGAGGAATGCTGCGGGCCGTGGAGCGCGGATTCGTGCAGCAAGAAATTCAGAATGCCGCGTATGAATACCAGCAACAGGTGGACCGCGAGGAGTCAATCGTTGTAGGAGTCAATCGATTCGAGGTGGAAGAAGAAAAGGCCATCCCTATTCAACGGATTGATCCGGCGCTGGAAAGTAATCAAGTGGAACGTCTGCGCGCGCTGCGCTCACAACGAAGTGTGGCGCCTTGGCAAGCAGCATTGAAGTCTGTAGAAGAGGCGGCCCGCTCCGGCGGAAACCTGATGCCACGCATTCTGGCGGCGGTTGAGGCCAACGCAACGGTGGGTGAGATTTCCGATAGTCTGCGTAACGTGTTTGGGGAGTATCGAGAAGCGGTGGTGGTCTGAGAGTGAACCGGTTACGCTCCCGCAGACAACCTATGGTGGCTCTTGGCCTCTGCGATTCCGTACTGGCGAATTTTGTAGAGCAGCGCCTTGTAGCTGATCTGTAATATCGCGGCGGCCAGCTTGCGGTTCCAGTTTGTCTGTTCCAGGGCCCGCATGATTGCTTCGGCTTCGGCTTCGTCTTTGGCGCTACGCGCGAGCGATTTCAATCCGCCGCTATCGCCGTTCTTGCCCGAGGAAGCTCCGGAAGAGCCGCCGTTGCCGTCATTTTTCGGTTGCAGCTCGACGATGGCCAGATTCTCATCTCCCAAAATCAAATAGCGCTTCAGGAAGTTGTTGAGCTCGCGCAAATTACCGGGCCAGTTGTGATCATGGCAGGCCTTCAGCAGGGCGGGAGAAAGCGGCAGTGGAGGCCGCGCGTAGCGCTCCGCCATGCGGGTCATCGAGTGCTTAAGCAGAATGGGGATTTCTTCCTTGCGCTCGCGCAGCGGCGGCAACTGCAAGGTGAAAGCGTTCAGGCGGTAGTAGAGATCCTCGCGCAGGCGTTTGTTGGCAAGCGCTTCGGGAATATTGATGTTGGTGGCCGCCAGGATGCGGACATCCACTTTGATCACGGACCGGCTCCCCAGCCGCGAGAACTGCTGATCTTGTAAGACGTGCAGCAGCTTGGCCTGCAAGAGCGGAGGCATTTCGCCAATCTCGTCGAGCAGAATGGTTCCCTTATTGCACAATTCAAACTTGCCTGGTTTGGCGTGGGTTGCGCCGGTGAAGGCTCCGGGTTCATAGCCGAACAATTCGCTTTCCAGCAAATCAGCGGGAACGGCGGCGCAGTTGACTTTCAAGAAAGTGCGATGGGCGCGTGGAGAGAGCTTGTGAATCAGACGTCCCAAAACTTCTTTGCCCGTGCCGCTTTCGCCTAACAGCAACACCGGAATGTCGACATTGGCGACCAGCGCCGATTGCGAGCGAATCTTGCGCATCGCGGGGCTGGCCGCAATGAAAAATACATCGTCAGAGAGTTCTTCAACCTCGCCGGTGAATGTTTGTTTACCCTGGCCGAGGCAGAGGTCGATCACCGCGTCCAGTTCAGCCTTCTGAAATGGTTTGGTCAGGTAATCCTGCGCGCCCATCTTCATGGCTTGTACGACTTTGCGGGTATCGTTCACGCAGGAAAGCATGACCACCTTCATGCCGGGCTTCATCTGGCGCAACTTCTCCAGCGTTTCCAGGCCATCGATGCCGGGCATCAGCACATCGAGCAGGACGAGATCCGGCTGCGAGCCTTTTTCTACACGCTGCAATGCCTCTTCGCCCGTGGTCGCCGTTTCTACACGGTAGTCGTCCACCTCGAGAAGCGTCTTGATATAGCGGAGCATTCCCGGTTCGTCATCCACCAGCAGAATGTTGGCGGCTTCACTCATCGATTATTTTTTCCTTTGTGCACGGCGGCCGTTGAAGGTTGAAAAGGCAAAAGAAAAGAGAATTTGCAGCCGGCGCCGGGTTCGCTTTCCACCCAGATTTTTCCTCCCATGCCATGAACCAGACGGCGGGCAATGGCTAGTCCCAAACCCATTCCTTCCATACTGGTATTGGAAGGGAGGCGGAAGAAATCGTCGAAAACTTCCTGCTGAAATTCGGCAGGGATTCCCGGACCGGTGTCGGCAACACTGACTCTGACGGAATTCGGCTGAGAATCGCTTTGGCGCCGGCGCTCGCCCGGCACTGCCGGTTCAGAGGCCACACGGCGCTCCCACATGTGCGGCTCGGCGTGCAGCCAGACTGTTCCTCCCTGTGGCGTGAACTTGAAGGCATTTTCCAGCAGATTCGAAATCACCCGCTCCAGCTTGGGAGAATCGAAGGGAAACGCCGCCAGCTTCTCGTTTGCCAAAAAATAGAGCGCGAGCCCGCGTTCCTGAAAGCGGCCCGACCAAAGCCGGCAAACCTCCGACAGACATTGATTGATGTTACCCACCTCGAACTGCATGCGCAGCCCGCCAGTTTCGAGAACGCTGTAGGTGAGAAAGTCCTGGATAAACTGCTGCAGGCGTTTGCCGCTCGCCTTCATGTCATTCAGAACTTCGCGCTGCCGCTCGCTGATCGGGCCGAGTTTTTCGCTGTGCAGCAGCTCGACATAGCCGTTGAGAATGGAAAGTGGAGTCTTCAAATCATGCGCGGCGGAAGCCAATGCATTCGTTGTGCGCTGAAAGCGGTCGCGTAACGCGGTGTACTCTTGCAGAAGATTTTCCGGGGCGGGCAGATCGGCGTCGGGACGGGGTTGATTTGACCCCGTGGATTTTTTCTCAGCCGCGCCGGCCGCGACCCCGGAAGAATCGGACGCACACGTGTTCTTTTGCAGAGTGGCCATTTTTGAACCAGAGGCGCGACGCGGGGAGGGAAGTGTTGGCTCTTCTCGTCAAGAAAAAGCCTGTCCGCAAATCGTAAGCCAGCCCCATTCTAAAGTCAACGTGAAACGCACGCGAATTACCCAAGTGTAGCAAAAGCTTGCACTTCTGAGTGTGCTGCAACAGGGGTATGGGCATTGCAGAGAGCGAATGTAAGACGAATAAAAGTCCCTGAAACCCTGGTTTCAACCCATGCTTCAGGGTTATTGTAGGCCCCATTCAGGGCAGTTCTGCCCTTTGCCATTTCTCTCATACTGCATTTGGCCACGTGGATGCTGCTAACTTAGTGGTTTTAAGACCTCACACTGAAAGGTCCCCCCTTGAACCTGAAGAGGTCAGGCGAACGGCGAAAATGGCCGCGCTTGCCGCTGGCGATACCAGTCTTTGTTCGCAGCCGCGACGACAAAGGTAAGGAAGTATTGGAATTCGCCACCGCGCTCAACGTAAGCGCCGGCGGAATGCTGCTGGCCGTGCGGCGCACTCTGCCTTCGAGTGCGCAGATTCTGTTGGAGATCCCAAGCGCGCCTCTGGCCGCTTTGGCACTGCTTCCGCGCGCATCACGCTATCTCCGCGCACGGCCATTGCGATCTGTAGACGCCAAGGGCTATCACCTGCTGGGCTTGAAATTTTCACGGCCGCTGCTGAATGCACGCGTCTCCATCATGCCTAGATCGAGTGCCGGAGCTTCAGGACGGAAACTAAGTTCTGCCAGGTGAAAAGGTTTTCCTCCCTTCATTGACCTTGAGTGTTGCAGGCTTTCTCTTCGCGTTACTCCACGAACGCTCTCTTAATCTTTGGTAAGTTGCCGCTCTTCAATCACATAAGCTAAGTTTGAAATGCTGAGGAAGGTGCGCCGCGACTTTGGCGCTCCGGATGCACAAACCAAGTGTGCAAGAAATTGGCACACGGTGTTGGATATGACGACCTCGGGTAGCGTGAATTCGCTGGTGCAGCCGCTGGGTGAAATGCCGCCAGAGGCGGTCGTTTTCGGTCGAACCGAAATCATGCAGTCGCTGCGAGAGCGCCTTTTGAAGTTGGCCGGGGCCAACGTCCCGGTGCTGATTGAGGGCGAGAGCGGGACGGGCAAAGACATCATCGCGCGCATGATTCACGCTGCGTCGCCGTGGAAGACTGGGCCCTGGGTGAAAGTAAATTGTCCCGCCATTCCCGGAACTTTGCTGGAAAGTGAACTGTTCGGGTACGAAAAAGGTGCGTTCACCGGCGCCTATGGCATGAAGCCAGGCCGGGTCGAGATGGCGCACCGAGGTACGCTGTTTCTCGACGAAATTTCCGAGCTAGACATGGCCTTGCAGTCAAAACTACTGCAACTGTTGCAGGATGGCCAGTTCTGCCGCATCGGCGCGCAGGAAGACAAGAAGGTAGAAGTGCGGGTGGTGTGCGCGACCAACCGCAAGCTCGACGTCGAAATAGAGAACGGAACTTTTCGCGCGGATTTGTACTACCGCATCAACGTCGTGAATCTGCAAATGCCGCCATTGCGCGAACGCGCGGCCGACATTCCGGATTTAGTGAGCTACTTTCTCGAGTACCACAATCGCAAATACAACTGCCGGGCGAAGCCGCTCTCCAATGAATTGATGGCCGTGCTGCGCAAGTATCACTGGCCGGGCA
This sequence comes from Candidatus Sulfotelmatobacter sp., assembly GCA_049584475.1. GTDB lineage: Bacteria > Acidobacteriota > Terriglobia > Terriglobales > Acidobacteriaceae > Sulfotelmatobacter. The sequence continues at coordinate 199,287 of JBAUXX010000064.1, read as the reverse complement.
ACATCCGCGAACTCGAGAACCTGATCAAGCGCTACGTGATCCTGGGCACCGAAGATGTAATTGCAGGCGACCTCGCGCCGCGCCAGCCCGACTTTTTCAACGCTGAAATTCCTCTTGACGGACAGCTCTCGCTGAAGAAACTAACTCGCCAGGCCGTGCTCGAGCTGGAGCGAAAGGTAATTTTAAAAGTTCTGCAGAATCACCACTGGAACCGCAAGCAGTCCGCCAAGACGCTTGGCATCAGCTACCGCGCGCTGCTCTATAAGATTCGCGACGCTGGATTGCCGTCGAATCGCCAGGTCAAGCGCAAGCAGGCTGAAGTGCCGCCGCACGACGTCGCTGCGGACTAAGCCTTTAACTCTTCAATCTCGTTTTCACTACTGTGCCGTCACTCCTCAATTCATCAGGATTTTACCCGGTATTCTTACGGGAGTTGAGGTATTGCCCGATGTCCCTAGAATGGCGGATACAGGTGAGTAGCGATTTTTTCGGTTTCCGCAATTAGTTCCGTGAGTTGTAGTGACCAGCCTTGGCCGCTCCAGATGCTGATGTCTCTACGTTATTCATCAGGATCAGGAGGGACAGAATGCGTCTTTTTTCTTCGATCATTTGCGCCCAAATCAAGAGAGAGATTGCAAAAGTTAAAGTGCAAAAGGCAGGTTCAGCGACTTTATTGCTGGCGCTGTTGGTGCCAGTTATGACTGGTGTATTAACGGGATGTGGAGTCAATTCGACTTCAACCACGACAACTACCACGACGACTACCACTACGACTTCGTCCCAGCCGGATTATCCATCCATTCCGCCGGAGCAGATCACGTGGCCGTTTGCGGATCCCGCCTCGACCGAGGTTCCCGCGCCACTACCGGATAATCAAAACACCGCCGCGTGGAAAGATGGAGCGAACGATTTTCCTTTGACGGTTTCCGGTCCCACGAGCGGCGCTACTTTGACTTCGCCGATCAATGTCGTTGCGTCCGCCGATCCGAAAAACAAGATACTTTTTATGCGCGTCTACGTCGATCAAGTTTCCGTGTATTTCACTTTCGACACTTCGATCAATACGCAAATCTTTCTTACGCCGGGCGCACACACCCTGACGGTAATGGCTGAAGATCAGCAAGGCAACATTTCGGCGACGCCCTTGCCGGTCACGGTTTCGGCGCAAGCGCCGACCACGAATGGTCAGACAGTCATCAGTGGCATTCAGGCCGCGCCGGGTTGGCAATCGTGTGGTGCGGATTTCCCTGCGGGATCGGGACGTGCGGGTCAACTGTGCGCCGCAGGCGGCGGCACGCCGCAATCGACTCTGACCCAAAACGTATCTTCGCCGTCCATGGATGGTAATTCGGCGCAATTCAGCATGGCATCAACCGGTCCGGGCACTGCCTGCGCTGGATATTGCAACATGCTGTACTTCAATCCGGTAGCGGGAGGGAATAATGTCAGCAATTTCATTTACGACCTTTATTTTTGGATTGACAATCCATCCGCGCCACAGGCGCTGGAGTTCGACTTGAATCAGGCCTATGACGACACTGCGATGGCAAATCCGCAACGCTGGGTTTGGGGATCGGAATGCAATTTCAAAGGCGAAACGCCGGGCATGTGGGATATCTGGGACGACGAGTCAGGCGTGTGGCGGGCAACCAGCGTTCCTTGCAATGCCTTTCCGGCAAATACCTGGAACCACCTGACCTGGACTTTTGAGCGGATAGGGAGCCAGGTCCACTATGAAACCCTGACGGTGAACGGCCAAGCCTACAACGTCGACACTTATTACAACAACCAGCAGGGATGGGATCTCGAAGAGATTGACACCGCGTTCCAGATGGATTTGGATTCGAACGGCGATCCGTACAACGTTTGGTTGGACAAGGTAAGTCTGACTGCATATTAGTGCGCGGAGGGAGAGTCGAAATCTTTAACACGGAGTTACACGGGGGTGGCACAGAGGAGCACAGGAGTTCAAAGGCGCTAGCTGCGCAGTTCGGATAAAGCTTTGCGGGCGTCGCTGTCGTTGGGGCTGATTTTCAAGGCGCGCTCCAGTTGTTCGCGCGCTTGCTTGAGCTGGTTGGATTTTTCGTACGCGAGACCAAGATGGTAGTGAACCGTGGGATCGTCGGCGCCGCCATGTTTTTCGTTCAGGCGCAGCGATTCCTGGAACAGATCGATGGCGGATTGATAAACGCCCTTCTGGTAATAGGCCCAGCCCAGGGTATCGGCGGCGCTTGGCGAGTCTGGCATTCCGCGGCGCGCGTTTTGTGCCATGGATAAAGCCACGTCGACGTTGCCGCCCTGTTGCAGCATGACGTAGGCGAGATTGTTCGAGGCCAACGGATTGTCGGGCTGAATATTCAGCGCCTGTTGATACATCGACTTGGCGCCATCCCAATTGCTCTTCGCTTCGTAGAGTTCACCTGCGAGCACGTAAAACGTAATTTCGCGGGGATTGTCCTTGATCGATTGCTGGTAGGTCGCCAACGCCTGATCGGTCGAACCCTCGGCGATTTGCACCTTGCCCAGTTTGACCAGCGCGTCGGAGTTCGTCTTGTCGAGATCCACGGCTTTGCGCAGGGAAGCTTCCGCACCCGTTAGATCTTTCTTCCCGTCAAACAAGGCAGTGCCCAGCAGATCGTAAAAATTACTGTTGTTAGGCGACTTGGCGATCTGCACGTTGGCGGCCGCGATGGCTTTGTCCGGTTGCTTTTCCGCGATGCAGGTATTCATCAGGCCCGAGAGGCCGTCGCTGGAAGAAGGATCCCTGTCTAGAGCCTGCCGATAGAACTTCTCCGCTTCGCCGAATTGTTTCTGCCGCAAGCGAAGGCTGCCCAACTGAACGTATGGCGCCGGACTCTGCGGAGCCAGCGGCATGGCCTTGTGCAGATCCTCCTCAGCTCCGGAATAGTTCTGCCGATTGATCTCGGCAATGGAGCGGAGCAGGTAGCCGTCAGGAGAATTCGGTTGTGCCGCAATGATCTCCTGCGCGCTTTGCATGACAGCATCGAAATCGCCGCGGTGCAGTTCCAGGTTCGCCAGCGCACGGTCGGCGTCGGTCATGGCTGGTTTCAGGCGAACGGCCTCGCGCCATTCCGATTCGGCACGGCCTTCATTGTGTTGTTGATCGAACGCGACGCCGAGTTGATAGTGAGCTGTGGCATTGTCGGGATCGTTGCGCAACGCCGTTTGCAACGAATCGACAGCGCCGCCGGCGTCGTTCTTCCGAAGTTGGATTTGCCCGCGATAAATCAGCGCGTCAATGTCATGAGGATTCAGCTTCAGAATCTCGCTGTTGAGCTTGGCCGCTTCATCCAAACGATTCTCCAGGATCAGAAGCTGAATGTAGTTTCTTTTGACCTCAATGTCTTTGGAGTGATCGCTATAAAGCGAAGAGTACTCGGCGGCGGCACGGTCCACGTCACCGGTGGCAAAGTAGAAGTCTCCCAGCATGCGGTAGCCTTCGGAATTGTCCGCAAGGTCTGACTTGGACTGCCGTAGAAAGCTCTCGGCGTCGGACTTTTTGTTCTCAGTCACCAGGAGGCGAACCAGGGCGGCACGAGCGGTGGGATCTTTCGGCTGCACATCGATGGCGTGACGAAACTGCTGTTCGGCTTCCGGCAGCCGGTTTCGGTCCTGGTAGAAGGCGCCCAAGGCAAGCTGCGCGTTCATCGATTTTGGATCCAAAGCGATCGCCTTCTTGAAGTTGGCTTCGGCCTCGTCGAATAGGCTGGATCGGAGTTGGAACAAAGCAAGGGTCAGATACGAGTCGGAGCGATTGGGGTCGGCAGCGATGCCCTTTTCCATCTCCTGGATAGCGGAGCCAAGATTGCCTTGCGCGGAGTAGAAGTTAGCCCACGCTTCGTGGGTCGCAGGCGAGTTCGGCTCTTTTGCGCGAAGAATATCGAGGTGAGTCTGCGCTTCTTTCATTTGTCTCGCCGAGATCAATAAGTTGGCGAGATCAACGTGGGCCGGGTAGTTGTCAGGGGCCAACTCGATGGCGCGTGAGAGCTCCTGATAGGCATGGTTCCAGTCGTGGAGGTTGAGATAGGTTTTTCCGAGTTGATAATGAGCCTGAGCGAAGCGGGGATCGATCTGGACGGCATTGGCGTACTGAATGGCGGCTTCGCGGTATTTCGCCTTATTGAAATAGCGTTCTCCGCTCTCGAAATACTTCTGCTTGCGCACATTGGGATCGCGCGAACAGCCAGTGAATGCGATGGCCAGGAGCGAGCAGAGAACGGCCAAACGGAGAACAGTCTTTTTGATCATGGATGCTTCGTCCGGACATACGTGAAACAGGGCTGGTCTTCAGCCATCGGACGTCACCATGATACTGCATGAAAAGAGGCAGGAAAAGTAACTGCCGTCACTGAAGGGTCCGGGGAACGAGTATTGCCTGAGCCAAGATCACCGGGGAATATAAGTTCCGAGTTTCGGCACGATTAACGTGGCGAAGGGAAGAACGCGCCGTTCGCCAGCTTCGGCAGTCTCGCCGCGATACATGATCGTGCTGATCCTTACCAAAGCGCCGTCGCTGCGATTGAGCCGCATCGAGTCTGCCACCAAATAAAACTTGGCCCAATATTCGCTGGCCACGCCGCGGTCGTGGGCCCAATACCAGTAGAGGACTAACTCGCGCGTCTCGCCCCTGGCAATGACGTAACGGGTGACAGGAAATGCGGAATGGCCGGGAAGATCTAGCGTAACCCTGGTCGACTCCACCGGCATCCAGCCTGCACCGGGCAGGCAATTCTTCGGGGAGTGAATTGTATCGCCGGCGCGCTGGCTAGGAAAGTAAGCAATGTAGAGATTGATCGCAGGTTGGCTGTCGCCGGATGTGTTGTAGTCACGCAAGAGAAAATCGCCGGGACCGAGAACGTCAAGCACTTCCTTCTCGATGACGTCGTCGCTGCCCGTCCATGGACCGAGTTGTACGGGAAATGACTCGAGGCGGGAGCGAGGAGGGAATATCTCACGGTGGCCGCGAGCCTGGAGAAATACCGCCGCAACCGCGATGAGCAATACGGCCAGAGCGAAGCGCAGGACTGACGGCCTCACGGGTTACCGCCTTTGTCGTGCCATAGGATCCTGGTCAACCCATGCAAAACATAAAGCATGAAGAGGGATACTACGAAGATCAGCCAGCCAGAGAAAGTATGAAAAAATCCCTGAGCCTTGTCAGGATCCCAGTATTGCACGAGAAGTCCCGTACCAATAATGCGGGCACTATTTGCGGCGACGGAAATGGGAATTGAAGCCAAAGCCAGTAATAAGCGTACGGCTAATCGTTTTTCGGCCACGTATCCGTAAATGACGGCAAGCGTGATCAGCGACATCAGCGAGCGTATTCCGCTGCAGGCTTCAGCCACTTCGAGCGCCATGCTGGGAAGAATGATGACATTCCCTTCGCGAAGAATCGGAACTGAGAAAAGGGGCAGCGTGGCAGCGGCGGCGCGAGAGGCGACCAACTGTAAGGGGAAAGTGATTTGATTGAAGACAATTGTGGGGATGGGAATCATCAGCAAGAGAAACGCCAGAGGGAACGAAAGCGCGCGCAAGAACTTCCATCCCAGGAATAGGACGATTAATCCGGCGCAGAGAAAAAGAAGCGAGACTCGCGCGAGAAACAGTTCTGCCCCCAGCTGACCGACTACTAGCACAGCCAAAGCGAAAGCCAGGATCGGCAATCCTGCCCATGCGGGCTTAACCGGTATTTGGGACAAGCGGTCGCGTTCCTGCCAAACGACGAAGGCGCAGAACAACGGCACAAAGAATCCATGAGAGAAATTGGGATCGTGCCACCACTGGATCACCAGATGACCGAGGATCGAGACATAAAGCCAAAAAGTCAGCAGGATCAGAGCGGCGATCTGCCACAACGGCAAAGCCGCTTTGACGGAACGCAGAGGTAGGGTCTCGGAATCGGTTTGCGCCAATTGGATCACTAAAACATTACGCTGTCTGGGGGAAACTGAGGATAAGCGAAATTTAGTCGACAGCGCAATGTAAACCCCTTTGCGAATCAATGTGGGCAACTTGCCTAGCTGGCCGCTTTCTATTCTAAAGATGCTGGCAACTCTGCCAGAAAGTGAAATCGTTTGCCACTTTGCGTGCTATACTTTCCGCAGTTCAAGGTCGATTTCCCACCCAAGGAATGTTCCTTCTAAGTTGCTGAAAACATGAGAGAAAATGAGTTCATGAAAGTCGCCGGCACGGTCTGAGTGGCAGTCCTCTTGCACGAGCAACTGTTCCGGGAATCGCCGTTTCGCCTCAGATGTGCAGAGTGATCGTGGGATTGCGTCAGTCCTCTGGAGAGCGGAAAACAGGCAACCGCTCAGTGCGCACTCACAAATGACAACATCTTGATGGCCAAAGCGTTTTATTCTAGTAGTTGCTTCTTTTGGTTTTGGAGCGACAGGCGTGTGGAAGATGCAATCGCGATACGAAGTTGGGGGCGCCTCCGGCTTCCGGATTCTGTGGAGAAGGTGATGAAGAAGAGATCCCGGGCAGTTGCGCATATGTTTCTCGCGATGTTTTTGGCGTCGGGAGTGGTTGCGCAATCGAACCCGGTTGCCAAACCGGCCGACGGTGCAACGAATGGCGCTACCAACGCGGCCCCGGTTTCAGGCTCTGCCGTCGCTGCGGACTATGTGATCGGCGCTGACGATATGCTGCGAGTGTCGGTATGGAAGGAACCGGACCTGACCGCCACGCTCCCGGTGCGGCCTGACGGGAAGATTTCGTTGCCGCTGTTGGATGATGTGCCGGCCGCAGGTTTGACACCAATGCAGTTAGCGGATTCGATCACGGTGAAACTGAAGAAATTCATTGCCGATCCACGAGTTACGGTGGTGGTCACGGCCATGAATAGCCAGAGAGTCTTCGTTACGGGAGAAGTAACTCACAGCGGACCGATACCTCTGCTGCCCCACATGACGATGCTGCAAGCGCTCTCGGCCGCCGGCTTCACCCAGTTTGCCAATCTCAAAGCAATTTATTTGCTCCGTATGGAAAACGGCAAGCAGACAAAGGTGCCATTTAATTACAAAGAAGTGGTCAAGGGCCGTAATCCCGAACAGAACATTCAATTGCGTCCGGGAGACACGATAGTGGTTCCTTAAGGAAGCGATGAGCAAACGCAACAGCATATTCTCCCTCGTGCTGCTGGCGCTGCCGTTGTACGCGGCGCTGGGGCAGGATAGTGCGGCTCCGACCGGGAGTTCGCCGCAAGATAGCAGCCAGCAGGCGGGAACGCCGCCGGCGCCCGCCTTTGGCGTCGATGCGCAGTCGTCTCAGGTCACCGAAAACCCTCCGATCTCGGGCATTGACCAGCCCGGACTCGAACCTCACACCGCGCCGCTGAGTTATTTGCAGCCCAGTTTGCATGTGAGCGAGGCTGTGGACTCCAATGCTAGCGACACATTGGGAAATTCCTCCCTTCAATCCGACACGCTGGTCTTGGGTAGCCTTGAGTTGCAGCGACTGTGGAGTCACTACGATCTGGCTCTGGACTATAGCGGAGGAGTTGGGTACTACTCGGCAGGGGGCGTTGGTTTCAAGAATCTCGAACAATTTGACGTGGATCAAAAAATTAACTGGAAGCGAGGCGAATTGGACCTTCGCGATTCGTTCAGTTATATGCCGGAAGGAAGTTTCGCCGGCGCTTACGGAAGCATGTACGGAATAGGGCAAAGCCTAAGCGGTGGAACGCCGGGCACTTTTTGGGGCGGAACAACCTTCGGTGCACTGGGCCAGGTCTCTCGCATCATGAACTTAAGCCTGGCCGATGTGACGGAATATTTGAGTCCGAAGTCGTCTGTGACTGCGGCTGTAGGTTACGGGTTTGTACATTTTACGGGGGATACTGAGGTGCAAGGTATTTCCTTCCTGGGAAGTACGCAGCTTTCGGCGCAGGGCGGCTATAACCGCGTGCTGGGGCCGCACGATCAGGTGGCGATTGTCTACGGCTATCAAGCGTTCAACTTCTCCACTGCCGGGCTTGCCTTCCATTCCAATCTTATCCAATTCCTCTGGGGGCATCGCATTTCTGGACGCATGGATTTCCTGGCCGGGGCCGGACCACAGTTCACGGGCCTCACCGAGGCGGGAGCAAACAGCAATGGAGTATCGGTGGCCGGCAAGGCGACGCTGCGTTACAGGTTTCCGAAGACGACCCTTGCGCTTTCCTACCAGCGATACAACACGAACGGATCGGGATTGTTCGCCGGCGCTCAAACCGACAACGCAGAACTGACTGTTGCCCGGCCGTTGAGCCGCGTTTGGAGCGTCACCGCGGATCTGGGATATGCGCACAACAAGCGCTTAATCCCGTTGACGCTGCAGGAACAGATCACGTGCGAGATTTCCGCCTCCTCGTCCAGTTCCTGCGCCGGTGTAGCTGCCGACAACTTCGATTACGGATTTGTTGGTGTGGCCGTTCACCGGATGCTAGGGCGAAATTTTCATATCTTCGCGAGCTATCAATTTAACGAGTTGTCCTTCGATCCTTCATTCTGTGGAGTAAGCCTGAGCGGGGCGAGTCTCGCTCCCTGTAATCGGATTTCGCAGCGGAATGTCGGCACCTTCGGGTTTGACTGGAGACCGCGTCCGATGCGGCTCGACTGATTCTCGGCGCAGAACTTTCGTTCAAGTGAAGGGAAAAGACGGGTAACAGGAAACGGAAACTTTCGATGATTGCGAATCGGGAACTGAACTTAGACGATTATCTGGCGATGTTACGGCGCAGGGCCTGGGTGCTCCTTATCCCGGCCTTGCTGGCACCGCTCGTGGGCTGGCTGGTTTCTTTCGCCTTCACTCCTAAATACACTTCGCAAGCACTGGTGTTAGTAGAAGGACAGAAAGTGCCCACGACCATGGTGCAACCGGTGGTCACGGAAGATTTAACGGAACGCATCGCCACGCTGCAGCAACAGGTTTTGAGTCAAAGCCGTTTGCAACCCATGCTGGAGAGATTGAAGCTGGCCAGGAACGATCAGAATGTCGATGACTTGATCGAGATGATCCGCACGAATATGACCATCGAGCCCGTGGTTACCGATGTTTCCGACATTGGCGCCGGTGGGAAAAAGAAATCGAATCGCAGTCCTGTTCCCGGATTTTATGTGGAGTATACGGGGTCTAATCCGCGGGAAGTCCAGCAGATCTGCAATGAACTGACCTCGCTGTTGCTGGAGCAGAATTTAACTTCGCGCCAGGATGTCGCCAAGGGCACGACTGAATTGCTCAACCGCGGGCTGCAAGACGCAAAGCGCACGCTCGATGATCTGGACGCCAAGCTAGCCTCTTTCAAGAAGCAGTACATCGGGCAGCTTCCCGGAGACGAGGAGAGCAACCTCAAAATTCTGGCGGGGTTGAACTCACAGCTTGATGCCAACACACAAACTTTAAATCGCGCCCAACAGGACAAAGCCTACAGCGAATCGCTCCTGGAGCAGCAGTTGACCACGTGGAAGTCTTCGCAATCGGCGAGCAATCCGGAGACCCTGCAAAAGCAGTTGTCGGAATTGCAGTCACAGCTTATGCAGCTGCAAGCGCGATATACCGATGACCATCCGGACGTGATCAAGGCGAAAGCGGACATTGCCCAGGTGCAGAAGAAGTTGGCGGAGAACAACGGCCCTGCATCGACTGCCAAGGACGCCGGGAACGAAAAGGCGTCCGCGAACGAGCCACCGGAGATTCGTCAATTACGCCTGCAGGCTCATCAATACAGCGATCTGATTGCAGCCGCGACGCGCGATCAAAAAAGATTGCAACAGGAAATCGGGCAATATCAAGGGCGAGTGTCACTGAGTCCGGCAATTGAAGAACAGTACAAGGAAATGGCGCGTGACTACGATAACGCGCAGAAGAATTATCAAGACCTCCTGGCCAACAAGAGCAAGTCCGACCTGACCCTGACAATGGAACAGCAGCAGCAGGGCGAACAGATGCGCCTACTGAATCCCGCCAGCATGCCTGACACGCCCAGTTTTCCCAATCGGCTGTTGTTCGCTGGCGGCGGTCTAGGCGCCGGCTTGGTCCTGGGACTGGGAATCGCGTTGTGGCTTGAGCTGCGGGACCAATCGATCCGTACGGAAGCGGATGCCGAGGCTGCTCTTGAATTGCCCATGCTGGTGTCCGTCCCGTGGATCGTCGATGATGCGCAAGGAAGCAAGAACGGCGTAGGGCATTTCTGGAAGAAGGACAAGAAACCCGATCAAAGGAAGCCCATTGGCGCCTAGAGGAACTAAATGTACAAAGATTTCTACGGACTGAGAGCAAATCCGTTCAATGTGAATCCGGACCCGCGTTATCTGTTCCTGACGCGGCATACCGAGGAGGCACTGGCGTGCCTTACTTACGGCATTCAAAGCCGGAAGGGTTTCGTGCTGCTCACCGGAGAAGTGGGTACGGGCAAGACAACTCTGATTAACAAATTGCTGGAGTGGTTGCGTCTGCAACAGGTAGCGACAGCTTTCGTTTTCAATTCCCGGTTGAACGTCCCGCAATTTCTCGACTACATGATGGCGGACTTTGGCATACCTGGAGATTCGCGCGCCAAGAGCCAGGTATTGCTGCGGCTTTACAACTGGCTGCTCGACCGGTACCGCGCGGGCGAAACGGCGGTGTTAATCGTAGATGAGGCCCAGAACCTGACCGACGAAGTTCTGGAAGAGATTCGCATGCTCACGAATCTGGAGACGTTCACCGAAAAGTTGTTGCAGATCGTCCTGGTGGGACAGCCTGAACTGGAACAGAAGCTCAAACAGCCGCAACTGCGCCAGTTACGGCAACGGCTCACACTCCGCGCCAAAACGCACTTGTTAACTCTGGAAGAGACAAAGGCCTACATCCAGCAGCGACTGCGGATTGCCGGTTCCGATGGGCAGCAGATATTTGACTCGCAAGCCATGGAGGCCGTCCACCTTTACGCGAACGGCACACCGCGCGTGATCAACTTGATTTGCGAGCACTGTCTGGTGAGCGCGTTCGTCGATCAGCAAAAGGTAATCGGGCCGGCGATTGTGGAAGCAGTAGCCCGGGACTTTGACTTAAGCGACAACACGGCTTCGGCGGCGATGGCCCCGACTGCTGTATCTGCTCCGGGCAGGGACAATCCGGATCTGGTCGAGGCATTACGCTCCCTCGTGAAACTGGCCGATCACATACGCGAGGCGGATGAAAAGACCGCCCCGGCGAAAGGCAACTATGAGCCGAATTCATGATGCGTTGAAGAAGGCGGAAATGGAACGGGCCGAAATTCAGTCCGGGGGAGTTCATCCGCCCTTTTCCGTCGTTCCCGGAACCGCCGGTCCCGGCTTTCGGGAAGATAATTCTATTCCCGGCGGTAACGGAACCGATGCGGCGATTTCTTCGTTTGGCCTTGAGTCCCTGCTCGCGAAATCCAGCCAGGAAAAATGGAACCCTGATCCCGCAACGATGCTGTTTCTTAATGGCGATGACAACAAGCGGGGAACGGAAGAATTCCGCACGCTGCGCTCCCGCCTTTACAACGCGCGGGAAAAAATGCCGCTCAAGAGCCTGCTGATTACCAGTGCTCTGCCAAAGGAGGGTAAGTCGTTTACCTCGGCAAACCTGGCCCAGGTGCTGGTCCGGCAGCATGGGCGAAGAGTGTTGCTCATTGACGCTGATTTGCGCGCGCCGCGGTTGCATTTGATGTTAGGAACGACAGCCGTCCCTGGCCTCTCAGACTATCTGCAGGGGCGATGTGAAGAATTCCCTGTGATGCAAAGAGGCCCGCTGGAAAATTTGTTTTTCATCCCCAGCGGCACCCCCATAGATGATCCTTCGGAATTGGTCGGCAACGGACGGCTGAGAGTGCTGTTGCACCGGGTGGGTCTTCTGTTCGATTGGATCATCGTCGATTCTCCGCCGGCGGTTCCCGTCTCGGATTCAGGGGTCCTGGCCAAGGCCTGTGATGGCGTGCTGATCGTCGTGCGCTCGAACTCCACTCCTTTCGAAGCTGCCCGAAAAGCACGAGAAGAATTTCCCGATCAATCGCTGGTAGGAATGGTTTTGAATGGCACGAGCAATGGCGCGGAACCCTATTCGCGCTATTACTACGAAGCCTATGACAAGAAAAACAAGGGCTGAGCGGTAGGACCCTAGGGAGTTGCGCAGTGATCAGGCTGTTCAAAGTTTACTACCCCGTCCGAGCACTCGTTTTGCTGGGGGGTGAGGCCTTGATTATCTGGCTCTCGTTCCTGCTGGGAACGGTCGTACAGCATCGGGACAACAGCTATATCCTCCTCAACTATGAAGGCGGCTATTTCAAGATTTTCGTGGTCACGGGAATTGTACTGTTGGTTTCACACTGGCTTGATCTGTACGACTCCGCTAATCTCGGCGCCCGCTGGGAGCAGGTGTTCCGCCTCCTCATGGTCCTGGGGCTGGTTTCGATCGTACTGGCTGCCGTAGGTTTTGTATTTCCCAACCTTCTTCCCGGAAATGGTTCCGCGCTTGTCGGTCTGATCATCCTGACATTCCTACTATTTGGATGGCGGACTTCCTACTCCTGGCTGGTACGGCAGCCATTTCTCCGAGAGCGGGTGTACGTGCTGGGCACCGGGGAACGTGCGCAACGCCTGGTGAACGGATTGCGCTCCCATGCCGAAATGGGCGTCGAGTTAGTTGGGTGGACGGGAAACCTGGATGGGGCCCTCACGCGAGAGAACGTGGCATCGCATTTGCTGAGTCTGGCGAAACAGAACGGGGTGCACCGTGTGATTGTCGCGATGCCGGATCGTCGCAATACGCTGCCGGTAGAAGAACTGCTCGATTTACGGCTTGCTGGAGTCAAAGTCGAGGAGGCGACTTCGTGGCTGGAAAAGATTTCCGGTCGTATCGAGGTCGAGCAACTTAATCCGAGCTGGCTTATCTTTTCCGACGGATTCAGCTTTCGCCGCGGATTCATGCGCCATGTACTGTCCACGATCGTGGCATTCGTGGGGCTCGTGCTGTCACTTCCTCTGTTGCCGTTCGTGATGCTGGCCGTCAGGATGGACTCCAAGGGCCCGATCTTCTACCGCCAGAAGCGCGTGGGAATCGGCGGGTCGCATTTCTACTGCTACAAGTTTCGCACCATGCGCGAGGACGCGGAAGCCGACACGGGCGCCACTTGGGCTTGGGATGACGATCCGCGCATCACTCGAGTGGGAAAGTTTCTGCGCACGTCGCGCCTCGACGAAATTCCACAACTGTGGTGCGTGCTTAAGGGCGACATGGCTTTTGTTGGGCCGCGGCCGGAGCGGCCGGAATTTGTCGAATGGTTAAGCCGTGAAATTCCTTACTATGGTGTCCGTCACGCGGTAAGGCCGGGAATTACCGGCTGGGCCCAGGTGCAATATAAATATGGCAATACTTTGGAAGATGCGCGCGAGAAGCTGCAATACGACCTGTTCTACATCAAGAACGCTTCGCTGGGTCTGGATTTGCTGATCATGTTTCAAACCATCAAGATCGTCCTGCTGGGACGGGGCGCTCACTGATGACTGAGGTTGCCCAGTTGCGGCGGCGCAGCCCTCGAATTGCTTCTCCGGTGGAGCGATCTCCGTTTGGCTATTGGGTGATGGTGGTCTTTTCCTTTCTGTATTACTTCCGGCCAGGCGATATTATCCCGGGCCTGAGCGTGCTGCACATGGCGAGAATTACTGCCATTCTTGCGGTGCTTGCCCTGCTGTTGGGGACGAAAAAAGCTGGCTTGAAGGATCTTCCTTTCGAAATCAAGACTATTTTCGCCTTGTTCGCCTGGATGACTTTGACGATTCCATTTTCCTCCTGGCGCGGAGGAAGCACGGCGGTAGTGTTTCTGGAATTTTCCAAAGCCGTAATGGTGGCCCTAACTCTCACGCTTACTGTGACACGATTGGCGGAGCTGCGGCGCCTGATCCTGGTGCAATCGTTGGGTGTGGGCCTCATGACGATTGCCGCCGTCATTGTGAATAACCGGATGAAGGGACGGCTCGCGGGCATTGGCGACGCCCTGCTCTCAAACCCAAACGACCTGGCGATGAACATCGCGCTGAACTGGCCTCTATGCCTTGTTTTTATGCTGATGTCCCGCGGCCCCTTAAAAAAACTGTTCTGGGCGATCACCATGCTGGTGATGATTTATGCGCTGATGGCAACTTATTCGAGAGCCGGGTTCATGGCGCTCGCACTGGCCGTGGTTATCTGCTTGTGGGATTTTGGCGTCCGAGCGCGCAAAGGATATTTGCTGGCGGTAGCAGCAATCTGTCTCGTAGGGCTGGTGGCGTTGGCTCCGGGGAACTACGCGAAACGGTTGGAAACTTTGGTGGGTCAATTTCAAGAAGGCGATCTTGATCGCGGTTCGGCTGAAGCCCGGAAACATTTGCTGGAATTGAGCCTGTCGATAACCGCGAGGCATCCGGTATTTGGTGTGGGGCCGGGAACATTTCCGTCCTACACCCGCTTGTGGCTGGTGACTCACAATACTTATACGCAATTGAGTTCCGAGTGCGGAATCCCTGCATTATTGTTGTTTCTGCTGTTGCTCTGGAGGGCATTCCTTAATTTGCGTTATGTGCGAAAGTTGCCGCGAACCCCGGAGACAGAGGAGGTACATCTCTACGGAAGTGCTATCACCGCGTCTTTCTTCGCTTACGTTTTAGGCGCCTTCTTTTCCAGCAGCGCATACGAGCTCTTTCCCTATTACATGGTCATGTACACATCGCTTCTTCATCGGTTGGCGTTGCAGCAGTTGCAGAGCGAGAGCGTGGTGAAGACTCCGATGCGATTCACCCGGCGAGTGTACGGGACGGCAGGGGCTCTCAAGAGTGCCCCTGTGGGAGCAAGCAGGTTCATGAAAACGTGAATGTCCGAATGTTCAGACGAGAAAGGTGCAGCATTAATTCTTTGTGCGCCATCGGAATTGGGCCTTACCTTTTCGCGAGTTCTGCATCGACCCCGTTCAAAGCCAAATCATACCCAAGTTCTTTCATCGTTCCTCCCCAGGCATCCTCAATCGTTCGGACGGCGCTCGCCGAAAGCTGACTGCGCCATCCTCCGGACTTGGCTTCTCGCACGAAGGAAATATCCTGGCGGGTGTCCTTTGTAGCCTGCCACTGTTGCGATTGTTTCTTCTCGAGAGACTGCATCCGCCCGGCAGAACTTAATCGAACGGCTTCCTCTATGTGAGCGGGACTGGCGTCCAGATTCAGCGCGGATGCCAGATTCCTGAGTTCCTTGACGGTATCAGCAAGGAGATCTTCGTAGCGTATCAAGCGAAATCCCGGTTTGCCCTCCCGGAGCCGCAACCAGCTCAAGACATGATCCTGCCAGCAGCCGACGCGGTCTGCGTAGGGGACTACCCTGGCGGCTATAAAGCGGTCGATGAAGGCGTCCATGGAGTAGCCTTCCGGAATGACCCGCACTTTCAGATTGTAAAAATAAAACGAAACGGCAACGTCTCTGGGATCGCGCACGATATAGATCACCCGTGGATAACGTGGATCGAAACATTCGTGGCTCTTCAGGACGCGGGGTAATTTTCGAAGTGCGCGATCCGGCAGATTGTAGATGATAGGCACTAGACGTTCCATGTTCGTGAAGGTGACGGGTTCCTTCCGCTGGATAAGATTGCCGAGCAGAAAGCGCGACCAGGTACTGCCAGACCGGAAATAGCTGACCAGAAAGATGTCGTCGGGAAATACGGTCAAGCTTCGCCCCGCGGGAGTCCGGCCCGAGGCAGCCGAGGCCACAGTCTTCAAATAAACGCCGATTCGGTTAAGTTCTTTCACTTTGCTCCTCTGGAGCTGCGCTCAGCTTAGGCTTCCTCTTGGTATGTCTCCACCAAAGCGAGCGTCACTTCATCCTCCTGATTCGAGCCTAGCTGTCCTACGTCCCATGCGCGACGTGCCCAGAATGCCCAACCCAAGCTCAGGGCATATACGACGCCCGCAATCCCAAGTTGTATCAGGAGCTCACCCAAATGGTGAGGAATAAACCAGCGCCGCATGAGCAATAGAGCGGCTATCAACGGAACGCACAATGCCAGGGGCAGCACGAATGCGCGCGACAGATAGGTCCTGAGTCTGATGCCAAGTAACCGGCACAGATGGCGGGGAAGGAAAAAAATCATCGAACAGGAAAGGGGAATGGCAGTACCGATAGCGTCTCCCAGAATGCCGTAGGGACGAACGAGCAGCACACTCAGGATCAGATTTGCCGCTCCTTCCGCGAGCACGACCCAGGCCCAGGTACGGTGCTTGGCCAGTCCCCACAGAGTCCGTCCGGAAGCGGATTGCGCCAGCATCAAGGTCGTCGGATAAAGCAGAATCAGCAGAACCGGATAACTTGTCGCTACATATTTTGGCCCAACCCAGGCTTCGATGACCGATTTTCCCAGGATCGTCAGGATGGCCGTGACTGGAAAAATGATGAAGGCACAGGCACGGTTGCCGAGGACAAAAATCTTTCTCAGAGCATCCAGATCGCCTACCGCCTGCGACTGGCTGGACATGGGGACAAAGATCTGGGCGAGGCTGCTTACGGTTTCCGATGCATAGTCAACCAGGCGCGAACCGATGGTGAAGTAAGTCACGGCCGCTGCCGATACAAACGTCCCAATAACGACGGCGTCCGTCTTAAAACGCAGGCGGCCGGCAACTATGATTAAGAAAGTTGTTCCACTGTAGCTCGCGATGCGGCGCAAGCTCGATCGGCTTACATAGCGGAATCCAAACCGCAGCGGCAAATGGTGCAGAACCACAACGGCGTTAACCAGTCCATTCAGCAGAGGCAGGCTGACCGTAACTAAAGCAACGCTTAACAAGCGGCCTCCGCGCCGCAGGGCAACGACGATGAGGAGCGCGCGAAGAAGAGTTGAACTTATCGTAGTGAAATTGAGCAGGTAAAAGCGTTGCAGTCCTTCCAGAATGCCGCTAAAGACGCCGATGGGAAATCCCAGGGAAACTGAGGCCCCAACCATCAGGAGCAGCCAGCGTGCCGTAATCACAAATTCTGCGGGGACGCGGGGGAAGATGGAGTTCACGTAATAGGCGGCGATCAGCGTGACGGTCATCGTCACGACACCGATGCCGCTGTAGCTGAACATGGCTGTGTTCACCAGCCGGTTGAGTTCGTCGCTTTCGTCGTTTGCGGAGTATTTGGCAATGTAGCGAACGATAGAAGAGCGAATGCCCAGATCGAACAGGCCGTAGTACCCCGTCACGGAAAAGATCAGAATCCATAGGCCAAAGGCATCGTCGCCCAGGCGGTGAAGAATGTAAGGGGAAAGGAAAATTCCAACGAGAACGTTGACGCCCAAGGCGAACCAGCTCGATCCCACATTCTTCAGGATTTGGCGTTTGTCGAACTTCATGAACCCTGCCGCACCTGTTGAACCGGGATAACCAAAGAGGTCTGCTCGCTTGCCATCGGCGACCTTCTTTGGCCGATGCTTTGGCTGATTGAGGCTATGCGCTTCGCCAGTTTTTCTCCGAACAGACGGACGTGCGGCTCGCGCAGAATTTCCTGGTGATGAAAATCAATTTCATGAATCTCAACTCCACCTTCCGATCGCGCGCCCCAACCCATTTGAGGATCCTTAATGTAATAAAACTGCTGCCTGGGCCGCTTGAACAAGATCACGGGAGCCCGGAACCGGGACGGAATAAAGCCCTCAGGCCAGTAAGTTTTCTCCCAGTCGGTGCGCGGAGTTTGCTTCTGCAGTAAAAGGTCGACCTTGTTTTCGGCCACTTGGCGGAAGGAAGCAAGCCGATCGGTGAGCTTCATCCCGTGCATCTTTCGCAACCGTTGACGGTAATAGTCTACCTTCCACAACCAGCGCCTCTGACTATGCTGCATAACCCATGTGTCGAAAATGGCAAACAATCCAACTTCTTCGCCTTGCGCTTCCAGACTCAGCACAATCTGCTCCGCGATGTGAGTGCCATCGCAGAGGCCTCCCAGGCAATACGGGCCGTGAGGCCGTGCCGTTCGGATGGCAGCGACGTACTCACCGGTTAAGTCCTGCATCTCTTGTTTAGAATAGTGACGCGTGGCATCTATGACAGGCGCATGGCCCTGGATTTTGTAAACGGTTTGCTCTAAGCCCATATGCCGCGCCAGCATGGCGTAGCCCAGAGATTCCTCACCTGGCGGAATGATCGCAAAAAAAGGCAGACGCTTCTCATCGTCCCCATGCTGAATCTCCATCACGACCGGATCGCTGGCGTCTTCCTTCTGCTCGCTAATAAGTCGAGCCAGAGATTCAATGGTTGCTGCGCGAAACAGCGCGGTGAGTGGAAGCTCGATTCCAACTGCCTTTTCTACTTCAGCAAGAACGCGCGCGGCAGTTAGCGAATGCCCTCCAAGATCGAAAAAATTATCGTGAATGCCGATGTTCGAAACACCCAGCACTGCTTGCCAGATTCTTGCCAGCGTCAACTCAAGCTCGCCGCTGGGCCAAACCGTATCTCTGCCAGACATCGCAGACCAATCCGGAGCCGGGAGCAAGCGGCGATTGATCTTTCCGTTGGGGCTCAAAGGGAAAGTATCTATTTGCACGAACGCACTTGGAACCATGTATTCCGGCAGCTGTCGTGTGACTAGCGTCTTCAGGCGAGAGACGGAAACCGATGTGCCGGATGGTACGACATACGCCACCAAACGCTTGTCACCAGGAGCATCTTCCCGCACGGTAACCAGCGCAGACCGAACGGAGGGATCAGTCCCGAGCACAGTTTCTATTTCTCCCAGCTCTATACGGAAACCGCGCAGCTTGACTTGATTATCAATTCGTCCCAGGTATTGAATGTTGCCATCTTCCAGAAAACGAGCCAGGTCTCCAGTCCGGTACATGCGAAGGTCGGGCTGTTTCGCGAACGGATTCGGTACGAAGCGGTCGCGGGTTAGATCTTCGCGCCCAAAATAACCTCGCGCCAGACCATCGCCCGCCAGGTACAACTCGCCGGGAATTCCGACAGGAACGGGCTGCCGGTTTTCATCCAGAATGTAGGCCTGAGTATTGGGAAGCGGCCGACCGATGGTTACTTTTCCCGCGCGCGGGACCAGGGTGTAGGTCGAATATGTCGTGTCTTCCGTAGGGCCGTAAAGATTGTAGACTTTGCGCACCCGGGTGTTTTCATAAACTTGCTGAGCCAGGCTGGCGGATAATGCTTCTCCCGCGAGGTTGACGACCCGCACTGTAGGGGGAATGCCTCGCGAGCGAACCAACTCTGCAATCGCGGACGGCACGGTGTTGATGAGGGTGACTTCGGAGGCGGCAGCTAATTTAGGAAGCTCGAGCGCATTCTGTGCAACTATGACCGCGCCTCCCATACTGAGGGGCACAAAGATCTCAAAGACCGAAAGATCGAAACAGATCGATGTAGAAAACAGCACTCCCGCGACCTCCTCCGGCAAGAACACTTCTCGAGCCCATTGAATCAAGATCGCGCCGCTCCGATGTTCGAGTGCGACTCCTTTGGGTCGACCGGTAGAACCGGAGGTGAAGAGGACATAATCCAGATTGCGCGCCGAGGCGATGGCCGGAAGGTTCGTTGACGGCTCCGAAGCAATGAGAGGCCAATTTGCATCGAGGAGAATCGAAAGCGCCGCATGTTCCGGGAGCCGGCCTATTGTTCCTTGTTGCGCGAGCAAGATGCTGATCCTCGCATCTTCGAGGATGGCAACCAAGCGTTCCTTCGGGTAAACCGGATCCAGCGGCACGTAAGCGCCGCCTGCTTTCAGAACCGCCAGAATTCCAACCAGCATTTCAAATGACCGCTCAAGACAAATCCCTACCAGGATCTCCGGCCCAACTCCTTGTTTGCGCAAATAGTGAGCCAGTTGATTCGCTCGTTCGTTTAGGCTGCGGTACGTATTTCGCTCATGCCCGGAGATGACGGCAACCGCATCCGGCGTGAGTTTCGCCTGCTCTTCGAAGAAATTGTGAATGCAGCCGTCACTTCGGTAGTGGGTGGCCGTTTCGTTGAATTCCGTCAGTACTTTATACCGTTCAGGTTCACTCAACAACGACGCATCAAAGACGGAGCGCGAAGGATCAGCCACGAGGCCTTCCAGTAGCGTGTTGAACTGCCTCGCCAGGCTGGCGATGGTGTTGCTTTCAAAGAGGTCCCGGTTATAGCTAAACCTCCCCGCAACCGAATTGGAAAACTCAGTCAGATCGAGAGCTATCTCAAACCTCTCCGTCCCGGTAACGAGTTTTAAGGGAGTTGCGCGAATTTCTCCAAGCGGGATGTTATTAGCGTCCGGCTGCCGGAGGCGGAAAGTCACCTGAAATAGCGGATTCCGGCTTAGATCGCGTTCTAAAGGAAGTTGCTCGAGTAAGGCCTCGTACGGAATGCCTTGGTGCGAGAGTGCAACGTCGACGGCGGTGTCAACTCGATTCAGCAGTTGTTCGAAAGATGGTTTGTCTGAGAGATAAGTGCGAATCGCAAGCAGGTTTTCAACCGGGCCCACGAGGTTCTCAAGCCCTCCGCCGGATCTTCCTGGAACGGCGATCCCCACAATCAGGTCGTCCTGCCTGCTGTACCGCGATAGCAGAACGTTAAACGCAGCGAGAAGCGCCGCGAAAAGAGTCGAGCCGTGATTCCTTCCCAGGCTGCGAAGGCGCTCGAGCGTCGGTCTCTCGATCGAAAAATCCTGTGACGCGCCATGGAAAGTTTGCTGGGGTGGTCGGACGTGGTCGAGGGGAAAATCGAGACCCGGAGGTGCTCCGGCAAGTTGCTCCTTCCAATACGAAACCTCTTTTTCCGAAACCTTGCTTTGGCTGGACGCATACTCGCTGTATTGCGTTGTTTGCGGAGTTTTTCCGCTGGCGGGCGCGCCATATCGTGACGCCAGTTCCTTAAAGACAAGTTCCAGAGAAGCTTCATCGCACACGATGCAATGAGCCACCAAAAGAAGTATGTGCTCCGCCCGAGATAGACGCCAAAGGGCAGTTCGCAACACAGGGCCAGCGAAGAGATCGAACGGCCGTTCCGTTTCCTGCCGTATTTGCTGCATGAGCTCCGTTTCGCGGCGTTCCAGGGCAATATTCTCCAGATTCACGAAGTTCGGAAGCTGCGAAAAGCGCGGCACGACCACCGTGTGGGGTACACCATCCACGGCACGGAATACGGTTCGGAGGATCTCGTACTGTTGAACCACTTCGACTAGTCTGCCGGCAATCTCTTCAGCATCGAGCTTTCCATCAAGACGGTAAGCACGTGTAACGTGTTGAGCTGAATTGCCAGGATCTAGCTGCTCGAGTATCCACTGCCGTCGTTGCGGAATGGACAACTCGTTCCATCCGGGGGATGGGTCGCTCTCCGGTTGCGATGCGAGGGATGATTTCATTTGCTCAAGTCTTCAAGCGCCGAAGTTCGCGTCCATTTTCTCGTTGCAGACACCGAGCCGCGAAATGTGGTCGTTACAAAAGAAGACTCCGGCAGTCTGCTCGCGTCCGGGTCTGTAAAGTCCTGGAGGCAGCAGCGGATAATTGAAACCAACATCCCGGACGTTGGATGCTGGAGATGCAAAGACTACGTTTACAGTGCCAGTATTTTGCTGAAATTGCAAGCGCGGCAGGGTTGATTTACGTGTTGATTTTAACGCATCAAAACTATTGAATACACAGTGTTTATGGTTAGATTCGGCGGCCCGTCTTCTACGATATTCGCTGCGGTCAACACACTATAGTCATAGCAGGTTTTTAACATGACTGAATCGGGGCTTTCATCTGCGGTTCCTTTTCTGAATCGGTTAAGCCTGCCAGCCAGTCTGCCATAAGTGCGACATTGTCGGGTCCCCCTTGTCCTTCAAACTTCTCTTTAATGGTCGAATAGTTTTCGAACAGAAAGATCAATTTGCTGCACAAGTCTCCGGAATCGGCCTCGGTGTAAGTAAGAACCCCGGAAGGGCGACGGCCGTTTTCGCTGGCAACCACGGGAACGCCCATAGCGAGAGACTCCAAAACGGATGCGGCCACGCCGTCACAAGCTGGTGTTCGTATGCACGCGAAGCAGCGGCTAAGCAAGGTTAGAAATTCGTCATGAGCAAGGTTGCCTAGCAGCAGCACGCTTTGCCGCTCGGCGATCGGCCAGTCGCGAAGGAAATCTTCCGCGGCGGGCAACTCTCTCGCAGGAAATCCCAGCCAGATGAATCCAGCATTCGGCTGATGGTTGCGAAATTGATTCATCGCTTCCCGCAGCATGGAAAGCCGGTATTCGGGTCGAAATGAAACGTAGCAGAAGAATACGGGCGAGTGGCTACTTATGAAGCGATTGGTATTTTCCGGCAAATCAGCGGATTGAAAATTCAGATATTGCGGCGAGAAGGTTTCAATGGCTTGAACTTTCTCAGACGCCACACCATAGCTAACAATTGCGTTCCTGACAAAGCAATCATCGCAGGCGATTCCGCCCGCGAGATGAAACAGCGCACTGAAGGCCCAGCGCAACCGTGGCGAGTCAAGGCGGGGAAAATAGTCTTGCGACAGGCCTCCGTGAAAAGTAACCAGCGCGGGTTGCAGCGTGAACCGGCCAGCCAGGGTAGCTATCAATGCTAATATGTATCCCTTTTTCGACTGGCCATTGACATGAACATTCAGGCGATAACCCGCGAGAGCGAACCGCAGCACTTTGAGCGTGTAATCGAGCCCCCCTTGGACGTCGACGTAAGCTGGATCTTTCACCTTGCGGTTTTCGTTGAGTTTCAGCACCTGGCAGACATGCCCGCGCCGCCGTAGTTCGTCCGTGACAAGCTTGGTCTGGATCGCCCAGCCGCACATTGGAGGCGGATAGTTGCCAATCTGCAGGATTTTTTTCTGGCTCTTCATTGCTCCCGCGTGTGCGTGATAGTGAGCAGGTGGCGCCCGACACCGAGATCTCCCGCTCTAGTAAGCTCTTCTCCATGGTACAGAAAGTTTTTGATTCTATGTTCACTCCGATTTTCTAAACGCGCATGGAAGGCCACGTTTCATCGGCAATTCGCCGGGAGAATCGCGAATGTGTCGAATATTCCGCCCGTTCCCGTGCGCTATACTCGTGAAAATAGTGGAGTGATCCTTGGAGAATGTGGTCGCGGTCGCACGTTCCAAAGCTGCTTACGAAGTCGTCGATGACCACACTTCCGCTCCTGAGATTGGCGGCGCAACCACTTCGGCTGAGGTAGCTCTCCACCAGTTGTTCCGCACCTGGCGGCTCGATCCGGAACACTACGGCACGTCCGATTGGAATCCGCTTGGCGCTTTGATTCCCCGGGGCGCGAGGATCGTGATGAAGCCGAATTGGGTATTTCACGAGAATCAGCGTGGCGCCGGCCTCGACTGTCTTGTTACTCACAGCAGCATCATTGAGGGCGTGGCCAAATATATCGGTCTTACCGAACCCGCAAGTTTGGTAATTGGCGATGCTCCCATTCAGGGCTGCGATTTTGAAAAACTACGACAACTTGCAGGCATTGACGAATTCGCCGATCGTTTGCGTCAGCACGGGCTGCATTTCACGGTTGCTGATTTTCGGCGCACCATCCGAAAGGCTTCTTCCCAGGGTCACCAAAAATCGGAAGGAGTACGTGATCTCAACAATTTTGTGCTCTTTGACCTCAAGACGGACAGTCTGCTCGAACCGCTGAGCGATGATGCAAGCAAGTTCAGGGTGACTATGTACAACCCGGATCTTCTTCGTCGGACTCATGCCGCGGGCCGCCATCAGTACCTGATTGCCAGGGAAGTCATTGAAGCGAATGTGATCGTCAATCTTCCAAAGTTGAAGTCTCACAGAAAGGCTTGTGTGACGGGCGCTTTGAAAAATCTGGTCGGCATCAATGGTAATAAAGAATTCTTGCCGCATCACCGGAAGGGTGGTTCGGAAAACGGAGGGGATTGCTACGCCGGCGGGCCAGCATGGAAACGCGCGGCCGAAGACTGGCTGGACGCAGCAAATCGTAGTTCGCCCGGCGCAACGCAATCTGCATTTGCCTGGATGGCAAGAACCGCCGAAAGAATCGGCGCCAAACTCGGAGCCGATGAAAATCTTGAGGGCTCGTGGTTTGGAAACGACACAATTTGGCGGACCTGTCTCGATCTCCAAAGGATTCTGCGCTATGGCAAACTCGATGGCTCTCTCGCCGTTACGCCGCAGCGGACCGTGATCTCGATTACCGACGCAATCGTCGGTGGCGAAGGCGAAGGACCGTTGGGCAATACTCCGGTTCCGAGCGGTTTTGTCACAGGTGCATTGAATCCGGCCGCGGCAGAATGGGTCCACGCTCGACTTATGGGCTTCGATCCGGAGAAGATCTCTTTGATTCGAGAGGCATTCGGACGCTTCGACTATCCTTTAACAGATTTCTCGTCGCAATCCATTCAAGTCTGGATCGGCGACGCGGAACAGTCCTCGCAGGATATTTTTCCGTTTGAGGGGAGGGCTTTTTTACCCGCCCGCGGTTGGCAGGGCCATTGCGAACTCCTCAAAGGCGACAATCCACCTTTGGCTGAACCTACCAAACCAGTATTCATTCGCGTGACGGAGTAAGAAATGATTCCGCGCGCGATCAGCAGCCTGTGGTGGCAGCGGTATCTCAAGCGAAATGCGACTTCGTGGGCTGATCTTGACCGCTTTCCGACTCTTCGTCCCGATGAGCAGCGCAGGGAACTTGGTGAGCGCTTGCTGCGGCAGATTCGTTACTTTGGCGCTCGTGCCGACGCTCTTCCGGAATGGCGAGAAGCCGCGCGAATCGAGAATTCCGAAGAATTGCTCCGCGTCTGGCCTGATCTCCCGGTCGTCACTAAGAACGATTTGCGGGACCGCTTTCCTGCCGAGGAAATCGGACGACGCTTCGATATACGAGGGCAGGCCAACTGTACCGGCGGATCCACTGGTGAACCTGTTCACTTCTTTCATGACGCCGCGATGCTGCGAAGCATGACCGCCGCAATCACATTTAGCGCTCTTCACATGGGATGGCTTCCCGGAATGCCCACCATAATCGTTTGGGGATCGGAGCGTGACGTCAAGAAAGAGACGAGCCTCCGCAATCGCTTGCACGGCCGCCTGCGAAATCAGTTTCTTGTCGATGGTTACAATCTTTCAGATGACACCGTCGAGCGGGTCTGCGGGCGCCTCGGCGACGGGCCCGTTGCGATTTATGGATTCACATCGATGCTGGAATTCGTTGCGCAACGAGTAATTGAGACGGGAAGAGAAATTCGACCGGGCGCGGTTCGAACCGCATGGAACGGGGGCGAAATGCTGTTTCCGGAGCAGTCCGAACTCTTCCGGCGCGCATTCGGAGTGCCTCTTTTCAACCGCTACGGAGGCCGCGAGCTTGCGGTGATGGCCTGTCAGTTTGACGAAGCCGGGCCATTACATGTGATTCGGCCCTGGCTGTTTCTAGAAGTTCTGAACGATCGTGGACGGCCGGCTGCGGCGGGAGAAATTGGTCGCCTGGTGTGGACCAGTACGGTTTGCCGGGGAACGCCTTTTCTTCGTTACGATGTGGAAGACCTCGGTACGTTTCGCGCCTGCGATTCCAATGAGTCAGGTGTAACGGCCATCGATGAGCTTCATGGCCGGGTCGGCGGGTTGCTCGAACTTCCGGGCGGCCGAAAGATCAGCAACCTGTACTGGAATCATTTTTTTAAGGAAGTAAAAGAAGTTTCTCAATTTCAGGTTATCTTGCGCAAAGATCACAGTCTTCGGATTCTTCTGCGAGGGAAAGGCTTTTCTCCGGAGCGGGAAGTTGCAATTCGCGGGCTGCTAGCCCACTTCCTCGGGGATACGCCGGTTAATCTGCAATGGGTGGACCGTGTTCCGCTTACGAAAGAGGGAAAACTAGTTCAGGCGTATCGTGAAATTTAGCTGGCGTGTTCTCGAGCATAAGTGGACTCGTGCGAACAGTGCCGATGCATTTGAACCGTAACCTGCTTTTCCAAAGAATGCTAAGACCTATTCGACGGGCGGGATTACAACTGTTGCAAGACTTCGGTGCCATCCGAGCATTGGCGGACAGCAAGTGGCGAAAGAATCGTCTTTTGATTCTCTGCTATCACGCGGTCGCGCGCAGCGACGAGCACCTTTGGCGGCCCAGCCTGTACATGCAACCTGAAGTTTTCCGGCAGCGGTTGGATCTCCTAAAACGCAATGGGTACAGCGTTCTGCCGCTAGGCGAAGCTCTGCGACGCCTGAAAACAGGGGAATTGCCGCCCAAGAGCGTGGTGATCACGTTCGACGATGGCGGGTATGACTTTTATGCGGCAGCTTTTCCGTTGATAGAGGCTTATGGATTTCCGGTCACCGTTTACCAAACGACCTACTACAGCGATTATCAAAGGCCGATCTTCAATCTCGTGTGCTCTTATATTCTTTGGAAGCGCCGGGATCGCATACTGCAGGATGGAAAAGAACTGGGACTTGCTGGGCCGCTGGATCTGGGGACTGAAGCCAGCCGCAATCAGATTGTCCGCACACTGGTGTTGAGCGCCAACGCAAACAACTTGACTGGCGTCGAGAAAAACGACCTGGCAGCGCAATTGGCGCGACTGCTCGATGTCTCCTACGATGAGATAGTCGCGAACCGAATGTTCCAGTTGATGACCTCTTCTGAACAATCACAACTTGCCGCGGCGGGAGTCGATTTCCAATTGCACACGCATCGCCATCGGACTCCGCTCAATGAGGAACTGTTTCGCAAAGAGATTCAAGACAATCGGCGCGCTCTGGGCCGGTTGGGCGAGAAGGCAGTTCATTTCTGCTACCCCAGCGGCGTCTATCGTCCGGAGTTCTTATCCTGGTTGCAGATGGACCATGTGGTTTCCGCGACAACATGTGATCCCGGTTTGGCCAGCAAGAACTCCAACCTGCTGCTCCTGCCGCGCCTGGTAGATACTTCAGCCCGCAGCGCGATTGAATTCGAAGCATGGCTGAGCGGGATGGCTTTTCTGCTTGCTGTCAGGAAGACGGCGCGAACCGTCGTTCCGGCGGCGGCCGGGAGCGATTCTCGGGTAAACAACTAAGGTTTTGATTCCCACGCAAGGCGGGAGGAAGCTTGGCGCGAATACTGGTGCTGGACGGTCATAGTGCAGCGGCACTGGCGTTCACGCGAGCGCTGGGCCGGGCCAAGCACTGGGTCGCGGTGGGTTCAAATCAAGGCATCCACGCGCCTGCGAGTTTGTCGCGATATTCGCGCCTGAACCTAAGTTATCCGGTCCCTTCAGAGAACGTTTCCGCTTTCGTCGAGGTAGTCCTTGAACTTGCGCGCAGGAATGCTATTGACCTCATCATCCCGATGACCGATTGGACCGTGCTGCCGCTCTCGCGATACCGTGACCAATTTAAGGGAGTGTCGCTTCTGGCAATGGGCCCGCATTCGGCGCTCGAATTCGCCGCAGACAAGTTCAGAACTGTTTCGTTGGCACAGGAGTTGGGAATATCGATTCCGAAGACCTTGCTCATTCAATCGCTGGAGGAGTTACATCAGAAGGTGGGAGAGTTCGATTTTCCCGCAGTAGTCAAAGATCGTTTTTCAATGCGATGGGAAGGAAACAAGGCGATTCCGGGATCTGTCTCCTACGCATATTTTCTTGATGATTTGAAACAAAAGGTCGAGCTCAGATTAAAGCAAGCGGGCGATGTGATGGTACAGCAGTTCGTGCCCGGCGAAGGAATCGGCTTCTCTTGTATGGCGGTTGAAGATAAACTGTGTCTGCCTTTCATGTGGCTACGGGTTCGTGAAACGGACCCTCGCGGATCTGGAAGCAGCGCGAGAAGATCGATTCCGATATCGCCACAGGTTCGTGAATTCAGCAGTGCGCTGGTCAAGAGGGTAGGACTGCAAGGAATTTCCATGGTGGAATTCAAACAGCCGGCCAATGGCGGTGACCCAGTTCTCATGGAAATCAACGCTCGGCCCTGGGGGTCCTTGCAACTGCCGATTTCCTGCGGAATAGATTATCCGTCACACCTCGTCGATTGGTTTCTTGATGGAAAATTGCCGCCATCGGAAATTGAATACAAACAGAATATCGTCTGCCGCCGTTTGGTGAGCGAGCTTACTCACCTTGAGCATACTTTGCGGGGCGCGCCTGCCGGATGGCCCGTGCCGTATCCCAGCTTCGCCCGGACCCTGCTAAAGATTTCAGTCCCCTGGTATCCGGGCATGCGTTACGATGACTTCTGGCTCAGCGACCCGCGTCCGGGGATCGCAGGCATTGCGAACTGGTTCCGCAGTCGTTTGAATTAATTCAACCCATGCTCTCCGGCCCCAGGGCCGTGAGCCTGTCTTATCGCCGCTGTCGGCCTTGCAATCCGCTATGCTCTTCGACACCCCAATTTTCTTCTTTTTCCTGGTCGCGGTTGTCCTGTGCTACTGGTGCTTGGGATTCCGCAACCAGAACCGCTTCCTTCTGGTGGCGAGCTATTTTTTCTATGGGTGGTGGGATTGGCGTTTTCTGTGCCTGATGATTGCATCGACGGTCATCGACTATTTTATCGGGATCAAAATCGCAGACACGAAAGATCCCAGAGTTCGACGATCTCTGCTGGTGTTATCGCTCGTGATCAATTTCTCGATTCTGGGATTTTTCAAGTATTTCAACTTCTTCGCGGATTCGGCAGTAACCGCACTGGCAGCGTTGAAGATACCTGCGTCGCTGCCATTTCTGCGCATCATTCTGCCGCCAGGCATTTCGTTTTACACTTTTCAAGAAGTCGCCTATATCGTCGACGTCTATCAGGAAAAGCTTCCGCCTTCCCGGTCGTTTGTCGATTACGGTCTTTTCATCACTTTCTTCCCACACCTGATTGCGGGTCCCATCCAGCGTCCCTCGCACCTGTTGCCGCAGGTGCAAAACGCTAGAAGTTGGGATTCGGCGAAAGCCTTTGACGGCATGCTGCTAATCATGGAGGGACTGTTCCGCAAATGTGTGATTGCCGACAATTGCGCGTTGATCGCAAATGCCGCTTTTGGCGGAGCCTTTGGCCGGCCGAGCATTCCTGTGTTGCTTCTTGGAACCTATGCCTTTGCCTGGCAGATTTATGGCGATTTCAGCGGCTATAGCGATATTGCGCGCGGATGTGCGCAGTTAATGGGATTTCATTTCATGGTGAATTTCCGCCAACCCTACCTCGCCGACAGCGTTCAGGACTTCTGGCGGCGCTGGCACATCAGTCTCAGCACATGGCTCCGCGACTACCTCTACATTCCTTTGGGAGGCAATCGCAACGGAGAAGTTCAAACCTACCGGAATCTGATGCTGACGATGCTCCTAGGCGGCTTATGGCACGGCGCAAACTGGACGTACGTCGTGTGGGGCGGACTGCATGGCGGCGCGCTGGCCGTCGAACGAAAACTCACACGCGACAAGGATCCAGCGCGTCGACCAATCCCGACGTGGATCAAGCGAATTCTTATTTTTCACTTTGTCTGTCTGGCTTGGATATTTTTCCGCGCATCCTCGCTGCGGGCTGCATGGGAGATGCTCAAGGGTCTTGGGGCCTGGACTTGGCGGCCGGAATTTCCCGCCGCATTCTTGTTTCTTGCACTTTTCTCGATTCCCCTGCTGCTCGTCGATCTTCATCTTGAATCGTTGGGCGACGAATATTGTTTTGCCTCCAGAACCGTGCAACCGCGTGTGGCTTTCGGATTTGCGTGCGCGATGGTGATTGCGTTATTAGGAGCGAACCAGGCGAATGCCTTCATCTACTTCCAGTTCTGACAGACTCGCTGGCCTGTCACCCACAGTGGCGCGTCCTCAAACGAGCGCGACAGCCGGCATCGTTGCGTTGACGCTGGGGCTGGCGGCGCTGCTGACCGGATTGGAACTAGGCTCTCCTTTCATACTGACGCACCTCAGCCGCATCGAACGCCGCGAGGAAAGCGAAACACAAGCGGCGCGGACACTTCGTCCATTAACCTCGGACGGACGCCCCACCGTGCTGCTCGTGGGAAACTCCCTGTTGCTGGAAGGAGTTCAACTCGAAAGTTTGCATGACAATCTGGCTTCCCAGTATGAAGTCAGCCGGTTGGGGATTGAACAGACTCAGTACCTGGATTGGTATTTCGGCTTGCGGAGGATGCTGGAGGAAGGATCGCGGCCAAGCGTAATCGTGCTCAGCCTCGCGACAGATCAATTTGCCTCCAAGCTTTCTCTCGATGAATCTTTTGCCCACCGGCAGATGAGCGCCCGAGATTTTCCTCTGGTCGTTCGCGAGGCCAAGCTCGACAAGACGACGGCCAGTTCTTACTTCTTTGCCCACTGGAGCAATTGGCTGGCGGACAAGGGTTTTATCCGCCAGGATGTACTCATTCTTCTTGTGCCTCATTTTCGTGAACTGGCGGCCCGCATTGCCGATCATGGTCCGCATATTCGCGATTCGTCTGTACTGCTCACAACCGCGGCGCAAAGGCTCCCTGAGTTGCATGACCTAGCCCAAACGTACGGAGTCAAGATCGTGCTGATGGTTCCTCCAACGCTGAGACCTGACCATTCAGACGAGGTCGAGCAACTGGGCGAGAAAGCGGGAGTGCCCGTATGGGTGCTCTCACCCCCGGGTGAGTTTTCTCGAGCCCTGTATCGTGACGGCTTCCATCTGAACGCTCAAGGATCGGAAATTTTTACGGCGCGACTTGCGAACCAAATTCGCAACGAGATGGGAACCTCTTCTGGCGGGCATTAGTTCCAAGGGCAATCTGGCAAAGATTGAGTCGCCGCCGCTATTGGCGCTGAGAAGTCGAGCCGCAGGCTATAACGGCCTCTAAAGTTGAGGCAAAACTCTCGCTCACTTTCTGCCAGCTATATTTTTCCTCGACTAAAGCGCGTGCTGCCGTCCCCAGGCGCTTTCTTTCGCCAGCGTCACTCAATAACGTAAGGATCGCTTGGGCAAAATCTTCGGGCCGGTCAGCGAGGACGATGTTGTCGCCCGACTGCACGGGCAGGCCTTCGGCGCCCAGCGAGGTAGAGACTACAGCTTTGCTCATCGCCATGGCTTCAAAAATTTTGAGCCGTGTACCCCCGCCAATACGCAAAGGCACAATGCAAACCGAACCCAGCGCGACGAAAGGGCGTACGTCTTCCACCCGGCCGGTGAGGCGAATATTCGTCCTAGTCTCGGCTAGAGCTTGCAGCTTGTGCGAAGGACTGCGTCCCACAACTTCGAGGACCACTTGCGGAATTTTTCGCTCGATCAAAGGAAGGATAGCGTCGACAAAGAAAAGAATCGCGTCTTCGTTTGGAAGCCAGTCCATCGATCCTGTAAAGACCAAAGAATTCGGAGTTTCTTCCACCGGCATGGGTTGGAAATATTGGATATCTACTCCTGTTGGAATCACAGTCAACCTGGCCGGGTCGAGAAGGGTGGCGAACGCGTCACGATCCGTCTCCGAAACCGCCAGGACTCGGTCGGCAAGCCGCAAGTATCGCCGTTCGGCCGCTTCCATTCTTCGCCATTCCCACCAGGAAATCGTCTTCCACAAGGGATTAGACGCGACCTGATAGTGCCGGCGCCAGATCGCAGCCTCAACGTTATGTGTAAACAATACTTTCGGCGTCGGCCAATCCCAGGGAATAACAGCGGCGGCCGCCATGAAATCGCAGACAATGACGTCATACGTTTCCTGCTTGAGCAGCGCGTGCAACCTGCGCCGCACGTCGGGCCGACAATATTTCGTGAGGCTATATGGCTGTCGAGAAAAAAGACTGGAGACGTATTCGAAGAATTCCGCAAGACTCTTCGGTTCGGGAAGCTTTAGTGGAACGCAGATGACGCGGTCAAACATCTTCTCCAAATCCCGATGCGCGTCATTCTCCTGCGCCGCATGGAACGAAAAAAACGTGACCGAATGCTGGCGCGCAAGTTCGCGCAGAATGTTGAAGCTACGAATTTTGCCGCCGCTATCGGGAGGGACGAGGCCACCCGCTTTCACCCAAAGAATCTTCATTGCAGAGAGGCCTTAGCTGCAAACTCTTTCATTGTTCCACCGAGATCGCAGAAAGTGGCGCTGGAAGCCCCATATCGCTCTTGAATTGTGAAGCCCCTGGGATAGTATTTAAACACGTAAGCGATTCGAGGCGCGGGAAGTACACGAACTCGCTAAAGTCTTGGATCACATTCTCCTGGCGACGACGTGACTGTAAGCAATAAAACTTCGGGTGATATCTCAGCAAACAAGAAGCGCCCCGTTCCCCACTTCCGGCGAAAGGTTTTTTACTTGCTGGACTCGCTCAATGTTGGTGGAACCGAATCCCAGGCGGTGGAACTGGCGCGGCGAATTTCGACCGCCGGATACGACGTGACACTGGGTTGCCTGCGCGCAGAGGGTTCGTTGTCGGAACGCCTTAAAGGGACTCCGGTTGCTTTGCGGGAG
Organism: Candidatus Sulfotelmatobacter sp.; assembly: GCA_049584475.1. Lineage (GTDB taxonomy): Bacteria > Acidobacteriota > Terriglobia > Terriglobales > Acidobacteriaceae > Sulfotelmatobacter. The sequence goes on along the minus strand of JBAUXX010000064.1, from coordinate 166,932 downwards.
TTTCATCCCCGAGGTGGTTTCGATAGTCCGGGAGGACTTTATCAACTGCTCCGCCTAAGCTGGTTCCTGAGGCGTGAGAGGTACGACATTGTGCACACTCACGACCTGTGGTCAAATCTGCTGGGAGTGCCGGCGGCGCGGTTGGCGGGAACGCCGGCGATTGTTTCCAGCCGCCGCGATCTTGGGCATTTCGACTGGTACCAGGGGAAACGGCGAGTGTGGCTGCGCCGAATCTTAAACTTATCGGGAGCGGTGCTGGCGAATTCGACATCGATACGCGATGTCTTGATTGCGGAGGATGGGCTTGAGCCCGAAAAAGTGCATGTGATTCCTAACGGAGTTGACGTGCAGAAGTTTTGCGCGGGCCGGGATGGCCGCGATGTTTTATTTCCTGGACTGGGCGACGGCAAGCTCATTGTGCTGGTGGGAAACATGCACACGGATGTGAAGGGGCATCCGTGGCTTATTGCGTCGGCTCCCGCCGTGATTAGGGAGTTTCCTTCTACTCGATTCGTCCTGGTTGGAGACGGAAAGCAACGCGAGATTTTCGAAAAGCAAGTGGCTGCGTTGGATTTGAAGCGGAACTTTCTGTTTCTCGGGCGCCGCTCCGATGTTCCGGAAATTCTGTCGTGCTGCGATATCGCGGTTCTTCCCTCCAGAGCTGAAGGCCTTCCGAACGCTGTGCTGGAATACATGGCGGCATCGCTTCCAATCGTCGTCAGCCGCGTCGGCGGCAATGCCGAATTGATTAACGATGGCATGACCGGGATCGTGGTGCCTCCCGAGGATTCGCCGGCGCTATCGGCTGCGCTGCTGAAGCTATTGCGCGAGCCTGCCCGTGCACGCCAGATGGCGCAATGCGGACACGACTTTGCGGTCCACAACTTCAGCTTCGAACGGCTTGTGGACGACGTGGATGTGCTCTATACCGAACTTCTTCACAGAGCGGGAAGGATCCGCTAGCTGATGACGAAACCTTCGCTTGGGAATCGCCTCAGCCGCCTTGCCGCCATGGATCGCCGTGAGCTGATTGATCGTTTTCGGCAGTACTTTACCGCTCGTGCCGACCTGTTGTGGTACAGCGGCGGTCGCGATTTAGGGGCCGGTCTCCGAGGTGGCCCCACTCCAGTCGAAGGTCGGTTCTTTTTCCAGCCGTCGGAAGTTCAAGGCTTGTGCTCCGCTTTGAAACAGGTCTTTCCCCGGGAGGCCGACGACATCGTTTGCCGGGCGCAGAAAATTTGTGGCCATGATTTCGACCTGCTTGGCTATGAGAATCTCGTCTACGGTGCGGAGATCGATTGGCATCTCGATGTCGCACACGGGAGACGCGGCCCACGCAAAGCCTGGTTCAAAATAAACTATCTCGACTTTGGAGAAGTTGGAGATGCAAAGATCACGTGGGAATTGAACCGCCATCAGCACTTCGTTACTCTGGCCAAGGCATACTCGCTGACCGGTGACAAGAAATTTGCCAGCGAAGTGTTCGCGCAGTGGCAGCATTGGCACAAACAGAATCCCTACCCAATGGGGATGAATTGGGCAAGCAGCCTCGAAGCGGCGTTTCGCAGCTTGTCATGGATTTGGACTTACTTCTTATTGCGCGACTCTTCGCTCTTTACGCCTGATCTGCGCTCGCAATGGCATGGTGCGTTAAACCTGAGCGGGCGTCACATCGAGACATATCTCTCCACGTATTTCTCTCCGAATACGCATCTCTTGGGGGAAGCACTGGCATTGTTTTTTCTGGGAACGCTTTTTCCAAACTTCAGTTCCGCGTCGCGTTGGCAGCGACGTGGATGGGAGATTCTCGAAAATGAGGCCGCCAGGCAGGTGAGAAACGATGGCTTCTATTTTGAGCAATCGACTTATTACCACGTCTATGCTCTGGACATCTTCCTGCATGCGAGGATTCTGGCTGCGCTGAACGGGGTTCAGATTTCTCCCCGGTTCGACGAAATTTTGCAGCGCATGCTTAATGCGTTATTGCTTTTTTCGCGAGCTGGGATTCCGCCAATGATCGGAGATGACGATGGTGGAAGATTATTTGATTCGCGGCGTAACTGGCCTGAGCACATGCTTGATCCGCTGGCAACAGGCGCGGTGCTTTACCGGCGCGGAGATCTTAAGGCAGGCGCTGGCGCCCCGCGGGAGGAAACATTGTGGCTGTTCGGTAGCCAAGGGCTGGCAGGCTTTGCCGCTCTGCCGGCTATTCCCGCTGCCGCTTGCTCTACTGCTTTAGTCGACAGTGGGCTGTATCTGATGGAAGACGAGACGGCAGGTCAGCAATTGCTGATTGAAGCCGGGCCACTCGGGTCAGGGAATGGAGGCCATGCTCATGCAGCGGCGTTAAGCGTTGCTCTGATCCGAAAAGGGCGAAGCCTCCTGGACGATTCCGGAACATTCGAATACGTCGGCGACAGCGGCGAACGCGCTCGCTTGCGCGGCACGGGTGCGCACAACACGATGCAGATCGATGGCCGCGATCAGGCAGACAGCGCAGGGCCGTTCGCCTGGAAAAATCCTCCTCGGGTCAAGGTTGAACAATGGATCACCGGTCGTTGCTTCGATCTTTTCCAAGCTAGTCACAACGGCTATTCGCGATTGTCGTCTCCTGTGATTCACCGCAGATGGGTCTTCCACATGAAGCAAGGTTTCTGGCTGATACATGATCTGGCTGAGGGACGCGGATCACATCGGCTCGATATTGCCTGGCACATTGGTCCAACTCTGTCGCCGGACGCATCTAAATATCTGTTTAAAAATGAACTAGGAAGGTTGGCTGTGTTGGCCGCCGAAGGCCATGGCTGGTCGGAGACCTTGCGCCACGAGTATCGGGCACCGGTCTACGGACTCAGGGAGCAAGCTCCTGTAGTCCACTACCAGACCCTCACGGAACTTCCCGCAGCCTTCGCCACTCTAGTTATTGCGGGCGGGAACGCCAGCGCACCGGGAAGGTTCGAGACAATCGACGGGTCTTCCGCAGCCGCGGTTTGTGGTTATCGCTATTCTGACGCTCAACAGAAGAACATTGTTTTCTTTGCGCATCACTCTGGCCCGTGGGAGCTGGGTGTATGGGCCAGCGACGCTGATTTTCTCTGCTGGTCTTTTGATCGAGAGAGGGAACAGTACATGCTGATTTTATGCAACGGCTCTTACGTAAATGCTGGAGGCCGGCGCATTCTGAACTGTGACGGGCGGGTGAGCTATGCTGAGATATTGAGTTCCTCCATGAAAGTCGATCTTTTTTCGTCCGACCCGGAACGCGTTGTCCCGCCACAACCGCTCGATCAGGTGTGGGCAGACGGAGAATTGATCGTGCCAGGTAACGATCCGGCGGGGATGAGCGTGTAGTCATGTGTGGAATTTGCGGCATCTTTCATTCGGATTCGACCCAGCGGGTCAGCCGCGACGCGCTAGTTGCGATGAACCGCCAAATTATCCATCGGGGTCCCGACGATGAAGGGCTCCTTGCCGAAGGGAACGTCGGCCTCGCGATGCGCCGCCTCAGTATTATCGACATTCGGACGGGTCAGCAGCCGATCAGCAATGAAGATGGAACGATCTCGATCGTCTTCAATGGTGAGATTTACAACCACCAGGATTTGCGGAAGGATCTCGAACTTCGTGGCCACCGCTACCGCAGCAGGAGTGACACGGAAACGATCGTTCATTTATACGAAGAATATGGAAGGGACTGCGTTAAGCATTTGCGGGGAATGTTTGCCTTCGCAATCTGGGATCGTCGCAAAAAATGTTTAGTCATTGCGCGCGACCGTTTGGGAATTAAACCGCTCTACTATCATTACGATCGGGAACGGTTGTTGTTCGCCTCGGAAATCAAGGCCGTCCTCGCTTACCCTGGCATCAAGGTGGAGTTCAACCAGAACGTCCTGGCGGAATATCTCGCCTTTGGCTACATCGCCGGCGAAAAGACGATGTACTCCGGCATCGAGAAACTGATGCCCGGCCACATCCTAACTTTGGATGAGAGCGGCAAGTTCACGACGACTTCCTATTGGGATCTGGACGTGGCAGTCGATGATGGAAGCAGGCCGCGTGAATACTACGTCAACAACTACCGGGACCAATTGGAAAGTTGTGTCTCCAGCCACTTAATGAGCGATGTTCCTCTCGGTGTGTTCCTGAGCGGCGGCTTGGATTCAAGCGCCATAGCAGCTCTCGCCACAAAGGTCCGCAAAGAACCAGTCGAGACTTTTTCCGTAGGCTACGGAGAGCAAGCCTATAGCGAGCTTCCGTATGCTCGCGCAGTTGCCGAGCACTTGAAATCTCAACATCATGAAGTTCAACTCAGCCGAGATGAGTTCTTCCAGAGCCTGCCTCGATTGATCTGGCATGAAGATGAACCCATTGTCTGGCCGTCCAGCGTGGCGCTCTATTTTGTCGCAAACCTTGCCAAAGAACGCGTCACCGTGGTGCTTACGGGCGAAGGCAGTGATGAGACCCTGGGCGGTTATGCGCGCTATCCGTGGACGCTGTTGAACTCACGCATGGATCGCATCTACCGTGCGGTCGCGCCGCCTATACTGCGCCGGTTGCTGCGGGATGGACTCGGCGCTGCTCCGCTCTCCGCTTCGTCGAGGAGAAAGCTGGAACATACTTTCCTGATGCGCGACGGCACATCCTGGCCATCTTTCTATTTCGACAATTTCTATTGCGCGTTTTCATCCAAGGAGCAGGACAAACTGTTGACTCCCGATGCACAGCAAACTGCGGGCAACGCATACGCTGGTTCGATGAAACATTGGGAACATTCTTCAGGCGACCTGTTACACCGGTTGCTGTATACCGACATCAAGACCTATCTGGTGGAACTGTTGATGAAGCAGGACCAGATGAGCATGGCCGCTTCCGTCGAAAGCCGCGTGCCTTTTCTCGATCACGCGCTGGTCGAATTTACTGCCAGCATACCCGCAAAATATTCCATCAGAGGACTGGAAGGGAAGTGCATTCTGAAGTCGGCGGTGGGAGATCTTCTTCCCGACTCGATCACGGGCAGGAAGAAGATGGGGTTCCCGACGCCGTGGTCCTATTGGCTCGCCGGCCCGCAGCTCGATAATTTGCGGCGCCTTCTCCTGGAACCTCGAAGCCTGCGGCGGGGATTGTTCCGCGGCGAAGTTCTCAAACGCATGTTCGCGGAACATCGGGCCGGTTCCCGCGATCACGGGAACCGCATCTGGCGCTTGTTGAATTTGGAGTTATGGCTGCGAGTCTGTGTGGAGGGCGAATCGGCTGCCAATTTCGTGGATACCCACGGTGCGGTCGTCGCGTAGATGAAAGACCTGGCGAGAAAAACGGTGCTGCGAAGCGGCATTCTCCGTGTGGCGGGTCGCTTAAACGGCCGTGGCGCAGCCATCCTGATGTATCACTCCGTAATGGAGGATCCCCTGCGCCACGAGAACCTCCTTGGCAGGATTGTCCACTCGAGGGCCGTATTTCGCGAGCAGATGGAGCTGCTGGCACGACGATACAGTCCCACCAGTCTCGATGAAGTTGGGCGCTTCGTGCGCGGCGAGTGTGAACTCCCCTCTCACACTGTCGTCGTCACCTTTGACGACGGCTATACCGACAACTACGAGGTCGCCGCTCCCATCTTGAATGAAGTCGGAATTCCCGCAACGTTTTACGTAACCGTCGACTGTGTGGAACGACGCAGGTTGCCGTGGCCTTCGCGGCTGCGCTTTGCCTTCCAGGCTACGAAGAAGCGCAGTTGGACCGACTCTTCCGCGAAATCTTGGCCGCTCTCCAGCAATGCCCAGCAAGAAGATGCTCTTTTGCGTTCCTGCGATGAGTGTTGCAAGCTGGCCGGCGCCTCCCAGAGCGAGTATGTTGCCAGCATAGAGAACGAACTGGATGCCCGCGCGCCTATTGAGTCCGGAGCGCTCATGATGAACTATGGCCAAGTACGAGGGCTTGTTCGCCAAGGGCACATCGTTGGTTCGCATACCATGACTCACCCGAACATGGCACAGATAAACGCACTAGAGCTGAATCGTGAACTGACTGAATCGAAAAGTATCCTCGAGCGAGAACTGAAGGCTACCGTTGCGCACTTTTCCTATCCGTGCCCTGCGTTGTCGCCACACTGGACAGAGCAAACCGTTTCGGCAAGCCAGGACGCCGGCTACCGGGTTGCGGTAACCACCGATGGCGGTTTGGCGCGAAAGGGTGACGACCCGCTGAAACTGAAACGCACCCGTCCCAGCAGGTCGGCGGCGGGACTTCAATGGAACCTGGAGTGTGCGTTCGCGGGCCGGGCGGTTTGACTAAGGCCGTTGAAGATCGTTCCTATCGGCCGTCATTTGTCTAGTGCTTTTCTAATTGATAGTAAATACGGTGTCCGAGGACACGGTTGAACAGGGGCAAATAAGAAACCTTTTCCAGGGGCATGGAAATGCGAGGCGTTCGGTAGAGAATACGCCAAATAATCGGGAAAACCGTACTGCGGATTTTGACGATGCGGCAGTCATTCCCTACGACCCGCCGCGCCTCCCAAGGGAGCGTTCCACGCTCGTCCCGGAACCACCTCTTAAACAGGCCCACAACCCCCAAGCCATGAAGTGCGTTATCAAACTCCAAAACGAGCATTCCCCCCGGTTTTGTGACCCTTTTCATTTCTGAAATCATTTCCCGCTGCGTGTCTAAGCTAAAGAGGTGCAGGAAATTGAGAGTTGTGACCACATCGAAGGTATTGCTCGCGAATGGAAGCCGTTGCGCGTATGCATTCGCTAATCCCCATTTCGATTTGCCCTGCAGTTTGCGGGCCGTAACGTTAAGCATGTCCGCGGAAGCGTCACACCCAACCGTGAATTCCGCTTCGGGCGCAAATCCGACGATGCCTCTTCCTGAGCCGCAACCAACGTCCAGAATGCGTTTGCCTTTCATTGTTCCAATGAGGCCCAGGTATGCATTGGCCATTACGGCCTGCCGGTATTCATTTGCAGCGCCGGTATACCGGTGGTCATAGGTGGCGACGTCGCGAAAGCCCTCCGCTCCAACCTGATAATCAACTACTTCGAAATTGTTGTCCGCTCCGCTTTTTTGCATTGAATTCGTTATCCCAAACGCTTAAACGACAGCCGCGATTCAGTTTGCTTTCCCGACGTTAGTTCCTTGAGAAGCCTCGGCAGCAAGCGTGCAGCACCGACCGAATTCCGGTTGCCCGTGATGGGCGGGCCATCGGCAATAATGCGCACAACGCTCTTCAAGGTGTAAATGTTTAAGAGGGCTTCCTCAATTTCATCTTCTGACAGAAAACCGCGCAGGAACCCGTTGCGGACAGCACCGAGCGAACGCCATGAGTAAAATGCGCGTGCCTTCAAGACGAAGAGGTACCCGAGAAACATACCAACGTCATCATAAATAGGCTCGTGCTCGGCGAATCCCTCAAAATCCACGACTGCAATGCTCGTATCCTCGACAAGTATGTTCTGCGGGATAAAATCGCCATGTTTGCCTGACGCGGAGATCAATCGACCATTCAAAGGTAAGGTGTAGTCGGACAATCGTTGCAGAATTTCTCCAGCCAGTTCGGACCCAAGCCCCTTTCCTTGTGCTTCCGAAAGCCACATCTTCAGAGCCGCGAGATACGAATCCAGGCTAAAGGGCAAAGGTGGTTTTTGCGTCGTCTTCTGAAATACTCTCAACCAAGCCCCCACACGTTGCGCTATTTCGGCCAATGCCGACGAACGAAACGGCCCAACGAAGCGGTTCCCGCATCTTTTCAAAATCAGGCTCAAAGAGACGCCGGGAACTCGAGTCGTCACGAGAGTGGCTTTTTCCGGCAGAGTTAACAGAGGTTCCGGCACGCTGCCCGCCAACGCCGGACCCAGCAAGGATCGAACTCGGTTGAGGTTTGCAAACTCCTGTAGTGTCACATCTTCCGACTTGGGACCAAACGCCTGTTGCTTGACTACCAGAAGCTTTGTTTCAGTGGTCGACTGGAAGGTGTATTCCGACAGCTGAGAGTGGTTTGCAGATAGCCGCCTTAAGAACTTCAGAGTGCCACCGGAAAATGCCGGATGCGCCAGAATCTCACGTTCGAGTTCCCACTTTTCAGTGAAATCGCATCTTTGGCGCATCAGACCGCCCGAACGGGGCGAGCCTTATTCTACGCCAGCGATGACGTGGCAATCGTTAGGTGCGAAACTTTGCCGAAAAAGGGTTAGTCGGGAAAGCTGGGGTTCGGGGTTTGGCCTTCAACCCCGATCTCTGCATGTGGCCGCTGTGGAACAATTTCAATCCGTCCCAGCCGCACGAGCCGCCCCAGTGGCGTGTGGTCTTTGATCCAGCGCTTCCCTTCGAACATCGCAAAGTATGATGTTCGAAGGCGCCCGGCTCGCATGCTCATTCGTTTTTTCGATGCGATCGGATATTCGAACTCACGCAAACAATCCCCAGCCAAATCTTCAAAGGCGGCAATTTGCTGAGAGGACATTTTTTTCTTCCAGCGTTCAACGGGATCGAAGCCCCCTTCCGATTCGCTGGCAAACGAAGAATTGGGCCGGCTGACGGATCCGATTCCTACACTCCGAATGCGGTCGTAATCGAGATCGTGCGCAATGAACTTGCCAAGTTCTGACAAAGTTTGTCGCGGATTTCGAACCAAATCTTCAAAGCGGACTTCCCGATAGTCGACGCCCAGGTGTTTGCCTTGCTGTCGTCCTTTGCGCACCATCCACCGCCAATACAATCCTGCGACCCCGAGGCGCTCCTCTCCGTCCCACGGCAGAGGATAAGACCATCCCTGCTTCACATACGAGAGGGCGACATCGCGCCCGTCCCGAATGATGTGAATGAAAAGCGCATCGGGTATTTGGCGTTTGATTTGCCGCATGTAAAGCAAGTGTTCCGGTGTGCAGTCTGCCCACCGCTCCACATTTTGCACACGAGCCACTTCTTCCATTGCGAGACGAAGGAAATCTCCGGCATTGCGACACTCGGCCACGACCCTGGCTTCGATTTCTCCGGCGTTGATTCCTGATCTTCGGAAGAGAACGCTCCGCAGCCAGTGGTTCATCAACTGGCGTCGATCGGTGACAGAACGCATTCCGCTGAATCGCGGCGCCAATAAGTTGAAGACGTTGGATTCTGTACGGTATACGGCAAAGCCGCCTGCGGATAACAGCATGTGATACAAGACGGTCGTGCCCGAGCGCGGGCAACCCAGAACGAATACAGGTGCGTTGCGCCTGCCCGCAGATGCGGATGTGTTTTCACGGAGTCCGAGGCTCTCGACTTGGGTTTGCACGATCGCGGCTCACAAGAACAAATAGCCAGAAAGCGAGGGAGGCCATAAGCGGAAATCGCTTCCGCGGGACCACTTAGTGAAGAGTATTCATCAAGCCAGCTGTTATTGGGTGAACCGGAGATGAACAGCAAGTTAAAAGATCGTGAATGGAAATCCCCGTGTCAAGCAGTCCTGTAGTTCGGGAAGAAGTTACCGGCGCAAGCTCGAACTCTTTTAGTTCACGCCAGCGGTTGCCGTCTCCAAAGCATTAATATCCGCTCCGAGATCCTTGTTGTCTGTCCCGCGGCCTTTATAGGGGCTTGACGACTGCAGGTGGTAATCACCCCCGTTGCCATCTTTGTAGTTAACAAACCGGAGCGCCCCGGCGGACCCAGGGAAGAAATTTTTGGCGGGCCATTTGGCGGTGGGAGGGGAATTAATAATCGCGTTTGAGGCAAAAGTGTAGTTGCTAAAACAAGCATCGAATGTAATAACGGGAGAGTTGTGGACGGCACAGTTCGCCGCGCCGCCGCCCGTAGACCAAACCGGGTAGGTTCCGGCGTTTACGATGCTGTTGGTAAAGACAAAGTTCTTCATCTGCGATGACGTCGCAACGTGGTCACCGATAATAAATAGTTTGTTCAACGGGAACGCTGTGATGTGGTCGATCTTAACGTTCTGCAAAACGGCGGCGCCGGGACCGGTCGAGATCTGGGCGAGTTCACTCGGACCTCCGTACTTGGCGCCATCCATGTCGTCAATTGTGATGTCGTGAATGCTGTAACGCTGCCCGTCCAGAGCAGCGCCGCCATAGTCCGACAAACCATTACCGATCTGTAGGCCCGCTCCCACGTGGCTAATCGCGTCATACCGAATGGTGACATCGGTCACTTTGCAAGCGGTGCAGGGACTCCCGGCTCCCGGATTCTTGGGCGTCAACAGGATGGCGAATCCCACCTGAGAGAATCCGCCCCAGGAGTTCTCCATAACGTTTCCCTCGAGCAAAACGCGCTGCGCATTTTTCAGTTCGAAGAGATTCTTGACAATGAAGGCATTTCCATCCGCCGCTCCTACGTATCCAGTTTGTCCCCTCAGCCAGATTAGAGGTTTAAACATGTGATTGCGGCGGACTTCAATATCCGCCGGTGTCATCGCGGCTCGCCCACCCCCAAAGAGAATGTTCTCGCCCGCTGCCTCGAGAAAATTGTTTTCGATCTTGTAAGGCCCCATGGGATTATCGCCAAGACCGCCGGCGATCGCTTGCGCATCGCTGCATGCTCCGCTCCTGGCGATGCAGTGGAAGTCCGTGAAAAAAGAATCGACGACTGCGACGTATTTTGTTGGACCGAGCATTATGCCTCGAACCGTTTCATCCTGGGCGGTTCCATGTATCCACATACGATCGAAAACAATGTCTGCGGCTGGACCATTGAACTCGACGAGATTGTAGATTGTGCCCGGAGACGACGATCGTGCCAGTTCCAAACCCATCAATCGATAATGGTTGGCGCCCGCGGCGAATTGAATTGGTCCGGATCCTCCCTTGGCCGTGAACTCGACCTTTGCAAGGACATTTGTGGCCGTAGAGCATGCGAAATTCGGCCTGCCAGGAAGAGATGTCACTCCCGCGTAGCAAGGCGTCAGGCGAGTTCCTTCTGGAGGCAGAGCGGAATCCGCGGCGCTTGATCGAACAATAATCCAGTGTGAATCATCGCAATTCTTGCTGGGAAACACTAGGTTGCCATTGAACGTAGCGCCCGCCTGCAATTGAATGATGTCGCCACAGGAAGCATTAGACAAAGCCTGCTCAATGCTCTGTCCGGAATGCACAGTCCAGGTTTTGCCGTTTGCCGGTGTGTCCTTCAACGAACTCTTCACGTGCTCCCGGGGTAGTTCGGCCGGGCCATCGAAATTACCGCTGCCAGACGGCGCGGAGGCCTGATTCGCAGTTGGTGGCGAAATGGGGCGAGCCGGGGCCGGCAAGCTCATTGTCCAGAAAAGAAAAATGATTCCCGCAGCCCAATACCAACGAGGTGCATTCATTGGGTGAAACCTTCCGTGACCTGCCAGCGAGGAGATTGCCGGCCAAGACTATTTCTAACACGGAGAACAGCCTTTCACGGGAGAAGAATGGCCAGGTCGAATGGGCAAACCGACTCTCTATCGAGCGGGCTCGGTTTGCAGCAAGTCATCTAAGTCAACGAGACATTGCCGCAACAAGTATGAGTTGGATGGCGCGGACTTTACTCGACGCCGGCAATGGCTGAATTAATCGCGTCCACATCTGCGCCCAGATCTTTACCATCGGTTCCCAATCCTTTGTAGGGACTCGCCGGTTGCAGATGATAATCGCCACCGTTTCCGCCGTTGTAATTCACGAATTGCACGGCAGTTACCGTCGTTGGGAAAAAGTTTCCTGCGGGCCATTTGGATTCGGAATAGCTGGCGGACGGGGCGATGATCGCGTCGGTCGAGAAAGTGTAGCTGCTAAAGCAGGCGCTGAAGGTGGTGAGCGGAGAATCATGCACCGCACAGTTCGCAGTACCACCGCTGCCCGTGGACCACACCGGGTATGTGCCGGCGTTGACGATGCTGTTAGTGAAGGAGACGTTGCTCATTTGCGGATCTGCAGCAAGTTCATCGCCGATGATGAATAACGTAGAGGGCTCGAAAGCGGTGACGTGATTGACGCTGACGTTCTGTAGGACTGCGGCGCCGGGGCCGGTCGATATCTGGGCGAATTCGCCCGGTCCCGTGTACTTCACACCGTCGATGTCGTCAACAATAATGTCGTGAATGCTGTAGCGTTCGCCATCGAAGGCGAGCGCGCCATTGTCTGAAGGGCCGTTTGCAATCTGTAGTCCGGCGCCTACGTGGCTAATCGAGTTATTGCGGATAGTCACGTCGGTAATCTGACAAACGGAGCAGGGGCTGGTGCCCCCGGGATTCTTGGGGGTTACGAGAATGGCGAATCCAACTTGCGAGAAACCGCCCCAGGAGTCCTCCATAATGTTGCTATCGAGCAAAACCCGCTGCGCGTTCTTGAGTTCAAAGAGATTCTTGGCGATGAACGGACTTCCGTCAGTACCGCCGACGAAGCCCGGTTGGCCCGGCATCCAGGTCAGTGGTTTGAACATGTGATTGCGGCTGACCTCGATATCGGCAGGTGTGACCGTCGCCGCGCCGCCGCCGAATAAAATGTTTTCCCCTGAGGCCTCAAGAAAATTGTCCACAATCTTGTAAGGACCCATTGGTTCATTTCCCAGACCGCCGTTAATTGCCTGAGCATCGGTGCAGGAACCGGTGCGCGAGATGCAATGAAAATCGGTAAAGAAAGAATCGACGATTGAAAAATAAGTGCTCCCGCCGAGTTCGATGCCACGGGTCGTTTCGTCCTGAGCCGTGCCGTGCATCCAAACCCGGTCAAAGATAATGCTGCTGGCCGTTCCGCTGCTGGCGATCGACGACAGAGAGGAGACAACGCCGGTACCGCCCAGACGCGTAATCTCCAAGCCAATCAAACGATAGTGGTTTGCCCCCGATGCGAAGACGACGGGACCGCTGCCGACTTCCGCCATCACTAGCTTCGCCAAGACATTGTTTGTCGAAGTGCAATTAAAGGCTGGACGGCCAGGCAGCGAAGAGGTTCCAGCGTAGCAGGGAGTAAGGCGTGTGCCTTCCGCCGGCAGGTTGGCATTGTTGGTGCTGGAACGGACGATGATCCAGTGACTATCGTCGCAGCTCTTGGCCGGGAAAGTGAATATTCCGGTAAAAGTTGCCCCCGCCTGCAGTTGAACCGTGTCGCCACAATTCGCGCTATTCAATGCCGACTGTAAGTCTCCTCCGGAATTGACAGTGGTCGTGGTTCCCGGCGCCGGCGTATTTGACAACGCGGTTTGGATATAGACGCGAGGCAATTCCGCGGGGCCATCAAATCCGTTCGTTGAAGAGACCACTAGACTCAAGACAGCCGTGGCGGTGTGCCCGGCAGCGTCTGTTACTTTGGCGGTCAGGGGATAAGAACCGCTGAGTGCGGTTGTGCCTGCAATCACGCCTGCGGAGCTCTGCAACTGGATACCTGAAGGCAAACTTCCACTAGGGATGCTCCACTGGTATGGTGTCGCGCCTCCGGTTGCGGAAAGAGCAGCAGTGTACGGAACGCCGGCATAAGCTTCGGCGAGCGTGGAGTTCGTGACCGCCAGCGCAGCTTGAGGAGCTACCGTCACTGTTGCCGACGCTTGCAGATTGGGACTCATCGTGGCTGCGGCAGTTATGGTCACTGGGGTGCTGCTCGTCACTTTCGGCGCGACGTAAGTTCCGGTGCCGGAGATAGTTCCGGCACTCGCGTACCAGGTCACGGACGTGGTAGCGGTTCCGCTGACCTGCGCGGTGAACTGCTGCTGGCCTTGGGATGTGATGGTTGCCGTGCTAGGCGAAATAGAGAGTGTAGTTGCAGTACGGTTGGCTGAGACTACGATTTCCGCCAAACTTGATCCATTCACCTCTCGCGTCGGTGGCGTGGGAGTATTGGGCAATGAAATACTGCCGAGAAAATTTGCTTTGGGCGTCCCTTTCGGATCCGCCCAGACACTAATCACGAAACTGTATGTTCCTCCAACTGTGGGCGTGCCAGTGATTGAACCTGTCGCCGGATTCAGATTAAGACCTGGAGGCAGGGTGCCGTTCGCTATGCCGAACTGGTATGGCGGAGTTCCTCCACTGACTGAAAGCACCGCATTGTAGGCGACTCCAACCGTGGCCTGTGGTGGTGGAGTCGAGATTTTTATTTGAGCGGAGGTCGCGCTTTGAGTGTTTGTGCCCTGAGATGAGGCGCCGCAAGCGGTCAGTCCAATAAGGCCGAGCAAGAGAAAAAAGAGAATGAAGTTCGGAATGCGATATGTGTTTTTCTCGCGGCGCCGGGCGTCATGCATTGAGGGAGTAACCTCGGAACGGAGTTAGAGGACCGTGGTTGGAGTCCTTCCAGCACTTTAGGGAACCGAAGGAGTGAAAGACAGATAACGTGGGGACAGTATCTCTCGACCACAGAAGGACCTCCCAAAGGGTCCAGCACTTCCGAGTTTGAACTTCAAGCGAAAAGGGGAATGGTCGACTTGATTGTTCGTTGTGTGGGCTGGAGCCCTGGGCTTAGCCGACGGGCGGCCGATTTCCGATTTGATCAAGCTCGATTCGCGAAGGTATGGCGCGGCCGTGGCGTAGCGCATGGTAGAGCCACGCAAACAGCGCCGAGTTGATCATGCAGAAGTAGTAAGGGAGTCTGAGAAATTTGGGCCGCAAGCGGATCAGTGACCCCAGCAGAGCGAGACCGTAAAAAAGCACCTGCGCCAGCAACAGCCAGCCGTAAGGCGAATTTCGCCGCAGGACGATGTTCGCCGCAAATGCCGTGATAAGAAAAATCGGCACCAGCAGTCTGCCGGTTTTGTGGGAGAGCAGGCAGAACAAGACAAACGGCCGTGGCGGCCAGCAAAGTCTTTTGATTTCCCGAAGCTGTTCGATGTTTCCGGCAGTGATTCGCACGCGGCGCGAGAAGCCTTCCATCTCCTGCGCCTCTTCGTAGGCGACGGCATTCGGTTCGTACGCAACCCGGTGGCCGCCCTCGAGGATCCGCATGGGAATCGTGAAGTCATCGTTGATTGTTCCCGGCTCAGGAAATGGATATAAGAGGCGGCGGATGGCATACAAGGACCCGTGAGCGCCGGTGAACGCTCCCAGCTTAGCTTCCTGCACTTTCAAAAATGTTTCGTACTTCCAGTACAGATCTTCCTGTGCTCCCAAATGAGCTTGATCCTTCTTTAACAACCGGTATACTCCACTGGCCGCACCGACACGGGAGTCGCTGAAGCTCTGGACAAGATTGCGGATGGAGTTCGCCTCCAACATGCTGGACGCATCGGAGAAAGCTACGATCTCGGCGAGCAACTCTGGCACGACTGCGTTCAGCAGCGCGGTCTTCCCGTGATTTTCCTCGAAATCGAAAAGACGGATTTGTCCGCCAGCGTCGGTCGCGGCAAGTGAGCGGACGATTTCCGCAGTAGCATCCTTCGAACCATCGGAGGCGATCACTATTTCCAATTTGCCGGCTGGATAATCGATCGCAAGGCTGTTGCGAATTTTGTCAACGATAATGGCGGCTTCGTTGTACGCCGCCACGAGAAGCGAAACGGAAGGTTCAACCGGTTGCTGGGATGGCGAAGAGCCGGTTACGAGCTGCAGTACCCATAGGAGTAACGGGTAGCCGGCGTAGACGTAGATCGCAAATCCGGCTGAAATCCAGAACAGGAGCTTGGCCATCGTCTTTAGATTGCCGTCGACCGGACACAGTGCAACTGACCCAGAATCTCGTCTGATTCCACGCGAAAACCGGCGCTGTGCAAGTAGTCTTCCACCTGTTTCTGCCGCCAGAAATACACGGGACATCCGAGCGCCTTTAACCGTACGCTGCGCACCGCAGCTCGTATCGTTCCCGCGCGCGGCCACGCAGACAGAAATGTCTTCTTCGTGAGTTTGCGGATTACTTGCAACCGCGGCACCGGATCGGCCACATAGTCCCAGAATCCAATCGCGATGACGAGATCAAACTGTTCGTCCGTTTTCCAGTCAAGGACATCGCTGAGCACGAATTTGCACCGGTCGGCGACGCCCTCTTTTTCGGCAAGCTGCGCGCCCAGTTTCAGCATCTCTGGCGCAAAGTCAACTCCGGTGACCTGAGCCCCCCGTTTGGCGAGGCTCGTGACAAAGCGACCGGATCCGCACCCGATATCGCATATCTTCAGCCCGCGCGCGTCCCCAGCCTGGCTCATGACCCATTCAAAGCGCTGATACATGTCGCGCCGCAGCCAACGGTCCAGACGCCGGCCTATCGGGCCCTTGTTTCCTGTGTAGATCGCATCGAAGTCGTTGGCGATCTTGTTCCAATACTCCGCCACCTGGCGGCTTTCATCCGTTCTTACGTTGGTTCCATCCATAGAAGTCGAATTCCTTGCTTGATTCTGCGAGTCCGCTCTCCTGGAAACTAGTGTACCTGCCTTCTTGCAAGACATTCTGGAAGCGTCGAAAAGTTCGCGACAAATTGGTGTAGTGGCGGAGTCGAGAACTCAGCCTCCCCGGTAAGCGTGGCTGCTCCGAGTCGATCTCCCAGGGATGGATATAGAGCACAATGGGTAAACCCTCGTTCTGCACCTGTTTCAAGCCCAGGCGCGTATAGAGCCGTGGCAGCAGCCGAAGATAACCACCTCCGCCCACCGGAAAGTTATGTCCCGCGATGCGAAAGGTCGTGATGGGAAACTCTGTCATAGGACCGGAGGCCGTCTGAAAACGGAATGGCGCACGCGGCGCGTCGGGCATTCCGTAGCGGTCGTGATGAATGGGGAAAATACTCGAGTCGTAGGAGAAACCGAGCTCAGTCAGAATCTCAAACGCCCATATGGAACGGTCAATCACAGAGTAGGTTGGTGCGCGGTACCCTTTGACAGGTTGTCCAGCAATTTGTTCGATGGTACCCTTGGCGCGCTTCGTGTCCTCGCGAAATTCTGCCGGATCCAGTTTGTAGATCAAGCGATGCCAGTAGGAATGACAAGCCAACTCATGCCCGCCCGCAGCAATCTCTCGCACTAATGCAGGGAACCTATCCGCAACCCACCCGAGAACGAAAAAAGTGGCGTGAATGTTCAGCTCGGCCAGCAATTCCAACAGGCGATGAGTATTTGGCTCGACCCGGCTCGCGTAGCTGTCCCAGCGCGCACGGTCCACGACATCGGAAAAGGACTCGGCGTGGAAATAGTCCTCCACATCCACTGAAACCACGTTTCTTGGGGTTTTCTCTGACATCTCAACCGAACAGCTAGCAAGCGTCTTCTCTGGTTTTTAGTATCGCCTTACCGAGAGCGATCCGAGAATCTATTTTTGTGGTCTGAGAATTTGCCAGCTTCCGCTAAAGTGGCGAATGTCCAGTCTGATCGGGCAGTGACTCATGCAGGGAGCTAACGGGCGTGTTCTGCCGTTGGCAGATGCGGCGCCACTAGCGCGAGAATCTCATTCTTGAGCAAAGGACCGCTAGCCAAAAGACCGGACAAGAGCGGATCTCGTCGGTTGGCCGTTAACTCACCTCTCTCAAGCGTGGAAACAAAACCGCCCGCGCTCAGCACCAGAGCGGCTCCGGCTACGACGTCCCATTCATTTTTTGGAGTGAGCGTAAAAGTGATGTCCGCGAGCCCGGCGGACACGAGCGCTAATTTGTACGCAACCGATCCCATCGCGCGGACCTGGAAGGATGAGTTTTCAAAAGCCTTCCATTCTCCGCGTTTGACTTCACTGCGGCTCGCGAGAATGACTGCACCATCGAGTGTGGAACGTTGACTCGCGACGGCTGGTTTCCCGTTGTACGTAACGCCGCAGTCGACCGCTCCGAGAAAAGTTTCTTTTGTGGCCGGGTTGTAGATTCCGCCTGCGACTGGCCGTCCATTTTCGACGAAGCCAATCGAAACGCAAAATTCTGGAATGCCTTTTACAAATTCCCGGGTTCCATCGAGCGGGTCGACGACCCAGACTCTATCTTTGCCCACGCGCATGTGATCATCAATGGTTTCTTCCGACAGCCAGCCTTCTCCATCGCGCAGAAGATGCCGGCGCAGGGCAGCGTCCACGGCGTGGTCGGCTTCGGTGACCGGATCGTGCCCGGCCTTGTATTCGGTGGCAACGGCGCCCGGCGTAAAGCGGTCAAATATTTCGTGCGTGGATGTAAGCGCGGCTTCGATGCGATCGAGAATGTCGGAGTAGACAGAAGTCATAGGTTTGTCATTCAAGTCTGTTTGCTGGTCACATCGCGGGCCAGAGCATTCTCGCGCCGGTGAGAAGAAGCAAGGTACACAGAATGCGGCGCAGCCACAGGACCGGGACGCGGGTGCTCAAGTGTGAACCCAGCAGCCCTCCGGGAATCGATCCAATCAGCAGAGACAAGACCAGATGTGGATCGACGTTGCCCAGACGGAAATGAAGAAAACCAGTCACGCCCGTGAGAACGACTGCATGCACCACATCGGTACCAACATTTACTTTTGGTGGGAAGCTGTAGAAGAGCAGCAACAGCATCATGATGATGCTGCCCGAGCCGACCGAGGTCATTCCGACGAGAAAGCCTGCGACCAGCCCAATCAGGGTCATCCCAACAAACGATTTCATCGAAGGAGGAGGATGATGCGCAACCTTCTCCTCGATCTTTCGTTGGAACAACAGAAGCATGGGGATCACGATGAGGAGAATGCCAATCGCGATCTTGATGAAGTCGTTTACGCCATTGCCGTAAAGCGCACGAATGTGAGTGAGAAGACCGACTCCGCCAATCGAGCCGGGAACGCTGCCAATCGCCAGCGCGATAACGGCTTTGCGCCGCACAGTTCCTTTTTTCAGGTGCAGCAGGCCCGCAGGAATCTTAGTGAAGAAATTAAATACCGCATCCGACCCGACTGCGATAATTGCGGGCACGCCGAGTCCGTAGATGAGTACGGGAAGCAGCAATACGCCGCCACCCACCCCGGTGAGGCCGATAAGAATCCCCACCACAAAGCCAACCAGGATTTTCGCCGTTATCAGAGGCATGGCAAAACCCTTCTCCGTCTACTTGTTCTGGCTGTCCACGCCAATAAACCCTTCGCGTTCCAGGTGAAGAATGATTTCCTGTGCTGCCTCCTCGGGAGACAGTTCGCCGGTGTTGATGGTGACTTCGGCCTTGGCAGGAACTTCGTAAGGATCTGAAATTCCCGTGAACTCCTTGAGTATGCCCGCGCGCGCTTTGGCATACAGACCCTTGCGATCGCGCTGTTCGCAGACTTCCACAGAAGTGGCGATATGGACGAGGATGAATCCGCCGTATGGCTCGATCATCTGCCGGACATGGTTGCGTGTCGCCTCATACGGCGCAATGGGCGCGCAGATGGCGATGCCGCCGTTTTTGGTGATCTCCGACGCGACGTAACCGATGCGGCGAATGTTGATGTCGCGATGCTCCTTGGAGAATCCGAGCTCCGAGGAAAGATGCTTGCGCACCAGATCGCCGTCGAGGATCGTGACGGGACGTCCGCCAACCTCGAGGAACTTCGTGAGCAATACATTCGCGATGGTTGATTTGCCGGAGCCGGACAGGCCAGTGAAGAAAATCGTCACGCCCTGCTTGGCTCGAGGCGGAAAACTGCGCCGCAATTCCTGAACAACTTCGGGATAAGTGAACCAGGCGGGAATTTCGCGGCCCTCATTCAACCGCTGGCGAAGTTCCGTGCCGGAGATATTCAGAACGCGATCGCCAGTTTTAACTTCGTTGTCGGGAACATATTTGTCCTGGTCTTCCAGGTACACCATCATGTTGAAGCTGACCATCGTTACGCCGATATCGGCTTCGTGTTTTCTGAAGAGTTCCTGCGCATCATAGGGACCGTAGAATGGCTTGCCGTTCGTGTCATTGCCGGGACCAGCGTGATCGCGGCCGACGATGAAGTGTGTGCAGCCGTGATTCTTGCGGATGAGCGCGTGCCAAATCGCTTCGCGCGGGCCGCCCATGCGCATAGCCAAAGGCAGGAGCGCCAATTTCACCGTCCCTTGCGGAAACTTCGAAAGCAGCAACTGGTAGCAACGCACGCGCGTAAAGTAATCGACATCACCGGGCTTGGTCATGCCCACGCTGGGGTTGATCAGCAGATTGGCTTCGACCTGCTTGGCGGCGCGGAACGTGAGCTCAACGTGCGCACGATGCATTGGATTGCGAGTCTGGAAGGCGACGATGCGCCGCCAGCCCAGACGCGCGAGATCAGCGCGCAATTCCGCCGGCGTTAACCGCAGCGTGCGAAAGTCGTAGTGTGAAGGCTCCTGCACTCCTTCGACGCGGCCGCCCACATACCACGGGTTGGCCTTGTTCATCGCATAGTCGGCGCCAGGATGGGCCGAACTGGTGCTGCCGAACACGGCTTTGGCTTCGGCCGCGCGATCCGGTTGCCACACGTCTTCCACGTGCAACACTCCCAGCATGACGCCTTCGCCGTCGCGTAGCGCGACTTTGCTGCTGCCCGGTGTGAGCTTCTTTGCGAATTCTTCCGTGACGTCGAGTGTGATCGGCATTGGCCAAAGAACGCCGCTGGCGAGCTTCATGTTCTGGCAAACGCCTTCGTAGTCTTTGCGGTTGAGAAAGCCGGCCAACGGAGAAAAGCCCCCGCTCATCAATAGTTCAAGATCGCAGACTTGCCGGGGAGTCAGATCCCAAGAGGGCCACTCGCGCGAATGCGCTTTCAGATCCGCTGCTTCTTTCGGTTGGACATAAAGATTTACAAGTTCTCCGCCGTGCGGCGCGATAAGGTGGCTGATTGTCGAGCTCAAAACGTAACCCTCCTGGGTTCGAAATTGTGAAGTACGAAATTGCTAAGAATGCGCATGACCAAGCGATTTTGCTGCGAATGCTCTTCGCGCAACCGCCCTTCGCCAAATAGAGATTGAAGACAAATCCAAAATGTCTTGCCGCGGTGTGACTTTCAACACCGGCTGCACAATAGACTTCCATTTATCGAGGGACGGCATAACCCTTTGATGTGAAGCGACTTAAAAGCTATTTCTCGTGTGGGGCGCAGCAGAGAAAAGCAAAAGTGCAAGCCTTTGGGTCTACACTCACTCTAACTAGAACTCTCCAGCGTCGTCAACATGCTAATTCTTGCACACACACCATCCAAAGGAAATCGACGTTCGTTAGGTTACTCCGGTTTTCGGCGTGATTAAAGCGGAAGGGATGCCAGCATGTTGCGAATGCAAGCGTCCAAGTCTCGATAGCATTGCCGCGTGGCATCCAGATCCCCAAAGTAAGGATCTGGAATTTCCTTTAGCCTCAGATTCCCCGAGCAAGCGCTGAGGATGAATATCTTTCGCTTGAACTGCGGGTAGAGGTTCAGCAACTCCGCCACATTCTGCAAGTCCATTGCGACGATTGCTTCGGCATGCTCGACCATTTCTTTGGTGAGCATTTTGGAGCGGTGCGCAATTAGTGGTATTCCCATTTCCGCCGCCGCGGTTTGCGCGCGCTCGTGGGCATGGCTGCCGGGAATTGCGTGTAGCCCCGCAGAGTCGGAACGAATCTTAATGTTCTTTTCCGCGGCCGCCTGTTCCAGCAAAGCGCTTGCCATCGGGCTCCGCATGATGTTTCCGAAACAAACAAATACGAAAGAACGGACATTCCGCGGCATGAGGCGTTTGCTCATTGCGTTCATGCGGACGATTTCGAGCAGGCGCATTCGCGCATAGATTCGCCCAGAGCCGGGACCGAGACGAACGATAATGTCCCGCTCTTTGAGCAACGCGTCGGGGATTATCTTCTTGGCTGCAGTCTTAATCAGCGCGGCCAACTGGGCGGAGGAAGGCATTTGTTCTGAACGCCGATTTTCTCACACCGCGGAGGCCACTTGAGATGCTAAGCAGATGCCGCGGGAAAAAACACCGGCACGACTGCATCGGTCGGTGTGACCGTCGTTTGCAGCGAGTATCCCAAACTTCGAATGAGATTGCCCCAGGCGGTCTCCAGCAATGCGACTGCCGGTTCCGGCAATTGCCGTTTCCATTCTCCGGCCGTTGCCGAACGGATAAACGGCTTGTCGGAACGTGTGTTTCGAGTCAGCACCCAGTTGCGGGCCTGTTGCTTTTCCAACGCCCGCATGCGTTCCGGCGAACTCATTTCAATAGCGCGCTGGAGTTGCGCGTCATTTGTTTCGACAGATGAGAACGAAAGTTGCCGCAGAAACGCCGCGATGCGCTCGAGTTCACGCAAAGGTTGGCGCTTCATATCTTCGTAACGGATAAATATGAAGCCGGGCTTGCCATGCCTTAATAGAAGCCAACTTCGCACGTGGTCGGACCATGATCCCCACTTGGTGTCAAATTCAGCGTCGATAAAGCGGGGAACGAAATCGCCCATCGGGTAATTGTCGGGGATGTTCCCGGCCTTCACGTTGTGGTGATAAAACGAAACCGCAACGTCGCGGGGATCGCGCACAATGTAGATGACATGACGGTAATGCGGTTGAAAACACTCGTGACTCTTGATGAGTCGTGGACGCGGCAAGGCGCGCATGACACGATCGGGATTGAAATAAATCTCGGGGATGAGCGATTCGATGTTCGCAAATGTCACGGGATCGCGGCTGATGAGATTGCCCAGGAGAAAACGTGTCCATGTATTTCCGGACCTGGGGTAAGAAACTAGAAAGACGTCATCGGGATAAACGGTGAGATTACGGCCGGCCAGTTGTCTTCCAGTTATCACGCGACCCATCTGCATGACCACGCGTCCTGCCTGCTGCCAACCGTGATTGGAATCGCGCATAATTGTTCTGCTGAGAATGGAATCGCTATGGCCGATCAGGGCCCTCAAGACTCGACAAAGTTCAGATCGTTGCGACTATTTGCTGGACGCTTCCGCTCCGTGGCAGGAACAGAGACAGCTAAAGCAGCAGCATACCCGGACTCGACGGGAAGATCGTGAAGCGTCCAACGGTTCGCCTCTGCGGGATCAGGTCGGGTGCCTAACAGAGCTGCCGGCCGGCCTTCTTCAACGGACACGTCAAATTGATCGAGCGGAATCGACAGGCCTCCGCCCTTCGCTTTGATGAAGGCTTCTTTCCGCGTCCAGCAGCGAAAAAATGCTTCGTGAAGTGGGCGCCCTGAAAGAGATGAGATAGCCGCGCGTTCCGACGCCGAAAAAAAGCGCTGCGCCAATTTTGTTGCGTCGCATTCCGGGCGAAGTTTCTCCACATCGACACCAATTTCGCGTCCTCTCCCAAATGCCAGTGCCGCGAGCCCTTGAGTGTGCGAAATATTAAAACCAAGGTCAACAACTTTTTCTTGTAGAGACGGTTTGCCCTGGGCCGAGTACGAGAATGCGAGTTGTTCCGGAGATTTTTCGAGATAGAATCCCAGCAAGATGCGCAGCGCGGCGCGGGTCAAAATAAACTCGTTCCGATGCTGGTCAAAGCGATATCGCCGCGCTCGTTCCCGTTCGTCGGGCGACAGAAGTTCAAGCGTGGTGTTGGCACTCGGCACTGGTTGATCGAGCGCACGGAACCATAC
Source organism: Candidatus Sulfotelmatobacter sp. (assembly GCA_049584475.1). Lineage (GTDB taxonomy): Bacteria > Acidobacteriota > Terriglobia > Terriglobales > Acidobacteriaceae > Sulfotelmatobacter. The sequence goes on along the minus strand of JBAUXX010000064.1, from coordinate 143,579 downwards.
ATGGATTTCCTCTTCGCCAAGTTTCTCAGCTTTCAACACGCGCGGACTTTTATAGCTCGCGATTTCATCGTACGTGTAACACTTGATCCGCAAATTCAAGGCCTCTGATCGGAACTGAGCTCTTTCACTTTACCGGAAATTTTCCACGAGTTGCGAAGCAGTTTCGACGCGGATTGTATATACTAAGAGCAACAGTTTTACTCGGGCCGCGCTGCCTCGCACCCTTCGTCTTTCACTCATTTTTTCTTTGAGCGCCAGAATCTTCGTCAATCATTTATCAGGGAGAATCTTGCCCGGGCGCCAATAGCACTCCTGTACGTTCCTGGACTTTTGTGGGGGAAGCCTGAATCTGCTACTAGGGTAGGTCGTGTAATTTGTTCAGTAGATCACCGTAGAGCGGGAATTTTCGTCTAAGGCATTGACCTGAGCTTCAAAGGTTTGCGGGGCGGATTCGAAACCTTTTAGCGAATCTGCGATCCGTTCAGAGTAACTTTCGATCGTTTCGGGCCAACGGTTCGGCCTCAGCAGTACTCCAATCGGCGCGGACGCAATGGCCTCGATTTGTAGAGGATTTTCGCATAAGGCGTGAACGATAACGGAAATGGCTGCGCCGAGGCTTTAAACGGGGAGCTCGATTCCGTTTTAGGAACAGGCGCTGCTTCCTGCAAGTGCCTGTGGAAATTAGTGTTCTGTCGTCACAGCCAAAAAAGTCTCAAAGTGGCATTGTGGGTGCTATGGAATTCTGGAACCGTTTGCCGATCCCATCTCTGGGGACGGAGACGAGGCCAAAAAACAGGGGGAATGATGAGGGAACAGACCGTTCGGCTCGGCCCGCGCGAGCAGCAAATTGTGGAACTGCTCCTGCAAGGCTGCGACAACGCCGAAATCGCCCGCCAGTTGAATATGGCGCGCAGAACCGTAAAAGCGCATTTTAACCGGCTATTCCTTCGGTTCGGGATCACCGGTGGAATCAAGCGAGTTAAGCTCGCCACTCTGCTCTACAGGAGGCAAACATGTCTGCCAATGAACGCTATGGAAATCGTGTCCCAAGTGAACGGGAACAACGTGTCATCCAGCTTGTCGCAGAAGGCTTAAAAAATCGCGAAGTGGCCGATGCGATTGGGACGACCGAGCATGTTGTGAAGAATTATCTTCGCGTAATTTACGACAAGCTCGGCTTGTGGAATCGTGTGGAACTGGCGCTCTGGTATGAGTCTCGGCGTGAGCCGATGCTGGCGGCGCAATAGCATCCGGTTCGGGCGGGAGTTTGCTGCGGACAACGTGCCCCCGATCGTTGGCCGCAGGAGGCACCCGCCGCCGCACCGGTTTGATTTGAGATGGCTGCATCGGCTACTGACAGCCGAGCGAAGGAAGATTTTGGAGCCTCTGCCCTGCGCCGGGAACGCCTTTCCGGGTAGCTGCGTCAAGCAGTAACCGGGCTTGATCGCAGCTCTTCGGTACGCCATCTCCGCGAACATAGAGATCGGAGAGGAGAAGAGCCGCCGCTCCGTTCTTTTTGCTCAAAGACCTCCACAACCACTTCGCGGCTTCGCTCGTGTCGCGGGCACGGCCACCAGTGCCGTTGAGATAGCCTTCCGCAACCGTCAGTTCTTCCGAACCATTGCCCTGCAGCGACGCGACGATGGGACCTGCGGCTTGCTCGCTGGTTGGAGCCGGAGCGTTAGTCTGATAAGTGTCGGCGGCGGGCTTGTGATAAGCGCGGTCAATTGTCGCCGCCGGTTTCCGTGCAGGAACGGGCGGAGCTTTCACAGCAGCGGGCGGGACGTTCTCGGCCTGCGGCGCTGGAGGCGGAGGCTGATCGGTAACCGCCGGTTGTCCCTCCGCCGATTGTGGAGCTGCCTGCGGCAGAGTGTGCGATGCGCCGGATGCGCCAGAGGATCCTTTCCACGCTACATACACCAAACCGAGCATCACAATTCCGACTAACGCACCGACATACAGACGACGTCGATTCGGAGCTTCTTCATACGCGATGAGACTTGGAACGTCCGGACGCGACGGCCAGGTATTTTGTGGCCGCGCCTGGGGTTGAGGCGCGGCCGAGGCGAACTCGATAGGATGGAAGCGCTCGTGTACGGCTTCGAGTTCCTGTTCGCGGCGTTCGTTCGAGTATGGATCGGCTTGGCGCAGACCACTTTCTCGCTGGTGAAACTCGTCTTGTCGCGATTCGTGACGAGGGCCGTTCTCAAGTCGGTCACTCTCGATTCCAGCAGCCTCCAGCCCGGGACCATTGTTTGGGTTTTGCCACTTGTTCTGCCGGCGGTCGGTATCCACATTCGGCGCGAGCGTTCCCCCCCACATTCCCTTGGGGCGTTCTGATGCCTCTCCCGTCTCCGAATGCGGGAAGCTAGCCTGTTCCAGAGGCGCTCCGCACATTCCACAAAATCGGTTGCCTAGCTCGTTTCTTCCGCCACAGGATTCGCATATGGCCCACTCTGGCTCGCCTGCGGCCTTACTCGGATTTGATTCTCCTGATGGTTCCGTTGGCCGAAGCCGGGAGGAATCCGGCAAACTGGTGACTGGTGTCAGGTCGGAGGGACCGCCTTGAAGTTCGCGCAACAACTCCAGCACCGCTTCGTCCCGTTTTTCCGGCGGAGAGGTGAAGTAGACTTCCGCCCAGCGCCCCATGTGCGCGCCCAGTATCGGATTTATGAGAGGGTTCAATTCCGGCGAGGGCAGGGTGCCGTTGCGGTTCGAATTGTCGTTGCCTTGCGCCAATTGCTTGTTTCCCAGGGGAGCGGTTAAGGCTATGATTGCACTCCCGGACTGCAAGGTTGTCAAATACGGCTCTGTGGAAAATCCGAAGGTGCTACTTTCTAGTCGCAGTTCTTGCGGTAAGCAGGCTCGAATTGGTCCAGTTGAGCATCGCGTTGACTCGCGTATCGGCCTTTGGGAGTCTTGCCGTAAAGGTCGGCTCCGGGGCAATAATACAGCGCCGTGTGCAGATCGACCCAGACTTGAGTATAGGGATTGCCCTTATCCTGAGGCGCTTCCGGCGGATCCGCCAAGCCCATACTGATGAGCATCTTGTCGAACAGAGACAGCTCGGAAGCGGGATCTGGTTGCTGGCGTTGCACTGTGCCTGAAGTGCCCTGCATGCCAGTGGCGCTTACCGAGTGCTCCGACCAAATGCCCCAACGAACGACAATCGCTACGAGGATCACGGCGACCGCCAGATAAATATCTCCACGCCGCGCACTCCAGAAACGGCCAAAGGCGCTTTCGTTATGGGCGGTCGACAACTGCTCTAGAAAGTCTTTGGCTTTCGCAGCGGAGGTCCAGGTAGCGCCCTCTGGAGTCATCGCCGTTACAGCAAGCTCCGGCTTCGGGTCGGTGTCTTTAGGAGCCAGAGACTGAGCTGAAGTCCCTGATTTTTCCAATTCCAGGAACTGCGGCGCGCTTTCGGAATCCTTCAACGACGAAGCGCCCGCTTCCGGCGGGAGACTCGGCCGCGCAGATGGCGAGAAAGGGTCGTGATGCTGATAGTCGGCTGCACTCTCTTTATCCTTCTCCGCAGGCAAAGCCTTCAAGAATGAGCCCAGCTTGCTTTGTAAATTGAGTGTCTGCTCTGCCGCCGTACGTGGCGATCCGCAAGTGCCGCAATATTGCTCGCCTGTCACCAGGTCCGCGCCGCAGGAGCGGCAGACCGTGTCTTCCGACTCAGCGCTATCTACTCCGTTTGCTCGGGTTTCTCCGGCCAAAGCGGCAAGATTTGGCTTGATCTTCTCAAGGGCTTCGAGCATCACGGACCGCTCTTCGGCCAGCGATTTCTTCCAGGTTACTTCTTCATCCCGCGCGAGAGCTTCCGTCACTAATCCGGCCATCAGTTGGCAGCTATGAACGTCTGCTTCGCGAAAGGCATTGGCGCTGGAAAAGTAAAGCTCCAGAGCTCCCGCGACTCCTCCGTCGTGGTAAACAGGGACGGCAATCAGCGATTGGATTCCGCGATTGCGGCACTCTTCCACGTCGAGCAGGAACTCGGAGGTGACATCGGAGCAGCGCGTTACCTGCCCAGTGCGCAGGCAGTCGAAACAAAGCGCCCGCTCCTTTTCTACTTCTGTGGCCAGCGGCAGAGAGCCAGATCCGGTTGCGGCGGAATACTTCACTTTTTTTCCGTCTATCACTCCAACGGCCGCGCCGCTCCCTTGGGTGATATCGATCAGCCGCTCGAGGACCATCGCCATCGAGCTTTCGAAATCGAGTTGGCGAAGCTGAATCTGATGTTGCGTTTCGACGATCTTGGCGAGCGTGGAAGTATAGTCTCCCGGACCGGCTTCCGAAGATGGCGCCGCACTCGCCGATAAACTTGCGGAAGCGGAAGTACGCGTGGTTTGCTCTTGTTCTCGAAGTTGCTCGCTGTGCAATTCCAGGCTGAGGTCGACCTTCTGCTGTGCCCGGTTGTGCTCCTGCAGCACCCAAGCCGCCTCCAGCAGTTTGGCGAGAATCTCCTCGTTCAGAACTGGCTTGTGTTTTTCGTCCGACACGATTTCTTTCGTCACTGCCACCGGCCGTCCGTTCGTGCGGGGCTAAACCCTAATGAGCCGGGACTAGCCTTATTTTATTGCAAAATCCTGCCACAATATCAGAAACACTAGGAACTCTGGTCGCCTGGAGTTGCTGCGCGGACGCTCACGATGTTGTTCCTACACACTTTCTCGCGAGGGACTCCCGGGCCTCAGTAGTTTACAACGTAGATCCGGTGCCGCGTAGTTAGGCACGTAAGACCATCGATAACTTTCGTAATCATACCGGCACATGCAGGGGAGTTGGGACGGCGTCAGGCTGAGGGAGTACACGCTGGGTATTCCAGGGAGAAACAAACTGGCGGGACGGAAGGATTGTGGACGGCTCCGAGCGCCACTTCTTGTATCACGAATGCGTAGGGCCGCGAGGCTGGATTACCCTCCTCGGCCTTCAGCTATCCGTCAATTTGACGGTCGAACGCAAAGACCCTGTTGCTTCGATGTTTAGTGACTCCAAGTCGATGCGCGCAGATGGCTGTGCAAAATTCGGTGTCGAAGAAACGTAGAGTCAAAAAAGAACACGTCCAGAAAAATCCTTCCTAATCTAGAACTACATCCCGGACACTCGCGAAGAAAGCGTCGCTGAAGCGATTCGTAGCACCCAGAACAAAAGTGGCAGAAGTGTCGGAGGCCAAAAGTATATGACAACAAAGTCGTAAGCCATTCCCCATCGCGCAGGGAGTTCACCATGGACAGGTCCACTTGCCTAGGAACAGGCCACGACACGCGCTGCCTCAGCTATTTTGTCACCTGAGACCCACGCCCGATTTGAAACTGAGCCAATATTGCCAAGTATCCCTGGGGTCGTCTAAGAGGCCGGGAGTTTCCTTGTAAATGCTTGAACTCCAATCCTTTAAGAATCAGATCGCTCCATGGCGATGAAATGGCGAAGCCCGTGCAAGTACCGAAGTGCACGAAGCGTTCGATAGCCAAGTTCTCGATAACTCAGTTTTCGATAACCCAGTTTCGATAACCCAGGAGGAAAATGTGGTCGATCTCGACGAAATCAAGGTCACTCCCCGCGATCAGCAGGTTTTGAGTCTGCTGGTCCAGGGGTGCAGCAATAAGGAAATCGCGGGGCAATTGCAGATCAGTCCCCGGACTGTGAAACAACACCTTCGTACGCTGTTTCTGCGCGCCGGCATTCGCGACGGCCGCAAGCGCGTAAAGCTCGCCATCGCAATGTTCACCAAAGAGGAGGAAGTACGGTCATGATGCCACGAGAGTTGCTCACTCCCAAGGAAATTCAAGTCGCAACCCTGGTCTGGCAGGGGCTCACCAACCGGGAAATCGGAAAAGTGATGGGTACCAGCGAGCAGGTAATCAAAAACCATTTGCGTAGCATTTTCGACAAGCTGGGCGTATGGAGTCGGCTGGAATTGGCAATGTATGTCGCCAGTCACGGGGGTAAGAACTGGCCGTCTTCCGGCGAAAGCCGGGAAATAGTCCACGATCTTGGTCTGGCGGGATAAGTGGTGCTTGTGTGCCCGCGCGGCCGGAGTCTGCAAACAATTTCATGCTCGACCTCCGGCCAGCGGCCATGGGTACGTTTAACCCATTGGGTTTATTGGCGCTTTCCATCCAGAATCCGCGGCGCATGAATTGCAGACAGGGGTTGGATAGGTGACGGTTTGGTTTAGAAGCGTAGTTCGTAACTCTGGTTCATACCTTCGATCCATACGTATGGCTCACAAAGAAACATTCTGGATGGCCTGCGATTCGACGGAGCAGTTGCGCGCCGAGTATGGACCTTTTCACACTCGCGCCGAGGCCGAGTCCGAAGCGCATAAGCTTGGCTTTTCCTACCTTCTACGCTACGAACACTTGTTGGGGGAAAACGAGGAAATCCAGGAAGTCCGCAGCATTTTTATCGAGCTTCCCGGCGCCGCGCAGCCAGAGGAGACGGTGCCGGTGACACTGCACACGCGGTGCGCCAGTTGCGGCGAGTCGGCTGCTCACGAGCGCCCGTGGCAGGCGGAGGTTTGGGCCGACATCCACGAGTTTGAACACAGCCGCCATCTCGTGCGTCTGTTTGAGCATGCTCTGGGCCGGGGATTGAAAGAAATTGGCAACTGGCGAGGCTAGGGTTTTCCCTAGAAACAATTTGCCAGGAGTCAGGCAGCGGTTACGCAGCATCAGCCAATTGGCTGGCAGCGGCTCCGTCCACGAACCAAATCAGTTTGCCATCATGCGGTTGCACTAACTTGGAAGGGTACTGTTCGCCCGGAGCATTGCTTTGTAACACTGCTCGCAGAACGGCAGCCTTATCCGTCCCGCTGACCAGAAATGCAACTCGCCGGGCAGCATTCAATATCGGAAGGGTGAAGGTGATCCGGCTGGTCTTTAGCTTTTCCACCCAGTTCGCCACCACAAGGCGCGACGTTTCCGCCAGCGCCGCAGTTTCCGGGAATAAAGATGCGGTGTGCCCATCCGGCCCCATGCCCAAAAGAATGAAATCGAAGCGCGGGAATTGTCCGGGCTCCAGAGAAAAGAATTTGCGCAGGGTCTGCTCATACGCCAAGGCGGCGGCATCCGCGTCGGGATTTTCCGCAGGAACCCGAAAGACGTTCGCCGAGGATACCGGAATCTTCGACAGCATTGCCTCGTCCGCCATACGGTAGTTGCTGTCTTTGTCATCTGGCGGAACGTGCCGCTCGTCGCTCCAAAAAAAGAAAGTCTGCTCCCAGTTGAGAGACGAACGCGCGTTGCTGGCCAGCAGAGTAAACAGACTCTTAGGAGTTGATCCACCGGAAAGAGCAATCGTGAATCGTCCCCGTTGTGCCACTGCTTCATTGGCGGCAAGCACGATTTCTTCGGCGGCCGCCGCAAACAGTTCCTGGGGCGTAGCCAGCTTCCGAATTTCGCGAGACGATTTCATAGCTTCTACCCGGTTGATGTTTGGCGACTGATCCCTACGACTGCCCGCCCTGCGCGGCGCATCGGGCTGCGCCCAGCAGGCCGGCCTTGTCGTTGGTTACCACGCAAACGGGAATCGATTCGATCAGGGGACGCATGCGGCCCTTGTCCAGAAAGTTCTGTATGAAAAGGGATTCCTGCAAACGGGAAAGAATCTTGGGCGAAATTCCCCCTGCCAGGAACAAGCCTCCTGTGGCCATCGCTTTCAGCGCCAGGTTGGATGCCTCGGCACCGTAGACGGAAATCCAAAGGTCCAAAGATTTCTCCGCCAGCGTAGAGGTGCGGTTCATCGCAGCGCGCGAGATCGCGGCCGCCGCGTCACCCGTGTCGATCTCATGGCGAAGTTCCGCCGGTTCCGAACCGCCGTCTGAAGATGAAGAACGCAGAAACTCATACACATTGACCAAACCGGGACCGGAAAGAATTCGCTCATAACTCACGTGCCCGAATCGAGCCTGCAAAAAGCGCAACAACTCGATCTGCCGATCGTCTCGGGGCGCAAAGTCCGTATGTCCGCCCTCGCAGGCAAAAACGTGATGCCGCCTTCCATCCCAAAATAAGCCCGCCTCGCCGAGGCCGGTTCCGGGGGCAATCACTGCCTGATTGCCTACAACTTTTCCGGTTACCTGGTTCAAGGGAACCAGATCCGATTGTTCCAGAGCGCCCACACCCCAGGCGCTGGCTTCGAGGTCGTTGATGAGAAAAGTCGCGGGTACCTTGAGCTGTCTGGCGAGCTGGGATTGTTCCACCACCCAGGGAAGATTGGAAGTCTCAACCCTGCCGTTACGCACCGGCCCGGCGATTCCGAAGCAGGCGACGTCGGGTTGTGTTCCCGACTCTTGCACAAACTGCACCGCGATCTCGCCCAGTTCTTTGTGTTCGCGGCTGGGAAAAACGCGTTCGGAGACGAGCTGGAAATGCCCGTTCGAGGACTTGAAATAGGCGAGCCGAGCGTTCGTGCCGCCAATGTCGCCGGCCAGGATCATTTCTCGAAATTCCTCCAGCGCCGTCCGTCGCGTTCCAACAGCTCGTCGGCATCCTTCGGTCCCCAAGTTCCCGAAGCATAGTTGGGAAAATTGCGGGGCGGCAGCGCCTTCCAGATGTCGAGCATGGGGCTGACCACCGCCCAACCGGCTTCCACCATGTCGGCCCGCTGAAACAAGGTCTGATCGCCGATCATGCAATCGTGCAGCAATCGTTCATATCCCGTGCTGGGCTGCTGTTTGCCGAAATATTCCTGATATTCGAAATTCATGTCCACCGTGCCCAGCCGCATGACTGCATCGGGGACCTTGGCGGCGAAGCGTAAGGAGATTCCTTCCTCGGGTTGGATGTGCAGAACAAGTTGATTCGGCATCAGGTGATCGACCGGCGTATCGCGAAATAATACAAAAGGCGCGCGCCGAAACTGTATCACGATTGTGGTATTGCGCTTCGGCATCCGCTTGCCGGTTCGCAGATAAAAAGGCACGTCCGCCCAGCGCCAGTTGTCGATGAGAAGCTTCATCGCTACGAAAGTTTCGGTCCGCGAATCGGGAGGAACATCGCTTTCGGCGCGATATGCGGGAACGCGCTCGCCATCCATTTCTCCTTCACCGTATTGCCCGCGCACCGTGCGGCTCAGCACGTCTTCGTCGCCGAGGGGCTGAATGGCGTGCAGGATTTTAGCCTGCTCATCGCGCACCGCATTCGCCTCGAAGGAAATGGGCGGCTCCATCGCCGTCAAACTGATTAACTGCATGATGTGGTTGGGAACCATGTCGCGCAACGAGCCAGCGTGGTCAAAGTAGCCGCCGCGCTGCTCCACTCCCACTGTTTCCGTCACGGAAATCTGGACATGATCGATATAACGCCGGTTCCAGATGGGCTCAAAAATTCCGTTGGCAAAACGAAATGCCATGATGTTCTGCACTGTTTCTTTGCCCAGGTAGTGATCGATGCGGTAAATCTGCTTTTCGTCAGCAACTTTGAGAATCTGCTGGTTCAGGGCCTTGGCCGATTCCAGATCGTGCCCGAAAGGCTTTTCGATGATGACGCGGCGCCAGTGTTCTGGGCTCTGCTCCATCATGCCGGCGGCGGAAAGCTTCTCCACGATGCCCCCGAAATAGTTGGGCGACGTCGCCAGGTAGTAAAAAAAGTTCTGATGCGCGGAGTGATCTTTGTCGACTGTGGCAAGAAATTCCTTCAACCGAGGATAGATTTTCTCGTCGGTGAAATCTCCGGCAAAATAGTAGAACCGGCTTTGAAACCATTCCCACACTTTGCTGTCTACGCAGTCAGTGCAGAACTCCTTCACATAGTCGTGAACTTTCTGGCGAAAGTCCTCGTTCGATTTTTGCGACCGCGCCACGCCGACCACGGCAAAATCCTGCGAAAGCAAACCAGCCGACGCCAGATTGTAGAGAGCGGGAATCAACTTACGTCCGGTGAGATCGCCCGCCGCTCCGAAAATCACCATCACGCAAGGGTCGCCCTGCTTGCCCGAGCGGCGAGCGCTGGCCACCGGCTGTTCCACGAGTTGAGCCATCGTCAAGTTCCTCAGAAGTCGGTGCTGAACGAAAAACAAAGAAAAACAAAATGGAACTAGGCGCTTTTCTTCGCGGCGCCGGCGGCCGCTTCGATGTGTCCGCCGAATTTCTGCCGCATGGCGGAGAGCATTTTCTCGGCGAACGTATGCTGCTGGCGCGAACGGAAGCGCACATACAACGCAGCTGTGAGGACATCCGCCGGCACGGCCTCTTCAATTGCCGCCTGAATGGTCCAGCGGCCTTCGCCGGAATCCTGCACGTAGCCTTCGTACTCGGAAAGAGTCGGATTCTCGGTCAGCGCCATTGCCGTGAGATCCAGCAGCCACGAGCTCACCACGCTTCCTCGCCGCCACACCTCCGCGATGTCGGGCAGATTCAAATCGTAGCGATGCTCTTCCGGCAGTTCTTTGCTGGTGGCATTCTTGAAAATGTCGAAGCCTTCCGCATATGCCTGCATGATTCCATATTCGATGCCGTTGTGCACCATTTTCACAAAGTGACCAGCACCCGATGGCCCGCAGTGAATGTAACCGTCTTCCGCTGTGCCACCGAGTTTTTCGCGCCCCGGCGTGCGGGAAATATCGCCCTTGCCCGGAGCCAATGTCTTGAAAATAGGATCAAGCCGCTGCACGGCTTCTTTCGGCCCGCCGATCATCATGCAGTAGCCGCGGTCGATACCCCAGACTCCGCCGCTGGTGCCGACATCAACATAATGAATGCCTTTGTCTTTGAGTTGCGCCGCGCGGCGGACGTCATCTTTGAAATACGAGTTGCCTCCGTCGATGATGGCGTCTCCCGATTGCATGTACTGCGCGAGTTTTTGCACCGTCTGTTCTGTCGGACCGCCCGCCGGCACCATGATCCACACGGCGCGTGGAGGAGTCATGCGCTTGATGAGGTCTTCCAGAGACCCGCTCTCGGTTGCGCCCTCTTTGCCTAGCGCCCTGACGGTATCCGCGCTCAAATCGGAAACTACAATCTGATGGCCGCCCTTCATCAGACGGCGCGTCATGTTCGCGCCCATCTTGCCCAGACCTACCATTCCCATTTGCATCGATCTGCTCCTGAGGTTGCCGTATCCGCTGTTGAGTTGCGAAGAAATTGCTTATCGAATCGCCTTTTGAATCGCCGCCGATTTTACCGACGCGGCCAGCGCCCCTGGGGCGAATTCGGTCGGCTCACGAATCGCTATCCTTTTTGCCCGGTTTGCCCGGCGCTCTTTTGTCCCGTGTTCTTTTCAACCGCGGCCAGCAGCTTGTCAAAAGCATCGGCGAAGAGCTTGACGCCGTCGTCGGTGAGCTTGTTGGTAACTTCCTTCATCGAAATGCCCGCAGCCGCCAGATCGTCCATGGTTTTCTTTGCGCCAGCCAAGTCTTCAGTCAAGCTCTGACGCAGCTTGCCGTGATCGCGAAACGCATCAATAGTGGCCGGAGGCATTGTGTCAACCGTATCGGGTCCGATAAGTTCCTCTACATAGAGAACGTCGCGGTACGCCGGATTCTTGGTGCTGGTGCTGGCCCAGAGCACGCGCTGGGTCTGCGCGCCTTTTGCTGCCAGCGCTTCCCAGCGCGGACCGCTGAAAATCTTCCGATAGCTGGCATATGTCAGCTTGCCGTTGGCGATGGCAACTTTGCCCAGCAAACTCTTCAGCAGGGCTTGCTGCTGGGGATCTTTCGTGGCTTTGAGCTTCTCGTCGATCTTCGAATCCACCAGCGAATCGATCCGGCTGATGAAGAAACTGGCTACGCTTGCCATCTTTTTCAAATTGCCGCCGCGTCCTGCCAGATCTTCCAATCCCGCGATGTACGCCTCCGCAACCTTTTCGTAGACATCCTGAGCGAATAACAGGGTCACGTTGATATTGATGCCTTCGCCAATCAACTGCCGGATCGCCGGCAATCCTTCAGCCGTGCCTGGAACCTTGATCATCACGTTTTCGCGCTGCACCGACTTCCACAAGCGGCGCGCTTCGTCGATGGTTTCCTTCGTCTTGCGCGCTAGATACGGGGAGACTTCCAGACTCACATATCCATCGCGGAATTTCGAGCTTTCATAGACCGGGCGCAGGATATCCGCCGCATCCTGAATGTCGCGAATTGCAATCAGCTCGAAACGGCCTGTCGAGTCCAGATCAGCTCGCGACGACAGTGATTTGAGCATGTCGTCGTACAGTGAGCTCTCGCCGATGGCTTTCTCAAAAATCGACGGGTTCGAAGTCATGCCGCGCAATCCGTCATTTTCGATCATCTGCTTGAGCTTGCCCGTGGTTAGCAGGTCGCGGCGAATGTAGTCCAGCCACATCGACTGGCCGTAATTCAAAAGTTCTTTCAGAGGATTCGTCGTCTTCGAGGTGGGTTCCAGAACTCCGGTTGGCTGCATAATCGTCTCCATGATGCTGTGCGCTGAACTAGCTTACTGCGCGCGGTTGGTTAAGCGGATTTGTTTTTTTCGGCGAATGCGCGTTAGCTGGCTGAGAGAGCTTTTCGCGCCTCCGCAACTACTGCTTCGACCGTGAATCCAAAAAACTTGAGCAAGTCCTTTATTGGCGCTGAGGCCCCAAAGCGATGCATGCCAATGCTGTGTCCCTTGGGACCGACATAACGGTCCCATCCGAATGTGGCCGCCATTTCTACAGAAACTCGCGCGGTCACCGCAGCCGGCAGAACACTTTCTTTATAAGCAGCATCCTGCCGCTCAAAAATTTCCCAAGAAGGCATGCTGACCACTCGGGCCTTCACGCCTTCCGCCTGTAATTTTTCATACGCGTCCACGCACAGGGAAACTTCGCTTCCCGTGCACATCAGAATCACATCCGGTTTTCCACCCGGAGCGTCGGCCAGAACATAAGCCCCCTTCGCAACGCCGGACGAGGGAGCATATTTAGTCCGGTCCAAGGTGGGCACGGGCTGCCTTGTGAGCACCAGCACCGCTGGCTGATGCTGCAACTGCGCAATCACCTTCCATGCCTCTACCACTTCATTCGCGTCGCCCGGTCGCAACACAATCAGATTGGGCATGGCGCGCAAACCGGCTAGTTGTTCGATCGGTTGATGCGTGGGACCGTCTTCGCCCAATCCAATCGAGTCGTGGGTGAAAACAAAAACTGAAGGAATTTCCATCAGAGCCGCCAGACGTATGCTGGCCTTCATGTAATCGCTGAAATTGAAGAATGTCGCGCCAAAGGCCCGGATGCCGGACACAACCATTCCGTTCACTGCCGCGCCCATTCCGTGCTCGCGCACGCCAAAGTGCAGGTTGCGCCCGGCATAATCGTCGGGTTGAAAGTTGCCCGCTCCCTCAAACTTGAAATTGGTCTTGGTCGAGGTCGCCAGGTCCGCCGCGCCCCCCATCATCCAGGGAATATTTTCCGCCAGGGCATTCACGGCTTTGCCGCCGCTGTCACGGGTCGCTACGCCTTTTGCGTCCGCAGGAAACGACGGCAGATTCTTGTCCCAACCTTTTGGCAGTTCCCGGCGCTGCATTAAGTGCAACTCCTCTGCCAGTTCCGGATACTTCGTGGAATACTGCGAGAACGACTTCGTCCACTGCGCACGCAGCTCGCGTCCGCGCTTGCCAATGCCATCGCGGAAGTGCTCGCGTACGCCGTCGGGGACCAGAAACTTCGCATCCTCGGGCCAGCCGTAAAATTTTTTGACCAGCCGGACTTCTTCTTCGCCCAGAGGCTCTCCGTGAGCCGCATTCGTATCTTGTTTGTGGGGAGAGCCGTATCCGATGTGGCTATCGACGACGATCAAAGTCGGACGGTCCGTCGTCTTGGCGAAGAACCCAAATGCCCGCTTCAGCATATCCAGGTCGTTTGCATCCGATACCCGCGTGACATTCCAGCCGTAGCCCACGAAACGAGTCATGGCATCGTCGCTATAGGACCAACTTGCGGGGCCGTCGAGCGTCACCGAATTGTGATCGTAGATCCAGCAGAGATTGGAAAGCTTCAGATGACCGGCCAGCGACGCAGCTTCTGCGCCAACTCCCTCCATCAAGTCGCCGTCGCCGCACATCGCGTAAACGTTGAAGTCGAAAATTTCAAATCCGGGCTTGTTGAAGTTCGCAGCCAGCCACTTGGAAGCGATTGCCATGCCCACGCTGTTGCCAATGCCTTGACCGAGCGGCCCGGTTGTCGTTTCTACGCCGGTGGTGAGGTGAGATTCCGGATGGCCGGGAGTGCGGCTGCCCAACTGACGGAAGCGTTTGATCTCTTCCATGGGCATCGCCAGCTCTTTTAAGACTTGATCGTTCTCGTCGACCTCCCGAACCTCCGCCAGATGGAGCATCGCATACAGAAGCATGGAAGCGTGGCCGTTTGAGAGCACGAAGCGATCGCGGTTCACCCACGTTGGATCAGCGGGATCGTAACGCAAAAAATCCTGCCACAAGCAATAGGCAACCGGTGCCAGACCCATGGGCGCGCCAGGGTGGCCAGAGTTTGCCTGCTGCACGGCATCGATGGCCAGGGTGCGGATGGTATTGATAGAGAGAGTGTCCAGTTGCGTGCCCGTCACCAAGGTTTGTTCAGTGGCTACCATGCAGTCTTCCTTCCGCTTAACCAGGTCGGTGCGGGACCCAGCCGTCATACCAAATTAGAGTGACCCTTAACGAAAAAGGTTCAGTATGCTCAGAGTGTATCAATTTCCGGACGGAAGGGTTCCGGGGTTCTGTGAAAATTGGATGAAGGGAGTTTAATGCAGGACTGGCGGACGCGATTGGAACGGTCTACTTCAGCAATTCCATATAGCTGTTTTCACTGCGCTTGGCGCGGGCATTTTCCTGAACATACTTGAGTAATTGCCGGAGGTTGTCGCGTTCACCGGCTCCCATTGCGTCAAAGCGCAGCCGGACTCCGGCGCTGGGCGTGCTTCGCGTAACCACTCCGGTTAAAGCGAAACCCTTGACCCAGATTTTTCCGTTGGCCAGCCAGAGGCCGATCTCGACCTTCGCTCCGCTTTTGATTGGTTCAACGGTTTCCACCAGACAGCCCCCGACGCTGGTATTGAAGAGATTGCCCCAGATCGGTTTTTCGGCGTCGTCCACACGCAATTCCACCGCGACAAAGCACCGGACTCGCGGATGGTGACGACGGTCTCCCACGGGATTGGGAGTAAAAATGTCAGGTTCAAAGGGCGGACCGGTAACGGCTACGGGCGGCTGGGGTTCGGGCGTTTTCGGGGCTTTGCTTCTCGCCTCCCGCTGCGCTTGTGCCAGCGACGTACCAGTCCCTGATGCCGATGACTTAATTTCCTGCATGGCCTTGAGCAAGGCCTCTTCTCGTCCTTCCGGCGGTGCTTCCCGGTAAGCTTGCAGTAACTTTCCTACGTGCCGAACCAAATCCGGGTCGGAAAGTATGCTGGTCCAGTCGGTCGCCTTGGGCTCGGAGGAATTCAGAGTGCTCATATAGGGAATATTTGTCCAAATAGCCACAGATCCGCATCAGCTTCGCGGATGCGGCGTCTCTCCAAGATGTATCGGGAGTCACTTACTTTCAAGATGACCGAAGTCACCTGGGACTAATGCGTTGGCACCGGCTGTGGCCAAGAGAGGTTATTAATGCGTTGAAACCAACCGAAACGACCGGACGCTCTTCTAACCATAGTCATCGTTCGAATTTCACGGAAGCGCATCTCGGCAACTGGAAGGATCGGAATCTTGTATGCGCGGTCCGTAGCCATTGAGTGATCAAGTCCCGATCAAAAGCCTAATCGTTTTGCATCGCCAGCCGGGCCAAGCGAATCAAAAGCAAGACGTTATGCTATTTTCGTGAAAGGTGTCCTGCGGGGTGGCGTAGGCGGGACGTTTTCAGACCAAGGAATGTGGCGCAGCTCAAAAATTCTGCCGTGGGTGCTTCTCGCCTGCTTGCAGTTCATTGCGTCGTCGTATCTTTTTTCTCAGACCTCCGGATCGGCACCTACACCTTCGATTTCTTTGCCCGGGTCGCAGAGTCCATTCCTCGGAAGCGAGCCCTCCGGCAAAGCGACTGCCGAAGTGCTGCCCATCGATTTCAAAGAGGCGATTGATCGCGGGTTGCGGTACAACCTCGGGCTGCTGCTGTCCGGGGATCAAACAATTATGGCGCGGGGTGAGCGATGGAAGGCGCTCAGCGACCTTTTGCCCAATATTCAAGCTCAGGTGCTCGAAAACGTTGAGACCGAAAGTCTAGCGCCCCTCGGCTTTGGCAAGATATTCAAACCTGGGACATTTCCTGTTCCAGTTCCAGCGGTGATCGGCCCCTTCAACTACTTCGATGCTCGCGTATCGGCAAGCCAATCGCTTTTCAACTTCAGAAACATCGAGAAAGAACGCGCCGCTTCCGAGGCTTTAAAAGCCTCTCACTACACTTACAAGGACGCGCGGGAATTGGTGGTATTGGCGGTCGGAAATGCATATCTGCAAACTATCGCCACGTCGGCCCGCATTGAGACCACGGAAGCTCAGGTCAATAATGCGCAAGCTTTGTACGACAAGGCCGCCGACCAGTTGAAGGCAGGGTTGACCCCGGCTATCGACGCGCTTCGCTCGCAGGTCGAGTTGCAGACTCGGCAGCAGCAGCTCATTGCGGCACGCAACGACTATGCCAGACAAAAGCTGAGCTTCGCGCGAATCATCGGATTGCCTCCGGGACAGGAGTTCGATCTGACGGAAAAAGCTCCATACAAAGCGCTCACACCCCAGCCTTTGGATGTTTATTTGCAGCGCGCCTACGGGTCTCGCTCGGATTATCAGGCGGCGCAGGCTCAAGTTCGCTCGGCGGAACTTTCGCGCACGGCGGCCAGTGCAGGGCATCTTCCGAGTCTCGATGTCAACGCGAACTTCGGTGATGTCGGCGTCACTCCGGCGCATTCGAATGGGACGTGGCAATTGGCGGGCAGTCTCAACATTCCGATTTTTGCCGGAGGAAAAACTCACAGCGACGTGCTCGAGGCCGACGCCCAACTCAAACAGGCACGATCGCAACTCGGCGATCTTCGTGGACGCATCGACTATGAAGTCCGCGCCGCTCTTCTTGATTTGAATTCCGCCGCTCAGCAAGTCGAAGTCGCGCGCAGTTCTGTGGATCTGGCGGAACAAGCGCTGGCCCAGTCGCAGGACCGCTTCACCTCCGGAGTCGCAGACAATCTGGAAGTCGTACAAGCGCAGGAAGCGGTTGCCGGCGCTCATGAAAGCTATATTGAAAGTCTGTACGCGCACAACCTCGCTAAAGTGGAACTGGCCCGCGCCATCGGCGACGCCGAAGACGGAGTTAAGCGATTCTTGAAAGGCAGTCAATAGCCTATGGAACAAGCCACCCAAAATCCTCCCGCCCAATCGGAGAAGCCGGAAGCCGGGTCGAAGCCTCTTCCGGCAACGGAGAGAGATTTTCACACCCGTGTTTCGCGCACCAGCAGTCCCGGCTTTCGCATTGCCGTAATCATTGGCGTGGTCGTCTTGCTTGTAGTGGGATTTTTCATCTACCGCTACGTAACCAGCTACGAGAACACGGACGATGCGCAGGTAGACGGACACGTCAATTCCATCAGCACGCGGATCTCCGGCCACGTGGTGAGCCTCAACGTTCTCGACAACCAATATGTAAAGGCGGGAACAGTGCTCGTGGAAATCGATCCCGCCGATTACCAGGTCGCCTTTGAAAGCGCGAAGGCCGATTATGCAAATGCGCAGGCTACCGCAGTCGCAGCCGGCGTGAATGTTCCGATTACCTCGGTCAACACCGAAAGCCAGGTGTCGTTTTCACAGGCCGACGTCGACAGCGCGCGCGCGGGAATCCAGGCGGCCAAACAACAATTCGAAGCTGCCAAAGCGCAACTCCAGCAAGCACAAGCTAACGATGTGAAAGCGCAGAACGACCTGGGACGCTATGCGCAGCTGGTCAGCAAACAGGAAATTTCGCAGCAACAATTCGATCAGGCGACGGCAGCAGCTAAAGCCAGTACAGCAGCCGTAGAAGCTGCGCGCGCCAGCGCGGACGCCGCGCAACAGCAGGTTACCCAGGCCCAGGGCAAGCTGGCACAGGCGCTTGCCAATTGGCGTTACGCGAACACAGCGCCCCGGCAGATGGAAATTATCCGCGCACGCGCCGCCTCCGCGGAAGCCGAAGCGCAGCGCAAGAAAGCCGATCTCGATCAGACGCAATTGAACTTGCAATACACAAAAATCGTGGCGCCGGTCGACGGCATCGTGAGCGACCGCACGGTAGAAGTCGGCCAGAACGTGGCTCCCGGCCAGGAATTGATGAAGATTATTCCCCTCGAAGACGTGTGGATCACTGCGAATTTCAAGGAAACACAACTGCGGGAGATGAAAATCGGCCAGAAGGTCGACATCAAGGTTGACGCTACAGGTCGAGATTACAGAGGCAAAGTCGATAGTATCGCCGGGGCCAGCGGCGCGCGCTTCAGCCTGCTGCCTCCGGAAAATGCCACCGGCAACTATGTGAAAGTGGTGCAGCGCATCCCGGTCAAGATTGTGCTCGAGCCGGGAGCCAACAAAGACCACGAACTCCGCCCTGGAATGTCGGTGGAACCGAAGGTGTGGATCGGGCAATGAGTTCGGCTTCGGCCTCGTTGGATCACGCCGATGTTTGGCGTCCGGCAGTAAACCCCTGGATTATTGCGCTCGCGGTCACGCTGGCCACGTTCATGGAAGTTCTCGACACTTCCATCGCCAATGTGGCCCTGCCGCATATTGCCGGCGGCCTTTCCGCCGGCCAGGACGAGAGCACATGGGTTCTCACTTCCTATCTTGTCTCGAATGCCATCGTTTTGCCTCTCAGCGGTTGGCTGTCTTCCATCATGGGCCGCAAGAATTTTTACATGAGCTGCGTCGCGCTATTCACCATCAGCTCGTTCATGTGCGGATTGGCACCCAATCTGGCTACGCTGATCGTTTGCCGGGTGCTGCAGGGCATCGGAGGAGGCGGACTGCAACCCAGCGAGCAGGCCATCCTCGCCGACACTTTCCCTCCCGCGAAGCGCGGCATGGCTTTTGCCGTCTACGGTATCGCTGTCGTCACTGCGCCCGCCATCGGCCCAACTCTCGGCGGATGGATCACCGACAACTTCACCTGGCGCTGGATTTTCTTCATCAACATTCCGGTCGGAATTCTCTCCCTCCTACTTACGTCACGGCTCATTCAAGACCCGCCCGACTTTAAACGGCGCAAACTTAAAGAAACGCACATCGACTACATTGGCCTTAGCTTTGTTGCTCTGGGTTTGGGCGCTTTGCAGGTTGTCCTGGATAAAGGCCAACGCGACGATTGGTTCGATTCGCATTTCATCCTGATCCTTTCCGTGATCGCAGCCGCTTCGCTTATCTTTGTGATCTTCTGGGAATGGAAACAAAAAGACCCGATCATCGATCTGCATTTATTCCGCGAACGCACCTTTGGCATCTCCAATCTGTTGATGTTCATGCTGGGTTTTGCTCTGCTGGGAAGCACGTTGTTACTTCCGCTGTTCATGCAGACGTTACTCGGATACACGGCCCAGCGGGCCGGCTTCGCCCTCATGCCCGGCGGATTTGCAATCATGCTGCTGCTGCCCCTGGTGGGGTTTTTGCTCTCGCGTTTCAGTCCTCGATGGCTTCTGCTTTTCGGCCTTGTTGTGCTCGCGGGTTCGTTGTTCCATATGACGAATTTCGATCTTGAGATCGATTTCCGAACCGCCGCAACGGCCCGCATTATCCAGGCCGTTGGCATGGCCTTCCTATTTGTGCCCATCAATACCGCTGCTTACGCTTTTCTGCCGCGTAATAAGAACAACGCCGCTTCGGGGTTGATGAACCTGGCTCGCAACATGGGTGGAAGCGTAGGCATCTCGGTAGTGACGACTCTACTCGACCGCAGGACTCAGGTGCACTTGTCGGATATGGCAGCGAATCTTAGTGGTGGAAATCTAGCCCTGCGGTCAATGGTCGCCGGCGCCTCAGGGGCAATGCGCGCTCACGGAGCAAGTTCCGCCGCTGCTACCCAACGGGCTTACGCCCTGGTTCAGGGCGTAGTCGAACGGCAGGCTACGATGCTGGCCTATATCGACTGTTTCCGGGTCCTCGGCATCGCAATTCTCTGCATGATTCCCGTCGTTTTCCTCATGAAAAAATCGAAACCCGGGGGCGGAATGGCGGTACACTAGACTCGAAATATGTTTCGCCTCGTCACCATTGAGCGCGAGTACGGCTGCGGCGGCGGTGCCATTGCCGCTCAACTCGCGGATCGTCTTAAATGGACGCTCTGGGACCAGCGCCTCACGGAAGAAATCGCCCATCTGGCCAACGTGGATCCCTGCGAGGTTCAGCGTTGCGACGAGCGCATGGACAGCCGCTTCTATCGCTTCGCCAAAACATTCTGGCGGGGCAGTCACGAACGAAGCTCACATCTCATGGACCAGGCCTTTGATACCGACTGTATGGTTTCCATGATGGAGCGCATCTCCGTTGACATCGCTCGGGAAGGTAACGCGGTTGTTGTGGGCCGCGGCGCCCCTTATTTCTTGCGCCAGCAGCCGGACGCCTTTCATGTTTTCTTATATGCTCCGCGCGCCGAAAAAGTTCGTCGCCTGCTGGAAGACGGAAACAGCGAGTCGCAAGCGGAAGAATTAGTTGATACGGTTGACCGCGAACGCAAAGCCTACATCAAGCACTACTTCAATGCCGACTGGCCGACGCGCTCTCTCTACCACATGATGCTGAACACGGCTATGGGCAATGAATCCGTCATCGATGCGATCCTGAACACAATGCATCTCGCGAAAACCGGACCGAAAGCAACCGACTACGAAGAACCAAAAGTCCCGGCCTGAAGAATTACCCGTGATACTCTGTGTCCCCTGTGGTTAAGGTTTTGTGTTTTTCACGTCTCCGCGCACAGGCGCAGAGCAGCAATTATCACTACAAACATCAGCCCGAGGCCCAAGCTTCCCTACGGCGAGCCGCGGCAGACCAGGATCCATCCGCTCGAGAATCAACTCACGAATCATGGCAACGAACTTAGGATGCACTCCCACCGTCTTTGCTCGAACCATGGGCAACGAGAGCGACTCGGCCAACTGTCGCGCTTCTACGTCAAGGTCGTAAAGCACCTCCATGTGGTCGGAAATAAATCCGATTGGCGCCAACACGACAGCGCTAGCCAATCCCAGTGATTTCACGTCTCGCAGGTGATCGAGAACATCGGGCTCAAGCCACGGTTGTCCGGGTGCGCCACTGCGGCTTTGATAAACAAGAGCATCGTTGCCAATTCCTAGCCTCTCTGAAATGATTCGCCTCACTTCTTCCAGTTGCAGCACGTAATCGCTGGTCTCCGCCATCGAACTTGGGACGCTGTGCGCGGTGTAAACAACCTGAGCGTCCTGGCTGGCGCTATCCGGCAACGTTTGCAACGCATCATGAATCCGTTGCGCCGCGGCGTCGAGAAATCCCGGATGATTGAAAAACGGCCGCAGCTTGTCTATCGCCGGCGCTCCGTCCCCAACAGTTGCTTGCGCGCGGGCAATGTCTTCACGGTACTGCCTGCACCCAGAATAGGAACTGTAAGCAGAAGTGACAAACGCCAGAGCCCGCTGGATGCCGTCATCCTTCATTCGGCGCACAGCATCTGCCAGCATCGGATGCCAGTTCCGATTGCCCCAATACACCGGCAACTTCGGTCCATGCTCCGCCAGTTCGATTTCCAATGCGGCGATCAGATCCCGCGTCTGCTGGTTGATCGGGCTCTTACCGCCGAAATGATAGTAATGCTCGGCCACCGTCGACAGCCGTTCCCGCGGAACATTGCGTCCACGCAAAACATTTTCCAGGAAGGGAATTACATCTTCACGGGATTCCGGACCGCCAAACGAAACGACAAGAAGTGCGTCGTAAGTCATGCCGGCATGTCCCAGTCTTGGGTCTGGTATTATTTTGCTCCCCACGGCCCATGAATCCCGGGCGCTAAGAAAATAATCGGAGATTCCATGCTACAGCAGTTGGAAGAAATGGCGGTCGCGGAGAGACTATGATGCCTTGCCGGCTGGGTTGTGGCTGCTTACCGTGCGCAGATTTCGTCGGTACCGCTTAGTCCGCCGCTCTGTTCACTGACAGTGGCCGGTCGAGCGAAATATTCATCTCCGTGAACCGAGGCAAGATCACGTCCCTTCCGTGTCGCGTGGCCAGGTAGATAGCGGAGGCGCAACCGGAGATGATTCGCGCCTGTCCTGCCGTTGACGCATCGGTGGCACTCGAGACAATCGCCTCGAAGATCAATTGGAAAGTATCGTCGGCTTCCTTGCCTACTCCGGCGGTCACGCCAAGGTTAATCGCCATCCAGGCTTTTCCCGGACGCTCGCCGTGGAGCCCGCCTTCCTTATCAATCTTAGTGTGCGATCTGTCGTCCAGTTCGGCCGCCGCCAGGGTTGCCGCAATGGGGAATTGGTTTCCACCAGGCAACGTCAAGCCGGTAAATGTGAGGTACAACGATCCTGCGCGGCTCAGCATGCGCGGCGGAATTTTCTTAACTACTTTTCCTTCAACCAGGCTGCCTGCGGGCAACACCATATGCGAATCCAGAAGCACAGGTTCCAGCAGACGCGCCTGCACCGCATCTCCCGGCTGGCTCTTCGATGCACTCACATCGCCCAGAAGAAGGATCTTGCACCGCGTTCCGGCGGGAAGAACCTCCGGACCCAATGGCGGCGCGGAACGAGCCTTTACATCAGCACCTGTGGAATCAGGTTTTCCGTTCTCCACTTCGAAAGCTTCCAGCACCATAGTCGGCGG
The DNA here is from genome assembly GCA_049584475.1 of Candidatus Sulfotelmatobacter sp. Classification (GTDB taxonomy): domain Bacteria; phylum Acidobacteriota; class Terriglobia; order Terriglobales; family Acidobacteriaceae; genus Sulfotelmatobacter. Next base: position 120,829 of record JBAUXX010000064.1, on the reverse strand, counting down.
AATCTGCTGCTTCTTCCCCGATCCGTCGCCCTTCGCTGTGCCCACGTCGACCGCGCCGGTCTCACTTCCCGCTGTTTGCCCGCTTGACTTCTTTCTTGTCTGCGCGACAACTTCCCGTTGACGATTCACCGTAATCAAAGAAACCCGCAGAGCGCTTTGACCGCCTGCTCCGGAAACAGTCGCCGTTTTGAACACGGGAAATTTCTCGTGTCGAGGCGTGAATAGTTTGATCACGCCCGGCCAATGATCGTTCGGAATCCTGCGCCTCTTCTCCAAACTGTCCACCGTAAAGCGCACGCTGCTTCCCGCGGGAAACAATTCGCGATCGCCGGAATAAACATCTCGGGTCAGCTTGCCTTCTACAATGTCGCCCGGCTTCAACTTCGTAAATTTTATCGGACCATTCGGTTGGGCCTTGAGGTAGAGTCCCGAACTGGCCGCGAGCGAAGCCGCCGAACTTGCCGGCTGATCGGAAGCGCTGCACACCATTGAAGCCATGAGTAGCAGAGACAACGGCACAGCCGCTTGCCACCGCGAAATTCCATAACGCTCCATTTATGCTCCCTGTCTGGCCGAAGCCTTTACCGCGCACCCATCACAGACTCATGCAAAAGATCCTCCCGCTAAAGAAAGTCAAGACACTAACATCGAATTCCAATTTTAGAAACCCAGCCTCAGCGAGAACTGCATCTCGCGCGGAGTTCCGGATCCGACCGGACTGATCGGCGTCGTTGTGTTGACCGTGTTGATAATGCTGCCGAACCCGGTGGTGTTCGCCGGGTTGAAAGTGGCCTGCGGCAGACCTAACTGGGGGTGATTGAAGATGTTGAAGAACTCGGCGCGAAACTCCAGGCTCGCGCGCTCCGTCAGCGGAATCGTTTTGCCGGCGCCGAGATCGACCTGCCAGGTGCTCGGCCCCCGAAGGAGGTCGCGCGGCGCAGTGCCAAATGCGGTGCCCGCTGTTGTAGTCGGGGGCAGAGCAAACGCGGCGGGATTGATCCAATCCGCAATGGTTCTTCCCCCCGGCGGCGTGAGAGAAACGCCTGGAACCAGATCTGGACGCAATGTACCCGAGGACCCATCCACAGCGGTGAAGCTGCTGGGCAGCAGCACGTTCACTGGGAAGCCGGTGCGGGCCAGGGCGGTGGTCGTCAGCTCCCAGTTACCCAGGATGGCGCGTGCAATCCCGGGATCACTCAACATCTGCTTGCCCCGGCCGAAGGGCAGTTCATAGACCGCATTGCCATTAACCACATGAGTGGCGTCCCAAGTGCCGCTGGCTCGATCACAGGCCAGGCACTGCGGATTCTGCGCCGATATTTCGTCGCCATCGCCGCTGCCGTTGGAGCCGTTGTCGATCTCGTGCGAATAGGTATAGTTGGCAGTTAGCAGCAATCCACGGGAAAACGAACGCCGCAATGCCACGGAAAGGCCGTTGTACGAGCTCATGCCGACTGAGCCGCGCCAGGGGATGGCGGGAGCAAACGCCGGATATTGCACGGCCCCCGTGGCCGGATTGATCAAGTTCACCACGTTGGTGTCCAGCAGATGCACGCCATTGCTTCCCAGGTAATAGACCGAGCCCACGAAGTTGGCAGGTAGCTCGCGTTGCACCGAAAGACTCCACTGCTCGGTATAGGAATCCTTGCGGTTCCGTTGTTCGGCGTTCGGCGAAAGGGTTCCCGGGCCGGTAAAAAACGGATCGACCGGATACGTGAGTTGGAGGGTCTTAGTGCTTTTCACTGAAAAGGATGGTACTTCGTTTTTGGCGGGGAGATTCTGATCATCCAACTGTCCATCTTCGTGGTAGATGCCGAATCCGCCTCGAATCACTGTCCGGCTGTCCGCCCACGGCGTCCAGGCAAAGCCTACACGAGGATCGACATCGCCATAGTTCTGATTGCCGAAGCTGGCGCCCACACCGCAGAATCCCTGTGGCCCGCAGGTTGCGAAATCGAACGGACTGGCCAAGCCGTTCTCCTCGTGGAAGAGATCAAAGATGGTGTATCGCAAGCCCAGGTTCAGAGTGAGCCTGGGTGTCCACCTGTACTCGTCCTGCGCGTAGCCGACGTAATCATTCTTGCGCAAGTGGTTGACCGGCAGGGCGCCTGACAGTTTGGCTTTGTTCACTAGATTTGCCGCCAGATCCTCCACCGTGGAAAACGTAATTGTTCCGTGGACCCCGGATTCCTGATTCACTTGAATGCGGCGAACTTCCGCACCGAACTTGAAGGTATGCCGCCCGTGGATCCAGGTCAGGTTGTCGATCCACGAAAATGAGTTGCCCACGTAGATGCTGTTCTCGTTGGTGTTCTGGGTGATGAATCCCGGACCGGGGCCGGTCGCAATCGAAATCTGGTAGATGGTGCCGTTTCGACCAATGTTGTAAGTGTTGGAGGTGGCGCGATTGAATCCAAACTTCGCCTCATTCACCAGGGTGGGGCTGAAGATATGCAGCAATTCGAGTGCGCCATTGACCGGCGCAGATACTCTCTGCTGCAAGTCTGTCGCGGCAGCCGAAACGGGCTGCGTATCGACGGAACGGTCGTAATTGAATCGCATGAAGGCTGTGGTTTGTGCCGTGAAATGCTGGTCAAGGCGCACCATCGCCGAATTCTCGTTGACCACCTGAGTGCATGCGCAGGTCAGCAGGTCATAGTCCGCGTAGTGCGGGTCGCCTGGGTCGGTGGCCGGCGTGTACGGCGTCAGAATGGTGTTTGGACCTGCACCCGGGAAGGCGCTGATGATGGGGTAGACCGGCGATGAGGTTGGAACGCTTGCAATGAGCGCCGCACTCGGCACGTCGCCGCTCGTCGGATAGCCCCAATGTTGCCGGTAGGCTTCCGTAGCGATAAAGAAGAACGTCTTATCGCGGACAATGGGGCCGCCCAGCGATCCGCCGAACTGATTCAGACGAAGCGGTTGCTGGGTTTCTTTGTTAGACGCCCATCCCGGCACGGGCGCGTCGAAAACGTCGTTACGCAGGAACTCGAACACTCGCCCGTGAAAGCCATTTGTGCCCGAAGGCGAGGTAACGGCCAGTTGCGGCCCGCCGGTCGCGCCCTGCTCGGCGGATGCCATCAGAGAATCGACACTGAACTCCTGAATCGCATCCAGCGGAATGGCCAGCCGCACCCATGGGCGCTGCGTCTGATTCACGATGCTGGTCGAGTCAATGCCGTCGTAAGTCCAGTTGCTGTCGTCAAGGCCGCGTCCAGCGAAGCGAATTGTCCGCTGATTGCTGCCACCGGTGTCAATGGCGCCGGGGACGAAGGCCGTCAGCGAGGCCCAGTTGCGCCCGTTCAGCGGCAATTCGTCCGCCTGCTTCCTCTCGATCAAACCCGTCACCGCACTGGTGTTGCGGTCAATCAGCGCCGAACTGGAGGAAACTTCCACGCGTTCGTCGCGGCCGGAGACTGGCAAAGTCGCATCGAGCGTTCGCGTGAGCCCGATGACCTCAACGACATCGACGAAGGTAAGCGATTTGAACCCCTCGTGCTCGAACGTAATCGTGTACACTCCGACCGGCAACTCGGGAATATCAAACGATCCGCTGGGCGAAGTCGTGGCCTCCCGCCGCAGGCCCGTAGAATTTTGCACCGCGACGATGTGCGTCTGCGGCAAAACGCTCCCGGAGGAGTCGGTGACCGTTCCATTCAGTCCCGCGCGATCCACTTGCGCCGCAGATAAAACTGCCAGCCCTGCGATGAAACTCAAGGTGAATAGGAATTGACTAACCGCTCGACCAGCCTTACCGCTGAAGACAGGGAAATTGTGTTTCGCTTCGTGCGCCATTGACCCCTCCTGAATTTGAAGACACTTCACCGCTCTTCCTGGCGGGGCTCCATCGGTGGAACGAAAATAGCAAGGCTCCGCCGCTACTACCAGCGGGCTCGTAGATGGGATTGGGAATTTAGGTCAATCGAGAATATTCAAGGGCGAATAAGCAGGGACAAACAAGAAATAAAAGACGCCAACAATCTCAGTGGATCAACCATTCCGTGAGCCGGTGGGTAACGAGTAGCGCCTGACCGTAATGAGCCACGGTGAAGGGAAGCGCGGCCACAACCGCAAGCCAAAAGAACCAGCGCGACTGAAGTTCTCTGGATCTGCTTTCTCTCCAGTCGAGGAGCCGCCGTACGCGCACATTTACCAATGCCGCCATATCCACCAATCCCGTCGTGAAAGCCGGCGATTCCTGCGCCGGAACCAGATGGCAAAGTTTGATCAAGGCCGATGCCAGATCGACGGCATCGACGCTATTCGAAACCGCCGCCTCATCGGCCGCGAATTCCGCCGCTTCCTGCCATGCCCGCTCCAGACTCGCCATCCCCGGAAATGGAGCGCCATACAGAATCAATTTTTTCAAATTGTCTCGTGATCGCAGGTGCCCCATCTCATGCTCGACCGCGACTCGCAACTCTTCGGGGCTCAACAACGCAACCGCAGTTTCGGAAACCAGAACCTTAGGCGTCGAAATGCCATATAACAATAGCGGCGGTCCGCCGCGCTTCACTTGCAACATCGTACGCGCGGCTCCCGCATCCAAAGCGCCCGCTTCCCTCAGCCAATTCGCGACTAGGCGCGACGCCCGCCTTTGCGCGGCCAGCACCCGGACCAACCCGCCCGCCAGCAGCAAAGCCGTCCCCATGCCGAACAGCAGCGTCCCCAGGTCTTCGTCCATGCCTCCCTCGAGCCGGTAAAACGCTGGCAAGGCAAAGGCCACCGTGACGAAAGCGCTGCCGATAAGAGGGAAAATTCGCAACCCAAATAGCAAGTGAGCCGGTCTGATGCCGGAGTCGCGCATGAGAAGCCGTACGCCGTGCCACACGCCGACCACCAGCAGCGAAAGCAGGCAATACGCAACGCCAAAGAATCCCAGCCCAACCACCAGGCTGCGCACCGCGAAAAGGATCATCGCTTCTCCTTTCGCCGTTTCAATTCCAGCCGCTTCTGATCCACCAGCATGCGCAACTCGTCCAGCAACTTGGCGTCATGAGCGCTGATCGCTTCCACAAAACAGGACAACGGCAACGACGAAGAACTGCTCGATTCAATCCACCTCCGCATGCCAGCCACGGCTACCAGGCGCGAGATCTCCGCAGGCGGACACTGTGCCGAGTAGCGAAACGCTCGCCCCTCTTCTGTCCGCTGCAATAGACCTTTTTTGAAAAGACGATCCAGGGTGGTCATGACCGTCGTGTAGGCCAGCGAAGTCTTGCCGTCAGCGAGCAATTCGCGCACGGTCAGGCTCTTGCTGTCGCGCGCCCAGACTTCTTCCAGAATCTTGCGTTCCAACGGCCCCAGTCTGACCCGATCCGGGCCCGCATGGGATGCAACTTGATTGATGTCGTTCATGGAAGAGGTAAGACTGCGCAGACAGAATTGAACGCCGGTGGCCAACAATCCAGTCGTTTATATCACACCTCTCTACTTCGCTTCCTCGGGCACCATTTTCAGTTCGAGTTTTTCCGTGTGCCGCAGCAAAGCCAGCGCGCAACTTACTCCCACTCGCACATCGGTCAAGACGCGGTGCAGGTCATCTACGCCGGCCACCGGATGTCCTTCCAGCGCCACGATCACATCTCCTTCACGCAAGCCCGAGCGCCGCGCCGGGCTTCCATCTTCCACCGACAAAACCAGTGCCCCGGTTTCCTTCGCCAAATCATAAAACCGCACTACACGCCGATGTACCGGCACCGTCTGCGCCGAAACGCCAATGTAGCTGCGGCGCAGCCGCCCATCGCGCAGCAACCGGCTGGCGACAAACTTCGCTGTGTTGATGCCAATGGCAAAGCAAATGCCCTGCGCCGGAAGAATGGTCGCAGTATTGACGCCTATCACCCGCCCCGCCGAATCCACCAGCGGCCCGCCCGAGTTCCCCGGATTCAGCGATGCATCAGTCTGAATTACGTCGTCGATCAAGCGCCCGGAATACGACCGCAACGACCGTCCCAGCGCGCTCACCACACCTGCCGTCACCGTCGACTGAAATCCATAAGGAGCGCCAATAGCAATCGCCACCTGCCCAACCCGCAGCCGCTGCGAATCGCCAAGCACGGCAGCGGTAAGTCCCGGTTCGTCTAAGCGCGGTTCGTCGATACGAATGACCGCCAGATCGCTCGCCGGATCGTCACCGATCAGGCTCGCAGGCATGCGACGCCCATCGGCGACAGTAACCTCAATCCGCCGCGCGTCGTGAACGACGTGGCTGTTGGTCAGAATCAATCCATCCGGAGTGAAAACAAATCCCGACCCACCACCCCGCCGCTCCCGTTCCTCGCCCGAACGACCGCGTCCCGATCTGTTACCGGGTAAAGATTGAACAGGAAAAGATTGATGCACTTCGATATTCACCACCGACGGGCTGACCTTCTCGACCGCTCCGGTCACAGCGCGAGAATAAGCGTCGAGCAGGGAATGATCGCCGACGCCGGGATTTCCGATCACGGTGCCACCGAGTGATTCGCCACGCTGCGAAGGTTGTTCCGACAAAGATCGGAAGCGCGCATCGGACTCGTGCGCGCCAGACCAGGAATCAAATCTATTTTGTAAACTCATGTTGGATAGATGCCCGTCAATCTATCAGAGATTCACCTGGGGACAGGCGTCCCCTGGCTTGGATAGATCGCAGCCAGCGACTGTCTCTAAAAATCTCGCGCCAAATAAAAAAGCCGGAACCGAAAATTCGGCCCCGGCATTCAGTTGGCTGGTTGCCCGGAGAAAAATCTAAGGTTTCAAGGTTTCAGAAGTTCTAGAATTTCAAGGTTTCAACGCGCAGCCATCCCGCACGAACCTTGAAACTCTGAAACCTTGCGACCTTGAAAACTTTGCCGCTACGCCGTCCGTCTCGGCCTAACCGTCAAATCCCGCACCTGCGTCAGAATGCTCGACATCTGCATGCCATTCAGCTGCGAAACAAACGGCAGCAGCTCGGCGACGAACTGATCTTTCACCAGTTCGCTGATCTCTTCCTGGCGGTTGCGTTCTCCTCCAGTGAGCAAGTCGGCCACGGTCACCTCCAGTGCCCGCGCCAGCCGCTCCAGTGATGAGAGCGTAGGCGTAGCTTTTTCGTTTTCAATTTTCGACACGTAGGTCCGAGGCACCGACATGCGCCCCGCCAGTTGCCGCTGGCTCAGCCCATTGCGCAGGCGCAGCGAGCGGATCGACACCGCCAGGTTCAAATGTCCGGACATGGTGCCCGGCATGGGCAGCAACACCGGGGTAGGCAGCACCTGCACCGGTTCTGGTTCTTCCTCATCCAGACACGCGTGGCAGCGGCGGCAATTGTTGTTATGGGTGCGAAACTGAACCAACAGGCAGTGATCGCAACGGACGACCTCCCTAGAGTCTACCGGGGCAAGAGTCGTAGCCATCGAGTTGTGGGAGTTGCCAGAGCCGGCAACTTATTCGGAACCGCCATCTGGGGGAAAGGCTCCGAATGCAGAGTAATCTGCGGTATAAGGCCTGTGCGTGTCAAGGGAATAATGCACAAAAATTGATGCAAGCTAAAATTTCGTGAATGTTTCGTGCTCAAAGACGCGGCAGAATGGGCGCAAATACGGTCCTAAGGTAAGGACAAGAACGATTAAATTGCGAAGCGGTGCGCTATTTACTAACTATGTTCGTGCTCGCTTAAGCGTAAAATTCGCTAATGCTTAAGAGGATCTTCCTTCTGCGTGATCGAGTAGAGAACTGGGACAGCTACCCATTCTGCGTTCCAGCCATACGACAACTTGAAAAACTCGAGTTGCGATCTCGTGTCTGCTTCTTTGCGGGCGAGAATGGCTCCGGGAAATCTACGCTGCTGGAGGCGATTGCCGTGCACTATGGATTTGGCCGGGAGGGCGGAACCCGCAATTTTCTAAATGACAGCACCGAAAGTAATCACTCAATCGATCCCCTCGTAAAGGCACTACGATTGTCATTCGACGTGCGAACTGGAGCGGGATTCTTTCTGCGCGCCGAAAGCTTTTTCAACACAGTCTCGTACATGGATGCTCTCGACAGAGAACCATCCGGTGGACCCCCAATTAGTGCTTTTTACGGAGGCCGCAGTCTTCACACACGTTCTCACGGAGAGACGTTCTTCACAGTTCTCGAACTCAGGTGCCAGCGTGATGGGCTATTCTTACTAGATGAGCCAGAAGCAGCCCTATCACCTCAGCGACAATTAGCTTTTCTTGTTCTCATCCATGATGTTCTGAGAAAACGGCGCGACGCGCAATTCATTGTTTCCAGTCATTCGCCCATCCTGCTGGGCTATCCTGAGGCGCAGATCGTCTCGTTTGATGATGGATCAATTCACGAAATCCAATATAAGGATACGGCCCCCACGCAAATCGTGCGCCGATTTGTTAACGATCGCGAAAGTTTCCTTGACGAACTCTTCGAAAACGCCCCGACGCTGTTCGATAGCGACTGAGCCAACGCGAAAAGAGAAAACATGCATGAAATGCTTGTGGCTGGCCCATCCTCCCCGCAAATTCCCAATACGGGGTTGCCCCACCCTTCCCGCCGTTTTTGCGGGAGGGTGGGCCTTCCCGGCGGCATACAATCTGCATGAATGGACGTCAAACCAGTCCGCTATCAAAATCCGCGCTGCCTGTAGTTCATCACCTTCAGTCGCGCGAAAGAGCGGACCAGCCACCTACAGTTATCTGACGCCGCGGGCGGGGTAGGCCGCCGTTCGTAATCCCGCTGTGCTCCATGAGCACAGGCCGCTGGTGGCCTCCGGGCAAGCTTGCCACCTCCAGAGGGTAGCCGACCCTAGATTCTTCTCAATCCGCGAGTCTCCACACTTTGCGACAATCCCGCCACTTCAACCTGATCGCGCTCCAGTTTTGCTAGACAATGTACCACTTTAGGTACATACTGAATTCGTGGGGCGAGATGAACAAAACCCCGGAGATCCCGGTCCGGTTTTACCGCACGGAAGCGGGCAGGTCTCCGGCGCTGGACTGGCTTCGTGGGCTTGACAAGGGCGACCGCCGTGCTATCGGGCTCGACCTCATGCGGGTGCAGTTCGGCTGGCCGATTGGGAGACCGCTGGTGGGAAGCGTTAAGGATGGCCTTTGGGAAGTGCGTTCGTCGCTCCCGAGCCAGCGAATAGCCCGTCTTATCCTATGTTTCACGATGAGACGCTAGTCGTGCTGCACGGCTTTATCAAGAAAACGCGGAAAACGCCCCCGGATGACCTGGCTCTGGCGAAGCGGAGAATGAAGGAGGTTACGCAATGAAAAAGCGCAACAAGCATATCGGTTCGTCGCTGGAGGACTTTCTCAAGGAGGAAGGCGTCCTCGAAGAGACTCGTGCGATTGTGCTGAAAGAGACCCTGGCCTGGCAAGTGCAGCAAGCGATGAAGAAGGAGAAAATCAGTAAGGTAGAGATGGCGCGGCGCATGAAGACAAGCCGCGCAGCGCTGGATCGTCTTCTCGACCCAGGCAACGCCTCTGTAACTTTACAAACCTTAACCCGCGCGGCACACGCTGTCGGTCGAGATCTGCGCATAGAGCTCGTGTAGGGACATGGCGTGCGCAAACACGCCCTTTCCGTAGAATCGCCTACCTACTTATTCCCAACAGTCCCAAGGCGAGGGGACGTGGCCCGAGTCATCTCGAACTATCCGTTTTCATAGCCAAACTTCCCCACAATCCCCGCAACTTCAAACCGGTCGCCGCTTTTGAGCTCCAGTTGGCTCTGTGTCATCGCGGCATTATTAACTTTAATCCGGATGTTCTTTGCTGCCCGCACGAGGAAATATCCTTCTTCCCGCTGGTGAATCGAGGCTGCGACGCGCGGAGCGAACCATCGCTTCAGCCGAATGCTGGCCATCTTGGATTTACCAATCATGCAGAGCTTGCTGGAAAGAACGTACTGCCGCCGCTCGGTCCGGCCGGAGACAATGGTCACCCTGCCGATTTGTCGCGTTTTCACCGGCGCCGCTTCGCCGGCTGGCACCAGCGCAATGCCCGACGGCCGAATAGGCGCAGCGTCCGCGGCCATCTTGGCCATTTTGGCCATCATCTCTTTAAGCCTGCCGGAATCCAGCACCATGGTCGCTTCCAGTTGCGGCGGCGCGGCTTCTTCCACGTGAGCCTGCCAGACCGTGGTTCGATCCTGCGTCGCGGAGGAAGACGACACGTCGCGCTTTCCCCTCTCACTGTGAAACTCGATTCGGTGCTTGCCGATTACGATGACATCTCCATCGCAAAGCGCCGCCCTCGAAACACGGCGATCGTTGAGGTAGGTAGCGTTGAAGCTCTCGTTGTCTTCCAGAACGTAGTGATTGTTTTCCCAAAAGATCCGGGCATGATGACCGGAGACAATAGGATTATCGATCCGCAAAAGATTATCCGGCTGGCGGCCAATCGTCACCACACCCCCGCTCAAGACCACTTCCTGTAAAACTTTATCGTGGAATTGGAGAGACAACTTTGCCGTCTTATCCTGCCAGCGCCAGGTTTGCTGGGCCAGATCTTGTGCCGTTGGGGCGAGGTTCGGTGTCATCAAAACTCCCAAAATACGTTTCAGCGAACGTACTTTCAGAAGCAATCCTGAGGCCAGAAGGGAACCTCTGTAAGGGACTAATTCCAGACACTGATGAGAAGCAATCCGGCGCGCATTTGGGACGAGATGTCCCGCGCCTCGCGGCCCGAGGACAAATTGTCCCGTTGGCGTGATACCGCAAATCACTCACTGATGGAACAATGGAGCGTCAATGCAGCCGTTTGATAGCTGCAATTAGGACCCATCTAACCTGCTAGACTCTCCCCATGTCGACGTTCGTTCTTGTACACGGCGCATGGCAGTCGACGGGTACGTGGGACCTGTTGACCCCATTGCTGGAAAAACACGGCCATAGGGTGATAATCCCGGTCCTCAGTGGCCTTGGCACAGACCAAGGCCGCCTGTCTCCTGAGATTACGCTAGGCCAACATGTAGAGGACGTTTCGGCCGACTTGTCGAGGTCCCCGGACCCGGTGATCCTTGTAGGCCACAGTTACGCAGGAATGATCATCAGCGGAGTGGCAGAGACACACCCAACTCGAGTGCGGCGATTGGTTTTCCTGGACGCGTTCGTTCCGGAAGATGGACAAAATGTATTGGACTTGCTTCCGCCTGAGGTAGGCACCTATTTTCGCGGTGTCGCGCGAGACCAGGGAAACGGTTGGCGGTTGCCTGGCGGCGAGGGCCATCTTGATCTCTGGGGGCTAAAGCCAGGCGAGGCCCGTGATTTCGTGCGGGCCAGGTTGTGTGATTTTAGTTTGCGTTGTTTTGAGGAGCCCCTCCATCTTCCCGCCAATCGGAAGGCCGCCATTCCAGCCACCTTCGTTGCCGGCTCTGCGGAAGATTATCCGGCGAAGCCATTCTTCGCGCCGTTAGCCGCAAAAGCTCGGGCCTCGGGCTGGGAGGTCGCCGAACTGATGACTGGCCACGACTGCCATGTCGAACGTCCCGGCGAGGTCGCGAGCATCTTGCTGTCGGCCGCTCTGTAGGCTGTGTAATGACGAATGAACTCACAACAGGGAAGCAGACTGGCAACTCCTAACTGAGTTTCGCACTGGGAAGCCTGCGCAAACACGCCCTCGGCCGTAAAAGCCTGCATGTGCGCCTGCGCCAGTGGTCTTGAGCGTTCGCTGACTTCATTAATGGATTTTAGCTCGGAGTACGCTTCACAGACTGCCCTGCGCCCCTAGTGGAGAATCGGCGTAGCCGAGGCCGCCACGCACTCCCACGAATCGCCATTGTGAATCCATGTGTCGACGAAACGATTTCGTCGTGTAAACGCTTTCCCCTTTTCAATACCGCTTTCACGAAAAACGCCAGTCGCGATGGCGACGTTGCCAAAGATCTGCACCCTGATTGACTCCGGGTCGGCTTGTTGATTCGCGGAGGGCTTCGCCTTATCGATTTCTGTCAGAAATCCACCTTTTGATTCCAGGCTGCCGTCGTCGTTGACCAACACTACGGAATCATGAAGCATCCCGCCCAACGCCTTACCGTCGCGAGCCTTGAAAGCTTGGTTCCATGCCTTTTCCATGGCAATGACCCTGGATTGGCCCATGCTGTCATCTTGAGCCGCGACCGGAATTGCCATTGCGCCGGCCAGGGCAAGAACAAAAAGCATCTTCATTTTGCACCGCCTCGCAGGCTTGCTATTGGCCACAAACACAAGACTAGCGGCAAACCCCTAGCAGAGCGATGCACGAAGGTATATTCGGAGCGATGGCAGCATAAAGATTGTCAGGAGAAAATCGCGATTTCGCCATCACCCTCACCGCGAGGTTGTTAAGAGGAGCCGCCCATACCCTGGCAATCCGGATTCAAGTTAGCATTGGTAACGATGAATGAAATTAACAGAGAAGCAGCCTGGCAACTCCTAATTGAATTCACGCAGTCCGAAAGCCTGCGCAAACACGCCCTCGCCGTAGAAGCCTGCATGCGCGCCTGCGCCCGCAAATTCGCGAGCGGTTTGTCCGAGGAAGAAGAACTCTGGGGGATCGTAGGTCTCATCCACGACTTCGACTACGACCGCTACCCCAGCCTCGAAGACCATCCGTACAAAGGCAACGTTATTCTTAACGAGCGCGCCTGGCCCGAAGTCATAAGCCGCGCCGTTATGTCGCACGCCGAATACACCGGCGTCACCCGCGACAGCATGATGGAAAAAGCTCTCTTCGCCTGCGACGAACTGGCCGGTTTCATCACCGCTGTAGCCCTGATCAAGCCCAGCAAATCTTTGGCAGAAGTCGACGTAAAGTCAGTCAGAAAGAGAATGAAAGACAAGGCCTTCGCTCGCAAAGTAAACCGCGACGACATCATCAACGGCACAGCCGCCCTGGGCGTGGACCTGGATGAACACATTGCGTTGTGCATCGAAGCGATGAAGGCCGTCGCGCCCGAATTAGGCCTGGACGGAAGCGCCGCCAAGCCTGCGTAATTGAGTCGTCGCCAGTCTTTGTCTTCCATTCGTCCCGGAAACACCTGCATTCGTCCCAGCACCGTCCCGAAGTCCTCGGTTAGATCGTATATTCCATTGTCCTAATGACAATCGTGCCGCGAAGCGCCTGTTCGCGGACGCCCCAGGCAAGCCAAAGGATTCAAGGAGCTAATCCAATGCCGTCGAATAAGACTTTGCGTCTCGCGTTCTGTGTCTTTTTGGTTCTCATCTGCGCGGTGTGGGCCGCGTGCAACAAAACCGCAGTGACAGAAGTCTCCGCGTCCGCCTCCAACGCGCAAATTCCGATCACGACAAAATCCGACGATGCCCGGAAGGAATTTCTAGAGGGACGCGATCTCTCCGAACGGCTGCTCGGCCAGGACTCTCTGCAGCATTTTGACAAAGCCCTGGCGCTTGATCCGGATTTTGCCACCGCGGAATTGGCGCGGGCCAACAACTCTCCCACCACGAAGGAATTCTTTCAGCACATGCAGAATGCGGTGAACCTGGCAAACCGCGCCTCCGAAGGCGAGAGGCTGGTCATCCTCGCCAATCAGACCGGCGCGAATGGCAATACCGTTCAGCAGAAAGACTATCTCGATAAGTTGATCGCGGCCTATCCCAACGACGAGCGCGTTCAGTTTGCCCTGGCCAATTATTACTTCGGCCAGCAGGAGCTAGATCAAGCGGTCGCGCACTACAAGAAATGCACGGAACTCGCTCCCAGCTATTCGCCTGCATACAACGTGCTCGGCTATGCCTACCGGCAACAAGGCAACTATGCCGATGCCGAACAGGCATTCAAAAAATACATCGCGCTGATCCCGAACGATCCGAATCCATACGACTCTTATGCGGAACTGTTGCTGAAGATGGGAAGGTTCGATGATTCGATTGCGCAATACCGGAAGGCTCTTTCCATCGATCCCCACTTTGCCTCGTCGCGCTTCGGCATTTCCGCGGATCTGATGTACTCGGGCAAAAGCGACGAAGCCAATACCGAGTTGCAGGGAATGGCCGATCAGGCCCGCAATGACGGCGAACTCCGGACGGCACTATTTGGCATGGCCGTCGTGGCCGCCGATGGCGGTAAATACGACAAGGCGCTGCAGGCGATGGACAAAGAATATGCCGTCGCGGAAAAGAAAAACGATGTAGCCAGCATGGCCGCCGACCTTCAGGCCAAAGGAAATATTCTTGCCGCGATGCCGAAATATGACGAAGCGAAACAAACCTTCGACCGTTCGTTTCAGATGATCCAGTCGTCCAGTCTCTCGCAGGAAATCAAGGACAATTCGGCTCTCCTGCATCACTTCAACCTTGCCGGGCTGGCAATCGCGCAAAAAGACTTTACCGCCGCCAAGCTCCAAGCGGATGAATTCCGCCAGGGTGTCGCGACATCAAACAACCACGCACAAGAGAAGCAATCTCACGAACTGGCGGGTAGAATCGCTCTCGCACAAAAAGACTTCGATGCCGCGATCACAGAGCTTGCCCAGGCAAACGACCAGGACCCGCGCAATCTTTACCGTTTGGCCGAGGCCTATCAAGGCAAAGGTGACAATGCCAAAGCCGAAGAGTTTCGGACGAAGGCGGCGGATTTCAATTCGCTGCCAGCGCTGCCCTATGCCTTCGTCCGCGCGAAAACCAGAAAGGTCGGAGCAGGGAAGGAAGCTTCGTAGTGGCTAAAGGGCTGAGACAATTAACTGTGAGGAAGGCGCCCACGCGCGTGCCCTGAGCGGAGCCGAAGGAGTTGTTCGCCGGGCGCAGCCGGCAGCAATCTCATCGGATCGAGCCGGAAACATTCGGGCGTTCCATCTCCAAACAGCCCAAAGTAAACGCATAGGGAAATGGCCCGCCTCCGCTTTTCGTATACATGCCATCAAAAAACACGAACACTCGATTCGGATCCGTTTCGCTATATTGAACGGACGGTTTCCACGGTCCGCCATGCCATCCCCGATTCTCCACCGTCATAATCTGCACGGGTATGCTCCAACTCGATATGTCGGAGGACGCACTCTCAGCTCGGCACCACCACAGGCCAGTCTTGGAAGGCGGCTCAGTTTTCCCCAGCCAGACTCTTGAGAACACCGCCTCATAGCCGTTCCCCACATGGATGACACAGAAATCGAAAACTTTCTCCTCCGGCGCAAAAAACATCTTGTGCCGGGACCAGTTCCTGCCGTCCACGCTCTCCGCAAAACCCTGCGCTAAATAATCCTCCTGATTGGACCCCGCCACGTACCACATCTTCCATTTGCCATTGGCATAAATGAGGTTCGGTTCGTAGACGCTGCCATGCTCCCACTCCTCATTCGCAACAAAGACAGGAGCAGGCTGATCGACCCACGCGCCGCCATCCCATTCGAGATAGCCGATGGTGTAAGGTCCCCAGACATTTTCCGCGCCGCCCGCATAGTAGATGCGTTCAATCCAGGCATCGCGATCAGCATCCCACCCTTTGACGTAGCAGGGACAATGGCGCCCACCCTTCAAATCCCACGGCCCGCTTTTTTCCTGTCCGGCAAGCATGGCAACCTTCGCCCGATCATCCCGATCCGGCGTCAGCTTCCAGCCTGCGGCCGCGAGCGGCGCTCCTTCGGGCAAGGAAGCGCTGAACAATTGAATCCCTTCCCGGTTCGCGACCTTCCCCGCAAGAAACATCCACCAGCGCCCATCACGATGCGCAACCGAGCTGTCGGTAGCGACAATGACGTCGCTCAACGGAGCAAAGCCGTCAGCAGGATCGAAGATTTTTGTTTCTGTCGCGTTCATGGAGTTCCGGAAGCTGTTTGAGATGACTCGCTGTCAAAGCCTAGCGTAGCGCCTCCGCCACCTTCCCACTCGCGATCAACTCTGCCAATCGCGCAAAGTCTTTGTACATCACGCGATCCTTTTCCATGGTCGCGCACACTGCTCGAATCGCTGCGTGCGCCGTCTGTCCGCGCTTTGAAGCCTTCAGCGGCTTCTCGGCCAGAAGATAGAAGTCGATGGCTTGCGCCGCTGCCATCGCCTCGATTGCCAGAACGTTGCGAGTGTTTTCTACGACACGCTTCAGCTTGATCGCCGCCGTCATACCCATGGAAACATAGTCTTCTTTGTTTCCCGAAGTCGTAATCGAATCCACCGAAGCAGGATGAGCCAGCACTTTATTTTCGCTCACCAGCGCGGCGGCCGTGACCTGCGCCATCATGAAGCCGGAATTCAATCCCGCCGCGGGGGCGAGAAACGGAGGCAACCCCTCGCTGAGAGCGGGATTCACGAGCCGCTCGATGCGCCGCTCGCTGATGCCGGCCAGCGCGCTGAGTGCGATGGCGAGAAAGTCGAGCGCAAAGGCGACAGGTTCGCCATGAAAATTCCCGCCAGAAATCACATCGCCTTCAACCTTTTTCGGATCAGCAATAAACACCAGCGGATTATCGACTGCTGAGTTTGCTTCCGTCTCGAAAACCTGGCGGCAGTGAGCCAGCGTGTCCCGCACTGCGCCATGCACCTGCGGAATGCAGCGTAGCGAGTAAGCATCCTGCACGCGCCCGCACTCACGGTGCGATTCGCGAATCTGGCTGCCTTCGAGCATCTTGCGCAAGTTCGCCGCTGTCTTGATCTGACCGCTGTGCGGACGCGCTTGATGAATGCGCTCGTCGAAAGCTGTATCGGTGCCCTGCAACGCATCGCAAGCCAGACCGCCGATTACATCCGCGGAATCCACGAGCGTCTCTGCCGCCAGCAGCGCCAGCGTTCCCACCGCCAGCATGGCCTGCGTACCGTTGATCAGCGATACAGCTTCCTTCGCTTCAAGCACCAGCGGTTTGATCTGCGCCTGTCTTAACGTAGTAGCACTGTCAACGAGCTTGCCGCTCGGATCTAAACATTCCCCTTCGCCGATCAGCGTAAGAGCCAGGTGAGCCAGCGGCGCGAGATCTCCGCTCGCCCCCACGCTGCCCTGCGACGGAACGTAAGGCGTCACGCCGCGGTTGAGCATTTCGCAGATCGTATCGATAACAATTGCCCGCACGCCCGAATAGCCTTTCGCCAGCGAGTTGGCACGCAACAGCATCATTGCGCGGACTTCGACCGTTGCCAGTGGTTCCCCGACGCCGACCGCATGCGATCGCACCAGATTCACTTGCAGTTCGCGAATTTGGTCACCGGCGATGCGCACGTCGCTGAGCTTGCCGACGCCGGTGGTGATGGCATACGCAAGCTGATTGTTCGCAACCAGAGCGTCGACCACAGCACGCGCACGGTCAACTGCCTGGCGGGCCTCCGCAAAAAGGAGAACGGCGCGCCGTTCCGCCGCAACTTCGCGCACGGCCTCGAGAGTCAGATCGTTACCGCTGATGTGAAGAGCGTTCATTGTTAGGAAGAATAGGTTTCAAAGTTTCAGGTCTGCAGAGTTTCAAGTCCGGGAAGGTGCGAGTCTTTGAAACTCTGAAACCTTGAAACTCTGAAACTCTGAAACTTTGAAAGCTTCATTTCGCGACCGCCTCACGAAATACTTTCAGATACTTTTCCGGCAACGCCGCGATCTTCATCTGCGCATCGGTGACGATGTGGGTGGTCTCGCCTTCGGCCAGCAACACCGCGTTTTCCGCGCGCACCAATTCATAACTGAATACGACCACCGACTCGCGTACACTTTTCAGCCGCGTGCGAACGATCACTTCTTCGTCGTAATAAACAGGCGCGCGATACCGGCACTTAACTTCAGCGACAGCAATGAATCGCCCATCGTCGCGTTCCAGGTCTCGATACGAAAATCCCAGTTCGCGCATGAACTCCACCCGCCCCACTTCAAACCAGATCAAGTGATTCGAGTGATACACGACGCCCATCTGGTCGGTTTCGGCGTAACGCACACGCAGGCGCGCTTCGTTGACGTGGTGATTGCCGGTTGCAGTCACTTGCCACTCCACACCGGCTTGCGCTTTTCCAGAAACGAAGAGATGCCCTCGCGAAAGTCTGCGGTCGTCCGGATTCGCGCGTTGTCTTCAATGCCCTCTGCGATCTGCTTGTCGAGTTGCACGCCGATGAACCCGTTAATGAGCCGCTTGGTTGCGCGCACCGACGAAGGACTATTCTCCAGAATCTGCGTCGCGAGTTCGCGCGCTCGCGGCCCCAGGCGATCCCCTGGGACGATTTCGTTGACCAAGCCATAACGGTGCGCTTCGGCGGCGTCGAAGATTCGTCCCGAGAGCAATAGGTCCCGGGCAATCTTATGCCCCACCTGCCACACGAGCATTGAGGAAACAATCGCTGGAACAAAACCGATCCGCACCTCGGTATAGCCAAACTTCGCTTCGGGCACGGCTAGAGTAAAGTCGCACATCGTCGCCAATCCCGTTCCCCCGGCAATCGCCGCGCCATTCACCGCTGCGATGGTAGGCTTGGGAAAGTCATAGAGCCGGCGAAACAACTCCGCCATACGGGCTGAATCTTTCACGTTCTCATCATGAGTCTTGCCCCCCAGCGACTTCAGTTCGTCCAAATCCATCCCCGCGCAAAACGCCTTTCCCGCGCCGGTCAGGATGACAACTTGCGCAGACGATTGTTCAATCTCGTCCAGCGCAGCCATCAATTCGTCCACCAATTCAAAGCTGATGGCGTTGCGTTTGTCCGGACGATTCAGCGTGATGGTTGCTATGCCGTCGGCCTGTTCAAGTTGAAGTGTCTTATACATCTCAGTTATTTCCGTCCGAATCAATGTCATCGCTTTCGATGGCGGGCGGATACAAATCCAAGTTCAACGGGATGCCAAAGTTGGCAATGCGACGAAGAATGTCGCTGTCCAGCGCGAACCCTCCCTGCCCATTTCCCGATGAAAATCCACAGAAGAAATCGATCCTGTATTTCTTCGAAAGTTCTGCGATGACGTCGGTCTTGGATTCGATCGCTTCGAGTAGCCACTTGAGATGCTCAGCCAGATCGGTCCCACGAGCTAATGGACTCCGTAGCAGCCACGCCGACTCACGCCAAACCGCCGTGTGCCTCGCATCACGAAGTTCACCCTTCAAGTGCGAACGCGTGGCGGCAATACCAAGCGCTACGCCGATCTCTTCCGGTTGCAACGTCTCGCCAAAGATTCTGAAGGACGCGCGTGACCACTTTAGATCGTCACCAACGTGCATACCTCCGAGGCTGGCCAACTCTTTTCTCTCTTTCTATTCTAGTGTGCGAGAAACTCAATCTGCCGCCGCGCTGTTTGTGTACCTTGCCCCAATTTCAGCGCTCGCACGCAATAATCCGTCCAGCGGCTTGATCAACGGCAATTCCGCGCCGCGCTGCTTCAGCGCTTCAATCACTTTCTCCGTCGGAATATTGCCCACAAGAGCATCCTGCGCAAATGGACACCCTCCCAGCCCTCCTAACGCCGAATCGAAGCGGCGGCATCCTGCGTCATAAGCCGCCAGAATCTTCTCCGCAGCCTGCTCGGGACGGCTATGCAGGTGAACCCCGATCTCTAGGTAATCGTACTTCTTCATCACTGCGCTCACCAGTTCTCCGACCTGTTGAGCGCTGGCCGCGCCCACGGTATCGGCCAGGGAAATCACGCGCAGGTTTTCGATCTCCATCAACGCAATGGCTTCAATCACCTCGTCTGCGCTCCACAAGTCGCCATAAGGGTTGCCAAAGGCCATCGAGATATAGATCGCCACTTCAACGCCGGCATCGTCAGCCTTCTTCTGTATCTTTTCCAGTTCGTCGAGCGCGTCTTCGGGCGATTGATTCTGATTCTTTCGCAGAAAAGTTTCCGAGACGGAATACGGAAATCCCAACGTGCGCACGCCTTGCGTCTCAATGGCCCGCTGCGCGCCTTTTTCGTTGACGACAATGCCGATAATTTCGACATCGTCGGGAGGATCGAGTTCTTTCAGCACCTCTTCCGAATCCGCCATCTGCGGCACTGCCTTCGGCGATACGAACGAGACGGCATCGATGTGCTTGAATCCCACGCTGATCAATGCCTTGAGATAGTCGGCCTTCAGGTCAGATGGAATCTGCCCCTTTAGCCCCTGCCAGGCATCGCGCGGACATTCAATCAGCTTGACGGAATCAGCCATAGAAAATTTGTTGGGCCACGGATTCACACGGATTTCCACGGATCGAGAGACAGGAATGAAGTTTGATCCGTGAAATCCGCGCGAATCCGCGGCGAAAGTTTCACGTTTGCAGTACGCCGACTTTGAACTCCGCGACATCCGGATTCAGCGCCGCCGCTTCCAGCGCTTGGGTAATTGCGTCTCGGGTTTCGACCGGATCGATGATCTTGTCGATCCACAGTCTCGCCGCACCGTAGCGCGGATCCATCTGCTCGTCATAGGTCCGCTTCACCGAATCATATAATTCTTTTTTTTCTTCGTCGCTTAGCTTCTTGCCTCCGCGCTCCAGTTGCTTCACTTTGATTTCCACGAGCGTCCCGGCCGCGGAATCCCCACTCATCACCGCATAACGCGCCGTCGGCCACGCGAAGACAAATCGCGGATCGTAGGCTTTACCGCACATCGCATAATGTCCGGCGCCGAACGATCCTCCCACAATGACCGTAATCTTCGGCACTACGGAGTTCGAAACCGCATTCACCATCTTCGCCCCAGCTTTGATGATGCCGCTCCACTCCGCGTCGCGGCCCACCATGAAACCGTTCACGTCGTGAAAGAAAACCAACGGAATCAAATTCTGGTTGCAATCCATTACGAAGCGCGCGCCCTTCTCGGCTGACTCCGTGTAAATGACGCCGCCGAATTCGGTGCGCTTGTGTCCTTCGTGGTCGGTGGCCTGAGCGTGCAGTTTCTGATTCGCCACAATCCCTACCGCGAAGCCGCCGATGCGGCCGTAGCCGCAAACCAGCGTCTTTCCATACTCCGGCTTGTATTCGTCAAAGCGGCTGCCGTCGAGCACGCGCGCCAAGATTTCCTTCATGTCATACGGCCGCGCCGGCGACGAATCATAAATACCATAAATTTCTTCCGCCGCCAGTGCCGGCTCAACTGGTTTCTTGCGATCCCAGGGAGACTGCCGCCGGTATCCCCATCGCTCAATGATCGACTGGATCCGGGCGATGCAGGCTTCATCCGTAGTTTCACGGAAGTCCACCGTTCCGCTGATCGCGGAATGCATGGCGGCGCCGCCCAGTTCTTCCGCGGAAACTTTCTGGCCAATCGCCGCCTGGACCAAAGCTGGACCGGCGAGAAACAAGCCGCTGCCATCGGTCATCAAAACGTGATCGCACATCACCGGCAAATATCCACCGCCGGCCACACACATGCCCATGATCGCGGCGATCTGCGGAATTCCCATTGCCGACATGACGGCATTGTTGCGAAAGACGCGGCCAAAGTCGTCGGTGTCGGGAAAAACATCTTCTTGCAGAGGAAGAAATACACCCGCGGAGTCAACCAGATAAATTGTCGGAATGCGATTCTCGATCGCGATGTTTTGCGCCCGAATGACCTTCTTCGCCGTCATCGGGAAAAATGCCCCAGCCTTTACTGTGGCGTCGTTGGCAATGATCATCGCCATGCGGCTGCGAATCCGTAACAACCCGGTGATGACGCCGGCGGCAGGCGCCCCGCCCCACTCTTCGTACATCCCGGAGGCGGCATAAAGACCAAGCTCAAAAAAACTGCCCGGATCGGCCAACCGCTCAATGCGCTCGCGCGCCGTAAGCCGTTGCTTGGCGTGCTGATTTTCGACTGCCTTGGCCCCACCGCCTTCGCAAATCTTTTCCCCTTCGTTCCGTACCTGCGACATGAGATCGGCCAGGAAACGCATGTTGGCCTCAAATCGAGCCGAGGTCGGATCGATGCGCGAAGTGAGCACGTTCTCCGGGGGAGTTGACGGCACAATGGGAGGATCGTTGCGATCAGCCATGGATTAAAGAGCGGACTGTTTACGGTATACCAGCCGAGTAGAGGCGCGCAAACCGATGGCAACTGTAAAAGCTTTCATTGTGTGAACGGCAGGCTGGTTAAGCTGCCATCGCAGCGCCGCGGTTCGTGTTTTATTCGCCCAGCAGTAAGGCGATTTTGTGGTAAACCTATAGCCAATGCGGAAAGCGGTGAACCATCTCAAGAAATCCGACCCGGTGATGCGGGCGATCATCGAACGCATCGGGCCGTGCCGCATGGAATTCGGGCTGCCGGAATTTCACAGCCTGGCAGAGGCCATCGTCTATCAGCAGCTCAACGGAAAAGCCGCGGTCAGTATCTTCAAGCGCTTTGCAGCGCTGGCCGGAGAGCCGCTTACCCCGGCAGGCATCCTGACACTATCCGACGAGCAGTTGCGAAGTGTGGGACTTTCAAAGCAGAAATCGGCATACCTGAAAGATTTGGCCGAAAAAACCGCGGCCGGAGTTCTCGATTTTGTCCGCCTGCCTGATTTAAGCGATGCAGAGATTATTGAGCACCTCACACAAGTGAAAGGCATCGGAGTGTGGACGGCGCAAATGTTTCTGATGTTCACCCTCAAACGCAAAAACATCCTGCCGACAGGCGACTTCGGCGTGCGCATGGCTATGTTCAAACACTATCTTGATAAGCGGACGGCAAAGCTGGGCGCAGCTTCGAAGAAAGCAAAAGCCGGGAAGAAAAAACGGTCCTCGCAAA
This sequence comes from Candidatus Sulfotelmatobacter sp., assembly GCA_049584475.1. GTDB lineage: Bacteria > Acidobacteriota > Terriglobia > Terriglobales > Acidobacteriaceae > Sulfotelmatobacter. The sequence goes on along the minus strand of JBAUXX010000064.1, from coordinate 98,278 downwards.
AGATCAAGTTGCCCGGTCCGGAGCAGATGGAGAGAATTGCCAAAACCTGGGAGCCCTACCGTAGCGTTGCCTGCTGGTATTTATGGAAAAGTTTGGACATCAAGACCATTTAACCGGAAAACAACCCTCTGTGGTTAAATGATTGACGATGGCTGATTTCAAGATTCGCGTGCTCGTGGCCAAGCCGGGGCTTGACGGTCACGACCGTGGAGCGAAAGTGATCGCTCGCGCTCTGCGCGACGCGGGCATGGAAGTGATTTATACCGGCCTGCGGCAGACGCCGGAGATGATCGTCAGCGCCGCGCTGCAAGAAGATGTGCAGGTGATTGGGCTTTCCATTCTCTCCGGCGCACACAACGCAATCGTTCCCCGTGTAACGGCTCTGCTCAAGCAAAACAAAATGGATGACGTGATCCTGCTTGTGGGCGGCATTATCCCCGATCAGGATGTCGAAGGCCTTAAGAAAGCCGGCGTCGCGGCGATCTTTCAGCCGGGAACGTCTATGGACGAGATCGTGAAATTCATACGCGCGAATGTGAAAAGTCCGGGAGTGCCGGCCGGGGGCTGAGAATCTCCGCTTCGTTAGCGCTTGCCATTCAATCCTCAGATTTCCCAGCATCCCTTGAAGACTCCAAAATATGTCGGCTCCCAACTCCGCCAGTCTCCGGCAACAACTGAGGAAAGTCGTCGGACCAGCGCCCTGGTACTGGGACACGTTTCCGGCCTTTCATTCGCTCGGCGGACATCGCTTTACCTGGACGCACCACGGCAGTGAAGGACCATTGGGATATCTGGTGACCCTCGCGCTCGCGCAAGAACCTGACAAGCCGCGCCTGGCGCTCAATACATTTTGCCGTCCATTTCTTGTGCCGCCGCATAGCCTCGGGATCTGGTGTCCGGAAGGCCGCAGCATTCGCTTGACTTGCTTCGATCCCGAGCAATTAAAGGCATTCGAACTGGGAGAAGTTGCGGGCTGGTTCAAACAATCCGCCGACCGTATTTATTCCGTAACGGCGCCGGTCGCTGATTTTGAAGTGCCCCTGAACCTGGAACCCGGCGCCCACAAGATCTCAGTTCCACCGGAACTGGCTGCGGTCGACGAACTAATCGTCCCCACCAGTTTCAAAGCGTTGTCGAATGACGATCCTGCCTTTGCGCTTTTTGCTCTTTACCTGCAAGCTGGCCTTGTCGAAGTATTGCCGCAAAAGTGGTTTACCGCTTCGCAATATCAAGTTGGGAGGCAATGGATTTCCCGGGCGGCGCGAGATCCGGAGTCCCATCGCATTTTTGGCGAATGCTTTGGCGCAGGCACGTTTTTGCTTGAAGAAGACGGCTGCCGCCTGGCGGAGTGGATAGAGAAAAAATCCTGAGCTCCGCGACTTCTAGTGGAGCGGATAGCCAGCCGCACCCGGCAGCAGGCCATCGACCTTGATGAGTTTCATTCCCGGCTTGATGTCCTGAGAATCGACCAAAGCGACGGCGCCCGGATATGCCCTTAAGGCCTCTTTTGCCATGCCGAACGAAGGGACGGTGAGAGGTTCCGCGTCGGCCTCGCCCCGCAGCACCTGGGCGCTCCAATAGTGCTTGTATTCGCTCTCCGACATTCGCACTAGCTTGAGCAAAACAAGCCGTTCGCGGCAGCCCGCGCCGCGTACGACAAGTTTCACGGAAGTTCCGCCGGGCCAGGTTCGCTTCTCTCCAGTGAACATCTTGCGCAAATCAGCCAGACTAATATTGGTTGCGGTGCTGTCGGGATTGACCGCAACGGCAATGTCTCCAGCCTGAGCCCGGCATTGAGGAATCAAGGCCACGGCGACCAGACAAGCGAGCAATGGGGCGGCCAGTGATTTCATGCTCATCTTGCCTCAACCTCAGAAAGTAAAAGCCAGTTGCAGATGCAGACCGCTTAGATCGGGCTCATTGCGGCGTGCGGTGCGGTCTAGTTGAAGCTTGAAGGCGACGTAGTCGTTCAGATCGTAGCGCGCACCGAAGGAAGGCCCGAAGCGGAGGCCGACGTCGTCATAGACAAAGTTTCTGGGACTTGCATTCACGTATTGAAATCGAAAAAACGGCCTCACCGGCCCGAACCGCTGGGAAATCTGCGAATAAAATGCAGGTGTATCGAAATGAAGGGGACCGCCAATCAGCGCGTGCCGGATCAGAAATCCCTCATTTAGAAATTCGACGCCGTGCGCTACATAAACTGCATAACTGTTAACAATAGTCTGCTCATACCTGGCGGCCGGTCCCGGGCTGCCAGACGGTGGCGGAGCAGTCGTGTCAATGTGTGCGTTCAAAACGTTATCGCTGATCTGATCGTGGTAATAGGAACTGCCGATCTGTAATCCCGGCAAAGCATCGGGCCGAACAAAAATTCCCACGTTCGCTTGATTGCCGTTGTTTTCGTCGGTCAGATGCCCGTCGCCGTTAATGTCCGGCCGAATCGTGTCGGAGGATCCGTATTCGGCGATATAGTTGAGTCCCAATTTTCCCGACGGAACCTCTCCGGTTACCGAAATTCCAATCGCCTGCGTTGGGAGCAAACCCCCATTCGTCGCGAATTCCATAACCAGTGGACGGTCTGTTGTAGTTTGCAACCACGCCGCACTGCGAAACGCCGAGTTGTAATACCCAATGTTCGTTTGGTAGCGGCCAAAGGACATCTTTAGATGATCGCTGTAGTCGTATTTGAGCAGGACCCTCCGCAGGTCGACCCGGTACTTCTGCGCGTCGCCTTCCTCAAACACAATCTCACCAAGGACGCTCGTTTTCTCAGTGAGCTTTGAAGTGAGGAACAACCCAAAATCGCCGGTGTAGAAGTTGCCCGCCGAGCCAGGCACAAAACCGTAGTCTCCGCTTTCCGGCTGACGTTGATTTAGTACTTTGTAATCGCCTTCTCCGAAGCCTCGCCACTGAATGCCGCGGATGTCATGCCAGTCGCGGGGCGGGGTTGACGGCGACGACTGCGAAGTTTGGTCGGAAGGCGGTTCGGCGCCGGAGGGCGGTGCGGGAGATGAGCCCGATTCGTCACTGGGCGCTGGTGCGCCGGGTGATTGTTTTTCTTCCAGAGCCTTGATCCGTTGCTGCAGTTCCCGGTCTTGTTGCTGCAGTTGCCGGATCTGCTGCACGAGTTGGGAGATCGTTTCCCGATCAGTGGGATTGGAATCTTGGGCCACAACGATGCTGGGCAAGCTCAACGCCAGCAGCACAACGTAGATGTAGATGTCGCTCGCCCCTCCTTTTCGCACAGAACCTCCCCGATGTTCCGCTTACCCGCAGGTTGCGTGACTGTCTCTGTTTGACTTTCGGCAAACGGGCCTCAATGCATCGGGTTACGAAGGTACCGCGGGTATTTTCAGAGAAGGGTCTGGCGCTCGGCAGGTTCGAAGGATTTAGCTTAGGTCTGTAAGCACGAACCCGCCCCGAGAAAACTGCAAGAATCGCGTTTTGGCCACGATGGCAGATACTTTTTACGTGGAAGGTTTCCGCGAATAACTTCAGGTGACACTCACTTCCGTATAGGTGCCAAATACCTGCCGCAACGCTTCGCAAATCTCTCCCACAGTCGCATATTTGCGAACTGCATCTACGATGTAGGGCATGGTGTTGGCGGAGGATACGTTCCCATTGCTCGCCGCTTTTGGTTCTTGCGCAGCTGCCTTTTTCAAGGCGTCAAGCGATCGCTGCACTTCGTCATTCGACCGTCGCGCCCGCAATGCTTTCAACTTGGCCGCTTGTTGCCGCGCAACGCTCTCATCGATGTAGAGAATGTGAGGCGATCCCTCCTCGATGATGAAATCATTTACGCCGACGGTAATCTTTTCCCGCGCCTCCGCTGCCCGCTGATACTGATACGAGGCCTCCGCGATTTCTTTCTGCGGATATCCGTGCTCGATGGCCTTCACCATGCCACCCATCGTATCCAGCTTGCCGAAATAATCGAACGCGCCCTTCTCCATTTGCAAAGTCAGGTTTTCCAGAAAGTACGATCCGCCCAGGGGATCGACCGTCTGCGTCACGCCAGACTCATAAGCGATGATTTGCTGCGTGCGCAATGCAATGCGCGCGGCTTCTTCGGTGGGCAGCGCCAGCGCCTCATCGTAGGAATCGGTATGAAGGGATTGCGTTCCGCCTAGAACCGCTGCCAATGCCTGCAGGGCTACGCGCGCTATGTTGTTTCTGGGTTGCTGCGCGGGAAGGGAAACCCCGGCGGTCTGCGTGTGAAAGCGCATGAGCCATGTGCGCTGGTTCTTGGCTCCAAACCGGTCCTTCATCGTGCGATACCAGATTTTGCGCGCCGCCCGATACTTGGCGATCTCTTCGAAAAAATCGTTGTGTGCGTTGAAGAAAAAGCTGAGCCGCGGCCCAAATTCATCTACGTCCAGTCCGCGCCGCTGTGCCCACTCGACATACTCAACCCCGTCATAGAGCGTGAATGCCAATTCCTGGAGCGCTGTCGAACCGGCCTCGCGAATGTGATATCCACTGATGGAAATGGTGTTGAAGCGCGGTGTGAATTTCGATCCGAACTCAAAAGTGTCGATCACCAGCCGCATGGAAGGCGCTGGCGGATAGATATATTCCTTCTGCGCGATGTACTCCTTGAGGATGTCGTTCTGAATTGTGCCGGAAATTTTCTTCCAGTCCGCGCCTTGCTTTTCCGCGACCACCAGATACATGGCCCACAGCACCGACGCCGGTGAATTGATGGTCATCGACACCGTGGTCTTCTCCAGATCGATGCCGTTGAAAAGAATTTCCATATCCTCGAGCGAATCGATGGCGACACCGCACTTGCCTACTTCGCCTTCGCTCGCCGGATGGTCCGAGTCGTAACCCATCAGCGTGGGCAAATCGAACGCCACAGAAAGCCCGCTGCCGCCATGCTCGAGCAGATACTTGTAACGTTGATTCGTCTCCTCGGGTGAAGCGAAACCGGAGAATTGGCGCATCGTATAAAGCTTGCCGCGATAGCCCGTAGCGTGAATGCCGCGCGTGTAGGGCGCTTGACCGGGATAGCCTAGATATTGTTCTTCGCTCCAGTCTTCCGGCAAATCGGCGGGCGTATACAGGCGGCGAATGGGAACGCCGGAAATCGTGGTGAATCTAGCGTGCCCATTTTCATCAACGTTGGTTCCGGTTGCGGCGCCAATGGATTTTTCGGGAGACTTCTCAATCGTAGGCGCAAGTGTTGTCTCCGCCCAGTTTTTCTCCGCCGCGGAAGGATGGCGATTTTCGAACACGTCGGCAATCGGGCTTTCCGCGACCTGCGGCTTGAAAGGCTTCTTTTCCGGCATAGGTATCCGAAGACTCTGTTGTGATGATAGGGAAGAGCGTCCGCGCGGGCAAGGCGGCGGTGTGTTCTAGAACGACCGGTCGGTCAGATAGCTGTTATTGCTTGGAGTCAGCCAGCCTGAAGCGGATTTGCCGAATCAACTCTGGCGACCACAGCGAAAGTTGTTCTTTCGCCTTGCCACTTCGATTCATGTCGTCGGCGGCACGGTTATACATAGAGAGCAGCTCGCGTGGATCGATCATGCATTCGATCAGGCGCTTGCGACCGTATCGCTTCTCGACGATCACCGCCATCTTGTAGCCGACCGTGTACCACGGCCCCTGTGCATCTCCGAAAAACGAAAAGCCCTTCTTGTCGATCGCATCCTTCGTAGACAAGTTCCCATTCAAAATGTCGCGAAAGAACTGATCGAGATCTTCAAGATCATGATTGAAGTTGGCGAGATCGTGCTCCCAGCGGACACGTTCCTTCTCAGAACTGGCAGCGTGTGGATCGGTATCCGGGCCGCCGGCGGCGGCCAGCATCGCAAAGCCCTCTCCGAACGCTCCCATCCACTCCACGGCAGGCCTGACATTGGCAGGCAAGTCTTGTTGTTTTTCCTTTCTGAGTGAGTCCACGCTGGAAAAACCGATGTGGTGCAATTCGTGGGCGACTGTGTTCTCGAACTTCGCGGCCGATTCTTCCGGGTCGAGGTAGAGAAAAATTGCGGGATCGGTATTGGTATCGAAGACGAAGCTGTTCGTCTTCGGCTTGATCTCGGGAAAAACCTTCGCGCTGATTGTCGCCTGATCGGGAAGGTATTCGAGCACACGGCCCGCTGAAGCCCGCAGATCGGTTTTCTTCCAGGCATCGAGCGTTCGGCGAAGCGGTTCGGCTTTCGCTGCTAATTCCGGCGAAAGCACGAATTTCTTGAAGTCTTCGTCCGTGAATTCACGATGCATCGTGGCCTCGCGCTTCTTCAATCGCACATATGGCTCGGTGTCAAAAAGGCGCTGCCAATCGCTGTCGCCGATCACCGTTCCAGCAGCGCGCTTGTCGAGAATGGAAAGTACAGTGTCGGCTTCGTCGGTATTCAGCCTAAGGTGGATGCGACCCGAAGGATTTTCGGGACGGACCTCTTGTGTAAGGCAACTTGAAATCGCGAAAGCGAAGAACGCGATGAAAATAATCAATCGTGACATAGTACGAGACCCATTGATTGGACGTACCCTGTAACGGAAAAGTTAGCGAGTCGAGTGAGCGGTTATTGCTGCTGCTTGCGCGAAAGCTCCCACGCTTTCGCGTATTTCCACGAAACGTAGACCGCGTGGTAGAGGTGCAGCAGCAGCCCTTCGCGGCCATCAAGAAAGCCGAGGCGGAAAAAATAATTGTAGATAAAAGTGAATGCCGGTCTCAGCACGATGTTGATGAAACTGAAACGCACGCGTCCTTCAGCCACAATCATCTCCGCACCCAGCGACGAGTAGCGATTCATGTGCTCGATGTAATCGGAAAGGGTTGGGTACGAGTGGTGGAGAATCGGAGACCAGATCACGGCGACGGCTTCTCCAGGGATAGCAATGTCTTCATGAACTAATCGAGGTTCGAATCTGGCTAGTTCCTTCCGCACCAATCGCAACTTGGAATCGGGAAAGTAACCGCCCCATCGCAGTGGCTTACCGAGAAAGAAGTTTCTGCGCCAGATCCGAAATCCCACGGTGGCGGCTGGATCTCTGATGCCAACGAGGTTGTGAAGCCATTCACCGTCAGAATTGGGCAAAGTCTTCTCTCGCATGAAGGCAAGCGCTAAGTCCAGTGCCTTTCGTAATTCGTTGGTAAGTTCCTCATCCGCGTCCAAACTCAAAATCCAATCACCCGTAGCCTTGTCGATCGCCGAATTCTTCTGCGCAGCAAAGCCCTTCCATTCTTCAACGAAGACCTTCGCGCCAAACGACTTCGCAATCTCAACGGTGCGATCGGTCGAGCCCGAATCGACGACGATAATCTCGCCCTTACCGTCGCGCACCAGTGGCATCACGCTTTCCAGCGTGCGGCCAATATTCGCTTCTTCATTGTGCGTGATGATGACAACCGACAGAGTCACGGCAAGAAGAATACACGGCCCTTTACGCCATTCGGAAGCATCGCTATTTCTGTCCGCTTCCTTGCGGCTGTGTCGGCGTCTGCGGCGGCACTGGCTGCCCTCCCGGCTGCACTTCCTGCCGCGGCACCACATCGGGAACAGTCGGCAGGTGTGTTACCTGGCCTCGCGTGGCATCGGCGACATCGATGTTCGCATGATCGAGCAGCAATCCTGTGGCCCGGTCGAGTTCAATGCGCGACTTTTCATACGCCGCTTTCGCCGATACCAGATTCGATTCCGAAGTGGTCAACGTCGAAGCATCCTGCAGAATCGCCGTTTGCGTCGTGAGCCCAACTTTTAATTTTTGCTGGTCGGCATCGAGCGTCTGGCGGGAAAAGTCGACCGCATCCTGCGCCGCCTTCACGGAAGCGCGGTTCTGTCGAACATCGAATTGCGCGTTACGCACTTCGATGCGTACTTGATTCTCCAGTTGGTGCAGTCGCACCTGCGCTTGCCGGTATTCCAATTCTGCGCGAACCTGGTTCGCCTGAGCCTCGCGATTACGAATCGGAATATTCAATGTCAGTCCAATTCCTTTATCGGGTGCGGTTGAGTTGACGAGCTGGTTCAAAGTGCCTCCATAACCAACCGAGTTGCTTGTCTGAAACGGCGGCGGCGCTTTTGTGGGGTTGAAACAGAAAGTGCTGGTGGTGTTGGCGCAGTTGGGAATTGCCGGATTCACATTTCCGCCAACGCCCGATCCTCCGTAGTACGCGAATGCGTCGAGCGTAGGCAGCATTGCATTACGGACTGCCTTGTTGCTGAGATCTCGCGAATTCAAATCGATGCGCGACTCCACCAGTTCCGCGCGATGATCCAACGCCTGGCCGATGAGGTCCTGAATAGGAGTCACCGCTTCCTGCTGCGGGATCTGCATGGTCGAAGTGGGTATCACGTCGGCTTCCGCCAGGATCGGGTCCTCTATGCTCCGGCTCAGCGCGTTCTTCATCAGCAATTCCTGCAGTTGCAAATTGTTCTGCGCAACAATCAAATTCTGCTGCCCGGTTGAAACTGTACTCTGCGCGCTCACTACTTGAATTGGCGGCGCGGTCCCCACTTGCGACTGCCTTTTCGAATCCTCCAAAGCTTTTTGCTGGTACGTTAAAGCCTCCTGCTGCACACGCACGTTTTCGTACGCATAGACCAAATCCCAATACATGTTTTCGATCTGATCGACCGTAGTAATGATCTGGAGGCGGAACGCCACGTCAGAAATCTCGCGGTTGTTTTTGGCAATGTGGATGAAGCGGAGATTCGGCCCGGGACCGAAGCCCTGCAGAAGATTTTGTGTCACCTTGAACTGGAAATTCGATCCCAAATCCGGCGTCAACAAACTGGTGGGGCTGTTGGTCGTGACGTGAGTATTGTTGAACCCAACCGACAACGCCGTGCCCCACTGGAATCCCTGGGTGTACGCGACATTGCCCGTGTAAGTATTTTGCGCCAGGACGGGCACCGGGCTAAGAGCGCTGGTTGATTCCGTATTGTCCTTATCGAGTTGCAGGGTGCCCGTAATGACCGGATCAAAGCTGGTGATAGGCGAACCGATTCCGAGAGTAGAACTGACCAAACCGTTGGTTCCGGTACCGACGCCGCTTGCGGCAACCGTAGTACCGCCGGCGCCGGAGCCGACCGTTCCTCCCAGTCCTCCCACTCCGCCGCCGGGAGTGTTCTGCACAATGCCCGCATTGACGCCGAGAATGTTAGCGCCCGATTTTGCCCGCAGATAGTCGGTGTCGGCAATGTTCAGGTTATAGCGCGCAATATCCAGATCGAGGTTGTTTTCCAGCGTGAGAGCCACGGCATCGTCAATCGAGAGATAGATTTTGCCATCCCGCATAAGCGCATCGATCCGTGGCGAGTTCGCCAGATTCGGCTGCGGCAAATCCTGAGGCCGGTAAGAATCCAGGATGTGAGGAAACGCGGAACGTGGCTTGGAATAATCCATCAGGTGCACGGCCTGCGGCTGTGCCGGCTCGGGCGCGGACGGCGCGGACGTACTCTGCGCAAGCGTTGCGGACACGAAAATCACCGGTAAAACCACGCAACTCGCATACAGCGCCCATTGGCGCACCGCGGAATTCAGGTGGATCAAAGACATAGTTTCGTCTCCTGGAGTCTCAAAAAAGGCAGTCTCAGCAATGAAAGAATATTTATCTCGGCCATCCTCAAAATGATTCTGTCCCCTACGATAGCAGCCACGATTGGATGCCAGAAATGCACCTTCTCGTTACTTCATCTTAGCGGGTGTCGCAGAAACAGGGCGGGTGCGGAATTGTAAAGAATTGTGAGGAAAAAAATAAGGCGCGACTGTAATCGCGCCTTGGGAAACATCGCAGGCATACTTCTACTGCTGCGGTTGCGGCGGCGGAGCCATTGCTGTAGGAGCGTCTTTGCGTGGAGCGATGTAGGGAACGTTCGGCAGGTGCGTGACCTGGCCGCGTGCGGCCTCGTCAATGCTGATGCCCAAATGATCGAGCAATTCACCGGTATCGCGATCCAGTTCCACCCGCGCTTTTTCGTAGGCGACCATGGAGTTGACCAGAGTCGATTCGGAAGACGCCAATTGACTTTGGTATTGCAGCACCAGAGTCGTGGTGGATGTGCCGAACTGATACTTCTTTTGCTCAGCGTCGAGCGATTGCCGCCCCAGTTCGAGCGCTGCTTTGGCAGAGTCCACACTGGCGCGATTTTGTTGCACGGCAAATTGAGCGTTGCGGATTTCGACGCCAACCTGGTTTTCAATCTGCTGCAAGCGCATCTGGGCCTGGCGGAATTCGAGCTCCGAACGAACTTGCACGGCCTGCGCGGCTCGATTGCGCAACGGGATATTCAGCTGTAAGCCTACGCCCTTATCGGGAGCGGTGGAGTTAACCAGTTGATTGAGAGTCCCGCCATACCCGGTGGTGCCGGCGATGGGAATGAATGTCTGGCCGCCCGCAGCGGCATTCGGCCCGGCGCAAAAACCCTCGCCCTGCTCGGCCACCGGCTCATTCGCACACAGGTTCGTTGGATTCTGCGCGCCGCCCAATCCGGACCCTCCGTAGTAAGCGAACAGATCGAGTGTCGGCAAGAGCGCGCTGCGAACCGCTTTGTTGCTTAGCTCGCGGCTGTTCAAGTCAATCCGGGATTCCACCAGTTCTGCGCGATGACGCAGCGCCTCATTAATCAAGTCTTCGGTCGGAACCACGGGCTCCTGCGAGGGCACATCCATGGTCGAGGTGGGAATTACCTCTGCCGTCGCCAGCGTTGCGTCCTTGAGGTTTCGAGTAATCGCATTCTTCATCAGCAATTGCTCTAACTGGAGGTTGGTCTGCGCGGCCGTTACCAACTGTTGATCCTGAGCCACAGTGCTTTGCGCACGAACCGTTTCGATGGGAGCCAGGCTTCCGATCTCGACCTGTTTCTTGGTATCGGAAAGAGTCTTCTGTGCAAAGGCCAGCGACTCGTTCTGTACACGGGCGTTTTCGTAGGCGAAAACCAAGTCCCAATAGATGTTTTCGATTTGGTAGACGGTATCGATAATCTGCAGGCGGAAAGCAACGTCGGAAAGTTCGCGATTGTTCTTGGCAATGCGGATGAAACGGGTGTTCGCCGCGAAGCCAAAGCCTTGAAGCAAATGCTGCGTCAGTTGGAACCTGAAACTGGAATTGAGCTGTGGGCTCAAGGGACTAAAGGGAGCATCGCCGGTGGCCACGCGGGTATTGTTAAAACCAATGGAGACGTTCGTACCCCAGGAAAATCCCTGCTGGTAGGCAAAATTACCGGTGGTCGTGTTCTGAGGAGAAGCGGGGCTGAACGTGCTGGCCGGCAGAATGTTGAAATGGTCTTCCTGCAACGTGCCCGTTAAGACGGGGTCAAAGCTGGTAATGTTTGGTCCCAGCCCCAGGGTGGAACTGACCAAACCGTTGGTGCCGCCGCCCGCACCGCCTGAACCAAGATTGGTGCCGCCGGTCGCCGCTCCCGAGTTCGCTCCGATCAGTCCCACGCCACCGCCGGGAGTGTTGAGGACGACACCGGCGTTCACGCCGAGAATACTGGCTCCCGCTTTGGCGCGTAACACGTCAGTATCCGCGATATTCAGGTTGTATCGCGCAATGGCGATATCGAGATTGTTTTCCAGAGCAAGAGCGATGGCGTCATTCAAGGAGAGGAGAAGCTTGCCGTCATGCATGAGGCCATCCACGCGCGCGGTATTAGCGAGATTTGGCGCGGCCACATGCCGCGGCTTGTACGGGCCAATCGGATTGGGAAAATGCGAAACTGGCTGAGTGTAGTTCATCACAGGAAGGGGCTTTGTTTCCGGTGTGTTTTGCGGAACCGGAGCCGCAGGCGTGTCCTGTCCCCAGGACGCGAGCGCCACCGAAGTGAACAGGATCGCTGCACCGATCCGGGTGTTTAAGGCGAAACATGCAAATCGCATCTACTCATCTCCGATCATTCGTATAGGCCTTGCACTCGCCGTCATGCGCCGCAAAAGTCGTCGCTAACAAAAACGAGGCTTTGCCGGGAAACTCGCCGCCGCTTCTTCCTGTAGTACGCAAATCCCACCGGGAAGGTTCCGGAAAAACGTAGGCTGGGTTGCGCAGTATTCGGACTCCGATTTTTTCGATCAAAAACCTTTCATCTGTCAAAAAATTCGGGAAGGGAACAGTATATCCGACCGCAAGCGCAGCCTCACTGTTTCCCGTGCGCCCTATCTTCCATGCTATCTATGAAGTAAGTTTTGATGAAGCGACCTTGGCTTCGGACTCGCTGAATTTGGATTCGCTGAATTTAGACTCAAAAGACTGGCGCTATGCGCAATCTCAAACTGATCCTCTCCTATGACGGTTCGGAGTTCTACGGCTGGCAAGTGCAGCCCGACGTTCCCACCGTGCAGGGCACGCTCGCCTCAGTCATTGGACGCATCACCGGAGAAAAGGTATTGCCCCAGGGGTCAGGTCGAACCGATGCCGGTGTGCATGCCTTAGCTCAGGTTGTGACATTTGTCACGGAGTCTTCCGTCCCGACGGCGAACTTTCTGAAAGCTCTGAACGCCATCTTGCCGGCTTCGGTGCGCGTGCTCGAAGTGGCCGAAATGCCGGCCGAGTTTCATGCGCGCCACTCGGCACAAGCCAAGACCTACCGTTACAGAATTTATCGCGGATCGATATGTCCGCCATTCCTGGCGCGGTATGTGTGGCACTATCCCTATTCGCTCGATGAATCCGCTATGAACAGCGCGGCCGCTCGGGTGATCGGCGAACATGATTTCACTTCCTTCGCCGCGGTCGATCCGGAGAGAAACCGCGACGGCGATACCGTTTCGAACGTGCGTAAAATTTATGCTTCGGCGTGGGAACGCACGGCAGACGAATTAATCTACACGGTCCGCGGGTCGGGGTTTCTCCATCACATGGTCCGCAATCTAGTCGGAACATTGATCCTGGTGGGAAAAGCCACTTTGCAAGCTGCCGATGTGACGCGCATTCTGCAAGCTCAAAGCCGCGCGGCAGCAGGACCGACGGCTCCGGCGAACGGGCTGTGTTTGGTGCAAGTGGAATACTAGAAAATCTCTAAACGATCCTCGGCTATGGGAACTGACCTGCAAATCCCGGTACACAGAGTTGCTTCAATCAATCCCGCGACAGGCGAGGTCTTGCGTGAATTCGATTGTGCGGCGAAGGATCAGGTCAAAGCGGCTGTCTTAGGGGCGCAGGCTGCGCAGCCCGCTTGGAATGATCTGGGTGTGCGCAAGCGAATCGCTGTACTGCGCGAGTTTCAGAAGTTGCTGCACGAGAAGAAATCCGAAATTGCTGCTGCAATTACGCGGGAAGCCGGAAAACCGTGGGCGGAAGCTCTGGTCACAGAAGTGTTAGTGGTGCTCGAAGCCGCTCGTTTCTTGATCGATAACACATATCGTTTGCTTCGCGATGAGCCGGTACCTCACGGCAATCTGGCCACTAGGATCAAGCGAGGACGGCTGGTGCGTGAGCCTTACGGCGTCATCGGAATTATCTCGCCGTGGAATTATCCCTTTTCGATTCCAGCGACCGAGACCCTCGCCGCGCTGGTCGCTGGGAATGCCGTTGTCCTGAAACCGTCGGAGTTGACGACTCTTGTGGCGCTCGAACTATCGTCCCTGCTCCATTCGGCGGGTGTCCCGAAAGATGTGTTCCGAGTCATAGCCGGAGATGGAGAGACAGGAGCGGCCTTGCTTCATGCGCCTATCGACAAATTGCTTTTTACCGGCAGTGTTAGTACTGGCAAGCGCATAGCGGCGGCTGCGGCGGAACGTCTGTTGCCGGTCGTGCTGGAATTGGGTGGCAAAGATCCCATGTTGGTGCTGGATGATGCCGAGGTAGATGTGGCTTCCAGCGCCGCTGTGTGGGGAGCATTTGTTAACGCGGGGCAAGCCTGTCTCTCGGTCGAGCGCTGCTATGTGCATCGCAGTTTGTATGAATCCTTTCTCCAAGCATGTGCGGAGAAAACAAGAAAGCTACGCGTAGGGCAAGGCTTCGACCGCGAGGCCGATGTCGGACCAATGATTCACGAGCGCCAGTTGCGCACGGTGGAAGCGCAGGTAGAAGACGCGGTTTCGCGCGGGGCGCGGATCCTGGCGGGCGGGACGCGGCTGTCGAAGTTGGGAACAAATTTCTACTCTCCGACGGTGCTTGCCGATGTCAATCACGAGATGCGCATCATGCGTGAGGAAACTTTCGGCCCGGTGTTGCCGGTTTCGCCTTTTGACAGCGACGAGGAAGCTGTCCAGCTGGCAAACGATTCCGAGTTCGGATTGGCGGCGAGCGTTTGGACGCGCGATCAAGTTCGTGGAGAGCGCCTCGCGCGCCGCATCCACGCGGGGACCGTTCAAGTCAACGATGTGATTTCCTGCTTCGGCATCAGCGAAGCGCCGCATGGCGGCGTTAAAGCCAGCGGCATCGGACGCACCCACGGACGGCTCGGACTGGAGGAAATGGTGCGAATGAAATATCTTGATTGCGACCTTACGCCGCGAATGAAAAAAGTCTGGTGGTACGGTTATGGCGAGAGTTTCGGGCGCGAGATGGAAGGTTTTTTAGATTTCCAGTTCGCCCGCGGAATTGGGCGGCGCCTTATTGGTCTGATGCGTGCCGCAGGTATTGTTCGACGGAAAAAGCTATGAATGGCCTTAATCAGCATAGCGTCTGCGAAAAGGAGACACTCGCATGAGTAATATTTCGAGTTCCGATCCCAAGCGGGATCTGCTGCGTCATACGCTGGCCACGGTCGCTTACCGCGGAGGTAAGGCGCTCCGAAATGCTCCTCCGCATTTCTCCGAGTTCCGCGCCGGTGAGGGAGTGCGCACCCCAGGCGAGATTCTGGCGCACCTCGGAGATTTGTTTGACTGGGCGTTGTCGATAGCTCGGGGCAAAGAGACGTGGAATGGCGCCAAGCCCCTGGCATGGGAAAAAGAAGTCGAGCGCTTCTTCGCGGCGCTGGAAAAATTAGATCGCTTAGTGGCGTCGGACGAACCGCTGCACGCTTCTTCGGAAAATCTGTTTCAGGGCCCGATTGCCGACGCTCTTACCCACGTCGGGCAGATTGTGCTCCTGCGGCGGTTGGCGGGCGCGACAGTGAAATCGGAGAATTACTATCGCGCGGAAATCTTGGCGGGCCGCGTTGGCGCGGAGCAGACATCTCCGAAGCGGGAGTTCTAGAGCATTCGCCCCTCCTCCGTTTTCGGATACAATGACGGTCGTAGGATTGGAATTCCGCGGCCGTGGCCGCGCACGAGGATACCGCTTTGGCGACTGGCGAAGTGACAAGTTCCGCGGCTGAAACCGTTCCGCAGTTGCCCCATCACAAAGTCAAGATCAAGAAGGCGGGCCAGCGCGCCTGCAACGAGAAAAACGAAAAGGGCAAGTTCTGCGGCGGTCATTTGAAGCGCTGGTTTTATACGACCGATGTGCTGGAGCAAGCCTGCGGCGACGCCGAAAAAGCCTGGGGTCCCAATGCCGAAGTCTACCGCTGCGAACATTGCAAGACGTTGTATCTGCCGAATCCCGCCGAAGCAAAAGTCAATGTGGCGGGGCAAGGGATGATTTCAGTATTTGGCCTCACGTTGCCGCCGAAGGATAAAACAGCTCCTGGCTCCTAGCTTCTAGCTGTTAGCTAAACTGGTCCATCGAGCGTCCGGCTTTCCTGTTTTGCCAGAAGCTAGAAGCTAGCAGCTTTCTTCGATGCTTACCTCCGAACTTATCTTCGACTGGAACAAAGAGCCTTCCGAGCATCATTCCGGCCCGGTGCAGCTCAACGACGAAAGCCTGCGCGATGGCTTGCAGTCTCCTTCTGTGCGCGACCCGTCGATTGGGGAAAAGATTGAGATTCTGCATCTGATGGAGTCGCTCGGGATTGATTCGCTCGACCTTGGATTGCCGGGTGCGGGACCGCGCGCCGTCGAAGCGGTGACGGCGCTGGCGCGGGAAATCGTCGACGGCAAAATGAAGATTCGCGCCAACTGTGCTGCGCGGACGCACGAGAACGACATTCGTCCGATCGCCGAAATCGTTCAGAAAACCGGTCTGCCCATTGAAGCCGCCACGTTCATCGGGTCCAGTCCCATTCGCCGCTTTACAGAAAATTGGACCGACGATTTTCTCTTGCAGACTACCGAGAAGGCCGTGAAGTATGCGGTTTCGCTGGGCCTTGACTCGATGTACGTCACCGAAGATACGACCCGCTGCGATCCAGAAACGGTGAAGCGACTCTACTCCACTGCGATCAACTGTGGGGCGCGCTCGATTGTAATCTGCGATACGGCGGGCCACGCAACGCCCGTGGGCGCATTTGCTTTGGTGAAATTTGTGATTGACGAAGTCGTGAAACCTTCCGGCGAAAACATTCGCGTCGATTGGCATGGACACAGCGACCGCGGTCTGGCGGTTGCGAACTCGCTCGCGGCGCTGACAGCGGGGGCGCATTGCGTCCATGCCTGCGCGGTGGGAATTGGCGAGCGAGTCGGAAATACGCAGATGGATCAGATGCTGGTGAACCTGAAACTCATGGGTATCCCGCCGTGGGATCAGCAGCATCTCACGAAGCTGAAACAGTATTGCCAGGCGGTTTCGCGGGCCACTGGTGTGCCGATACCGGCGAACTATCCCGTGGTGGGCGAAGACGCGTTCCGCACTGCGACCGGTGTTCATGCGGCCGCTGTGATCAAGGCGTTCAAAAAGAATGACATCGAACTTGCTAATACCGTTTACTCCGGCGTGCCTTCGCATGTCTTCGGGCTCGAACAGATCATCGATGTGGGGCCGATGAGCGGCAAGTCGAATGTGTTGTTCTGGCTGGAGCGGCGCGGTATTCCGGTCGGGGACGATTTGGTCGAGCGCATTTATTCTCTTGCTAAATCCAGCGATCACACTTTGACCGAGGCGGAGATTCTTGAGTGCGTGCCGGAATCTGCGAGGAAGAGCTGATGCCTGACCACAGTCAAAACCCCCGCCCTGTCTCTCCCGAAAAGCGGGGCGAGACAAGGACGGGGCACCCTTCCGGACCGTTGCGACATGCGATTCTGGGAGCAGGCGGCATAGGCGGTTTGATCGGCGCTTGCCTGGCGCATGCCGGAGCTGCTGTCACTTTGGTTGTGCGGCCGCAGACGGTTGAGCGCTATCCCAGAACTCTTCATCTCGATAGCCCGTTCGGCACTTTCGCCAGCGATGTTGCGATTAGCGCCGAAGTTCCTCCCGCTGACGTGCTTTGGATTACAGTGAAGGCTACTCAACTGCAACCGGCGCTGTCGGCGCTGAAGAATCCTGAGGCTGTAAGAGCCATCGTCCCCTTGCTCAATGGCATCGACCACGTTTCATTGCTGCGGTCAAAGTACGGCGCAGATCGCGTCATCCCCGCGACGATTGCGGTGGAAAGTGAGCGCGTCAGTGCCGGACACATTGTTCACCGGTCGCCATTTGCGCGCTTGAATGTGTTGGCGGCAGGACGCTCTGCGCTTGGAAGCACCATCGATCAGCTTGAGAAAATCGGATTCGCGTGCCGCTTCATCGATGACGAGCCCACGCTCATGTGGGGCAAGCTGGTTTTTCTCGCGCCCTTTGCGCTCACTACCACGGCTGCGGACAAAACTGTCGGTGAGGTTCTTTCCGATCCGGCTTGGCGCGATCAAGGAGAGGCTTGCATCCGTGAAGCCTGCGCGGTCGGTGCTGCAGAAGGCGCAAGCGTTGACGCGACAAAGGTGCTTTCCGGCTTTGGAGCGTTTCCCGCAAACATGCGCAGCTCCATGCAGAAGGATGTGGAGCAGCACAACCCTCCGGAACTGGATGCCATTGCCGGGCCGATTCTGCGCGGCGGGCAGCGGCATGGGATTGAGGTTCCGACGACGCGGAAGCTGGTAGCTGCAGTGGAGGAACGCGTGGGAGCCAACAAAAGTCTGCTCGCGTAGGGATTTGGCTAGGCCCTCCGACCTGGGGATATCTCATACCTGGGGAGGGTCTCATATCAAACCGGTGTAAAATATCTGGAATCAGATATTTACGAAAAACGAAGGTCCGTAAAGTATTGACTGCCAAGGACTTGCAGCTAAAATATTTGTTATCAAGGGCTTAGCCCTTATCGGTTTTCGATAAGTCATTTAGAATCAGTCACCGTTCACGGATGGACTTCCTGCCGTTCTCGCTTAAATCCATGGAAACAAAAGAGTTGCCTACAAAATACTGCGGACATTGAACTTAGCGGCCGCGAGTTTTTCAATTTTCAAAGACCTGGCCAGCTACTTTGTCGGCGTGCGGCTGTGCGTCCGCATTGACCATGATTGCAAGATTTAACTTTGGGCGGCAAGGTCAGATATCACAATAGGGTTGTGGAAAAGCGAAATTCAGAAAGGTCTGATCGTCGCCCCGGAAGAGGTCGCGAAAGCCAGCTTTTGGCAATAATATACTTGACAAAATAGACCCTTCGCCCTAAGATTCAAATATGGAACCGAAGAGCCTACAGCAAGCCATCCTCTTCTTCGCCGATCCGAAGAACTGCCGCGAATATCTCGTTGCTCGTCGCTGGCCGGACGGTGTTGTCTGCCCGCGCTGCCAGAGCAAGAATGTAATTTTCTTAGAAAAGTACAACCGCTGGCACTGCCGTGAGAAGCACGCCGCGCCTCAGTTCACATTGAAAACCGGAACGATCTTCGAGGACTCGCCTCTTGGACTCGACAAATGGCTTACCGCAATGTGGATGGTTGTGAACTGCAAAAACGGTATCAGTTCTTGGGAGATTTCCCGCAGCCTGAAAGTCACGCAAAAGTCGGCATGGTTCATGGATCATCGAATCCGCCTTGCATTGCAGAATGGCACTATTTACAAGCTCGGTGGTCCCGGTCGCGAGGTTGAATCGGACGAAACTTTCGTCGGCGGAAAAGCGAAGAACATGCACGCCTCTCGCCGCGCACAGTTCAAGGCAGCGCGTGAGAGTTCCCTAACCGGAGACGCGAATCTCGTAAACAAAACTGCGGTGTGGGGCGTGCTAGATCGTGAGTCGCGTACCGTTCGCGCTACCGTAGTTCCGAAAGTGAACCGCGAAGCATTGCAAGCTGCCGTTCTGAATCAGGTAGAGCACGGCTCGAAAATCTACACCGACGAGGCCAGCGTCTATAAGTCTCTGCCGAAAGAGTACACGCACGAGTTTGTGAACCACATGGAGCGATACGTCAACGGACAGGTTCACACAAACGGTCTAGAGAACTTCTGGAGTTTGATGAAGCGGACACTTAGCGGAACATACGTTGCGGTCGAACCGTTTCATCTGCATCGGTATTTAGACGAGGCGATGTTCCGTTATAACAACCGCGCAACCAAAGGCAATCCGCTGAACGATTCCGACAGATTCGATTCCGCCGTGCGACAGATCGTGGGGAAACGAATCACTTACAAGGAACTTACCGGGAAGACTGGCGCACAAGAGCCATTTTAGGAAGAAATCCGTATCGGCTTAAACGCGGTAAACAGGGTAAGGCGTCTGCTTTTCAGCCTACCGGAATTACAGGCATATCATGTGTGCGGCGTCGCATTGCCTGCCTTTTTACTCCATAGTGAATTCGGTGAGGCGGGTCTTGCACCCCATCAACCGAATCATGTCCAATATCCCACCACGGGCCTAACTTGCTAGTCCACGCTCCCGAAGGGAGCTGTCTTGCCATGTGTTTCACTTTATCGCCGACAGCATATATTGCAACCTTGTCGTATCCACGTTCTAGGTCGTAGGAACTGCATCGTTGATAGCCCATTGTTCCAAATGCTTCAACGAAAGCATCGACCGAGTCATCTCGCACGACTCCTTGCGGCCAAAAGGATTCACCGTCCGGGTCAGGCCACCACCAGTAACACTGATCGTCGGCAGCCCACGCGATGCAGTTATAGGACTCTACGTTCCAACTAGTTACCTGAAAAGCATCTTGGAGATTTGCAAAATCGCGATTTATTTCATCTCGCGCATTTTGCATTTCCTGTTGGTTTAGAGGTAGTGGTGTTCCCGTCCCCATTGCAACCAAGCCTCTCGCATTCGTTGAACGTTGCCTGCGTCCTGCGGGGGAACAGGATTGTCGTGAGTAATATGTCTAAGAGCCCAAAACCAATGACCACCTCTCTCTTCCATTTCTCGGAAAATGAGGGGCAGCACTCGATCACCCATGCCGATTATGTCTTGATAAGCGCCATTCAAAGCACGGTCTGTCGTAGATGAGACAGATTTTGTTTCCTCGCGCCAACGCTGTGCTAGTTCTTTGAAGCGAACTTCAAATGCCGCGTCTACCCCAGCTTGCGGCTTTTCCGCCATCTGTTCTTCTAGCACACGCCAAAACGCGGCCTCTTTAGTTTCCTTGAGTATTCGTTTTTCTAGCGCATGTACGTAATGCTGTCCCAAACGACGATGCTTCTTTTGCGCTTCATAGTTATAGTTCTTCGAAGTGGAGCTGCGCTCGTTAGACGAACCACTGCCGTACCAGTTAGGCAGTCGCTTCTGCTGCACGCAATTTATCGTCATTCCGTCCATGAGCTATACTCCCGTTACTCCTGAGGATCGATTAAACGAACCTTGGCATTTGCTATAACGGTCGCGAGGCTTTTTGCTTTCTGTCCAGCCCGCATCAACACGTCCGCTAGATGTCCTAAATCATGTGATCCTAACGCTACGTAAAATTCATTAATATGGCCGCCCGACCCAGTGTGATAGTCGATCTTAAGCGTGTGAGTAATAATCATGGCAGCGGGAGCCGCAGACGGGTCCGCACCATACACGGGCCGAGCATCAGTCAGGATGCGGGCACTGCAAAACAGATTGTCGTACTCTGTATGCAGGGCGACGGCCTTCCCGGCAACGCTAAGCGCCTCTATGCCTAAGACAAGCGCTAGCCTTACCCGAATTTTGGGCTCGTCAGATCGCGATAAATCGCCATGCTCTCGTAAGGATTCGCATACATCTGAGATGAACTCGCCGGTCGGTACTTCGCTGTATGCTTTTACTCGATGTAACGAAGTCACAGCCTCAAAAATGCTGGCGGAATCATCGGCGGAGACGTTCGCAATAGTCGGAGCGGATGTTGATAGCTCTAAATCAGCGATGAATTTTTCAAACGCATCGTCTGGCAACTCACGAAGAATCGTGAGAGCCATCCTATCTTTCTTTGGGACGCTCAGTGCGGAAGCCAAAATTAAACAGTCCTGTTAGCGGCTCGTTTCCCCCAAATCCGACAGGGTTACGAGGAAAGTAGCATAAGCATCTGTGCAAAAGCTGTGGACACTATTGCACACAAAGGTTCCTAAATGCTTGTTCACTCAATAGTTTAGCATATCTCAAAAAAGAATCCTGAAAGGGACTTGACAGGGGAGATTTGCACGGATCGAGGTGCATAAGATTTGATTTGATGTTCGGTCAGGTATAATCGGCGCATGAAACCTCTACCGCCGCCAGATGTTCCCGGCAAGACAGAGTTTCAAAGATTCGACAACGCTGTACGCCGAGTGCTCACGGTATCAAAGGAAGAACTGCTGAAGCGGGAACAAAACGAGAAGCGAAAGTCGGAAGCGAAGCGGCCTAAGAAATCCTGACTGGATTGCCTACATGGGTCTGATGTCGAGAGCCGTAGACAAGATCGTTGACCCACTCCCGAAGTGGGTAAAGTGGATTTTAGGTCTGCTTGTAGCGATTGGGTTTATCTACGGCATCGTCCACGATGGTTTTTCGTTCATTCTTAAAGTGATTTTTAGCCCCGAAATTTAAGCCCAAGTTTTGCCAAGTATATTATTACCCAGCTTTTCCTTGACTCGACAACGGCCAAACGATAGCCTCAAAGATATGAAGGCAAAGCAAAAGCGCGTCACGGTATCGGCGACCTACCAGCAAAAGGTTCGTCGTGTCGCGATAGAAGAAAGCAGGAGCCTGGTGGTTGCCGGCAGCTCCCGTCAGTCCCGGAAACTGTTGGTCAAGGTTTTCAGCCATCCAGAAGGATCGTCAGAGAGGCGTCAAGTTTTCGCCGAGTACTTGAACGCTCTGCATGACGAGCATGCCCAATAAATGGGCAGGGTTGCCACGTGCGTCTGCTCGCTTAAGCGGAGACGGGTAGCATAGCCAAACTTTCTTCGAACAGCGGGGGCCGAGGCGTCCTTGAAATATCTCTTGCAGATTCCGTTCGAGTGAGGACGTGGAATAACGATCTGTCCGATACTTCCGACCATACGCTGATCAACCCGTCGTCGTCTCTCTTTGCGGTTCTTTCTACGATGAAGGAGGGCGACCGTGTCATCTTCTCCGGCTCTTTTTCTCCGGTTCTTTCCTCCCCAGGGTCAAGACGAACCTCAGGGGCTGAAGCCAGCAAATTTGCATTTCTCGCGTGGCACGACTGAAGTCGTGCCCTTCCCGTTCGTGCCCGAGCCAGGGGCTATCGTAGCGGAGGCAAGCGCAGGCGTAGTGCTGATGAAGCAATCGCCACTGGACAGTGTGGACGCTTATGACAGCATCACGACGGTTTGGGTGCACGGGAAGGCGATCGACCGCGATAGTTTGACTGCTGGTGCGAACAAGTAATCTCTTGCCCAGACGGCTCAATGCCGACCATCAATACCCTTACGCAACCGATAATCGTTACGGACCCGTCCCATCTAATGTCGACAGCACTTACTCTGGTTCAGGGCGGAGCCAGCGAATCATGTGCGGGTAGGGAGCGATGCAGACTGCGGCGGCGCGAGTACGGTCCAAGGTAAGTCCCATCCATTGCAGAAGGGGAACACCTGCGTTGCCATCGCGGTAGGTTTGAATGAGGGATTGAGCGGCGCCTTTGTAGCCAGTGGGGTGAAAGACGATTTCGGGCGGAAGTCCGAGGTGCACGGCGGCGGCATAGGACCATGTTTGGGCGGCGATCTCGTCTCCCATGTCGGAGCCGGCATTCGATTGGGCGGAGTCGCGCCGTGCGGGCAACATGGTGGCAAGATGGCCAGCTTCGTGGAGAAGATCACCGGGATGGAGAAGACGCTCGGGGTCGACGACGAGGCCGCCCGGTTCCAGTGTGAGGCCGGGCAGGAAAGTGTCGGCGCGGAGGGGTGAGAGGCGAACGGTGAGGCCGATGTGCCGGAGCCACTCGATAATGAGGGTTGCGGTGGGATCGAGCATCGATGTTGATTCTAAGGCAAGGATAATTTGTCGGCTTTCGTTCCTCTCAAATAATCCCCAATCTCCGCTACCTTTTCAATTTGCAATGACGAGGCTTGATGGCGTTTTAATCGGAGGAACCGTTCCCGGGTGGGCGAAAAATCTCCTCGTGGTCAGGAGTGGGCACGCGAGATGCCTCCGCCCGCTGGTGAAAACGCGGGCGTTCGGCATGACGGCATCGGTAGAGCGAAGAAATTTCTGAGCCACCACCCAATCTCCTTTGCGCGTTGTAAGATGACGCCATCACTCTCATGAGCCCTACTCCTCCGCGCGCGGACATGCCGGATGTTGCTGCCACTCTGCAGAAGGAAGTGGCGCGGCTGGCGGCTTCACCCGAGGTGCGGTCGGCGTTCAATTGGTTTCGCCTGCAGGAGCCTCAACTGGCGCAATGGCAGGCGGAGATGGCGCGGATTGCTGCGCCTCCGTTTGGCGAAACGGCGCGCGGGGCGTGGCTGGCGGAGCGCTTTCGCGAAGTCGGGCTCGACGATGTTCGCATCGACGATGTGGGCAACGTGTTTGGCATTCATCCCGGCTTCGGACAGCGGTACGTGGCGCTGAGCGCGCACATCGATACGGTATTTCCCGCGAACACGCCGTTGAATATTCGCCAGCAGGGAAGCCGGTTGTACGGCCCGGGAGTTTCCGACAACGGCGCGGGGGTGACGGCGATGCTGGCCATCGCGGCATTGTTGCGCACGGTAAGGCTGCGGCATGCGCTGCCGCTCGTGTTTATAGGCAATGTTGGCGAAGAAGGCGAAGGCGATTTGCGCGGCATGAGGCATATTTTTTCCACGCCGCGCTGGAAGGATTCGATTGCCTGCAGCGTCGTGCTGGATGGAGCGGGCGCGGATACGATTGTGGCCGAGGCACTGGGCAGCCGGCGGTTTGAAGTGATTGTGCGAGGACCGGGCGGGCATTCTTGGAGCGATTTTGGCGCGCCCAATCCGATTGTGATTTTGTCGCGTGCGATTGATGTGTTCACCGCGACGCCGGTGCCTGCGACGCCGAAGACGACTTTCAATATTGGCGTGATTCGCGGCGGAACATCGGTGAATTCGATTCCGGAGTCGGCCAGCATGAAGGTGGATATCCGGTCGACTTCGATGGCGGAGATGGAACGCCTGGAGCAATCTCTGCGGCTGGCGTTGAACCGCGCGGTTGAAGACGAGACGATGACTGCGGAGATGCGCTCACCCGCGCAAAAGCGGCCGTCGGGTGTAAATTGCGAAGTGGTGGTGATCGGGAACCGTCCGGCGGGCGAGTTGCAACCGGGCGCGCGAATTTTGCAGGTGATTCGCGCGGTGGATGCGCAGTTGAACAATGCGGCGCAGGTGCAGCGCGCTTCGACCGATGCGAATATTCCCTTGTCGATGGGCTTGGAAGCGATCGCGATTGGCGGCGGTGGGTCGGGCGGCGGGGCGCACACTTTGCAGGAGTGGTTCGATTCCAACGGGCGGGAGTTGGGATTGAAGAGAATTTTGTTGACGCTGCTGACGTTGGCGGGGGTGGGAGAATAATGGTGGCGGATTTGATCTGTTCGACGAATGCTATGGGCAAGTTGTCGCGGTGGACAAACCTCTCGGCCTTTGCAGTAATAACGCTGATCGGTGTATTCGGCTTCGGACAGGATTCTGCGCTGAAGACCACTTTTGCTGGATCTAAGGCCGATGTCATCTTCATTCACGGGAACGTCTACACCGGCGAGCCCGCGAATTCGCCCTTCAGTTCGGTGTTACGCGAGGAAGCCATTGCGGTGCTGGGAGACCGGATTGAAGCAGTCGGGAAAAATGTGGAGGTGGAGAAACAATTCAAAGGTCCGCAGACGAAGATTGTCGATCTGGGTGGCGATTTTGTTATGCCGGGGTTCAACGACGCCCACTTGCATCTGGCCGACGCGGGATTGACGAAGCTCAACGTCGATCTTACAGGTGTAAAGAGTCTCGATGAGCTTCGCCAGCGCGTGCTGGTGCGCGTGGGAAAGGCGGCGGCCGGCGAATGGATTCTGGGAGCGGGGTGGGACGAAACGCTGTGGCCGGTGAAGGCCACGCCGACGCGTTGGGATTTGGACGAGGTTTCCGGCGGGCACCCGGTATTTCTTGAACGCATCGATGGGCATATTGGTGTGGCCAACACTCGCGCTTTGCAACTCGCCGGCGTGACTTTGGCCAGCAAGGTTCCTCAGGGCGGGCAGGTTGACCGCAACGAGACCGGCGAACCTACCGGTATTCTTCGCGAATCCGCACAGAGCATGGTCTATGCGGTGGTTCCGAAGGCTACGCAGGAAAGACGGCGCAAAGGACTCGAGTTGGCGCTTGCCGACCTGGCGGAACATGGGATTACTTCGGCGCAGGATTATTCCACCTGGCAGGATTTTCGAATTTACGAAGAACTGGAAAAAGAAGGAAAGCTGACGGCGCGGATCTCCGAATGGCTTACGTTCAAGGATCCGGTGGAAGAATTGGAAAAGGAGCGAGCTTCGCACTCCAAGTCGGACCTGATGCTGCACACGGGAATGCTCAAGGGATTCATGGATGGGTCTTTGGGATCGCACACGGCAGCGCTGCTCGAACCGTATGCGGACGATGCCAAGAATTCGGGCCTGCCGCAGTATGAGGCGGCTGAATTGAACGAGATGGCGAAGCAGCGCGTGCTGGCTGGATTTCAGTTGGGCTTTCATGCCATCGGCGACAAGGGCGTGCAGATGGCGCTCGATGCTTACGCCGGGGCTGAGAAAGCTGCTCGCGATGCCGGCATAAAAGCGCCGAACGGAGGCGATGACTTCCGGTTGCGCATTGAACACGCGCAGGTGACTACGCCTGCCGAGATCGCGCGGTTTAAGGAACTGAAGGTGATTGCGTCGATGCAGCCGAGTCATTTGCTCACGGACATGCGTTGGGCTCAAGACCGGCTGGGACCGAAGCGCGCGGCAACTTCTTACGCCTGGGCGGCGTTTCTTGATAAGGGCGTAACGCTGGCTTTCGGTACGGATTATCCGGTCGAGCCGGTAACGCCGTTCCGCGGCCTTTACGCCGCCGTCACGCGCAAGAGCGAAGACGGAAAGCAGCAATATTTCCCCGAACAGAAGATCACCATGGACCAGGCGATTGCCGCTTATACGACGGGCGCGGCGTTTGCCGAATTCGAAGAGAAAGAAAAAGGCAAGCTGGTGCCGGGAATGCTGGCGGATTTTGCAGTGCTGGACCGCGATATCACTGCGGTCTCGGCCGAGAAGGTTCTTGGGGCGAAGGTTCTGAGGACAGTGGTGGGCGGAAAGACGGTTTACAAAGCCAGATAATAGGTTGGATAGCAATATTCTTTATTCTTTCGCTTCAATTCCGTTGTAATTTTCTTCAGTTAGCGGATCCCATCAAACGAAACCACCGTTTCGCGCGTCTAATACAGTTTGAGGGCGGTATCCGGATGGCCGGACGTGCGGCTTGAACGGGTATAATGGGTGGGTTTACACGATATTGGAGGAAGGCGGACTTATGGATTCGCGCGCAATTCAGATGCGCTTGAGGGCCCACCGTTGGGTCTACACATTCAGCATTTTGGCAACGCTTTCGGTCGGCATCCTGATCGGCACAGTCGTTTCTTACGGCGTGAAGGGCAAAGAGGGTCAGAGGGCGGCCGACGCTGCGCCGCTCACCATGCCGTCGCCGCAGCAGATGTCGAATGCTTTCTCGCAGATTGCCAAGCAGTTGGAGCCGAGTGTGGTCAACATCAACACCGAATCGACCATCAAGAATCCCCATCGCCGCCGCGGCGGGCAGGACGATGAGGAAGATGGCGGAGGCAGCGGCGGCCAGGGCGGGATGGACGATTTCTTCAACCGCTTTTTCGGCGGCCAGGGTGGTGGCCTGGATAACGGCCCGATTCGCGAGCGCTCGCTCGGATCTGGCGTCATTGTCGATCCTAAAGGATTTATTGTCACCAACCGGCACGTTGTAGAAAAGGCTGATCGCGTGCGGGTGCGTTTTGAAGATGATCCTCCGGGCATACAGCACGATGCCAAGGTGATTGGCATGGATCAGGAGACCGATCTGGCGGTCATTAAGGTCGAGATCGATCGCGCATTGCCTGCGGCGAAGATGGGCAATTCCGACAGCATGCAGGTGGGCGATTGGGTGCTGGCCGTCGGCAGCCCGTTTGGTTTGTCGGAGACCGTAACCGCTGGAATCGTTTCCGCCAAGGGCCGCGACATCGTGCCAGGGCGGCAATTCCAGACTTTTATTCAGACTGACGCTGCGATTAATCCCGGAAACTCCGGCGGACCTCTGGTCAACATGGCTGGCGAGGTGATCGGCATCAACACGGCGATTCTCAGCGAGACCAATGCTTATGCAGGCGTTGGTTTCGCGCTGCCCTCCAAGACTGTAGTTGACGTTTACAACCAGCTGACCGGTCCGGAACACCGTGTTTCGCGCGGATCGATCGGAATCATGTTTGATGCGGTTGAGAATCCTGCGATTGCGCGCGTGTACGGATCGGGATCGGGCGTGACGGTTTCCAACGTCGTTCCCGGCAGCCCGGCTGATCAGGCTGGGCTGAAGGTCGGCGACACGATCACCACCGTAGACGGCAAGAAAGTCAGCAAGGGATCGGAATTGGTTTCCGACATTGCGTCGCGCAAGCCGGGAGCGAAGGTTGCTCTTGGTTTCCTGCGGAACGGCAAAGCACAAGACACCACCGTGACCATCGCCGATCGTGCCAAGCTGTTTGCGGCGCGGTTGGGCGAGGATCAGGAAAGCGGCGATGAAAACACTCCGAAGCAGAGCAAGTTTGGCATCACCGTGCGCAAACTGACTCCGGAGATAGCCGATCGTCTCGACATTCCTTCCGGCAAGGGAGTGATGGTGAGCGACGTGAAGCCGAATTCCTTCGCCGAAGACATCGGCCTGGGACGAGGCGACATTATCCTGGAAATCAACAAGCAGCCGGTAAACGGGGAGGACGAATTCGCGCGCGTGGAATCGAGCATGAAGAGCGGGCAGGATGTTGTGTTCCTGGTTCGGCAGCGCGGCACGACCCGTCAGGATGGGACGATCTTCGTCGCCGGTACACTTCCGTAACTCTAATTCGCCCGGCTGGAACTGGCGCTTCTCCCCCGATTCGGGGATGATGGAAG
Organism: Candidatus Sulfotelmatobacter sp.; assembly: GCA_049584475.1. Classification (GTDB taxonomy): domain Bacteria; phylum Acidobacteriota; class Terriglobia; order Terriglobales; family Acidobacteriaceae; genus Sulfotelmatobacter. The sequence goes on along the minus strand of JBAUXX010000064.1, from coordinate 70,060 downwards.
CGCTGGTTCGCCGGGTTATTTTTGTTGAGGTATATTTCAGCGCATTGCGAATATTTCGCCCAATTCGGTTGCCGGAAGCCCTTTTGGCTTCGGGCTTCGCGCTGCTTCTAGTGTGTGGCCCGTTGGCGTCGGCGAAGTCGCAGGAGTCGTCTTCAACGCAGCCAGCCAGGGGGCAGACGAGTTCCGCCGGAAAGAAATCCAAGAAATCAACTTCTACCGCCTTAGCCGCCAAAAAGACTGCGGCCAAGTCTCATTCGGGTTCAACTCATGCCAGCCACTCGACACCAGCAAAACACGGACATAGCACCTCGCGAGTCGCCACGAGCAAGGGGAAGAAGCCACGGGGTCAGCAGAAGATTGATTCGGATAGAGTCCAGGCGATTCAGGAAGCATTGATCCGCGAACACTACCTGACTGGCGAGCCCACCGGAACATGGAACCAGACGAGTGAAGATGCGATGCGGCATTATCAGGCCGACCATGGATGGCAAAGCAAAACCGCTCCCGACTCGCGGGCGCTGATCAAGCTTGGCCTCGGGCCAAGCCACGACCATTTACTAAATCCAGAAAGCGCCATGACCACGCAGCCCGACATGCCCAGCGCTACGTCGTTAGATCCAGTGTCACACAGCGCCAATCCAGGCGCGTCCGTGAATCAGACGCCGGCTGCCGATCCGGTTCCCGCATCGGCCGATCCTTCCGCTCCTTCCAGGCCGCAGTAAGAATCGGTAATCGGCACTTAGCAATCAGCAGTTAACATTCAGCACTTAGCAATCAGCCCTGCCAGATTCGAGTGAGCACGGGCGTGTATTCCGTCGTGGCTTTCCGAGTGAGTCGTCCAACGGCCTTTGCCTGGCCGAATGCTGATTGCTGAGTGCTGAGTGCTGAGTGCTGAGTGCTGAGTGCTCACTGCGGCGACACTACTGCGGAACAACGAACTTCACACACACCGGCGATGACAACTGAACCGATTCTCCAGTCGGAGTAAGATGTCCGGTTTTGCGATCGAGGCGAAAGACGACGATGTTGCCGGAATCCTCGTTTGCGGCGAGCAGCCATGATCCGCTCGGATCGAGGGTGAAGTTGCGCGGCGTGTTTCCGCCGGAGGAATCGATTTCAATGGGGGTGAGTGTTCCAGCACGCGGGTGGATCGCGAACACCGCGATGCTTCCTCCTAAAGGATTGGACGGGCGGTTCGACGCGAAAAGAAATTTGCCGGACGGGTCTATTTCGACTTCTGCCCCAGTGCTTTCTCCGCTGAAGTTTTTCGGAAGGGCGGAGAGGCTTTGCAATTCATGCAGAGACCCGGTCGCGGAATCGTATGAGTATGTAACGACTGTGGACTGCATTTCAGTGAGCACATAAAAGAATCGGCCATCGGAACTAAACACGAGATGCCGCGGTCCCGCTCCCGGCGCAGTCTTCACGATTTGCGGATTCGGTCCCAACGTTCCCTTCGCCGCATCGAATGCGTACACCAGCAACTGGTCAAGTCCAAGGTCGGCAACAATCGCGAAACGATTGTCCGGCGACATTGCAATGCAGTGAGCGTGCGGCCCTTCCTGGCGGTCAGGATTTACACCGTGGCCTTTGTGTTGCACAAATGAAGTAGCTTCGCCCAGCCGTCCGTCTTTCAGGATAGGGAAAACCGCCACACTGCCCGATGTGTAATTGGCGACCAACGCATATTTGCCGGTACGATCTACAACCACATGCGCCGGATCCTGGCCGCGCGAAGCAAGTTGATTCAACAGGGATAGCTTGCCGCTTGTTTGGTCAATGGCAAATGCGCTTACCGCGCCGGTGGGCTGGCCGTCATACTTCTGAAGTTCATTTACCGCATAAAGAAACTTTCCTTCGCGAGTAACAGCGAGAAAAGATGGCGCCGCAGTTTCGGACGCCAGCCCCAGCGAAGTCAGCTTGCCGGTGGAGGAATCGAAATGGTAGGCATAGATTCCTTTGCTGCCATGTTCGGTATAGGTGCCAATGTAAACCAGCATTTGTTTCGGAGCCGGGCCTGCGGCGCTGGTTTTCGGCATGAGCACCGTCGTGGCGAGTAGAAGAGCGATCACAAACAAACTCTGACCGAAGTGTATGCGGAGTGTCATGGAATTTCTTTCCTCAAATTTCATCGTTGATCAAGGCAAGGTCAGACAAAAAGACGATTCATCCTACCTGAGGTTTTGGTTCCGCGGCAGATCGGAGTCCATCGCTAATTGCCGCTCTTGCGATAACTTCCCATCGCCGGGCGGGGGAAATACGGCAGTGGCTTGTCATCGATGATGGCGCGGGGATTGGTTTCCACCAGCGCTTGTGCCACGTCTTCGCCGACGATTTCCGCGGCCGCTTCGCGCGCGGTGGAAAGCACGGGAACGCGCTTTTCCGTGTCGTGCGCGTCGGTGGAGAGAATATGCACGGCGCTGCGTTCCAGCAGCCACTGCGCGACGCGGCGCACGCGTTCGCCCCAGAACCCGGTGAGAGCGGAGCCGGTCATCTGGATCACGCAACCCTGCTCGGCCCATTCCACTACACGCTGCGGATTTTCCCGCAGGATGGGATTGCGCTCGGGATGAGTGATGACTGCGGTGATGCCGGAATCCCCGAGCTTGAGAAAGGAATCCGTGGTCTGCGCGGGCACGCTGTAGTTGCTCAACTCCACCAGCATGTAGTGCGTGCCTTCGATGGCATAGCGCGAAGGATTTATCAGCGCATCTTGCAGATTTTCGTAAGAAAGGTGGAAGTCGCAGCCCAGGCCCAGTTTGATCGCATCGCCGACAAGTTCCTGCAAGCGAACGAGGAGTCCTTGCAGGTATTCGCGATCGTAGTGGTAGCGGTCATTGGCGTGGGGTGTGGCGACCTGGTGTGTGATGCCGTCAGCCGCGGCCATTTTGCACATGGCGACTGAGACATCCCAGGATTTGGGGCCGTCGTCTACTTCGGGAAGAATGTGGGAGTGAATATCGACCACGATTGTTGAAATACCTGCGTGATGGTGTGGTTGCGCTTCTGAATGATTTAAGCAGATTCGCGGGGAAAGAGGAAGTCAAAGGCTCTTAACGCCGAGAACGCTAAGAGCGCAGAGGAAAATCGACTAATGAGTGGCGTCCACCATTCGCGCGGTCGGCAGTGAGGAGGGGAATGTCCTCGATGAGCGCAGTGGCGCCGATGATGCGGTCGGCGGGATCTTTGGGATAGCTCGCCGGCAGAGCGTAAGCCTGGAGGGCGATATTGGCGGTGATGGGAAGAATCACGAAGCGACGCTCAAGCTCGCGCAAAAAGTCTTCCGGGCCAATGGCGAGAGCGATTCGATTTTTCCGGTACAACTGCGACAATTCAACTAGCGTGAAATCAGAAATTGCCAATCCTCGAACAGTCTGACGTGCTTCCTGAATTGCAGTTTGGGCCTTAGTGGAAAGCCGTGGGTCACCTGATGACACCCAAATGATTACGTGGTGTCTAGCAGAATCAATACAGATCGCCCCACTCCTCCGGGCTTATTATTGGGGAGACGATATCTCCTTTAACTTTGATTTTCCCCTTGTAGAAGCCGAAGATGTCGTCTTTTTCTTGCTCGACAGGGATGAGCTTGGCCACAGGCTTGCCGCGCTTGGTGATGAGCACGGCCTGGCGTTTGGACTGAACTTCGTCCATGACCTTCAGACTATGGACTTTGAATTGGCCTGCGGGCATCGTTTTCATGCTGTGAAGGACCCCGTCGATCATGGTTATTATACTATGGTCATACGGGAACCTCACCGTCGGAACCGTTGCCGTGTGGAGTCGTAGTCTAGGGAATTTTTTCCACGAACTCCGGGTACAAAGCTTCCGAAAAGACTTTATTCAGAGCATCCAACCGAGGACGAAGCGCGCCGGCAATGCTCTTCCAGTCGCTCCCCAGAGGTTTGAAGTGACACGAGTCAAGGGCGGTTAACACTAAAGAAAGTTCATGCGAGCGTGTCGGCTCGTGACGCGGCGCGAGGGTTACATTCAGCTCGCCTCGTCCGCGTGTGAAGCGAAAATAAATGTTCCCAAAGAGGATGCGCACGGACGCGTAGTCGAAGGGAAGAGGATGGGGACGCTTTTCGATAATCGGCCGGCCTTCGCTGTATAGAAAATAAAGGTTCGCCTGGACTTCATCCCAGAGGGATTGGTTGCTTCTTCGTTGCTGCCAGGGATTGAGCCACCATCCGAACAAGACCACGTAAATAACCCGGATGACCCAATAGGGTCCCAAAATCAGCGGTTCTAGCATCTGGATCAGGCGGATTCGGCTCTTCGCGTTCAAACTCGATTTACCTCTAATTGCTTTGCGTACCGTTCGCCAATGAACTCCGCAATTCCCGCATACGCGCTGGTCAAAGTCTTCTCATCTGGCAGGAACACGATGCGGAAGTGCTGCGTGCCGGGTTTTTGGCCGAAGCCGCTTCCGTGGACGACCATGACGTGTTTCTGGCGGATCAGCTCTTTCACAAAGACTTCATCGCTTTCGGGGATGTCGATGCGGGGGAAGGCGTAGAAGGCGCCGCGCGGGGCGACGCAGCTTACGCGAGGCGTGGATTCGCACCATTTCTGCGTGAGGTCGCGGCGGGAGCGCAGTTTGCGGCGCACTTCGGTGAGATGATCCTGCGGGCCTTCGAGCGCGGGCTCGATCGCATATTGCTCGGGATGATTGGCGCAGAGGCGCGCGCGCAGCAGACGGTGAATGCCTTCGAGATAAGGTCTGATTGCTGTTTCGTCGCCTGACGCGATGCCCCAGCCGATGCGCCATCCGGGGACGAGATAATTTTTTGACATGCCGCCGAAGGTGATACAGGGCACGTCGGGCGCGACTGAAGCGAATGCTATATGCGAGGTGTCTTCGAGAATGAGCTTGTCGTAGATTTCGTCGGCGAAGACGACCAGATTGTGGCGCCGGGCGAGTTCGGCGACACTTTCCAGCATTTCGCGCGTACAAAGAGAGCCAGTTGGGTTGTTGGGATTTATGAGCACTATGCCGCGAGTTTGCGGCGTGAGCTTGCGTTCGATGTCGGCGAGTTCGGGCTGCCAGGCGTCGTCTTCGTTCAGATCGTAGGCGTTGATCGCGATGCCCAGCTTGCACAGCACTGCGGAGTAGAGCGGATAGTCGGGCTTTGGCGTGAGGACGTTTTCGCCGGTGTCCACGAGGGCTGCGAGACAGATGTCTACCGTTTCGCTGACACCTGAGGTGACGAACACGTCGCGCACGGTGGGGATGCCTTTGCGTGTGGCTTCGCCGCGAATGGCTTCGAGCGCTTGAGGAATGCCGGGCGACGGAGCATATCCATTCTTGCCGTCGCGCATGGCTTTGTAGACGGCTTCGATGATATGCGGTGGCGTTTGGAAATCGAAGTTGAGCGGGTCGCCGACGTTGAGTGGAAGAACTTTGTGGCCCTGCGCGATGACTTCGTCGGCCACGCAGGCCAGGTCGCGAATTGCATAGCGGACGTTATCGAGGCGGCGGGCGGCGGTGATTTCGCGGGGATGAGTGCTGGGCATCAACCAAGTTTAATCGCAGAGAACGCCGAGGGTGCAGAGAAAATCTGCGGGCGATGAATCGATCGATGACGATGATAAAGAGCTTCATGCTCGCACCTGATCCACGAATCGATGTGCCGTTTATTTTCCCTTCCGCAGAGCGTTGATCAGGTTTGCGCCATGCGGACTGCCCCATCCGGTCACCAAGTCATATCCAACGACTGCCGAATACGCGCCGTTGCTACCGCTGGTAACGTCGTGGAACTCCATGCTGAAGTTCGACCCCGTGCCAAGCACATAGAGCACCGGGTTTAGAAATCCAACGGGCGGCTGGCCGTTAGCAGCCGCCTGTTGATTCACCAGTGCGATGAAGCTGGCCCACAGCGGCGCCGCGTAGCTGGTTCCGCCGCCATTGTTCCGGCACGTTCCCTGGGAACAGACGTATTGCAGCGTATTCGATTCGGCGGCGACATCCGGTATGTTGCGCAGAGTTGTCGAACCGCCGTTGGAAGAGTTAATGACTCCTGCCCGCTGCTGATAAGCGGGAATGGGCACGCCGTTGGGCGAAGGCATGCCCGCGCTGTTTTTCCAGCCTGTCTCCGATTTCCATGCCTTGCTCGGACCGTTGGTGAGTAGATCCGTTCCGCCGACCGCGACCACGTAGGGATCGTCGGACGGCCAGACCTGGTTGGCGATAGTGCTGGAACCCTGATCGCCGGTCGCGACGAACACGGTCTGGCCTTGTGCTCCCATTTCCTTAAATATGGGGTCAAGGCTGCTTTCGTTGTCTCCCCATCCCCAGGAGCAACTCAGCGTTTTCGAGATATTGTCGGCGGCCATCTGATTAAAGATGGAGACATCGTTCTTTCCTACATAGACCTGGACCTGGCTCAGCCCCGGAGCCATCGAAATGGCCTGCTCAATGTCGAGCGCCTGCTCACCATCGTTACAGGACGCCGGAGGACAGGTGAGCGACGCGCCATTCACCGATATGCCGTTAACCGGGACGTTGAGCGGCTGATTGATATTGTTGAAGTAGAGCTCTATGTCGCTCATCTGGTATCCGGCAAGCTCAAACAGCCCCACCGACTGCCCGGCGCCATTCAGCGGTCCCGAGCCGTAGTAGGCGGCTCGCAGATCACTGCCCAGGTATGACCCGCTGGGACCGGATCCCGTGCCTTTGGCCGCTGGCACAGAAGCGTTGATGTTCTTGGAGCGAGGCAGGGAGAAGTTGTCGAAACCGGAGATGTGCAACAGCGGCACATCGAGATCAAATGTTGGTTCACGATCCGGCGCGTAAAACGTGCGGTTCTCGGTGGGATGCTGATATAGGCCGAAAGTTACGTGGAAGGCATTTTCGATGTTTGCCGCCGATCCTTCGACGGCCAGGACCATACGATTGGCGGGGGTGTCGATGACGGTGAGTCCGTTCGCCTGGGCGAAGCGGAGTAGCGCTGCGTAGTCAGCCCTGGCTGGGCCGAATCTCTCGGTAAACTCCTGCACGCTGAGGTATTGGTGATAGCTGGGACTTTGCGGATCGTAGAGTTGCTGCAACAGATCGTCGAGCTCAGCCTGGTTTCGCAGCGGCAAAGAGATAGCCAGGCTTAGGCGCTGCGCGCGGGGAAGGTGACCAACCAACGGAGCGGCTCCGCTGGCGACGGCTTCGGGAACGTGGGTCGTGATGGTGGGGCGCGGGTCGGCTGCGGCGGTGGCGGCTGCGAAAAACAGTGTGGCTGCGCACAAGGCTGTGGCCAAGGATTGCAGATGCCGGGAATGGGTTAGCTTTTTCATGTGATTCCTCAGATTACGGCACTTTATAACTGGGCGGGAAAGTGGACAAGCTGTCCATGGTCCCTAGCCGTAAGTGTCAGGAAAGAAAGGCTTATGCGCCGATGTTGCGGATGGCGCAGCGACATGTCGTCGAGCGAGCGCGGGAGCGGACGGCGGTGATCTCGCGGGCCGGGGGATGGTCCTGTAAGGGATATTAAACGCAGAGCGGCCTGAGAACGCAGAGGAAACTTAACCGAAGAAATCGGCCTTAACGGTCGTCCCAGTCGCGGGGGTTACCAACCTACATGTGGGCTCCCTTGAGAAACCGTACGAAGTCACGGTCCATGTTCGAAGTTCAGTCTTTTATGGTAAGTTTGAGGCGGCCCTTCGTATCCGTATACGGATACGGCAAGCTTGACAATTATTCAAAATTGGATACACTATGTATGGTTTCGTCGACAACGATGTCGCCCCGGATGTGAGGGACGAATTCTCCGACGAGGCGAAACAGAAGTTCAAGGAACTCAGAACTGCGCTGCGCAAGGAGCCACACGCCGCCGGGGACAACCGCAAGCCGGGGAAGGATGGATCGTGGGAAGTTTCATTCAGAGTCGGGTTGCGCAAAGTGGTGATCGGTTTTGAAGTGGACGAGAGGCAGCAGCTGATCTACTTGAATTGGGTGAAGTGGAATCGATACTGGGAGGCGCTGGACTCGTTCGCGGAGTTCCTCAGCGGCGATCCGGGGTAAACGAAATGAATCTAAAGGTACCGTTCGACAAGAGCGACGTTCACTACGATACCTCGAAGGGCGAGGTTTCGCTCAAGCGGGAGAAGTTCGACGAACTGATGCGTTTTGTGCGCGACCTGCTGGAAGAAACGCAGGAAATGGAGAACGAACGGGATACGGCGCGGGCGCGGCAGAAGAGGAGCGCAGCGGCGGCGGACCAGTATGCCGAGCTGCTGCAGGACGCGAGCCGCAACGTCGAGCAGTGGGTGAAGAGCAACTCGATCCAGGAGCTTTCGCGCCGCACGGAAATTCCGTACGCAACCTGCCACCGCATCGTGAACGAACGGCTCAGCAGCGCTCAGGTCACGGTCGGCAATCTCAGCAAGATCCTGAAGGCGATCGGATCATCTGCGGCAGAGCACAGGCCGGTCATCCGTTTGTTTGTCGGGAATCCGGCGGCGGCGTGGAAGGCGACATTGGAGCGCATGAAATCCTTAGGAATTGAGATCATGACGGCAAACAACGGGCTGGATGCCGCAGAGAAGGCGGAAGAGCATTCGCCGGCTCAGGTAATCGTCGATCTTTCCGCGCCGAACCTAAATCTGACAGGCGATGTATTCACGCGGCTGTGCGGGAACAGCCGCTTAACCGTGCTGACGGGCACCGACCAGAAGAAAGCCCGCGAGCTGGTGGGCGACCTGATGGCTGACCGTTGACCCGGGGGAGCACACAAAGGCCATGAACGAACTGTTGGAGCGCTCCAAGTTTTTTCGCGAGCACGTAGCCTCGGTGCTCAACCTGGCCACCGGCGCCCTCGTCTTATCCGTCACATTCCTTCATAACGAGGAAGGCCACCTGAAGCAGACCTGGCTCCTGGAGCGGTGCTGGATATTTTCTGTTCGCCACGATTTTTCTCGCCGTGGCCTACAACTACACGCTCAACCACTACGTGCGAAGCGATGGAGACCGGTTTAGGTGGCCGCTGACCGTTCTGAGCCTGGCCTTCCACGTCGCGTTCGTGATCGCGATCTTCTATCTGTTCCGCTTCGGACTGTGGAACGTCTGAGAGGGGTAACGCTCCGATTACCCTATCCGAAACCGCCCTCCCAAACTTACTCCCCTCTATCGATCTGTGCTTTCTGCAAGGTATCCGAATAATCCACGTAGATTGCCTTCCACTCCGTATAAAAATCAACCGCGCCGATGCCGCCTTCGCGGTGGCCGTTGCCGGTGGCTTTGGTGCCGCCGAAGGGTAGATGGACTTCGGCGCCTATCGTCGGCGCGTTGATGTAGGTGATGCCGGTGTAAAGGTCGCGCATGGCAGTGAAGGCGCGGTTCACGTCCTTGGTGTAGAGCGAGGACGAGAGGCCGTATTCGATGCCGTTGGCGATTTCGATGGCGTCGTCGAGATCGTCGCAGGGAATGATCGAAACCACCGGGCCGAAGATTTCTTCCTGGGCGATGCGCATTTTCGCGTCAACGTCGGTGAAGACGGTGGGTTCCATGAACCAGCCGTATTGGTAGTCGCCTTTATCGAGACGATTGCCGCCGCAGACCAGCTTTGCGCCTTCGTCTTTGCCGATGTCTACATATTTCAGATCGGTCGTGAGTTGTCGCTCGTTGATCGCCGGGCCCATCTCGACGGTTTCGTCGAGACCGTTGCCGACTTTCAGTTTCCTGGCGCGATCCACATAGCGCTCGACGAATTCGCGGTAGACGCCCTTCTGCACGATGATGCGGCTGGTGGCGGTGCAGCGCTGGCCGGTGGTGCCGAAGCCTCCCCAGAGTCCGCCTTCGATAGCGAGATCGAGATTGGCATCGTCGAGGACGATCATGGGATTCTTGCCGCCGAGTTCGAGCGAGCAATGCTTGAAGGATTGCGCGGCGGTGGTGCCGATGGTTTTGCCCACGGCCGACGATCCGGTGAAGGAAACGGCGCGAACATCAGCGTGCTGCACCAGAGGAAAGCCCGCCTCGGGACCATAGCCCGCGACAATGTTGATGACGCCTTTGGGCAGGCCAGCGTCGGTGAGTGCGCGGACCAAGTTGAAAGTGGAGAGCGGTGTGTCCTGCGCGGGCTTGATGACGCAGGTGTTGCCGCAGACGATGGCGGGCAGCAGCTTCCACGAAGAGATGGCCATGGGAAAATTCCACGGCGTGATCATGCCGCAGACGCCAATGGGTTGGCGGATCGCCATGGCGAATTTATTCGGCAGTTCCGACGGCACCGTGGGGCCGAACAGGCGGCGGCCTTCGCCGGCGTTGTAGTAGGCGGCGTCAATGGCTTCCTGCACGTCGCCGCGAGTTTCGTTGAGCACCTTACCCATCTCGCGCGTCATGTCGCGGGCGCAGTCTTCTTTGCGCTCGATCAGGATTTCGGCGGCGCGAAAGACGATCTCCGCACGGCGGGGAGCGGGAACCAAGCGCCATTTGGCGAAGGCGCGTTTGGCTGCATCTACGGCTGCGTCTGCATCTGCCTTGACGGATTTCTGGAAAATGCCGACTACATCGCGGGTGTCGGCGGGATTGCGGTCTTCAAAGGTTTCGCCGGTCGAGGATTCGACCCACTCGCCGTCGATGAAGTTCTTCAAAACTTTAGTGGGATTGCTGCCGCCCAGAATCGCCGGGGAAGCCAGAGTGTCGGTTGCCATAAAGTCTCCTTATTAATGCCCGAATATTTGATGCTACAGGCGGCGCGAGGACGCGGCAAGCGACCTTCGGCTTCCGCATGCGGGGCTGTCGGTCAGGTTGACTCTGAGATCTGGGCCGCGCGCTGGGCGTCGGCCCATTCTTTCTCCAATTCCAGTTCGCCAATCCATTTCCTGAGATAGGAACGATCTAACGAATCCCAGCTTGTTTTCAAAATTCCGGCTGCATCCGCGATCTGTCGTTGCGATTGCGCCAGCTTTGACCATTCCAGCTTGGCCAGCACAATGTCCTCGGCGCTAGCTACAAAAAAAGACAATCCTTGAGTCGTTATCAGTTGGCGCCGTCGAAACTCTTCCCGACTAAAGGCACGGTCCTTGCGGATGATCATATCGATCTTCCAGCCGCTCTTCAGATCGATGATGTTGAACATCGACGTTCGCCGATGTGCTTCGAGAGCCGCGTCGATCTCCCCGTAATATTCACTGCCCGGCAAACTCTCGACAAGCGTCCGCAATTGCGGCGGAGTTGCTTCGATCACAAGGTCGATATCCTGGGTGGAACGGAGGGAACCGTGATAAGCGCTGGCGAACGATCCGGTGAGCATGTACGCAATGCCCGCTGCTTCGAGCGCTGAAATAATTTTGGGTAAGACTTCAGGAAAATTCATCGCAGACCAGCAGGCAGCGGCGCTGGGAAAAAGGCGAGCCGGAGCAGTTCACGGGCGACTTGAGCCTCTGTCCATTCCGGATGCTCGTGACGAAGCCGCTCCCGGCATAGGTCCCGCGCGAATATGCTCATTTCAAATGCAAGGAGCAGTCGCTGCTCTCCCGTCATCGAGCGATGGATCTCGAGTTGGATGGCTTGCGCGGCCGCGCTGGTGTCGGAGATGGCCACGAGAAAATGGTAGCACGCTGGCGAATAGCAACGTCAAAGGCAGCGGACAGGAGTGTCCGCTCTACACCAACACTCTCTCGCTCCTACTGCCCAGCCGACTTCGGGTTTCCTGACGACGTGTCAAATTCTTCCGCCATCCACTTCTGTAACGCGCTGATGCTCTGCGGACGTCCCAGGAAATTTTTCACCAGGTCATTCGCCGACATCGATCCACCCGGCTCGAGGACTACACGCCGGTATTTCATAGGAGCGTCGCCTGCTAGCAGGTTGCTACGGTCGAATTGGAGGAAGAAATCTTCGGCGATTACTTTATCCCAGAGGTAGGTGTAGTAAGCCGAAGAGTAACCGCCAAGGTGGCCGAAGGAAGCCCACATGTGGGTTTCGGGCAATGGCTTGACGAGTGTGTACTGGCGGGAGTCGTCGAGCGTGACTTTGTCAAGATCAACCTGCTCCGGTTTGTCTTTGTAGATGTCATAGGAGATCGCGCTGAAAGAATTCTGACGTGTGACCCAGTTGCCGCGTCCGAAGGCGGAGGCACGATTCATCTTTTCCACCAGTTCGGCGGAAATCGGCTCGCCGGTCTTGTAGTTCTTGGCGAACTTTGCCAGAACCTGAGGACTGCGAATCCATTCTTCGAGCATCTGCGAGGGCGCTTCCACAAAATCCGATTCCATGGTGATGCCGCTGATGCCTGCCCATTCCTGTTGTCCGCCGAGAATGTGATGCATCAGGTGGCCGAACTCGTGGAAGAACGTGGAAACGTCGCCGTATTCCATCAGCCCAGGATCGTCGGCTGTGGGCGCGGGAAAGTTGCAGACCAGAATCGCCTCGGGAAGCTGCTTGCCTTTAATTCCGTCGAGCACGGGGGCCATTTCCGCGTGACTGTATTTGCCGGGACGCGGATGCATGTCGAGATAGAAGCGGCCGATGGGCTTGCCGTGATCGACCACGATCCAGGTTTCCACGGCCGGATCCCAGGCGGGAACGTTGTCTTCGCGCTGAAAGCTGACATGGAACAGATCGGCAGCGGCATCGAGAATTCCCTGCTTGACCTGCATAAACGGGAAATAGGGCCGGACCGATTGAGAGTCGAAATCGTATTTCGAGCGGCGAACGAGTTCCGATAAGTAACCGGTCTCATCAACTGAAATTTCTGTCGCACCGGGGTGCGCCTTTTGTTTTTCGGCCAGCAGCATTTCGAATTCGCGCTCCGCCAGGGGCCGGGAAGCGTCATTAACCTGCTTGATGAAGTCCGCGATGTTGTGGCCCTTTTCAATCATTTTGTCGGCGGCGTTGTAGTCGGCCCACGACGGATAGCCGAGCAGCGTGGCAATTTCGTAGCGTGTCTTCATCAGGCTCATCAGCACATCGGCGTTCTTCGGATAGGCGCGGGTGTTGAAGGCAATTGCCATCCGGTGACGCAGGGCATCGGACTTGGCAAAAGTCAGCACGGGGATGGAGTCGGGATAATCGGTGGTGAGTTGAATCTTGCCGTCGGCGCCGGGCTTGTGGCGGTCGATGTAGTCCTGCGGCAGGCCGTCGAGTTCCGCGGGATCCGTCATAACAATTTTCTTGTCGTCGGCGATGTTCCGGTCGAACATCGACTGCTCGTCGGTGGCTTGCTTGTTCAGTTCCTTCAGGCGATTGCGAGTGGCTTCGTCTTTGTTGACGCCGGCCAGGCGAAATTCCAGCATCGTGCGTTGCACGTAGTAACGCGTAGCTGCATCGGCCTTCGGAAGATCGAGACCGGCGAGCGCGTCGTAAATCTCATGATTCAACGCGATCGCGGTCTGCGCGGCGCTGGCCTTGGTGAGCATGGTAGTCGCGTGGTCGCGGAAGTCGGAGTCGGGATGAACCTGCTCCATGAGACCGGCGAAGTAAGCGGCACTGCTGATCCGGCGCACGGCTTCATCGAAGGGAGCCAGAGTGTTTTCAATGGTGCGCGGCCCTTTTACGGCGAGCAGAGAGTCCACGGCGCTCTGGCCGGCGGCGAGGCGATCGTTCTCGATTTTTTCAAAGGCCGCGATATCTGGCTTGGTCGCCCAGATGGTGGGTTGCGAAACAGAAATTTTCTGGGCGGACGAAATGGCGACCAGAGCCAGTGGCAAAGCGAATATCGCAAGGCGGAATGCTATCGACATAGTGGAGCCTTTCACAAAATCAAATGGGATGACGGCAAGTCACCAGGAATAGCGGGCTAGCTATTGTGGTGGAGCGCGGCGGCTACAGTCAAGGTTTCGACACAAAACAGCGGCTGACAGGTTGTTTCAAGTCGGTCGGGTGCTTGCACCAAGGTAATGCCCCACACTGATTACCTGTTCGTTCCTTCATTTTGCTTATGCTACCGTTTTCATTAACTGCCTGTTGCAGAGTTCACGGGGAGTGGGGTCCACGTGTCTTCGGGAAATCGCAAGCCGGGTATCCACGTTCGCTGGAAGACGGTTACGTACCGCAGTGTGGCGCTGATCATACTGGCGGTCGCGGCCATTTTATTTCTGGCGATGCGCATGGCATTTCCTCAGTTCACGGAGAACAGCGTGAAGGCTGCCGGAAGCATGGCCGGAAAGGTTCTGGAACGAGTGGCGGGGATGGCTCCGGCAGCGGGTACGGGGGTCTCCACTGCGCAGCAGGCGCATTTTACCGCGTTGGATGGCACGGTGAAAGTGAAAAAAGGCAGCGGCAATAGTTGGGTGCAGGCGGACTACAAGATTCCTCTGGAAAAAGGCGATGTGGTGCAGACCGGCTCCGAGGGCATGGCCAAGGTGGTTTTCAACGATGGCACCAGTTACACGGTGAAACAGGATTCACTGATTGTGATTGAAGAGAATTCGGCTAACGATCAGCAGCAGACCAACGTGGCAGTCGCGGTGAGCAGCGGAACCGTCGATCTTTCGACCGCGACGTACAGCCAGGGATCGAAGTCGCAGGTAATTGTGGACGGGGCAACGGCGTCTCTGGCTCCGGATTCGGCCGCGCAGGTGCATAACGATAACAAGAGCGACCAGCACGAAATCCTGATGAAGAAGGGAACCGGCGAAGTTACCCGGAATGGAGAAACGGTTCGCCTGGCCGATTGGGAGAAGGTGAGCTTTCAGGGAGCGCAGCCGCGCATGGAAAAGGCCACGGAAATTGGGCCGCCCACGCTAATTTCACCCGCCAACATGATGCCGATTTTCGCCACCAGCGAGAAAATAAAGGATGTCGAGTTCTCGTGGACGAAAATGGCGAATGCTACGGGGTACCGCTTGCGTATCTCCCGCAATCCTTATTTTTCCTCTACACTCGTCGATAAAAGAATCAATACAGCAGCGGTTACTGTTACCAGTTTGGGCGAGGGCGCTTATTACTGGATGGTCGAGTCGTACGACGCCGGAGGGAAGAACTCGGTCGAGAGCGAGAAAAACCGGTTCAATATTATCGCGCGAGGTAAGCAAACGGATGCGATCGATTTGGATCTCGACCCCTTTGTTCAGCACGGCCACGTCATTGAAGTGACGGGCAAGACGCAAACCGGGGCGCGGGTGATGGTGAATGGCAGCGAAGTTCCCATGATTGGTACGGATGGAACGTTCCACTATTTCACTCCGCCGCTGCCTAACGGCGAAGCGGTCATCACCGTGACGGCGCAAACCGCGCAGGGCGGGGTGAATACGCAGCAGAAGAAGATTTTGATCCAGTGAGTTCAGCGGAATGGCTCGGCATTACGTAGAATGAAGAGAATCACCCGCTTAACTCAGAAAACATAACCCGGAGATGTCTTCCGGCGAGACCGGTGAAGACGACCGCCTAGAGCAGGATCGTCCAAGTCAGTTTGATTCGGGGAAGACGCGAGAACAATTTCGTATGTCAACTAACGGCTTTCACTCCAGCGCAACAAGAAATCATAACCTTCGCTCTTTGTTCAGCGTTTTTTCGAGCGACCTTGCCATCGATCTGGGCACGGCCAACACGCTCGTCTATGCGCGGGGCAAAGGCATTGTCGTCAACGAGCCTTCCATCGTCGCCATCAATAAGAACACGGGCGAAGTGGAGGCGGTGGGCAAAGAGGCGAAAGAGATGCTGGGCCGCACGCCCGGCAACATCGTCGCCATCAAGCCGATGAAAGACGGTGTCATCGCCGACTTCAAAGTCACCGAGAAGATGCTCAACTACTTCATCCAGAAGGCGCACAACCGCAAGATGCTGGTGCATCCGCGGATTGTGATCGGAGTGCCTTCGGAAATTACGCAGGTGGAAAAACGCGCGGTCATGGACTCCGCTTATCGCGCCAAGGCGAGCGAAGTGCATCTGGTGGAACAGGCGATGGTGGCGGCTATCGGCGCGGGACTTCCTATTACCGAACCGAGCGGCAACATGGTGGTCGACATTGGCGGGGGCACGACTGACATCGCTGTTATTTCTTTGAGCGGCATTGTTTATTCGCGTTCCGTCCGTATGGCCGGTAATCAGATGGACGAAGCTGTGATGAATTACCTGAAGCGTAAATACAATTTGCTGATCGGTGAGCGCACGGCGGAGCAGATCAAGATGGAAATCGGCTCCGCGCACCAGCTCGATAAGCCGATGACCATGGAAATCAAAGGGCGCAACCTGATCGAAGGCGTGCCCAAGACGATCACGGTGGATGACGGCGAAATCCGCGAAGCACTCAGCGAATGCATATCGACGATTATGAATGCGATTCGCGTTGCGCTCGAGCGTACGCCTCCCGAACTTTCCGCCGACATCAGCGACCGCGGCATCGTGCTCACCGGCGGCGGCGCGTTGATCAAGAATCTCGACAAGCGCATCCGCGAAGAAACCGGCCTGCCGGTTTCCATCGCCGACGATCCGCTGTGCAGCGTGGTGCTGGGTACGGGCAAGATGCTCAGCGACTTCAAGCTGCTGCGCAAAATCTCGATTGAGTAGCTGCGAGCGGCGAGCTATGAGCAGCGATGCGGATTTGGAAGCTCGCGTAAGCTCTGGCTGATGGCTCGCCGCTTATAGCTCATCGCTCAAAGCTCTCATGGAATCAGTTGCCAGCCGTCAGTGGCAGTAAAATCAAAGAACGAATCGATGCGCGCGCTCAATCAACGGGTAGACTGACAACTGACTACTGGCAACTGACAACTGTTTTATGGAATCTGTTCTCAGCCGTTACCGCAATCTGGTCATCCTCGTGGGAGTGTTGTTCCTGCAGGTGCTGGGGCTCGCGGTACAGGTCAAACGCAGCGGCGACGCCCAAGGTACGCGCCTGATCCGCATCTGGGTTGTGAGCGCGGTTACTCCGATGGAAAAGGGGTTGGTGGCGCTGCAAAACGCCGGAGGCAATCTTTGGCGCAACTATCTTTTCCTGCGCGGCGTTCGCGCCGAAAATCGCCAACTTAAAGAACAGATCGAGCAGATGCGGCTGGAGCAGGTGCGGCTGAACGAAGATGCGGCACAGGCTCGCCGGTTGCAGTCTCTTCTGGCTTTCAAAGAGCAATATATTTCGAAGACCGTAGCGGCGCAGGTGATTGGCTCGATTCCCACGGATTTGTCGCGCGGTATTTACATCGATAAGGGATCGGACCAGGGTGTGCAGCCGGACATGGCGGTTATTACCGTGAACGGAATTGTGGGCAAGGTGCTGCGCGTTTTTCCTTCGTCGTCGCTGGTGCTGCTGATCAACGATCAGACGAGCGGGGTTGGCGCGGTGCTCGAAAAGAGCCGCTTGCAGGGTGTGTTGCGGGGAACTCCGAATGGAGAAGTGGTTCTTGACCGCGTCATGAGTGATGAGCAGGTCTCGCCGGGCGAGACGGTGCTGACGAGCGGCGGAGATCAGATTTTTTCCAAAGGGCTGCCGGTGGGAACGATCGCTAAAGTTGGAGCGGCCAAGGATTTGTTTTTGAATATCACGGTCAAGCCTTCGGCGAATCTGGATAAGCTGGAAGAAGTGCTGGTGGTTTTGCAAAAGCAGGAGAAGCAGGCCGTGGCTGAAGACGTGCCGCGAGCGCGCGCTGCTGACATTTTGGCGCAGCGGTTACCGTCTGTGCCGGATCAGCCAGCGGTACCGGCTAATGCGGGGGCGAAGACAACCGCTGCGGGAGCAGCGCCGCCGGCAGCGGCGGCTACAGTGCCAACTGCACAAGCCAGTCGCAGCGAAAGTGCGGGACAGATTTCCAGTCCTGCGCCCAATAGTTCTGGCAGCACAACGAAAACGCCCGTGGTTGTCCAGACTGTAGGTAGCAAGAAATCCGTGGTTATTCCGCAAACGGCGAAACAACAGGACTCTCAGCCGAGGCCAAAGTCTTCGGCGGCGCAATCCGATGCGCAGCCTCCGCCCGATCCCGACACTCCTCACTAGCGTGCCCATCACTTACACATCGGGGGAGCAGGTTGAGGTCTACCGGTTCAGCCTGCCGGTAACTATCGGCGTTCCGCTGATTGCGCTTTTCTTGCAGGCATTTTTGCCGCGGCGTCTGACGTTCTTTTCGTATTTCGATTTGCCTCTGCTGGTGACGATCTTCTTCGCCATGGCGCGGCGCAATCCGATTGCCGGACTTCTCACCGGCGCGGCGATTGGACTCACACAGGATTGCCTGACCGCTGGTCCGATTGGCGTCTACGGCATCGCAAAAACTGTAGTCGGTTTTGCGGCATCGTCGCTGGGCGCAAAAATTGACGCCGAGAATGCGGCCACACGCGCGCTACTCACACTGGCTTTTTATTTGTTGCACGGCGTCGTTTACTTCGGAGTAGCGCGCTGGCTGCTAAGCATGTCGCAGAGATTCAGCTGGAGCCACGGCGTAGTCGCCGGAGTTGCTAATGCGGTGCTGGGTGTGGGGCTTTACTTTTTGCTGGATAAGCTGAAGCAAAGAACGTGAAAAAGCAGTTGCCAGTTGCCAGAGTTCGGCGAAACCTTGGCGGCCTGTGACTTCCGTTATCTCCTTGGGCGGGCCGAAGCATGTGGCACGCATTACAATAGCAGTTATCGACACAACTTCCAGCGGAGGCTGTGACCTTCTTGCGGACCAGACGAGTTTCTTGCTTAGCTCGACTGGCAACTGGCAACTGGCCACTGATCACTGATTTTCGATGTTCGGCCGCGACGAAAAAGTATCTCCGGTCCGCCTGACGGCGGCGCAGTACGTCATCCTCGGCATCTTCCTGCTGCTTGCCTACGGCTTGTGGCGGCTCCAGGTGATGCAGAGCGATCTCTACGCCAACCTCGCGGAAAAAAATCGCATACGCAATGTTCCGATCCTCGCGCCGCGCGGAAAGATTCTGGACCGCGAAGGCCGCACAATTGTCGATAATTACCCGTCGTTCTCCGCGCTCCTCTTGCGCGATTCATCGCGCGATCTGAATGTCGACAGCGATCTGATTGCGGAAGGCTTGCATCTTGATCCGAACGAAGTGCGGACACGCATTCGCCACTTCGCTGCCATGCCGCAGTACCAGCCGATTTTTCTCAAAGAAGACATCACTCCCGACGAACTGGCCTTCATCGATTCGCATCGCAACGAACTGCCGGAACTGGACACGATCATGGCGCACCGGCGGCTGTATCCGCGCAATGGTTTCCTGGCTCACCTGGTCGGATACGTGGGCGAAGTCACGGAAGACATGCTGAATCAGCCGCAGTTCGAACTGTACAGCCCCGGCGATGTGGTTGGAGTTTCCGGCGTGGAGCGGCAATACAACACGGTTTTGATGGGGCAGAATGGTTCTCGCCGCGCGCTCGTCAACAGCCACGGACGCGAAGTAGGACGCTTGGATGAGACGCCGGCAGTGCCGGGCAAGCAGCTCAAACTCACGATCGATATCGATTTGCAGATCGCCGCCGAAGAAGCGCTCGAAGGAAGAAACGGGGCGATCGTCGCCATGGATCCGCGCACGGGCGAGATTCTCGCTATGGTTAGCCGCCCCACATTTAATCCCAACGATTTTGCGGTGCGAGTGTCTCGCGACGAGTGGAACAAACTCATCAATGATCCGGACAAGCCGTTGCTGAATAAAGCGATTCAAGCGCAGCTCGCACCCGGCTCGACTTTCAAGATCATTATGGCGACGGCTGGCCTGCAGGAAGGCATTGCGCAGGATATGAAGGTGAACTGTAGCGGGGGCGCGTCATTTTATGGCCGCTATTTCAAATGCTGGGTGGTAGCGGAGCATCGGACTCACGGCATTACCGATCTCACTAAGGGCATTTATCAATCGTGTGACGTTTTTTTCTACACGCTAGCGGAAAAACTTGGAATTGAGCGCATTGCAAAATACGCGACGGCGTTCGGCCTGGGGCAGAAGACGGGAATTGATTTGCCGCAGGAAGTCAGCGGTGTCATGCCTTCGGAAGAATGGAAGATTCGCAACTTCAAGCAAAAATGGTTTGCGGGCGAGACGATCTCGGTGGGCATCGGCCAGGGTGCGATTGCGGCCACGCCAATTCAAATGGCCCGTGCCCTTGGCGCCATCGCCAGCGGCGGAAGGCTCGTCCGGCCGCACGTCGCCGATCCTACCGATCTCCCGCCGAATATTGTTCCAGCCGCAAACGAGCCTGCCGAGACGACTGTGCCGCTCGATCCCAAGAACTGGGAGATCATCACCGACGCTATGGCGGACGTGGTGAATCCGGGCGGCACGGCGGCGCTTTCCCATCTGCAGAACATCGATTTCGCCGGCAAAACCGGGAGTGCGCAAACCATCAGCAACGCCTTAAAAGCCAAGCTGGGAGCGGCCGGCAAAGCAAACTTTAAAGACAACGGCTGGTTTGTGGGAGTGGAACCGCGGCGCAATCCGGAAATTGTTGTCTGCACACTGCTCGAAGAAGGCGAGCACGGATACCTCGCCGCCCGCACCGCAGCGAAAGTGATTAAGGCCTATGTGGACAAGCAGCATCGGCTTCCGCCGAAGCTCGCGGACAAGCCGAAGAATGAAAAAAAGGTCGAAATCGGTGCCGTGTGGACTGTGCCGGAGTCTGGCGACGATATCGACAAGCTGCAGAGTGGGCGGTTTTTCCTGGATGTATCGACGAAGCCGCTCGCGTTGGCCACGGCTGCGCCGGGAGTGAATTAAGTTCTCAGTTCTCGGTTCCCAGTTCTCCGGAACTGGTCTCGGGAATCAACTGAGAACTGAGAACTGGCAACTGAGAACCGAGAACTGAGAACTGATGTCACGCTACGTTTCATACCGCGATTTTGACTGGCTGCTGCTGGTCTTTGTCCTCATGATCTGCGGTCTGGGTGTGATGGAGATCCAGAGCGCGACCATCCACACAAAGTTTGCCGGGTCGCATATCCGGCAGGTTTATTGGGTACTGGGTGGCGTGGGCGCGATGTTTCTCATGAGCCTGATCAACTATCAGGCTCTGCTGGACAAGATTCACTGGTTTTATATTGCCGGGGTGGGCTCGCTGATGGCCGTCATGCTCTTCGGCCAGAAATATCTGGGCGCGCGGCGCTGGATCAAAATGCCCGGAGGCCAGCACTTTCAGCCATCGGAATGGGTGAAGTTGATCCTGATTTTGGCAGTGGCCAAGTATTTTTCCGAGTTGCAGCAGCGGGATTTATCGTGGTCCGACTTCATGAAGGCCGGGGCGATCGTCGGCATTCCCATGCTGATGGTGCTGGCTCAACCCGACCTTGGCACATCCCTAACCTACATCCCCATCGCTATCATGGGACTTTTTTTGGGCGGCCTGCATTGGAAGCAGGCCGCCGTGGTTCTGCTTCTTGGCGGTTTATGTATGCCTTTGGCCTGGCATCATTTAAAGGACTATCAGAAGGCCCGCCTGGTCAGCTTCCGGGAGCCGGATGCCGATCCCAAAGGCGCAGGGTATCAAGTTACGCAATCCCTCATTGCAGTCGGTTCAGGAGGCCTTTGGGGGGGCAAAGGCTCGCAAACACACGGCGCTTTTCTTCCGGTGCCGCAGACCGACTTCATTTTCGCGGCGTTCGCTGAGGAGCATGGATTCGTAGGCGCTCTGGGAGTTCTGCTGCTATACTTCATAGTGCTGATGCGTTTGACCCAGAACGCGCAAACGGCGCCCGACCGCGCTGGAACGTTCCTGGTGATGGGGGTGGTGGCTGTGCTTAGCTTCCACATCCTGGTCAATGTCGGCATGGTGGTCGGTTTTATGCCGGTCACCGGAATACCCCTGCCGCTGATGAGCTACGGGGGATCTTCCGTCTTATTCATGTTCCTGGCGCTGGGATTGGTAATGAACGTAAGGATGCGCCGATTTGTGAATTAGCGGAGGGAGTTTCGTTTTGCGAGTCCCCGGCTGAGGCTTGGTTCTCGAAACAGTTGCAAATAGAGCAAGTTGCTGCGCTTGGAGCGCAGCCCCGAAAAAATATCGATCGCCCTCGCGTAAAGAGGGCATTTGCCGGCCAGTCGAGCAGTCGAAGGCCGGGCAGGATTAAAGAGCGGCGCTGCCGGGCAGGGAACGGCCCCCCGATCGAAATCAGTTTGCCGATTTCATCAGGAAGCGCGGTCACAAACCCCGGCAACCGATAAAGCGACTTAGTGCGAAAGATTCCCAAGCTTGAGCAACGGTTCTGGCCGGGAGCACAGCTCCCAAGCCCCAGCCGTCCCCCGTCCGGGGGCAGTCTCGCCAGCCTTGATCCTCCCGTAGTCTTGCTGACTCCGCGCCGGTAATTCCCGCCATTAGCGGGAGCGGAGTGTCCATGAACAAAGAGTTATTTGTCTCTTCCACGCCTCACGAAACCAAAGTGGGCCTCGTGGAGGACGACCTGCTCGCCGAGATTTACCTTGAGCGTGAAAACGAGTACACCTTAGCCGGTTCCATCTACAAAGGGCGTGTCACGCGCGTTCTTCCGGGCATGCAGTCGGCATTTGTCGACATTGGCCTGGAGCGCGACGCCTTCCTGTATGTTTCCGACTTTATGGAGTTGGAAGAGCACGACGAAGATTTGACCGACGTCATACCCGCCGGGCGGCCGGTTTACGATTCTCGGCCGCAGCCCGTACAAACCCAGAGCTCTGCGGAAACCGCTGACACAGATCAGGCTCACGATGAGGGTTCACACGAATTCTCGCAAGAGCACGAAGCTGCTCAAGAGCCGGATCAGGGCGAAGGCAGTCAGTTATCGGGAGGCGCGGTCTCGGCGCCGGAAACGACTTCCGGCGCAGATTCTCAAAACCGGGATCGTGGAGGCTTTCGCAATAGCCGTCGACGGCGGCGCGGCGGACGACGAGATGGACGCGACGGCAGAACTGAAGGGCGCAGTGATTCTCGCGGTGATTCACACGACCGTGGTTCCGACAGTCGATTCGCGCGGCCTGTGACCGAGAGCGCACCTCCGCGCGCGCCGGAGCCGGTTCGCACGCAGCAATTCGGGCCGCCCGCCGGATACGAGCCGATCCTGCTGCCAGGCGAATCCATATCGAAGTATTCGCGCATGTCGCGTCCCGCCATGCAGGAACCCGCAGAGCAACAATCGTTCGAACATGCGGAAGGAGATTCGAGCCACGTTTCTGACACGCATGTTACGCCGGTGGCCGCAGCATTCACGGAGGACAAGCCAGCTTT
This sequence comes from Candidatus Sulfotelmatobacter sp., assembly GCA_049584475.1. Taxonomy (GTDB): domain Bacteria; phylum Acidobacteriota; class Terriglobia; order Terriglobales; family Acidobacteriaceae; genus Sulfotelmatobacter. The sequence goes on along the minus strand of JBAUXX010000064.1, from coordinate 47,015 downwards.
CGGCGAAGTTCAGGTTACTGCGCAAAGCGAGATTCAAGACGCAGCGCCCGCGCCATCTCCAGAAAGCGAAGAGCGGAACACCCAACGCGAAGATCACAATTTCAATCGCCACGAAGAAATCGAGACATCAGCATCAACCACTACGGACTGGAATCGCGAATTTCGACGCGCTGACAATGTCGTTGCCGCCGCCAGTGCACCTGCTCGAACGGCTGAGACTGAGGAGGAATCGGTCCATCAGGAATCTTCTGCGCCCGAGCCGGCAATGCAGGAAACCGTCGAAGCCGAACATCCGGAGTCTTCGCGAACCGAGTCGCATGAGGTTCACAGTCCTCAATTTGCCGCACCAGGATTTGCCGCACCAGGATTCGCCGCACAGGGAACCATAGAGGAAGAGACCATCGACGAAGACGAGGCGGAGACACTCGCTTACCGTGAAGCTTCCGACGAAGGCTACGACGAGTTTGAAGAAGAAACTCGTGCCGCGGGTCAGGCATCCTCCGAGCATGGCGACCACTTAAACGGCGACGCTCGCGAAGCCGTTACCGAGATTCACATGTCGGCACTTGCTGAAACTGGCGGCGCGCCCACGCCAGATGCCGCTCACGCCGAAGGCGAGGACGATTCCGAAGAACTGGAACTGGAAGAAGCGCAGGCTGAAGCGGAAGCTTTGGTCGAAGCCGAAGCGCGCGGCAACGGCACGGTGGATGCTCGCGTGGAAGTTCGCGCACCGTCTACGACCGCCGGTTACACGCAGCGTGCGCCGCGTCCTGCTCCCGGCTTCGACCGCCGCAATCCCCGCGGACGCCGTGGTGGACGCCGGTTCCGGCCGCAAGCCCAGGACGTGCCCAAGATCAGCGAGTTGCTGAAAGAAGGCCAGGAAATTCTCGTTCAGATTGCCAAGGAACCGATTGGCAAAAAAGGCGCGCGCATCACCAGCCACATCGCGCTTCCCGGACGCTTTCTGGTCTACATGCCGACGGTCAATCACACAGGCGTCTCACGCAAGATCGCGTCTGACGAGGAACGGCAGCGATTGAAGCGCATCGTGATGAGCGAGCGCGATAACGGACATGGCGGTTTCATCGTTCGGACGGCCGCGCAGAGCGCCAGCGAAGAGGAACTTCGCGCTGACATTCGCTTCCTGAAAGGCTTGTGGAACGACATTAAGACGCGTTCGGAAAGCTCGAAGCCACCGGCGCTGATTTATCACGATCTCAACGTTGTGGAGCGCGTGTTGCGCGATCAGGTCACATCCGATTTCTCCGTAATCTGGGTCGACACCGAACCGGAATACGAACGCATTCTCCGCTTCTTCAACCGCTTCCAGCCCGCGCTGGTCAAGCGCGTCAAGCTTTACACCAAAGAGACGCCGCTGTTCGAGCAATTCGGCCTCGCCGAAGAGATGAACAAGGCGCTCAAGTCGAAAGTGTGGCTGAAGAGCGGCGGCTATATTGTCATCAATCAAACCGAGGCGCTGGTCGCGATCGACATCAACACCGGCAAATACGTGGGTAAGACGGCGCGGCTCGAAGACACCATCGTCAAGACCAACGTCGACGCTATCAAAGAGATCGTTCGTCAGATTCGCCTGCGCGATCTGGGCGGCATCATCATCATCGACTTCATCGATATGGATGAGCGCCGCAACCGCCAGCGCGTCATGCAGGCCCTGGAAGAGGAACTTCGGCATGATCGGGCGCCGTCGAAGGTTTTGCAGTTCAATGATTTCGGATTGGTCGCTATCACACGCAAGCGCGTCAAGCAATCCCTCGAACGCACGATCGGCGCGCCATGTCCCTATTGCGAGTCCACCGGATATGTGAAGTCGGTGACAACGGTTTGCAATGAGATCTACGTGGAGATGCGGAAGATCGCAAAGCACCTGGAGCACGAAGACGTCATGTTGCGTGTGCATCCAGATGTCGCCAAGGAGTTGAAATCAGCCAACGGGCGCTTGCTGAGCGAGATGGAAGAACTGACCAAGCGCACGATCATAGTAAAGAGCGATCCGGCGGTGCATCAGCAGCAGTTCGATATCAACTGATCTCTATGGTTATTAGCTTTTAGGTTCTTGATTTAAAAAGACGGGCGAAAATCGCCCGTCTTTTCCTTGGCCCTCACTTAACGCGTATTCCCCGAAATGATCAAAAACGATGCCAGTTTGTAATGGCAAATGGCATGTTAAAATGGCATCCATGGCGACGACCCTTACCATCGACAAAGCCGGACGCGTGGTGCTACCCAAGCCCGTCCGCGACGAAATGCAGCTTCGGGCCGGCGATTCGTTGGAACTGGAAAGCTCCGAAGATCGCATTGTGCTCCGTCCACGCAGGGGAGGAACCGGCTTGTACAAGAAGCAAGGAATCTGGGTCTTCAGCACCGGCGAGCCGATTTCGGCAGAAGCCACCAACAAAGTCCTTCAAGACGTTCGCAATGAGCGTGAACTCAGATTTATGGGCAATCTCGCTCCGCGCGCTTCGCGGCGGAAAAAGCGCCGGTGAAATGGTTCTTCGACAGTTCGGTCCTCGTGCCCGCGTTATTACCGGACCACGTCCATCACGCCCGCAGTTTTGCCGTTTTCGCCTTGGCCAACCCGAAAAATGCCGGTTGCGCTGCTCATACTCTGGCCGAAGTCTACTCAACTCTTACTAAATATCCGGGGAAAGAGCGCATCAGTTCGGAATACGCGGCCTTGCTGGTACAACAAATCGAGGAAAGGCTTACCCTCGCATGGCTCGATGGGGATGAGTATTGTGCTGTTATCCGCCGCATGGCAACGATGGGAATTGTTGGCGGAGGAGTTTACGACGGGCTGATTGCGGCGTGCGCCTCGAAGGCCGGCACCCGTCACCTTTACACGTGGAATGCGCGCCACTTCGATATGCTGGGCCCGGAAACACAAAAGATCGTAACCATGCCGCCGTTGGTTTAGACTCTCTCCAGGTCTGCACTGTCAATTCGTGCCAAAGACTTTCATCGTGAAGCACTTTCCACTGCCGGCAATGGTGAGTCGAAGGATACAGCAATTGTTCTTTCTTGCCTCTCTGTTGAGCATGTGGTCTTTCCTCTCGGTGGCGCAGGTCGCGGGAGCTCCGGATAAAGCCGGCGCGCCCTCGTTGGACTCCAGTCTACTGAGCCGCCACTATCGAGAAGGCGAGACTCTCGTCTATCACATGAAGGGCAGTAATCGCGGACAGTCTGGAACCGCGGTTTATGAAGCCCAAGCTACCGGAATTGTGAAGAAGAACTCCGATGGAAAATTCATCGAGGAATATACCTGGTCCAATCTCGTGGTGAACGGCGCTGCCGTTGCTCTGTCTCCTGCCGCCACGAATTTTCGCCAGGTGTTGTCGCTCGACACTTTCATGGGAGTGCCTAATCTCAGCCAGGTCATTCCGCTGCTTGGTCCCATCACCGATTTGCTGACGTTTTATTCGGACTTGCTGCTTGCGTCTCACCAAGGGTCGTTGCTCAAAGCTGGGGACCATTTCTACTTCAAGCATGGCACCCCGAACTCCTGGGCCGACGGCAACTATGTGTTGACGGGCGAAGACTCGATTGATTTCGACGTTACGCTGGCTGAAGTCGACCTTCCCGGCAAAGTTGCGACGGTCGTTGTTCGCCACGTAGTTCCAGCCCGGCCGCAAATCAAGTTGCCCGCGGATTGGATGCGCACTCCGGTTTCCGACGCGCCCAACAACTGGGTTCAGGTGAGCAGGAATTTTGATTCCAAATCAGACGGAGACAAGTACGTGGCAAGTGCCGGCAAAGAAACATTTGACGTCGAACTGAAAGTGAGTTTGGCTGACGGGAGAATAATTTCTGGAACGCTCAATAATCCCGTCGAAGTATCGGAACGCCACTGCGCCGATCTGGCTTTGACGCATTGCGGCGATGCCGCACGCTACCAAATCCTGCGGCAGATCGAGATCCACTGAGACTATTTTCCGCCTGCGCTGGCCAGTTTGACCGCGTGCGTGTTCGCCGCGTACCGGGCGATCCCTTTGTACAGGGCTTCCGCGATCTCCTCACGGTAGCCGTCGCTGCGCAATCTTTGCTCGTCAGCGGGGCTGCTGACGAACGATACTTCCGCCAGAATTCCGGGCATTGCGGTTTCGGTCAGGACGACGAAGCCGGCTTCTTTAATTCCACGATCGCGCAAGCCGGGATTCTCCACGGATAATGTGCCATAGAGAGACCGCTGCACGCTGGCCGCCAGCCGCCGCGATTGCTCGATGCGTTCGTGCAAGTCGGCGGGCGAGAGCGCCGCCGTGGTTGAAGTTGGAATTGCTACAGGAGTCGCGCGTGTTTCCCGGTCTTTATCTTTCTCTCTGGCGCCGGGCGCGGAAAAGAAATTGGTGTAGTAGGTCTCGACGCCGCGCGCCGACGGCAGATCGCTGTAATTTGCATGCACGGAGACGAATAAATCTGCCTGCGCTTGGTTCGCAATCTCGGCGCGTTCGTCCAACGGAATGTAGTTATCGTCCTGGCGGGTGTAGAGCACCTCCATTCCCAGGCGGCTTTCGAGCAATTTGCCAAGCCGCTGTGCAACCTCGAGCACAACGTCTTTCTCCAGCAGTCCACGGCGTCCAACCGTGCCCAGATCCCATCCGCCGTGGCCGGCATCGACCACAATCCGCATCCTGGGCACACGTGCCCGCAGTTGAAAGTCTTCCTTGCTGGGCGGCGGAACGATGATCGCGAGAGTGTTCTTCTCGGCGCCGACAGTGTCGGGGAACAGATTCACTGCGCCTTTGGGATTCGATCCAATCTTGCGCACCTCGACGACCAGGCGATAAGGATTCGTTTCCAGACTGACGGAGAAATTGGAGTTGCCGCGAGTCTCAAGGACAACGCGCGTCATACTCGGCAGAGGTTGCGCCACGCGAATGCGATTCAGCAGGGCGTCGCCAATCTCAATGCTTGTGGCGGAGACTTCAGGCGCCAACACCGTATCGTGCAGGTCAAAGTAAATGCGGTCGGGCGAACTCAGGCGGTGCGCTTCATATTGCACCTGATCCTGCAAATCCAGAACAACCGTGCTGGAGTCGGCGGAAGACCAGTGGCGGATTGCGGTGACGCGGGGGAATTTGGAAAGCTCCTGCGGGTTGGCGGCGCTTGCGTTCTGTGGCGCGGGATCGGAAATGTCGTCCCCGTTGGCGGTCGAGTTAGAGTCCGGTTTTGTGTCGCCGCCCGTCGCCGCCGGCGCGGTTGGGGGCGACGAAATATGAGATTGTCCAGTGGAAGCGGTTGCTTCCGGGGCATTCGACATAGATCGTTCGGCGTGGTTGATCGCGGCGTCCGGCCGAACCTTTCTGATCTTCCACCAAATCGCAGCCGCTACGAGGACCGCAATGATTATCGCCGCCACAATCAGCAAAACGCCCGGACGCTTGTAGGCGGGCAGACGTTCGTCTTCCGCAGCGGGGCCAGGGCTATCCCAATTCCCGTTTGCATTATGCTCGATAACGGCCGGTTGCCTTGCGTGCGCTGAATCCGCAAGTGTTTCCGTGGCAGACGAGCCGGCAGCAATAACGGACTCAACCCGCCCAAGCTCCTCCACGGGGGAACTCGCCCAACTTTTTATCGGGGCTGTCCCAACCACCGGCGTCTTCTGTTCCGGAAAAATTTCTTGTGCCGGCTGCGTGGGATCGGATTCCAACTTTGCTGAGGCTTCCCGCGCGGATTCCGCAAAACGATCTTCATCTTCCGGCTTGAGCGCGCCCAGCACCAGTTCGGCCAGCAAGCTCAAACTCCGGACATCGGTGTCGTTGAATCCAAACGGCTCCGTGGAAAAGGCTTCCAGCAGGCCAATCACTCTGCGTCGCCCACAGAGTGGAACCGCCACCATGGACCGTGCGCCCAGCGCGCGGCAGGCCTGCGAGTTGACCCGCGGATCGGACTCGGTATCGTTGCAGCGCACGATCTGTGCCGTGCGGAAACATGCGCCGGAAAACGCGGAATCGCGATCGATGCGCGCACCCAAGTCTGGCTTGATCGATCCTGCGGAGGCGCGCAGAACGATTTCATTATTTTCGGCGAGGGCAATTGCTAACCCATTGGCGCCGGTAATGGCGACCGCCCGTTCCGCCACCAGTTGCAACACTTCGTCGAGGACAAGATGCTCGCCCCGCTCGAACTCGGACGCATTCTTCTCCGTCGTCGTACCATTACGCTGCTCGGCCAGACGCCCTGCCAGAGACCTGCGCCGCCGCACTTGTTCATGCAGCGCCGAGAATGCCAGCAACGCCTGCAACGCATCTTGTCGCGACGGTGAAGATTGAGATGGGCCCTCCGAGCTGAGTGAAATGTTAGAAGGGTCAGCGCCGCGCGGCCACGCGGAAACATCGGTCTCCGGTAACTGTGCCGCTACAGCAAAGGGCGCTTTGGAGGGCGTAGTTGCCATTTGGTTCCCATGCCCCACTCAACGAATCCGGTTCCCCAAATCCATGTGATCACCGGGCAAAGTCCTTGTCAATTAGCTACTTAGCCTAGTTCGCCGGGGTAGAACCAGCATCCCTGGCTAGAAGTCTGGCTGATCGTGCAGCCAGCAGCCGCCCTGACTAAGGTTCACTATTAAGTTATCGGGCTTTCGCCTGAGTTTCAATGGCCGCTTATTCCCTACGGAGCATGACCTTTCGTGATCCTCGCTTCAAGTTCTAAGTCCCCGAGCACTCCCGCGCGAACCAGTTAAGACACTGCGAGGAGCGGATGAGAAAGCACTAAAATTTCTGCTTAGCGCCCCTCCACGGCAATTCTTGTCGGGATACATATGCAGGTCGTGCCAATTGCTGTAAAACGCTCGCGGTCCCAGCCCAGGCACTCCCTCCGCACGCTGACCTATGTATCTCTCGATGACGCCAACGGCGGGATCGTTCGCAACCTGAATCACAAGGGCTTGGCGGTTCAGACAGTTGCTCCTCTGCGGCCGGGGCAGCGGGTGCGTGTGCGCTTTGAGTTGCGCTATCCAAGACTGCCCATCGAGGCAAGGGGAGAGGTGTCCTGGGCGGATTCTTCCGGGCAGTCTGGAATCAAGTTCGTCGATCTCCCTCCGAAGAAAATGAGACAGGTCAACGAGTGGATCTTTGGCGACCTTTTGGAATCCCTTCCGCACTCCTCGTCGCGTTCTGACGGCCTATTCGAAATTCCAGGCGGCGTTCTACAGGATCAAGGCGCTGGCGGATTGCTTGTATCCTCCCAACCGCGCACCGCGATTGAACTGGGGGACGCATTCCTTGCGCCAGCGTTACCTGCCAAAACAGAAATTGAGACAGAGACAAGATCAAGTCCCCGCGCGCTCGACCTCGATTGGCTCTCTCGACCGCTATCTGGCACCTCGCTCGCTCTGGCGATCGATACTTTGATTGTCTTTGCCGCAATGCTTCTGTTTTTTCTCGTATTTTTTTCGGTGAGCAGCGAGCTCCCCGAATGGCCAATGAATATTGGTGTAGGGTTAGCGACCGCAATTTTCGTGGCGGCGTTTTATTGGGGATTCTTCCACACGATGGCGGGAACAACTCTGGGCGCTAGTCTAGCTCGCCTTGCCGAATCGGAGTTTGACGGCAAAGCGAAAGGCGAGAAGACAATCCGCTTCCGCTGAACGGCATCCATCTTAAAAGGCGCAACTTTGGTTTTTCAGTTGGCAAAGTATTGCTGAGCCAGCCAAACCTGGAGCAGGTGCCGTTGCGGCGCCGTAAGGTCGACGAAACGAATCCCCACGTTGCCCAGCTTGTCGTGCCACGCCACCTGGCCCTGGGCCTTCAATACGGACTTCGCTCCCGGCAATTCGAACGATACTTGCAGGGGCTTTATCGAACCGAGAGGAGCGTCGGTGCTAACCTGCAATCCGCCCTGACTCAGATTGATGAGGCGTCCTTCGACCCGTTCCTGCCCGCTAAAGCGTAATGAAACGGGTACCTCGACACCGGCGCGGTGATAGCGCAACCTTCCGTCGAGAATCATGTTGCGGGCGGCGGAAAGCGTGCGAACGGCTTGTTCCACGGAAATCGGTTTCTCAAAGGCGAAGATCGCGCCGGTGTCATCCAGAGTATCCTTGGATTTCGGCCCGCCCATAATCACGAGAGGGACCGTGTTGGCCCGTCTCTGGTCCCGGCGCAAATCACGAAGGAATCGATCGGTTCCGGTGAGATCGCAATCGACGATGAGAGCGTCAATCTTCGATTTATTCAAACGGCTGAGAGCATTTTGTGGTTCGCTCTCCACTTCCACATTCATGTGTAGCCCGCCAAGAATGCATTCCAGAACACTGACTTCCTGCCAGTCGCGCGAAACCACCATCGAAGAAAGAGTCATGAGTTCACTCTAGCGGCGTCCGTAATCGCGCCGTAGATAACCAACGTAACGTGGGCACCAGGTTTCAATGTTTCGCAGGTTTCAAAGTTTCAAAGGCGCGAGTGAGCCGCAGGTTCGGCATGGAAACCTTGAAACTCTGAAACCTTGAAACTTGAGTGGAGCAAACTAGAGCGACGCGGCGAGGGTTGCACGATACCAGTCCACTGTTTTCTTGAGTCCTTCTTCAAACCGCACATGCGGGCGATACCCGAGAAGCTTCTCCGCTTTTGAGATGTCGGCCAAGGAATGTTTGATGTCTCCACCCCGCTCCCCCGCATGTTTGGCTGCTCCGGCAAAACCGGTCAATCGTTGGAGGATCTTGAAAGTTTCATTCAATGTGATTCGCTCGCCCGTGGCAATGTTAAAAATCTTTCCAGCTGCTTTGTCTTGTGGTGCGCTGCAGGCCAAAAGATTGGCCTCAACCACATTGTCGATGTAGGTAAAGTCGCGGCTCTGCTCCCCGTCGCCGTAGATGGTCGGCTGCCGGCCGGCGAGCATCTGCGAGATGAATTTAGCGAGCACGCCCGAATACTGCGATGAGGGATCCTGCCGTGGACCGAACACGTTGAAATAGCGCAACGCTACGGTTTCAAGCTGGTAACAGCGGTAAAACGAAACCATGTAATGCTCGCTCGCCAGTTTGGCCACGGCATAGGGCGAAATAGGATCGGGTGTCATGCCTTCGTGCTTAGGCAGTGTCGGAGTGTCGCCATAGACCGAAGACGATGCAGCGTAGACAACTCGTTTCACTTTCGCATCGCGCGCAGCCACCAGGACGTTGACCGTGCCATCGACATTCGCCTGATTGCTTCCTATGGGATCGAGAACGGATTTTGGCACCGAAGGAATTGCTGCCTGATGCAAAACATAGTCGACTCCTTCGCACGCCGTGTGCATGCTGTTCAGGTCGAGAATGCTTGCTTCGTGGAAGTCGATGCGATCAAGAATCTCGGCGATATTTTCGCGCCGGCCGGTGGCAAAGTTATCGATTCCGCGCACGCTCTGTCCGCGCGCGAGCAGAGCCCGCGCCAGCGAGGATCCGATAAAGCCGCCAATTCCAGTAATGAGATAAAGCGCCATGGTCCATTCATCATAACGAATGATTCGCTCTCATGATGATGGAGGGAGACGCAATCGTTCTCAGCATTTCTTTCAGCCGCGTTCGGTCCTGCTCGGCCATCTGCGTAAAAGCCAGGCCCATTCCCAGGTGCGGGTACGAAACGCGAACTTCCGCCTGCGCCTGGATGCGAAAATTCTGCGCATCGATTCTCGTCGTCAGCAGCGTACCCACGGGATAGGTGGTGGCTGTTTCGACGTAACAGCCGTGCATGCTGATGTCTTTGCATGACGCCCAAATCCGGCTGTCTTTGCCCTTCTCGCGAATCTCGGCACTGGCTTCGCATTTGTAACGAGGGCTTCGGCGTTTGTCGGCATTGCTGAAGACTCCGCGGTTAAAGTTCGAAAGCGCATGGTCCCCTAATGGTGCGGCGTCATTGATTCGCGCAGGAGCCGTCGCGTCGGAAGAGTTCGTGCTGGCTCCTCGCCGCAGTGCCGCCAGATACGCGCTGCCATCAGGTTCGTGAGACATAATTCTTTTCGCCGGAAGCCGAAATCTCGCCACGGCCAGACACAAGTCGATCCTTGTCTTCATATCGGTAATTTATGCGAGAGAATTTAGTTACAGAATGAGTGACGTCTAATGGACCGGCTCAGCTTGCGGCGACGCGCTGCGCAGCGAGTCGGATTTCCTTCCACAGTTCCGCACGGCCTGTCCCGCTGGTCGCTGAGTAGGGAAGGAGACGCGCGGTGGGATGCTCCTGCGACAAGACCTTCAAAGAGTTGCGGAGCTGATTATTTGAAAGACGGTCGCTCTTGGTCGCCACCACGACAAAGCTTCTTTGCGAAGCTTGAAGGAAATCCAGAAGTTGGCCGTCGCTTTCTTGTGGAGGAACGTTGATGTCCACCAGAGCGACACAAAGCGCCAGCGTGGGACGATCCTGCAAATAGGGATCGATAAACTTCGGCCATTCGGAAGAAATCTCGCGCGAAAGCTTTGCGTAACCGTAGCCGGGCAGATCGGAGAAGATCATTTCCGGCCGAGGCTGTCCCGCAAATCGGATCTCGAAAAAGTTTATTACCCGAGTGCGCCCCGGAGTCGAACTGGTGCGGGCAATCTTGGTTCCCACCAGCGAATTGATGAGGCTGGATTTGCCGACGTTCGAGCGGCCGAGAAAGGCGATCTCCGGCAGATCGGGAGCGGGGAAGTGCGCGACATCGGTGGCCGCTGCGAGAAAGCGCGACAGAACCCTCATGCTCAAGTTTGCTATGGAGGGAGGAAATTGGCAAGCGGAGTTAGTGTTCGCAATTTACCGATTACGATTAATGGGCGTTATCCCGAACGAAGCCGTTTTTCAGGCGGAGTGAGGGATCTTGCGTGGGCTATTAACGATTCGTCGTCTCGCGACGGAACTGCTTGCTTAACGTCAGCGCCTGATGCTGATACGACGATCCAATATTTGTGCCGTAGATCTTATTCGGCCGGGACAGCAGCGGCATATAGTTCAGCCGCCCCACAAGCTGTCCGTGTTCAATGAGAAACGGAACCTCGTGGGCTCGGACTTCCAGCACCGCCCGGGTTCCCTTGATATCGTCGGAGCCATATCCAAAACCGGGATCAAAAAATCCGGCGTAATGAATGCGAAACTCGCCATCAGAAGGATCGAAAGGAACCATCTCCGCGGCGAAGTCGGGAGGGACACGAACCCTTTCACGCGAAGCAAGAATGTAAAAATCCCCCGGCTCGAGAATCAGATTCTTGTTCGCGTTCTGGTGGCGAACCTCCCAGAATTCTTCCGTCGAGTAATGATTGATCCGATCCAGTTCGATGGCCGGAGCGTAGCGCTTCGCCTTGTACGCGATCACTTCGCCGGCTTCAGCAGCTTCCAGATTGACCGTGATTCTCAGCCCGCGATGCGTTCGTGCCTTGCCGGGAACTTCTTCATCATCCATGTAGACGAGCGGCTCTTCGTGATCGAGTTCTTTGATCGTGCGGTCCCCGGAGACGGGATTCCCTTGTACAAACCGTAATTGGCTCAGCCGCATCCCGGCTCGAATGGCCACGGTAAATGTGCGGGAAACGACCTCGGCATAGAGCTTGCCCTTGTACCCCGGCGGCACGGCGTCGAACTCAGTGCCGTAATCGGTGAGCAGGCGCGTGAAAATATCCAGGCGACCGGTAGTGCTTTTGGGATTGGCCTTGCCCGAAAAATTGGCCGGCAAGTTCAGTTCCTCGACCAACGGAACGATATATACGCAGTCTTTTTCAAACACAGCGGAGCCGGTCAGGTCCACGCGCGTCATGCGCAACTCTTTGATCTTGGCTTCGACCGTGCTGTTCGGCCCGGGAAGAAAACTGGCGCGCACGCGATGCGCAATGTCACCCAGCCGCAGATCCAGGCTGGCCGGCTGAATGTGGTCGGGATTGACTGCGGGTGTAGCGCTAATGTGGCCGCGGGCGATCAGGTTGCTGATTTCCTGGGAAGGCAGTATTCCAGTGGTCCGGCTCTGCGCCGGTTCGGTTGGGCGCTCCGGCCCATTTTCAAAGGCAATCTGGCTCTGGTTCGAAGTAGACATCTTCAGGATTCAGCGCGGGACGGTTTCAAAACTGGTCCGGAAAAAATACTGAGAATCAAAAACTGAGAACCGAGACTAGCAACTGCCTTCGCTACTGATGCGTTGCCGGACTATCTCCCGTGCTGGAAGTCAGAGGTGCGATCGGCTGCGCCGTTACATCCTCGCTGAACGAAGGCAGAGGCGATTCCAATGCAATCTGCAGCACCTGATCCATGGTCTCGACGAAGTGCAGCTTCATGGCGTTGCGCAGATTTTCCGGTACCTCGGCGACGTCTTTCTCATTGTCCTTGGGCAGAATCACTTCAAACAGGCCGGCGCGATGGGCCGCCAACAGTTTTTCCTTGAGTCCGCCAATGGGAAGCACCTTGCCGCGCAGCGTGATCTCGCCGGTCATGGCCAGATCGCGCCGCACGGGAATTTTGCTCAACGCGCTGGAAATAGCTGTGGCAATGGTGATGCCCGCGGAAGGACCGTCTTTCGGAATCGCGCCTTCGGGCACGTGCACATGCAAATCAAGGTTGCGATAAAAATCGCGGTTCAGCCCGAGCCGATGCGCCCGTGAACGCACATAGGACATCGCCGCCTGCGCCGACTCCTGCATCACGTCGCCGAGCTTGCCAGTCAGCGTCAGCTTGCCTTTGCCGTCGACGACAGTCGCTTCCGTGCTCAGTATCGATCCGCCAACTTCGGTCCAGGCTAATCCAGTGACGAGGCCGACTTCGCTCTTTTCATGCGCCAGTGTGTCGCGGAACTTGATGACTCCCAGGAAGTCATTCACGTTCTCGCCGGTGACCACAACGGTATAGTTCGGACCTTCTTTGACGACCTTGCGCGCCACCTTGCGGCACACATTTCCAATCTCGCGCTCCAGGTTGCGGACTCCAGCTTCGCGCGTGTAAGAGCGAATCAGTCCCGTGATCGCATCATCGGTAAACTTGACGTTCTTCTCCGACAATCCCGCGGCCAGCATCTGCTTCTTTACCAGAAACTGCTTTGCGATCTCGACTTTTTCCTGTTCCGTGTAGCCGTGCAGCCGCAGCACTTCCATGCGGTCCTGTAAGGCTGGCGGAATAGTGTGCATCACATTGGCCGTGGCCACAAAGAAGACCTGAGAAAGGTCGTATTCAACGTCGAGGTAATGGTCCACGAACATGAAGTTTTGTTCCGGATCGAGCACCTCGAGCAGCGCGGCAGACGGGTCGCCGCGAAAATCCATCGACATCTTGTCGACTTCATCCAGCATGAAGACCGGGTTCTTGGTCCCAGCCTTTTTCATCATCTGGATGATCTGACCAGGCAACGCGCCGATGTAGGTGCGACGATGGCCGCGAATCTCGGCTTCATCGCGCACTCCGCCCAAAGACATGCGCACGAACTTGCGCCCGGTGGCCTTGGCGATCGACATGCCCAGCGAAGTTTTGCCCACGCCCGGCGGTCCAACAAAGCACAGAATCGATCCTTTGGGATTTTTGACCAACTGCCGCACGGCAAGAAATTCAAGAATGCGTTCCTTGATCTTCTCCAGCCCATAGTGATCTTCGTTGAGAACTTTCTCTGCGCGAGAAATATTTCGGATTTCCTTCGACCGCTTCTTCCACGGCACGGCCAACAGCCAGTCGAGGTAATTGCGGGAGACAGTGGATTCCGCCGACATGGGCGGCATGGCTTCCAGTTTCTTCAGTTCCTGGACGGCCTTGTCCTTCACATCTTTTGGCATTCCCGCCGCTTCGATCTTTTTCTTCAGTTCGTCGAACTCGCTCTTTTCGCCGCGGCCCAGCTCTTTCTGAATGGCCTTAATCTTTTCGTTGAGGTAATACTCTTTTTGCGCCTTCTCCATCTGCCGCTTCACGCGCGACTGGATGGTGCGGTCCACATTCAGCTTTTCGATTTCGATATCGAGCACGTCGGCGATTCGCGTCAGCCGTTCCGCGGGATCGAAAATCTCCAGCAGTTCCTGCTTCTCTTCTATCGAGAGCTGCAAGTTCGCGGAGATCACGTCGGTCAGCTTGGCCGGATCTTCCATGCGCACGGCGGAAATCATGGTTTCGTAGTTCAACGCCTGGCACAACTTCACGTACTGCTCGAACAAGGAAGTCACGCGCTGCATGGCGGCTTCGACCTGCGGATTCATCTCGGTCGGATAGCGCGCCACGCGCACCGTCGCCTGCATGAAGCCTTCATTGTCGGTGACCTGCAGAATCTTGCCGCGCTCAATGCCTTCGACCAGAACTTTAATGTTGCCGTCCGGCAGCTTGAGGCTCTGCACGATATTGACGATCGTGCCCACCTGATAAATTTCGTTGGCTTTTGGTTCATCGATGGAGGCATCGTGCTGGGTCGCAAGAAAAATCTTCTTATCCGCCGCCAGAGCCTCTTCCAGCGCATGCACGCTGGATTCGCGGCCCACGACAAACGGCGTCATCATGAAGGGAAAGATGACCACGTCGCGGATGGGCATCATGGGCAGCTTTTTACTTTCGAATTTTTCCTTGGATGTGGTCACTGAATCTCCCGGGATTTAAAGTGTTGCGCCCACCGGCAACTATCCTGCTTTTTCCATCATGGCCAGAGAAGCGCTGCGCTTCTCCACCATCTCCCGCGTCACTTCAAATTCTTTTAACTTTTTCTGACTCGGGAGATTGAACATCAGGTCCAGCATAAGCTCTTCCAAAATCATACGCAGCCCGCGGGCTCCTACCTTGCGCGCCATGGCTTGCCGGGCGACCGCCCGTAAAGCGTCGTCACTGAACTTCAACCGCACATTCTCGAACTCGAACAGGCGCTGGTACTGCTTGATGATCGCATTTTTTGGGCGGGTGAGAATCTCGATCAGCGCGAATTCGTCCAGGTCTTCCAGCATCCCAACCACCGGCAACCTGCCCACAAATTCAGGGATCAATCCGAACTTGATCAAGTCTTCCGGCTGAATCTCGCTCAACAGTTCATAGTTGCGCTTGCGGGCCGCGCTTTCATCTTTCTCCGAAGCATCGCCGCTGCTGCGGAAACCCAGCGACTTCTTGCCCACGCGCCGGCCAATAATTTTTTCCAGGCCAACGAAAGCTCCGCCGCAAATAAACAGGATGTTGGTCGTGTCCACCGGAGTAAATTCCTGGTGCGGATGCTTGCGTCCGCCTTGCGGCGGAACGTTGGCGATAGTTCCTTCGAGAATCTTCAACAGAGCCTGCTGTACGCCTTCGCCCGAAACATCGCGAGTGATCGAGGGATTCTCGTCCTTGCGCCCGATCTTGTCGACCTCATCAATGTAGATGATTCCGGTCTGTGCGCGGCTCACGTCGCCATCGGCTGCCTGCAACAGTTTGAGGATGATATTTTCGACATCCTCGCCTACATAGCCGGCTTCGGTGAGGGTGGTGGCGTCTACTATGGCGAACGGTACATCGAGCATGCGCGCCAAAGTCTGCGCCAGCAGCGTTTTTCCTGTACCGGTCGGCCCGATCAGCATGATGTTCGACTTGGCCAGTTCCACGCCGTCGCCGGTTTTTTGCCGATTCATGAAGATGCGCTTGTAGTGGTTGTAAACGGCGACCGCCAGCTTCTTCTTGGTCTGCTCCTGGCCAATGACGTATTCGTCGAGGAAGGTCTTTACTTCCTGCGGCTTGGGCAATTGATTGGGAGCCGCGGCTGCGGGAGTCGCCGTGCGGTCGTCCTCCAGAATGGAATTGCAAACTGCGACGCACTCGTCGCAAATATAAGCCCGCGGATAATCGCTGGGCGAGGAGATCAGCTTGGCTACGGCGTCCTGCGACTTGTGGCAGAACGAACAGCGCAAAATCTCATCGGTGCCTGTCCTATTTTTCACTCGGCGTGACTCCTTAACCTTTACGGCCTAACTGCGCTCGGCCAGCCGCGTTCAGGCGCGAAGGCCGATCATACCGCTTTTCCCGTCTTGTAGATGATATCGTCGATGATTCCATATTCCTTTGCCTGCTGCGCGTTCATGATGAAATCGCGCTCGACGTCTTTTTCCACTTTGTCCAGTTTCTGCCCGCTATGCTTCGACAATAACTGGTTTGTAATCTCTCTCATGCGCAGAATCTCTCGAGCATGAATGTCGATATCGGTGGCCTGACCCGACAGTCCACCCATCGATGGCTGATGGATTAGAATCCTCGAATTCGGCAGCGCATTTCTCTTCTTCGGCTCGCCGGCTGACAGCAGCAACGCCGCCATCGAGGCGGCCTGACCCACGCACAGCGTCATCACGTCGTTCTTGACGTATTGCATGGTGTCGTAAATGGCCATGCCCGCCGTGATCGATCCGCCGGGAGAGTTAATGTAAAGCTGGATGTCTTTCTCCGGATCTTCCTGGGCCAGAAATAACATCTGCGCAATCACCAGATTGGCGATGTTGTCGTCAATTGGCGTGCCTATGAAAATGATGTTATCGCGGAGCAGCCGGGAATAGATGTCGTAGGCGCGTTCGCCCCGCCCGGTCTGCTCAATCACCATCGGTACCAGCATCATTCGCGGATCGTTTTCTTTCACATTCACCTTCTGCCACACTCCGCCCCGAGACATCGCTTATGCGGTTTGGGGAGGGTTAACTGGTCCGCCGTCATTCACCGACTACGCGGACTGATGATAAAGAAAGTCGAGGGTCTTTTCGCTGCGGATTCTATTTCGGATTCTATCGAGGCCCCCATCCTCTGTCAAACGCGCGCGCACCGCCTCCGGAGTCTGTTTTGCCTGCGCCGCGAGCGCGGAAAGCTCGCGGTTCACCTCATCCTCGCTGACTGCAATTTTTTCCTCGTCGGCTATCCGTTCCAGCAGCAACGCCGACTTAACATCCTGCACCGCCTGTTCTCTTTGCCCCGCCCGCAACCGCGGCAGGTCCATCTTCTTCATGTCTTCCATCTTCATGCCCTGCGCCGCCAGAGCGCGCAAGCCGCGCTCGAGGCGTAGATCGATCTGCCGGTCCACCATCGATTCCGGCACCTGAAACTCATTGCGCTTCACCAGTTCCGCCACCAGTTTGTCCTTGGATTCGCGCTCGGCCGTGTGCCGCTTCTCGGCCTCCATATTTTCGCGAATCTGCTTCCGCACCTGGTCGAGGCTGGTGAACTCACCCAACTCCTTGGCGAAGTCGTCGTTCAGCGCGGGCATGTCTTTCTGCTTGATCGCGAGAATCTTTACCGTATAAACGAACGTCTTGCCCGCCAGTCGCGTCTCCGCCGCGTCCGGCGCATAGGTCACGTCGAATGTCCGCTCGTCGCCGGCAGAAGCTCCGCGCAGGTTCTCGGTAAACTCGGGCACCGTATTCTTGCCGCCAATTTCGATCAGCACTTCATCCATGTGGACCGGCTTGGCATCGGCTGCGTCTTCTTCATTCTTGGCATGACCATCAAAGGAAGCTTGAGCAAAGTCTCCATCCGCCAGCGGACGCCCTTCCACAGAAGTAAACGTCGCATGTTGCTCGCGCACGTTCTCCAGCGCCTTCTCAACGTCTTCGTCCGTAACCGTGATCTCCTTCTTGTCGGCGCGCAGTTCCTTGTAACCCTGTACCGGAACCTCGGGCAACACTTCAAACGTCGCCTTGAAGCGCAAAGGCTCGCCGTCATGAATATGCAGGTCGGTCACCTGCGGCTGCGAAACCGGAACCAGTCCCTGTCTGTCCGCTTCCTTGCGGAAGTAGCGCGGAATCAGCGCCTCGGCCACATTGCTCTTGAGGTCTTCGGCAAACCGCTGCCGGATAATCGACGCCGGCACATGCCCCGCGCGAAACCCTGGCAGCCGCATCGTCTTCTGATATTTCTGAATAATGGCCTCGGTCTCCCGCGCCACATCCGCCGCCGGGATCTCCACCGAAATCTCGCGC
Organism: Candidatus Sulfotelmatobacter sp.; assembly: GCA_049584475.1. GTDB lineage: Bacteria > Acidobacteriota > Terriglobia > Terriglobales > Acidobacteriaceae > Sulfotelmatobacter. Next base: position 29,191 of record JBAUXX010000064.1, on the reverse strand, counting down.
TTGGTGGCGTCTTCTTTCTTGACTTCCGTATTCTTCGCTTCCGTTGCCGCTTCAGTGGGACTCACATTATCCCTTTCAACTACTGGCGTACGCTGGTCGGCGGGATTCTTAGCGCCTCTGGGATCACGCCCGAAGCCCGCATTCATACAACGTTAATCTTGAGTGTAAAGATAGATGATGAGCAGCGTCAAACGGCGGGACAGTCTTTAGTCACCAAAGCGTTCGGGAGACTCATGGAAACTAGATTTTGCTCAGGAACGGCTGCAAGCGCACAACGAGTTCATCACGTAAAAACTTCTCGTCATCGCCAAGACCCTCCATCTCCTTTAATTCTTGGGGGTATCGCAGTTCGTAAAAGAACTGGTCAAAAAGCGCGAGGCCCGACTCTACGGTCATGGGGAGCTCTAGAACTGCGGCAGGAAAGACCATTGGCAAAAACAACTATCGCGTAACGCTCATCACAGACGATGCCGGATACCAATTGCTACAAACGAGCCGCGACGCACTCCACGCTAGATCCCTCACTCGGCTGAAGAACGCCGAGTTTCGGGATGACGCCCTCCGGGGATACCATGCGGCCACCCAAACAATTCCACGTTTACATAATGACCAACAGGCCGCGCTCCCATGTGCTCTACACAGGCATCACCGGCAACCTGAGCCGTCGCGTCTTCGAGCATAAGAACAAATTGGTGCCCGGTTTTACCAGTCGCTACAACCTCACTCGTCTGGCCTACTACGAATGCTTCGTCTATCCAGAGGCCGCGATCAATCGCGAAAAGGAAATCAAAGGCTGGCGCCGCAGTAAAAAGATTCGCCTGATCGAATCCACAAATCCTCACTGGCACGACTTAGCGGAAGGCTGGATGAACGTATACAAACCCGAAACAACGTCCAAATAAAGAGAGTGCGGCGCTTTCTCCAAGGCGTCACCCCGAAGCCCTGCGTTTTCACCGGGCAGGGCCGAGAGATCCCGCGTGCAGCGCCAAAGATGCTCGTTCGTCACAGACTTATGGAAACCGATGGCGCTTCAAACCGCCCGATGGGTCCCACGCGAGATCCCTCACTCGGCTGAAGAACGCCGAGTTTCGGGATGACGTAATTTAAGGCGTGCGTCATGGTTTATCTTGATTTATCAAGACACAGTGGTAAAATAAAAGCCAGAGGAGAACCGCGTGTCGGCCACTACCAAGAAATTCACTCCCGAAATCGACGCCGCCCTCTACGACGAGTTCGTCGCTGTCGCCAAACAGAACGGCCAGTCCCAGCGCTATGTTCTGGAGCAGGCGCTCGCTTTCTATTTGCGCAACGTGGTTCCGTCGCAGCACCTGGTGCGCCCCGAGGTGATGAACGCTTTCGATGAATCTGTGGCCGCCAACCGCGATTTGCTGGAGCGCCTCGCCAAATAAATGTCGGATTACCTGACCGTAGCCGAGGTCTACCAGATGCAGCATCGGCTGATTGATATGTTCGGAGGTCTGCACGGCGTTCGCGACAAGGGCGCAGTTGAGGCCGCCGTCTTCCGCCCGCAAACCGGCTACTACAATTCTCTCGAAGAAGAGGCCGCTGCGTTGATGGAGTCGCTTGGCAACAACCACGGCTTTCTCGATGGCAACAGGCGCATCGCTTTTACAGCAGCCGATGTCTTTCTGCGCCGCAACGGCCTCTACATCGAAGTCGAAGGCGCGGCCGGCTATGAGTTCATCGCTGGCTCGATGGAGCGCCACGAATTCCGTTTTTCCAGAATTGTCGATTGGTTGCGTAAGCACGTCAGGCCACTCCGCTAACAACTAGCTACCAGCGGATGCCCGCGCCTCGTCGCCTGCCTCGAGAAAGTCCGATAGAGGCCGCGCCTTCCTACGGTGAGATCACTAAGGCGTCGCCTTCCCGGCCTGAAGTACCCATGCCGCCTTCCGGCAACCAACACGGCTTTTCGCCGCATCTCAAAGGCCCGCTCAATTCACTTCTGGAGCACCAATTCCGATGAAAACCACGCATCCTTCGTCTCCACGCCCCTCGTCTGTACGCTCAATCTTGGCCGTCCTGACCGCTCTCCTCATCCTGGCAACCTGCGCTGTTGCCAGTGACGACGCCAAAGAGTCCGTCATCTACAATTTCACGACCGACTTTTCGAATCCCAACAACAGCCTGACTGCCGATGCTGCAGGAAATCTCTACGGAACGGCCTTTGACGGCACAAAATACCCAAACGGCGCAGTATTCGAGTTTTCTCCCAATCAGGGCCACGGCTGGAGTGAGACCACCCTTGTTATCTTCAACGGCAAGGACGGACGATATCCCTCGACAAAACTTATCCTGGATGGTCAGGGAAACATCTATGGCAGCACGGTGGAGGGTGGCAGCGGCCCTTGCCTCAACGGCTCACAGTACATTGGGTGCGGAGTGATTTTCGAACTGAGCCCTTCCAGCAATGGCAAGTGGGCCTACACCGTCCTTTATAACTTTCAGAATGGCAATGACGGAGCTAGTCCCGAAGGCAACCTCCTGCTCGACTCTTCCGGCAATCTCTACGGAGTTACGGGCTTTACTTCCGGTCCGGGCAGCAACGGCACGGTCTTCGAGGTGGAACGACCGGCACAGCAAAACGATCCCTGGACCTTTAAGACGCTCTTCATGTTCAATGGCACCAACGGCTTTACCCCCAATTCTCTGACCTTCTACGATGGCGCTCTTTACGGCACAACATCCGAAGGAGGCTCATCGAACTATACGGGCAGCGTTTTCGAACTGAAATACGCGGGCGGGACCTGGAACTACAGCCTGGTGTACGCCCTTACTGGAGGCTCAGATGGCGGCTTCCCGAACAGCGTGATCTCCGGTCCGACCAACGTACTATACGGTACGGCCGGCGGCGGAGAATATAACTACGGCGTCGTTTTCGAACTGACTCCTGGGTCCAATGGAGCCTGGACTGAGTCCGTGGTGTACGCCTTTACCGGCAGTACCGATGGAGCCATTCCCGCGTCGCCACTGATTGTCTCCGGCAACGATAAGCTTTATGGCTCCACTAATAGCGGTGGCGATGCCTCGGCATGCAGCTTCATTTACCCCTACCTGGGATGCGGAGTTGTCTTCGAGATCGTGCCCTCGACGGGAACCGAGAGCGTTCTTCACACCTTCACCGGCCCCCCAAGTGACGGAGGCGGTCCGGAAAACTCCGGCGTGATCTTCGACAAAGGAGTGCTCTACGGAACCACCTGGTACGGAGGCAATGGACAATGCAGCAACGGCAGCGAGGTGGTTGGCTGCGGGACAGTGTACTCAGTGATTCCGTAAGACTTTTGGTGTGCGCCGAACTTTGATTCGAACATGCGCCTGGTTCTGTAAGCCAACAGAATCGGGCGCGTTTTATTTGCGATCCGGTTTACTTGCGATCCCGCTCTTGCGATTCGCGGGCAGTTTCAACTTATACTTTCCTTCGACATATGTGGCCCTGAAGTCCGCAGTCCCAAGGTCCGCCGTATCTAGCACATGCCTGATTGGCTCACCATCCTCAACCGCGAAGTCATCGCCTGCACCCGCTGCCCGCGCCTCGTCGCCTACCGCGAGCAGGTTGCGCGCGAGAAGCGCCGCGCTTATTTGGCGTGGGACTACTGGGGTAAACCTGTTCCAGGGTTTGGCGATCCTGCGGCCCGTGTCCTTGTGATGGGTCTCGCGCCCGGCGCTCACGGCTCCAACCGCACCGGACGGCCATTTACCGGGGACGCTTCGGGCAAGTTCATGTATCCCGTGCTCTATGAAACAGGATTCGCGAATCAGCCGAATGCCAACGATCGCGACGACGGCCTCACGTTGAGCGATCTCTACATCACCGCCGCGGTCCGCTGCGCACCGCCGGACAACAAACCGTTGCCGCAGGAATTGGCCGAGTGTTCTATATTCCTCGATCGCGAAATAGAGGGATTAAAAAAGGTGAAGGTAGTGGTCGCGCTGGGCAAGATCGGATTTGATGCCTATCTGAATTATCTGAAACGGCGTGGAATCCTTGTCAGTAAGCAGCCCTATCTCTTCAAACACGGCGCCCATTACCGGTTACCCGATGGCAAAACATTACTGGCTTCTTATCATCCCTCGAACCAGAACACCCAGACCGGCAAGCTGACGCGGGAAATGTTCATCAAAATCTTTCAAGCGGCGGCAAGAATTGCCGATGAATAAACAGCGCCGCCGGGGCCGGATCGATGCACCTTCCCCATCATTGGGGTCACAGCGAGAAACCAGGGTCACGATCTGGGGCGGCGCCGTTGTCTATGCGCGGCAATTAGCAAATTACCACTGGCGACTACTTCTAAAACCCGACCATCACCGGTTCCGGCTCAAGCCGGACGCCCCAGATTTCTTCTACGCGCTGCTGAATCTGTTCCTTCAAGGCCAGAACTTCAGTTGCCGTCGCGCCGCCGCGGTTGACGATGGCTAGCGCGTGCTTACTCGATATGCCGACGTGGCCAAAGCCGTACCCTCTGGCGAATCCTGAACGCTCTACCAGCCAGGCAGCGGAAACTTTCTTTTGCGTGTCGAGAGCGGGATAGCTGGGCAGCGTAAGCCCGCGGGCACTGGCGCGCTTCTTTAAATCTTCGTGCCGCTCTTCAGAGATGATTGGATTCTTGAAGAAGGACCCCGCGCTCTGGCAGTCTGGATCGCCGGGAACGATCAGCATTCCCTTGAGCGCGCGAATGTGACGTACGGCCTCGCGTGTCTCGGCCAAGGAAGGAGTCGTTTCGCGTCCTTCGAAATGGCGTTTGAGATCGGCGTAGCGGATGCTTGGTTCTCCTCCGGGAGTGAGGGCAAAGGTTACACGCAGGACGATGAAGCGGCCGCGTTCGGACGTATTAAAAATGCTGCTGCGGTAGCCGAAGCCGCACGCTTCCTTGCACAATTCGCGCACCTGACCATCTTTCAGATCAAGGGCCAGCACCGATTCGATTGTCTCTGAGACTTCCTGTCCGTATGCGCCGACGTTCTGCACTGGAGTTCCGCCCACGCTGCCGGGGATACCGCTCAGACATTCGACGCCGGCGCAGTTCGCTCGCACGGCGTGAGAGACGAAGCGATCCCACGACTCACCCGCGCCGGCTTCAAAAAGAATTTTGCCGTCGTCAGTGCTTTCGTTGTGCCGTTCAATTCCGCCGATCGCCACTTTTAAAACAAGCCCTTGCCAGCCCTTATCGGAGACGACAAGATTGCTTCCACCACCGAGAACAAAGAGCGCAAGGTTGCGGGACTGCGCGAAAGCCGCGGCTTCCTGCACTTGGACAACGTTCTGCGCTTCTACGAAATAACGCGCTGCCCCCCCAAGTTTTAGGGTGGTGAGCGGAGCGAGGGCCACGTTTTCCTGAAGCAGCATGGATAAACCGGGCATGGATGGCTTCAATATACACAGGGAGACGCCAGACGCGCGCATAGCGAAAGACTATGACCGCCGCGACGAGACCAGATTCGCGATAAGATAGTAAGAAGAAACACAGGGAGGAAAAATAAATGCCGATGTACCCAGAGATTATGGTCATTCCTATGCGCGAAGAGTTGACGCGATTGGGAATTGAGGAGCTTCGCACGCCGGAAGCAGTCGATGCCGCGTTGAAGAACCAGGCCGGAACGGCGATGGTGGTCGTCAACAGCATTTGCGGTTGCGCCGCAGGCCGCATGCGCCCTGCCGTCAGATTGGCGTTGCAAAGCGGCTCCCGACCGGATAAGTCATACTCGGTTTTTGCGGGGCAGGAGAAAGAAGCGACGGATCGCGCCCGGAGCTACTTCACCGGGCACATGCCGTCTTCGCCGTCGATTGCCATTCTGCGCGACGGCAAGCTCGTTTACATGATGCAGCGCAGCCAGATCGAGACCCGCGAAGCGCAAGCGATTGCCGCGGATCTCAAAGCCGCATTGGAACAGTTCTGCGCGAAGCCGGCTGCGGTTTAAGCGGCAAGAATGTTATTTCGGTAGCGGCTTGCTCACCATAAAAGATTTGACCACAATCCCATTGGGCTGCACGCCCACGGGAATCATGGTCAACAGCGAGTATTCGGTTGGCTCCAGTTTGCGCGGCTTGCGCTTCTGGATCACGGTCACGTCGCCCGACTCGGTATCCAGCACCAACAGATAGTTCTGATTTTGCGATAGCGCGAGGCCATCGGGACGGCTGCCGACGGGCATGGTTGCGATCCGCTTGCCGATATCAATGTCATAGACGGCGACGCTGTCGGACCCGAAGTTCGAAACATACAGGCGTGAGTTGTCGAGCGTGATGGCCCCGTGCGCGGGATGCTGCCCGATGACCTGGCTGCTCCCTACTTCATCGGTCCCGGTTTCGATAATCGAAATGCTGTCCGAATCGAAGTCGCACACCATCAATTCACCACCGTCCGGTTTGAGCGTAAGGCTGACCGGCGTACGCCCAACGTCGAGCAGCGCCAATACTCGGTCACCGTTGGCGACATTGCTCCTGGCATCGTTACTCTTCAGGCCGTTATTCTTTAGGTCGTTATTCTTTAAACCAATCGATGCGACTTGCGACGATCCAGAGCAGGCCACAAACGCTTTGCTCGAATCCGGCAATATGGCAATGTCTTCCGGTTGCCGGCAAACCTGCAGCGTGGCCCGCACCTTCAGCAGGTTTGTGTCGATGAGTGAAACCGTGTTGTCCCCGCGATTCGAAACGACCACCGTCGATCCGTCAGGTGAAATGCGCGCCAACCCCGGTGAGGCCCCAACTCGCACATTGCCGAGGACGGCTCGCTTGTCCAGGTCAAGCACCGAGACGTTGTTCGACCCAGAATTCGCCACGTAGGCGCGTTTGCCGTCCTGCGAAACGTCAATGAAGTACGGGGCGCCGTGAACTCCAATGGTTGCCACAACGGAGTTTCTTTCCACATCGATCACACTGACGTTGTTCGAGCCCGCATTGACTACGTAGATTTCGTTCTTCCGATTGTTGGCTGCTATTCCGCTCGGTCCTATGCCCACTGGAATTGTTTTCGCCAGTGCGAACGTCCGCAGGTCAATCACGCTGACCGTGTTGCTCTTGCCATTGGTCACGTAGGCATATTCGCGGTATGCGGGACCGTAGTCCGGCAAAGCCTGCTCGCGAAAATACCACCAGGCAAAGCCGCCCAGCACGGGCAGCATAACTATTGCGATAAGGAGTTTTCTCAAAACGGAGACCACAGTTGTGGCAGGAGAAGATTATCAGAGACGCCGCAGGCCAATGCCCCTTCAACGGCCATGGTCGACCAAATCCCGCTCAGGATTATTTTTGTCCCGCAGCCGGCTGCGTCTCTGCGATTCGGTCGGCACCCGCGGTTGGGATGCGCGTCAAGTGCGGGAAGAAAGGCGTGATTTCGAAAGGCATTTTTTCCTTGGCGGAAGCCAGGGCTACAGGCTTGGCTTTGGCCATTTCTACCTGATCGGTCCAGGGATCGACCTTGATCCGTCCCCCCAAAGGCAGCGCGGCGATCTGGTCCAGGCGGTGTGTGTCGAGTTCCGGCGCCGAGGCCAGCAAAGTTGACATGCGAATGCTTTTTCCGTTCGCCAGGCTGTTGCCCAGGTGCGGACGGATGAGATTAGGCAAGTCCGGTGCTTTCTGCTGCAATTCCTTTAGAAAGAGTCCGGCATTGCCTAGCTTGTCCTTGTAAGGGGAGTTCTTCAGCAACTCTAACGCCTTCGTGTCAGCCGCCTCTTCATCGGCGCTGCTGCGCTTAAAATCGAGCCTCTGGAAGGAATCTTCATCGGGGAAAAACATACGGTCGTTGAACGCCAGCTTGGTATCGAAATGGTGCCCCAGCACGATGTGGCTGAGTTCATGCGCCAGAACCATTGCTAGAGACGCTTCATCGGGCAGCACGTCCAACATGCCGCGACTGACTACGATCGTGTGACCGATGGTGAACGATTCGAGAGGCGAGGTGAGCAGCACTCGGCAGCGTACGTCTCCCTGCAAGTCGATGTTGTTGGTCACGAGAAGATTGTTGACCACGGTCTGAAGAACTTTATCGACTTCACCGGCCGGTGCAAGCAGTCCGATCTTCTGCATGCGTTCCACCGCATTATCTTCCGCCTGACGTTCCCACATCCGCTCGGCCACCACGGGTGTTGCGTCTGCGGCCGCGTCCGTTTGGTCTTTCACCGAATCTGGAGAGTCGACGAGAATCTGCGTGAACTCTTCATTTTTTCCCAGTCCCTTCAGGTCGTAGCCCCAGAGGCGCGTTTGCGCTTTGAAGTGTGTTGGCTTGGAAAGGCCTGTTTTCAGGTTCGACTCTTCGCTGTAGATGTAGGCCGGAAGCCAGGTTCCGGGACGCATGTTCAGCCGCCAACTGTCGAAGTGAAGATAAAAGCCAAGTTTAGGTTGAGGATAGTAAGTGCCGTTGAAGCGGACGATATTGTAGTCCTGATCCTCTACCCAGATGCGGCCCATAAACCGGCCCGGAGGCGCGCTTTCCTTGGGCTGTACATCAATGACGAAGCAGCGCAGCTCGCCCAGAAATTCGCGACGCACGAGCGTGAAGTTGTAATACTTCTTTTGAAAGTCAGTGTCCAGTACTACCATCTGCGCGAAGCCAAGCGGCAGAAAGTGCATGGAATATACGCCGGTGAGTTTGTTGACCATGCGGTGCCCGAATCCAGGCTGGCCGGTGAAAGAAACATCTTCCGGACCGTCGGTCATATCGAGACGTCCCAAAAAATATTGGTCTTTGGCGGGAGTCGAATTTCCATCCTTGTCGGTCTTCAAATCTTGAAGATAAGTCTCGACCATCGGATGCATGTGGCGCATTTGCGCCAGAAACAGATGCTCCTTCTGCACCGTACGGTCGAGGACCTCAGCTAACGTTGCGGCGGGCCTTGGCGTGTTCGACGGGCCCTGCGACGCGGGATCGGATATAGCAGGGGGATTGCCCGACGGCTGCGACGCCGGAGGTGCGGAATCGGGAGCGGCGGAATCCTGCGCGACAGCGGGGAACGCTGTCGCCAACATCAGGGAGAAAAAAAGCAGGCCCAACAAAAAAACTCTCATAACACCCTTTTAGACTCTATGCCAGTTGAAAGACGATGTGCAACACCGCGGTGGAGTCGGCGGGCTGGCCATCTCGCGATGCCGGTTTAAAGCGGATTTGTTCCGCGGCGTGAACGGCGGAGTCATCGAGACCGTGGCCCAATCCACGAACCACGCGAAGAACGTGCAGCCTGCCCGACGCTTCGAGGACGACTTCCAGAAGAACTTCTCCCTCGATACGCAGGCCCCGGGCCTCCGGAGTGTAAACCGGAACCGGTTTGGAAAGAATTTCCGCGGGAATGACTCTTGCGGATGCTTCCGCGGCGCGAGCATGAACGGTCGGCGGCGCAGGGACATCGGCATCGCCAAAGCCCGCTTGCTGCACGGAAGTGTGCGAAGCCTGGACGTGTCCGTCGCCGGTAGAAACTCCGTTTCCGAACCCTGTACTCGCAACTACGCCACGTGTTCCGCGCGATCCGCCCGTTCCGTTTCCGTTACCAGGACCAGAGGGAAGATCGAACGATCCCAACTGCGCGATGTTTACAGCTTTCCCGTCGCTGGCTTTCGCCGGCACTCCATGAGGGTCGCCAAACCCTCCAGTCTGAACCTGGTCGGGAGCCTTGGCAACCGTTTGCGGAGCTGAACTTCCCGTGGAGAACACGTTCGTCTTCACAGCCTGTTTGGGGATTACGGGAGCGGTTGGCGGAAGTGGTTCAAGCTTCTTGTCGGTAATTTTTACTTCGGGAGCAATCTCGGGTACGACCTCATTGCGGAGCTTGGGTTCAGCTGCCGGCATATGCAAAGCGGCGCTCGAATCAAGACGGGCAACCAACACCGGCCGTTGCGAACGCAGCGGTTGTGGCGCGTGATTCACCGGCACGGGAGTCGGCGCGAGTTCGATTGAGCGATAGGTATGCTCAGAAGGCCGCAGAACTTCAGGGTGAAGAACGCCAAGCCACAAGAAAAGCGCAATGACGATGCTCTCAGCAGCGATGCTGAATGCGAACTCCGTCCACGGTTTCCTGATTTCCGGCAGGAGGGAAAACCGAACAGATTGGGAGGAGGAGAATCCCATAGCATTTTCTTTTCGCCAGCTTAAATTACCAACACCGCCGGACGGCAACTGTTGTTAGCAACAGCTCGGCCGCCACGAATATTCAGATCGACTCGGGAAACCTTAGTCTACTATCCCGGAAGCATTTATGCACGGCAAGGGCCACTGGCGGCGGGCGTCTCAGATTGATAAATCTCTTGTCTTCAGGCACTTGAAGTCTGCCCTTTCGTGCCGCGATGGGTACGAAGCGCAAGAAAGTACACTCTTGCTCTGGAGATTTCCGGTGGTTCACAAAAAGCGCGCAATACGGCTAGCAGTGGACGATTTTTGCGCTCTGAATCCCCTTGGTGGCATTGCGGGTGTCGACGACTAGTTGCGCCTCGCGGACAATGCGCGGGTAGTCATAGTCGGAGTGGTCGGTGACGATCAGCACACAGTCGTATTGGCCAAGGTTGTCGAGCTCAGTGCGCTTCATCTGAAGGTCGTACTTGCGGCCTCTGCCGATAAAAGGGAAGTAAGGGTCGTGGTAACTGACTTGGGCTCCGTCCTTCTGCAAGAGCTCGATGATCGTCAACGCCGGCGATTCGCGCAGATCGTCGATGTCTTTTTTGTAAGCCACGCCGAGCACCAGAACGCGCGAGCCGTTCAATGACTTCTTGTGCCCATTCAGCGCGCTGCCGACCGACGCGAGCACGTGGTAGGGCATGTTGGTATTAATTTCGCCCGCCAGTTCGATGAAGCGGGTGCGAAAGTCCCATTCTTTCGCCTTCCACGACAGATAAAAAGGGTCAACCGGAATGCAATGGCCGCCGAGCCCCGGCCCGGGATAGAAAGGATGGAAGCCGAAGGGCTTGGTTGACGCGGCACCGATAATCTCCCAAATATCGAGACCCATGCGGAGACAGAGCAACTTCAGTTCATTGACGAGGGCGATGTTTACGCAGCGATAGATGTTTTCCAGCAGCTTGGTCATTTCCGCGGCCGCCGGCGAGGAGACCATAACCGTGCGATTGAAAATTGCACCGTACATCGCGGCAGCGAGTTCAGCCGCTTGCGGGTTTAACCCGCCAACAACTTTGGGAATATTACGGCGGGCGACGGTCGTGTTGCCGGGATCTTCGCGCTCCGGCGAAAAGGCGATGAAGAATTCTTTTCCGGTGAATTCTCCTCCTCGCGCCGCCTTGAGACCAGATTTATTCCCTTTCTCGAGGATCGGCAGCATGACTTCTTCCGTGGTTCCTGGATAGGTCGTGCTTTCGAGAACGACTAGCTGTCCCGCACGCAAGTGCGGGGCGATGGCGTGAGTAGTATTGGTGATATAGCTGAGATCGGGCTCGTGATACTCGTTCAGCGGCGTGGGCACGCAAATGATAACGGCGTCCATGTCGCTGATCTGCGAGTAGTCCGAAGTCGCAGAGAAACCGCTGGTTTTCGCTGCCTTAATCTCCTCCGCCGCGATGCGATAAATATAAGAGCCGCCGCTGGCGATGGTTTCGACTTTCCTCTGATCGATGTCGAAGCCTGTGACTCGAAATTTCTCCTCACTGTAAAGCAATGCGAGGGGCAGCCCGACGTAACCGAGTCCAATGATGCCGATGCGGGCTTCGCGCTGTTGAATCTTCGCCTTCATCTGATCGACCGGGCTCGCAATAATAGGATTCGCAATAGTCGAGGGTGATATGGTCATGGGCGGCAACAACTGTCAAATTGCTGGGATAAATATCGATTCTAGCATGGCAAAAAACGCCACGGATCGATCGGCAAAAGCGAACGGTGCCTTTGGTCACCGGCAATCGGAACGAGCCGGATTCAATTAACGCCATACATTTAGCGGCCCGTCATCAGTCAATCGCTATCACTTCGCGCGATTGCCAGATTTCGCGGTAGATAAGTTCTAGATAAGCTCATGGGAAAACGAAGCTGGATCGGATTGCTTCTAATTTTCGGGGGAGTGCTGGCATTTGCCGCCAGGGCCGGATACATGCTGGTGATCGATTCTCCGCAACCGTCGGATGTGATCGTTGTGCTGGCTGGAGAGACGGACAAGCGGCCGCTGCGTGCATTCCAACTTCTGGACCAGGGCTATGCCCACAGGATCGTCCTGGATGTGCCCGCCGGAGGTAAAGAGTTTGGATTCTCGGAACTGGATCTGGCGCAGAAATACGTGCAGGGTTTTCCTGAAGCGGCATCCGTCGACATCTGTCCGATCGAGGGACTTTCCACCCGGGACGAATCGCACGATACGGCGAAGTGCCTGCAAAGCGAATCCGGCAATCGCGTGCTGCTGGTCACTTCGGAGTTCCACACGCGGCGAGCTTTGAGCGCTTTCCGGCATGAACTCAAGGGCAAGAGCTTCTCCATTGCATCTGCGCGAGATGACCGCGAGTTTGGCGAAAAATGGTGGATGCATCGGCAGTGGGCTAAGACCTGCGCCTACGAGTGGATACGCTGGACGTGGTGGAACGCAGTCGACCGTTGGCGTTAAAACGAACCGTCCGCCCACATACTTCCTTGAATTGAAGTAATTTTTATCGGCTGCGAACTACCTGTAGAAGTTTTCCACACAAAAACTCCTCTGCTGCAACGAAACACATTGACTGTTAATTGCGGTGGGGCATAGGATTCGCAGCAGAGGAATCAACTTAGTTATTAACGGAGCGTGCGAATGGGCCGGTCTGCCTTTGATCGAGTGGTTGGTATCGTGCTACTGGTTCTGCTTCCAGGCTCCATGTTCGCCGCAGACCCCGGTGCCGCTGCCATGCTCTACACCACCGGCAGCGCATGGGTGAATGGCGCATCCGTTCCACGTACCTCGTCCGCCATTTTCGCCGGCGATCTATTGCAAACTCGGTCGGACACGGTAGCTAACATTAATTCGGCCGGATCAAGCATTACCGTTCACTCCGATTCGCTGGTGCAGTTCGGTGGTTCGTCGCTCAAGATCGAGCATGGCGGAGTCACGGTTTCCACTTCAAAAAGCGTCGCTGCAATTGCGGGGGACGTGAAAGTAACTCCTGCCGCGGATGCATGGACCGAATTTAACGTTACTGACGTGGATGGAACGGTAAGGATTGCGGCTCGCAAAGGCGACCTCACGATCAGCGACGGCAAGGGAACGCTGACTCTGGCGCAAGGGCAGGAAACGACCCGCGAGGAAAACTCGGATCAGCCGGCCAACGGCGAAAAGAAGAACAAGAAGCGTGCTACGGGCGCGGCTCCCGGGGCAACTGGCGGCGCTCTCAATTCGCCCTGGGCCATTGGCATTGGTGGCGGAGCCATTGTCGGCGTGACTACGTGGGTTCTGATAAAGAACGATAATCCCGCCAGCCCTTCCAATCCGAATTAAGGGCTCGTTATCGCGGATAGTAAATAGTGAGTTCTAATTCTGACCGCTGACGTCCGCCTTAATTCGTTCCAGCCTCTCGCCTCTCTCTTTTCTATACAACTTCTGAAGCGGGCAGGACTACTTCGGCGGGTGGCTTGATCGCCTTACGTTTGCGCATTGGTTGTGCAAACGGTTCAGCGGCGCCAATCGTGCATACGACATAAAACAGTGCAGCGTTCGCCGGGATTTGCAGATTAAAATCCACCGCGCTGTGGATCAGAATGCCGGTGAAGCCAAGGATGCAGGCCAGGGCAACGGCCCCGCTGACATCGGAAGTCCAGTTGCCGATCTTTTTCCACGCCTTGCGGTACAACGCGACCAGGAACCAGATCATGATTCCAAAGCCCAACAATCCCGTTTCTACAAGCAATTGCATGTAATCGTCATGAGCCTGGTTGACGAAGAAGTTCGTGTAGAAACTGCGGAACTGCGGGTAGACGACGGGAAACGTGCCGAGCCCCCAGCCGGTCACCGGGCGCTTGAGAAACATCCTGAAGGCGTCGCGATCGATATTCCAGCGAAGGCCGCCGGAAATTTCAGTTCGCGCTTCGGTAGAAATGCTGAAAATCCGTTGGCCAAGTTCGGCGCCGCCGAGCCACACGGACAATCCGATCAGAATTGCCAGGAATGCACCGGTGGCCAAGGCCAGGCGCATGCCTTTCTGTTGTCGAACCAGGACTATTGCCAGAATCATGAGCTCGACCATCAATGCCAGCATTCCTCCGCGCGATCCGGAAAGGAAAATGGTGCCGGCCATGATTGCGGCCGCCGCGGCGGCTACGAGCCGTTCCTTCTTATGAGCCATTCGCGTCAGAGAGAGGACCAGTGGAATGGGAACCAGCATTTCCATCAGTCCGGCATAGTGGTTGTGATTGACGTAGGGCCCGTAGATCCATCCTCCGAGCCTCGGCTCGCGCAACCAGTAGAGCTTGCCGTTGGGCGCAATCCCTTGCAGCAGCGCGAGCGATGCGAACGCGCAGCCGTAGACAGAGAGAATCACCGCGAGTTTTCTTGCTTGCGCGCTGCGCAGCAGCGTTTGACCCGCCAGGAAACACAAGATCGCATAAGCGCAGAACAACAACCCGCCGTTGATTGAGTCGTGTTCGTAAGCGGTCGCGCGAAAAACAATCTGGAAAAAAATCAACAATCCGAACGCGCCCATGGGCAAGTACAAAACGTTGGGGCGGAGTTTGACCTCGCCATCCAGACACTGCTTGACTACCCATAACAGCAATAGCAACGCGGATCCAGCTTCCAGAACAAAGATGGACCAGGGCTCAACGCCGCCAAAAGCGAGCGGTCCAAACATCAGCAGTCCGAAGACTGCGTACAGCAAAACAGACCCGAGAAGATTCGACAGCGGTTGCGGCCGTATTTGAAAGCGCGTGGCAATAGCCATGCCACTTTGTTTTTCGGATCTGTTTCTATGGGTGGGCATGGTTACTGCTGTTTTCTCGCCAGGCGGAAATCGTCGATCCAGAGCTTACCACGGATAGGACTGCCCGCTGGGAGGCGGCGAACGTGAACCACAACCAGCTTGCAATCGGAGGCGGTAGTGAAGTCGCCGCTCGAGAGCTTCCAGAATCCGGCGTCTTTCAACTCGTCGCTGTCAAAGTAGATCGTCGCCGGGTTGTACATGTCCTGAACGGTGAAGTGCGGGCCGCCGGCGCCTTCGATTTCGCCGTTCTTGTAATACGCGGAGAATTCGTACTCGGTATTCGGTTGCACCGGGATGAGTTGATAGATGCCCGCATCATTGATGCCGGGCCCGTCGAACGCGATCGACAACGACCGGCGGCCGCCGTGAAAGTCGCTGGGGTCGAGCGTCAGTTGCACGCCGGATTGCTTCTCATAGTGCCAGTCAAGACCATCATTCAAAACGTCGAGGCTGAAATTTCCGTTGACCATGAGATTAGCGCTGGACGGCAAATATAAGTTAAACCCGAAACGATTAGCAGCCTGCCGCCATACCAGAACTGCCTGGTCCACCTCCTTATGCCGGATCAGATATTGAAAGTAATCGGAAGCGAATCGGCGCTCAAAAGGCTGCGGCACCTGCATCAAGGAGTTCCACACCATTGCCGCACCGGCAGTTTCTTCCTTGGAAAGCAGAAGATTCAGGAAGGCGATGTACGCGTCGGACTTTGCCGGTATAACGTCACGGAGCAGCGTTTCGACATCCGGCTGAATCCGCCAGCAAAAGCGAATCGCCGGATCGGCGAGACTGGGGTCGTTTGCCAGAACGACCCGGAATTCACGCAAGGCCTTTTCGGTTTCCCCCTGAACCAGATACAAGTTGGCAGCCTCCCAGGCGACGTCTGGAGTTGTAGGGTCGGCTTCGATGGCGTGTTCCAAAGCCTTTGTTTGGTCGGCAGGATCCGCGAGCACCTGGTATGCGCTGGCCAGATCGAACCAGTACCGGGCGGAGTGAGGATTCAATTGAACCGAAGCTTGATAGGGTGCGATTGCCGCAGCGGGATCGCGAACGACCAGCGCGTAATATCGGCCAAGGTGATCGCGGAAATCCGCGTTGCCGGAATCGAGGCGGACCGCCCGCTGCAAGCTGGATTGGTCCACGCGATCGCCGAACCATGATCCCAGAAATCTGCTCCCAGCGAAAGCTACGTACATCATTGTTAAGACAATCGCCGTTGCAGCGACCATTCTGTTCCGTACTGGCGAAGCGATGTCGATCTGCATGGAGGCGCGGAGTCGGTGAACCGTTTGTTATGCGCTGGTCGACGTGGCGGCCGGAGTTTCCGTATCGTCGTCATCCTCGTGCGTATCGGATGAGGAGTCGCCGTCCCGGTAATAGCTCGAATACTTGCCCTTGTATTCGTAATAGTAATAGTAGTCCGGGGAACTCAAGTCGACCGCGTTGAGGAGGACGCCGCTGACGCGAGCGTTTACCTGCATCAAGATATCTCGGGCCCGGCGCAAGGATTGTTTAGTAGTCTGGCCAGAACGGATAACCAGCACGATGGCATCGGCGCGCGGAGAAAGCACGACCGCGTCGGTCACTGAAAGTGTCGGTGGAGTGTCGACGACGATGTGATCGTATTTTTCGCGCAATTCGTCGAGCACTTCCTTCATGTTAGTTGAGGCGAGCAGTTCAGCCGGGTTGGGTGGCGGCGTGCCCGCGGGCAGGATGTGCAAATTGGGCAGCACAGTGGATACGGCAATGGCTTGTTGCAGAGTAGTGCTTCCGGTCAGCACGTTGCTCAGTCCGCTCCGTGGGCCCATGCCCAGAGTTTTGTGAATGCTGGGCCGTCGAAGATCGGCGTCGATCAAAAGTACCTGTACGCCTTTTTGCGCGAGCACAACAGCGGTATTGATGCTGGTCGTACTCTTGCCTTCCTGAGGCAGCGCACTGGTCACCATGATCACTCGTGGAGGCGCTCCCAGGTTCGACAAAAGCAACGAAGTGCGAAGCGCGCGATAGGATTCCGCCATCTGCGAGTGCGGGCGCGCCTGCGAAACAAGTTCTACCGCCTCTTTGGATGCGGCCAAGGCCAATCGCTTGGGATTAAGGTCTTCGCGGTTGTTCTTGGAGCCGAGAGGAATCATTCCCAGCGAAGGCAGTCCCGAGATCATCTGTGCTTGTTCGGTGGTCCGCACGGTGTTATCGAGACCCTCCAGCAGGAAAGCGAGCCCGATGCCTGACATCGAACCGAGAATGAACGCAAAGCCGAGATTCCGGGGTACGTTCGGTTCAATCGGTCCGGTGGGTACGCGCGCGCTATCTACGATGCGAAAGTTATTGGACTTCAATCCAGCCGACACGCCCGCTTCTTTCAGCTTTTCCAGAAGTCCTTCGTAAAGCTGGCGATTGGTTTCCACATCGCGCTTCAGCAGGCTGTATTCGATGGCGCTCTCGTTCAGCTTGTTGGCTTCCTGTTTCTGCTTTTCCAGGGCATCGCGAAGCATGTTTTCGCGTTGCAACGACGCCATATAAAGACCGCGAACCTTGCTGACGATCTTCTTCCTTTCGCTCTGAATCTGAACGTCGATTTCTTTGAGTTGATTGTTGATTTGCAGCAGCTTCGGATATGACGGACCGAACTGAGTATTCAGGTCGGCCGCCTGAATGCGCAGGTCCGCCGCCCTGGCGTTCAGGGTTTCCAGTAGCATGGACCCGGACTGCGATCCCGATCCTGCGCCGCCATCGATTTCCCCCGCGCTGGAAGCTACCGCATCGGGATAGCCGGACTGTATCAACTGATAGACAGCCTCTTTGTCCATGCGTTCGGATTCGGCGGACGTGAGTTCCTTGTTGAGTTCGTCCAGCTTGTTCGTAATAATGTTTTGCTTCTCATCCATCCCCAGAATTTCGTGTTCCTTTTGGTAGCGCACCAGCTTTTCCTGAGAAGTTTCAACTTTCATCTGCAGGTCGACCAGTTGCTTGGAGAGCCAGTCGGAAGCCTGCATAGTGGATTCGAAGCGGGCCTTGAAATTGTTTTCGACGTAGGTCTGCATCAGCGTGTTGACCACGTTGGCGGCCATCTGTTTGTCGGCGCTGCGATAGCGTATCTCGACAATGCGGGTGTTGGGGCTGAGCGAGACTTTGAGGCTCCCCTTGAACCCTCCCAGCAGAGACGACGCACGCCCTGAGTCACCTTGCAGCGGGTCGGGAGCCAGATCTAAAGATGACGGCAACTGGGGCTTACTCTCGCCAAACTCCGGGCGGCGATCCAGATTTAACTCTTTGATGACTTGAAGGGCCAGCAGATCGCTTTGCAGGATTTTGACTTCGGTTTCCAGTTCCGTGGGATCGTAATAGTCGAGGCTGAAGGTCGCGGAGTCCTTGAAATTCAGCGTCGAATCAGGCTTGTTGATGGCGATGGTGCCAGCCGCCTCGTAAACCGGGGTCATGCGCAGGCTGGCGATTGCAACCAAAGAAAAAATAGTAAGCAGGCAGGAAAGAACCACCCATTTGCGCTTGGAGAGAATACGCAGGTATTCGCCGACGGCGGACTCCTGAGACGGGAGCTCGGGATACAGGCGAGGTCCTCCGGACCGGCCGAGATCAAAGCCGCCCGCGGGCTGTATCTCGCGCACAACGCTGCTGTTCGCCGGCACCAGCGGTCCTAAATCCATTCTCGCTCCTCAACGAAATTGTTGCGTCTAGCCCTGCGACAAGATGCCACCCGCATACATACCACGAAGATCCGGCTCGAAGAGGCTGGTTCCGTCGCCGGGAAATTCCCTTGCATTGGGTAGCTGGAGAGTTCACGGGCATTTTAGCATTGAGTGAACGGAAATGATTCCACAATTTCTGCCGTCCGACGGTTACTCGGAGCGCAACGCCTGCATAACATTGACGCGCGCAGCGCGTGCCGCGGGCAGCACCGACGCGATAACCGCAACCGCCATCAGCACGAACGCGGAGACAAACACCGGCAATGCGCCCGGCATCTTGACGTCCAGGAAATATCTTCCCGCCAATCGCGCCAGCGCGAACCCGAATGCCGCGCCCGCAAGAACTCCCGCCGCAGCCATCACGGTTCCCTCTGCGATGACGCCCCTGAGAAGTTGCTGCGGCTCCGAGCCGAGGGCCAGCCGGATGCCGAATTCCCGCGTCCGCGCGCTTACAGAAAACGCCAGCACGCCGGCGACGCCCACCACGGCGATCGCCAACGCGACAGCCGCGAATACGCCAAATACCAGCGAGTTCAGACGATCCGGCGTGAGCACTTCTGCGCGAATGTCTGCGAGTGTGGCGGCGCGCTCGACAGGCTGATCGGCAGACATGCCGCGAATAATGCGAGTGACCGGTGTCACGAGCGAATAAGGATTTGCGCTGGTGTGAATGAAAAGGCGGCCGCCAAAAACGGGACCTTCTTCGATGGGGTTGTAGACCGTGAGCGTAGGCTCAGAAACGACGTGTTGGTCGTCAATATCCGCCGTGACGCCGATGATGCGGTGTGGCGCGATAAGACGCGCTTTTTCGAGATCGCTCCCAGGGAAGAATTGCAGCACGGGATCCGTCCAATAAACATGCCGATTGACGGCGTCCTGGTTGGGGAACATGCGCCGCGCGAGAGACTCGCTGACGATAACGACGGGCTCCTTATTACTATTATTCTGATCGTTGTTGTCCTGACGATCGAGTGCATTGAAATCGCGGCCGGAAATAATAGGAACGCCAAGCGACGCAAAGAATCCGGGAGAGACGACACGCCACTGCGCTCGGGGATCGTCTACACCAACGGTATGGACGTGTCCGTCGGCGGAGAATTGCAGACCAGGAGCAGTGGCGCCGCCGGCATCCCGCCAGGGAACGACGTTGCCGAACGCGGTCTTGCTCACGCCCGGAAGCCCGTCGATGCGCCTTATCGATTCCTTGTAGAAATCGACGACCTGCTGCGGCGTCTTCCCGTAAGACATAGGGGGAACGTCGATCGCCAGGACGTGCTGCGTATCCAGTCCTGTCTGCGCTCTTTGCAGTGCGATCAACGTGGTGATTAACATACTGGCGCCGGCCAGCAGCACGAACGACGCGGCGATCTGCGTCACCGCGAAGATTCGCTGGCGGCGGCTTGTGCTGCCCGTGATCCGCACACTTCCGCTTGATAGGTTCAGTCCATTGGGCGTGCTGGACGTGCCGGAATAAGAAGGCAAGCGCGGGACAAATGCGAGAATCACCGCCGCGACGATAGCCAGCGCTGCTCCGACCCAAAGCAAGCTCGAATCGACTTTGAAATCGAGAGCACGAATGGAGAAGCGCGAGGCGTAGCGGGCCAGTACGGCCACCATCGGCTGCGCGCTGATTACTCCGAGTGCGGCGCCGGCGCCGCAGAGCAGAAGGCTTTCGGCCAAAAGCATGCGGCGCAACGCGCCTTTGCTTGCGCCCAGTGCCACGCGGACCGTCAACTCACCTTCGCGGCGAACCGTCCGTGCCAGAACCAGATTGGCAACATTGGAACACGCGATGATGAAGACCAGCCCTGATGCTGCGAGCAGCACCAGCAGCACAGTCCGGGCGCCCGACGTGATCTCATCACGCAGCAACTTCACCCCGACCTGAAAGTTTCCCTCTTGCGAATAGGATTCGGGATGATCCTTCTTCATCGCGGAGTAGGCGGAGCGCAACTCAGCTCCAGCCTGATCGAGAGTGACTCCGGGAGCGAGACGGCCGAAAAGCTCAGTCATACGATGAATGCGGCCGGTGACCATGGTTGCGGAAAGATGATGCGGGCTGGTGACGATATTAGAGATGATTTCGGTATCTTGCGGATATGGGACGCAAGGCTCGAGGACGCCAATGACTACCGCGGAGCGATCACCGATGCTGCCGAGGCGAACAGTTTTGCCGATGACCGAAGGGTCCTTGTGAAAAGCGGTCGCCCAGAATCGGTAGGTGAGTACGACGACACCAGCAGCCTGGGGACCGTCGTCTTGCGGTCCGATGAGGCGGCCGAGCACGGGACGAAGGCCCATGACGTCGAAATATGTGCCTCCGACGACGCCGCCGCGAATCGAACGAGGCTCACCGAGGCCGATCATGGTGAAATCCATGGCTGAGAAGTCGCCAAAAGCGCTCACGGTTTTCACGGTCGCGCGCAAGTCCTGCAACTCGGGGACGGAAAACGTAGCGTTCTCGTCGCCGATGCCGGGAGCGCTTTGCCGGATATAGATCAGCCGGTCCTCGCCGCGATTGACCAGAGGCTTGAGCAGCACTCCGCGCACCAGGGTAAAGATGGCGGCGTTCGCGCCAATGCCGAGCGCCAGCGTGAGAACCACGGCGATTGCCAGCCCCGGGGTACGCCTTAACGAGTGCGCTGCAACTCTCAGATCGCGAACGAATGACATGTTTTACCCTCTTTGCCGAAGTATCAGCATTACGGCTGCCAAAACTAAGCGCCACATTGTAAACGACTTAATATGCGAAAAGTGCGTCCGCCCTGTCCGTTTCTGGACACCGTTGAATGCGGTGAAGCAGTCCGTGCAGCAGATCATTGTCTCGGTGATCATGGTTTTGCTAATCATGGTTTCGCTAATCATTGTTTCGCTCGTGGCGGTCTTCATCGCGATGTACGCTTTCGCCTTCGCCGCTCGCTCTCCTTTATTGCTTCGGTCAAATCCGCGACCGGACGTATCTCAACCGGCCCGAGTCCATACTTAAAGCCTGGTTGCTGCGAGACAAGTTGCACCGCGTGATTGAGGTCTCGCGCCTCAAGGATCTGAATGCCACCGATCTGTTCCTTGGTTTCCGCATAGGGGCCGTCGGTGGTCGCGACTTTGCCGTCTTTCCAGTACAGGGTCAACGCGGTCTCCGGAGGCTGAAGAGGTACTTCGGCAACAAGATGTCCGTTGGCGCGCAGATGGTCGTTGTACTCAAAGCAATCGTCGAGCACCGCGTGTCGCTCATCCTCGGTCATCCCTTCGAACTTTCCTGGGGCGAGGTATCCCAGGCAGATGTATTTCATCTGTTCCTCCTTGCTTCCAGTCACTCAGACGCCTAGCTATCGTTCTGTTCAGAGAGCTCTATCAGATTGTCGTTCGGGAGACCGAAAATCGACAGCTACTCGATTTTTTGTTCCAACTGCCGAATCCGCCCTTGTTGGGATTGCCGCTCTGGTCCCGGGCGGGGCCAATGCCAGAGCTTTCTCATATGAGAGCGGAGCCTCAGCTGTCCGACCGAGCGGCGGTACGTATCTGCACGGGCTGTAGTGGTATGAATGAAGGAGGAGGTTCGATAATGATTGCGCGACTCTGGAAGGGCTGGACAAAACCAGACGATGCAGACGCCTATGAGAAGCTTTTGGAAGGTAAAGTATTACCTGAGTTGCGGAAAGATGTGGACTATCAAGGCGGGTATGTCTTACGACGTGATGGTGCAAATGAGACGGAATTCGTGGTCGTCAATTTCTTCGCGTCGATTCAAGCTGTTCGAAGGTTCGCCGGCGATAATTACGAGGTTGCGGTCTTTGAACCGGAGGCCGAGTTGCTTTTAGCACGCAAAGAACCCACCGCCGCACACTACGAAGTGCGTGTTAGCAGCATGAAGAAATGATGGGTCTCAGTGGTCAGCGTCGGCCTGCTGACAGGAGATTTAATGGTGACCAAACCTCAACTGCCTGGCCAAAGTTTCTTCCATGGGACGAAAGTAGACCTAAAACCGGGCGATCTCATTAGTCCCGGCTACAGCTCTAACTACGGTAAGAGGAAGAAGGCGGCTTACATTTATTTGACCGGCACTTTGAATGCAGCGATCTGGGGAGCCGAGCTCGCCCTGGGTGAAGGTCCCGGCAGAATCTACGTTGTGGAAGCGACTGGCCCATTTGAAGACGATCCCAATCTGACTGACAAAAAGTACCCAGGGAACCCCACGCTTTCATACCGCTCTAAGAGCCCGCTTCGCGTTATCGGTGAAGTCGTATATTGGCAAGGGCACCCCGCCGATGAACTCAAGGCAATGAAGGACGGTATCGAGCGAGCGAAGCAGCTGGGGATTGAGGCAATCCAAGACTGAGGAGTTGGTTAATGAGAACTGCCTGTCGAAGAGATGTTCACCAACTTTCACGCGTCGAAAAATTTGGGGAACGTTCCGTGTGTGTCCCAAGTTTTCGCCGCCTGGATCTCCCCCATCTGCCTACGTAGTATTCTTAGCGCCCGGAGGTCCGCATGCTCTGGTTCTACGAAGCTTTCTTTCCCGCGGTCTGGATCGTTTTTGTTCTCTACTGGCGGGTCAAAGCTGCGGATACCAAAGCCAATCAGCGTCTCGAGCCCGCAGCCTCCGGCATCTTCCGCGTCTTCATCTTCCTGATCGCAATCGCCTTACTCTCAATACCTCGCATCCCGCTGCCCTGGCTTTACGTCTCGCTCTGGCCGCGGGGTTATGGGCCATTCTGGCTCGGAGCCGCCATCACCGTCGCCGGCCTTCTCTTCGCCGTCTGGGCGCGCGAGCACCTCGGCAGAAACTGGAGCAGCTCGGTCACCATTAAGCAGGGCCACGAGCTGATCACCACCGGTCCCTATGCCGTGGTCCGTCACCCAATCTACACCGGCATTCTGGCCGGGTTTCTGGGCATGGCGATTGCAATCTCCCAGGTGCGCGGATTCATCGTTGTCGTCCTCGTCTTGTTCGCGCTCTGGCTCAAGCTCCGCAAGGAGGAGGAGTGGATGCGCTCCCAGTTCGAGGAGACATACGCGACCTATTCCCGAAAGACTGCCGCCCTGGTGCCCTACGTCCTCTGATCGCCTGCGCCCTTCGCCAAGAACTCCAAGGACCGGGTACCGCACGGTGTTGGTGATGCCAGCAAGATCAAAAGCCCAAGTGGGCCACACGACATCAAGAGGTGCAAATCATAGGCACAGTCTGTTCGGATTCTGTAAATTCTTCGCCCCAATTTATGAGGCGGGCGACTCAAGTCTAAAATTGCGTTCACTTTTGAGTCGAAAGAGATTTTCGACCAGAAGCAATTCCCCCTTGAATGGAGAAGTTATGACGCCCATGAAAGTTCGGTACTCCCATTGTATAGTCCACATCGCGGCCGCAGCCCTTATCGGCATCTGCTGTTTTCAGCCCGTTTCTGTCGCACAAACCGCAGATGCGGATGCCGCGACGCACGACGCTTGGCGCGCGGCTATCTCTAATACCGATCCCGGGGAGGGGTGCTTCCAGGCATCTTATCCCGACACCGTATGGCAGCAGGTGGAATGCAAAGAGCTCCATCCACGCGTGCACACAGTCGTCCACAAACCCGGCATGGGGATGGTCGCGGGCAACGGTGTCGACTACGTCGCACAGAGTTCGGGCCTGACCAGCACGGCACTTGGAAGCTTCCCGAAGGTCACAGGCGTAACGTCGGAGAAAAGCGTTGGCGTGGCCGAGTACGGAGACGGGGGCATCCTCGGGGCGAATGAATACTCGCTTCAACTCAATACCAACTTCACCGGCACCACAGCGGCGTGTAAGGGTCATTCCGGTTGCGTCGTCTGGCAACAATTCATTTACGCGACGGACTATGCAGTCAAAGGCTCCGCGGCTGTATTCATGCAGTATTGGCTGATCGACTGGGGCAGTTCGGCTTGTCCGAGCGGTTTCGGCAGTGATGGCGGGGGCGATTGTTACGGAAACAGCAACTACGTGTCCGCGCCCGATGTGAAGGCTACCTCGCTGGCCAGCTTGTCACTGTCGGGCACAGCGGCCTCGGGCGGAAACGATACGGTGAAATTTATTGACGGAAGCACTGCCTACTCCGTGAGCGGCAAGGACACTGTGCTGGATATCTCGCAGGTCTGGAAGCAGTCCGAATTCAACATCGTCGGTGATGCCGGCGGATCGCGTGCAGATTTCAACACGCCTGTTTCGGTTACCGTAAAGGTGGCCCTGACGGATGGCTCCACATCAGCCCCAACCTGTGTTGCCGATGCCGGCACCACCGGAGAGAGCAACAACTTGAATCTGGGCAGCTGTAGCACGGCGAGCGGATCGTCACCCTACATTGAGTTCACCGAATCGAACTAAGACGGGCGGCTGGCCGGTGGCCCAGCTTTAAGGATCTTTGCGGGCATTCCCACCCATTGTGTTGGTAATGCCCGCAAGATCAAAAGCCTGGGCCAAGCGCCAAATCAGTTTCGGATCGACAAAACCGTGCTTTATCGAAGGAGCGATGAGCCCAGAATATACTGGGAACTCACTATGCTCATCATCCTTGGCGGCCTGCCAGGTACTGGCAAGACGACCATTGCGCGAGAACTTGCCCGCCAGCTAGGTGCAGTTCATGTGCGTATCGATTCTATCGAGGAGGCGATTTTGGATTCAGGGGTGCTCAGCTTCCCAATCAACGATGCCGGATATCGTGTGGCCCACGCGGTCGCCGCGGACAATCTACGTATCGGCAGGACAGTGATTGCAGACTCGGTGAATCCTATTCCGCTCTCCCGCGATGCGTGGGTCGAAGTCGCGAACCATGCCCAGGTATCTGCCGTTGAAATCGAGATCACCTGTTCTGACACCAAAGAACATCAGCATCGAGTGGAAACACGCATATCTGACATTGCCAGATCGCGATCCCTTACTTGGCAAGACGTAGTCTCACGAGACTACCGCCCATGGAACCGCGAGCACCTTGTGATTGATACCGCCAGCCGGACCGTCGAGCAGGTCGTCACGATACTTCGCGGAGCGATTTCCAAACGGTAGTCAAAATCAGCGGGTGGCCCGCCTTCAACGACTTTCGCCCACTGTGTTGGCAATGTCCGCAAGATCAAAAGCCAGGGGCCACCTGGTGAGTGTGAATCTTTCTCTTAATTTATGTCGAGCCGAATTTTCAATGAAGCGGGGTAGAGACCGATATCGACGTGTTTGACCGCGCCCCGGAAATCGCTGCGATTCTTTCCGCAATGTCTCCATTTAGAAACACGGACGGACGCCACTCATGAGAAGTCATGATATTGAAGGCGACGAGTTCGCTGCGAGTCCGATCTGATTTATTTCATTCGAGCCAGCGGCGCGGCGACTGCGGATTTTTCCGTCACTGCTTCAAGTAACGAAGCGCAACACAACCCGATTTAAAAATCTTGGACTCAACCAGTTTTAATTGGCGTTTCTCCGGCAGGTTGACACGTTCGAACAATCGTCTGCCTTCTCCTGCAATGATTGGCATAACGACAAAACGATATTCGTCAATCAGGCCAAGCTCCACGAGTTGTGAAGGAACATCTACACCGCCGACCAAAATATCTTTGCCCTGTTCTTCCTTCAGTTTAAGTATTTCGTCGTGAAGGTTCGTACGAACAATTCTCGTATTTTCATCTTCAGCGCTGGCCAATGATCGTGAAAAAACAATCTTCTTCTTGGAGACAAAGGTTTGAGCAAATTCGATATCCGCTTTTGTCTCGGTCTTGCTTTTTGCGATATCAGGCCAATAAGGAACCATCAATTGATAGGTTTTACGCCCATAGACGAGCAGGTCAACATCTTGCAGGAGACGTGTGTAGTGCTCAAGCATTCCTTCATCGGGATTGAATTTGGCATGGTCGCAGCAGCCATCCAGGCTAATGTTGATTGCGTAGATTAGATTTCTCATTTGATCCCCTTTCAAATTTTGTCGGCGACCCGGCCTGGACTGCCCCCTCTCACTTCGGCGCGGCGGCGTAGGTACTGGTCCGCAAAGGCCCACTGGGCTTGTAGGTGCTGATGATGACGCCCGAGCCCACAGCTTTCGTGCTGACGAGCGCGAGTTCGCGTGGCGGGGTACCCTCCGAAAAGATACGTTTGCCGGTGCCTAACAGAACCGGAAAGACGAGCAGCATGACCTCATCCGCAAGTCCGTGTTCGAGCAGCACCGGTGTCAGCGTCGAACTGCCCCAAACGATCAGATGCGGCCCACTCTTCTCTTTAATGCGGCGAATGCCCTCGACGATATCGGCCCCAAGGTCCTCGGCCGGCCCCCATTCCAGACTCTTCGGCCTGTGGGTCGCGACGTATTTCGTCGCCGCGTTAATGCTGTCTGCCATCGGACTCTTCGGGGATTCCGGCCAATGGCCAGCAAAAATATCGTAGGTTCGGCGGCCCAAGAGCAGATCGAAAGCCTCACCCTGAGCCGCGACGATTGCCGCTCCTCCATCCGGGTCGGCATGCGGCCCCGCCCATCCGCCATACGCGAAACCGCTGGGATCTTCCTCCGGACCGCCGGGGGCCTGAATCACGCCGTCCAGCGAGATGTGTTCGATGATCTTGATCTTTCTCATGGCGTCTCCTTTTATCTTGTTTTAGGAAATCTTCTCGCCGCTCCGAACTTTTCTCCGATCTCCGCCGCGACATCCAGTTCTCTGCTAAACAGCTTTGCCAGTGGCGAATGCTTTGCGCAGCGCAGACTTCCAGCTCGAGCTGAATTGTTTGGAGACTTCGGCATCCGGCACGAGGAGGTCAAATCCATGAAAGGCACCACGCACGACCAGGAGTTCGGTTGCGACTCCGGCATGGACGAGTCGCCGCGCATACTCCATGTCTTCTTCGGCGAACAGGTCGATAGCACCGACGCCGATCCAGGCAGGCGGCAGGCCGGCGACGCTGGCTACCCGGGCGGGTACGGCCGCTACCGGCACCTTGGACGAACCCGCTGGAACACCGAGCAGAGAGCCCCAGGCAAGACGATTGGCACTCGCGGTCCACATAAAGCGGCCAATGGCGGGCGGCGCTGGGCGGGAGCTGCCGGTTCGGTCGTCTAGCTGGGGGTAGATGAGCAACTGGAAGCAGATGGGAACGTCTTCTTTGTTGCGATCGCGTTTGTTGCGATCGCGGGCGTGAATCGCAAGGCTGGCTGCGTGGCCGGCACCCGCGCTCTCGCCGCCCACGGCAATCCTGGAGCGATCAATGCCGAGCTCTGCTGCATGGGCGTGAACCCATTTGAGCACGGCGTAATTGTCCTCAAGCGCGCCGGGATAGCGGGTCTCCGGAGCGAGCCGGTAGTCAACCGAGACGACGACGCAATGGCAATCCGTCGCGATCTCCTGGAGCCGGGGCATCAAATTCGGATCGGTCATCATGAAGCCGCCGCCATGCATGTGAAGCAACAACGGCTTGCCCTTCTCCAACGGCGCAGGATCAAGGACCCCAGGTTCAACGATCCAAAGACGAACCTCGGGTGCTCCCGGTGGCCCGGGGATATGCCGCTCCACGGGCTGCGGCGCGGGAGCAGGTAACGGGGGCATGCCGGGCATTTGCCGGAAGTTTCTGACCATCTCCGCTGAGAGTTCAAAGGCGGGGGACTGCTTGAGCACAGGAAGAAGTTCGGGATCGACGAGGGAATACGGATCCGCGACCGGCGGCGAAGTTTCTGAGCGCGAGGCTTGCTGAGCCTCCGCCAGCGCAGCAGCAGGCGCGAGTGTCATAGCTCGACCAAAGCCGGCCAGACCAAAGGCGGCGGTGCGGATAGCGAAGGCGCGACGAGTGAGTTGATTGCTCATAATTATTCAAGGCGGCGCATATTCCGAAGTCGCGGCTGCCAGACTATTCCGTTGCTTTCTCCGGAGCCGGGAAGAAAAGAAGCTCGCGCACCTCGCCGGCCACATCGCAGGCGACGGCACCCTTCTTCGCCCATGCCAGCGCCTCGTCGAGATCCGCGCATTCCAGTATCCAGAAACCGCCCATGTGCTCCTTGGTCTCGGTGTACGGCCCGTCGGTGACAAGCACCTTGCCGTCGCGTTGCTTCCGCACCGTCTTGGCGTTGGCGACCGGGGAAATGCCGCAGGCGAACTTCCTCACGCCGGAAGCAATCATTTCGCGGTTGAGGGCGTGGATCTCTTCGATCATCGCTTCGGTTAGAGTGGACGGGTCGAAGTCGTCGGGGAGGTAGTTAGCAACCAAATATTGTGGCATCGCTTTTTCTCCTTGGTTTCTGTGGTTTGTTCCCGATGACTCGTTTCCTGTTCATTCAGGAGCCGTAGCTCATCGTTCTTTTGTCCTATAGTCGTTGGGGAGACGGAAAATCGACAGCTATCTCAATTTTTATTTCAGCTGCCGAATCCGCTCTTGCAGGAATTGCCGTTCCGGTTCCTGTTGGGTCAGCCCGAGCGCCTTCTCATAAGAAGCCCGAGCCTCAGCTATCCTGCCGAGCCTGCGGTACATTTCTGCGCGGGCTGAATGCGCCAGGTAGTAATTTGCCAATCCTCCATGTTCCAACACCGCGTCGATATGCGTCAGACCGACCTCTGGACCATCGCGCATTGCAATGGCCACGGCACGATTCAGCTCTACAACTGGCGAAGGTTGAATTCGTACCAGCCGGTCGTATAG
>JBAUXX010000063.1:0-50879 GCA_049584475.1 Candidatus Sulfotelmatobacter sp. | reverse complement strand
GCCCAATCCCCACGTCGCGCCGGTGCCGGTACCGTCGCAAAACCAGCCGCCAGCGGCGCCGCAGACTGCGCCACCGGCCTCGAAACCTGACTGATGTCGAGTGCAAAACCTGTCGTTGTGGTCACGGGAATCTCGGGCAACCTGGGTTCCAGGCTGCTTCCGTTGCTGGCTGACTATTCGGTGATCGGGGTGGATCTCGATCCGCCCCACACCGATGCGTCCCTGCAATTCGAGCGCGTGGATCTGGGGCAGGAAGCCTGCACCCGCACTCTGTTCGAACTTCTTCGTGATACGCATCCTACTGCGGTAATCCATTTGGCATTTGTCCTCGACGCAGTGCGCAGCGGCGTGCTCGACGCCGAGCGCATGTGGCAGATCAATGTGGCAGGAACGGCGCGCGTGATGGAAGCGATTACCGAGGTCAACCGCGTCGCTGACGACGGAATCAAACAATTTATTTTTCCCAGCAGCGTTTCCGCTTACGGTCCGAATCTGCCCGCTCCTGCCTCTGAGGACTCCCCTTTAGCGGCGCACACTTTGCCCTACGCGATTCATAAGAAGCAATCCGACGAAGTTGTGCAGCAACGGTCGCCGGCGTTGCGTGGATGCAGCGCTTACATTTTGCGTCCGCATATTTTTGCCGGCGCCAGTGTGGAAAACTACATGATGGGAGCGTTTCGCGGAACGCCGAACGGAAAGGGCGCTCGCGCGGAAAAGATGCGCCTCGCGGGAAAGCGCCTGCCTTGCATGTTGCCTCGCGGCCAGCAGTATCTCGACAACAAAATTCAATTTGTCCATGTCGACGACATGGCGAGGCTGATTGCGCATATTCTGCATCGTGAACCCGAGATGCAGCGCCTGACGGTCCTTAATGTTGCCGGCCGCGGCGATCCACTAACTTTCGCTCAATGCATCGAAATCGCTCACGCCAAACTGGTCCGCGTGCCGGGACAATGGTCGATGCAACTGGCGCTGAAAGTTCTCTGGCAGCAGAAAGTTTCCGCCATCCCTCCGGAAGCCGTTCCGTACATGACCGGCGAATACATTATGAATACCGATCGCCTGCGCAGCTTTCTGGGCGACGATTATCAGAAAGTGATCCATTACACCATTGCCGAAGCCTTTGCCGACAGCTTCAAGGCGCCCGCTGCGGCGGCGCAAACCGCCGCAGGATAGGGCAGGATTGCGCGCCGTCTTTAGTTACTTAATTCCGCCTTGGACTTAGCTGATCGGAGACGTGAACCAGAGCGATATTCAAGCTCTGAGCAAACTGCTGCGCAATGCCGGCTAATTGAGCCGCCCTTTCTTTGCGCGGTAGAGTCCCGCGATTCCGAACGTATAAGGCTCCCACGAAGGTTCCGCGAACCCTGCCCGACGCATGCGGTCTAACATTTCCTGCGGCGCGGGAAAACGTTCAACGGAAGCGGGAAGATATTCGTACGGCCCGCGCACGCCGGAAATCATCGTGCCGACTGCGGGCAGAATTCGTTTGAAATAAAGCCGGTAGGCTCTTCCGACGATTCCGCCGGGTTCGCCGAAATCCAGGATGCCGCATTCGCCACCGGGACGCAGGACGCGGGCGATCTCACGCAGACCGGCGTCGTAGTCGGCTAGATTGCGAAAGCCGAAGGCCGACGTGACGAGATCGAAGTGCGCATTGGGAAATGGAAGATTTAGAGCATCTGCTTCAATCCAGCCTGGCGCGCGGTGCTGTGATCCCGATCGAACAGACTTGTCTCTGGCACGCTCCAACATGGCGTGAGAGAAATCTGCACCCAGGATTCGTGGCTGCGGCTTCCCTGCCTGTTTCTCAAGAGCGAACGTCATATCTCCCGTGCCGCAGCACAGATCGAGGATGCGCGACTCGGGGCGCGAAAGAATTGCCTGAAAAGCTCGTGCGGTTCGTCGCCACCAGATGCGGTCGATATTCATCGAAAGCAAGTGGTTGGCGAGATCGTAGCGCGGAGCGATTGCTGTGAACATGCCGCGAACGGCCCGCGCGGCGGAAGCAGTATCGGTTGTGCCCTGCGGAGTAGCTCCGCCAGCTACGCCCTTCGATTCGTAATCCGCGGCAGTCACTTTCCCCACATCCCGCCGCCACGCGAAAGACGGCGCAATTCCTCGACTGCGTCGACGATGGCCGCTTCAGGAACGTCATTGGCCACTTCGACCTTGCCGATTTCCCGCGGCAGGACAAAGTGGATGACGCCATCTTTCGTTTTCTTGTCCGTGCTCAACCTGGCGAGAATCTTGCGAGGAGCGACATTCACTTCCGGGAGACGTCCCAGGCCTAACACCGCGTCGGCGATGCGGCCGGCAGTCACACTGTCTGTGCGGCCGACCTTCAGCGCGATGTTGGTGGCCGCAATCATTCCCCATGCGACAGCTTCGCCATGGAGCAATTTGCCGTAACCGGTCTCGGCTTCGAGCGCGTGGCCAATTGTATGCCCGAGATTCAGGACGCGACGCAAGCCGCCTTCGTGCTCGTCGGCGGAAACCACTTCGGCTTTCAATTTCACCGACTGCGCGATGAGCGCTTCGACTTCCACCGGGTCGCGCTTGAGAATCTCCGCGCGTTTTTGCTCGAAGCGCACGAACAAATCGACATCGCCGATGACGCCGCACTTCAGGGCCTCGTAAAGTCCGGCCCGGAATTGCCGCGGCGGAAGTGTCTTCAGCACCGTGGGATCGATAAGCACGACGCGCGGATGATAGAAAGTTCCCAGCAGATTCTTGCCCGCTTTGAGATTCACCGCGGTCTTGCCACCTATCGAGGCGTCAACTTGCGCAAGGACCGTGGTGGGAACCTGCACGAACTCAACGCCGCGCATGTAGACCGAGGCGAGCATTCCGCCCACATCGCCAACCACTCCTCCACCCAGCGCGATGATGACCGTCTTGCGGTCCGCGCCCAGGCGAGCCAGCTTTTCCGCCAGAGTTTCCACCGTGGCCAGTTGTTTTGCCGTTTCGCCGTCGGGCATGAGCAAGACTTGCGGCTTAAAGCCTGCGGCGGTCAGCGAGCGGATGAATTTCGTTCCCCAGCGCTTGCGTACAGGAGCGACCGTGAGCACGAAGATGCGGCTGGCCTGCGGCAGCAATTCGCCCAGAAGCGAGCCTGCGCGGGTCAACAAACCATTTTCGATGCGCGCCTGATACGGCCGGGGCGTCACATGAATCGTCACTTGCGCCATTGCGGTTCCATCATAGCGTAAGGGCATTGCGGTCGTGGGATGTGGCCAAAGCTTACTAGTTTGTGACGACACCCTCAACAGTGGCGTGTCGCGGAATTATCAAACCTCGTCAACTGAGGGCCCGGAGCGGCCTGACGCCGCGACGGACACCAGCAGCACAGCTGCCAGGGTGGCCAGCGTCCAAAGAGTAGAGACACGGTAGTAGTCGGCGGCCAGCATCTTCAGGCCTACCAAGACCAGCACCAACGCAAGGCCGTAGTGGAGGTAGCGGAATGTCTTCATCAAGCCAGACAAAGCGGAATACATGGAACGCAGGCCCATGATGGCGAAGACATTCGAGGTGTAGACGATGAACGTGTTGAGCGTAACGGCGAGAACCGCGGGGATGGAATCGACGGCGAATAGCAGATCGGAAGTTTCGATGACGATCAGGACGAGCAACAGGGGCGTGGCACAAAGTGCGGTAGCGTCACCGCACCCGCCGCGCACGAAAAACTTCCCGGCTTCGTAGTTTTCGGTCACCGGCATCCAGCGGCGTAGCGCCTTTACCAAAGGATTTTTTGCGGGATCGACTTGATGTGCGCCTGCGAAGAACAGCCGCCCCCCACTGTAGATGAG
The DNA here is from genome assembly GCA_049584475.1 of Candidatus Sulfotelmatobacter sp. Classification (GTDB taxonomy): domain Bacteria; phylum Acidobacteriota; class Terriglobia; order Terriglobales; family Acidobacteriaceae; genus Sulfotelmatobacter. Next base: position 47,070 of record JBAUXX010000063.1, on the reverse strand, counting down.
AAGAATGCCGAAGCCGTAAAGGATCCAGTGGAAGCGTTGGATGAGACTGACGCCCACGAGGATGAAGATGCCGCGCATAACCATGGCGCCGATGATTCCCCAGAACAACACGCGATGCTGATGCTCTTCGGGAACCGTGAAGTAGCGGAAGACCAGAAGAAAAACGAAGAGGTTGTCGACACTGAGGGAAAGTTCAAGAACGTAGCCGGTGACGAAGTCGAGCGCGATGAGACGCCCTTGCCAGAAATAAATGATAGCGGCAAAGGCAAACGCCAGCGCGATCCATAGAGCGCTCCATCGCAAAGCTTGAGATGGTCGCACCACACGGCCTTTGCGATGGAAGAGCTTGAGGTCTGCCACCAACATGACCAGCGCGAAGAGATTGAAGAGAATCCAGAATAGGAGCAAGGTTTCAAGGTTTCAGAGTTCAAAGTTTCGGCGGCGTGAACGAAATCGTCGCCATGAATCTTGTTCGCTCATTACTTTGGAGGAATCGAATCCATCTTATCGAGAATGCGGATCGTCTCCAGAATCACCGTGCCAACGATCTCCATACTCTTGGGGCTGAGCTTGTCAACGGTGTCCTGCGGCGTGTGCCAGAACACATTGTTGTAGCCATAGGTAAAGTCGATCAGATCGGCCGAAGGTACGCCTTTTTCCACGAACGGAAGATGGTCGTCGTCCATGGGCAGCGCCCGCCCGAAGAAATGAGATTGATATCCCATGCGGCTGGCGGCCTGGTAGATTACCGCTTCCAGCCAGGGAGTCGAATTCAGTTCGTGATCGATATTCAGATCGGCATCGCCCACCATGTCTGCCAGCAGGAGAGCCTTAATTTTCTTCAACGTTCCGTCGGCCTGCCATTTCTCCACCAGATGGCGAATGCCGTACAAACTGTCGGCCATGAAATCGAGTTCGGTGTCGGGTTTGATTGATTCTTCCGCATCGTCCCAGACCAGCCAGACGCTGTATCCGTCGTTCGCCTTGCCGCGCAATTGATTGGCGATTTCAAGTAGCACGGCGCTGGAAGAGCCGCCGTCATTTGCGCCCACGAAAGATGTATTGCGCAGCGGATAATTCGTATCGTAATGGCTGGCGAGAACGATGATGCCGTCTTTCGCGCCCGGAAATTTCGCGATGATGTTGCGCACGGGAAACTTTCCTTCGGGAGTATCGGCGGTGAAATTATCCTGTTCGACGTTGTCGCCTTTAAGGCGAGAGAGCAAATAGTCTTCGACTTTCTTGTGATTTTCGCTTCCGACGGGCCGCGGGCCGAACTTTACGATGTCTTTGACGTACTGCATCGCCCGGTCACCGTCGAACGTCGGTGACACGCCTTGATCGGGCGGCAAAGTCAGTGTCGGCAACTCGGTGTTTTCAGCCTTCGCCGATACCTGTGGCGCGGTCGTACCTTTAGCTTGCGCCGTGTCCTTGTCGCGGTCGCAAGCGACGTTGAGGCAGGTCAGAGCCAGCAAAACCGCCAGCGCATGAGATGTATGACCGAGCAACGTTTTTTCCATCGCTGTGAAATCCCGCGCGCACAAGCTACGAAGCCCGTTTTTCTTTTCGCGCCTGACGCTGTTTCGGATGAACGATCCATGCTACACCGATGCTGAAGACATAAAGCAAAATCATGGGCGCAGCGAAGACGCACATATTCACGATATCGGGCGTCGGAGTGACGATGGCGGCGATGACGAAGATCACGAGAATCGCGTAGCGAAAATTCTTCCACATGAATTTGGCGGTAATGATGCCCATTAACGCCAGGAAGAAGACCAGGATTGGCATCTCGAAGATCAGGCCCATGCCGAGAATGATGCTGAGAAACAGCGACGTATATTCGCCGATCGTGATCATCGGCTGGAACTGGCGGCCGAAGTGGATGAGAAATTCCAGCGCGCGCGGGTAGACGATTTTGTAACCGAAGTATCCGCCGGTGACGAACAAAGCGATCGTCGAGACCATGAACGGCACGGCATAGCGTTTTTCGTTGCGGTAGAGGCCGGGCGAAATGAACATCCAGACCTGATACAGCACGAACGGAGAAGTCAGAAATAATCCGGCCAGAGCCGCGATCTTCAAGTACAAGTTGAACGGCTCGGTGGGATTAAGGTAGACCAGCTTTTCCGACATGCCATTGGCGCGGAGCACGTCCATAATCGGACGCTGCATGACGCCGTAGATGACTTCAACCTTCCACCAGCAGGCGCCGAAACCAACGGCAACGGCGATCAGGCTATAGACAACTCGTTTGCGCAGTTCCTCGAGGTGATCGAGGAAACCCATGGTCTGCATGGGCTCGGGGTGATCTTTATCTTTATCCTCGCCTGCCAGTTCAGGCATGGGATTCCTGCGCGGCATGAGTGTTGTCAGGATCGGTGACGGCGGGGGTGACGGGCGCGGCTTCGGCTTCACTCGGCGGATCTGCTGCGCCTGGACTCTCGTGGGTAGTGGAATCCTCGATCAATGGCGCAGCCAACGTGGCAGAAGGTTCGATGGTCGCGGGTTCAGCGGTCACTGAATCAGCGTTCGCGGAAGTCAGGGTGCGACTGGCAGTTCCTTCCGGGGCCAAGCCCTCCGTGGTGTGGCTGTCTCCAGCCCAACTGGATGAACTCAGGGTTGGAGTCAGAATCTGCGGCTTCGCGGTGTCGAGGTGCGAGATTTCCTGTTCGATCTGTGCCTTGAATTCGTTCGAGGCGCGTTTGAATTCGTTCAGATACTTGCCCACCGTCCGTGCAATCTCCGGCAACTTCTTGGGCCCAAAGATGATGAGGGCCAGGAAGAACAGGAAGATGGTCTCGCCAAAACTCATTCGGTCATCATAGTGCAGGAGCGTGAAAGGCGGCAATTGCGGTGACAAAGAGTTGACAATGCTTTCGACTCAAATCTGGGCTTAACTCGAGGCAGGGCTTAAGATGTTGCGGCTATGAAATTCTGGTTCGCACGCGGCAGCGAGGTCAGCATCCGCGAACAATTGGTCACGCAAATTGTCCTCGGTATTCTGAGCGATGACCTTGCGCCCGGCCAGCGTCTGCCCAGCACGCGCGAACTGGCGCGGCGCTTCAAGCTGCATCCGAACACCATTAGCGCAGGATACCGGCAGTTGCAGCAGGAACGGTGGGTAGAACTGCGGCGCGGCAGCGGCGTATATGTTGCAGCGCGCAAGCCGGAGGCACAGCTTGCGTCCGCCATCGCGTTGGATCAGATGATTGCCGTTCTGTTTCGCTCGGCGCGGACATCCGGTGTTTCATTGCCTGCGTTGCGTTCCCGCTTGCGGCAGTGGCTGGAATTGCAACCACCGGATCATTTTCTGCTGATCGAGCCCGATGAAGAACTCCGGCGCATTCTGGCGGCAGAAATAATGCAGGCTGTGAAGTTTCCCGTGGTCGCTTGTGGACTCGAGGACGGCCGCAAGAATGCGGAGGGAGCAATCCCTATGCTGCTGCTGAACCGCGCGGATGCCGTACGGCAACTGCTGCCTGCGGCGGCTGAGTTGGTCATGCTGCAAATTCGGTCCGTGCCATCGTCTTTGGGCGAGTGGCTGCCCGCGCCATCGGGCGCTCTGGTTGGCGTCGCTTCGCGCTGGCCGGAATTTTTGAAAGTGGCACGCGCGGTTTTGAACGCTGCAGGCTTCCATCCTGACAGTCTGATCTTTTGTGACGCACGAGACGCCAATTGGCAGCGAGGTTTGAAGGCAACCGCTGCGGTGGTGTGCGACTCCGTCACTGCCGGCGAACTGCCTGCCGGATGCCGGGCGATTCCCTTCTCTCTGCTATCTCAATCCTCGATCGACGAACTCCGGCGCTTCGCTGAGTTTGTGAACGAGCCTCTCCTCCCCTCTTTGTGACACTCCTGAAAGTGCAACAGGCTTGCAACCGTCCTTTCAAGATCACGGTTAGGATGCGCGCATGAGACACACACACAAACTTTCTCTCCTGCTTGCATCAATTTTGTTGGCATCGGTTGCGCTGGCGCAAACCAACAATCCGTCGGACGCGGATGCGTCCCCCGAACGCGATTCGATTGCGGCCGCGCGAACTCGATACGCACAGATTGCCAGTGTCCAACAAGACGACAGCAACGACGGCACGCTCGCCCAGTTTTCTCAACCCGAACAAAGACGGTGTTTTCCGCGACACCCTGGATATCCGCGCTACCAGAGCTACCAGACACCATGGAGAAATCATGGCAATGGGCGGAATGTCCTGATAGGCTCAGCGATCGGCTTCGGAATCGGAGCGGCCCTGGGCGCATCGAACAGCGCCCACAACGGTACTCCGGTATCAGGCGGAGTTCTTATCGGAGGCGGGCTCTTCGGCTTTCTCGGCGGTGCCATTGGCTCAACCTTTGGCCGCTCGCATCCGTTCGGGCATCGCAGGAGAGGTTTACCCATGCCTGGCACCGAGGAGGATGAGGAAGCGAATCGCGAATCGCATCCCGGAGTGTCGGGGGCCCAGAATAGCTCCCCTGCGCGGTCGGCATCCGGGACTCCTCCGTCGCTCGGACAATCCGTCAACGCTGCGGTCGTGGCATCGCTTTCGTCAGCGATGCCGTTGGTCGGCTTTTCTTTGCAGAACTGAGCGATTTTTTCTATTTCGTGATGCAATCTGCGCTACCTGACTACACCTAACCACGGTTGCCAATCCACCTGAGTGCGAGGAGAAATAGTATGCGTCACTGGTTCGCGATAATTCTGGCCGTGATGTGCAGTCTCATCTGCTTTGCGCAGGATGCACCGAAGGCGGAGATTTTTGCCGGGTATTCGTACGGAAATTACGAATTGTCTGCCGGGGCCGCTCCCGTCTCGATCTCAAATTCCGGCATTACTACGACCATGATTTCAGGCTCCCCGAGCGCACGGATGGGTCTCAGCGGGTGGAACAGTTCAGCGACGGTTGACATGAACCGCTGGTTCGGCTTCGCAACCGATTTCAGCGGCTACTACAGCGGTTCGTCGGTTTCGGTCACGCAAACGGAAACGATCACTCCCTGCATGGGTTGCGGCACGGAGACGAACACTACAGTGAACTCGTTCGCCAGTCCCAGGATCTACAACTTTCTGTTCGGGCCGCAGTTTTCTTATCCGGCGGGGAAAGTCAGGCCATTTGCCCAATTCCTTATTGGTGGAGAACATGTGGATTTGACCCGGACGGTGAGCTCGATGAATTCAGGTTCAAGCGGCATCATTGCGATTGGAACAAACATTTTGCCGAGCCGCGTTGCAGAAACTGGGTTTGCGATGGCGCTCGGCGGCGGAGTGGATTACTCAATTAAGCGCAAGCTAGCCTGGCGGATTCAGGCGGATTATTTGACCAGCCAGGCCGGTTTGGCACAGAACCATGTGCGCATCTCTACGGGACTAGTGTGGAGGGCGGGAGACTAAGCTGCTTGATCTCAGATCGCAAAAATAAATAAATAAATCGTCTAAATTATCTGGAATCTGCGGTTTGCAATTTGGAGCCTAGCTAAATTCTTGGAAACAAGCAAGTTGGTTGCAAATCCTTCCAGGGAAGGGACTTAGTGGAAACAGTCACCGCTAAGCTCTTTAGAATCAGCGGGCCTCAGGCTAAATTCTTCTATTCAAATAAGTTAAGTCAGTCGCTATTCGGGTTTGTCAGAGAACCGATGCAGACACGCTTTTGCGTATAGAGCGTATTGTCGCCGTTCTATTGGTTCGGTTCAAAGAGTTTCGAGCCGGGTGAATTGCCGAGTTCCCATTGTGGAACAAGCTTTCCGTGAGAGTCGCTTGTCGAATCATCTTGTGCGGGGTTGTACATCGCGGTTTCGACTCCCGCGGAAGCAGGTCGAAATCCCCGCCCTGTCGCACATGACGCGACAAGAGCTGGGTCCAGATCAGATTTGGACTAATGATTTTCGTTGCTCGCTACCGTGCAAGTTTCTACATATTGACGCGGGGGGCTGAAGTATGGCCTTGACGGGAATTGGCAAGTACAGGCGGCGCGCCCGGCAGTTGTAGAGATTGCGTTTCGGGAACTGCAGCGTAGGGATCACTGCAGGATTCGTGGTGGGAATCCCGGCCTGCGAAACCGCGCAGACCGGGGCAGCCTCAATTGTGGCACGGTTCGGCAAGAAAAAGGGCTGGGCCATCATGTCGCTGTCCGGGTGTGAATGTTGGGTTGCTGAACGCTAAGACTCTTGCACGCAAGCCAACAGCAGATTCCTCACTGGGCCTTCGGCCCGGTTCGGAATGACAGGGTTTTGTGGTCGGCTACCGTCGCGTGCTCGTCGTTTGCGTCCGGGTGGTCGGCATCTGAATCGTCGGCGTCGAAATCGCCTGCGGCCTCAGCTCGGCGGATTCCCGCGATATCCAGATATTTCCTCATGCAGCGCAGACACGGGACGTAGCCTTCCGCGATCGCTTCTTTCGCGGTGATGCTTCGCACTTCGTCTTTGTCATGGATGAAGGTGCATCCGGCGACGTGGAAGACCTTGGTGCCGGTGGCTACCAGCACGATCAGATCCGGAGGAATGCCTTGGCCTCTTTGTGCCATTTGAGATTTCGAGGGAGTAGTTGGAGTGATGGAACTCGCCATCCGCACGCTGCCGGTGATCAGAGCCAGAGCCGCCAACGGCACCAGCCAAGTGGACCACGGCGACCATCGTCGTTCGCCCTCGCGCACATCTTTCGCCAATCTTTTTTCCAAGCGGCGGCTGAAGCCGGCGGGAACTTCCAACATGCGTTCGTCGCCGTAAAGCTGGGTTACATTGCGGACTCCTGCAAGGACAGAGGTGCAGCGCTGGCAGGTCTTGAAATGCTCGTCCATCGCCGAGCGCAGTGGGGGCTCGACTTCGCCATCCACATAGTTCGAAATCTCTTGCCACGTCTGTTCGCAGTTCAATGCTTCCCGGTCTACCATGGCTTGGTTCCCTTCTCGAACGGCAGCCGGCTGAACCAGCCCTGCTCCCATCCGGCGGCGAGCAAATCGCGCAGCATCAAGCGCGCACGCAGCAGCCGCGTCTTCACTGAGGCAATGGAAATTCCCAGCGTTTCGGCGGTTTCCTGAATGTTCATGTGCTCGACATCGCGCAGCACGAATACTTCGCGGTATTTGCGGTCGAGCGTGGCCAGCGCCTCCGCCAGTTTTTGGCGAATTTCTTTTCGCTCCAGCGCCTCGGAAGGAATTTCGCGCCAGTCGGCGAAATCGCGGGGCGCATAGCCCTGCTCGTCTTTGTCGTCGTTCCGGTCGTCGATTGGTTCCATACCTACCGTCCGTTGCCGACGCCGCCGCATTAATGCCTCGTTCACCGTGACCTGAATGAGCCAGGTGCTGAAGCGCGATTCCTGGCGGAATTGGCGGATGTTGGCGAAGGCCTTTAACATCGCTTCCTGAGCGGCGTCTTCAGCATCGGCTTCGTTGCGCAGGATCGCCAGAGCAGCGGCGTAGACACGGCGTTCATAGGGCTGCACGAGTTCGTAGAAGAGCTCGGGCTGGCCGCGTTGCACGCGGGCGATCAAATCCCGCTCGCGCGCGGTGCGATCTTCCACCGGGTTGTTTACCGCCAAATTCGCTTCGGACATCCGCCTGCCGCTCCCGCAGGGGCTAAAGCCCGTGTCCTTTTATGAACCTTGGCGGCACGGCTGAAGCCGTGCCCTTCCCAACCGTTCATCGGAAAGTTCTAGTATTCCGGATCTTTCTTCCAGCCCGTCAGCATGGAAACGAAATTATTCCAGCCGTGCAATGCCACCATGATCAGGTGCCCGAAGATGAAAGCCAGGATTGCCCACATCACGATGAAGTGCCAGAGGCGCGCCCAGTGAAAGCCGCCCATCAGCCACGCGAGCCACGAGAACTGTGCCGGCTTCCAGATGGCGAAGCCCGTGAGCACCGAGAGAACTCCCAAGCCGATGGCACCGGTATAAGCGTGCTTCTGCAATGAGTTGTAGGCTTCATGCTGCCCGGGCTTCGCACCGAAAAAGAAATAATGCTTCACCATGGGCCAAACGCCGGGGACGTCGCGATGGGTGAACAGAACCTGGCGGTAGTTGCCGCTGAAGATCTGATAGCCGAGATAGACGATGCCGGTCGCCAGGTAAATCCACATGAAAGTAAGGTGCCACTGCAATGCTCCGCCCAGCCATCCGCCGATAGCCAGAGACCTTGGCCAATCGATCAAGTCCTTTTGCGGAATTTTTGCGCCGAAGCTGGGGAAGGCGCGGAAGATTTGCAGGCCGCTGCCGATCAAGATGAACAGCGAGATGGTATTGAGCCAGTGGCAGAGGCGCACGGGCAGGGGATGCTCGTAGACTGCGCGCGCGACGGTGATTGGCGCGGCATCCTCTTCGTTCTCGTTCGGGTGAATGATTTCGATTACGGCGTTGTTCATGTGTTGACCTCTCCAGCGAAAAAATGCTCGGGGCGAAGGGCGCACCTCAGGCGCTGAAGCGCTCGAGTGTTTGGTGCTTTTGCGGCACGACTAAAGTCGTGCCCTTCCCGGTCTTGTCCCTCTCCTCGGTCTTGTCCCTCTCCCCGTTCTTGTGCCATGCTCGGTCTTGTGCCATTCCCGGACCGCGGATCTTGTCTTCACAAGCCGTAGAACCATGAGTATCCCTGATCTTCCCAGTAGCCCACTCTGTCGAGCACGTTCGTGACTTTCAGGTCAGTTAAGTATTTGGCCTGCTTGTATCCGATTTTCGTGGGCGCCTGCAAGCGAACCGGCGCGCCGTGCTCACGGGTGAGCGGACGGTCGTACATTTCGTAGCACATCAAAGTCTGCGGATGGAGCGCCGTTTCCATGTCGAGCGACTCGTAGTAGTCGTCGGCGCAAGCCACGGTAATGAAACGTGCCTTGGGATCGGCCCCAATCATTTTCAGAAAATCGGAGAGGCGTGCGCCGCCGAAGCGGCCGATCACGTCCCAGCCCTCGACGCAAACATGACGGGTGTTTTGGCGGTAGCGTGGCAACGATTGAATCTGTGCCATCGTGTATTCTCCCGGCTTTTGGACTGCTCCGCCTACGCTGAGCGTCCAGCTTTCAAGAATTATGCCGGGGTCGGCAACGTCATAGAAGTTCAGGGGAAATTTGTCGAAAGGGACGACCTGAGGGTCTGCGAAGGTGGGGGCCAGATGTCCTTTGCGGAACATTTTCGCCGCTGTCCAATCGCTGAACGTCAAACCTTCCTTGAGAAAAGCCTCCTGCCACCGCGGAACGGCGAACGCGCCCAAGGCCGCCAGCGGGGCGAGCTTCAATAGCTCTCGCCGGCTCATCCGGGAGAAGCGTTGCTCGGTAACTTTGGGCTCGAATACTCTCTTTTTCATGAACCGGTCTCCGGAAACAACTCCTGATGCAGCATGGGATTCGCGAGGCTCGCCGAAGTTTCACCAGATCGGTCGCGCGCTGCGGCAAGTCGATTCGGAATGCAGGCACATGGGCCGAATTCGAGGGCAATATTCGAGGGCAACATTCGAGGGCAACATGGACTTTCGTTACTCTTCCCGAGGCGGGAATCGAGGCCCAAAATCCGCTTCTTTATGCCACTTCGGGAGGCAAACGTTATACACTTTCTCTAGCCTTTCTGCCGCTTTCAGGGCATACTAGGGCGCAGAACATCCCCCAGGAAGCGACCGGTCCTGCATGTTCGAACAAAAGATTTTTGAAGAAAAGACCTTTGACGAGAAGGACTTTGCGCAGAAGTTCGCGACTCAAACCTTGACCCCGAAGTCGGAGCGAGTGTTGTCTTCCGGTCCCCGCACGCGCACTCCCGAGGATCCCAAACAGCGCAGCCTGATGCTGGCGGCGCTGGGGCTGCTGATGGTTGCATTGTGCTTCGTTCTGTATCGTGATCGCGATTTCTGGTTCGGCGATCAGCAGGAAGCGCAGATGGAAGAGCCTGCCGCAACCGCTCCCGTAGCCGCCGCTCCGGTCAGGCCTGATCCAATTACGTCTGAACCGATTACGTCTGATCGAATTAGTTCTAACCCAGTCGCCTCGGCTCCCATCGCTTCCAAGTCGCTTCCCGCGCCGGTCATTAAACCCAAGCATCACAGCGCCGCATCCACCGCTAAAGCGAGCACCAGAACGGCGATCGTCGCACAAGTCGAACCGGCAGTCGCGGCCGACCCGCCGCCGGCTGTTATATCGAATCGCACGGTTCTGCCTCCTCTGAATGTGGAAGTCGTGGCCGGAGACACTCATCGCACAATCCGCCCAGGGAGCAACTCGATTCGGCTGGACCTGCAACCCGGCGCCAAACCGCAGACGGTCACCCAGCCGACGACCGAAATTCCGGATACGACGGCGAGCACCGAAGCTCCGGAAACCGCTGCCACTGTGACGAGCAATGCGGCCGAGCGCGTACAGATGTCGGCCAACACGGAAGAAGTCGTCAGCCATCCGGCTAAGCCGGGATATCCTCTTTTGGCGCGGCAGATGAAAGTGCAGGGATCGGTAATAATGCGCGCGCTGATCGGCAAAGATGGCATGATTCAGGATCTCCACGTTTTGAGCGGTCCGCGTATCCTGGCTTCCGCCGCGCAGGATGCCGTGCGACAATGGCACTTCAAGCCTCATTACGTCGGCGACGAAGCAGTCGAAACGCAAGCCAATATCACGGTGAACTTCACCATCTCCACCAACTGAGGCAAGCTCAGACCCTCAGGCGCTGAAGCGCGGATGCGTTTCAAGGACTTAACGGCACGACAGAACGTCGTGCCCTTCCCGATCACAGTCAAACCTCAGCTTCCGCAACCTGTGAAAGCCGTGCCCTTCCCAAAATCATTTCTGAGGTAGCTTCGAGAAATTCGGGCACTCTGGTTGTTCGGCATCGCGGAGCATTTTTCTGCTCGATCGATCTCTCGTTTGAGCAAGAATAGCTCGGTGAAGCAAATCGATCCTACTGAAGCGGTTGTGACTGCACCTCAACCAACCGGCCGCTTTTCTCATGCATGGCGGGCGCTGCGGCACCGCAACTTCAGGCTTTACTTCAGTGGGCAGAGTATTTCGCTGATCGGCACGTGGATGACGCGTGTGGCGACGAGTTGGCTGGTCTACCGGCTTACCGGTTCGGCGCTGCTGCTGGGCGTGGTGGGTTTGCCGGACAGATTCCTACATTTTTGCTGGCGCCTTTTGCCGGAGTCTGGGTTGACCGGCTGAACCGGCGGAACATGCTGGTGTGGACGCAAGTTTTGGCGGGGCTGCAATCGCTGGCGCTGGCTGGACTGACGCTGGCGAAGGTCATCAACATCCACGAAATTATCTGGCTGAGTGCGCTTCAGGGATTGATTAACGCCTTCGACATGCCGGGCCGGCAGGCCTTTTTGGTGCAGATGGTCGAAGACAAGCAAGACCTCGGCAATGCGATCGCGTTGAACTCTTCCACGGTAAATCTGGCGCGGCTGGTGGGGCCGGCGCTGGCAGGGTTCGTGATTGGCGCCGCGGGCGAAGGATATTGTTTCACCATCGACGGCGTCAGCTATCTTGCGGTCATCGCATCACTGCTCATGATGCAAGTGAAAGTCGTACCGATAAAACGCGCCGCTACCTCGATGCTGGAGCAACTTAAAGAAGGCTGGACGTATGTTTCCGGCTTTGCTCCCATTCGAACCATTCTGCTGCTCTTCGCGTTAATCAGTCTGATGGGAATGCCGTTCATGGTGCTGATGCCTATCTTTGCATCGAGCGTTCTGCACGGGGGACCGCATACTTTCGGATTTTTGCTGGGAGCATCCGGCGTGGGTGCGCTGATCTCGGCCATTTCTCTGGCGTTGCGAAAATCGGTTCGCGGGCTGACGACGATGATCCAGATCTCGGCCGCGGTATTCGGACTGGGGCTAATCTCTTTTGGCTTGTCGCGAATCCTGCCGCTGTCGATGGTTCTCATGTTGATCGTCGGCTTCGGCATGATGCAGGGACTGGCTGCGAGTAACACTGTTATTCAAACGTTGGTGCCGGAGGATAAGCGCGGCCGGGTTATGAGTTATTACACGATGGCTTTTGTGGGCATGGCGCCGTTCGGCAGCCTGCTCGCCGGCGGCCTCGCGCATAGGCTGGGAGCTCCGCACGCAATCATGATTACGGGGACGTTTTGTCTTGCAGGCGCAATTTGGTTCACGACCCAACTGAGGTCGATTCGGCAAATCATGCGGCCTATCTATATCGAGATGGGAATCATTCGCAGCCCCACGGAGCCGGCGCTGGAAGATCAGGTGGGACACTGACGCGATCTTATTGGAAGAGAAATACGCCGCAAAATAACGAATGCCCTGGACTTTTTCGAGTCCAGGGCACCCGGGCAGCCCTCCCCCAGAACTGCTCACCTGAAAAGTTAAACTCGGCCCTTTAATCTGGGTATAGCTCTTCCGTGCCATACCCTCCCCCCAAAGTGCCAGACGTCGATCTTGCTGAAAATGCAGGCTTTTCTTCGCGAATCGAGACTTAGTGCCTGAGTTTCGTCGCTGAAGTTCTCTCCCCTGATGCCGATGAATCAAGTCGAGCGTCTTTGTGCCTCGGGCGTAAGAGTTCAAAGCTGACTAATCCGCATGCAGGAATTTCAAGACTGGGAAATTTGCCGGAGTGTTCTCGAAAGCCTGCCCTTCGGCGTCTGCGTGGTCGATCTGCAGAAGCGTGTTGTCTTTTGGAGCGACGGCGCGGAGCGGATTACCGGCTATCTTCGGCATGAAGTCGTGGGCCGCGATTGCCTGTCGAGCGTTCTTCCGCACTGCGACAAAGTCAAAAGCCAGCCTTGCCCGGTGACGTGCCCGATCGATTCCGCCATTCACAACGCGCGGCCAGTCGAACGCAACAGCTTCATTCATCACAAAGACGGACACCGGCTGCAACTGTTCATCACTGCGATCCCCATTCACAACGCGCATGGATCGATAATCGGAGTTCTCAAGACCTTCGACGATCGTCACCTGCCCGACAATCCCGAGCATCGCGAAGATACGCTGAAACTTTTCGGCTGCGCTGACGAAATCACAGGCCTTCCCAACCACGCCCTCATGCGAACCCATCTGCGTGAAAGCCTGGCGACACTTTGCGAAATGCATGTGCCCTTCGCCATCATTTACGTGCGCATCGAAGGCCTCCAGCATTTTCGCGCCAATTTTGGCCAGAGGGCCGCCACTTCCATTCTGCGAGCGATTGCGCAAACCCTGGAAACCGCCTTGTGGAAAACCGACATTGTGGGACGCTGGTCCGACGACCGGCTGCTCGCAATCCTAAATGGCTGCACGGAAGATGCCGTTCACTCCGTCTGCCGCAGGCTTCACGGCTTGCTAGCGGATGAGGGCATCGAGTGGTGGGGAGAGATTCGATCGTTATCGGCCTCGCTCGGACAAGCTTCGGCGCGGCCGGGCGATAGCGTGGATCTGCTCCTATTGCGCGCAGAACATGCGCTCGAACAGAATTGTCTCGCTCTTCCCGCTGCCGCGGGCGGACGCGGTTCGGGGAGCTAACAGATTTGTTCACCATTATCGGCATCGTCGTCGTCTTCGGAGCCGTGGTAGCCGGCTATCTGATGGAGCACGGCAACCTGAAGGTGCTCATCCAGCCCGCGGAGCTCGTGGTCATCGGCGGCGCTGCCATTGGCACGGTGCTCATCGCCAACCCTCTGCACATTTTGAAAAAGGTTATTGCCGGACTAACTGCAGTGTTCAAGGGATCGCCCTTCAACAAGCAGCGTTATCTCAATACTCTGAAAATGATGTACGACCTGCTCAACAAAGCCCGCAAAGAAGGCTTAATGACTCTTGAAACCGACGTCGAGGAACCCGAGAAGAGCCCCATTTTTTCTACGCGCCCCGAATTCGTCAAAGATCATCACATCTGCGATTTTGTGTGCGATTCACTGCGCATGGCGATTACAGGCATCGACGCCTTTGAACTCGATCAGTTGCTCGACCTCGACATGGAAGTTCATCATCACGATGCCGGCCAGCCGACGGCAGCCCTCAGCACCATGGCCGATTCCCTTCCGGGGCTGGGCATTGTTGCGGCGGTACTAGGCGTCGTCATCACCATGGGTTCGATCGGGGGTCCGCCAGAAGAAGTGGGGCACAAGGTGGCGGCAGCGCTCGTCGGTACATTTCTGGGCATTCTTCTTTGTTATGGCCTGGTCGGTCCCATCGCCGCCAACATGACCAAGGTGGCGGAAGACGAGCATGCGTTCCTTTATGTGCTGCGCGTTCTGATGGTCTCTTTCTTGAAAGGCAGCGCTCCAATCATGGCGGTCGAAGTGGCGCGCCGCGCAATACCCGGACACGTGCGTCCCACATTCAAGGAATTGGAGGCGGCGTGTCGCGGTGGCGGGGCAGCGGCAGCGGCGGCAGCCAGTTAGAGTCACAATCATTTAAGCCGTGGAAAAAGCACATCCCATCATCATCAAGAAAAAAAGCGGCCACGGCGGCCACCACGGCGGCGCGTGGAAGGTCGCTTATGCCGACTTCGTCACTGCCATGATGGCTCTGTTCATGGTCCTCTGGTTGGTCAATACGAGTAAGCCTGTGAAGGAAGCCATTGCCGGATATTTCAACGACCCCGACGGTACCGGCAAACAAATCGGATCGAGTAGGGCGGGCGCGGGCGAGAACCTGATCGTCACTCGTGACGACATGCCCAGGTTAAAAGAAGAGCTCGAAGAGGCGATGCGGAAAATTCCCGACTTCGACAAGCTGCAAAACCACATTCAAATGACAGTCACCAACGAAGGCTTGCGCATTGAACTGACTGAATCCGCAGCAGGAACTTTTTTTGACAGCGGCAGCCAGCAACTCAACGGCGACGGACGCGAAATGCTCATCATGCTGGCGCAAGAACTTGGCAAACTCCCCAACAAACTTTCCATTGAAGGCCACACCGACTCGAAGCCCTACTCGAAAGGCGGCAACTATGGGAACTGGGAACTCTCTTCCGACCGCGCCAACGCCGCACGGCGACTGATGCAAGCCAACGGCATCGGCGCCGATCAAGTGAAGCAGGTCCGCGGCTTCGCCGACCAGCGCCTGCGCAAACCAGACGATGCTCTGGACCCTTCGAATCGCCGCATTTCGGTCATCGTGCAGTATCTGCCGGGAACGGACCAAAGCAACGTCACGAAGCCCGGCGACAGCGAAGGTAAGTCCGAAACAAAACCGCCGGTGAATAGTGAAAAGAAACAATGACCCAAGGCATGCACCGACAATTGAGCTACTTTGAGTCCGCCGAAAATGCCAGCAGCACATTGCCCGCAATGGCGTTGGTGTAACCGCTATTCACATACACCATGCCGCTTACAATCGCCGGTCCCGCTCCGTTGAGAGAACCGCCGTGGCCGCGCACGCCATTGGTGGTGCGAAACTCCTGCACAGTGTCGAAGTCCCAGAGCACGCTGCCGTGCCGCGTGTCATATGCCCGCAAGTGGCCATCGAGCGAACCTGCAAACACGGCTCCCGGAATTAGGGTTGCCGGAGCCATCTGAGCCGCGCTGCAACCGAATTGCCCTACGCACGCAGGCTTTGGCGGAGCCGCATACCAGACCTGTTTTCCCGTTCGCAGGTCAAGAGCGAAAAGTCCCCCACCAGCCAATTGATTGGTATCGTCGTAATCGGACAACGGGAAATAAGCGTAACGGCTGTCGGCTGCGCCGCCCCACTGGATTCCACCCAACGGGCCTCCGTGTCCGACGCGGTTCTTCCATAACAGCTTGCCGCGATTTGCAGGATCCAACGCGTAGACCATGCCGGACTTCTGTGCCATCAACAAAATATCGCGGCCGCCGGCGACCTGACGCAATGCCGGGGGCGCGCCAAAATCGAAATCGTTTCCGCGCTGTTCCGGGCAATTATCTTTTTTCTCCGCGACACAACCACTGTTCCAAACATCTTTTGCAGTAAATTGGCGCGACCATAATTTCTTTCCCGACTTCATATCGAATGCGATCACGGAATCAGACATGTCGGTGGGCGGGCCCGAATAGTTATTCCCGGTGGTTATATAAATGACGTGGCGCTTTACATCCGCAGTGGGTGAAGACCACACAGCGGCGCCCGAGGGTCCCCAGTACTGCACGCCCTGCGCGTTCTTGCGGGTAGGCTTCGGGTCTTCGGCAATCGTGTAGCCGCGCCAGATTAGCTTTCCTGACGCAGTATCCAGGGCCACGACGCTGCCGCGGAACGTGCAGCAGGGATAGTTCGGGTCGGCTGCCGCGCCTTCCTCTCCCGAAGACATCGGCACGTACAGGCGCGCGCCCACCAGCAACGGCGATCCGGTGATGCGCGCTGCAGGATGTGGATCTGGATGGACCTTCCACACCACTGAACCATCCGCAACCTTCAGTGCATAAACGAATCCGTTTGTATCGCCAAAAAAAGCTTTGCTGCCTTTATCGCCAACGGAAATCGCGGTCTTGACCGTCGCCGACGCTCTGAAACTCCACCACAGGCACCCGGTCGCCGAATCGAGCGCATAGACCGTCCCGTCCTCACTGCCCACAAAAAGCTTCCCCGCGAAAGACGTAGGCTGACCGAATGTGGCG
Source organism: Candidatus Sulfotelmatobacter sp. (assembly GCA_049584475.1). Taxonomy (GTDB): domain Bacteria; phylum Acidobacteriota; class Terriglobia; order Terriglobales; family Acidobacteriaceae; genus Sulfotelmatobacter. The sequence goes on along the minus strand of JBAUXX010000063.1, from coordinate 30,593 downwards.
GCTGCTCCGGCAAAGCCGAATGCCCATTTAAATTTCAGGTTTTTCACCTGCTCGCGATTCAGCCCCGCAGCGGCAGCCGGCTGAAATCGCCCATTCTGCGGATCGCCTCCCCAACCGGCCCATCCCGGCGGATTGGGCGGCGGATCGAGGTCGCGCGCGCAGAAGCCGGTCAAACTGGCAGTCGTGGAAACGTCCTGTTTCCCGAGATAATCGGCGATCGCCGACTTCTCGCTCTTGGAGAGAAATTTCCCTTCCCACTTCATGCGCCCGGAATCGAGTGCGGTCCGGATCGACGCCTTCGTCATCTGGCGCAGAGATTCCGGCTCCGGTGCGCGCATGTCATTGCCCGCCTGATGGCAACCCGAACACTTCTTGTTGAATAAGGCTGCGCCGTCTGGCGGTACGGCGGCCCGCTTCCGCGCACACCCTGCCAGGCATAGCACCGCGGTTAACGCCAGTAAGAAAACGACGCGTTGAATGCAGCAAAATGATCCGAATGCTGCGACAATGCGCCATCTACAAATCGGAAATATCGTCCGCGTTCGAAGGTTTTGACTCATGGCTTAACGAAGTCAGCGGTTCCCGTGCGCGCTCCTCAACTCGCAATGTTTGGATGACAGAAGAGACCGAAATGAACGCCGCGCTCACGTAAGAAAAGCGTAGAAAAAGGCAAAGAATCGTAAAAGTACGGCTAGGAATGGCACCCGAATGGAAGAGGCATTGGAGCTTTCGCTTGAAATAACTTTACAATGGCTCCGCAATGGATGATTACAGCGGCGCTGTATAATTCCCGGTTTTGATTCTTCTACTTTGAATCTTTTCCAGGAGCCCCATGAAGCGCTTCGCTCGATTCAGCTCGGTCGGATTCGTTATCGCACTCTGTTTGTTTTCTCTCCCGTCGCCGGCGCAAGAAAAACAAGAAAAAGTTGATCTCGAAACAATGGCGCGCATTCGTTACGAAGGATTCCATAATTCCAAGGTCATGGACTTTGCGCAGGGGTTGATGGACTCCATCGGCGAGCGCCTGACCGGTTCGCCGAACATGAAGCGCGCGAATGAATGGACGCGCGGCCAGTTCACTGCGATGGGCCTGAGCAACGCACACCTCGAAGCCTGGGGGCCGTTTGGCCGCGGCTGGGCGAACCAGTACGTCAACGTGCGCATGACTTCGCCCGACATCGCTCCCATGCTCGTCTATGCCAAGGCTTGGACTCCGGGGACCAACGGCGTGATCACGGGCAAGTGCATTCGGGCCAACATTGAAAAGAAAGAAGACTTCGACAAATACAAGGGCAAGCTGGCGGGCATGATCGTAATCTTCGGCCCCGACGCCGAAGTGAAGCCGATCACGGAAGTTCCGTTTAAGCGCGACACCGACGACGATCTGGCCAAAATCGCCGACTACCAGATTCCCGGCGAGCGTCCGCAATTCCGCTTCGCCGATTACCTCAAGCGCCAGCAATTCATAAAAGATCTGAACCAGTTTTTCGCCGACGAGAAAGTTTTGGCGGTCATCGATCACAGCCGTGGAACTGCGGGCGGAGGGACCGTCTTCGTGCAACAGGGCGGCTCATATAAGACAGGCGAGACAGCCACGGTTCCGCAACTCACCATGGCGGTCGAGCACTGGACGCGCATCGAGCGCCTGCTCAAGCTGAAAAAAGATGTGACGCTTGAGCTCAACGTCAACAACACGTTCTATGACGACGATCCCATGCAGTACGACACCATCGCCGAGATTCCCGGCTCAGACAAGAAAGATGAAGTCGTGATGCTGGGCGCGCATCTCGATTCCTGGCACGCCGGCACGGGAGCAACGGACAATGGCGCCGGCACGGTCGTCATGATGGAAGCGATGCGCATTCTGAAGGCACTCGACATCAAGCCGCGGCGGACCATCCGCGTGGGCCTGTGGAGCGGCGAAGAAGAAGGACTATTGGGCTCGCAGGGCTACGTGCAACAACATTTCGGATCACGCCCGCCGATGGACGATCCTGCGATGAAGGGCATGCCCACGTTGCTGCGCCGTGAAGCCGGCGATGTGACGGTGAAACCCGAGCAGGCCAAAGTCTCGGGATATTTCAACATTGATAACGGCACGGGAAAAGTTCGCGGTATCTACTTACAGGAAAACGCCGCCGTAGAACCAATCTTTGAAGCCTGGATGCGTCCGTTTAAAGACCTCGGCATGACGACGATCACCATGCGCAACACTGGCGGCACTGACCATCAGTCGTTCGACGCCGTCGGCATTCCCGGCTTCCAGTTTATTCAGGATCCTATGGATTACGAAACCCGCACGCATCACTCGAACATGGATGTTTATGACCGGCTGCAACCGGAAGACCTGAAACAGATTTCCGTGATCGTAGCCGGATTTGTCTATGACACCGCGATGCGCGACCAGATGCTGCCGCGCAAGCCGATTGAGAAGGGTATGCCGAAAGAAGCGGAAAAGAAGGACGAATGAGGCACGACCTCGGACGTCGGACTTCAGACCTCGGCAAGCCACTTACGGAAGCAACATCAAGTCCAAAGTCCGAGGTCTGACGTCTAGGTCCGGTCCTACGCTGCCCGGCGCGCCCGCGTGGCCGCCGCTTTCTTCGCCGCTTGGCTTCGGGCGCTCTTGCCCCTAGCCGCTGCGCTCTTTTTTGCCTGCCGCGAGAGCGATGCGGGCGATGCTGCCGAATGTCCTCCGCGCTTAAGCGCATTTTCCGTGGCGCGCGATCGTTTAGCTGAAACTTTGTGCGGGCTCTTCGCCGTGCGCGTATCCTGAGCAGCCTTTTTTCGTGTCGCAGCCGAACCTTTTGCCGGCAACTTCACTCCCGCGCGCCGCGCCTTCGAGAGCCCAATGGCAATTGCCTGCTTGGTTGATCGCGCTCCATGTTTGCCCTCCCGAATATGGTCCATCTCCTCCCGCACAAATTCTCCCGCCTGAGTTGACGGAGCCTTCCCTTCGCGTGCATCTTCTTTCGCTCGTTCCATTGTTTCGCGCTCTGGCATGAATGCCTCCTCGATGATCTGAAGTTGCTGCTGTCAGTTTCCGTGGACGAGCCGGATGCAGCAATCGGAGAATCGCTGTACTCGGGGCTCAAGAATGGCTGTATCGTTTGTGATGGCGAATCAAGGTTGAGTGACTGGCACTGCTTGCTAGTCAAGGGAGTTAGCCTTTCTTGCGCTCGAGTTCCGCCCATCGCGCATAGAGAACATCCACCGCGCTCTGCGCTTCTTCTAACTCGGCTGTCGCTTTGACAAGGCGGGGACCATCGCTGGCAATCGCAGGATCTTCCAATTGCTCGCGCCGCTTTTGTAATAATTCTTCCGCCTTGGTAACGCGACTCTCCATATCGTCATACTCGCGGCCTTCCAGGTAGGAAAGCTTCTTCTTTCCCGGCTTCAGATCGCCTTGCGAAGCTGGGGACGTCGAAGAATTGCTTTCGGCCCTCATCTCCAACTGATTCCTTTTTCTCTGCCACACTTCCCACTGGGAGTAATCGGCAAAGCTCTCGGTGCCGCCGCGGCCATCGAGTCCAAGCACAATCGTGGACACGCGATCCAGGAGATATCGATCATGCGTCACCAGCACAAGGCAGCCACGGAATTCCAAAAGACTCTCTTCCAAGATTTCCAGCGTGGGGATGTCGAGATCGTTGGTTGGCTCGTCAAGCAGGAGAACATCCGCCGGTTGCAGCATGAGTTGCGCAATTAACACTCTCGCGCGCTCGCCGCCGGAGAGCCGTTCCACCGGTTGATTCAATTGCTCGCCGCTGAATAAAAATCGCGCGGCCCAAGACGCAACGTGAATCGAGCGATCCTGATAAATCACAGAATCGCCTTCCGGGGCGAGAGCCCGGCGCAGCGTCATATTCTCGTCGAGCTTGCGGCTCTGATCGAAATAAACAATTCGCAGCCAGTCGGCGCGGCGAATCGCTCCCGTAGTCGGCGACAGTTCACCGCGCAACAAACGCAATAGAGTTGTTTTGCCGCTGCCATTGGGGCCAACCAGTCCCACGCGCGTTCCTGCCGTAATGATGAAATTCATCTTCTCAAAGAGCGTCCGGCCTTCGATTTCGTAGGCCAGGTCTTCCAATTCCACAAGACGCTTCGTTTTGCGCTCCGTCGCCGAGAAATCGATTTGCGCCGTACCACGCCTGGTACGTTCGTTCACGTCCGCGAGCTCGCCCATCAACTCAGAGGCTTTGTCGATTCGTGCTTTCGACTTTCGGGTGCGAGCCTTGGCCCCCCGGCGCAACCACTCGATTTCCCGATGAACCAGATTTTCGAGAGCCACCTGATGCTTTTCCTGCGCATGCAGAAATGCTTCTTTTTTCTCCAGAAACGCGCTGTAGTTTCCTCGCACCCGCAGCAATCCATCGGGATATTCGCGGCTGAGTTCGGCGGTTTCGGTCGCCACATTTTCCAGAAAGTATCGGTCGTGACTGATCACGACGCACGCGAATCGAGCCTGCTCCAGCAGCTCTTCCAGCCATTCGATTCCCGCCAGGTCCAGATGATTGGTCGGCTCGTCAAGCAGCAAGACGTCCGGCGACTGGATGACCGCCTCAACGATCGCCAGGCGCTTTTGCCAGCCTCCGGATAATGCGGTCGCTTCGATTTTCAGGTCTTCAAAGCCCGCACGCCCCAGGATTCCTGCGAAGCCGGCATCGCCCTCCGGTTCCACCGTCGAAGAGCCCTGCACCGCGCGCTCCGCGATTGAACGAACCGTATCGCCAGGCCGAAATTTCGACTCCTGCTCGACATAGCTGAGACGAAGCCGTTGCTGAGCGGTGAGATCTCCACTGTCTGGAGTTTCGAGACCCGCCAAGATTCGCAACAGCGTGGACTTACCTGAGCCGTTGGGTCCGATCAAGCCGATGCGGCTGCCCTCGAAAACGGTGAACGAGACATTCTGGAAGAGCGGTTTGGCTCCGAAAGATTTCGAGATTCCCTGCGCGTTTAGAATCGGCGGCAATGTATGCAAAGCTCCTGCGGTCTCTTCGAGATTATCAGTAACGCGGAATCATAGCCCGACTACGAAGATTTTCGTTGACACTACGAACATCTTCGTAGTACCGTCACACTCATGAAGTTGTCGACCCAGAAACCTACCGCGTCCGAGCTGGAAATTCTGCGCGTGCTGTGGACCCGCGGACCATCCACCGTCCGCGAAGTACACGACTCATTGAAGGAGACCAAGACCCTGGGATACACGACGGTCCTGAAGCTCCTGCAAATAATGACAGCAAAAGGCATTGTCCGGCGAAACGAAACCGAGCGTGCGCACGTCTATCAGGCGGGCGTCCCTGCCACTCAGACCAAGCGGCAACTTGCGGGCGACATGTTGCAGCGAGTGTTTGAGGGATCGGCCAGCGACTTGATGATGCACGCCCTAGCCGGTAAACGCACCTCGCGCGAAGAAATTGACGAACTCCGCCGCCTGCTCGACGAATACGAAAGGAACCGCCGATGACCACTCTCGCTGATTGGCTTTCTCCGCGCACCTTGCACGCTCTTGGCTGGGCATTGCTGCACTTTCTATGGCAAGGCATGGCTCTTGCAGCGCTGGCTGCCGTGACCATGGCCGCGTGCCGCAAGGCTTCTACCCGGTACTACATCGGAGTGGCGACGCTCGCCCTGATGCTGGCCGCGCCCGCCGCCACGTTCTTTGTGGAAGCGGCTGCTGCGCACCCGCAGCCGTCGCGGACAATGCCGCTTGCATCGAGAATCTCCGGCGGCACAGTTTCCGCAGTTCTTGCATCTCCCTTCTCGCCTTCATCACCGGACGCGTTTCGGTGGATGGTTGGAGCGTGGCTGGCGGGAGTTGTAATGCTTAGTCTTCGTTCCTTCGGCGGCTTTGTGTTAATCGAGCGTGAACGCCGACGGCATTTTGTTAAGGTTTCCGACACGATTCTTGAAATCTGTGTGACCCTGCAGGATCGCCTGGGCATTACTCGCGCAATTGATTACTGCCAGTGTGTCAAGCTCCAGTCCCCAGCGGTTCTCGGATGGTTTCGTCCCATTGTGATGCTGCCGGTCTCTGCGCTGACGGGCCTTTCCGAAGACCAACTGCAATCGGTCATCGCTCACGAACTTGCCCACATCAAGCGACTCGACTCGTTTGTGAATGTCTTCCAGATTTGCGTTGAGACCCTGCTTTTCTACCATCCCGCCGTATGGTGGCTGAGTCAGCGCGTTCGTGACGAGCGCGAGCATTGTTGCGACGATATCGCGGTGTCGGTCTGCGGCGATCCTCTGGAATACGCTCGCGCTCTGACCATGATGGAACAGTGGCGCAGAGCTCCGGCGCTGGCCATGGCCGCCACCAACGGATCGCTCTCGGCTCGCATTTGCCGTTTGCTTGGATTGAGCGCGGCTGGAAAAAGCGTGCGCGGCGCGGGGATCACAGCTAGCTTCCTCTGTCTCACCACCGCTCTGTTGGCAGGCCACGCGCTGCTCAACATAGCTCATCCCGAAGCACAGGTTCATGCGGCCGCTAGACCCGCCATGTCAGAAATTCTGTTTCCTCTTCAAGCCGCGGCAGCGAGTACGCCTGCCAGCAAACCTTCTCCCGCGCGAACCGCGGAAAAATCGGAGCCGCCGGTCTCGGGATCTTCTTACGTTGATGGTCTTAAATCGGCAGGGCTGACAGATCTGACCGCCGATCAGTTGATCGCCTTGAAGGTGCAGGATGTGACACCCCAATACATACGCGGGCTGCACCAGGAGGGCCTGCATCCCGATGTGAACGAGATCATCGCGATGCGAGTGCAGGATGTGACACCCGAATATATTCACGAGCTGCGCGCCCTCGGAATCAGTCCGGATGAATCTCACATTGTTTCGCTTAGAGTGCAGGATGTCACGCCGGATTACATCCGGGGATTGAAAGAGGTCGGACTTAATCCTGACGTGAACCGGCTCATCTCTCTCAAGGTACAGGGCGTGACTGCCCAATATGTTCGCGACCTGAAGGCGGCCGGCGTCAATGCAGATGCGGAAAAGATCATCTCGATGAAAGTTCAAGACGTCACTCCGGAATACGTCCGTCAGATTCGAGCGCTCGGCCTCAATCCGAGTGCCGAACAGATTATTTCCATGCGTGTGCAGGACGTGACGCCGGAATATGTCAAGGCGTTGCAATCGGCGGGATTCAAGCCTGACGTAAACGCCATCATTAGCGCCAGAGTACAAGGCCTGACGCCAGAGTTTATTGAAAACGCCCGCAAGCATGGCTTCCAGAACCTGAGCCTCGATAAGTTGCTCGAGTTGAACCGTCTCGGAGTCCTGGACGAAAAAGAAAAGGGAGATATCTAAAAGCGTTGGTGCCAGGCAGCGTCGGCGGCTTGATGGCCATGTGTGCGCTGAACCGAAGGAGAAGAAACATGCGGCTACGTTATAGCTTAGCTTTCATCATTATCGGATTTTGCGCGATCTTCGGCGCCATCTCGAACCACGCTGCCGAATCGCACAGTGGCGATTGGACGATCCACAAGTCGGACAATCCCGGCAAGGTCGAATTCGCGCTGATTGAGCATCGCCACGGCGGATCTTCCGATCATTCCTCGGATTGGCCGACAACTACATTCGTCGGTGTCGATTTTTCAAAGTCAGGCCGCCAGGATGTGCATTTTACGGTGTCGCGTGACGCCGGCAAGATCGAGTGCGAGGGCTACCTGAACAACGGCGAGGGCGCGGGTATCTTTCACTTCCAGCCCGATTCAAACTACCCGAGCGAAATGCATGCGCTTGGTTTTTCCGTCGATGACGACAAGCAATTCACTATGGCCGTCATGGACGTCAACCTGGACTTTGCACGGCAGATTCAGAAGGAGCACATTGAAGGGCTCGACTCGGACAAGCTGGTCGCATTTCGCATCTTCGGTGTAAGCGCCGAGTTCATTGAGCAACTGCGCGCCGAGGGCCTAAAGATCTCCGAGGCCGATAAGTTAATAGCGTTCCGCATTCACGGCGTCAGCCCGGAGATGGTGCGCGCGCTTCATCAGGAGGGTTACTCGCCGAGTGAAGACACCCTCATTGCCATGCGCATTCATGGCGCAACACCGGAGTGGGTCGCGGAACTTAAGAAGCGCGGCTACGATCACGTCGACCTCGACGAGCTGATCGCCTTCCGCATTCACGGCGTTTCACCCGAGTTTATCGACAAACTTCAGGGTCTCGGCTACACCCACCCTCAACCGGATGAGCTCGTCGCGATGCGAATTCACGGTGTTACGCCGGACTATATCGCCGCCATGCGCGGCCGCGGAATGCAGAATCTCTCTATCGATCAACTGGTGAGCATGCGAATACACGGGATCGACTAGACACCGTATCCAGGAAGCCCACGACAAAGATTGATCGTCATTCCAAATCGAGCTGAAGGCTCGGTGAGAGCCTGCCCTGAGCGGAGTTGAAGGGAATCTGCTCGTTGAAGTCTGCTTATTGAATTCCGAACCGTTCGGCCGCGCGAATTCTCGCCTTTGCCGCTTCTTCGTCCCGATTCTTCGCCGGCGCATTGGTCTCAAGCGAACGCAGTAGCCGCGCCGACACCGCGGCGATTTCGTCCACCGCGGCAAGAAACGCTTCCTCGTTAGCTTTCGACGGCTTGTTGAAGCCAGTGATCTTTCTCACGAACTGGATCGAGGCAGCTTGAACTTCATCGTCCGTCACCGGCGGATCGAAATTAAAGAGCGTCTTGATATTTCTGCACATAATAATGCCCTCAAAACAATAGGCTAACAAACGACAGCATCTTGCGGCGCGGCTCGTCGGCCCTAATCGGCCGCACGGCCAGAAGGCCTAAATGCCTTTTGAATTAGGGTGTAACGCGCCGCACCAATGATTCCACAGTCGTCGTTGAGAACAATCTTAACCGGCATATCCTTCAGTAATTCTCCCATGCGTCCCTTGTCGAGAAACGATTCCATGAAGACAGACGGCCTCATTTTAGAAACAACTTTCGCCGCGATAATGCCGCCGATAAAAATCCCGCCGGTCGACATGTAATTCAAAGCGCAATTTCCGGTGTGCGCGCCGAATACGCTGACGAAGACGGACAGCGTTTGGTCGCATATCGGGGCCTTGCCCTCCAACCCGGCTTGCGAGATCAACGCTGGTTGGTCCTTGGCGGTTTTCATTTGCTCGCGCAGCCAGTCGGGTTCCTCGGCTTTGCCGGCATCGCGAAGAAACTCATAAATGTTCTTGATACCGGGTCCCGACAAAATTCGTTCGCAGCTAATGCGGCCATGCTTCTTCTGGAGATAGGCGAGCAACTCCATCTCCAAATCGTTTCGCGGCGCAAAATCGGCGTGTCCGCCTTCACAGGCAAACGGATGGTGACGGAATCCATCCCAATAAAGCCCGGCTACACCCAAGCCGGTTCGCGCCGAAATCACGGCGCGATTCCCTTCGGCATCTTCTGCGCCTTCACTCAACGAAATAAAATCCTTAGACTCAAGAGCATCGATTCCGTAGGCATAGGCTTCCATGTCGTTGAGCAATCCCACGGAGCTAAGCTTCAACAGCTTCGCCAGTTCGCTGGCATCGATCATCCAGGGCAAATTGGAAATCTTACAGCGGCCACCTCGAACCGGCCCCGCCACTCCCAGGCAAGCGCTGTGTACAGGAATTCCTTCCCTGCGTATGAACTCAACCAGAACGGGAACCAGACTATCGTGTTCCTGGCTCTGATAAGTTTTCTCGACCACACACTGCAACCGGTTGCCTTCCGTCTCAAAAGCAGCCAGCCGGGTGCGAGTAGCGCCGATGTCGCCGGCTAGAATCATGGCTCGATATTCCTCCATTGACGTTCGTCGATTTGCAGCAGCCGATCGGAATCCGCCGGCCCCCAGCTTCCCGAAGCATAGTTGGGAAATTTGCGCGGAGGCAGCGCCCGCCATACGTCCAGCATGGGATCGACGACGCTCCAACCGGCTTCGACCATATCGGCGCGCTGGAACAGTGTGGCATCGCCAATCATGCAGTCATACAACAAAACTTCGTAACCGGTATTCGCATCCGCTCCAAAGTATTTCGAGTATTCAAAACTCATGTCCACCGATCCGACACGCAGCACCGGACCAGGAATCTTCGCTCCAAAACTCAATGAGATTCCTTCCACCGGCTGAATCTGTATGACCAGTGTATTCGTGTGTAGCGTGTGAAATGGCGCGTTGCGGAATAATTCGAAGGGCATGCGCTTGAATTGAATCGCAATCTCCGTGTGCCGCCGCGCAAGCCGCTTGCCCGTGCGCAAATAGAACGGCACACCTGCCCAGCGCCAATTGTCGATGTTGATCTTCAGCGCCACGAAGGTCTCGGTTCGCGATTCCGGCGCGACTCCGGGCTCCGCGCGATAGCCCAATACCTTTTCGCCGTTTACCGTGCCGGCTCCGTATTGTCCGCGCACGCTGCGTTCCAATACGTCTTCTGAATCGAGCGGCTGAATTGAATGCAAAACTTTGGCCTGCTCGTTGCGCACGGCATCGGGCTGAAACGACACCGGCGATTCCATCGCCGTGAGGCTCAACAGCTGCATGACGTGATTCGGCACCATGTCGCGCAGCGTTCCCGCCGTGTCAAAGTATCCGCCGCGCCGCTCTACGCCAACAGTTTCCGCATTGGTGATCTGCACATGGTCTATGTAACGGCGGTTCCAGATGGGCTCAAAGATGGCGTTGTCGAAGCGGAACACCATAATGTTCTGCACTGTTTCCTTGCCCAGATAATGATCGATGCGGTAAATCTGGCTTTCCGGCAGCACGCTCTTGATGTCGCGATTCAAAGCTTTCGCCGAATCCAGGTCGTGGCCAAAGGGTTTTTCAATGACTACGCGGCGCCAGCGGCCATTTTCCTGTGCCGAGAGTTCGGCACGTCCTAGCTGTCCAACAATCTGAGCAAAGAATTTCGGCGCGGTGGCGAGGTAAAAAAGATAATTGCCTTCGGTGTGCTGCTCCGCATCGACTACTGCAAGCCGCTCGCGAAGTTTCGCAAAAGTATTCGGATCGCCAAAATCGCCGCGTTCATAGAACAACCGTTGCCGGAACCACTCCAGGTCGGATTTGTCGCTCTCCGTGGCCGGGAGAAACTCGCTGACCTGCGCGCGGAATGCTTCGACGCTCAGATCGTCGACGGCGACTCCCACCAACGCAAAATTATCCGGCAGCAACTTGGCCTGCACCAGGTTGAAGAGCGCGGGAATCAGCTTTCGTTTGGTGAGGTCCCCGCTCGCGCCGAAGAGTACGAAAACACACGGACCGGCCGGCTTCCCGGCATGTTCCAGCTCGCGCTCCGAATTGACTGCAATCGTTGTCGCCATAAATGGTCCCAATTCCCTATCGGCGTGACCTAACAGTAGCTTGACCGCACCGCGAAGGAACGAACGCTGGGCTCACACCGCAACGCCAGGAGGCCAACATTTTAGGCCAACAGTGTCGCTTTTCATAATCCTAGAATTGCAAATTGTGTTTCTCTACCCAACAACCCGAAGCAGTAGACAATCCAGTAACGTGTGACAATATACGGTTGCGTCAAACACTCTGATCGAGGAGTCGTCTCCTGTCCATGCATCGCCAAGCGCGCGCGCTACTTTATCGAAGTGCCTATTGGAGCCTGGTGACCGCCTCAGTTATGGTGGCCACGTTGAACTTGCCGCTTCAAGGGCAAAATCCAATACTGCCCGAGGCTCCAAATGCTGAGGTGTTTTCGCTGAACCCCAAGCCTGGCTACTTCACCGAGCCGTCCGTAGCGGTAAATGGCCAAAATCCTCAGCAGGTTGTTGCCGTATTCCAGGACAATGCGCGGGCAGCGTATTCCACAGACGCCGGTCACACGTGGAACGCGGCGGAAGGGGTGGCGCCCGCAAATTACAAAGTTTCCGGTGATGTGTCGACAACATGGGACAACCAAGGACACGTATTTGTCTGCTACATCGCGTTCGATAAGTTAGGCAGCTTCAACTACTGGGCGCACGGCGCGTCGCGCAACGGTGTATTCGTGCGGCGCTCCCTCGACGGGGGTAAGACCTGGGAGGCAAATCACACTCCGGTCGCAGAGCAAGTGAGCCGGCCAGGGATTCCGTTTGAAGACAAGCCCTACATCGTTTCCGACACGAGCAAAAGCCGGTATGCCGGAAATCTCTATGTGGGCTGGACGCGATGGACGCTTACTAACTCGCAGATGGTGTTGTCGCGTTCTACCGATGATGGCCAAACGTGGTCGCAACCGATTGAGATCGACCGTCATCCCGGCCTGCCACGCGATGACAACGGAGCCGCCGAGGGATTTGCCGGAACCGTTGGTCCGGACGGCCGCCTGTACGCCGTCTGGAGCCAGGATGACGACCTCATGCTGACCGTTTCGCACGACGGTGGGAAGACATTCTCTCGCGCTCGCCCCATTGTCCACACCGCGCCCATCATGTTTGCCATTGAAACTCTGGACCGGGCAAATGGTTTTCCTCAGATCGCGATAGATCCCCGAGGCACGAGACTCTACGTCACGTGGAGCGACTACCGCAATGGCGACCTTGATGTGTTCTGTTCGACCTCCACTGACGGTGGAAAAAAATGGAGCGCGCCCGTACGAGTGAACAACGACACTGTTCACAACGGCGCGGAACAGTTTTTTCAATGGCTCGCGGTCGATCCCGTTGACGGTTCAGCCAACGTAATTTTTTACGACCGCCGTGGCGATCCAAAGAACTTAAAGCAGACGGTCACACTGGCGCGCTCGACGGACGGCGGACAAAGCTTTCAGAATTTCGCGTGGACGACCGAACCGTTCGAGGCAGGAGGAGTATTCTTTGGCGACTACAGCGGCCTCGCCGCCTTCGGTGGCCGCGTCTATGGCGTTTGGACGGAAAAACCCCTCGAGTCTCAGGATTCAGAAAGTAAGACTGAGAGTAAGCCAGAGAACAAATCCGGCGAGTTGGCGCCAAAGCCACGCGGCACAGTAGTAAAGGTGGGCGTGGCCGATTTTCAAACCAAGCCGAAATAGAGTTCGTCATCCAGGCAATATCTTCCGGCGGCGTTCTGTAATCCGGACAAACCTCATTTTCTTGTTGTCTTTCACCATTTCCGACGTATACTCCGCGGTCACCTAGGGCCTCGAATTTCCCACAACTGAATCGGAGGCACATCAGATGGCGAGTACGCCGGTCGTTCTGTTGCATGATGCGGCAGTCGACGAATACATGGTCACCGTACTGCTTACCCTGATGCCGAACATCGAACTTCGTGGCATCGTTATCGTTAATGCGGACTGCATTGCGGAACCCGCCATGGACGCGGCTTCCAGGTTGCAACAATTTCTAGGCCGCGAAGATATTCCGCTCGCCCTCAGCCGCGCCCGAGGATGGAATGCTTTCCCCTGGCCCTACCGCTCCGATTGTGTTTCGTTCGGCAAGATTTCCAGCCTTGCGCCCTATAAATCCAAGGTGCCAACACCGCCTCCATCGGGCGAGGCGCTGCTCACGCAACTTTTGGAGCAGGCTATTGCCGCAGGTACGCCGCTCACCATGCTTGTCACGTCGCCTATCACTCCGTTGACCGACGTGCTGCAAGCCGATTTCAGGCTCATTGAAGGCATCGGTCAGGTGGTGTGGATGGGCGGCGCCATCAACGTGCCGGGCAACCTCGACCCCAACACCGTCCCGCCGGCCGTCGCTAATAAATACGCCGAATGGAATGCATTCTGGGATCCTTATGCCGTCGACTTTGCCTTCCGCTGGTTTCAGGGCATCAACATATTTCCGCTGGACATCACCAACAACACCCCGCTGACCAAAGACTTCATGAACGCGCTGCAACAGCAAGGCGAACAGTATTCCTATTCGCAGCTGGCTTTCGAAGCCTACAGCATCGTCGCCGCCGAGCCTTTCTATGACATGTGGGACGTTACCGCCGCATGCTGGCTGACCAACCCTGCGCTCTACGCGAAGCCCAGTTTGATGGGTCTAGCAATTGAAACCTGGGGATTCGATCAGGGCTGGATCAAAACTCCAACAGGACCTGATCCGAAGCCGAAAAATGCGCAGAACGTTTTTTTGAATTTCCAGAACAAGCCGGGCTTCTATTCTTACGTACTTTCCTTGTTACAAAAGTCGAACACGTGACCTCCCGACATTATTGGTTAGCGCTGTGTGTAGTGCCGGACTCGGTGGGACCGAAGACGGTGGGCCGAACCCGAACCATTGCACGAAAACATGAACGCACTTCAAACACACAAGGAGAAAACGGAATGCCTATCCTGGCCAGGTTTTCCAGACGCGCTGCTGTACTGCTTTCCCTGCTGAGCATGGTAACCATCGCAACCGCCCAACGTCCCCACGGCGAAACCGTTCCCAACGACGCCGGCACGCCGGCCACCGAAGCGCACCCTGCCGCGATGATGATGAACCGCGCCGCGAGCCAAAGTCCGGCTTACTACGCTTTCCGTAATGCGGCCACGGACCCTCCTTCCAACCCAACCAGCCCGGTCTTTCAATTGAGCCACGACTATCCTAAGACAGCTCCGCCGGCAACCTGCACGGACTGCCCGTGGCTGAAAGTGAAAGTAAATTTCGATCCGGCGTTTCCTCCCACCGTCAATTCGGACAGTTGGCACACCGGCCATTGGGATGAATACATCAAGAGCATCATCGACTACGTGAAGGAAGGCCAGGACCCCAACCTCGACAATAAGGTTGGCTTCCAGGTGAAGGTCAACGGAAAAACCCGCTGGTACAACGTTCCGTGGATGGCCTATGACCCATCGGTGGGGCGCGAATATGTTCACGGCACAACGAACGAACGCACAACATACCTGAATGATCTGATCAACGGTGCCAATGAGCCCACACGCGGTGTGAATTCGATCGCAGGAGAGTCGCAGGATTGCACGAAGGAATGGCCCCACGGTTTTGAAAGCTGGTCTGTAGGCTTTTACAACGAGTATGGCGGCTATGCCATGGGCAAAGCTTATCCGCCCACGGGCATTCCTCAAGTGGTGGATTGGATGGGCAGCGCGATGCCTGCCGGTCTGCCGTTTCCCACGGGGACGGTCGTCGTGAAGATTCTCACCACCAGCGCTCCGCCGGAGTGCGTTCCCTTCCTCAAAGGTTCGCCCGAGTGGCAGGTAGACCGGCACAAGATCGACTCCAAGACGAAAGAATACCTGTGCTCACGCGAGGTGCAGATTTCGCGCGTGGTGCAGGTTGACGTAGCCGTGGTCGATCCTAATTCGCCCACGCGCTGGGTCTACGGCACTTACGTTTATGACGGCGACCTGCCCGGCAATACTTTTTGGGATCATCTCGCTCCACTGGGAATTCAGTTCGGTTCCGACCCGTGGACCTTCCCCGCTGTGCCCCCAGCTTCCAGCATCGGGGTGCAGCAAACTGTGCTGAATCCAGATGTGAAAACGTATCAGCACTACGGTTGCGAAAAGCGGCTGGCCGGTCCCGTGGATAATGCGGCTTCCTCTTGCACGTCCTGCCACGCCAGCGGATACGCCGCCCCGCACGGCGTGCCCTCGACCATGGGACTCAACGTGCCGCCATCCTTCGGCTTCGACGGCATGTGTTCGCAGTATTCGATGGAGAATGCCGCGTACTTCCAGAACCAGCAAGCACCACAGCGCTTCCCTGGAGGGCTCTATCCGGATGCCATCTCTCTCGATACTTCGTTGCAGTTGGGAGTCGCCTTCAACCAATACGGCATCTTCAACACGAAGCACGCGCCCAATGCCTGTCGTAATCCGAAACCCATGAGCGGATCGACAGACTAAAGCCGGTGCGGTTCGTGATTTGCAGTTGATGGTTCGTATCGGGGCATCGCTTCAGCGATGCCGAAAGGGCAAGCGTTTCAATCGCTCCGTTAGAGCAGATGTCGTCAACTCTGTTTCGCTTGTTACAAGGAGAGATCAAACCCATGACGATGACTCGCCGCAAATTTGTCGCCGGCACAACTATCGCCGCGGCTGCAGCCGCCTTGCCGCGCGGACTTGCATCTGAGGCCCAACCTTCCCCATCCGATGTTTGGTACCTCGAGACGCAATGGAAAGATGCCGAATGGGATGGCCACAAGATGCGGCTGCGCTGCTACAACGGCCAGATTCCCGGCCCCATGCGCATCGTCCAGCCCGGCGACGTGCTGAAAATTCAGCTAAAGAACTCGCTCACTCGCTACGATTCCACAGGCTGGGATGGCAATCCCGATGTACCGCACATGCTCAACACCACCAACCTGCATCTGCACGGATTGAATATCATTCCGCATTTGTTTCAGCCCGTCGGCACGTCCGACCCGGAGGCGCCCATGATTGCAATTGAGCCCGGCTCTTCCTATTCCTACGAATTCCTCATTCCCAAGGATCAACCGCCCGGACTCTATTGGTATCACCCACATCATCACGGTTCGACCGCCGTCCAAGTCGTGACTGGAATGGCAGGCGGGATTATCGTTCGCGGCGCCATCGACGAAGTCCCGGAAATTAAAGCTGCGCGCGACATTCCACTGATCGTTCAGGACATTGGACTCTTCCCCAGCGAAGACAATCCCGATATCTGGACCTATGAGCCCAGGCAGAATTCCGTCTGGCAAACCTTCGGCGGCTACGTCACCATCAAGGGCCAGAAGACAGACCTTCGCGGCGGCTTCACTACAGGCGATTACAAGCTGCGCTACTTTCTGCTGAACGGCAAGCCCTTCTTCAAGGAAGAACATCGTTATTGTGAACAGCTGCTCAATGCTGCCCACGACGCACCAACCAGCACCTGCTCGTCGCAAGACCCCATCGCCATACAACTCACCCCGCCACAATTTGAACTCGCTCCCGGCGAAGTGGTCCGCTTCCGCATGCTCAACGGAAATTCCGACAACATGATGCCGATCATCGTCGAAGGCCACGACATGTATCTGCTGGCCATCGACGGCAACAATTTCGAAGCGCCGCGGTTTATGCAGATGCAGCACCCCGACGGAACCGAACCGCAAGTGCTGCTCGCTCCAGCCAACCGCGCAGAATTCCTGATCAAAGCCGTGAGTACACCCGGCACCTATCGCATCTTTCAACTCGCGCAAGATCAACAGTTCCTCACCAGCGCGAAAAAGGTTATCGCGGAACTCGTGGTTAAGGGTCCGGCCAAAAACATGAAGCTGCCCACGCGCCTGCCCTTCCCCTCACGCAACCTTCCCTTGATCCAGCCCGGCGAGATCAAGCGAACGCGACTGTTCGTCTTCAGTAGCGCGTTCCCCGGCGTGCAGAACCCAGTCGTTGGTATTGATTTCATGATCAACGACGAGCTTTATGGGGAGTTCGACATCACCGAGAATCCTGAACTGAATACCTGCGAGGAATGGCACATTCAAGTTCCCAACTCGCAGCACGGCGGAACCGAAGGCCATCCCTTCCACATCCACGTGAATTCTTTCGAAGTGATTTCAGTAGGCGGAGTGCCGCTGCCCCCAGCGACGATTCAGGACGTTATCTGGGTGCCACAGAATACCGAAGCAGTCATCCGCATGCGTTTCAAGCAGTGGAAAGGCAAGTCGGTCTATCATTGCCACATTTTGCCGCATGAAGATACGGGGATGATGCAGAACTTCTTGATTCGCTAGGCTGAACTACTGACCATTTAGTTGAGCTTTCGAACCGGCCTCAATCCCGGCCAGAGCCCGCCATGGGTATTTCAGCTTTCCACTGCGCCGGGATTCACAGCGCGACAACCTTTATTTGCATCCAACAGAAGTAGGCTGAAAGCGCGTTGATGTTAACGCGGACCTATGCGCCTGCGATCCCCTAATGCCGGCCTAGAATGCAATTTGCGATGAAAATGGAACAACTCCGTCCCATCGTGCGAGCGTATGCGATCTCAATCGCCATGTGGTGCGGGCTCTCGGTCCTCACCGGCTGGAACTATCGGATTTTCGATCGGGCCCTGAACATCAATTCGACGCTGTTTGACATGCTGCTTCTTGCCGAGTCGCGCGGCTTTGCCTTCGCCGTCTTGACGCCGCCAATCTTCTATCTGGCTCGGCGCTACATCGGCATCGGAAGAAATCGACTTCGCTACGTATTGCTTTATGGTCTCGGTGTCGCGCCCTTTATGCTGCTGGACGCCTGTATTCGTTGGGTCATTCTTCCACCGTGGAATACGGTGCTGCAGAAATATGTTCCCCGTTCCACCGAGGGGCCTCTCACCATTATTCAGCAGACATTTGCCGACCAAATCACAATCTATATCGCAATCGTGGTCGCCGCTCATGCCTATCAATACTTCCAAAAGGCTCGCACGCAGGACGTGGAAAAATATGAATTCCAGCGGGCTCTTGCCGCCAGCGAACTGCAGGCGCTCAAGATGCAGCTGCACCCTCACTTTCTCTTTAATACCTTGCATGGCATCTCGACGTTGATCGATACCGACCGTTCCAGCGCCAAGGCCATGGTGGTAAAGCTTTCGAGCCTTTTGCGGCGCACTCTGGAGCACAGCGGTTCAGATCTGATTCCTCTGGAGGAAGAACTAGGTTTTGTGCGCGAATATCTGGACCTGGAAAAAATGCGGCTGGGTGCTCGCCTTGCGGTTGCCTGGAACATTAGCCCGGACACGCTGCAAACTCTGGTTCCTCAGTTGATTTTGCAGCCTTTGGTGGAGAATGCCGTGCGCCACGGGATTGCCTGTTCGCGCGACGGCGGACGAGTTGAGATTGCGTCGCAAAAACACGGCGAAACGCTTGAACTCTGCATTCGGAATACGGTCAATGGCAAGCGCAGTGCGGGTATAGGAGTAGGGTTGAAAAACACAGACGCCCGCCTGCGATACCTATATTCCAATGAGGCGAATTTTTCTTTTGTCGAAACCGCGGACCACTCGGCGGTCGCAACCATCATCTTACCTGCATTAGGCTCCGGACTGGATTCCTCCGCCAAGCCCCTACCGCAAGCCCCGGCGGGAATCGACGAGGAAAACCATGCGCGTATTGGTCGTGGATGACGAACCTCTAGCCCAGACTGCATTAGCCAACATTCTAAAAGACAGAGACGACGTTGAGCACTTCGACGCAGCTGACGACGCTGTTGAAGCTCTGGAAAAGTTAGCGAATGATTCCTACGACGTGGTGCTTCTTGACATCAATATGCCGGAGATGTCAGGCACCGAACTTGTAGATCATCTCCGGCTACAGGGGGATCCGTTGCCTTCGGTGGTCTTTGTCACCGCGCACGATGAGCACGCCATCGCAGCCTTCGAGAGACATGCCGTGGACTACGTGCTCAAGCCGTTTTCCAGCGAGCGCATCGGCGAAGCCCTGGGACGAGCCTCCCGCATGGCCGAAGGCGAGCGCGCCGCGAAGCTGATTGAAGCGCTGCCTCAGTTGCAGAAGTTATCTCGTCCGCGATTCGCGGCACAACATCCTCCACAATACTCAAAGATTGCGATCAAGGCCAAAGGCAGGATTCTTTTCGTGAATCCGGGCGACGTGGTCGCGGTCCAAGCGGAAGGCAATTATGTATTGCTCCAGCGCGACTCGGGATCCTATCTGCTGCGCGAATCAATTTCGGTTATGGCGGAAAAGCTCAAGCCGTACGGATTCATTCGCATTCATCGTTCCGTGCTGGTGAACAGTTCGTTCGTGGAGGAGATCAGGCCGTACTCCACAGGAGAATACGGCCTGCGCGTCAAGGGCGGCAAAGAATACACCGTGACGCGGACTTACAAGAAGAACCTCAAGTCATTGGCAGAGTTCTGGATCGGTACTGACACCTTCCTGCCCGATTAGTGACGTCACAGCTGGCACTGCGATTGCAGGATCTTATGGGGTATTGGCCGGGTTATCCGCCAATTGGCAATTGTTGCCGAACGTATACGAGTCCAATGTAAATCCCGAGCCTTCCGGCACCATCGCAAGCAGATGCGCGCTGAATGCCGGGCTTCGCACGAGGTAATACATCCGCGCTTCCGCAACGTCCACGTAGGTGCCCTTGGCATCGAATTTTACGTCCGTTCCGGCGCTGTCTTTGGGCAGCGGACTTCCGTCCTGAAAGAGATTGACGCGCACATTCTTCTCGTGGCCGGGACTCATCACACTGTACAACGATCTCGCGTGATATCGGATCTCGGCGCCCGCGCCGTGGCCTTGTGCGACCACTCCATCGCGTTCTATCCGCCAACGGCCCACCAGCATCACCCCACCATCGGGAGGCGAATGCGGAGGCAGAAAATCGGCAACATCGCCTGTTTGGTGGCCGCCCATATCTTCCACCGCGCTGTTGTTATAAATATTTCCAACAAATGTTTCCTGCGTCGTGGGTCCGCATTCCGGTTTGAACGTATTCTCGTCCGGATCGAGTGCAACCTTCATCACGTCGGGATGGTCAACGGCTAACAACTCGCGCAACTTCGTTTCCATTACGAGGTTGTTGCCTTCGCCGAACACCTGCATGACAATCTGGCCCTTTGGGTCGATCAAATAGCGGTTAGGCCAGCCCTGGGATTCATACGCCTTCCATGTCGCGCCCTCCTGATCCGCCATGACCGGCCATGGCAAGCGGAATCGCTGCGCGGCCTTGCGAACATTGTTCACATCAAAACCAACGTTGAATTCACCGTAGTGCACGCCTATCACGTCGAAACCGTACGTGTGATATTTCCCATACCAGCGCTTAACAACACCGAAATCCCGGACGCAGTTGATGCAGGTGTATTCCCAGAAATCTACAAGTAAAACGCGACCGCGATAGTCGGCGATGTGGTGCGGGACGGGAGTGTCCTTATCCAGCCACACTGCGCCCGATCCGAAATCAGGCGCCCGCCGTACCTTCTCATCCACTTGTGCGGTTGCCGCACTCCCGAGAGATATCGACAATATCGAAGCGCCCAAGAACCCGAGCACAATCTGGAACGTCAAACTACACTTTAGGTTCATGAACCATTTTCTCATTTCCGTTCAGCCGCACTATAACAAACTCCGCTTTCGGCAGCGTCTCCTTGAGCTATTTGGCATTGCGACACTCGGAGTGTTTCCAGACAACGAGGCGGCCCCTTGTTGGAGCCGCCTCTTAATTCTTTCGAATGCGTTTCGTTTAAAGTACATCTCTCTAGAAGACGAACTTCGCCTGCAGCTGGATGATGCGCGGAGAAGAATCCGCTCCCAGCCCCGATCCGAAAATACTGGTGGGGCTTCCCACGGTTTCGAGAATCTGGCCAAACTGCGCATGGTTGTCCAGATTCATGACTGGGAAGCCGAAATTCGGATGATTAAACAGGTTGAAGAAACGCGCGCCGACCGAAAAATGCGCGCTCTCCCACCTGGGTAGTCCGAATGATTTCTCCACCGAAAAGTCGGTATCGAAATAGTTCGGGCCGCGATACTGGTTACGGCGCTGCTGTCCAAAGTTATCGGTGGGATCGGCAAAGTTCGACGCCAGCAGACAAGGATCGGCTGCTCCGCCTGCGTTGACCAGCGCTGCCGAGGCTCCGCACGAACTCGTTGCCGGTCCCGTCACATCCGCGAATACATACTGCGTTCCGCCGCCGTAGTTCGTCGTCTGCAAGGCCGAGGTTAAGTCTGAGCTATACACAGTGAATGGCAACCCGGTATGAGTAATGATTGTGCCCGAGAATGTCCAGCCCTTCATCAGCGCGTTCGGTCCCGCGCCGGTCAAGTGACGGAAAGCATCGCTCCACACGTAATTCATGAGGAAGCTGTGCCGGATGTCGTAATCCGAATTTCCGTAGTTGTATTTACCGATGTTTTGCGGATCCTGAGGAAACACTACATCGGCGTAAAGCCCGGTCGTGTTCAATCCGAATGGCGACAGAGAGTTGTTGGAGATGTCATCCAGAGAGTGGCTCCATGTGTAACTCCCCTGGAACTGAAAACCTCCACGGAAATTGTGATTCAACGTTGCCGTCAGCCCGTTGTAGTTCGAATTGCCCACGTTTTGCACCTGCGTGACTACTCCAAACCGTCCGTCTGGAATTGTTGTGGGTAGATTCCCGAAGTTAGCGGCGCCGGACGGCAACTCCGGAAGCTGCCCTACCGGATTGTTGCAACACCAGGCATTCAGGGCTCCGTTGGAGATTTCCTCGTGAGATCCATGATTGCCCACGTACATGGTGCTCAGCGTCGTATTCCATCCCAGCTCGTGCTGAACTTCCAGGCTCCACTTGTAATACGTTGGAACTTTCACCGCTGCGGCGTTGGTAAAGTTGAACGCGCTAACGGGGCCTCCACTCGCATAGTTCGCCTGGAAGCTGGCGTTCGCCGCATTAGAAAGTTGATAAAGAGTACACGCCCCAGCGCACGGGCCTAAAGCGCCCGTCTGTGCCGGGGAAATATATCCGCTGAAGGTGTTAAAACCGGGGTCAAGCGGCGCATTTTGCACAATGCTGTCGATCGCTCCGGTTGGCAACGCATCGGAGAAGATGCCGATACCGCCGCGAATCACCGTTTTCTGCGATCCGCGCGGCGACCACGCAAAGCCAATTTTCGGCTGTGCCACCCACGACGTCACTGAGGGAAACGCGGTGTTGAGCCCGCTCTGAATCGCATCTTTCACCGGCGCGGAAGGATCGTTGGCGAAGCCTCCGGGCGCCAGTCGTTGAAAACAATTATCCTGGCACACTGGATTGGAAAGGTGGTCCATGCGCAGGCTAAGCGTCAGCTTCAGACTGTTGTTGACTCTTACGTCGTCGGCTGCGTAGAGACCCAACTGGTAAAGAGCGATGGGAACATCTTTGTTCGTGGGAAAGGTCTGCGCGATCAGATTCGAACCGCCCGCTCCACCACTGGCAAAATCGCCCAGCGTAAAGTCGACGACCGCTGGGGTGTTTTCAACGGTTGCGTTGAAGTCGCTGATATCATCCCGGCGGAAGTTCGCTCCCACTTTGAAGTTGTGCCGGCCGCGTACCCAACTGAAGTCGTCCACGAACTGATATTGCGTGATGTTGCGTCCTTGCGGAAAAAGGAAACCCAACCCGTTCAGCGCCGACAAACTGCCATCATTTAGCTCAATGGTGGCCGTCGAGGACGGCGTAATTGGCAATGCCGCAATCGCCGCTTGCGGATTTTCCATGGCGAACCCCGCGCTGTACCAGAGCAGAGAAGCCTTGAAATCGTTGATCTTATCGGATCCAAAAGTGTGGGTTTCGCTCAGTTGCGACTGCCACTGCGGCTGGTCGCTGATGGCGTTGAAAGCCGGGTCGATTGGATCTGTGTAGCTCGCCTGCAAACCGTGCTCTTTCTCCACCCGGATAAATAGTTTGTCGTTGTTGCCGAAATTCTCATCGTACCGTCCGACAAAAAGCCGGTCGTGGGTATGCGCCTGCAGCCCCGCTTGAACCTGGACCGCGCACGGCGCCGCCGCAAACGCGGCAAATGCTGCGCTAGCTGATGGGGAAATATCGTCGCAACCTCCTCCAGTTGCGGCGTTATTGCTTGGATCAGTTCCGGCGCCCAGTTGTTGCGCTCCCGCCTGCGAGACCCGGTTATACAGTCCGAACATCGTTTGATAGAACGGTACAGACGCCGAGAGACCTGTAGCATTCAAGTTGTTGATCACCGCGCTCTGAAATGCCGGCGTAGGAAGGATGACCGAAGTCGGCGAAGGAATCGCGAGGTTCAACCCTTCAACGTCGAAAAAGAAAAACGCTTTATCCTTCTTGATCGGACCGCCGATGGAGCCGGCGAACTGGTTGGCATTCACAAAGGGACGCGGTGCCCCATCCTGGTTACGAAAATAGTTATTGGCGTCCAGGATATTTCCATTCCACCAGTAGATCGCATTGCCGTGAAAGGCGTTGGTGCCGGACTTGGAGACGAAGTTGACGTTGGCTCCCGCCAGCCCGCCGTAGGATCCCGAATAACCGTTCGACACTACGGTACTTTCCTGAACGTCATTCAATCCCAAACTCAAATTCGTCGCGCCCGTGTTATTCACATTAAAGAACGGGTCGTTGTCGTTGGAACCGTCGAGAGTAAAAAGATTCGACGTCGCCGGCAGTCCATTCACGGAGAAGTTGCCGCCGCCAAACATGGCGCCACCGGCGGTATTCATCACTACGCCGGGCGAGGTCATGGCAACTGCGGAAAGATCATTTCCCGGATTGGGGAGATTCTCCAGCGCTTCTCGATTGAAGTTCGCGGTAAGATTCGCGTCTTCCGTTTCAATCGCCGCCGCCTGTCCGGAAACTTCAACCGTCGTCTGCCCAGCGGAAAGTGGCAGTTGGAAATTGGTTGTGACGCTGGCTCCAAGATTCACGGCGGTGGTCTTTTCCATCTGCTGAAATCCGGGCGCAGTCACCTCGATCTTATAGTTGCCCGGTTGCAGGTATGGGAATTTGTAATAGCCCGTCGAGTTAGTTTTGTTCGAGGATGAAGAGCCAGTATCCGCGTTTCTGAGCGTCACCGTTGCATTGTTCACCACCGCTCCCGAAGGATCGGTCACGGTTCCTCCCAATTCCCCGGTGGTGGTTGTCTGTGACCATAGCTGCGTCATCCCGAACATTACGGACGACACAATTAGAATGCGGAACATTTTGTTTATAAATTGTTTGTTCAGAGTTACTGGATTCCATACGATTTTTTTTAGCGTCGTGTTGCTCAACATAAATGATTCCTCTCTGTTTCTCTCGCCGCTTTTTTCGAATGTCTGTTTTGCCGTGTCTAGCGCAACTGAACGGGAGAGAAGCATTCACCTCGCCACCAATTCCGGAAATGGCAGGTCATGTCACAGGCGCAACGAAATTTCATGTGAACGTACAACTGGAGAAAACCGGCGAACGGAATTGTGATTCGTAGTTGAGCTTGCTTTGGCGATTCGCTTCAGAAAAGGGCTGCAGGTCTACAAGAAAAGAAATTCAATAGCACAGGCGATACGAAAAAACGTACGGCATTGCTGAGGTAGGCGCGGGGATTCGAACAAGCCCTGGGCTGTTTTGAAATGTCTTGTTATGACGCGCTGCGCTGGAGAAATGACAGGTGTGATCTTTTCGTCCACCGAAAATCTCTTGTCATTCCTCACCGGGGCGCAAGCCTCCGGTGAGGAATCTGTTTTCGTGCCATGCCTAGCCTACTTCAGCGATGCCATATCGATCACAAAACGATACTTCACATCGCTCCTGGCAAGCCGCTCGTAGGCCTCATTGATCTGCTGCATCCGGATCATCTCGATATCGCAAGTAACGCCGTGCTCGGCACAGAAATCCAGCATCTCCTGCGTCTCGCGAATGCCGCCAATAATCGATCCCGCCAGCGCCCGCCGGCGAAACAACAAACTACCCACCGAAACCGGCAATGGA
The DNA here is from genome assembly GCA_049584475.1 of Candidatus Sulfotelmatobacter sp. GTDB lineage: Bacteria > Acidobacteriota > Terriglobia > Terriglobales > Acidobacteriaceae > Sulfotelmatobacter. The sequence continues at coordinate 5,317 of JBAUXX010000063.1, read as the reverse complement.
GTCGGAGACGCTCCCACCATCGCCAAGGTTCCGTCCAGCTTCAATAAATCAAGATACGCACTTACGTTGTGCTCGGCCGAAACCGTGTCGAGCAGAAAATCGAAGCTACCCGCATGCTTCAGCATCTCCGCATCATTTTTCGAGACCACCACTTCGTGCGCGCCAAGCCGAAGCGCATCCGCCTTCTTATTCGCCGAGGTTGTGAACAGCACCACCTGCGCGCCGAACGAGTTCGCAAACTTCACCCCCATGTGACCGAGTCCGCCCAGCCCGACGATTCCGACTTTCTGTCCCTTGCCCACTTTCCAGTGGCGCAGCGGGGAATACGTCGTAATCCCCGCGCACAGCAGCGGAGCTGCCGCGGCAAGGTCCAGTTTCTCCGGCACGCGCAGCACAAAGGCTTCATCCACAACGATGCTGTCGGAGTATCCGCCGTAGGTTACGCCACCCAGGTGCTTGTCTTCAGAGTTGTAGGTAAATGTCGCCGGCGCATCGCAGAACTGCTCATTACCGGCGCGGCAGTTCGGACAAGTCCGATCGGAATCAACCATGCATCCGACTCCCACGAGATCGCCCACTTTGAATTTCTTGACCGCGCTTCCGGTCTTTGCCACGCGCCCAACAATCTCATGTCCCGGCACACACGGATAAACGGTTGGCAGCATGTTCTCCCACTCGTTCCGCACCTGATGCAGATCGGAATGGCACACACCGCAAAACAAAATCTCAATCTGCACGTCCGTAGCCTTTGGCTCGCGCCGCCAAATCGAGGCGGCGGTCATCCCCGAAGCCGCACTCTGCGCCGCATAAGCCTTGGCCGCAAAAGCCTTCGCCGTCGGGGTACTTTGTTCTTTCACAGCAGTCGTAGAAGTCATGTTGGTGTCATTCTCCTTAGATTGCAAAACTCTATATGGATATCGCTATAGATGGCGCGGCTTGCTCGTGGTTCCATAAAATTCGACCTTGTTTCTCGTAATGGCGGCCGCTTTCTCAGGCGAAGCGAAGGATCTAGCGCGCATTTCAGCGGCGTGAACAGGACTAGACTTGATCTTATCCGGCAAATTGCCGTACACTGATCGGTAGGTAATATGCCATCTCCACGACAAGCACGAATCGAAGCGCGCGTAAGCCCCAAACAGAAGCGCCTCTTCGAGCGCGCCGCCGCCATCGAAGGCGTCACGCTGACGGATTTCGCGATCTCCAGCATGCAGCGAGCCGCTGCGAGCGCCGTTCAGGAACACACAAGGATCGAATTGAGTGAGCGTAATCAGCGCGCCTTTGCAGAAGCCCTGAAGGGTCCACCGGAGCCGAACAAGGCCCTCAGTGAAGCCGCAAAGGCCTACGCGAAGATGAAGTAGCCGCAGTGATCGCCGACAAAAGCAAATACAACATCGAGCCGCTCGGCAACCATGACCGGTCGGCCTTTTCTTGCGGCAACCCGGCGCTCGACCACTATATTCGGGAACAAGCCTCGCAGGATGTAAAACGGCGCCTCGCTAGCGTCTTTGTCATCACCGCCAAAGACAATCCTCTGACGATCCTGGCCTACTACACACTATCCAGCCGGGAGCTAAAACTCGAAGAACTCCCACCCGGGATAGCAAAGAAGGCGGGCAAATATGGATATGTGGGCGTGACGCTACCAGGAAGAATGGCGGTCGCCGAGAACTGCAAGGGAACGGGCCTCGGGGTATTGACGCTGATCAACGCTCTCGATAAAAGTCTGGCCGCATCGAAAAACGTAGCATCGTGGGCCGTCTTCGTCGAAGCCATCGATGACAACGCGGCAAACTTCTATCGAAAGTATGGCTTCATCGAACTGCCGGAAGACAAGCACAAGCTCTTCCTCCCCATGGCGACGATTGCAAGGTCACTTTTGCTGTAGTCCCCAGCGCGCGTGCGTACATTGACTTTCCCACCTCAGCACCCTAATCTGGAAGTAGCTCTTTAAGCATGGCCATCCCACCAGTGGGGGCGTCACGGCTTCGACGGAGATGCTTGCGGCCAAGAGGCATGCCGGGGTGCACACACCCGTAATCGCGTGCAAAATGATAATTGCCAATCAACAAATGGCATACGCAGCCTAATTAATTAGGCAGCCGTTCTCCACCGCTTCGCCCTTGGGCGGTGAGCGAACGTCACACAGAGGGCTGCTCTTCCCTTCTACGTCTGGGGCGGGAGGCTAAGATCACAGGCTAGCGGCTAGCGTTTCTTGTCCGTTCTGAGCGTGGGCCGCGAACGTCCCGGGGGAATCGCCAGCAATGGCGACCAACGCCCGGGGCATGAACGCGAATAAGCATGTAGTCTCTTGACCAGTAACATTTTCGGACGCGGGTTCGACTCCCGCCGCCTCCACCAAATTATCTTCCCCGCAGTCTCGTACGTACGAATTACGCTACGGCACAGGAGCGATCCGATGATCCAATCCGTGAGGATGTTGGAGGGTTTTGAAATGGTGGAGCTAGTCGGGATCGAACCGACGGCCTCGTCGTTGCGAACGACGCGCTCTCCCAGCTGAGCTATAGCCCCACGGAGACAGGATTTGCTGGTTCGACTATTTTATCAGCGATCTTCTGCCAGCACCAAGCTCATCATTACCACGGCAAAGTTGATTTCTCAGCAAAATCCAGAGGAGTTCCTTTCGACAGGGAAACTTTAAAAAACACATTGACCAAAGAGCTTGCTGCACGTCTAAATATGTTAGGAAATGTCGATGTTTACGGAGTCCAATCCGCGGCCCGCTCCCCGGCAGAATGTCCTTTTGGCGACTTCGCTCGCACTGCATGGAATTTTGTTGGCCTGGCTGCTGCACTCTCCTGAGCCACAGTTGCTGAATCCGATTTCCATCGCTCACGGTGAGAACGGAAATGTCGTCACGCGTCTTTACTGGCCCAGCCGTACGCCCGATGACAGCGCTTCCAGTTCTTCCGAGAGCGCTACTGAAAAATATCGCCACCAGCGCCTGGCGCACGACAAGCTGACGTGGAAGGCAACCACCGCAACGGCGCGCCCCTCCACTGTTCCGCTCTCGCCGTCCGAGGCCGAAGACAAGTCGAAATCGCAAACGCTTTCTGCGTCAGGCCACGGCGCGGCCGCCGGACTTTCCTACGGAACGCTCGCCACGGGCCCGGCTTATGGAGAGGAAGTTCGCCCAGCTCTGCCGGTCCAGACCTCCGATCCCGTTGCCTATCCCTGGGAGTTGCCGGATTCCGAAGGCAATGTCGTGGTTGAGATCACGATTGATGAGCGAGGGGAAATCGTTAATAAAGCGGTCCTTGAGAGCATGGGCTCGAAGCTCGACGAGAAAGCCTTGGCGGCGCTCAATGGCTGGCATTTCCATCCCGCGACGCGCAACGGCGTTGCCATCGCCTCGAAGCAGGACGCTGTCTTTCACTTTCGCGCTCGCGGCTAGAGCGGCGTGATCGCAAAATACATCCTCGTGACACTCGCCGCGATTGTCCTCGATATAATCGATCTGTGAGCACACAAGCGGTCCATCAAATCGCATCCGCCGATTTCCCGACACGGTGGGGAAAGTTCCGCATTCATGGATTCCGCGGCGAATTCGGTTCCGACGGCAACCGACGGGTCGAAGAAGCCGTAGCTCTCGTAATGGGCGACATTCATTCGTCGGCCCCGCTGGTGCGGATTCACTCGCAATGCCTTACCGGTGACGTTTTTCATTCCCTGCGTTGCGACTGCGGTCAACAGCTCGAGATGGCGTTATCGATGATTGCCGAGGAAGGCGCGGGTATCCTGCTCTATGAGCAACAAGAGGGGCGCGGCATTGGCCTGATGGCCAAGCTGCAAGCGTACGAGTTGCAGGACACAGGGCTGGATACGGTCGAGGCTAACGAGCGGCTGGGCTTCAAGGCTGACTATCGCGAATTCACACTGCCGGCAGAGATGTTGAAGACTCTTGGCGCCACGCGAGTTAGGCTGCTGTCAAACAACCCCGAGAAGGTTGAGGCGCTGGAACGCGCGGGAGTGAAGGTCGTGGAACGTGTCCCGTGCGAGGTGGAACCGAGCGCTCATGCGAAAGAATATCTGAAGACCAAGAAAGAGAAGCTTGGACACCTCTTCACTTCATAACGCTCTGTTTGCCCAGCAACGTCTTCATGGCATCCCGCTTCTTCCCCGGCAAATACCGGACCGCTGCCCGCGCCAGCGCCACATATACTTCCCGCGCTTCCGGAAGCGCGCGTAGCGCATGCAAGTGTCGGCGAACGACCTCCACATCGCCGCGCACAATCGGGCCGCTGAAACCTGCCGCCGCGCCCGCGGCCGCATAGTTAACAATCGTCTGCGCAAGCATGGGCAACATTCTCTTTCTCGCCGCACTGGCCAGCACCCCCGCTGCCGATGCCACACGTTCGCTGGTCGCCAGTAAAGCGGTCAGCAGCGGCGAAGCGAAGGTTCCCCACGTGTGATATGCAACCTTGTTTTGCTTCCGAATCGAAAACGCGTGCCCGCCCAGATCGCTAATAATTCGCCGCGCCATCCGCACTGCCTTGGGATCGCCTTCAATGGCAAATGGAACTCCCGCGAGGGTTGGCTTTGATCCCTTCACAAACGTCATCAGCGGATGCACCGACGCGACCGATGCGCCGCGCCGCCGCAGAGATGATAGTTCGTCGCTGGCCAGCGCGCCGCTCGAATGCAGCGCGATTCTTCCCTTCCAATCTCCGCCTTTCGCAAGCAATTGGGCAACGTCGCAGATCGCAGCGTCGGGCACGCACAACCAGACGGTGTCCGCCGATATTGTCGCTTCCCCAAGCAGCGCTGTGCGGGTCGCCACTTTCTTCGCCAAGTAGTGCGCGTGCTTCAGGGAGAGTCGAGCATCGCGCGAGATCACGGAATCAATCACATACCCGGATCGATGCAAAGAAACCGCCAGCGCGCTGGCTAGATTGCCCGCGCCCACTAAGGCAATAGTCGGGCGGACAGAGCTTTGGACAAGAACGCGCTTTCGTACCATGCCGCGCAGGATAGCAGAATCGGCTTCCAGCTTACCGCTTCCGGCACAACGACGCAGTCTAAGCTACCGGAAGCCGTGCTTTAATAACGACATGCCGAAACCGCTGCGCCGATCCCGCAAGAAAACCAAGTCTCCCAAAGCCCGACTTCTTTCTTCCCGCGTTGTCTACCGCGGGCCCGTGTTTTCAGTCGTCACCGACTACGTGCAAGAACCGGGCGGCGTCCGCGCCCGCCGCGACGTCATCCGCCACTCGGGTTCAGTGGTGGTGCTGGCCGTCGACGATTCCAGCAAGCCGCCGCGCGTTCTGCTCGAGCGCCAATATCGCCATGCCGCCAACGG
>JBAUXX010000062.1:0-23187 GCA_049584475.1 Candidatus Sulfotelmatobacter sp. | reverse complement strand
CGGCTGGCCCCTGTGCTCCGGCTGCCCCTGTTGCACCCGCCGGTCCTGCTGGCCCTTGCGGTCCCACCGGACCGGCCAGCGCGATCTCCAACTCGGGATGATGGCTGGTAAGAGTGCTCTCTTTCGAGTCGAACGAAAAAGCTCCGCTCTGAGTCGTCAGCGCCAGCGCGATACCGTTGTTGGCGATCGTGCCGCTCGCCCACCCCTGAACCAGCGACGTAATATCGATCAGCACAAACTGGTTCATGCTCGATGTCGTGATCACGACTGGGTGACCGCCCGTCGCGGAAGTTCCTGGAGCAGGGGCGTTGATGTAGGTCAGCATGCTCTCGCTCCAACTGGAGTTGAGCTGGTATACGTCGAAGCTCCCAGGGCTTACCACCGCATCCACGTACAGGCGGAGTGTGGCTTTGGCGATGTCTGGACTGGCCGGAAGAGTTGCGAGATTGAACTTGATGTAGGTGTCCGATCCGCGTTGCACTGCGAGGAAAGTGCCGGATCCGTTGGTCTGGTTTTTCAAGGTGCTATTGCTGTAGGTGTCAGCGCTGGGCGGCGCTTGCGCGAATACCGAGGCAGATAAAAGGGCGAACAGGGCACACCACAGGCAACGACGAAGCATCCTCCGCATGGAGCACTTCTCCTTGATCCCGAATCCCGGATCTTTTCTAGTTTTTCTTAACGGAAACCCAGGCCTAACCCGGCCAGGTACCCTGGGTCACAAATGGTGGGAACAAACAAGACGGCCCGAAAAGCTAGCGACATTTGACCCTCGATATGGAATCCTGTCAAGAGAAGTTAGTTTAGGTGTCGAGTGCGGGTATAATGGGCACGCGTCGACGAAATGTGACCAGTGGTTTGGTCGCCATATTTGCCGGAGGTGGCAGTATGAAATGGGCCCTGGCATCCTTCCTGATCGTGTTCCTGGTTTGCAGCTTTGCATTTTCCCAAGACATCAAAGTACGTGAAGAGGCCGTTCTGCTTCTGGAACGCGCGCAACAAGTCAGCAGAGCAGCGAAGCTACCGAATCTGGAGCGTGTTGATTCGTTCCGGACTTTTGGCGACGCGGGAATTAAGGAAGGCAGCTTCAGCCGCATAGTGATTCAGGGTGTAGGCCGCCGCGACGAATATAGCTTTGGCGATTATCGTCTGGTGAATGTGTGGACGCAAAAGCAGGTTGCGGTCACCGGCTCGCCGCACGTAATGCCCGGCGAATTGGTGAATGTGGGCAAATTGACGCCGATCCTCTTGGTGCACTTCGATGGCGAGGATGTGATTCACAGCATTTCTCAGCGCAACCTCGGCGGCCACAATGCTCGGTGCATAGAGTTCGACACGATACGCGGGCAGCGGACACAAAACAACGAGCTCTGCGTGGATTCCGATACCGGCGTGCTACTGGAAGAAAAACTCGGCGAGGAGTTGGTCGAGAACAGCGACTTCTTTCCTTTCGCCGGGGCTTTAATGCCGGCCAAGATTTCGTACTCAGTCGCGGGGACGCGGAAGTTAGAAATCTCGCAGTTTATGAAGGCTCTGAGCGATGGAGAGACGAACGTACTCTCGGCGCCTCCGGGAGCCGAAGTGCAAAAGCGATGTACAACTTTCCGCGGTCCTTTCGGGACGTCAATGCCTCAGCCCAAGGCGGGCAATGGCGGAAGCGATGTCGATATCGTGGTGCACGCGATGATTCTGCCAAACGGCAGAGTGTACGAAGCGTCAATCCAGAATTCCGAACGCCCGGATTTGAACGACGAAGCTCTGACCACAGTAAAGCAATGGACATTTACTCCAGCCATGTGCGACGGCAATCCCAAGGAACTCGAGGTCAGCCTGGCTGTACATTTTCAGGGACGGTGATTGGTTTGCGGAATGGATTAGGTCTTCGTCAGACGTAACTCTCCGTTGACATTTCTTTGCACACTGCGGTATCTTAAAGACTTTGGCAGCATTGTGGTTGCCCGCCGGATGGCCTGGCGTCCTCGCTAGGGAATCAAAGAGCGGTCTTCTTTCGCCATTTTTTCAATTCTGGGAGAGTTTCATGTCTACGTATTTCCCCAAACCGGGGGAAATTGTGCGCAAGTGGTACGTCGTGGATGCGGATGGTCAGATCCTCGGACGCCTCGCCTCGCAAGTGGCTCGCATCCTGATGGGCAAAGAAAATCCGCAATACACGCCGTTTCTCGATACCGGCGATCACGTGATTGTGATCAATGCGGAAAAGATCAAGACAACCGGCGTAAAGGCCGAGCAGAAGCAATATCACCGCTACACGGGATATCCGGGCGGCCTGCGCACCGAAGATTACGGCAAGCGTTTGGTGCGCAAGCCGGAGGCGATTATTGAAGACGCTGTGCGGCGGATGTTGCCCAAGAACAAACTCGCGGCGCACATGTTGTCGAAGCTGAATGTGTATCGCGGCGACAAGCATCCGCATCAAGCGCAGAAGCCACAGGACTTTGCGTTGGAAGTGCGGGCGTAAATTGTTTTTTGTGATGTAAGAGACAGTTTAGAGAAGACTGAGATCCTTCGCTCCGCCTGAAAGGCGGCTCCGCTCAGGATGACAAGGCGTTGGGAGTTCTAAAAAGATTTTAGAGGCGCGGCTTCCGCTAGAAGCTAGCAGCTAGGAGCTAGAAGCTAAATGGCAGAACAGGTTCAGTATTACGGAACGGGTCGGCGAAAGCGAGCAATTGCCCGCGTTTATTTGCGTCCCGGCAGCGGCGAATTCAAGGTGAACGGGCGCGCGTTCGAGGAATATTTTGTGACTCCGGCGCAGCGTTCGGCGGCAAAGTCTCCGCTGGCTTCGACGGACACGGCAGCGACTTTTAACGTCGTCGCAAACGTTCTCGGCGGCGGCGTGCGCGGCCAAGCCGATGCAGTGAAGCTGGGCATAGCCCGAGCGTTGATGCTATTCAATGCCGAACTGCGCAAGAAGCTGAAGGCCGAAGGCATGGTCACTCGCGATTCGCGCGGCAAAGAACGCAAGAAATACGGACAGAAGGGCGCCCGCAAGCGGTTCCAGTTCAGCAAGCGCTAAAGAGCTTGCAGTCCCGAGCTACGAGTTCCGAGTCCTGAGCTTTGCTCGCGACTCAGGACTCGCGACACACAACTGATTCTAGGTGTTCAATTCTTCCCGTGCTGCGGTACGGGACGGGAATGGCAATCGGAAAACAGTTGCCGGTTGTCAGTTGCCAGTTTGCAATGTTCCTACTGGCCACTGGCAACTGGGCACTGACAACTGATTTTCCGATGCAGACTATACGAGGAGGTTAATTGGCTACTATCACCATGAAGGAGTTGCTCGAAGCGGGAGTTCACTTCGGGCATCAGACGAAGCGTTGGAATCCCAGGATGAAAGAATTCATCTTCGGAGAGCGCAACGGGATTTACATCATCGATTTACAGAAGACGCTGAAGATGTTCAAAGAGGCGTCGAAATTTGTGCAGGACCTTTCCGCCGAGGGAAAAATTGTTCTCTTCGTCGGCACCAAGCGCCAGGCGCAGGACGCCATTGCCGAAGAGGCAACTAAATGCGGCGGGTTCTACATCAACCAGCGCTGGCTGGGCGGACTGCTCACCAATTGGGTTACGGTGCAGAAGTCGGTAAAGCGGCTCAAGGAACTCGACGAGATGGCCACCGATGGCCGCTACGAACTGCTGCCGAAAAAAGAAGTCATCAAGCTGGAGCGCGAACGCAAACATTTACAGGCCAACCTGGCGGGCATCAAGAACATGAGCCGGTTGCCCGATGCGATCTTCGTGATCGACTCCAACAAAGAGCAGATCGCTGTGCGAGAAGCGCGTAAGCTCGGAATTCCGGTGGTCGCGGTGGTTGACACGAATTGCGATCCCACCGAAGTGGATTATGTGATCCCCGGCAACGACGATGCGCTGCGGGCGATTCGCCTCTTCACCTCGAAGATTTCCGAATCGATTGCCGAGGGCGCGCAGTTCATGACCGACAAGCAGGTCGCGGACATGCAGGCGGCCACCGACGCGGCCAATGCCGCGCAGACTGCGGCTGACGAGAGACGCGCGGCGGCGGAATCGGTCGATACCGCGGAAGACATCAGCATGGAAGAAGTGCTGGGCGCGGGCGTAAAGAAGGCTCCGGTCGCCGAGGAAGCGGAAGCGCCGGTGGTGGAGAGCCAGACGGTCTAGTTAGTTGCGAGTCCCGAGTTCCGAGAAAAATCCGGGTATGGAAATCAGACCCGCGCGGGTCCTTTGTTAGCGATCTCCCGGCGCGGGTCAAAGTTTATAGGAAGGATTTCTCGCGATGAGCCGGCCCCTTAAAGGACCGAGCGAGGAAGCAGTGGGTCGAAAGGTAATTAATAATGAGCACTACTCCTACAATGAATATTTCCGCACAGCAGGTAAAAGATCTCCGGGAAAAGACCGGGGCTCCGATGATGGATTGCAAGCAGGCCCTGACCGAAGCCAAAGGCGACATGGAGCAGGCGGTCGTGGTCTTGCGCAAAAAAGGCGTTTCGGTAGCCGCTAAGAAGGCAACGCGCGCCACCAGCGAAGGCTCGGTGACCAGCTACATTCACGCCGGAGGCAAGATTGGCGTGCTCGTCGAAGTCAACTGCGAAAGCGATTTCGTGGCGCGCACCGAAGACTTCAAAGAACTGGTCCACGATATCGCCATGCACATTGCAGCCAGCGATCCCAAATACGTCCGCAAAGAAGACGTGACGGCCGCGGACTTCGCGCGGGAGAAGGAAATTTTTCTAGCGCAGGCTGTCGCCTCCGGCAAACCGCCAAACATTGCGGAAAAGATGGTCACCGGCAAGATGGAAAAGTTCTACGAAGAGGTCTGCTTGCTGGAGCAGCCTTTCATCAAGGACCAGACCGTTTCCATCTCGCAACTCATCGCGGCGAAGATTGGCAAGCTGGGCGAGAACATCGCGGTGCGGCGCTTTGCCCGCTTCAAAGTCGGCGACGCGAGTGAGACCGTTGCCGTCACAAAGCCGACAGAGCCTAAACCAGAATAATCGGGCGCCCGCGAGGGCGCCTTTTTTAGCGCGATCGCATCCGCTGTCGAGCACGGTAATACGCAGCAACACTGGCAACTGACTACTGAGAACTGGCAACTGATCACTGACCTCCATGACTCCCGCCTTCAAACGCATCCTTCTTAAGATTTCCGGTGAGGCGCTGGCCGCGGACCAGGGCTTTGGCGTCGACACTCCCCGCATTCACGAGGTCGCCGGGGAAATCGCCGAAGTTCATCGACTAGGCGTGCAGATCGCCATCGTTGTCGGTGGCGGGAATTTCTTTCGCGGCGTGGCCCAGCAGGCCAAAGACATGGACCGCGTTTCCGCCGACCATATGGGCATGCTGGCCACGGTGATCAACGCGCTGGCGTTGCAGGATGCGCTGGAAAAACAAAACGTCTACACCCGCGTACAGTCGGCTATCGAGATGAAACAGGTCGCGGAGCCCTTCATCCGGCGGCGGGCGATTCGCCATCTGGAAAAGGGTCGCGTAGTGATTTTCGCCGGCGGAACCGGCAATCCATATTTCTCGACCGATACGGCAGCTTCGCTGCGGGCGATGGAAATTAAAGCGGATGCGATTCTCAAGGCAACGAAAGTCGATGGCATCTACGACGCCGACCCGATGCTGGTGAAAGACGCGAAGAAATTCACCGTCATCACCTACATGGACGTGCTCAAGCAGGGCCTCAAAGTGATGGACTCAACCGCCATCAGCCTGTGCAAAGACAATAATCTGCCGATCATTATTTTCAGCCTCAACGAACGCGGCAACATCCGCAGGGTGGTAACGGGTGAGAAAATCGGCTCCATGGTGTGCGCTTAGAATCTGGGCCACGGATGTGCGCGGTTGTGCACGGATTTTATTTGATCCGTGGCAATCCGGCGTAAATCCGTGGCCAACTTCTTTTGGGTTTATAATTCAGCGTTTTGATCTTGAAATCCCGATCTCGAAATTATGAGGAGCTAAATCATGGCTCAAGCGACGATGGCCGCCATTGCCGGCCTGAAAGAAACCTTCGTACAACTGAAGACCCGCATGGACAAAGCGGTGGAAGATTTTCGCAAGGCGATGGCATCGACGCGCACCGGCCGCGCCTCCGTTCACATGATGGACGGCGTCACCGTCGACTATTATGGCGAGCAGATGCCGCTGAACCAGATCGCGCAGATTCACGCGCCCGAGGCGCAGTTGATCACCGTGCAGCCCTTCGATGGATCGCAACTGGGAGCGATTGAAAAGGCGATCCGCTCGGCCGAGTTGGGGTTGAATCCGATGAACGACGGCAAGATCATTCGCGTGCCCGTGCCCGCGCTGACGCAGGAGCGCCGCCAGGATATGGTGAAGCATCTGCACAAAGTTCTGGAAGAGCACCGCACCGCGGTTCGCAACATTCGCCGCGACGGCAATGACGCCATCAAAAAAGCACTGAAAGATAAGAAGATCACCGAGGACGAAGAAAAACGGTCGCTTGACGAAATTCAGAAGCTGACCGACGACGAAATCAAGAAGATGGAAGAGATGAGCAAGGCGAAAGAAAAAGAAGTGCTCTCACTATAGGGCGCCGTTCGCCAAAATTCTCCATAGATCCAGCGGGGAGCCGAGCTCGGAGAAACCGCGCTCAGGTGGACCGATCCCCTACAATCAACGGATCACACAGCAGGTCGTCCATGCCGATGGCGCGGTTCAACGTGGTCGCCGCCAGGCTGAACTGGGCAAAACGAACTGTCGGTTTCCACAGCATTAACTCGCTACCCGCAGAAAAACTTTCCCACATGGGCAACTCCGCCACGGTTTATTCCGTCTTGGTTGAGGTAGAGTGAATTCAGGGCTAGCTCGGGCACAACCAATCGTGTGATCCGGCAGTTGCGGCGCCGGCGCAAGACCCAACCGCGGCAGGATTAAGAAGCAAACCAAGATTAAGAAGCGACGAAGACCTGCGGCTTGGACGCTTTTCCGTGCGCTACCGTATAATTGCTGTTTTCCTACATCCCAGAGGCCGAGGTCGTAGCGATTCCTTTTCGCGTTCATCCGGAGAATGTTTTTGTGCCTAAGCGCGGACGCGCCTCGCGGCTCTCATTGCCTTCATCCCATTCATTTGCAGCGGGTTGGCGGGCGGCGGTGAGCGCGCTGCGGGTGTGCGTTCTGCTGGCCTTGGTAAGTCTCACTGCGTCACTGGTATGGTCGCAGAACAGCGACGTGATCTCCGAGATCAGTGTCAGTGGCAACCGCCGCATCCCTGCCGATACAATCCGCGCCAGAATTTTTACCAAGCCTGGCGATATTTACGACGCGTCCAGCCTGGAGCGCGATTTCAATTCGCTGTGGAACACTGGCTACTTCGAAGACATCCGCTTCACCCGCGAACAGACTCCCAAGGGTTGGAAGATCGTCGTGCAGGTCAAGGAAAAGCCGACTATCCGCGAAATCAACTACACGGGTCTGAATGCGGTCTCCACCAGCGATGTGCTCGACCGCTTCAAGGAAGCGAAGGTTGGCCTTTCAGTCGAGAGCCAATACGATCCCACGCGCATCAAGAAGGCCGAAGTCGCGATCAAGGGTCTGCTCTCCGAACACGGACGGCAGTTCGCCACCATCCGAACTGAAGTGCGGCAGATTCCTCCAGCGGCTGTCGGCATCACGTTTGCGATTAAGGAAGGGCCGAAGGTAAAGGTCGGCAAGATCCGCTTCGAAGGCAATAAGAACATCAACACGCGCACTCTGCGCGCGGCCATGAAGAACCTCAAGCCGATTGGCATTCCGCATTCCATCTTCCTGGAAAACCTTTTCGCGAAGACCTACGACGCGACCAAGCTGGAAGAAGATACCGAGCGGGTGCGCGCGGAATATCAAAACCGCGGCTACTTCAAAGTCGTGGTCAACGATCCCAAGACGGAGATTCACGATACCGGCCACAAGGGTTTCCATATCGCTCTGCTTCAATCCGGACCGGGCAAAGCCGTCGACATCACGATGCCGGTGGAAGAAGGCGACAAATACCGGCTGGGGAAGATCACGTTCAAGAACAACAAAGCGGTGCAGAACGTAAACGCACTGCGCGCCCTGTTCCCCTTGAAAGATGGCGATATCTTCAGCCGCGAAAAAATCGCCAAAGGTTTGGAGAACCTGCGCAAAGCGTACGGCCAGTTGGGCTATATCAACTTCACCGGCGTGCCGGGCACCACATTTGACGACGAAAAGAAGCTGGCATTCCTGGAAATCGATATCGACGAAGGCAAGCCGTTCTACGTCCGGCGAATTGAGTTTGCGGGCAACACCACCACGCGCGATAAGGTGATCCGCCGTGAGTTGGCGCTGGAAGAAGGCAACATCTACGATTCGCGGCGCTGGGAGCTGAGCCTTTTGCGATTGAACCAGCTCGGCTACTTCGACCAATTAAAGCCGGACGATCCCAACACCACCGACAAAAAGCTCGACGAAAAAACCGGCGCGGTCGATCTCACGCTGAAGGTCCACGAAAAGGGCAAGAACAGTATCGGATTGAACGGCGGCGTCAGCGGCCTCGAAGGCGCTTTCATCGGTTTGAATTACACGACCAACAACTTCCTGGGACTGGGCGAGACGCTGCAGGTGCAGGTCAGCCTGGGAAACCTGGCGCGCAGTATTTTATTCGGCTTTACTCAGCCCTATTTGTTTGACCGGCCGCTGCAACTTGGCTTCACCGTTTTTGGAAATAAGATCAGCTACAACCAGGCGCGCCAGCTTTCCATCTTCAGCGGCCAGACGTTGAACCTGCCTAATGCCGTGTTGCAGAACTTGCAGAATTACTCACAGTCGAGCGCGGGCTTCACTTCGTCGCTGGGCTATCCGCTGGGGCGGCGGTCGTTCAAGCGCGTGGGCATTACATATTCGTTTGACAGGACCTCGCTGATCGCATTGAGCACGGCTTCGAAGAGCCTGTTCGAGTTCATCGCCTTCCGTGGCATCTCCGGTCCGAGCGCTCTCCAGGGAATTATCACCAGCAAGATCTTTCCCAATTTTTCGACCAACACGATTGATTCGCAAATATCGCCGCACAGCGGCCGCCAGTTTACGGTGGGCGCGGAAATCGCCGGCCTGGGTGGGACGGTTAATTCGGTGCGCCCGATTATCGCTTACAAGCGATTTATTCCCGTGCAAAACCGGCGCAATGCGATCGGCTTCAACATGCAAGGCTCATTCATCAGCGGCTTCGGGGGCCTGGTCGCGCCGCCATTCCAGCGCTTCTACATGGGCGGCGAGAACGATATTCGCGGCTTCGATATTCGCTCGGTATCGCCGGTAGCTTTCTTGCCCAGCGCGGGAGCGATTTCGCTGGTTAATCCAGACGGAGTTCCTGTGCTAAAAGATCCGTCGAACCCGCGATCCGGACCCGTCACTGTGCCGATTCCCGTGGATCAGATTGTTTTCCCTGGCGGGGATCTTAGCCTGGTTACCAATCTTGAATATCGCATTACGATCTATGGCCCGGTCGCCATCGTGCCATTTGTAGATACAGGAATCGATCCGGTCACGCGGCGCTCGCAATTGCAGATCGCCTCGCAGCAGTACAGCAGTGTTATCAGTACCGAGTTCGGTTGCCCCAAGCTTGATCCGCTGAGCGCCACTGGCTGCACGTCGGGCAGCCTGCTGAACCCGCCGCCTTCGAACGAATTGCTCGTTCTTGGTTCAACCAACTGGAAGCCGCGAATGTCGACCGGCCTGGAACTGCAAATGTTTCTCCCGGTCGTGAATGCGCCATTCCGAATCTATTGGGCGTATAACCCGCTGCGGCTGAATAATCCGGCAGTTCCTCCGATCCCGATTACCCGCGACATGTTTCCTGCGGGTGCGGATGGCGACTACACCTACGGCTTGGCGAAGCAGACCTATGCTCCGACATTCTTATTGCGCGAGCCGCGAAAGACTTTCCGGTTCACGGTGGCAACAACCTTCTAGTCCGTTTGACGCGGCTGGATCGACGTACCTATAATGAAGCTGACTTACGCCATGGCAACAGGTTCGGCAGTGGATGTGAAGTCCGCTGACCCGGCGTATGACGCTGGCAATCTAGTGCGCCATTTCCGAGGGCGGCCCCTAGCAGCGGAGACCTCATCAGTGCGGCCCAGCGTGGAAACGAAAAGCTGACTGAAATCTGATCGAAGAAAACTGATCGAAGAAAATTTGCTCGTCCCGGAACCAGGTTCCAAGGAGTTTAACCTAACAAATGAAAAGCAAGTTCCTACCGCTTTCTCTGGCTGCTGCGATTCTCTTTACGATTTCCGCATTGGCCCAAACCAGTAGCGCTGCAACACCCTCCGGCCCTGGGGCGGGAGCATCCGGCGCGGCGCCTGCATTGCCGGTAGCTACCGGCAGCGGCACGCGCCTTGGCACCATTAACATCGAGCAGGCTATCTTTGGTTCGAATGAAGGCCGGCGCGACTTCGAGGCTCTCAGCAAGAAGCTGGAGCCCAAGCAAAACGAGCTTAAGAGTAAGAACGAAGAGCTCGAGAGCCTTCAGAAACAAATGCAAACCCAGGGCGACAAGTTAAACCCGGATGCGCACGAAACGTTGCTGAAGCAGATCGAAACGAAGAAGAAGGCTTTCGACCGCGACGTGCAGGATGCGCAGGAAGAAGCCGGGAATCAGCAGAACGACATCGCGCAGCGCATCTTGCAGAAGATGGCGCCGATGATCATCAAGTATGCGCAGGAAAACGGTTTTGGCATGGTTGTCGACACCACCAAGCCGTGGCCCCAGAGTCCCGTGTTGTGGTATGACGGCGACAAAGTCGATATCACCAAGCCGATCATTGAAGCCTACAACGCGCAATCTGGCGTGCCTGCTCCAGCCGCTGGCGCAGCAACGCCGAAGCCCACGAGCACGAAGCCGGCAACGACTCCGAAG
This sequence comes from Candidatus Sulfotelmatobacter sp., assembly GCA_049584475.1. Classification (GTDB taxonomy): domain Bacteria; phylum Acidobacteriota; class Terriglobia; order Terriglobales; family Acidobacteriaceae; genus Sulfotelmatobacter. The sequence goes on along the minus strand of JBAUXX010000062.1, from coordinate 12,308 downwards.
CCTGCGGCTCCAACGACACCGAAGAGCAACTGACACTCCGACTATTTTCCGACACCTATGGTGTCGGAAAAGTTCCCAAAGGCCGCGATCATTCGCGGCTTTTTTTATTTTCTTTTCCCCGCGCTGCATCGAGCCGTGCCGGTGTCCATACCAGCAACGAAAGTTCTTGCGGGAGGACACCAATGTTTGCAGACAGCATGTTAGAAAGCTCATGGGCGCAGCGCTCGCGCCGCGGTTGGACAACCCTCAGCTCATTCGGATTGCAGGCGGTGGTGATGGGAATACTCTTGCTGCTGCCTTTGATCCGGCCGATTGCTTTGCCTTTTTTACAGCCTCTTGCTGCGCCCATCGCGCTGGCGGTGCCGCATGGATTGCCTCCGGCACAGCAGTTGCAGCGTGCGACTGTTGAGCAGCAGAGCAACTTCATCAACAACTTGCTGGTGGCGCCGCGTGCCATTCCCAAAAACATTCTGAATGTCGATGAGACTGTAGCGCCGCCGCAGATTGCTGTGAGCGGCGACTTCGTGCCGGGCGGAACGGGCTCCGGAGATCCGCACGGAATTTTGAACGCGCTCGGCAACGCTCCTGCGGCGATGCCGGCGCCCCCGCTGCCGGTGGCGAGCCATCTGCGTGTGTCGCGCATGATGGAAGGAAATCTGATTCGCCGTGTGCAGCCGGAATATCCGGCGACGGCGAAGATGGCGCATGTTCAGGGGCAGGTAGTGTTGTCCGCGGTCATCAGCAAAGAAGGGACGATCGAGAGAGTGCAGGTGCTGGCGGGGCATCCTCTGCTGGTGCAATCGGCGGTGGAGGCGGTGAAGCAGTGGCGCTACCGGCCTTATGTTTTAAACGACGAGCCTGTGGAAGTGGAAACGCAGATCACGGTGAACTTTCTGCTGGGCGGCGGTTAGGAGAATTGCTGTTGCGCAGCGCAATCTCGGGAGTAGCCCGCAGGTAACCTCGGTACTGCGCCAGCTGCCGATATAATCGCGAAAGTGGCTACTACTGCCGAAACTCTCAGTCGAGTTGCAACGCGTCCTACCTGGGCGGAAGTTTCGCTGGGGACGTTGCGGCAGAATTTTCGCACAGTGCAGAAGCACGTCGGGGATGCGGTAACCATCTGTGCTGTGGTGAAGGCTGATGCTTACGGCCATGGTGCTGTCGAGTGTTCGCACGCGCTCGAGTCTGAAGGGGCGCAATGGCTCGGTGTCACTTCGCTCGATGAAGCGATTCCGCTGCGCGATGCCGGCATCCAGGCCAACATTCTTTTGATGACCGGATTTTGGCGCGGCGAAGAAAATGAAATCGTGCGTCTGCGCCTGACTCCGACTGTTTGGGAGCCGTGGCAGATCGAATCGCTGGACCGCGCGGCTGCGGCAACGTCTCTGGGGGAGAAGCTGGGCAACGGACGGCATCCGGTTCACTTGAAAGTCGACACCGGGATGGGGCGGTTGGGAGTCGCGCTTGAAGAACTTCCGGCGCTGCTCGCTGCTCTGAAATCTGCGCGGCATCTGGTGCTCGAAGGATTCTCGACTCATCTGGCGTCGTCCGAGATTATGGATGCGCCTTCTGTTGCCGAGCAGGAGCGCAGGTTTGAGGATGCGCGTCGCATGGTGCGCCAGGCGGGACTGGATCCTGTTTTTGTTCACGTGGCGAATACCAGCGCGGTAATCTCTCGGCGCGAGACATGGAATACGATGGTGCGGCCTGGGATTGCGCTGTACGGATACCACTTGCCGTTTCAGCGCGCGGGGCGCGAGGTCAGCGGCGGCACTCTGCGATTGCCGGTGAAGCCGGTGCTGACCTGGAAGACGCGAATTCTTTCGTTGCGCAACTTCGCGGCGAATCAGCCGCTCGGTTATGGCGCGACTTATGTGACGAAGGCTCCGGCGCACATCGCCGTGTTGCCGGTGGGTTATGCCGATGGCTACAACCGCCAGCTTTCGAATCGCGGGCGGGTGATCGTGCGCGAACATTATGCGCCGATCGTGGGCCGCATCTCGATGGACTTGACGCTGGCCGACGTGACCGGCATTCCCGGGATTGCGGTGGGCGATGAAGTGATTCTTTTAGGGTCTCTCGACGGTCTGAGCGTGGATGCGCTGGAACATGCGGAACTGGCCAACAGCACTCCGTATGAGATTCTCTGCAATATTTCGAAGCGCGTGCCGCGGAAGTATGGCGAGAGGTAAGTGGTTCCTTCCGGCAATTGACCCGATAAAAAAAATAAAAAAATAATCGGCTAAATTATCTGGAATCATCGGTTTGCCGTTTCGGGAACCGCTAAATTCCTCTAAAGAAAACACTTGCTTGCAAATTCTAGAATCTGAATCACTTATGGGCAGCAGCGTCACTTGTGTGCCGCTAAGTCTTTTGGAATCAGCACCTCTGGTGCAAATTCTTCTATTCAAAGAAGTTAGGTTCAATTTGCCTATTCAATTGTCAGAGAACAGATGCGATCACGCGCAGGGCGTATAGCAAAAATGGTCGCCTGTCTTGAGAAGCGAAGTCAAAGCAATTCCCAGTGCATGTACTTCTCGGTTCCCGATTTGGGATTTCGCAGCGCACAATGGGCTGAGGTCGTTGGGGAGTTGCTCCGCTTCCGAGGGGATGTTGGGCGCAGCGCAGGCCGTCACTGCAAGCGCTCCTGGTACCCGCCCTTCGCAAACTGCCGCGAAGGACGGGGCACCCATTTTGTTGCTGATGCTATCGAGATCAAAAACCATGGGCTACCCGCCTGCAATAGTGACGCCGCTTAAATGGATTACTTGGCAAGGAGGAATCGTTATGCGATCTGCCACATTAGCAAGCATCGCGATATTGGTGGTCAGTACAATCTGCTCGGGACAACAGGCACAATCGACGGACACAGATGTAGCTGCTGCACTGGGGAAACTCCACTCGCGAGAGTGGACGGAAAGGGCGCGCGCGTACGAGCGGCTAAGGTCGGATCGAGGAGTTGACGGCGAAGAAAGCGTCAGGGCTGCGCTCTTCGATTTGCTCGACCTTGAGAATAGCTTTATCGAATCGACCCTACGTGAGTCCCATGACCAGGTCGGCGCTTCCGCTAAATACGGCGAAGGATACGGGGAGTATTACACCAGGCTACTCGGCACCGTCAGCTCGATTGCGGACTGGAAGAATCCGCGCCAACTGTGCATGCTAGCGCATGGCTCGTACGATCCCGAATCTGTATTTGCGTCAGAGATTGCAACTAAAGGCGACGGGTCTCTGGTGCAGTGCCTTACTCAGATGTATGGAAGCGACGTGGGTTTGACCCGCGCGAAGGCTGCCTCACTGCTCGTCCAGATATTTGAGAAGAACAATCTGGCATCAGGTACGTCCGAGTCAATTCATCAGATAATAATGCATTCGCTTCACGATCCTAGTGAAGCCGTCAGGATCGATACAGTCCATGCTCTGGGCAGTTTCGGCGGCGAGGACATGATCCCAGCACTGCGCGAGGTTGCTGAAACCGATCCATCACCCGAGGTTCAGGGTTCATCGATCCGGAAAGAAGCCACTAGAGCCATTGCCGCGATCGAGAAAAAGCAAGGCCGAAAATAGGGCCAGCAATCTCTTGGCCTATTGCGCAAGATACTTTACTGCTAGGCGGCCATGCCGGTTTTGAACACCAAGCAGCGCTAACACGTTAGTTTGAGTCTGAAAATCGGAGGCGCTCAGTCTGTTCCGGGTTTGATGTTCACGTATTCAGAGAACGAATGATCGACCCCTCTCAAGCGAGCGAAAGATGTAGACGATTTTGTATCGGTCGGAGCACTTTCTTTCAACAATGTTCAACCGGATTCAAAAGGTCGCCGTAACAATAACAAAATAAAAGGCCAAGAATCTCCAAATTCCAGGAGATTTCCACAAGGGCCTGAATCTGGTTCGGGACCAGGGGGTCGGAGGTTCAAATCCTCTCTCCCCGACCAATCTTGTTCTCGCGTTTTCTCTGATTCCACAAGCAAGATCTTGATGCGAGCAGCATCGCGCCCGCCCTTGCAAAAACGCAAGGACGGGGCACCCTCAGTCGGGGCAATGTCGGGAAAAACCATAAGGTGGGCCACCCGTCCAGCCGTCCTGCCGATCCCTTGGGTAGGAAATCAAACGGCACCACTACCGGTATCCGCACTTGATTGGCAAGAATGGCCAAGAGTGAGAGAATGACGACCTGTAGGGACGCATTCGCTCGTCCAAACTCATTCCCTGACCGCTTGGAGGCTCGTATGCCGTATCACGCCAGCATCTCTTTATTTCTCCGATCGAGATTTCTCCGATCGAGATTTCTCCGCTCAAGATTTCTCCGCTCAAGCGTTCATCACATTGTGCTAAATGGACTCGTTGTTTCGGCGACGCTCATGGGTTCCAACGCCCGGGCACAAACCGATGCCAGCCAGATCGCCCTGCAACATCCCGGCTGGATCCTGGTTCCGGGAGCGCTCGTCCGTCCCGATTGCGTGCACCGAATTCCGAATGGCGCCGGCCCAAGAATCGAGAATGGCCGGGACACAGGCGACGTGGTCCTTCATGGAAATATCGTCGCTCACTATGATCCCTGCCCGGAAGATGCCACGATCCGGTTTAAGCAAGAGACGAGCGAGAGCTCGGCCATTACAAATGTGACCGGCAACGGGTTGGTCGAAGACTCGTATTGGGACGACACCTCGTTAGGCTCGAGCGATAACCTGGATTTCGTCTACAACTACTTGACCGTTCCCAGCAAGCCCACGAAGAACGGCGCAGTAATTCTGCTGTATAACGCCGTCCAGGATTCGACCGGGGGCTATGTTTTTGCACCGGTCCTGCAGTATGGCAAGAATTTAGGCGAAGGTGGCAACTATTGGAGCATCGTCTCATATTTTGTGACGCCGACTGACACCTACCTCGATCCTGCGACGAAGGTGAACAAAGGAGATATGCTCGAACTGTCCACCCAGCTCTTCGCGAAATCTGGCGGAAGCTATCAATGGGAAGTGGCACTCCAGGACCTGACGACCAACGGTTTTAGCGATCTGACCCCCTACACCAGTGGTCTTCATTTCAACGTCGCCATCTCTGGGGCACTGAGCGTGGCCAACCTGACTTCCTGCTCCGAATTCCCCGCCAGCAAGGCGGTGTTTACGGGCACGGTGGTAGACCACGGTTTCCCGTCGCTCAACCCACTGTCTCCGAAGTGGGTTGGTGCGACGTACGTCTACGGAGGCCCGGCTTGCGGCTTCAGCGTGACAGCTGGGAATAAGACGACGCTGAAGTACTAGGAACCCGAGATCGTCTGTCCCCTTCGACTTCGCTCAGGGTCCGGCTGCGCTCGGAATGACAAAGGTGTGTGAGGCGTTGCCTATTTCTTCGTCATGTTCATCGGCCTGCTTTTTTCCTGGCAAGCGCCGGAACGAGCGAGAGACTTTCGGCTCGAATAAGTGCCGATCAGGCTGTTTTCACCATTAGGACTCATGATCGCGCAATAGTCGACGGAACGGCGAGAGGAGATGAGCATGAATAGGCGTTTGCCGCTGACTATGCCTGCTATCTCGTATCCGCCGCCGTTGCCGCTTACCTCGCGGCTTCCGGTGGCCTGCACCAAATGGAATGTGCCCCATTCTTCCGAGTCCCACGTGCCGTTCACATTTAGTGCCGCCGGATCTTTTTGGGCGTCAAGCCATGCCTTACCTTCTGCTTCTCCCTTGGTAGCCGTTAGAGAAATTGGAAGGGCAGTGCAGAGCAACAGAAGTGTCGCCGCAATCGTCAGCCGCCTCATCTAAAGTTCTCCTTCCGCGTTGCGCCCCCGATGACGTGTTTATTGCGCGAGCAGCCGTCCGCTCAACTCGCGCTCGTTGGGTCGGGAATATTATGCTCTATTGTTAACCAAGGGACGGGTGATCCGGGCTTGGTCCTGACATTAAGAACAAAAGTGCGTGCCCGCTCCTTTGCGGGTTGTGCGAAGGGGCGGTACCAATGCCAGCAGTGATGGTATCGGCAGCATCGCGCCCGCCCTCGCACAAAACGCGAGAGCGGGGCACCCACAATTTCGGATAGGGAAGAATAAGAAGCAGAAGGCTGGGGCATTCGTTCCAGGGCATTCGTCCGCCTTTTAGTTGTCGTGCATGCCGGAGTGCGGATCGTCTTCGAGTTGATCGAGCTTTTTCTTTTGCTCGTCGGTCAGGAATGCGCGGAGTTTTTTGTCGGCCTTGTAACGGCTGGCCTTCACGTGATCCCTGCGCTCGGCGGGCGACATGCTTTCGTCCTGCATGGATTTCTCCGTGGCGTCCTGCATTTCCTGGAGGATGGGTGTGGCCTTGGCCTGCTGATCGCTGGTGAGATCGAGCTTTTCGGCCAGCACCTTTACATGTTGTTCGACGCTGGGCATGCCGCCTGCTGCGTCGTGAGTGTTCGTGGTGGGCGTAGCTTGCTGCGCGACTAGCGGAAGCGCCAGCATGAACGTTGTTGCGAGTGCGATTGCCAGTGAGCGGACGCGATTCATAGTTTTCTCTCCTTTGATGCTGCTCCGTGATTCGCAATGTAATCTGTGAAATGCCGCAAGGTCGAGAGCTTTTCTGAGTTGCTGAACAAAGACGCGGTGCATGTTCAGGAATGAGCGTTCACGATTGCGGTAACATGCTGCGGTAACATGCCGGACAGATGAAACTTCAGAAGAAGCGAACCAGACCCGCCGTGCGTATTGATGAACGCATCCGGCGAACACGGCAGCGGCTGGGCAACGCTCTGCTGGCATTAATTCTGGAGAAGGCGATCGATAAGGTGACGGTGCAGGATGTGCTGGATCGCGCCGGGGTCGGCCGATCCACTTTCTATCTTCACTACCGGGATAAGAATGACCTGCTGCTCAGCCAGTTGGAGATGTTTCTGGAAACGATGAGTATGCTGCTCAGCGTGCGCAAGGAATCGTCGCATCGGGTTGTGCCGGTCGCAGAAATGTTTGCCCACATCGGGAGCCAGAATAAGCTTTATCGCGCGCTGGCGGACGCGGGCCGTCTCCCCGATTTCTTCGAACTGGCGCAAGGCTATTTTGCCCGGGGGATCGAGCGGCGACTGAAGGAGTCCGGACGTCTATCGACCCTTGCGCAATTCGAATTGAGCGCTCGCGCCTCGGCGCTCGCCGGTAGCTTGCTTTCGCTATTGCAATGGTGGCTGGCTCGCGGCGAGAAAGAATCACCGCGTGATATGGACGAGTTGTTCCATCGGATGGTGTGGAATGGAATGCGGTAGGGGATGGGGCGCCTTTCGACTCGTTGGAAGAGAAACCTCAACACAGAGGGCCGCGGGGGATTTCACAGGGAACACAGAGGGTCCGCCAGCTAAATAGAATCATCTTTGACCGCGCCAGGACTGACCGCACTGCTACAATTCCGTGATTTCCTTAGAGTTGCAAAGATTCGAGCGCGAACTTTGCTCTCGACAATCGCGTACTGTTTTGTGGGGCGGGATGTTTCGACGATCCTGTGTGCGGTCTTGTCCGTGATCCGATGCGATCGGCTGGCGGATTTGCAATAACTTTCCGGGAGTGTCAGTGGAAGACGTCCAGGTAGTCGCGATGCTTGTGCGCCGGTGCGTTGCCGGCGATGCGGCTGCATGGGAAGAAATCGTGAGTACTTATAACCGGCGTATCTATAACATCTGCTATCGTTTCGCGGGCTCGGGCGACGATGCCGAGGACCTTACTCAGGAAGTCTTCATCAAGATGTACCGGACGCTGGCGAGCTACGATCCGTCGAAGGGGGCGTTCGTGACCTGGGTCACTACGATTACCCGCAATCTGCTGGTGGACCACTTCCGCAAGACCAAACAGGACCGGATGACGGATTCGATTGATGCGGCGCCGTCGGAGCGCGAGGACGCGCAGCCGCTCAGTGAGCAGATTCAGGACCAAAGTGCGCCTCCGGATGCCCGAGTACGCAGCCGCGAGGTGGGAGAAACGGTTCATGCGGCGCTGGGGAAACTTTCGCCGGAGCTGCGGGAAGCAGTGATTTTAAGGGACTTACAGGATATGGACTACCGCGAAATTGCAACAGTTTTGAAGGTGCCGGAGGGAACTGTGAAAAGTCGAATAAATCGTGGACGTGCGGAACTAGCGCGCCTGTTACAACGTACCTATAGGCAGGTGATGTGATGCCAGACCAGACCAAGAACGGGTTGCAGTGCAACGAGTTCGACGGCCTGCTGACGGACGCGCTTGATGGCGTTCTGACGGGCGCGAAGCTCGACCGTTTCCAGGCTCACTCGCGGGTATGTTCCGCGTGCGGGCCGCTGTTCGCCGAAGCTGAGGCGGGCCGCAACTGGCTGAAAGGTCTCACGGAGGTGGAGCCTCCAGCCGGTCTGGTCACGAGTATTCTGGCATCCACGTCGGGCGTTGACACCCAGCGCCTGCGCATCAATGCGCCTGGATCGCAGCCGAGCGTCTCATGGCTGGAACGGGCGCAGGCCTGGCTAACAGGCCAGATGCAGCCGATTTGGGCCACGGTCCGGCAGCCGAGGTTTGCCATGTCGTTCGGCATGGCGTTCTTCTCGCTGTCGGTGGGCTTAACGGTGGCGGGAGTGAAGCCGACTGACCTGCGACAGGTAAGCCTGCGGCCCGCTGCCATTCGGCACACGTATTACAGCACGCAGGCGCGTGTTGTCCGGTACTACGAAAATATCCGGTTCGTGTATGAAGTGGAATCGCGAGTGCGCGAATTCAAGCGCAGCGTGGCTCCCGCTGAACCGGCTCCGGACAAGGCCGCGCCGGCGAAACAGAACGAACGCAAGAACGACACCAGTAAAGAACCTGAGCAGAAGCAGGAACGCAATTACAGCCAGACGGAAAACCATCTCGTGCTGGCGGGCGTTTCTCCGGGATCATCTGTTGACGATCTGCCTGTAGTGTCGGTGACCACGTACAGGAGGTTCGTATGAACTGCGCCAACCACAGCGATATTGCTGCGGTGGCTTTCTGCCGCACGTGCGGCAAGCCACTTTGTCCAAACTGTACCCGCGATGTTCGGGGAGTGATTTATTGCGAATCGTGTCTGGCGGCGCGCATGGAAGGCGCGGCTCCGGCACCGGGATTTACTCCTGTGCCGCCGGTGCCACCGCTTCCGCCTTTGCCGCCGCAGCCGGGTTATCAGCCATTTGTTGACCCGGCGTTTATGCCGAGGGCGGCCGCTTCGTCTGGGCCAAACCCTGCGGTCGCGGGAATTCTTGCCGGATTTTTTCCTTTTGGCGTAGGTGCGGTTTACTGCTCGCAATACGCCAAGGGCCTGGCTCACCTGCTGATCTTTGTTTTGCTGATCTATGGAGCCGACCACGCAGGGAACTGGGACTGGATCTTCGGCCTCGGCATTGCTTTCTTTTACGTTTACCAAATCATCGATTCGATTCGCACTGCGAAGGCGGTACAGGCCGGGCAACCGGCCCCTGATCCGATGGGGTTGGGACATGCCTTCAACATGGGAGACAAGTTTGAACCGGGAAAGGTACCGGTCGGCGCAGTAGTCTTGATCGGGCTTGGAGTTTTGTTCCTGCTCCACACCATGGGGTTGATGGAGTATGGCTTTGATCGGTACTGGCCGCTGATTATCGTGTTCCTTGGTGGGTGGATGTTTTATCGCCACTGGGAGCGGTCGCAGCGGAGTTGCATCTGTGGGCGCTGCCGTACGCGCTGGCTGATGGGGCCGGCGATGGTGCTCACGACGGGTGTGCTGTTCCTGTTGCAGAGCACGGATGTCGCCGATCTGGGGCGCACCTGGCCGGCGTGGTTGCTGGTGGTTGGCGTGGTGAAGTTGCTGCAGAGCAGCGCAACGTCAGTGGGACACGTGGGGCCGCTGCCTCCGGGGCCGGCGAGTATACCGCCGATGCCGCCGCCAGTGCCTCCGGTTCCGCCGAGCACAACGGAATCCACCTCAGGGGAGACGAATCATGTCTAGCCAAGGAACGCCCGGCCAGAACGTGCCAAATACCGGGGTGCAGAATACTGGGGTGCCAAACGCCAATGCCCCGCGTCCGGGAACGGCAGGTTATGTGCCCCCGGTTTACGGACCTCCGGGCGCGTGGTCGGGACCGCCGCGCCGCCGCCGTCGATCTTTTTCCGGGCCGTTTGTGCTGATCGTTCTCGGAGTTATTTTTCTGCTGGGTAATCTTCACATGCTGGCGTGGTCGCGCATTGGGAGTTTGTTCGCGCACTACTGGCCTTTGCTGCTGATTATGTGGGGCGTGGTCAAGCTGATCGAATACCAGGCTGCGCAACGCGAGGGATATCCGGCGCCGGGCATTGGGGCTGGCGGGATTATTTTGGTGGTGGCGATCGTGTTCCTGGGTTTGATTGCGACACAGGCACAACGGTTCAACTGGTCGGGCCTGCGCAATCAGATCAACATCGATGACGACGACCTGAACAATATATTCGGCGAAACCTACAACTTCGACGATCAGTTAGAGCGGGATTTCCCAGCCGGGGGAAGTCTGAAGATCATCGACAATCATGGCGCGGTCAGCGTTCATACCTCCGAAGATAACAAGATCACGGTCGTGGTAAGGAAGCGTGTGGGAGCCGACAATCGCGACGATGCCGGCAAGTATGACGGCGAGACCAAACCAACCTTGACCACCGTCGGAGGACAGGTCACGCTCGATGCCAAAGTGGAAGGCGCGGGCGATCATCCGATCATTACCGATCTCGATATCTCTATGCCGCGCAAGGCGGCGTTGACAATCATTTCGCGCCGCGGCGATATCAACGTGGGCGGTCGCGATGGCGATGTGGATATTTCCGGCCAGCACGCCGACACTTCGGTCGAAGACATCACCGGCAACGTCAAGTTAAGCCTGGAACGCAGTACGGCGAGGATTGAGCAGATTACAGGCGACGTACATATTGGCGGACGCTTGAACGAAGTGTCGGTGAGCGACGTGAAAGGCGCGGCGCAACTCGACGGCGAATTTCAGGAGAGCGTGAAGTTGTCCCGCATCACGAAGAGCGTAACGTTTAAGTCGTCGAGAACTGATATGGAATTTGCGCGCATCGACGGCGATTTGAATCTCGACTCCGACGATCTGCATGCCGACCAGATTAACGGCCCCTTGCATCTGCAAACTCGCTCGAAAGAAATAAGGCTGGATGGGGTTTCGGGAGACGTGCGTCTTCAGGACGAAGATGGTGGAGTGGAAATTGGCATGCGCTCCCTGGGCAACGTCCAGATCGACAATCGCAAAGGAGATATACAACTGAGCCTGCCCGATAAAGCGGGGTTCCGGCTGGATGCGCGCACGCGCGATGGAGAAGTGCAGTCGGAATTTCCGGAATTGAAAGTCGAGAACAACGACAGCCAGGGTACGGCGAACGGCAGCGTGGGAAACGCGATGGCGCACATCGTGCTCAACAACGAGCACGGTGGGATTGAGATACGCAAGGCAGGAATGCAGCCGCCGCGGCCGCCGGAGCCTCCTGCACCGAAGGCGGGGAAGAATCTGCCGAAACCGAAAGCTGAAGTAGAGCCGACGGAGAACTAAGGGCCAGCGTCCCGAAAGCCAACCGAGTTGCTTGACACCCGTATAGAGTAGCTATACACTATACGGGTGTGATTCGGAATTACCGGCACAAGGGTCTGAGATGGTTCGCCGAGACGGGTTCCAAAGCGGGCATCCAACCCAAACATGCGGAACGCCTGAGAAGGTTACTTACCGCCCTGGACGTGGCAAGTCAGGCCACCGATATGAATGCGCCTGGGAATAATTTGCATGAACTAAAGGGCCAGTTGAGTGGACATTGGTCGGTAAATGTAAGCGGAAATTGGCGGCTGACCTTTGCGTTCGATGATGGGGACGCTGTGCTGGTGGATTATCAGGATTACCATTGAAGACAGAGTTATGATTTTCAATCCCGCACATCCCGGTGAAGTATTAAAAGAATATCTGGGTGAATTAAGTATTCGGGAAGCGGCGGATCGCCTTGGTGTGACCAGAGCTCATCTCTCCCGGATACTGAATGGACACGCGGGCATCACCGCGCAAATGTCCTTACGTTTGTCTGGAGCTTTGGGTACGTCGCCTGAATTCTGGCTTAAGATGCAGGTCCACCACGATCTCTGGCAGGCGCAACGGGCAAAACCGCCAAAGGTGCGTCGATTTCCCCACGTTATAGCGTCGGGAACGCTGTCGACCTCCGCCTAATCATCGATCGTGGCAAACTTCTTATCCAAGTTTGGTTTTTACCAAATCTTCCACGCGCGCCATTACTTCATCCTCGGTTAGAGAGCTTGAATCAATCACCACTGCATCCGATGCAGCCACCAGCGGCGATGCGGATCGCGTGCGGT
>JBAUXX010000061.1:0-79039 GCA_049584475.1 Candidatus Sulfotelmatobacter sp. | reverse complement strand
GCCTTGACGGCCGCGGCAATGGCCGCCTCGGCGTGTTCGTGGCGGCCCTGGATGACCCGCGCGATTACTGAACCGTCATAGGGAGCGCGTATTTCAACGGCATCCCCATCTTCGATCCAACGGCCATCGAGGAAAAATCCATGGGTGGCGGCTGGGGTTAACGTCATTGTGTCTGTCAAGGTCGGAACCCCCATGCTTTTGCCGCCTGAATCAACTCCCAGATTATAGGACTATCTAGTCGCACAAAAGTACCGGGAAAAAATCGGACTGAAAAATCAGGCGCAGGTTCGACATCGGGAAAATGTCCGGCGATGGTCTTATGATGACACTGTGGCCGATAAGACGATGACGAATCCCGAAAGACAAATCGTTCCACCGAATTCGTCAGGGGCGCTCAACTCGCTGGTTCTTAGCTTTGAGGAAGCCCGGCGCGTGGTGGAAGGCCAAGCCTTGGGAGTTGCGCCGCCGACAACCGAATCTGTGGAATTGCTGGATGCTGCGGGCCGCATTCTGGCGGAAAGCATCGCCGCAGATCGAGATTTTCCTCCGTTTGCGCGGGCGACACGCGATGGCTATGCGGTGCGGACGGCTGACCTTTCGAATCTTCCCGCGGCGCTGGAGGTGATCGGCGAAATCAAGGCAGGACAAAAGCCCAATCAAGTCCCGGCTGGCGTGAAGCCAGGTCAAGCCGTCTCGATCATGACCGGGGCTCCGGTCCCGGCGGAATGCGACGGCGTGGTGATGGTCGAGTACACGTCGCGGCAGGGTGAACGGGTTGAAATCATCAGAGGGATTGCGGCGGGCGAAAATATTGTTCCGCGGGGCGCAGAGGCGCGCCAGGGCAACGTGCTGCTGGAGCGCGGATTACGCCTCAACGAGGCAGCAGTCGCCCTGGCCGCGTCGGTGGGAAGGGCGCGCGTGGAAGTTTTCCAAAAACCGCGAGTCGCGATCCTAAGCACCGGAGATGAGTTGGTCGACATTGAAGACTCGCCCGGTCCAACCGAGATTCGCAATTCCAATACTTATTCATTGGCGGTGCAAGTGAAGGCAGCGGGCGGAGAGGCGGTCCTGTTACCGATTGCGCCCGACGAACCGGGCAGGTTGCGCCAACTGATTGACGAAGGAATGCAGGCGGATCTGCTGCTCTTGACAGGCGGCGTCTCAATGGGCCGCTACGATCTGGTCGAGCAAGTATTAACGGAAGCAGGCGCCGGGTTTTTTTTCACCGGAGCCAACATCCAGCCGGGGCGGCCGGTGGTGTTTGGTGGGGTATTGAGCGTCGCGAACTCTTCGGCATCGCAGAAATTGAAGTATTTCTTCGGGCTGCCCGGTAATCCCGTTTCGACTATGGTGACGTTCGAACTGTTTGCCCGGCCAATGCTGGAGGCGTTGGCGGGCCTGGCTCCGCAAAAGCTGAGATTTCTGCACGCGAAACTAAAGGCCGAGATTCGCGTCAAGACCGGCTTGCGGCGTTTTCTTCCAGCAATCCTGTCGGGGGAGTTTGAAAACTCAGAGGTCGAACTGGTTCCGTGGCACGGGTCGGGAGATCTCGCGGCCACAGCGCGCGCGAATTGCTATATCGTCATTCCGCCAGATCGGGAGCGCATTGCCGCAGGGGAGTTCGTTTCGGTGATGATGCGGTAGCTTTGCTCCCGGAAAGGCGGCGCTGTGAAACCGCGTGCAGCTGCTTCGCTGCATGTAAGATAGAACTTCTCCATGCCCGCAAAGCTTTCGCATTTCGACGATGCCGGCCGTGCCCGCATGGTCGACGTTTCCAGCAAGGCTGTGTCGAAGCGTGAGGCTCAGGCTCGGGCCTTCGTCGGGATGAAGCCCTCGGTGCTGGCCGCGCTGCCGAAAAATCCTAAAGGCGATCCGCTGGAGGTGGCGCGGGTGGCGGGAATTATGGCGGCCAAGCGCACGGCGGAACTGATCCCCATGTGTCATCCACTGCCGCTCTCGCTCGTTGATGTGGATGTCCGCGTGTGCGAGAATGGCGTCGAAATTGTCTCGAATGTCGCGACAACGGCGCAGACCGGGGTCGAGATGGAAGCCATGGTCGCGGCGACAGTGGCGGCCCTGACGGTTTACGATATGACCAAGGCGCTCGATAAGGGAATTGAGATTCGCGAAGTCGCGCTCGTGAGTAAGAGCGGTGGCAAGAGCGGAGATTACCGGCGCAAGTAAGTTCGGGCAGGGCGCGGCTTCAGCCGTGCCGGTTAAAATCGCCAATGACGTTGGGCTTTAGCCCTGAGGGGCGATTCGGCGAAGTATTCTGGTGGTTTTCGAATTTTCATGGCCAATAACGTCAAGCTGCTGCTGGTGGAAGACAATCCGATGGTACTGGGTTTGCTCCAGCAGGCATTGTCTCCGCTGGCCACCGTGACATCCGCGCCCGATGGCGCCGATGCGCTGATGAAAGCGGTGGACGATCCTCCAGACTTGGTGGTGAGCGACTATCGCATGCCCGGGATGGACGGGCGGCAGTTGGTAGAGAAGTTGAAGAGCCGTCCGGCGACCGCAAATTTTTCCGCGGTGCTCATGGCGAGCAAGGCGGACATCGCCGAGCGATTGTCGCAACAAGATGCGGCGGACGACTATCTCGAGAAGCCATTCTTCCTGAAGGATGCGACGCGGCGCATCAAACGCATGATCGACCGTATCGCGCTGGAAAAGATGGCGAAGACTGCGCCTTCTGATGGCGTTGTCCGCGGCAATCTGGCGCAGATGAATGTGATCGACCTGATGCAGTCGCTGGAAATGGGCCGCAAGAGCTGCAAACTTTCGCTCAGTCACGAAGGAGACCGCTGCGAAGTTTTCTTTGTCGAGGGTCAGGTGAAGCACGCGACCTACGGGTCTCTGGTGGGCGACCCAGCCGTCTTCAAAGTGTTGCGCTGGACGGGCGGAAGTTTTCAGCTCGATTTTGAAGGCAAGACGGATAAAGAAACAACCCAGCTCAACACCCAAGGTCTATTGATGGAAGGCCTGCGCCTGCTGGACGAATCGCAGCGCGATGGAGAGGGAGAAAGCGCCGTCAACGCAACCGCCGATGTTGCGGCCGGGGCGGCGGCAAGTACTAGCGCCGAACCAGCTGGCCCTGCACCTTCTGTTGTCGACCCCTTCGCCTCGGTTCCGCCGAAATCAGCTACTTCTGCGCCACCCACACCAGCACCTGCCAGCCCGGTGCCCGCGCGCAACGAAAAAGAAGAAGAGGAAGACGTACTGCTGGATAGTTGAACCGCGATGGAGACTCCAACCGCAGCGGTAGTTACGGTGAGCGATTCCTGCGCGCGCGGAGAACGGGTCGATCTTTCCGGACCGGCCGTTGCCGAGTTCTTACAGAAATCGGGCTATGACGTTATAGAGCGTCAAATTCTTCCGGACGACTCCATCAAAATTAAAAATCTATTGATTCACCTGGCGCAACAGGTACGGTTGATCGTGACTACCGGTGGAACAGGAATCGCTCCGCGCGATCTCACGCCGGATGCGACGACTGCCGTTTGCAGCCGGTTGATTGACGGCGTGGCCGAACGAATGCGGTCGGAAGGAATCAAGAAAACTCCATTCGCCGCGTTAAGCCGGGGTGTATGCGGCGTGCGTGGCGAAGCCCTGATCCTGAATCTGCCTGGGAGTCCAGCTGGCGCGATCGAGTCGCTCCAGGCGGTGGTCGAGCTGATTCCTCACGTGCTGAACTTGCTTCGGGGAGAGACGGAGCATCCAGCGACAAAGTTTTTATAGAAGCGGACGTCGGACCTCGGACGTCCGCCCTCCTAATTGTGTTCGCTGACGGCGAGGTCCAAGGTCGAGGTTCAAGGTCCGGCGTCTGGTTTTGCTAGACTCAACATTCACCTCGGAGGAGATCGGATGCAAGAACGGACTCGGATTGCGGTGCTGAGTTTGCTCGCGATGACGGTTGTTTGCGGGTTGGTCATTACTGTTGCGAAAGCGCAATCCGGCGCCGTCCCAGCGCCTTCCGCCCCGAGCGGCCCCAGGACGGCCGAGCAGCAGTTTAAGAATATCCAGGTGCTGAAGGGCATTCCTGCCGATCAACTCACTCCTTCCATGCAGTTCATCACCGCCTCGCTCGGAGTGCAGTGTGACTTTTGCCACGTGCAGGGCGCATTCGATAAAGACGACAAGAAGCCAAAGCAGATCGCGCGCAAGATGATGGAAATGATGTTTGCCATCAATAAAGATAATTTCGAAGGCCGTCGCGAAGTCACCTGCTACTCGTGCCATGGAGGCGCGATCAAACCAGCCGGCACGCCGATCATCGCCGCCGAGGAAGCAGAATCGAAGATGCCGACCGGCGCAATGCCCATGGCGCAGGGCGAACCTGCGAAACCCTCCGGTCCCACGGCGGATGAGTTGATCGATAAATACGTGCAGGCGTTAGGTGGAGCGAGAGCTGTCGACAAAGTCTCCACACGCGTGGCAACCGGAACGATTGATTTCGGCGGAACATCATATTCCATCGATGTGTATTGCAAAGAACCGGACCGCCGGGCATCGTTTGTTCACATGCCCGAGGGTGACAACATCACGACGTTCAACGGGCAGGAAGGCTGGCTAGGCGCGCCCAACCGCCCAACCCGCGATATGCATGGGTCGGATATTGATGGCGCATCGATCGACGCCAATATTCATTTCGCGACTGACCTCAAGAAAATGTTCACCCAGGTGGAAACGCGAGGGAGCGAGAAGATCGACGATCACGACACTTATCTAGTGATCGGCAAGCGCGAGGGCAAGACGC
This sequence comes from Candidatus Sulfotelmatobacter sp., assembly GCA_049584475.1. GTDB lineage: Bacteria > Acidobacteriota > Terriglobia > Terriglobales > Acidobacteriaceae > Sulfotelmatobacter. Next base: position 74,283 of record JBAUXX010000061.1, on the reverse strand, counting down.
CGCTGCGCCTTTACTTCGATGCGCAATCTGGATTGTTGTTGCGGCTTATCCGTTATGGGGAGACGCCGCTCGGCCTTATGCCCACGCAAATTGACTATGCAGACTATCGTGATCTCAACGGCGTGAAAGTCCCATTCCGCTGGACTCTGGCGAGGCCAAGCGGACGCTTCACTATCCAGGCGAAAGACATGAAGCAGAATGTCGCGGTGGACGATGCGAAGTTCGCGAAGCCGGTGGGCGCACCGGAAGGGCCGAAGTAGGGTTGCGTCGAGTCGCCAGGAAGTACATTCACCGGTCCCCGGCAACCTTCGTCGGTGAAGACGTTCCGCCACTCCTTTTTGTATAGCAAAACCCGATCTTCCCGATAAATAGTTTGCATTTCCGCCACCCTTCGCAGGACGGTAGAGTTGAGCGGCAGCGCACCGCGGTGTGCGATCGTTCCAACTGGCAACCGGGAAGAGGATACTATTTATGAAGCATATGGCGTGAGAATAGCCTGAGCATTGCACGCCGACAAAAAGCAATCGCCACACAGGACGGAAAACGAATGACGAAAGTTGAAGCGATAATTCAGAATTCCAAGTTGGAAGCGGTGAAGACGGCTCTGCACGAGATCGGCGTAGAAGGCATGACGGTCGCAGAAGTGCGGGGGCACGGACGGCAAAAGGGCCATACCGAGGTTTACCGCGGGCGCGAGTATAGCGTCGATTTAATTCCTAAGACGAAGCTCGAACTTGTTCTGCCCGACGCAATGGTCGACAAAGCGGTGCAAGCCATTCTCTCTTCGGCGCGCACGGGAAAAATTGGCGACGGAAAGATTTTTCTTTCTCGGGTTGACGAAGCGATCCGCATTCGCAACGACGAACGCGGCGAGGGCGCACTGTAGCGTCAGTTATGAATTGAAGTCTCATCCAGAATGAAATTGGTTGCTTGTGGATCACAGGGGCAATAAATCCATCCCATGATGGCCGCTTCCTCATTGATCGCCGACCTGCGGGAATCCCTGGCTGGAGAATCGGCGCGAATTCAGCGTGAATTCGCGGAGAGTGGAGACGGTCGCGCTGTGATCGCCGGCCGCACACGCCTGATCGAAGAAATCCTCCAGCGGTTGTGGCAGGATTTGATTTCCGCCGATGAGTCAGGCCCACTGAACCTCGCCCTGGTGGCCACGGGTGGATTCGGACGAGGATGGCTTTTCCCTCACTCCGACGTCGATTTGCTTTTCCTTTTCGCGGACGATGTCTCGGAACAAAAGTTCCGAGATGTGGTTGCCCGCTTCTCGCAGGAGCTTTGGGATCTGCGGCTCAAGCTAAGTCCCGCATCCCGCACGCTGGACGAATGCGGCCAGTTCGATTCCCAGAATACCGAGTTCACGATTTCTCTCCTTGACTGCCGCTACCTCGCCGGTGATCGCGAATTGTTCTTGCGGCTGCATGGCAAGGTCATCCCGAAGTTGGTCATGCGGGAGGCTAAACCTCTGTTGCAAGGTCTCGCCGAGGTAACGCGAGCGCGTCACGGCAAGTTTGGCAACACCGTGTTTCATCTGGAACCAAACTTGAAAGAAGCCCCCGGAGGATTGCGCGATTGCAATGTCGCATCGTGGCTGGCGCTGATCTCGGCCATAGAAAAGTTGCGCGACTGGCCCGAGGCGAGCGCGCTGCGCCCTCCCGTGCGCAAACAGCTCGATTCGGCGCTGGACTTCATCGTTGCCACTCGCTGCTTTCTGCACTTTCGCCACGGCCGTGATGACAACAGCCTGACTTGGGAAGCGCAGGACGAAGCGGCGGCGCGCCGAATTGGCGCACCGGAGGCCTCGCAACTGAGCGCCGAAGATTGGATGCGGATTTATTACGGCCACGCCCGTGCCGTGCAGAGAACGGTCACTCAGCTTTTGGAAGAAATTCCGGAAGCGCGTTCGTCGCTGTACCGGCAAGTGCAGCGCTGGGGATCGCGGCTGTCGACGCCCCATTTCTCTGTCGTCGATGGGCTGATATTTTTGCAACAACCGTCTGCCCTGCAGGATCCCGAAATGCTTTTGCGCCTGTTCCACTTCATGGCGCATCACGGTTTGAGGTTGAGCACAACCACGGAGTATCGAATCGAGCAGGCACTCCCCGCTCTGGCGTCTGGCGCCCCGCGCGGAGCGGAACTGTGGCTCTACTTGCAGGAAACTTTGCTGCAACCTCACGCCGCTGATGCACTGCGGGCCATGCAATCGCTGCGGCTGCTTACGGTGCTCCTGCCGGAGCTGAAGACGATCGATTCTCTTGTCGTTCGCGATTTTTATCATCGCTTTACTGTCGACGAGCATTCTTTTCTGGCGATTGAAATTCTTCATCGCCTCACGCCGGCGCAATCGGAGTGGGATAAGCGCTACGCCGAACTGCTCACCGAACTCGAGGATCCGGAACTGTTATATCTGGCCCTGCTGTTGCACGACACGGGAAAAGGCGTTGCGGGAACTAACCATGTGCTGGGCAGTTTGAAAATCGCGGGCCTTTGCATGGACCGTCTGGATCTGGAGCCGAGTGAACGCGCGACCGTGCTGTTTCTGATCGGAAGCCATCTGGAGATGTCGGCGGTTCTGCGCCGCGACATTTTCGATCCAGCGACCATCGCGGCGTTTGCGGAAAAAGTTGGCACGCAGGAACGGCTCAAGATGCTGTGCCTGCTGACGTATGCGGACATCAAGGCGGTGAATCCAGAGGCGCTCACTCCGTGGAAGGCGGAAAACGTTTGGCAGCTCTACATCAGCGCATCGAACTATCTGAATCGCAGCGCGGACCAGCGCGTCCATGGCGAGATTCACGATGACAAATTGGCGCGGTTGCGCTCGATGGCAGCGGTATCGAACAGCAAGTTCAAGAATTTTCTGGAAGGATTTCCGCAGCGCTATCTGCTGATGCACTCGCCGGAAGAAGTGATGCGGCATATCGAGATGGCGGATCGCCTGAGTGCGGAGGCGGTGCAGGTCGATCTGCGGCGCGGACGCCATTGGTACGACCTGACTCTGGTCGCCAAAGATCAGCCTTTTCTGTTTGCCAAGCTCACCGGAGTTCTTGCGGCGTGGGGCATGAACATTGTTAAAGCCAACGCCATTTCAAACCGGGCGGGAACGGTCGTCGACACGGTCTATTTCACCGACCGCTTCAAGACTCTGGAGCTGAATCTGTCCGAGTGGGAGCGGTTCAAGCGCAGCGTTTCCGAAGTTCTTTTGAGTAAAGCCGATCTCGACAAGATGCTGCGCGATCGCCAGCGTTCGGAAAAAAGCGTGACCGCTAAAGTGAAAGTTAAAACCAGGGTGGAGTTTGACGATGCGTCTTCTTCTGCGAGCACGCTGGTGCAGGTGATCGCGCAGGACCGTCCGCGATTGCTGCACCGCATTGCATCCTGCTTTTCCGGTGAGGAGTGCAATATCGAAATCGCATTGATCGATACCGAAGGACAGATGGCGATTGATACTTTCTATTTGACGGCTGGCGGGAAAAAACTGGCCGCCGAACATCAGAAAAAAGTTGAGAAGGCGCTGCTCGAGGCGCTGGCTACGGAATAGCGCGGCAGAAATCATACCTCAGGCGCTGAAGCGCGGACGCCATTGAAGTTAGTGGCACGAGTAGAACTCGTGCCCTTCCCGTTCGTGCCCGATTCAGGAGGTTTTTCAACTTATCGCGTTGAAAATTTGAACACGGTTTGCGCGCTAAACCTTTCATCCGGACGCAATGTTGTCGTCGGAAAATCGGGATGGTTCGGCGAATCCGGATAGTGCTGCGTTTCCAGGCAAAAGGCGTTGCGCCGCTGGTAGACGTGTCCCTGCTTTCCGGCGATCGTTCCGTCGAGAAAATTGCCGGTATAGAACTGCACGGCCGGTTGCGTGGTGGAAACTTCGAGCACGCGCCCGCTCTTGGCATCGTAGGCTCGTGCCGCCAGCGTGAGGCCGTTACCTTTGCCGCCATTATTTTTTTGATCGAGGACGAAGTTATGGTCGTAGCCCTTGCCCAGGACTAACTGATCGTATTTGTCGTCGATGCGCGCGCCGATTTTTGTGGGCGTGGTGAAATCGAATGGAGTTCCCTTTACCGGACGCAACTCGCCGGTGGGAATCAGCGTGCTATCCACGGGAGTGAAGCGGCTGGCATTGATTTCCATTTCGGTGTTAAGAATGTCGCCGCTGCCTTCTCCGGACAAATTGAAATAGCTGTGCTGGCTGAGGTTAAGGACGGTTGGCTGATCCGTGGTCGCTTCATAATCGATGACAACTTCGTTGTTGTCGTTCAGAGTGTAAGTGACTTTGACTTTCAGATTGCCGGGGAATCCCTCTTCGCCATCTTTGCTGGTGTAGATGAAGGCGACGGCATTCTTGCCTTTCACCGGCTCGCCGTCCCACATCGCTTTATCGAAACCATTGGGTCCTCCATGAAGAGTGTTCGGACCGTCGTTTTTGGGCAACGTATATTTTTTTCCGTCAAGAGTAAACGTTCCGTTGGCGATGCGATTGGCGTAGCGTCCGACGAGCGCGCCAAAGAATGGAGGGTTGGGAACGTAGCCTTCAAACTTGTCGTGACCCAAGACAATATCGGCCATCTGGCCTTTGCGATCAGGAACGCGCAGGGAGACGATGATGGCGCCATAATTCATGGCCTTGAGTTCCAGACCGTGCGAGTTGGTTAACGTATACAAGTTGACAGGCCTCCCATCGTGCTCGCCGAAGGATTGTGTTTTCACTTCATGATTGGACTTTGCGGAAGCGTGCTGCACAAACGCCGACCCGGCAATGGAGAGTCCGAGCAGGAACAGGACAACACTCGATGAAAATCGATTTCGCATGATGGCGGAAAGTGTATATGAAAATAGCTTCAAGGTTCTAGCTGCGGGCTATCAGCTTTCAGTCAAGGAACTTGGATCCGGCATCTTCGGAAAAAACGGACTCTATTCTTTGGACTCCCTTGTCCCATTTTGTTTAGCCTCAGAAATTTATTATTTGACTCGCGATGAACGTCGTCGGTTCCTTAAGAAAAGTTTACTATTTTAGTACTCCACCCCCCTCCCCCCTGAGTGATTGGAATCATCGCTTTAAGCACGAAATAGTCGGCAAAAACCGCCGACCAAAGGAGTTACAGGTCAAAATCCGCTGAACAAAGGACTTATGCGCGAGACGATTAAACGCGCCACGCTGCGCGCCTCAGTAATGATTACGCGATTCGAAAGTTGGGGACAAGGTTAGATGTCACAACGGTGCGGTGCAAAACCTCGAAATATTTCATAGTGTTTTCTGATTCGCTTTAGAGTACGGGTTCCGCGATATTTCACCGAGGATTTCGCGTGCCGAGGGGCCGATGAAAGCAGCTTTACGAGTGGCTGGGCCGTTGTGCACGTCTGTCCTCTTATTTCTCGGGGGATGCCCCCGCGTGGCGCAGTCTTCGTATCTGGGCAGCTATGATCGCGAGATTAACAGAGCCACAAAGGCCATCAAGACCGCGCGCGATAATTTCCAGCGTTCCGAGGCCTATGCAAAGTGAGGCAGCGCCTATTCGGAAAAAGCCCGCTACAGCCGAGCCTTCAACCTAATATCCGCTGGCGAATACGAACGCTTGTTTGGCCTCGCCGTCCAAGATGGTGACCGGTCGATAGAGCTCGATCCCGCCAGGGCGGAAGTTTATTACGTTCGCGGCATACCCTATTAGGCAACTTGGAAACCTTCGGTTGCCGTGATTCGGAGCAAAACGCAAGGGAAGGATACGGCACGCGCGTTAAGCAGGTTTATTATGCATGGTTGGCTTTTATTCTATTTTTTGAGGAGCTTTTGCATGAAACGCCGCGTTCGGTCGTTCCTATTTCTCGCCTTAGTCTTTTCGCTGGCCGCGTCCGCCGGGCTCGCCCAAGAAACAATCTCGGTCACAGTGGACGCGACTAAAACGCAGCAGAAGCTGCTGCACACGCATTTGGTGATGCCCGTTAAGGCGGGGCCTCTAACGCTCTACTACCCGAAATGGATTCCCGGTGAGCACGGGCCCGATGGTCCCATCGCAAATCTCACGGGCCTCAAGTTCGAGGCGGACGGGAAGGTCATTCCGTGGGAGCGTGATTTGCTGGATGTTTTCACTTTCCACGTCCAAATTCCCGGCGGCGTCAGCCATCTTAATATCGACTTCGACTACATCGAGCCTGACGGCAATTCAGCCACTGACAAATTGCTGGTGCTCGAATGGAATGAAGTCGTACTTTATCCCGCAGACATCCCCGCCGAAAAGCTTACCTATGAAGCCAAACTTCAAATGCCGGATGGGTGGAAATTCGGCACAGCGCTTCCCGTTGAAAAGGAAGCCCGCAAACAAGTTTCGTTTAAACCGATTTCTTTGAATTTGCTGGTGGACTCGCCCATTATTTGCGGAGAGTTCTATCGAACCATCGACCTGACGCCACCGGGCGAGCCGATCCATCATGAAATCGATATCGCAGCCGATAGCGCGGATGCATTGAACATGAGCCCCGAAAACCAGAAAGAGATGATCAATCTGGTGGCCGAGTCGGGCAAACTCTTTGGCGCCCGCCACTATCGCGACTATCATTTCCTGCTTGCGCTCAGCGATCATGTGGCGCATTTCGGCCTCGAACACCACGAGTCGAACAACAGCCGCTTGCCCGAGAGGACTCTGCTGATGCCCAGTTCCGGCATGTCGCTGGGCGGATTGCTGGCGCACGAATTTGTTCACTCCTGGAACGGCAAGTTTCGCCGTCCCGAGGACCTGACTGTCCCTTACTATGAAGAGCCCATGAAAACCGACCTGCTATGGGGCTATGAGGGACTTACCGACTACCTTGGGCCGTTGTTAGCCGCGCGCAGCGGCCTGTGGACGGCGGACCAATATCACGAATACCTGGCGAGCATCGCGGCCGCCCTTGGGCCGGGACGGCCTGGCCGAACCTGGCGTCCGTTGCTTGATACAGCCGTTGGAGAACCTGGACTTGGCTTCGCGCGAGGCGGCTGGATGAACTTGCGCCGCGGTACCGATTACTACGACGAGGGCGATCTGCTCTGGCTTGAAGTGGCGACGATTATTCATCGCGAGTCTGGGGGCAAGAAATCGATTGACGATTTCTGCCACGAATTTCACGGCGGTCCCAATCAGGGCCCAGAGGTGAAGACTTACACCTTCGACGAACTGGTGAAGACGCTCAACGAATTTGCGCCTTTCGACTGGGCGGGATTTTTTCACACCCGATTGACTTCCACTGCTGCGGAAGCGCCCGTGGGAGGAATTGAAAATGGCGGATGGAAAGTTACGTTTAGCGACAAGCCGACGAAGTTGGAAGGCCGCCGCGGGAATCCTGGCGATATTTATTCGATCGGCCTGCAGGTGAACAAAGAGGGAGTAGTGACCGACGCTATCGTCGGCAGCCCTGCATTTGAGGCAGGCATCTCTTCGCAGATGAAAATTATCGGTGTCAATGGCCGCGTCTACACCGAGGAATTACTCTCGGATGCGGTCAAGTCTGCGAAGGATGGTTCGCAACCGATCACACTTCTCGTGGTGGTGGACGATTATTTTCGGACATGCACGATCGCTTACCATGGCGGGGCGCGTTACCCGCACTTGGTGCGTGTGGATGAAAAGCCGGACTATCTCGACGAATTAATCAAACCCCAGGCCGTGGGACGTTAGAACGGCGGCTAGGCCTCCGGTTCGGGATGATTTATAGAGATGCTTGGCTACGCAGGACCGCCCTGGGGACGATCCTGCTTCGCTCAGCATGACAACCGATAGGTGCTGAAGGTCGCCGATTAAAAACTGATCTTCAGGATTTGGCCGTTGTTGCCGACGAACCAACCGGCTTTGGGATTGGCGAAAGCGACGCCCCAGTAGCCGCTGACGTTGGGAAGTTGATACCAGGTTTGGCCTTCGTCGGGAGTCCATGCGCCTTGACCGGAGGTGAAATCCGGCGGCGCTTCGCCGGTGACGACTACGGTTCGATTATTTTCGTCATTGCCATTCTGTACGTTGGCGAAATGCATGCCGCCGGCGTAGGCCAGACCGAAGATTGCTCCTTGAACCGGCGGTGTGTTGGTGAGAGTCCAAGTCTGGCCAGCGTCATCGGAGACGGCCATTTGCGCGTTGTTGCTGGAGGACAAATCGCCGCCGCCGACAACGCCATTCAAGGGATTGCGGAACGCGACGCTGAATCCGCCGGCGGATGGGTTACTGGTCAGCGGAGTATCGGCCGCGTTCCATGAGAATCCTCCGTCGTAGGTGTAGAGGATTCTGGAGATCGACGAACCGCCAGTCGTAATCCAGGCGTTGCTCGAACCCTGCGTTGTGATGCAGGTTCCGCTGGAAGAGAAAGATGCTTCTCCCGGGAGCGGCGGCGGCATTCGGTTCGCGATAGACTGCCAGGTCCTGCCGTTCGTGGTTAGCAGATCGGGAAAGATTCCATTCTCTGAATCGTCGTGCGCGACGCCATTGGTTGGAGTCCAGAAGGCGAAGCAATCGTAGAAAGCCTCGGGCAGTTCGTTCGTGAATTCGACCGTCCACGTAGTGCCGCCATTGACAGTTTTATAGATCTGAAAATTCGTGGCGTAGTTGCCAATCGAGAGCAGATAAGCGACATTGGCGCTGACGCCTTGCACATCGCGGAACTGGAGTTGTTCGGCGCCGGGGACCACTGCGGAACGCCAGTGTGCGCCGCCATCAGTCGTGACAGCGTAGGTGCCGTTGATGCCGGCGGCCCAAACAATTTGCGAGTTGACTGGGCTCACGGAAATGAGCAAGTTTGTGGTGCCGCTTTGCTGCGGCGTCAGAGTCGGCTGTTTAACGCCAGTTTGCGCAAAGACAAGAGTTACGGAGGCGGCAAGCAAGAAAGCGATGAGGGTTTGCTTTAGCACAGGATCCTCTCAGGACAGGAATTTCGTGGCGTCGAGAAGTATAGGAACGTCGGAGAAGCCGTGTCAATCGGCACGTTCCCGGTGTTCGACAGGGGATCAAGTGTGTGAAAATGTTTGCCAACGCCTTGCAACTTCGCTTTGATGGAGAAGCATCGAGAAAAATTATGTCCACGATCACAAGACGCGCTTTCCTGGAAATTGCGGCTGCCATGGGAGCAACGGCAGCCTGGGGTAATCCGTTTGGAGGAAAATCTCAGATTGCGTGGCGGGAACGCCGAGATATTTTCCCGGAAGGCGTGGCCTCGGGAGACCCCGATAGCAGCAGTGTTCTGCTGTGGACGCGCCGGCCGCCGACGGACAAGAATTCGGCTTTAAAGTTGAGCGATCTTAAATTAAATGTTGAGGTCGCTGAAGATGAAGCGTTCGCTCGCGTCGTGGCAACTACTTCTGCTCCGGTGTCTGCAGCCTCCGACTGGACGTGCCGCGTGCTGGTTGGCGGGCTGAAGCCTGGACGCGTGTACTGGTACCGCTTCACGGATTCCGAAGGCTTTGGCAGCCGTGTTGGTAGAACGATAACGGCGCCAGCGATAGACGACGCGCGGCCGGTGCGTTTTGTTTTTGTGAGTTGCCAGAATGCGAACCAGGGTGCGCAGAACGCGTACCGCCGGATGATCTTTGAAGATGAACGCGCGGCTGAAGCGGAGCGTATTGGATTCGTGCTGCACCTCGGCGATTTTATTTATGAAATTGTCTGGTACCCGGAGGACCGACCGCAGGGCATGTACGACCGCCGACTGCGGGATGTTGTGCGCTATCCGCACGGTGAAAAGATTCGCGACTTTCACATTCCGACGACCGTGGAAGATTATCGCGCGGTCTATCGCGGGTATTTGAGCGATCCCGATCTTCAGGATGCGCGGGCGCGCTGGCCCTTCGTCAATATGTGGGACAACCACGAGTTCAGTTGGCTGGGCTGGCAGTCGATCCAGAGATTTGGCGGAAAGAACATTCCGGCGCAGACCCGCAAAGTGGCCGCGAATCAGGCGTTTTTCGAATACCAGCCGGCGCGAATCACGAAACCCAGCGGGCCGTCGCTCGAGCGCTTCGACCCTCCACAGGTGGTCGATGCGCCGGTGACTCGGTTTGACGACCATGGCATGGGTCAGGAGCCGAACAATCTTGCCGCGATTGGCAGCCTCAAGGGTTACCGCGCACTGCGATGGGGACGGAATGTGGAGCTGATCGTCACCGACCAGCGCAGCTACCGTTCGGAGACGCCGACCGATCAGCCGGATGCGGGGCCGCTTTCCACGGATGACTTCCCCGAGTTCATCGCCGAAGACGCGATGGAAGTCATGGATGCGGGGCGAACCTACAATGGCGGCAAGCCGCCGGAGTCGATCAGTTTTGGAAGCGTGAAGATAGCAAACTTCTGCAAGGACCGGCCTGCGCAGACAATTCTCGGCTTCGAGCAGAAGGCCTGGTTTCTTGAGCGCCTGCGGAGCTCGAAAGCAACGTGGAAGGTTTGGGGCAATACCACCGCAACTCTTGATATGCGGGCCGATATGCAAAACCTTCCGCAGGGGCTAGGCAAGCCGTGGCCGGGGAGCGGATACGCCACTTCCCCGTTCGGAGATCACGGCACGGCGTATGTAGAGCGCGGCGAGATTTATGACTTCGTCCAGGCGAACGGAATCACTGGTTTTGCCACGATCGCAGGAGACCGCCACAGCTTTTGGGCGGGGCTGGCGGCGAAGACTCTGCCGCCGAAGGCCTTCACGCCAGTTGGCATTGCCTTCGTGACCGGCTCAATTTCTGCACCGGGAATAGTTGAAGCTCTGGAACATGTCTTCGCGAAAGAGCATCCTCTTCGCTCACTTTACCTCGGGCACGGGCCGGATGATCACGCGCCGCAGCCAACTTTGAACCTGCTGATTCGGCACGGAGTGCGGTCGTGTCTTGAGTACGCGCGTAGCGGAGACATTGCAAAGGCGCGGGCGCTCACTAACCCGGAGTTGTCGCCGCATGTTTCGTTTGTCGATATGGGAGGCCATGGCTATTCGGTGGTCCACGCTACGAATGAATTCATCGAAACTGAATTCGTCTGCATTCCCCGACCGCTCGAACGCAGTGACCGTCCGGATGGGGGCGCTTTGAACTACCGCGTCAAGGTGCGAACCAACCTTTGGAAAAATGGCGAAGCGCCAAAACTCCAGGTGCAGGTTCTCGAAGGCGATCCGCAGTTTTCGGTGTGAGCCGCCTCTGGTCTCATCGTCACTCGTGGTGCTAGTATCGCGTCCGAGAAATATGACCATCCTAATGTCTTTACGCACATCCGCCGTAATGGTCTTGTTGTTTGCATTCGTAGTTTGTTCGCAGGCTCAGATGCCGCCAGCGGCAGCCGCTCCTATTGTGATTCATGCGGCCCGGCTGCTGGATGTAAAGAACGGGCAAGTCCTGATGCCGGGTGAGATTCTTGTTCAAGACCAGCACATTGTCGAAGCGGGCCGGTCGGTAAAACATCCGGCCGGGGCACAGGTAATCGATCTTGGAGATCGCACGTTGTTGCCAGGACTGATCGATGCGCACGTTCATCTTTTTCTTCATCCGGGAGCGGAAGATTTGCAGACGGTGCAGGAATCGGTGCCGGAAAGAACCATCAATGCCGTGCTGGCGGCTCGCCACGATCTGATGGCGGGCTTTACGGCGGAGCGCGACATGGGAACCGAGGGCGCAGGCTCTGCCGATACGGCGGTGCGCGATGCGATTAATGCAGGCCAGGTTCCCGGGCCACGGCTGCGGATCAGCGGCAATGCGATCAACATTCTGGGTGGGCATGAAGACGCGATTGGCTACAATCCCGCACAACGTGTCTTGCCAAATGCGGACTACGCGAACAGCGCCGACGAGTTGGTGGCGGTGATGCGAGCGCAGTTCAAGGAAGGCGCGGACTTCATCAAGATCTACGAAACTGGAGCGGATCGGGTTGTGGATGGCAAGCTTTCTACTCCGTATCAGTACAGCAAAGAAGAGTTGGACGCAGCGGTAAAAGAGGCCGGGCGGTTGAATCGACATGTGGCCGTACATGCCACCGGCGAACCGGGAACGTTGTTTGCCGCGGAGGCGGGCACGGTGACCATCGACCATGCGATTCAGTTGAGCGACGAGACCATGCGCCTGATGCGGGAAAAGCAGATTTTTGCCGTGCCGACTTTTACCATCTTCGAATATTTTGCCGATCATGCGGCGACGCAGGCACAGGCGGCGCGGGAGCGAGAGATGCTCGATTTGCACGCGCGGGAATTCAAGAAGCAGCTTGCTGCGGGTGTGCCCATGGCGGTTGGTTCTGACGTTGGCCCGTTTCCGCATGGGACACAGGCACGCGAGTTCGTGCTGATGCAGCAATACGGAATGCCGCCTCTGGCTGTGCTACAGGCGGATCTTTTGAATGGAGCGAAGGCGCTGGGTTGGGACGGGCAAATCGGCTCGCTCGAACCGGGCTATTTTGCCGACATCGTGGCTGTGCCCGGCAATCCGTTGCAGGATATTTCGGAACTGCAGAAGGTCAGTTTTGTGATGAAGGACGGCGTCGTTTACAAGAAGTGATGGCGGCGCGGCAAGGCGAGGTTTCGCGCAAAACAAAACGCCCCAGACTCTGTTTGGAGTCGTGGGACGTCTGTTGATCAGCCCTCCCCCAAGTGCTGCTCACAAACCACTCTAAGCGCGGTCGGAAATTTGGTGAATAGCCCGCGAGTGCCAGGCATGGCCCGAAAGAGCCACGCAGCAACGACGGCCAGTAGTTTGAGGCGGACGCCCAAGGCAAACTACATAAGCCGCCGATCAGTAAGCGTTCTTGCTACTGAACATACGAAGGAACGTCAGAGTGATGATCTGAAGATCGAAGGTAAGGCTCCAGTTGCGAAGGTAGAAAAGATCGTACTCGACGCGTTTTTCGATGGAAGTGTCGCCGCGCCAGCCGTTTACCTGGGCCCAGCCTGTGATGCCGGCTTTGAAGAAATGCCGCGAATTATACTTGTCGAATTCGCAGAGAAACCGCTCCACGAAATAGGGACGTTCGGGGCGCGGCCCCACGATGCTCATGTCGCCCTTTAGAACGTTGAAGAACTGAGGAAGTTCGTCCAGATTGGTCCGCCGCAGAAAAGCTCCCACCCGGGTGCGGCGCGGATCTTCTTCACACGTCCAGCGGGTGTCGCCTTCTTCGCAGGTTCCCGGTTTCATGCTGCGGAACTTCAGCATGCGGAATACACGGCCGTTCAAACCGACGCGGTCCTGCGAGAAAAATACCGGCCCCGCGCTTTCCATGCGCACGATCAGGGCAATCAGCAACATCAACGGCCAAGTGACCCCGATAATCAGAAGCGATAAAACGATATCAAAGGCGCGCTTGTGTACGAGATAAGAGGGGCAATCAGCGAGGGTCGGACGCAAATCCAACATGCGAACCCCGCCGAGATCGATCAACTGATTGCGCAGTTCGACTCCGGGCGCCAGGTCCAGCGCCATACGGGTGGGGACGCAGAGACGTTCGAGCATAGGAAGCACGAGCTGCAATTCATGCAACCGGTCAGGCGGAAGAGCGATGACGACATCGTTGATCGCATCGCCGTTGGAGAAGTGCGGAAGCTCTCCTAACTCAAATACGGGGCTTCCCTCCACTTCGATGGGTTGGCCCGGTAAGCGAACGTAGCCGGCGATGCGGCAGGGCAAGACCTGACCCTCGATCAGGCTATTGGCGACTGCTTTGGCATAGGATCCCGCGCCGACAATAAGAATCTTCACCGCACTGCGGCCGGATGCTCGCGCCCATTCCAGAAAAACGCGAAAGAGAATCCGGAGCCCGGTGGCCAGAATGAATAGAGCCAGAGCGCTGAGGGCGACCACCGCGCGCGAATAACTTACCTGGCGATAGAGAAATACTCCAGCCATCACAACCGCGTAGGTGAAGGCTAAAGCTTCCAGCAACCGGCGAGACTTTCCCCAAGGGATATAGAGCTGCTCGATATTCCAGAGACCGGACTCCTCGGCAACTATTGCCCAGGCGATAGTCGTGAGTAGAACTATCCCCCAGTACGAAGGAAGCCCCGAGGGACGGCGCCCATAAAGAATATTGATGCCCAGATGCACGCGGGCTGCAATAAAATACGCCAGGGCGGGCAGGAGCAGCGTGAGGAATCTGAGCTGGAAGCGAGCGTAACTCAATCGCTTGCGAATCATAAATTCTTTGAGCCTTTTACAAAGCGGCGATTACATCGGGGCCCGAAGCTCAATCCATTCTGTCTCGTACGATTAGCACTGAGATGCCTGTTCGACGCAAAAAGTACAAAGCCTAAATCGCGGCGAGCCAATGGGGCTCGCAGAAGTCCATTGATGCGAACACCCATCATGGAATTCTCAGGCGCGCGCAGACAAAACTCCAACCGGCGAGTGCGTCGTCGCACACCTGAACATCGAACAGTTTGCAGCTTTACCAAAATTTCTGAAATATCTTAAAGTATACCCTATGCGCTGACTGCGGTCCTCGCAGCCCAACTGGGCGGCATGTTCTTCGCCACCTCGATCTCATCGAATGTCGTGCTGGCCCGCGCGCCATGTTTGCGAACCCACTCCGCCATCGACCGGATCCCCGCTTCAAGAGAAGTCTTTGCCGGTTTGCCGAAGATTGCTTCCGCCTTGCTGTGATCGGAGAAAGCGATTTTCGCTTCCTTGCGCGGATCGAGGTACGCCGCTCGGCACTTTTCTCCCATCGCATTTGCGACGATGCCGGCTAGTTCGTTGACCGTGCGCGGTTCATCCGCGCCTAAATTGAAGATTTCGTTTCGGGCAGCCGGAAAATCGACCGAAGCCGCGATCACCGGAGCCACATCACTCACATGAGTAAAGGCGCGAACCTGAGTGCCGTCCCCGAAGATCGACATAGGCTCGGACTGAAGCAACTGATTCATGAAGATGCCGACTACATTGCGATAACGATCGCCAATATTCTGCCGTTCGCCGTAAACGTTGTGCGGGCGAAAGACGATGTAATCCAGGCCGAACATCTCGTGACTCGCCTTCAGATCATGCTCGACCGCCAGCTTGGCGATTCCATAGGGGTCTTCAGGAATCGGAGTCATATCCTCGGTCATTGGAGATTGACCGGAACCGTAAACGGCGATGGACGAAGTGAAGACGAAGCACCGCACGTTGTGATTGACCGCTGCGTTGATCAAGTTGACCGAGCCGATCAGGTTGTTCTCGTAATTGAATCGCCGAATGAAATGGCTCAAGCCTTCCGCAGCATAAGCAGCCAGATGATAGACGTAAGTGAAACCGTGTCTTTCAAACAATTGATCGATCAAGCGGACATCGACGATCGATCCCTGGACGAAGGTCGCTCCGGGGGGTACGTTATCGATGAACCCGCCACTCAGGTCATCCAGCACGACGACATCGTGGCCTCGCGTCAAAAGGCTCTCGGCGACATGCGATCCCATAAAGCCCGCGCCGCCTGTGACTAGTGCCTTGGACATGCACCTGCTCCTTTGAAATCTGACTTCGATAGCGAGAAAGAGACGACGCTATTCGTAGAAATGCACACCACTCATCCTCCGCTTAATCGGCAAAGGCACGAGATGCTCGTTTTTTCCCAGCATCAGGCCAGCGTATTTGACAGCGTCATCCACGAGCGAGCCGAGCTTCGCGCCTTGACCCGTTGCGGCATCTCGATGGCTGAGCTTGCGGCCCAAGATTCGCCATCCGTCGTGGAAGACCGAGGATCGGGTTGCGCCATCCCACATCCCCAGCCGGTTCCATACCACACCGATATCGAAATAACGCTTGAACAGGTTGGTCGACGTATGGTTGTCAGAGTGATGAACTGTCGCAGCCGGGTCGTACACAATTTTCCACCCTGCATCCAAAATGGCCTTCGCGATGCCGACATCTTCGTAAATCTTCAACTGCTCGGGAAAAGGATGCGACTGCCAAACACTCTTTCGAATCGCGGCGTTGACTGTCGAAAAGTGGTAATAACGATAGCCAAGTTCCGCCTTGCGCTGCGGCTCTTTGACGACACGAGTCTCTGGGTACATGGTAGACAACACCATTTGCCGCTCGAGACTGCAATCCGGCTTGGGCAGATGACGTCCGTACACAGCGCCTACAGCGGAATCAGAAAAATTTGAAATCAACGAGTCGAGCCAGGCGGAGGATGCGGGAAAAGCGTCCGCATTCAAATACACGAGATATTTTCCGAGTGCAAGGCTCGCCAGATAATTTCTTGTCCGGGCGTGATGGAAGTCCTCGGCGGCAATTCGGTAAAGGCGCACGGGATACTCGCTGACGATCTCCGGAGTGCCATCGGTCGAACCGGAATCGACGAGAATCACTTCGAATTGGTGGATCGAAGATTGAGAGAAAACGGCGTCCAGGCAAGTGCGGATGTTGAGAGCTTCGTTCTTAGCCGGTATGAGTACGGAAATCTCAGCCATCGTGTTTGCCTGCTCCAATCATCGCAGTACCGCTCATTGTATTTTGCCAGTTTTATCGCGCTACAAACTAAACAACAGAAACCAAAAGCCTTTATACCTTAAGATACAACCCGTCGAAGCAGGGAAAAGTTGCGGAGCGGTACCTTCTTGATCACAAGTTTGTTGCCAAACATGGTACCTGGGGAAATATCACGGAAAGATTTGAGCCTCGGAAAGAACACCTGGTTCAACCCGGCGATTTCGAAAACTACGGTGAAAACCTTAGATTCTTCTTTTCTCATGTGCCATGATAAGTATAGACGGGAGTACGCGCACGGATCCAAATCCTGTGCACAAAAGGACACCCCCGCTCCCATTATGGTGATTAATGCGAAGCGGAACCAACTCGGAACCTTTTGCGTGATTAGCAACCGCAGCGACCGACGGCGGCTAAATCAGTTTTCCATGGCCTGAAGGATTGCCTTTATTCGAATAGCCGTCGTTTCCCAACTGGATTGAGCCGCACGGAGCAGGCCTTTTTCTCGCAAGGTCGCTCGCAATGCCGCATCATTAGCGAGGCGCCGTATAGCATCTGCAATCTGCTCGGTACTACGGGGATCAATCAAAAGTGCGGCATCTCCGACTGTTTCAGGAATTGCGCATACATTCGATGTCAGGACCGGAGTTCCACAAGCCATGGCCTCGAGCGGCGGCATGCCAAATCCTTCATAGAGCGAAGGGAACATGAGCGCTAGCGCTCCTCGATACAGCTCGGCTAGCTCTTCGGTGGTTCGGGACCCGACAAAAACAACATTCTGGCCGAGACCCAGACGCTCGATTTCAAGCGCCAAAGGGGACTCGGGCTGACCGGTCATAACGAGACGAATATCGTCTTTCGCGCCGCTTTGCGCATAGGCTTGCAGCAGGCGCGGCAAATTCTTATTGGCTTTTTGACTGCCCACATAAACAAAATAAGGAAATCCTGGCTGAAATCTGGCCCCCTCCGCACAAAACGGCGGACCCACACCATTGCCAACGTTGACGATGCGATCGTCTCCTGCCTTCGACCAATCCAGGATTTCGTTACGAGCGTATTCGGAAATGGTCAGCACGAAGTCGGCGCGGTGGCACGCCGGCTTGATAACGAACTGGTAGTATGCGCGCTTCAGTGCATTGGAATTATCCGCTACGCGCAGATGATTGAGGTCGTGCAGCGTGAAGACGAAGCGCCCATTCCAGGCCGCGGGCGAGTTGTAGCCGGGACTAAAATAACGCTGCGCTCGAATACCTCGCAGATCGGATCCAAGCAACCAGGGATCCAAAGGATGGAAGGGCCTGCGCGCGACGTTGAACGGAGTCAGATCCGGAAAGGAGCGATATACCTGATGGGCAAAACGGCCGATACCGTGATCACCCAACCATCTTGCGTCAAAAATCACTCCGGACATGCTAAAGACTTTCCCGTCACTCTGTCAAAGAACGAAATGTCGATGGTACTTTCCCCTTGGGCGCCCCTGGGACGCTCCGCGTGCGACAGCCAGGCTGCCGTCATCGTTATGGCAAATCGACGATTACGGTAACAGTCCGAATACGGCAACGCCGGTCGGCGTTCCCACGTAAACCTTGCCGTTGGCTATCGTGGGCACGATGAATTTATTCCCCGCGAACTGGTCGCGCGCAGACATCAGATTGCTGTTGTAGAGTTCGGCCGAGAGGTTATTGGCGTCGAAGGCGTGCAATACCGCAGTCGTTCCATTCTCGACGGCCCACAAAATTGCGCTGTCGATGCCATTGGCTGAAATGGCGGGTGTGGTGCCGGGAAATGAATTGAAGTGGACGCTGGAAATCATCGTGTAGGAGGTCGAAAGTTTGCCGTTTGAAACGGCGTAGGCCTGAATGGGAGCTGTTATGGCTCCAAAGTACACGGTGGAGTTGAAATAGGCGGGAGTGGAGAAGATAGGACCATACAGCCCGCCGGTGGGGGGGCAACACAAAGGAATCACTTCACGGGCGGTGTCGCTCGAGGAGTTGTACTTTCCCATATCGTCGCGGTCAACGATGTAGATGGACCCTGTCTTGCCCGATCCGAGCGCGAGATGCCAGGTCTTTCCCGTATCGTCCACATTGTCCGGCAATAGCAATATGCCACCAGAGCCGAGATCATAGTCGCCCGCGGACTGTGCGACGGTGTCGTGAGGAGCGAAATAATCCGTGACCTTCAGACTCCCACTCGGAGAAATCTTCACTACGGCATTGCCAAAATCGCCCTGGCTGGGAAAACCGCTGGCGTCCAGCGTGTCATCGAAGGTACCGTTGCCATCCAGCAGATAAATATTGCCTGCATCGTCGGCGGCCGGACCATCTCCTGCCATCCAAATGCCACCCCATCGGCCATTTGCGGTTAGATCCAAAGCACTGGTTTGCTTCAAAGTGGTGGCATCATAGCCGATGACCCATCCACCGTAAGGCTCGATATCGCAATGAGAAGCCCATGAGGTATAAACGACTCCGTTTTCCAGCAATAACGCCGCCCGATTCAGGTATTGCGGGGCAGCAAAAGTTGCAGTGCCCCCCAGTGACGGATATTGCGCCTGGATTTCCACCGGCCCACCCAACATCTCCGCGCCTGTCGTAACGTCCAACGCGTGCATCCGAAAAAGAGTGTTTCCCGCGCTATCCTCCGTTGCCGCAACCAGGTAAATGAGGCCATTCGGACCACGGGTCCGGTCAATAACCGGCGTGGAAGTAATTCCGATCTCTGGCTTAACGGAATCACATTGGAGATCGTCACCCGTGGCCTCACCCGCTCCGAGCACGGATACCTGCCACAACAGTGCTTGCGTGTCGGCGTCGAAGGCAAAAACGCCATCGTGCTCGGTGGCTACGTACAGGACATTGTGTGTACCTTGTCCGGGGATCGGCACATCGCCAAGAAATAACGGCTGAGCGTCTACCTTTCCGTCGACTGTGAGAAATCCAATCTTGCCAAACCTGGAGGCATTGACGTTCTGAAGAGTCAGGTACGTCTCCGATAAGTTTTGCCCCGTGCGCAGATTGTCATTGTGGAATGTTGTCACGTCGGGCGGCGAATGGACCGATAAAACGGCATTTGCGCTGGTTGCCTCACCGATGGAATTTGTGACTGCGACCTGGAACTGCGAGGCATTGTCCGCCAGGGCAGTTGCCGGTGTCGTGTAAGAGGCGGCTGTTGCTTTTGGAATGGGCGAGCCATTTCGCATCCACTGGTAGGTGAGAGGAGCCTGACCGGATGCCGTGGACGTAAAAGTCGCGCTTTGACCGACCGTTACAGTCTGGTCACTCGGACCCTGGAGGATCGAAGGGGACATCGTGGGAGCCGGGCCGGACGAACCGCATCCGGACAGGACGCCCGCCAACAATAAAACCAAGGCACAGCCGCTGCCCGCCTTTGGATCACTATTCAAAATTTTTTAAGCAATCTGTTACGGATGGACTGAAATTTTTAACAACATCGGAGGTTATCATGATCCGCTTTAGGCGGCAACTATCCTCTAGTGCATGATACGGTACTTTGTGTTTCTGGTTGAAAGGCGCTAACCAGCCATCCGTTCGCCGATCCAAACGATCCTGCCGTCGGCTCCCGCCGGCCCCCGGGCTATCTTGATTTGTAGGCCCTCCGTTGGAAGGGCAAGGGCGAGATCTGGACCAATATCCCAAAAAGCCAGAATTCCCTCAGGCGAAAGGGGATCTTGATGATACTCAGGAGGTTCGATGTGTTTAACTTTCTGATCGACGATCTGGGCCCGCCGTTTCGTTGTCGCCCGCGGCGGAACAGTGAAGAGATGAGCTCCGCCCACCCGGAGGACTCGGGCGCTTTCGCGGAATGCCTGTCCCAGATCGGGAACATGCTCAAGAACTTCGGAGGAGACGATCAGGTCGAAGGAATCATCCTTGAAGTTGAGGGCGCAGATATCTTCGCAGATGGCGCCGTCTCGCTGTTTTCCCGAACAGCCCTCTTCGTAAAATGTCCTCGTATAGCTGTGCGCAGAAGAGAGAATGGCCCTGAGCGGAGAATGCGGATCCAGTTCCAAGACATCCATTTCCGGCAACTTCTTCCCATAGCGTTGCCTGATCTCTGCCGCCAGAAGCTCGTAGCGCTCATTGGCCGAACAGAACAGACATGAGCGAAACTCGGCAGAGCCGCTTTGGTGAGCGATAAAAAGTGTCATACGCTGACAGCACTGGCACCGGCGCAGCCTCCAGTGCCTCAGCCCACCAAGATATGCCGGGCCGACGGTCGCCACTTTTCGCAAAGCGGAACGCACGCCTTGCCGGCGAACAGTCCGCCATATTTTCAAGAGGGCCATTCATCTCCCGGAGTTTCGAGCGGCGAGATCATCAGTGCCGATCACGGACCCTTTTCGGTCGAGCCAGGACCGAGCCCATCCCGTTAGTTGTTTGCGGCGACAAAGCGGGGCTTTGGCACAATGCGTTCGCGATACACTTTTTTGGACCCAATGCGTGAGGCAAGGCAGAGAAACGCCGCCACGATCAGAGCCTCAGGCAGCAACCAACCAACGCCGCCGACAGAAAACAGTGAAATATTAGCGAAGAACGCCAACAAATAGAAATCGGCCGGATGGCGAGTAAGTTTCAAGCGATTGACGAATATACGAGCCAACCATCCGCGCAGAGCCGCAAAAAACGCCAGGTAAAGGACGGCGAATATCCCGAAGTCGGCGTATTGGGCGCCGATTCCGAAATCTGGAGCGCCAGCCTCTTTATCGAACGACTCGGGAAAAAACACATCGGCAAGATACAAATATCCGAATTTTTTGGGCTTGCCCGGCATCAAGAGCCGCGGAATACGACCGATGACATTGGCCTCCATGGTCAGGCGCCCGTATTGCAGAGGCATGTGCGAATCGATCACCAGCATAGCGTTCCGAGTGTAGTCGGAGTACGCGCTGACCGACTCCAGGATGTCGAAGGCATTGTCTCCCAGGGCCATGGTTGCCGCAAACAGAGCCAAGGCCAATAAACCTATGCCCAGTCCGGCCAGCATCGAGGGCAACAAGCTCACCTTGCGTTGGGCGACATACACCACGAAGAGTGCGACGAGGAAAACTACGTTCAGCACCAGCCCTTTGCTGCCATGCAAGGACACGATTAAGGTCGCCGCGAGTATGACCGCGATGTTGCTGAGCCACGACCTCTTGCTGAACAGGGCGAGAATAATCGAAAGATAAGCAAACACGTTTGAAATATAAAAATTGATTCCGAAGCCGGTTCGCGTTTCGCTGTAAATCTGCCGGGGATCCAGCAGATATTCGCGAAACTGAATGAGCACCGGGACGTACATCAAAAACGCTACAACGAGAAACACCAGAGCGAGGGGAAAGAAATTTCCATACGAGTAAGCGATGGGAAACCGCAGCAGGCTTTTTGCCGGCCGCACGTAGAAATAGGCAAAGACAATATTTTCCAGGGCCAGCGTGGCATAAACGTAAATGTAGGCATAGGGACTGCCGTCGTTGCCCGTGACGTGCGTGTAGAACAAGGGAAGGAGATAGTAGGCGGGGATATTGACGATGAACGCGGGCGTCAAAATGTTCAGATAGCTGCCATCCCGCCTGCTCACCTGAATGTAAGTCAGAAGAGACACAATCAAGGATGCAACGAGTACAACATCGGCGAGAGAATTCGAAATCATGATTGAACCCGCCTCGACGGCTCCTGATGTGCACACACCGCCGTACTGAACTTTGCACAAAAGTTCTGAGCGGTAAATTCGCCGACAACCCGATTCCGGTTTTGTTCCAGGATGCTGGAGTTGTCGCCGTTCCTGATGCGCAACAACGTTTCCACGAGGCCATCGCAGTCGCCGAAAGGGAACAACCACTCCGCAGGGAGCAACTCCGCCATTCCGTCTACATGGGAAGCCCCGATGGGCAGTCTGGAAGCCATGGCTTCGAGCATCACCAGCGGTACGCCTTCAAACTTTGACGGAATCATAAGCATATCGATGCCTGCGTAAATTTGCGCGCGGTTCGGAGTCCAAGGCACGATTTTCACTTTCGAGGAAAGATCGAATTTCGCGATCATGGCTTTTAGCTTGTCCTCGTCCGGTCCCTCACCGATGAACATAAAACTGACATCCCGGAGTTGTTGGCGAAAACGCGCGATAGCCTGGAGGGCGAAGTCCTGGCCTTTTTGCTGGAAGTCGATTCTGCCTACCGTCGCGACCGCATACTCGTGCTCCCGCAAGCCGTGGGCCGCGCGAAATAATTCGCGGTCTCGCTCCTGCCGAGGCAGTGTTTCTACTATATTCGGAACCACCACGACATCGCACGCGGCGCCTCTTTCCCGAAGCATACGCCGGGCGCCCTCACTGATCGTGATGATTCTGTCAGGCAAGCGATAGAAATAGCCGTTAATCCATTCGCGAATCCCGACGGCGAACGGCCTTCCTGAAATCGCCACAGGATGCGCCATCGGAATATAGCTGACAGTGCGGAATCCCGCTCGCTTGGCGGCCACAAGGCCCAGACTGCTTGCTTCAATGCGTCCCTGCGAAACCACGACGACGTCGGGATCGATTCGCTTCATCAAGGCTTTTAAGTATTCGATCTTTCTCCAGTCGAGCAGAGACCGCAGAGCCTGCAGGCTCTTTGCGCCAAACTTTAGTGGAACGAGAGTGAGGCTTCCCGTCGAATTCTGGAGGGAGTGCAATTTTTCCGAGAGACGCTTGTTCTCTAAATAGAAGGCAAAAGATATTTTTAGCTCTGGATCGCGGCAGAAACACTGGGCAGCTTCGACCGTCATTGCCTCGTGTCCACCATAGGCGGTGGCGTCGGTGTAAAACAGGATTGACTTCGTGCGGGGCTGAGTTTGAGTCGTAGTATTCACAAATCAGGGTGCGAGCACTTAGGAGCATCCCCGACTGCGCTTCGGTTTTTGCAGAGCTTGGGCCGCACCGGTTCTTAGGTCGCGCTCCGTGGAGAAGCAGAGAAACCTGTGCGCCCGCTCCGCATAGGATTGTTAACCATCAGGTTCCAGAAAATTCGCCCCCACATGCGGGCGATGTTTCGATATCGCTTGTTGGCAATACCCATAATGGCCGCGGTTACGGTCTTCGTAGCGGCAGCCGTCACCAGCAAGATAGAAGCTGCCAGAGCTGAAAAAAGACCCTTGTGCTTGAGGAAGTGATAAATCGAGTCGCGGTTGGCGTGCCAAACCGCAATATAGGGCGCCTGCATGCCACTCCTTCCCATGTGATGGACAACTTCCTCACTGCCCAGAAAGACCACGCGGCTGCCGGTCTGCTTGGTGCGGAGACAAAGATCGCAAACATCTTCGATGGCCAGGAAGTATTCCGGATCATAGCCGCCGATCTGTTCGAAAATGCTGCGGCGGATCAGCAGGCAGGAGCCGGACACGAACAGCACATCCTGAGTCGCGTAAGAAGAGAATCGATCATGGAGGAAACGGGGAAAGCGATAGGGAAGCACACGCCAGGTAAAGACGTGTCTGAGCCCCCAACTCCGGCGAAAGCTAACGTGAGGTTGACCATTGACGCTTACTTCCTTCGGCCCGACAACTCCAACATCCTGGTTTCGATCAAGAAATTCCACCATCCGTTCCAGGCTGTTGTTCCGGAAAAAAGTGTCCGGGTTCAGCATCAGCAGGTACTCACCTTGACACATTCCCATCGGCGCATTGTTGGCCGCAGCCAAGCCGATATTCCCGCTATTTAGAATGGCGTGAACATTTTCGAAACGATCGGCATATTCGGAGATGATCTGTGCCGTGTTGTCGGGAGAGGCATTATCGACGAGAAATACCTCAATGGGGACCGACTGTTTCAGCAAACTCTCCACGCAGTCCGCTATCTCGTTACTCGAAGCATAGGTGACGACGATGACAGAAACCTTCGGGACGGGTTTATGCATTGGTTTACCGAGTTCCACAGGATTTGGGGTGCTTTGGATACTCCCGACACCGCTAGAACCGCTTACCATTTTATACCTATTATGTAATTCATAAATTTCTCGTACCTTCGTGATTTCTGTTCATTGCAATGGTTTGCCGCCAGCCTCAGCCAGCAGCAGAACCTTGGACGAGTGTTTGGCGCCGCAACAGCATTATGCAACCAAGAGCGTACGCCAAAAGGCAACCCACGGCTCCCACCCCAATGCTGGGAAGCGGGCTTATCGGCAAGGGAAGTAGACGGCCCACCAGGCACACAATCACAACGCTGACTGAAGGCACTGCACTCTGCGCGATGACCTTTGCATATTCGAAAATTCTTAAGCCGGTAAAGCGGCTAATCTGCAACAACTGGAGCGCGAATCCAATTGCGATGGAACTCAGGCACGCGAGTTGAGCGCCCACCGGTCCCAACCACTTTGACAACGGATAAATAAGAACGATCATGACGACAGCCATTACGGCCATGCACCGCCGGTGTAGTCCGGGCGCTCCCGTAGCGTAGAACACGCCGGTAATTTGGGAATTAGCCAGACTCAGGAGAGCTGCGCCCGAAGCGAGAAACAGTGGACCGGCAGAAACAGCGTAGGGGCGGCCATAAATTAGAGTGAGCAAAGGGGCTCCGCAAAAGTACGCGAACGCGAGCGCCGGCATGCCCAGGGCGGCTATCACGGACGTGACCTTAAGGATAATGCGATTGGTCCGAACTTTATCTTCCTGGATCTGCGACAGCGTGGGCAATGAGATCTGGCACAACAGGTTGGAGATGAAGAGCGCGGGGACTTGCGCCAGGGCAATTCCCATTGTGTAAAGGCCGAGTTGGGCGGCAGGAATTAATTTGCCCAGTACAAAGACATCCGTGCGCATGAAAATGAGAATCAGGAGCGGGAGTCCGAATACCCCTTTGGAGTACTGGAACAGTTCCCTCAAGGCTTCTCCATCCACTCGGAACGAAGGCATCCACGGGCAAATCGCATAAGACAAAATACAACGGGCCGCACTCTCGCAGGCAATTCCAATCACCAGTGCCCAAACATTGCGAAAGAAGAAACCGAGCGCGATGGTGATCATGACGCCCACTATGCCGCCACCGTGAAGGATCGCGGCCCAACGGGAGAAGCGCATGTCCTTAATTGCAATGTAGGAGCGGGCGCTCATTGCCCCTTCAAGAATGAGCCCGAACACCGCGACTCTTAACAGCGAAGTGAGCTGAGGGTTTCCGTAAAAGCGGGCAACCCAGGGAGCAGCAAGGAACAGTGAACAGCACACGAAGAGCGAGCGGACAAACACCATCCACCAGGCCGCATTGATAAAGCGGGGCTCGGCGCCTCTGGGATTTTGCACTAACGCTTCCCGGGCCCCGACTTCAGTGAACGACTGGAGCACTAAACCGGCGGACATAACAATGGCTGCCGTGCCAAATGCAGCGGGCATGAGCAGCCGCACCAGAATCAAGTTGCGGACAAAACGCGCGCCTTGCTCGGCAACGCTGCCCGACCCGAGCCAGGCGCCGCCGCGGATCGCTTTTGCCTTGAGACTCTTGCCGGCAAACAAACCTCTCAGCGATTCCTTTGTGCGGGCGAGAACACCCCCAGCATTCAAGCGCTCGGATTCTCCGGACAGGAAAGTCATCGGCTGTTGTTGCTCAAGCTTTCTAGACACATCCGACACCCAAATGAGTTTCGCCGAGCAACATAGCCAGGATTGCGAGCACCTCTAAAGATACAACAATCCAATCCCGGCCCATTGCTGCTGCGGGCTTTCGATTAATTCCTGGTGCCGATAGCGTCGCTTTACTTCGTCCCAAAATTCTTTAACGTGACACTGAAGTTCCGGCGGATGAGCGACAATATCGTGGAAGGCGATCATTCCGCCCGCACGAACCAGGGGCGAATACATCTCAAAATCTTTCTTCACACCCTCGTAGCTGTGATCGCCATCAATGAAGAGAAAGTCGAGCTTCGCAGAACCGAGTTTTCCTGCGACCCGGGCAAGCGTCTGGGGACTGTGAGAGTCGCCGGTGACGACGTGAAGCTGCTGCGGCGCCCTTGGAAACGAGTAGTAAATCAGTTTGCGAGCGCCACCCAGGGTTCCGCGATGCAGATCGAGGCTGATTACGCGCGCATCGGGATGCGCAAGCCGGCATAACAAGAACAGTGTTCCCCCCAGATAGGTTCCGATCTCCATGGCATTTTGCGGGCGAAGGCGGGAAATCTCCGTGGCCAAAGAAACCAATTCGCTGCGCACCTGAACGGGAGCAAGCGGCTGGGACAGACAAAAATCCACGAGTTCCTCGGGAGACGATTGAGGCGCTACTGCCCGAACGGCAAAAAAACACTTTGTCCAGGTGGCGGCTTTGGCCGGAAGATTTACCATTTATAGTCTCGCGAAGTTCTACGGAACGGAAATTCGAAGTTAAGAACTACGTAAGGTCTCTCCAGAATAATATCCGACGGGCCAGTTCTCACGTTTACTCTTAGGTATCAGCGCGGAGGCGTTGGTTAAACTGGTTCATCTCAATCCCTGCCCGACGGCTTCCGCAGCCACCGGCTTCTGATGGTTCCGAAAATTTCCTGGGCCAGCATCTTGCCGGGATCTTGAGGGTCGATACGATGCCATCGGGTTTTTACGAACACCCAGGTGATGGCGCCACCAAGCGTCAGCATCGTCAACAGGATGACCAAAATTGTTCGCGGAGGAAATGATTTTCGCTCCGGCAAATTGGCGGGATCGAGAACTTTGACACTCAGGCTTTCTTTCGCTTCATCGATTTTGGCCAGCTCATATTCTTTGGTCAGAGTTTCAAACAACGCTTCCTGCACTTTTACCCTTCTCAGCAGGTCTGCATAAGGCACACCGAGAGCGGGAAGTTCTCGAATTGTCGGAGGACGATCTTCCTGCTGGGCTCCGCTCTCCGCGGGCGTTTGGGCATCTGGGCTTGAGTCCGGGATGGGACGGGCGCTGCCGCCCAGCTTTGTCAACTGCCGCCGCAATTCGTCGACGCGGGCCTCGGTGGCGCGAACGCGAACGTTGTTCTCGGTGTAAAGCTGCCGCAAACTTTGCAGTTCGGTCTGCGCGGCGATCAGTTGGCCTTCCACCAGCGCTGCCGCTTCGATCATCGACTTGCCCTGCTCTTTGATATCGATGGCGGTGTTCTTGCTGGCAAACTTGCTGAAGTCCTGCTCGGAATCTTCCAGATCCTGGTCCACCTGGACGAGCCGCCGCTCGAGGAACACGCGCTCCTTATGCGCCGACGAATTATTCATGCTTGTGACCACGCGGTCTAGTTGGGCAACGTATTCGGCTGCCAGAGAAGCGGCGCGCTGCCGGTCATGATCCTGGACGACGATGGTGATAATGCCGCTTTTCCGGTCGGCAGTGACATCGGTGCGTTTCTCCAATTGCTTTCTCGCATCGTCCCAACTGTTAATTCCGTAAACTTTCCGCAGGTCGAATTTCGCCACAAGAGCATCCTGAATGCTGCGGCTGCGCAACACGCCGAGGAACAAATCGCCGCTCGTTTTCAGGCCCAGCAGATCGCCGCCAAGAGCCCCTAGAGCGCTGGTTCCACCCGACGTAACGGAAGCCAACATTGCGGCGATTCCAGAACTGCTGCTTTGTTCGGGAGGCATCAATCGGGTAGTCGAAGTGAAACGAATCGGGATAAGAAGCACGATAACGATCGAAGCCGCAAAACCGATCAGCGTGCAACGGACAAGAAACCGGCGCTCATTCCATAACAGAGTCAACCGGGCGATCATGCGATCCCGCATAATGCGTGCGGGTTCTTCCTGAATGATCAATTCGTGATCAAATTCGGGATTCGCCATTTCGGCTTCGCGATTTGGAATTTCCCTGGTCGCCATGGTAGCGCAATACTTACTAATTCTACTCGGAGGCGCCCCCCTGAAGCCGCTTTGATTTGGGCCAGAGCGACAACTGGATCATAGTGGTTACGTTGTTCTGCCGGCTCCCGGCCAGCACCGGAAAGGTCCAGGCTTCATATTGGACCGAGGCCGAAATCCCGAAAATTGATTTCACGCGAAAGTCGGCTTTCACACTGGCGTCGGTCAGCGTGCCTCCCTCGGACAGGAACTGCTGGCTCACCTTCTGATGCCGGTAAGAAAACTGGAGTTTATTTTGCGGTGTAAACCAATAAGTACTCCAGGCTTGCGCGCCCTGGCCCTGGCGGCCCATCCAACTGCCCATCAAGTGGCCGGCATTCTGAAAGCCGGTAATCCAGGTTCCGTCGTAATAGAAAGCTCCGTGGGCGACGTCCCCTGCACTGTAGGGAGGATCTGTATAGCCGCCTTCGACGCGGAGATCCAGTTTCGGAATTCTGGGAAGCCTCGGAATGTAGATTCCCGCGAGCCAGGCCGCGACATCGGGACCGATAAGCGGGCTGATTTCGTCGTGTTCGGCGAGACCGTCGGCATAGAACGTCATTCCGTTCCGTAGTCCCGGAATGCGATAGCTGAAGTCCAATCCGGAGCGGCGCGATCCGGGCTTGTTGGGCTCTCCGGGATTTGTGTTCCCCGTCGAGAACAGGCTTCTAAAAAATGTATGGAGAGTCAGTGGATACCCTGGGCCGCCGTAGTCGGTAGTGCGCGAGAAACCGACTTCGAGGTTGGAGGTTGGCTTGAAGCTGATCCTCTCGCCATGAATGATCGGCTGCGGATGCAGGGATTGCCCGTATTGCCCGACAAGGCCCGTGGGAGCAAGTACGAACTCGTAGCCCGAATACTGCCCGAGGAAGAACTCTACCCGCATAGGCCCCAGGACTCCCAAGAAACTTGGCAGCGTAAACGGAGTTACGCGGTTGATGCGGAACATGCGGAGTGGATCGGCATTATTACTGAACATCATGGCTCCGCCTTCGTCCGGCCCCCACCACAGACTTTGCTTTCCATACGAAAGCTGCCAGTTGGAAAGAGTCATGGAGACATACGTATCGAGCAAGTGCGCTTGATCGACCGAAGCCGTGGGTGTGTCAGGAGGCAACGGAAACGGCTGAGGGATGAAGCTGATGTCCTCGCGAAAATCTTCCTGCGATATCGCCTGCCTCGCGAAAAGGGACAAGGCGGGCGCGTTTGGAGCATGCTGATATTCCACGCGGGCATAACCGGCAAAGGGACCATCCTCCGCCCACCCCGATAAACCAGTGACGTTGTTGAAGCCCTGCTCGTTGGGCCGTCCGTAGTCGTTGATTACGGTTTGGGCGAAGTGGTAACCGTCGGTGAGGGGCCTGCCGCTGATATCGGTGGAACGTGAATATGCGGACTCGACTTGCGCAGAAGCGTTATCGCCTCCGCTCAAGAGTGCTGCTTCCGAACTGAATTCAACCTGCAACGCGCGGAAAAGGGCGGAGGCTTCGCCTTGTTCCGGATCGTCTTCATTCAACCGGTCCTGCGCTTCCGTGATCAGTCTCGCGCACTCCATGCGAGTCCAGGGACGCATGTCGAGAAATCCGGTGTAGATATAACCAAGCCCGATCAAGCGGTCGAATGCGGGATAGACCCAGGTATCCAGCGGCACATAGGGCGATCCCATATTCCTGGCCTGCCAATGTGCGGGACGGTCCAGATGTAAACCAGGGCTGGACCAGTCGCGCCCGGCAATACGCGGGTCGTGATGCTGGCGGTAGACGTACTCTCCCACCAGCCAGCCCAGTGCGCTTCCCACCAGCGCGTCGGAAGGAAAGTGCTGCTGGCCTTCCACCCGCGCGACGCTGACTGCAGTGGCGAGGCCGTAGGAAAGAAAACGGACCAACGGATTTGGATATTCGTGAGCGATGATCCCCGCCACCGACCAAGCGACAGCGGCATGCTCGGAGGGGAAACTTACGCCGCCGTGCCAGAACTTGCCATTGGCATTGTCGGTATTCGGCCGTTCGCGGCGAGTTGCATATGAGATCGCTTCGGCAATCGCTACGCTGTCGAGTGCTGACTCGCCGCTGAGAAATCCTGTTTCTCGCTGATGATCGTTCTGCGAAGCCAGACCCAAAAGATAAGCGCCGCCGGCGACTCCGGCGAAGGCTTCGACGCCATAGTTGGAAAAATCACGATAGCGTTTCAAGGTATCCGGATTGTTGTTCAGGCTGCGGCCGATATCGCTGTCCGTGGCGAGAAAGCCCGCGGTCAACCCTCCCAACGGAACCAACCATGTGGCGTCAGGCAAACGAAGTCTTCGAGGGCAGGACCAAAGCCCGAGTTGATCCTCGATAAACTGCCGGGGGAAGGTTTTTACCGTATTTTGGGATCGACTCGCTGCTTGGTCCGGGTCGGGGAACTGATCGCTCGAACCCTTGCCGGTGTTCTGCGCCACCGCCCCCGGGCTGTCGGGAGTACTCGCCTGTTGGCATTGGCCGCGCTGAGAAAACCCAACAACGACAATCAGCAGGCAGACTTGCACGCGCGAACTAAACCATCCTGGCAATCGAACTCTCCTCAATAGCTGGCGGCCAGAATTGCGCTGGTAGTAATCGAGCTGAGAATTTGTGCATTCTGGAAAAGTGTCTTCCAGAGCGGCGGTCCGCCCAGAGCCTTCTCCGGAACGATCACCATATCTCCCGGCTGCAAAGTCGCCTCCAATTGATTGCTCCACATGTAGGAGTGGCCGCCAATTACCGTGCCGTCGGCGCGGATGACAAAAATGGCTTTCTTATTGGCTAAGTTAGTCGGCCCGCCACCTTGTTGGAGATACCACTTGGCGCTTTTGCCCGGTCGATATGCGATAGCGCTCGGACCGTAAACTTCACCCTGCACAACAACGTAGCTGGGTCGCTTGGGCACGGTCAGCACGTCGCCCGCCCGGACGGTAACATCGCGGCTGGTATTAGCCCAGCTCTTTAAATTGGAAGAAACTTGAATGGTTACCCGGCCCGTTGGCGGGCTGTTGATGAGATTGTCGAGCGTGACACGCCACTGGGTGTAGGCGGATTCGTCCGACAGCTTTTCATCCGGATCGGTGGCAGTTGTGGCGGCCAGTTTCAGAGATGTTTGTTGATCACGCACGCGCTGAATCGTATCGGCGTAGGATTTTTCTTCGAGCTGCTGGACCTCCAAGCGCGTCAGCACAGAGCCATACGCGTAGGCGTTGGGAGAGAATCCGCCGGCGCGTTTGACGATTGAACTGAGGCGTTCACCGGGAGTTATTCCATACGTACCGGGATGCACGACTTCGCCCCGAAGAGTGATGGAAGCTCCGAGGTCGTTCCAGCCGGGACGCTGGCGGATGGCCAGGACATCCCCATTATGCATTGCAACATTTTTATCGTTCGCGATTCCGGTTAGCGCGTCAGCGAGCGCAATTTGTTGCTGCTGCCCCATGATCTGCTTTTCGCCAATCCATTGATACTGAGTGAGATCCGCGAATTGCGTATCGGCACTCAACTGCAGTCCGCCGGCAGCGCGAATCAAATCTGCCACGCGCATATTGCCCGCTAACGGATAGCGCCCCGGCCGTGCCACTTCGCCCTTGACGTATACCGTAGGAGGATCACTGGCAGCGCTGTTGCGATGAATCAGGACTCGGTCTCTGGATGACAAAACAATGTTGTCCACCGGGCTGCCTTCGAGAGCGCTGGCCAGCTTTACGCTGAATATTTTCAGGTTGCTGTCGGAAAGATAACGAAATACCTGCGCATCTTCGGTTTGCGCATCCGCTCCCAGTCCCCCGGCAAGATGAATGGCATCGCTTAGGTGAATGTCTCCCGAGACTGGATAAGTTCCCGGCGTTCGCACGTCGCCCCATACCGAAACCGTGGGAGGATTTTCGAAGTCGTATCTGCCAAAAATATGTACCGTATCGCGGGCCTGCAGAAGAGGAGAATTGGCGGGATCGGCCAGCGCTGCAGTCAGGTTGAAACTCTGCACCTGGGGACGAAAATCGGGCTGGCTGAGGCGAATGATTTCGCCATACTGCGCGGCGGGCTCGGGGAGCATATCTTTATAAGAACCCACCAGGTCGGTGAGCCGCATACCGTCGTGGAAAGAATATTTTCCCGGGCGAACGACGTGACCCTCCAGATAGATCGCGTCTTCATTGCCGGCGTCGATGGGAAAGACTCTGATCTTATCGCCGTCCTGAACGGTGAAAGAATTCAGTTTGCCGGTAATTTCCGCTGAGCCTTGGGCTCCGGGAATATCCAGACTGAGCATCGTTTGCTTTTCATGGGCAATCAAACGTTGCACTTCGATGTGCCGCAAAGCGGCGGTAGGCAAAAGTCCACCGGCGAGCGCCAGCACGTCGCTAAGAGTCTTTTCGTTCTTCAACTCGTAAATCGCCGGACGGCGCACCATGCCCTCGATTGTCATCTCGGGTCCGATGGGCGGCACCATCAAAGAATCTCCGTTTTCCAGCCGCTGCATGTCGCCTTTGACGCCGTGCAGCAGCAAATCGTAGGTATCCACTTCTTCTACCAGTTGGTTGCCGCGATAATGTTTAAGGAGCCGCAGTGAACCGCGGGCAGTGGGCCCGCCCGCGGCAAACAGCGCATTCAATGGAGTGGAAAGTGAACTGATGTCGTAAGCCGCGGGACGCACCACATCCCCAACCACATAAACCCGCACAGTGCGCAGCCGCGTGAGGGATACGTCGGCCGAAACATTGCGGAATTGTTTGCGCAAAGTCTGCTGCAACAAATCTTGCACGTCGGCCAGCGACTTGCCGGAAACCAGCAAAGGCCCGACTTCCGGCAAACTGACCCGTCCTTCGCGATCTACGACGCGGTAGAAACGGCGCGAAACGCCGCCCCACATGTCGATGGTTAGGCCATCGCCGGGCCCGACCACATAATCCGGGCCCGCCGGTAAGTCCATGGGGAGCCGGGTTAAGCCGCGCGCGTTCTGTGTAGTGTTCTGAAACAGTTCCATACCGAAACGTTCGGGCGTCGAGGAGTGGGACGCCGCTTGAAGATACATGTCATAGAGCGAGGGGATATTTTCATAGGGATTCGCCCGCAGGAATAATTTCTGGCTGGAGCTCACGCCTTCGCGTTCAGGATTATGCGGCGACGGTCCGAGATCATTTTCGGTGGAAGTCAAGTTGGCATACGGATCGTATCCGACGTCGGAAGTGCCTGCGGGAGGGCGTTCTCGATCCGAGGGCAATTCCTCCACGCCTTCGATCGCCGCGGTTCCTGGTTGCGGAGTCTGGCGCTGAGCCTGAGCACCCTGCGCTTGCGGATTCGATCCGGCTTGTAAGGTCGATTCCCCGGTCAGAGAAGATCCAGTCTGTGTTTCGGAACCGAGTTGCGGGATCGACTCGCCTTGCAGTTCATACTCGGATGCCTGTCCCGGGCCTGACTCTCCCATCTGCAAATCGGACTGCGAGAGGCCGGACCCCGTTGCCCCGACGCTGCCAGAAAGGCCAGGAACAACTCTCCCGCGAGTTCCGGGCGAAGTTCCATTGGTTGGTTGCGGCTGATTAGCGCAATCCGGCGAGTTGCTCTCGCCACACTGCTGCCCCGTCGTCGGATTGGCCGCGTTGTTCTGCGCGCGCCCCGCTGCTCCCTGCTGGTACTGCGCCTCCAGTCGAGCCCTGGCCTGCATGCGCAAGGCTTCTTCTTTGGCGAGCGAGGACTCCGGGTTCAGCTCAGGTACGAGATAGCCGTATTTTTGCACCAGCATCGTAGCTTCCGAGCGGAACTGTACATCGAAGTCGAGACGGGAAAAGATGGCTTCGTCGGTGAGGTCGACGTCGGCGATGATCTGCCCATGGGCGCTGGCATCTTTCGCCACCCACCGCTTGAGTTCAACGAGCAGACCCGGATCTCGATGAAAGATGGCTACGAGTTGAGTGGCCCGGGCGGATACGCGTCCGAGATTTTGCCGTTCCAGCTCCGAGACCGGCGGGGACGTTGGCTTGTTCTGGCCGAACGCCGGCAGGCAAGCCAGAGTTGCGATCACGCTTAAAAGGAGGAAATGGCTGGCCGTCCATCCGGATTTTACCGATCTGCAATTCGCACTGCGGCTCATCATGAAACTCAGCATTATAAAGGAGCCGCGCCTGTATCGCTGAAGCAATTGCAAGCCACATGGACCGCAATCCTTCGAAAATCGGTAAAAGAGCGCTTTCGAGTGTGAGGTTGCAGAGTTACGGTGTCGCGGAGCGAATCCTATCGAAGCTGTGAAACCGTGAAACCGTGAAACCTTGAAACTTTGAAACCTTGCGACTATTAATTAAAGACCCGATGACTTTCCGACTGACCGAAGATCCGCATCGACGACTGAACGTGCTGACGAACGAGTGGATTCTGGTTTCGCCCCATCGCACAGCCCGGCCCTGGCAAGGCGAGGTCGCTAAAGCCGCCAGCAGCGAAAGTCCGCGTTACGATCCGAATTGCTATTTGTGTCCGGGAAATGCTCGATCCGGCGGGGCACGCAATCCTTCTTATACGTCCACATTTGTCTTTGACAACGATTTTGCGGCGCTGAAGCCGGAGGTCGCTCCCGGGCGGTACGACGAAGAGAACAAAGGCTTGCTGGTGGCGGAAGCGGAATCGGGAATATGCCGCGTGATGTGCTTTTCTCCACGGCATGACCTTACCCTCTCGACGATAGATGTGAGCGGCATTGAAACGGTCGTGCGTACCTGGGTTGAACAATTTCGCGAACTGGGACAACTGGAGCGGATCAAGCATGTGCAGATTTTTGAAAATCGCGGAGCGATGATGGGCGCCAGCAATCCTCATCCGCATTGCCAGATCTGGTCTACGTCGTCGATTCCGGAAGCTCCCGCCAAAGAATTGATTTCACAGCGGGCATATCTGAAATCGCGCAACCGCTGCCTCCTGTGCGATTACCTGGAATTGGAAGAGCGGCAGCAAGAACGGTTCATTTGCCGGAATGAGGGATTCGCGGTTGTCGTGCCTTTCTGGGCTGTCTGGCCGTATGAGGTTTTACTCTGCAGCCGCAGTCACATTGGTACCCTGCTGGATTTTTCGGAGGAGGACGTTCGATCGCTAGCTACGATGCTGCAGAGAATCACATCCGCCTACGACAGAGTTTTCAATGCTCCGTTTCCGTATTCCATGGGCTTCCATCAATCGCCCACAGACGGCGAGGAGCATCCGGAATGGCACTTCCACGCGCATTTTTATCCGCCACTGTTGCGATCGGCGACCATCAAAAAATTCATGGTGGGTTTCGAAATGCTGGGAATGCCACAACGGGATATCACGCCGGAGAGCGCGGCGCGGAAACTGCGGGAAGTTATCGATCAGCACTAAAATTTGTGAGGCTTGAGCCGATCGCGCAGGCCGAATAATCTGCCGGCGCAACGTGGGGTTCGGGATAGCCATTCAGCCGAGTCTGGATCACGTCGTCGCGCTCGATCTTTTTTCGTCCTGTCGCCGAGGAATTGGACCATTATTCATTTCCCATGAGGATCTTCTCAGACGGAGATCTGGATCGCTGGGAAACCCAGCGCGGATGGCCCTTCTCTACCTTGGTCCCCTTGCTCCGTATGTAGCGGTGTGAACGAAAGTTAGCGAAAGAATTGCCGATAGGCAAACTGCTCCCAATCCCCTCCCCTCGGTGTTCGCCGTCCGGTACGAGAATTGCTTTCCTTCCTGCGTGGCCGATGCGAAACAGGTTGCGGCGATGACATCGGCAAAGAGCGGCCGAAACGCTGGCCTCGTTCTGATTGCGATTGTGCTCGCGGTTCTGGGCGTCTGGTGGTGGAACGCGCAGCAAAGCGGAGCGCAGAACAGAAACCAGCCCGAGAGTTCGCCGGTTCGGTCGACGCTTCACCTGGAAACCTTCGTGGTGAATCTGGGAGATCGCGGTCAACGCTCCTATCTGCGGCTGGGCGTGGATCTGGGCTTGAGCCGGGAGCTGAAACTGAAACAAGGAGAAGAAGCTCCGGTCGCCCAAGCACGCGACACGATCCTGGGAATCCTGGCGAATGCAAAAGCCGACGATCTGCTGAGCGCCGAAGGAAAGTCCACGCTCAAGACCGCGCTGTTGCAGGCATTGAAAGAACGCGTTCCTCAGCTGGGAGTGGAGCAGGTGTACTCGTCGGCGCAGGTCGATCAACGCAAGGCCGGCAAGCTCGCCCTGGCGATTCAGGTAGCCTTTCAGGAACTCGGAGTCTTTCCCGCATCCACGACGCAAGTTCCGTTGGACTCGAGCGAGCCGATGCCGTTCGCGACCGTGCAAGCCATTCATAATGTGAAACGCAATACTGAGCTGGGCCCCATCGCACCATCCCCGCAGGGCACATTGCAGGCAGCCGGCGCAGAGACGGATGCCGATCTCTCCGTTCTGCAAGCCGAACTGCAAGAGGCGTTAGGCCCTCAGATTTTTCGCCATGAAGTTGCGCTGCATCAAGACAGCGAAGGCTTGGTCATCAGCATGAGAGAATTCGGATTTTTTGATAGCGGCTCTGTAACCTTAAAAGCCTCGGCTTTGCCGACGCTCGACCGTATTGCGTCGCTGCTTGCGCTACGCACTTACTCGCTGCGAATCGAAGGTCACACCGACAATGTTCCCATCCATACGCCGCAGATTTCTTCCAACTGGGAACTATCGACGGCGCGCGCCACCGACCTGGTCCGGTTACTGATTGTGCGTTACAGTTTTGCGCCCGGTCGCCTGGCGGCCGCCGGTTATGCCGAATATCATCCCATCGCCAGCAACAATACGGAACAAGGCCGGTCTCTCAATCGCAGAGTAGATATCGTGGTCCTGAAATAGAAATTAGAGAACTGAAACAATCCGTTTCCGAATTATTCCGGTTTTGCTCCTCCGATAAAGTCACGCTCACCCGCGCCGATTGATAAGTAGGTGCGGACACGGCCGTCTGCGAGCCGCATCGGGCATTCAATCGGTACCTTTCAAGATCTCGATTCGGTCGACTCCAAAGGTTTTTTCGTATGACAACTGCTCCGGCGCCGGTCCCGAATGTGCAGAGTGGTCCACCCGACCCCGAACTTGTGCGCCTTCGAGATCTTATCTACCAAACCGCGGGTATCTTTCATCCGGACAATAAGCTGCGCCTGCTCCAGGACCGGTGCGGGCGGCGCATGAAGGCGCTGAATTGCCCAAGTCTTCACGAATATTTCGAATGCCTCACCGTGAGACCAACCCGACAGGCGGAGATGATTGCGCTGCTCAATGAAATCACGATTGGCGAGACCTGTTTCTTTCGCAATCAGCAGCAGCTCGACGCCTTGCGTCAGGTCGTCCTGCCCAAAATTATTGAGGTCAAAGGCAAGCTTCCCATTCGCCGCCTGCGCATCTGGAGCGCGGGCTGCTCCACCGGAGAAGAGCCTTACACGCTGAGCATGGTGCTCATGGAAGAAGCAAGGGGCAGGCTTAAGGATTGGACCATCGAGATTCTCGCCACCGACCTGAATGAGCGTTCGTTGGCTCACGCGCAAGCTGCCGTCTACGGCGCTTACAGCACTCGTAATTTAACCCCCTACTACCGGCAGAGGTATTTTGTGCCGGTTGAAACCCAGCTTCAGGTGCAGCCCGCAGCGCGCACCAGCGTGACCTTCAGCCGCCTCAATCTATCCGACAGCACCCGCATGAGTTTCATGAAAAGCCTGGATCTGATTTTCTGCTGCAACGTTCTGATTTATTTCGACCTGGCGTCAAAGCGGCGCGTGATTCAGCACTTCTACAACAATCTGCTGCCCCACGGATATTTTTTCATGGGCCACTCCGAATCGCTGTACGGGGTCAATGACGATTTTCGACTCATTCATCTGCCCGGATCTACCGCTTACATAAAAAGCGAACGCGCAAAGCCGGGAGGGATCCAGATATGAAAGCCGCGACTGCACCCATCGACAACCTGCGCATGCGGATGGAAGGACTGCGCCAGATTCCCACCATTCCAGCCGTCCTCGCGCCACTGATGCGCTACATGCAGCAACCAGTCGAGCAACTCGACGTGCAAAAGATCACCGACATGATTGCCCAGGATAAGTCTCTGGCCGCTCAGTGCCTGGAGATGGCCAACAGCCCTCTATTCGGCCGCTGGCAGAAAGTGGAAACCTTGCGTAGCGCAGTCATCGGCCTGGGATTTCAAAGGGTCGGAGATATTGCCATGTCTTGCGGCGTTTTGAACCTGATACCCCGGGTCAGCAGCGGTATCGATCCGGTCGTATTTTGGGAGCACTCGCTGGGATGCGCCCTGGTGTGCCGTCATCTCGCGCGAAAACTCTCCTTTGCCGATCCCGGGAAGGCTTATCTGGCAGGCCTGCTTCACGATATTGGAATCATCGTGAATCTCTGGGTGTTGCCCCGGGACTTTCAGTCAGCCTTTGAAACTGGCAAACAGAAGGGCATTCCACTGCATGAAGCGGAAAGAGATGTTCTGGGGTTCGATCACTGCGACAGTGGCCGTTTGCTGGCGGAAAAATGGGACCTCCCTGCAGACATGCTTCAAGCGGTGGCCTTTCATCACTCGTCCCAACAATCGAGCGATCGCACCGGCCTTGTGGCTCTGGTCGAAATCAGCGATCTGTTGTGCCGCATGAGCGGCTTGAATCACGGTTACATCGAGGCGAGGCAAGTCGACGTTCTGGAAGAGCCGGGTATCGCGGTGTTAGCGCAAACCTGCCCATCGCTCACGAACTTTGACTGGGCTCGCCTGACGTTTGAACTGGATTCGTATATGGACGATGTTCATGCGTTGGTACGCACAATTTACCGCAAATGACTTCTCGACCTGAAGCTCCGGTGAAGACCAGCGTCCTCGTAGTGGATGACAGCGCCTTCATGCGAACCGCTTTGTCTCGCATGATCAACTCCGATCCCGCTCTTTTTGTGGTAGGAACGGCGTGTTGCGGCCGCGAGGCATTGGAGAAAATCCCTGTTCTGAATCCCGATGTGATCACGCTTGATGTTGAAATGCCTGGCCTCGATGGGCTGGGAACATTGCGATGCATTCGGGCTCGGTTTCCGCGCCCAGTGATTATGGTTAGTTCAGCCACCGTAGCGGACGCGAAAACAACCTTCGACGCCCTCGGCGCCGGGGCCTTCGATTATGTGCCCAAGCATTTGTCTTCGACTTCTTTAGACATCATCCACATTCGGCACGAACTCATCGCCAAGCTCAAGGCAGCGGCGAATTCGCATCCGCGGCTCGACCTGGCTCGTGATCGCAAACCGCCTCAATCAACGGCTGCGGCAGAAGATTTCCCGGTCAACCCGGCCATTGTTGCCATAGGTACCTCCACTGGCGGTCCCCAGGCTCTGGAGGCGATTCTCACGCAACTTCCTGCCGATTTCTCTGTGCCTGTCCTGATCGTTCAGCATATGCCGCCCGGCTTTACTAAACCATTCGCCCAACGACTTAATACGGTCTGCGCTGTAAGGGTGCAGGAAGCATCTCATCGTGAGCCACTTCGCAGCGGCGTGGTGTATATCGCGCCCGCTGGGCAGCACATGATAGTCGAGCGGCCTTCGAACACGCTGGCGCTCATCAACCTGACGCATGAGCCCGTAAATAGTCTGCACATCCCATCCGTCGACGTGATGATGAAATCAATCGCCGCCGAATTCCAAAATCTGGCTATGGGCGTGATTCTCACTGGCATGGGATCGGACGGCGCTCAGGGAATGACGGCAATCCAGCGAGCAGGCGGAATCACGATCGGGCAGGACGAATCGAGTTGCGTAGTCTACGGCATGCCCCGCGCCTGCGCTGAATTGGGCATCCTGCAAAGGGTTGTGCCCCTGTCGCAGGTCTCACAGCATATTCTGCAAGCGACACACTATCGCAAGCTCGCGTAAACGCCGCGCGGCTCGCAGACTTCGGCTACGATCTGGGCCGGAGCAACTGTCTAACCGTACTTAAGAGAGTTGAAGCGGAGAAAGGCTTCCGCAAAAGGTTCTCGCCTTCTTCCCTTTCTTCAGGTTTCCGGCCTTCGATCTCTTCTAAATAACCGGTCACGAGGAGAACTTGCAGCCGCGAGTTATTTTTCGACAATCTTCGGCCTAACCGGCGCCCGTCTTCTCCCGGCAGCGCTATGTCAGTCAATAACAGATCGATTGCGCCGCCATGCCTCTCAAACATTGTTTGAGCTTCTGAAGACTCTCCGACCGCGAGGACTGAATAGCCGGCAGATTCCAGCACCGCACGGGTTACGCCACGCACAAATGCCTCGTCTTCGACCAGCATAATTGTTTCTCCGCCGGTACTTCTTGATTCCAGCTTCGGAATGCTTCCCATTTTCATCGCACTGTCTAGCCTGTATGCAGATTTGCTGCCAACATCTTCACGGCTCATTGTGCAAGGAGGATCGGCGAATTTTAGTTTCGACACTGATAGTAAAAACACAGGAATCAACGCTCGCAAAGCCGCGAAAGTGGCACGATTGTGGAGAAATGACGAATCGAGGCAACAGGAGCGGAGTTTGACGAGGTATGAGAAGGACAACGTTCTAGCTCGCTGCCACAAGGACTGGCACGATCGAGCTGTCCCACTGCGGGAAATGGAAGTGGGAATTCGAACCCTTCTGGCACGATTCGTTGCAGTTCTGTCCGAGCCTGCTTACTTGGGGCTGGTCAGAATCGTTTCGTTGGGGTCCATCACGATGTGGTGCGCACCCAATGGTCCTGCAAGCCGGAAACTCGACTCTTCTCCGTCAGCGAACACACGCCCGAGCAAAACCGCCGCGCCGTTCCCTACGTGCGCATAGATAGGCACCGAAGTCACCAGATCGTGCGAGGCATCTTTTTGGACAATCGTCCCGCTCACCACTACTCCCGAACCTTTGGGAACGATCTTCACCGCCTTCAACTCCAGTTTGGGCAGAGACGTTCCATTCACCCAGCCATCGACGAACCATTGGAGAGAACTTTTGCCTTCATAGCGCAACGCCGGGGGCAAGTCTTCGGCGAAAACGGTAAAGAGCTCGGCGGTTGTCACTGACTTTCCTTGATACCGTTCCCGAATCTTGCGTAGTGCGCGCGTGAAAGGCTCGTCTGCACCGCTGCGCGCCATAACCCGGGCATGTCTTTGCTCGATTGCGCCATCCTGCAGCATGGTCCGCAACATGTGGAACAGCCACGTTCCCCGGCCGTAACTGATTGCGTCATACCCCCCCGGGAAACGGGAAGACAGTAATCGCGCCCCCAAAGTTACCGGGCCATCATCCTTAATCACCAACCCGTCTTTGTTTTTGTCCAGCAGATCGCTGCGGTATCTTTCCATGATCAGGCGGAAGCCCGCCGGATTTTTTTCCTGCAACATCATCAGCGAGCAGTAATTCGCCAGACCTTCGGAAAACCACTGGTCACGATAGGTGCTCCAGGTGACAAGGTCACCCCACCACTGATGAGCCGTCTCATGCGCCGGGATCTGCCTTTCCAAAAGAACGCTTACGGAATCCTCGCGGAGCTGTGCACGTTCCTGATCCGTGAGGAAAGCATAGGAAGAAAGAAAAACAAGTCCCGGCCAGCCTTGACTCTGTCGTCCTGGCATTTGCGTGAGTGATAAGCGGCTGTATGGGAACGGACCGAAGCGCGCCCCATAGTACTCAATCGCTTCGGCCGCCGCTGCCGACACGCCCACTTCATTGCTGGAAGGGGAAGGCCGGTTAGGAACGACAACCTGAAGTCCATTTTGATGAGGGTGCGGATCGTTGATGTCCGGTTGAATTACTTGTGCAGGGGCGCTTGGAAATGTTTTTTCGACGGTTGCCGTCGCATACGTTTCCACCCTGACGCCTGCGGCCTGGGTTCCGGCCATCTTGTACTTACCCAAATTGAATCCCGCGACTGGTATGGGGCGGTCCGAAGTCCAACGCGATAGCTGCTGGGGCAGTGCTTTTGCTTTTTCCGTTTCGGACAACGGCATTTGCTTGCCCGTCGCCAGCAAAGTCCAACTGGCAGGATAGCGAAATTCCAGGTCGAAGTTTGCCATGGCCAGTCCGCGATTTGGATACCAAGTGCCGCGTGCTCCCACATACAGCAATCCGGCGCCTGCTTCAGCCAGCACTTCGCCGCCATAGATAAATCGCAATTCCATTTTCTGCCCGCTCGTAGCGGGACGCGGCAGGATTACGGCAACCAGGTCGTTTCCCCTGCGCGACAGTTGCGTCCCTTCCATCGCAGGATTGTGAATGAACTCCACTGGACGCCCATCCATCTCCACGCTCTCCACATGCAAGAATCGCGACAACTCGAAGATCAGGATTCGCTGTCCTCCCTGCCTGACTTCGATTTGCAGCCGGGCTTCGCTGTGAATTTGTTTGGGCGGAGTCACATCCGTCGAGATTTTGTAGCTCGGAATCGCGATCGCTTCCCCCTGGCTCGCCGTCGACTCCGGTTCCGCGCTCAATTCGCTCGCAGACTGTTTTCCGCTCGAGCTATGAGGCACGGCAAAAGACGCCCACACGTCGTAGTAGGAATCACCGCCCTCCAGCGTTTTCTCCTGCCCGACTTCCACCTGCTCCCCTGCGAAAGAGTCGTAATAAACATCGAAGATTCCCAACGTGACGCCCTGGAGCCGGGCATGGATCATGCGGTCACCGGGATCGAAGACGTCCGTCGCGGAACCTCGATCAACTCTGCCCGCCCCGGTATCAGAATCCGATGTTGGCAGCAGGCGGCTGAACGTCAGCAGCAGCCGCATCGCATCGGATTGCGCCAGGTTGCGGGCAGTCGCCGACCAGTGGGAAACAAACTCTGGGGCATTGTCAGGCGCACGCAGCCCCGCTTGCAATTCGGCTGGAGTGTTGTCGTTAAAGCGAAAATATGCGGTCGCAAAACGTTCTTCCACAATCGCTGCACCGGTAAATAAGCTCAACGATTGTCGTTCGACCTCGTTGGGAGGCGTCAGCAGAATCTCGCCGTCGCCTTCAAAAAACGCACCCGTGATGCGCCCCATTACATCCTGCGTGAAAGCAATGGTGCCATCTTCAAGAGAAATGTGAATGGCCGGCCGCTCAATCGTTGCGTCGCGAATCTTGTATACCCGGGTTGGGTCAAGACCGATTTGCCCCAGTTGCAAATACAGAGATTCGGCCGGACGTGCGGCTGCCGCGGTGGAATCGGCATCGCTGGCGGCAAAAATAAAACCGTGCGCGACCAGGCTCAGGACCATGGTCAGCAGCGCATTCCGCCTATCCAGTATTACCTTCGTCACGCCGGTAAGCTCATCTCCACTTGCTAGAATGCGCCTGAATGCACTCGCGTGTCACGTTCGTCTTGCTGTTCACGATTCTGGCATCCAGCGGAGCGGCAGCCGATACCATCCACCTGAAAAATGGACGCTCGATTGTAGCCGACCATGTTCGCGAAAATGGAAATCATTACGAGTACGAAATCGGCGACGATTCTTACGCGATAGCCAAATCGACCGTGGATCACGTGGATGTCGGCGGGGCGCTCGTAAATTCTGGATCGGGCGGAGGATCGAGCAACGCCGAGCGCCGTCTCGGTGACCTTCCGACGCTGGCTCCCTCGAGCAGCTTGGCGGGAGAAGGCAATCTTCTCGCCAAGGTTATCAACGAAGGAAAAGTCGACACCACCGCTCTGGCCGGTTTGGAAAGCAAGGGCAATCCCGAATTGGTCGCGACCGCGGATTTCATCGCAGGAAAATTTGAGTTCGACCACGGAAACGTTGGCGAGGCCCGCAGATATTTTGAGAACGCTTTGCGTTTTCAGGCGGACAACTCGACCATCCTGATTTATTACTCCGCGCTTCTGATCCGAACCGGCAATGCCGCGCTGGCGCTGCCTTACGCACAACGCGCTGTGCGCGCCGCGCCCGATTCTCCTGACGCATATACCATGCTCGGCTACGCCCAGTTCGCCTCTGACCGCACTAAGGAAGCGGT
Source organism: Candidatus Sulfotelmatobacter sp. (assembly GCA_049584475.1). Taxonomy (GTDB): domain Bacteria; phylum Acidobacteriota; class Terriglobia; order Terriglobales; family Acidobacteriaceae; genus Sulfotelmatobacter. The sequence goes on along the minus strand of JBAUXX010000061.1, from coordinate 30,167 downwards.
GACTTCCTGGCAGCATTCCCTGCAATTACGGCCCGATCCCGCAGTGCAGCAATTCCTGGCAAAGGCTCAACGTGAAGATAACGCCGAGGCCAACTTTACCGAGCACGAAAGCAGCCATTTTGTTCTTCACTATGAGGGCAAACAAACTTCAGACACTTTCCGGACGCAAATTCTCGCAGCACTCGAATCCGATTACGACGATCTGTCTCGTGACCTGGGCACTCCGCCGCGCGATAACATTCAGGTCACGCTTTACACGGAGCAAGCTTTCTTCGATGTAACGCATGCGCCTTCGTGGTCCGGAGCGCTCAACGATGGCAAACTTCGCATTCCCATCAATGGATTAGATTCCGTCACTCCCGACTTAGCGCGAGTACTCAAACATGAACTGGCACATTCCTTCATCAATCAGCTTTCCGCAGGACGCTGTCCTCCGTGGCTGCATGAAGGAATCGCGCAACTGCTCGAACCGAAATCGCTGGGCAGCGAAGGCCGTCAATTGGCGCAGTTGTTCAAGTCGCAGAAAAACATTCCGCTCAACGTCCTGGAAGGCAGTTTCATGCGATTTTCCGGCGCGCAAGCTTATCTGGCCTATGCCGAATCGCTGGCCGCGGTTACTTACATCAGCGAAACTTCCGGCATGGGAGATATTCAAAGCATTCTGCAACGCCTGCGCGAAGGAAGTTCCACCGAAGCCGCCCTTCGCGCCACGATCCATTCCGACTATGGACAGTTGGAATCCGAACTGGCCAAGTATCTGAGTGACAAGTACGGCGAATAAGAGAGCGAGACCGCCAAAGTCGGACGTCGGACGTCAGACCTCAGACAAAATGCAGAACCGGCGAATCAAGCTCCGACGCCTGAGGTCCGAGGTCTGAAGTCTGTTCCCGTTTCCGCGTTGCTCCGAACCTACGCTTATGCTAGGTTGCAAAGACCACTGAACCGAGGTTTGGTTCATGAAGCGACATGTTTACTTCCTCCAAGGCGAAGCCTCCGTTAGCCGTCGAAGAGAGCACCGTGGAGTTCCCGGTGATCGCAGGAGCTGAAATCGCCGCGGCTTCCTATGGAGTGCGCATCGCAGGAGATTTCTACGATTCATTTCGTGCCAACTCGGAGCGCGTCCTGTTCGGCTTGCTCGATGTCGCCGGGCGTCGCGAGGACAATCAACTGATTCTTTCGGCGGCGAAGAGTCTGTTTCGCACCCTCGGGGCTGAACTCTTCGCCAAGCCGGACATCAATGAATCCGAAGCAATGGCGGAATTGTGCCTGCGGCTGAACCAGGAGGTCCTGAAGGTCGCGGGTGGAGTCCATTCAAGCCCAGCCTTTATGGGCTGTTATCACGAAAAGTTTGGCACGCTTTGTTACACCAATGCCGGTCACATCCCGGGATTTCTCCTGGATAGCTCTAGCGTCGTCGACCTTCCCGCGACCGGCTTGCCTCTCGGACTGTTTTCCCACGCCACCTGCGAAGCTCCTATCGCTGGAATGGAAGCCGGCGCCAGGTTGTTGCTGGTCTCTCGCGGTGTGGCGGAAGGTCAATGCCGCGACAAGAAGCTCGATGACCCCGAGTTTGGGCTGGAACGGGTCCGGGAATTTCTGCGAAGCGAGCCGCAGAGCAACGCCCAGTCACTCTGCTCGTCCATTCTGACGGAAGCCTCCGCATTCACCTGTGAACCCGCGAATTCGGACGATATGACTGCCTTGGCGCTGGTTCGGAGAAGCTAGTTCGCTCTACGCGTTTGGCCATCTTGTTTTGGCCAGCTTGGATTTGGCCATCTTGCCCAGACGACCGCCCCATTTGCTCCCACACAGGGTAAAATAATTTTTAAAGGCTTAAGGGTGCCCGTACGCTGTCTGGCGGCGTGGCCGTGAATCGATTTTATGAAAAAACTTTTCCTGCTGGTTGCTGTCGTAGCTTGCCTGTGTTCCATCTCCGCCGGGCAGGTTGTGGAAGAAATCATCACTCGCGTAAACAGTCAGATCATCACCCGGTCTGAGTTTCTTCGCAACAAAGACCAACTCAAAGATGACGTAAAGCAACAGAACCCCGCCGACGCGGACAAGGTCTACGCAGAGAAGGAAAAAGATATCCTTCGCGACCTGATCGACCAGCAGCTCCTGCTCGAAAAGGGCAAGGATCTGAGCATCAGTGGCGATACCGATCTCATCAAGCGGCTCGATCAGATGCGCAAGGAAATGAAACTGAACAGCATGGAGGATCTGGAAAAAGCCGCCACCGCCCAGGGCATCTCTTACGAAGACTTCAAACAGAACATGCGCAACCAGATCATCACCCAAAAAGTGATCGGCGAAGAAGTCGGCGGCCACCTCAGCATTACTAAAGATGAGGAGCAGAAATTTTACGACGATCACAAGAGCGAGATGGAGCAGCCTGAGGAGATTCGCCTGAGCGAAATTCTGGTCGCTCCAAAACCGGCAACTCCTGCCGCCGCAAACCAATCCGCTGGAAATGACGCGGCCGCTCCCACTGATGAGGCAGGCAAGCAGGCTGCGGATGCGGCGGCACTTGCCGCAGCCGAGAAAAAAGCGGCAGATTTGCTCGATCAAATTCACAAAGGCGCGGCTTTCGAAGATATCGCCAAGAAATATTCTGACGGTCCATCTGCCAGCCAGGGCGGGGATCTGGGCGCCTTCAAGCGTGGCACGCTGGCAAAAGAGCTTGAGGATAAGACTTTCGCCATGAAGGCCGGCGAGGTCTCAGACGTGATTCGCACGAAGCAGGGCTACGTGATCCTGAAGGTGGTGGAGCATCAGGATGCCGGAATTCCGCCGATGAAAACGATTGAGCCCAAAATTCAGGACGCGCTTTATTACCAGAAGTTGCAGCCTGCGTTGCGCGCCTATCTGACCAAGCTTCGCGAGGAGGCTTACATTGACGTTAAGCCCGGTTACGTCGATTCCGGAGCCAGCCCGAATGAGACCAAGCCCATCGAAACCGCTGCGAAGGAGCCAGCGGCGAAGAAGCTTAAGAAGAAAAAGAAACTCTGGATACTGTAAAAGGTTGGATTGGCTTTGCGGAATTTAAAGCCTCTCCGCCAGGATCGCCGGGCTGTCCCTCCGGCGGCCCTTCCCTCGCCCGCATCGCTTATACTCTTGAAACGTCCCCATGAAAGATTTTTACATCTTCGATTGCCTGCGCCACGAAAACAAAGTGATTACTTCCACCTTCGTGGTCGTCACCAAGCAGATCAAGCCTAAGAAAAGCGGCGAGCCTTACCTCGCGTTGACACTCGGCGATCGCACCGGGCAACTCGAAGCCAAAATGTGGGATAACGTCGAGGAGGTGCTGGACGCCTTCGAGCAGGACGACTTCCTCAAAATCAAAGGGCTCGTCAACAAATATAAGAACCGCTTTCAGTTGACCGTGCACAAGCTGCGGAAGCTGGGCGATTCGGAAATCGAATTTGACGATTATCTTCCCAAGACCACAAAAGACATCGACGAACTTTGGCGGACTCTCGCCGCATTTGTAGTCTCCTTTCAGAATCCACATCTTCAGTCTTTGATACACGCATTCATGGCAGATCCAGCAATCGCCGCCGCTTACCGTAATGCTCCGGCGGCGAAGACACTGCATCACGCCTATATTGGCGGCTTGCTCGACCACGTCGTGTCGCTGGCCCGGTCGTGCGATTTGCTCTGCCAGAATTATCCGCAGGTCAATCGCGACCTGGTTCTCACCGGCGTTTTTCTGCACGACATCGGCAAGATTCACGAGCTGACGTACAACCGGTCGTTCTCCTACACAACCAAAGGCCAGCTCCTCGGGCACATGGTCATCGAGTTGGAAATGTTGCAGGCGAAGATCGCTCAGGTGCCGGGCTTTCCTGAACCTCTCAAGACTTTGCTGGAACATCTGATCATCAGCCATCACGGCCAGTACGAGTACGGCTCACCCAAGCTGCCCATGTTTCCCGAGGCGTTGATGCTGCATTATCTCGATGACCTCGATTCAAAAATGGAAGCGATGCGCGCCCAATTCGAGCGCGAGGGCGATCCCGAAAATCCATGGACCAGCTACAATCCTTCGCTTGGACGGCCGCTGCTGAACACGGCTAAATTCCTGGCGCCGAAGAAGTCCGTTCCGACAGAGGAAACGCCGGCAGCGGAAGATTCCGAACCGGAATCCGAGCCTGCCGCTGTTTCCGTCACCGCCAACTTGCCTGGCTTTGAAACCTAGCGTTCCAGGACGGAACAACAATCACGATGTTGGACCTCAGCCGATTCGACACCCTCACCTTCGATTGCTACGGCACCCTGATTGACTGGGAAACCGGAATTCTGGTTGCCCTGCACCGCATTCTTTCCGCACACGGAAAGACCATCGACGACGCGACTCTGCTCAAGCGATATGCAGACTTCGAGCAACTTTCCGAAGAAGGAGAGTTTCATCCGTACAAAGAAGTCTTGCAATCGGTTGCACGCCGCTTTGGCGCGGACCTTGGTTTTGAACCAACCGATGATGAAGCGCGGTCCCTTCCCGATTCGCTGGCGAGTTGGAAACCCTGGCCTGACACGATTGACTCTCTCCAGCGGCTCAAGAAAAAGTTTCGACTGGCCATTATTTCCAATGTGGATGACGATCTTTTCGCCGCGACACGTACCAAACTTCACGTTGAATTCGACGAACTCATCACGGCGCAACAGGCGCGAGCGTACAAGCCTTCGTTGAAAATCTTTGAATTAGCGTTAAGCCGCCTTGGTACTCCGCGCAATCGCATCCTTCACATCGGCCAAAGCATTTTCCACGACGTCATTCCCGCTCAGGCACTTGGCCTTGCGACTGTGTGGGTTAATCGTCCTTCGGTGAGACAGGGCATTGGCGCGGTCAAAGCCGCCGATGCCAAGGCCGATTGGGAAATCACCACCTTGTCGGCTCTGCTTGACCCTCAATAAGCCGCGCTGTTATATAGGACTGCCATCTACAGCGCCATGCAAAACAAAATCCTTCTGCCGGCATTATTACTTTCTTTTTGCTGCGTCCCTGCGAGTCGCGCGAACGAAGTCAAACATTCTGTCAAAGGTGACGCCAAGTCGGCAGGCATACGCTTCGAGATTTCGTTTCCCAAAGAGATGAATGCAACGGCGCTCGACGGCCACGTATTGCTGTTGATTTCCAACAGCGACGAAAAAGAACCGCGTTTTCAAATCAGCTTCAACACTCCCGACTCGCAGCAGGTTTTCGGTTTGGATGTGGATGCCCTCGGCCCCGGTGCGCCCGCGACTTTCGATGCGTCGATCCTCGGATATCCCGCACTAAGCCTGCGCGATATTCCCGCCGGCGATTATTGGGTCCAGGGTTTGTTCAATATCTACGAGACTTTCCACTTGGCTAACGGACATACAGTGAAACTTCCGCCAGACAAAGGCGAGGGCCAGCACTGGAACGTCAAGCCGGGCAATCTGTTCAGCAAGCCAGTGAAAGTACACATCGACCCGGCGAACGGGCAAACCATTCGTATTTCGCTTAGTGAAAAAATCCCCGCGGTCGAAGACGATCCAAAGGTTGTCGATTCTGTCGTGGGCTGGGACGGATCCGAGGACGATCACACTATCGTCGACAACAAGTGGGTCAAGCACATCCGCATTCAAAGCGAACTGCTGACGAAATTTTGGGGGCGTCCAACGTATTTAGGAGCGGTTCTCCTGTTGCCCGATGGGTGGGCCGAGCACCCTGACGCGCATTACCCGCTCATCGTTGAGCAGGATCATTTCCATCGCGGCCTGCCCGGCATCATGGCATTCCGCACCGAACCTCCCACTCCCGACCTCACGGGCGGCGATCTCCGGGCTGCGCAGTCGGGCTACAAGCTCTTTCAGGATTGGACTGCCGGCCGGCTGCCGCGCGTGATCGTGCTCAGCATTCAACATGCGACGCCTTACTTCGATGACTCGTACGCTGTGAATTCCGCCAACCAGGGCCCTTACGGCGACGCCATCACGCAGGAGTTGATTCCGTATATCGAAAACAAATTTCACGGCATCGGGCAGGGATGGGCACGCGCTGTTTATGGCGGCTCAACCGGCGGCTGGGAAACGCTGGCCTCGCAGGTTTTCTATCCCGATTTTTACAACGGAGCGTGGGTATTCTGTCCCGACGTAGTCGACTTTCGCGCCTACATGACCACCAATCTCTACGAAGACAAGAATGCTTATTGGATCGAAACTCCTTACACCCGCGTGCCCCGGCCCTCGATGCGCCAGCCGGACGGGCTCGTGCTCTCCACGATGGAGCAGATGAACCGCTACGAACTAGTGCAAGGCACGCACGGCCGGTCCGGAGAGCAGTTCGATATCTGGCAGGCGGTATTCAGTCCCGTCGGCGAAGATGGCTATCCCAAATCTATTTTCGACAAGCGCACCGGTGAGATCGATCACGAGACCGCGAAATACTGGCGCGAGCATTACGACCTCACCGCCATCATGCAACGTGATTGGAAGACTTTAGGTCCGAAGCTGGCGGGCAAGCTTCACTTCTATGTCGGCGAAGCCGACACGTTTTATCTGGACCGCGCTGTCCACCTCGCGCAGGATTTTCTGGAATCGACCACCGATCCTTATTACCACGGCAGCTTCGAATTTGGCGTCCGCAAGCCGCACTGCTATGCCGGAGAGTACGACCGCGCCGTCGGCTTGAATCAACATTACTGGCCTGAAATGGTCAAGCACATGGAGCAGACTGCCCCGCCGGGCGCGGACCTGAAGAGCTGGAAGTATTAGCTCAGTCTGTCTGCAAGGCAGCACCCTATTGTTGTTGTACGATTAAACTGTGCCCGTTCGCTCCCCCACGAAAGCCATTCGCAAGCAAGCGGTTACTGTTCTTCGCGCAGAGAACCTGGTCAGCCTGCCGTGGCTGATGCACGGATTCTCGACGCGAGTCGGGGGAACATCGCGAGCCTACGGCAAGGGTGACTTGAATCTCGGCTTCACCAAGGATGATTCCAAGGCTGCGGTAGCCCGCAATCGCGCGCTTTTTCTGCGCGAACTGCCTGCAGATGCAAAGCAAAGAGAGAGCATCAGCGGCCCGCTCGTTACGCTCCACCAGGTTCACTCGGACATCATTCACTGCGTCGCATCGATTCCAGACGAACCGCTGGTTGGCGACGGGCTGCTGACTGCGAATCCGGGACTGCTGCTCGCGATCCAGACGGCCGACTGCCTGCCAATCATTCTTGCCGACTCGAAACATCGAGCCGTTGGGATTTTTCATGCGGGATGGCGCGGTACCGTCCAGCGCATTGTCGAAAAAGGCGTGGGAGAAATGCAGCATTGGTTCGGCAGCAAGCCCCGCGATCTAAAAGCCGCGATCGGCCCTGGTGTGCATGGTTGCTGTTACAACGTTGGCGAAGAGGTTCGGGATAAGTTCCACTCCCAGTTCTCTTACGCCGCCAGCCTGTTCCGCGAGGTCAAGGATTCCGATCCTGTACGGGAAAAGTATCCGTTGTTATTTTTAAACGCCCGCGCCCCCGGCCATGGCGAACTTCCGCCGAAGCTTTTCCTGGATCTGGTGGAAGCAAATCGCCGCCAGCTACTCGCGGCAGGCGTTCCGAAAAAGGCCATCGACGCTTCGCCCCTGTGTACGAGTTGCCGCACCGATTTGCTGTTTTCTTATCGTGCGGAAAAAGGCAAGACTGGGCGGATGATGGCTGTCGCTGGAATCTTCAAATAATTGGGGTCAGCCCGCGGTTGGCGGAGCGGAAGCAGCCGGGACGGCGGTCGTGGGTTCCTCGGCAATTCCCTCGTTCACCAGATCTTTCAATTCTTTGCTGGGCTTGAAGAACGGAATCTTCTTGGCGGGAACTTCCACGCGTTCACCGGTTTTGGGATTGCGGCCCACGCGCGGCCGTCGCTGACGAGTGCGAAAACTGCCAAAGCCACGTATCTCGATCTTATCGCCGGCGCGCAGCGAGCGCACCACGCTGTCAAAGATCGTTTCCACGATCACTTCGCTATCCTTGCGTGTGAGTTCCGCCAGTCGCGAAACTTCGTCGATCAAATCGGCTTTGGTCATAGCTGTTCTCGCCCGCTCCAGCTACTACTGCAACCGCCGGAGCCTCTATAACCTTCTCAAACTTCAGGGTTTAATGCAAGTTGCAGTAAAGATGACGACATGCCAGGTTAGGATCGCGGGCCACCGTCTACTTCCACAGATAGTAGAAGCCCACGTGCTGCTCCATCATTTTCTCTTGCGTCGGAATATATTGCGAGACGTCGCCCGTTAACAGATCGAGCAAAGTTCTGCGGTCCTTTTCCGGATGCGCCAGGGTTGGCTCGCCCCTGATGCCGACTGACTTCGCCGTATCGGCTACAGCTGTTTCGAAGTCGCCCACGTTATCGATCAGCTTCATCGAGAGCGCCTGCTCGCCAGTCCAGACTTTGCCATTGGCGATGGCCTTCACGTCGTCATATTTCAAACTGCGGCCATCGGCGACCGCCTGGATGAATTGCCCGAACATGTTATCGATAAGCGACTGCATGTACGCTTGCTCGGCAGGAGTGAGATCGCGCGCGGGATTTCCAGTGTCTTTGAATTCGCCCGTCTTGATGACCACATTCTTCAGCTTCGCCCACTTCAGCAGATCGCCATAATTCACCCACTCGGCGATAACTCCGATCGATCCGACGATACTGCCTTTGTCGGCGTAAATCTTGTTGGAAGCCGATGCAACGTAGAATGCGCCGCTCGCGCCCACGGTCTCGATCGACACCACAACCTTCTTCTTCTTCTCTTCCCGGAGCCGCTTGACCTCGCGATAAATCTCTTCCGATGCAGCCACGCCGCCGCCGGGCGAGTTCACGTGCAGAATGATGGCTTTGATCGACGAATCGTCGCCGAATTTCTTGAGCTCGTCGACCACTGGATGCGGCGAAAGAATCACGCCGTCTAGGTCGACTATTCCGATGCGGTCACCAAAGCTGCTCAATGCGGCATCGTTGCCGCCCGCGTGGAGCGTGAGGTAGACCAGCGAAAACACAGCCAGCACGAAGAGGAAAAAAGCGCCCCCTCCGATCAGAACCCAGAGCAATGTGCGTGAGCGTCCTTCAGCCATGGGGAAAGTTTAGCACTAGACGCTGCTGGCTTTGGACGGGTTGCTCTCTCCGCGACTCAGCAAAGATAAATCTGAAAGCGGGGCGAGCCGAATAGCCCGCCCAACCCAAAATCGTTAGGTCTTAACATCCCATTTGGAAGACCGCGTTGCTAATGAAGTGCCGCTTATGGTTTCAGCCGCATGCCATGGTGGAGCACCGGGGCATGACCCACGGCACACGAGCTACCTCGTACAATAAATGCCCGACGAACTTTTCGGATGTTGGACGACAATTTCAGCCATGACACAGACTGCGGAGGGACGGCTGATGCCGTCGCAATCAAACCAGATGCTAGCCGTAGCCATACTCGCAGGAGGCTTAGCCACGCGCCTCGGGTCTCTTACCGAAAAAATCCCAAAGTCCCTCATCCCCATCGCTGGCGAACCGTTCGTCGCGCACCAGTTGCGGCTGCTGCAAAGAAACGGCATCCAACATGTCATACTGTGCGTCGGCCACATGGGCGAGATGATCGAGCAGACGATCGGCAGCGGCAGCGCCTTCGGAGTGAGCGTCGAATACTCGTACGACGGCCCCACCCTGCTCGGCACCGCAGGCGCGATCAGGACCGCACTGGGGAAGCTCGGCGAGAAATTTTTCGTGATGTACGGCGACTCCTATCTGGCCTGCAATTACACGGCAATCGAACAGGAATTTTCGCGCAGCAAGCTGGGATTGATGACAGTTTTTCTTAACGACGGCCAGTGGGACACGAGCAACGTGGAGTTCGCCAACGGCCGCATTCTCGCGTACAGCAAGAACAATCGAACGCCGCGCATGCGGCACATCGACTACGGCCTGGGCGTCTTTCGCGCAGAAGCTTTTGCCCGATCTCATGCCACGGACCTGGCCGATGTCTACTCCGATCTGCTCAACGCCAATGAACTGGCCGCCTTTGAAGTTCACGAACGCTTTTACGAAATCGGTTCGCCCGCAGGATTGAAAGAGATGGAAGAGTTTCTGACTCAACAAAAACCTCGCGGCGGAGACCTGCAACAATGAGCGCTTCCGATCAGAAAAACTTCGCCCAGACCTTCCTCGCCGAGGCCGCCGAGATCATCTCCAAGCTCGATACTGCGACCATCGAAAGAGCCGCGCACCTTCTCGCCGCGACACGCGCCGCCGGAGGGCGCCTCTTCATCCTCGGCGTCGGCGGAAGCGCCGGCAATGCATCGCATGCCGTCAACGACTTCCGCAAGATCGCTGGCATCGAAGCCTATGCTCCCACCGACAACGTCTCCGAACTCACCGCCCGCGCCAACGATGAAGGCTGGGCTTCGATCTTCGACAGTTGGCTGCGCACCAGCCGCCTGCGTGCCGAAGACCTATTGCTGATCTTCTCGGTCGGCGGCGGCAACCTCGAACAAAACGTCAGCCCGAATCTAGTCGCCGCGCTGAAATATGCGAAATCAGTCGAGGCAAAAATCATCGGAGTAGTTGGCCGCGACGGCGGTTACACCGCGACCGTAGCCGACGCCTGCATCCTCATCCCTACGGTCAACGCCGCGCACATCACGCCGCACACCGAAGCGTTTCAAGCGATAGTCTGGCATCTTCTCGTCTCGCATCCCGCAGTAAAAACGCAATCCACAAAATGGGAGTCCATTTCCTAAACCCATGTCCTCCGTCTCCTCCAACCCCATGTCTTCCCAACCAAAGCCCTCCAGCAACAAAGCCATCTTCCTCGACCGCGACGGCGTCCTCAACCGCTCCTTCATCCGCGACGGCAAACCCTTCGCCCCCACGAAGCTCGAAGAGTTCGAAATCCTTCCCGGCGTCCCTGAAGCTCTCCGCGATCTAAAAAACCAGGGCTACAAACTTATCGTCGTCACCAACCAGCCCAACGTCGCCCGCGGCAATCAATCACTGCAAACGCTGGAGGCCATGCATCAAATCCTCACTTCGCAGCTCCCGCTCGACGACATCCTCCTCTGCCCCCACACTGACGACGACCACTGCGACTGCCGCAAGCCTCAGCCCGGAATGCTCCTCGCCGCCGCCCGCAAGCACCATATCGATTTAGCCAACAGTTACATGATTGGTGACCGGTGGCGTGACATCGAAGCAGGATATAATGCTGGATGTAGGACTATTCTTATCGATTACGGATATTCGGAGAGACCTCCAGACCGTGCGCCCGACTTGCGCGTAACGTCTCTCCGCGAAGCGGCTGACTGGATCATCCGTTCCGCGCCCAAAGGAGCGCTTCCATAATGAGTTCTGTGTCCGGAATGAAGTCCGTGTCCGACCTGCGCGTGCAGCTCTTCGCCGACGGAGCCGACAAGGCCAGCATCCTCGAACTCTACCGCCAGCCGCACATCAAGGGTTTCACGACCAATCCCACGCTCATGCGGGCCACCGGAGTCACCGACTATCAGGGCTTCGCGCTCGATCTGCTGGCCACCATTCAGGACCGTCCCGTCTCCTTCGAAGTCTTCGCCGACGAAGTGCCCGAGATGGAAGAGCAGGCTCGCCACATCGCCGCCTGGGGCCGCAACGTGTTCGTAAAAATTCCAGTCATGAACACCAGGGGAGATCCCACCTACGATCTCGTCCGCTATCTTTCCGGCGAAGGCGTGCAACTCAACGTCACCGCGCTGCTCTCGCTCGACCAGGTCCGCGCCGTCTGCCGCGCCCTCGGCGCCCACCTCTCGCGCAGCCGCAGCAATGGCAACGGCCATAGCAACAACCATGTCGCTGCTTACGTCTCCGTCTTCGCCGGACGCATCGCCGATACCGGCCGCGACCCCATGCCCCTGATGCGCGAAGCCGTCGCCATGGTCAACGACGTCGGCGCGCAACTCATGTGGGCCAGCCCCCGCGAACTGCTCAACGTCTTCCAGGCCGACGAAGTCGGCTGCCACGTCATCACCGCTACCACCGACATCCTGAAAAAGCTCTCCCTGGTCGGCAAAGACCTGACGGAATTCTCCCAGGAAACCGTGCAAATGTTCCGCCGCGACGCCCTAAAATCCGGCTACTCCCTCCCAACAGTAAGACAGAAATCCCCATCCATCTCCTACCGCTAGATTTCATCATCGACGGTGGGCTGCAGAGCTTCCGCCCAAGAATCCCCAATAAGAACTTCCGGCCTCATCTTCAGATCGTCCTGTATCTTCTTCGCTACGTCTGCTCCGACATCAAGAATCTCTTGAGCGACGACCGGATGCTCACCCAAGTAAAGGCGAATGCCGATCACTAAAGGCTCCAACGAAGCGATCCTTTCACGACCTTCAAGCACCGCCAATGATTCGATGCCATGACCATTGGCCGAAGCAGAAATGAAGAACTGCGTTACACGCTCTAATGCTCCCTCGCTGACAGCGCAGGCCGCTATTGCGGGCGGCATGGCAGCGATGGCAGCAGCCCAGTCTCCGGCCCCTCCTAGGAGAGAGGCCAAAGCATGAGCTAGCTTCCAATCATCCGGCGCGTCCGCCATTGCCGAGCGTACCAGCTCAATTGCACGAGGAAATAACTCTGTCCGATCGGAACGGCGAACAGCCCACGCCACATGGGCCGCGGCTTTCGGACTGTATTTTAGCCTGCCCAAGAACTCATCAACTGTGGAGCGAACTTTCTCATCTGTGCCCGTACGTGTTACTAGGGCTACCAGTTTAGATGACGCAAACCAGTCAGTGTCGTCGATGCGCAATGCATGCTGATAAGCCGCGATAGCTTCGTCTGCCCTCTTGTCGTCATGCGCGAGCAGAAGACCAAGCTCGCCCCAAAGGAATGCACTATTGGCATTAATCTGCAAGGCTCGCCGTAATGCCCCCTCAGCCTCCGCGAACTGGTGTTGCCGAACTTTGATGGCACCGAACTCCGCCCAGCCCTGTTCGGAGTTCCCGTCCAGTTCAAGCGCCCTCTTGGCCTCATTTTCCGCCTCGTCAAATCTGCGCTGGCACCTTAAGATCGTAGCCAGCGAGGTATAACACCAAGCAACTGCAGGATCCATCTCGATCGCTTTCCTGAATGCCGCTTCAGCATCACGCCCCCGGGATGCAGCCTTTTTTCCTTCCTCGTCCTGCCCCAGATGGTACCAAAGGAGTTCCCCATGAGCTCGCCACGCGGCACCGTTAGTCGGGTCCGCTGCGACTGCCTTCTTAGACGCGACAAGCGCATCCTCAAAGAGACCGAGGTCATGGAGTTTTTCAGCGATCCAAGTCCAAACTTTTGCATCGTGAGATCGAGAGGGCGTAGATTCAGAAAAAAGCGCAGTACTAGAACCTGAAGCTTGCTCAGTAACACCACCCAAAAGTAAGCCCAGCTCGAAATCACCGGGCCTTTTATCTAGCGCCTTTCTGAGTAGGACAACCGCTTCAGGCATTGATGCGACATTAGCCACGCTATTAATTTCGCCAAAACGGCGGATGGCAAGAGGTGCGCTCTGATCCAGAAGGAACTCTGGCGCTGTTCCCTTGAGGATTTTCGAGGAAACTCGACCATCCAGAACGCATCGCAATACCTCGGCGTACGCTGAGTAGTGGTTCTCTCGTTGATCGGGACCCAACGATCTGGCCTCCCGAGCAATACCGGTAACCGTATCAATGAGACTGTCGTCCCGGTAGAACTGAACCATAAATCGGACGACCGCCCGGACCCGATCCGCAGGGCGCCCGCGACGTCTCATTAGGTAGTAAATGTTGAACAACCGCTCCGCCACTTGATACTTTCGCTTGCGGCCCAGCGATGAGACGATCGTGACACGCCCTCTCTCGACGAGCCTCAGGAGAAGAGCACTCGCCTTATTCACATCCATGCGAGCCGCCTCAGCGATCTCGCGAGCGTCACCCGGGTCCCAACGTTCCAATAGAGAAACAAACACTTTTCGTTCCACCGGCGACAAGCTATCTAGACTGCCCTTAAAATACTCGGTGTGTTCGTCAACCAATTGCGTTAGATTTTCCATCAATTCCCGAAAAGAGGCTTTCACGGCGAACTCACTTAGGATTCTGAACAACCTGGGATTACCGCCAGTCAAAATTCGCAGAGCCTGAACTTGCCGCAGCGGGGCCCGGTGGCCCGTATAGCTCCTCCACAACACGACTGAATCTCTCGTGTTCAGCGGTTTGAGTTCATGAGTAGTGAAGAGATCAAACCATGCCCGGTCAACGTTCTCCAATTCTGAAAATTTACTCGTCGCTGTACCGAGGAGCATGATTCTACGTTCGTTAAGAAGCGTATGCCTCAGTTCCCAGTCGCTGTTCGCCGGAAGCTGCGCGAGAAGCATATTTAAATTCTCAACGACTAGGAGTAGCTTCTTGCCAAGTTGATCGGAATAGTCTAGGACATGGCCCAGCGCCAACTCACGGAGCTGAGCATCATCACTTCCTTGGGCAAGATCGTCACGTATCTGCTTCCAACGAGGGTCTCCCGTATCGTTATATATTTGGAAAAGCGCTTCGAGCCAAAACTCGCCAGGGCTGCTTACCGCGTAGGTTTCTTCCGAAAACATGACCGGGTGCCAAAAGCGGCTGATATCGGGACTCGTCCGCACTTCGTATCCCACTCGTCCGACCAAAGTCGTTTTGCCCGACCCACGAGCACCAACCACAAGAATGTGCTGATTAGCTTCGAGCCTGGTGTTTGCTGAGATAATTCCTAGCATCCACTCGAGGTCTCGGACGCGAACGACAAAATTCTTAAGCAGTTCTTCGTCACGCATGAAGCCTGGGTTATACTTCAGAACTGAACTGTTCATTTGCTGCGCTCCTTGAGGCACTTGAAGCCCTTCCCGTATGAAGCCCTCCACCAATCACGCACTAACTTGGAGTCGAATGCATAAAGACTTAGGCCGACTTCCTTCAGATAGCCGTCGTGCTCAAGTATGCCCAGGGCCTCGCGCGTAAGAGCCATCGCGGACCTTCCCTCAACGGCGTGCTCACTAGCAAGTCCCTCTGCCGTCACCAAGCTAACCTCTCCGACGGCCGCCGCCTCCGTCAGAATCTCAAACGCTACGTCGTAAAACTCGGGCCCCAGCAGACGCAATCTCTCCTCGAAATGACTAAGCTCAGTCCGCCCGCGGATTCCTAGCATGTCATTTCTATAAATCTCCTCCACCCTCGCCACAGACATAGCCCCGGGGGCTTCCAATTTGGCAACCCGGTACACGTTTTCGAA
This sequence comes from Candidatus Sulfotelmatobacter sp., assembly GCA_049584475.1. Taxonomy (GTDB): domain Bacteria; phylum Acidobacteriota; class Terriglobia; order Terriglobales; family Acidobacteriaceae; genus Sulfotelmatobacter. Next base: position 14,939 of record JBAUXX010000061.1, on the reverse strand, counting down.
GAACATGCGCACGTAGTGCGGGATGCATGCGCCTAAAAGTTCGGTCATACGCGTTGGCACATCGCCGTCGAGAACGAGATCGTTCTCTGCAGCGATCTCACTAATAAAGCTGGCCGCTGTATCTGCCGTCCATGCGCCAAGAGGGAAGGCTTGGAAATTGTTCAGGGTGGCGTTGAGCCCGGCCTGCTGCAACACGGGCCGTAAACCGACCGAACCGGCAATTACGAATCGAACTTTGCCCTGATAGCGAATGCTGCTGCTTCGTATCCAGGACATTAGAGACTCCGCAGTGTCTCGACGCTCTGGCGTGATCTTGAAATCCGATCCCTTCAGAATCTTCGTGATCAGGATTGGAAGCTCGTCAAGGAAAATAATGACCGGCCTTTCCGAGCGGGATATCAGCTCAAGAAGTCGATCACCTTTGTTCTGCCAGTTTCCAGGGTTGATGCCCGCTCGAAGTGCGACGGTGACATCGCTCTTTTTCAGCGACTGAACCCTGCCCGCGATTTGATCAAGCAAATTGCTAAAGAGGCCGAGAAAGCGCGACCAGATCGGGAGATGGGGCCGTGTCGCTAACCCGAGTTCGAGAATTGCATCGGCTGGTGAGTTGGCTTTTTGGAGATCGACTTGAAGACACAAATACTTCTTCTGCAGGCGGCGCTCAGACTCGCGCAGGAGACTCGTTTTTCCAATTCGTCGGGGTGCCACAACAAGCAGGTTTGCGCCTTGATGCATTAGCTCGGCGAACAGTTCAAGCTCGATCTTGCGATCATAAAACTGATCACCAACTACCCAATTCCCGTAACCACGGCCAAGTTTCGGGTCACAGCCGTTCATACTAGCCCCCAACAAAAATGTTGCCAACGATTACGTTGGTAAATACTACTGGGTCTACTGCGGGTTTTGCAACAGAAATGTTGGCGGCCCTGCATGTTTACAGAGTGCTGGACGACTCCGAAATTCACAAACCCTGTGTGACATTTGACCTTGCCCGCGCATCTCGATTTAGCTGATTATGGTCGCGGAGAGGCAATGAATTCCCTCTTCGCAGTTTTTCAGTTTTTGACAAATTGCCGATAACGCCTTACCGCTCTAGAATTTGCGAGCGAATGGCAGACGTCGTACTGATTCTAAAAGACTTACGCCGACGCCTTCCCGTAAGTCCTTTGCTTCTTAGGATTTGCGGGTAAGCCATTTAGATTCTAGAATTTGCGGGGACGACGTGAGATCAAAATGGATTATCTTATTTTATTTCAATAATTTAGCAAAAATCGGTTTTCATTTTTCTCGAAGCGCACACGCAGCATAATCGACACCGGAAGCTTCTCGGGGGCGAGAGCCGAACCAAAGCAGGTTCCTCCACTCGCCGTCCCCTTCGGCATTGCTCAGGGTCCGGACTTCGGTCGGAATGACAAAGCCCACGGCGCGCGAGGTCCGTGGGCTTTGAGCTAGACGCTAGGAGCTAAAAGCTGATTCAATCGGTCGAATCTTCTTTCCTTCGCCAGATTGCGAGGCCGACCGCTCCCAGCCCGAGCAAACCAAGGGACGCTGGACGGAACGGACTCGCGGGAGACGCCGGAGTCATTTCGCTGGTCGTGTCTGAGTCAGTGGTTTGACCGGCGACGATGCCCTTGTTCGCTACAGTCTCGTAGGCGTAGCCGGTCAGAGTGGCTGTCCAGCCGCCGTGCGCGGGAGTGACTACGCTGAGCCGGGCCCAGCCATAGTGAAATTGGCCGCCGATTTTGAACTTCAATCCGAGATAGCGGTTCGTCGAGCCCTTGCCTCCGTTGGCCCACGGTCCCTCCCAAAATTGCGCGGTGTTGCTGCCCGAAAAGAATTTTCGCGCAACCATTCCTGTGGCGCGACCGGGTATTTGAAATTTCTCGCCAAATGCGATCTTTGCCCCGGCCGGAAGAGCCAACGCACCCGCCGACGTCGCTATTCTGACGGTATTGTCCTTGTTGGGCTGTATGGATGACGACGACTGCACACATTGATGGGAAGCGCCATTTTCAGGGATGTGACAGACCTGCAAGTAGGAAAACTGGGTGGATGCCGCTATGCTAGCCGATCCGCCGGGGACGAGGTAAAAGTCGGCGATCCCGTCGTGGTTCAAGTCGAGAGTAAGTCCGCCCGGTTTTACGCTGGCGTTGGTGGGTGTGTAGACGACTTTTGCTCCGGCGAGCTGAGGGCTGGCGAGCAGTCCGATGCCCGCAGCGCCCGCGGCCACGGTATAGGCCCAAAGATTCTTTTCCAGTTTGGAGCTGAGTCGAGTCTGGGTTCGCTGATTACCGGTTCGCTGATTACGGTTGAGTTTTTCGCGGGGTTCGGGACGTGTCATAGGTTCCGCTTTCTGGACGAGGGAGTCCGATCAATTGATATGTTTTCGGGAAACTTGCGAGCCAGACGTCGGGGGAGACGCGCGGACAGTATTGTGTCATCGCCGGAGAAGGCCGTCAAGAGGGGCTTTTTGAGCTTTATTCTTTTGAGCTCGAAACTCGCAGCTAAGAGTGATTCACAAAGATCACCTTGCCCGAAGCTTCGCTGGCGATGTGCAGCGGGCCGGGCAGCAGCACTTCCACTCGGGAGCGCTCGTACTGCGGCACGAAGAGAAAGACGCGCTCCGGCGAATTCCAGGCGCGGAGCAGATCCTGATCGTCGAGAAAAATCTTCGGCGCGTCGGGATACGTCGACCCCCACCACATGGAAGTCGTGTTGCCATTGACCAGTTCGATCGGCCGGCGCAGATAGAACAGCAGCGACGAGCCGAATGACTGGTCGCCGTAAATCATTACGCGATCGGCGGGATGAAGTTCGGGAGCGATCTGCCGGGACATGATCTGTCGAGCCATGATGCGCGACCCGAGAAACGGATCGAAGCGCACCAGCGCGATGTGCGCCGCGATGAGAAACACGGCCATGGTCGCAGCCGTCGCCCAGGTGGCGGCAAACTGCGCTCCGCGCCGCCGCAGCCAGAATGCAAATGCCGGACCGATGAACAGAACAACAGCCGCGAGAATCGCAGGCAGACGCAGCGCGGCAAACGACTGGCCGGTGAGATCGAGCATGTGCCCCATGGAGAGCGTTTCGGCTTCCAGGTTCGGCGCGGCGAGCACGGTGCCGATATCCGGCACAAAGGGAAGATGGCGTGAGTTCCACAGTCCCGCGGCGAGCACGGCGGAGCAGGCAATACAGATGAGAGCAAGCACGCCAGCGCTCCATACAAGCCACCGCCGGGAGTGAGATTCCCCTGAACCAGATTGTTCTTCATTTGCCAGCCGCTCTGCGATCAGCAGAAGGATCGGCAGGTAGGCGGGGAATGTGTAGTACTCCTGGTTGGTGGAGAACGAAAAGAAGACGAGAGTGACTCCGGCCCAGACCAGGCACATCAGTCCGGTGCGCCGGCGAAAATCGAGCGGAGGCCGAGGCGGTTTAGCGGCGCCGAGCTTGCGCCGTGAAATCCAGTCGGCAATCGGTTTGCGCAGCGCGATTGGCAGATACAGGCTCCAGGGAAAAAGCCAGACGAGGTGCAGCGTCCAATAGAGCGAGTCGGTCTGCTTGTTGTAATCCTTGGGAATGCGCTTGCCCAGGAAGCGCATGAAGTGCTCGTTGACGAAGTAGAACCAGAAGAAGTGAGGATTGCGAATTCCGGCCAGCAGATGCCACGGCGCCGCGATCAGCAGGAAGAGCAGCGTCCCGGTGAAGAGACGAAATTCGCGCCAGCGCCGCCACTCTCCGCTGATTACGATGTAAAGGAGCAGCGACAATCCGACGACGACGATGGCGAGCAATCCCTTGGTCAGCACGGCCAGCGCGACGCAGGCGTAGCCGCCATACCAGCGCCAGGAGTTGCCGTCTTGCAATGCGGTGACGAAAGAGTAGAACGCGGCCGCGATGAAAAAACTGAGAATGGCTTCGGGGATGAGGATGCGAGTGAACAGATAACAGCCGGCAGCCGTGGCGACGAAAAGGCCCGCATAGATGGCGGCGCGATTGCCGAAGGCGCGGCGTCCCCAGCGCATAGCCAGCAGCACGAGAAGAAACATGGCCGCCGCAACCGGCAAGTGCGCGGCGAATTCATTGATGCCGAAACAAAAGTAGCTGGCCGCCACCGCCCAATACATCAGCGGAGCTTTTTCGAGGTAACGATTGCCGTTGATTTTCAGCGTGACGAAGTCGTGCGTGGCCAGCATTTCGCGTGCCGCTTCGGCGTGAGTTGAATCGGCATCGTCCTGGAGTCCGGGGGAGAAGAGCGATCCGACATAAATCAGCGCGAACACAACCAGCACGCCGGCGACGTGAATCTTGCCTGCTTTGCTGCCTGTTGAAAGTTGCTCGGGGTTCTTCGCGGTCGGGTTCTTCGCGGTCAATGAGACGGAGTCCTTGAATGGGTGCGCGGTTTAAGCATGCCACACTGCGCGGCAAGAGTCACTCCGTTAGAGCGATCGAAGACCGCTTGCCACTTGCCTATTTGTCTCCGGCAATTGAGAATCGGTAGCTCGGACTGGCATGCTGTGTCCGATTGCGGGAGGATCAGCCTCGAACTATGGGCAGAAAAGGTCATCACGGTGAGCTTCCCGGCGGGCTTGCAAGAGACAGTGAGCATATTCCCGCCGCAGCGCATTTTCCTTCCGAGCACCGGCCAGGACTGCTGCCGGAAAAATACTTCCGCTGGCGGAGCGGCGAGATCACGCGGCTCGAAGCGTTCTGCGACGTGGTGTTCGGCTTTGCCATTACGCTGCTGGTGGTCTCGCTCGAAGTACCGCACACCTATGCGGAGTTGCTGGCCGACATGCGGGGGTTTCTGCCGTTTGCCATCTGCTTTGCGCAACTGGTCATGATCTGGCGCGCGCATTACAAATTTTCCCGCCGCTATGGCCTCGAAGATTCCTACACTGCTTTTCTCACTGTCGTGCTGCTGTTCGTGGTTCTGTTCTATGTCTATCCCCTGAAGTTTGTATTTACGATGGTGATGTCGCAAGTGACGGGGGGCAGAGCGCCGGCGGATGTGGGATGGCATGAGGCCTCGGTGCTCATGCGCATTTATGGAATTGGATTCGCCGCGGTGTTTATGCTGATCTTCCTGATGTACGTGCATGCATACAAGTCGCGCCGCGAACTTGATTTGAATCCCGTGGAAGCAATGGAAACTCTGGTAGCGATGCGGGAGTACGCAATTCTCACGATGTTCGGTGTTGTGTCATTCGCGATTGCTTTTCGGAATCCGGCATGGGCAGGCTGGTTTTACTGCCTGCTCGGACCGGTTCTGGGAATTCATGGCGCGATGGCGGGCAAGCGGACGCGGCTGCTGGCGGAGAAACTGTCATAGCGCTTCCGGCTTCCGGACTTCAAGATCAGGACTGCGGACTTCGGACTCTGGACCTCAGGAAGGATGGCAAACCCGGGGCTTTGGGCCCGCTTCTCGGGTCGCCGCTCCTGCTATCATCTGCATTGATTGTCGGCAGTTATGGAAGAAGAAGACATTCCCTATATTTCCGGATCAGGAGAAGGACTCATGGATGAAGCACCCGCAACAGGTTCGGGCGCAGCGCGCCGCAATGAAGACATCGCACTCGATCTGATGAAGTTCGTCGCGATGACCACGGGATATGGAAAGACAGCCAGCAGCGGCGGAGTGGGCTTTACCGGCGGCGGCTCGGCCGCGAAGCCTGAGGATTATGCCGCGCACTTGCTCGAGCTGTATGGAAAGTGTCTGGGCGCGGTGTCGGGGAAGAAGTAACCCTCCCGCCGGCAAAGATGCGACTAAAGAAAAACCGCGGCTAAGGAAGCCGCGGTTACGAACTTAATGACGGCGAAGAGGCAGCCTAGCGGCGGCCCTTCTTTGCTTTCTTCTTGGCTGGCTTGGCCTTTTTCGCAGGCTTCTTTGCGACCTTTTTGGCTGCCTTTTTCCTGGCGGCAGGCTTTTTCTTCGGTGCTTTCTTAATCGGTTTCTTGGGCGCTTTCTTGGCGGCGGGCTTTTTTGCCGGCGCCTTCTTGGGCGCTGGTTTCTTCTTAGGAGCGGGCTTGCTTCCGCCTCCGCCGCCAGCGGGGGCTGAGGGCCGGGGTGGAGCAGGCGGTGCGGGCATGGGCTCGGCTTCGTCCGCTTCCGGTTCGGAGGCGCCGGATTCTTCTTCTTCCTCCTCTTCCTCTTCGAAATCCTCTTCCAGCGACTCATTGTAGGCGCCGCTGTCGCCGAATTCCTCTTCTTCGTCACGTAAATAGAGCGTGGGATTGTAGAACGTCATTGCTCCTCCTGATCTCTGAATCTCAAAATCTTTAATCTTCAAATCTAATCTTCTGCGGCGGCCCAGAATGCTAACCGTTCGGCGGGCTGCGGGTACTGCAAAATTGGATAAACAAAACTGGTGCCCGAACGGCGCGCGATTATAGCACGAGGTTTGACGCGGATTGCAAGCGCCGTCCGGCAGCAGAGCACTCGTTATCCTGTTATCACAGCCGCGAGGAAAAAGGAAAGAAGAATCGCAAGCGGGACGGAAGTTTTCAAGCGGCAGTTCCGGCTTGATTCGTTTCGGAACCAATTCGGGGTGAGGTTTGCGGTTCGGGGCTCAGTTCTAATGTGCTGCGCGTGAGATCCCTCGCCCCGCTGAAGAACGCGGGTCCGCGGGATGACGCCCAGTGAGAGAGGCAAGGAGCACGCCCAACAGAGGCAAGGAGCCGCTCCCGATTCGCGAAAAGCTATTTGCTTCTCAGTGCCGCTTTGGCGGCTCCCAGATTGTCGTAGCGGTCGTAAACCCTAACTACGACAACATGTTCGGTGGCGGGCGAACCATCTTTGGCCATCTGGGGAGTGGCTTTGAAGTCGTAATCCTCCGTTTTGGAATCCGAGAGTTGGCCCACGGGATCGACATAGTTCCAATCTCCGGCATCCACGGAATATTCAGCCCGCTTGATAGGCGAGAACCCATCGACCGCGCGGAACTTCACGTGAATCTGGCCGCCTTCGACGGACGCGGAGAGATTTTCCACCCGCGGAGGGGTCGTATCGACTTCAAACCGGCGGCTTTGCTGCTCGGCGGTCAGTGCATCGCCCGAGGAGTGGGATGGTGCGTCGGAGGCCACCACCCTTATCACATATCCGCCGTCGGGCAGCAGGCTGGCATCGAAGGAATAGGCTTTGTCAGTCAGATTGTCTTTCAGCAGCAGCCAGCGGGTCTCACCGTCACCGCGATAGTACACGGAGTAGACCAGCTGATCGTCGTTGTCATCGTGCGCATTCCACTTCACGCCGATCGTGTCCCGGTCGTGGGTGCTGGTCGGAGGCGACTCAAAATGAGAACCGGTCGGCCCGGTAACGTCCGTGCTCAGAGTCATGCTGGAAGACTTTGGCGTGTTCTGGTAGCGAACTCCGGCCTGCACAGTCACCTCTTCGACTTCGGGGGCAATGTTTTTGGGCAGGTAGTTCAGAGTCACGCTATCGAGGCCGGGCCGTTCGCCGGCTGCGTGCAGGACCGCCTTCCATTGGACATAACGCGCCGCAGGGATGCCGGTTTCCGCGTCTTTGTCCAGATCGACCTTCTTCCACGAACTCCAATTGCGGTCGGGATTGTCGACGTTGCCGCTGCGCGCGAACAGTTCGACGCCTGCCGATCCCCGGAATTCCACCCTACCCCAACGGGAAAAGACCTTGGCATCGAACACGTCGCTTTCGAATGTGCCGGAGGTTTCTGGCCCCGGCCCGAGGATGAAGACTTTCCCGAGGTTGCTACTGGCTGCGTAGATAGCGCCTCCGGGCGCCTTGGCAAAAGCTGTCACCTGCGAAGCCGGCGCCTTGAGCAGATCGGAAAACTCATCCAGACCAGTGATGGCGAAGATGTGTCCGCGATTGCCGGTTCCGGCGAGCAGATGGTTCTGCGCATCGAAGGCCAAGGCGTAGACCAGATCGTCATGGGAGGTCCAGACACGCGCCGGGGAACCATCCGGAGCGATGCGATAAATGTCGGAGCCACCGGCGGATCCGCCGCCCGGCAACGGAAACGGGCCGGAAGGGACTGAACTGGGTGCGGGAGAAATGGTCAGGCCCGGCGCTTGCATCCCGCCGGTTATGGGATTCGCTGGAGCCAGATTCAACAGGGTGACTGATGATGGCGATCCCGAACCCGGTTTCTTTTCGCCGACTCCGGCAGCGTAGATGTTCCCGGCGCGGTCGAGAGCAAGGGCTGTAATTTCTTTCTTTGGCGCGCTGTAGAGGACGAAGCCTTCGCCGGTGGGAGAAATGCGATAAATGAGTCCGCTGCCGTCAGAGCCGGCAATCAGATTCCCCGACGAGTCCAGCGCCAGAACGCGGATGTGAGTCTCGTCGCTTTTGAAGAAAAGTGAATGATCGCCTTTGGCGGTGACGCGGTAGATTTCTCCGTGGTCGCCGGTCGCAACATAGAGATTGCCGGACTTATCCAGGGCGAGATCCCAGATGTACTTGGTGCCCGGAGAGAAGTAGACCGAAGAAGTCCAGGAGGCATCCACTTTCGGCTTGGCGGGATCTTTTTCGCCCTCGTTCCTGGCCTGCGGTTGGGCGTCCGATTTGCCGCCGGCTCTCTGCTCGATTTTGTAAACCTTGCCGTCGGGAGCCGTGGCTGCGTAAATCACTCCGCCCGGAGCGGCTTGCAAAGCCTGTACCTGAAGCTCCTGCGGCTCAAAAATGATGGTGGACTGACCGGCGGGAGTAATGCGATACACCCGCGCAGGAGCGCCGGTGGCGGCATAGACGTTGCCCGCGTCGTCGGAGGCGATTGCCCAGATGTACGTGGAAGGCGTGCCATAAAGGAGTTTGAAAGCCGGGGCGAGTTCCAGACCGCCGGAACTGCGAAGAGCTATACCGGTCGCCGTACCCTTGGCTAAGTCCTCGAATTTCGATTGCTCCCAGTTTCGCGTGCCTTCGGCCAGAGCCGCGATGCCTGCCAGTCCGATGAAGCTAGCGATCAGGAAAATGGGAAAAGATAAGAAGAACAGTCTTCGCAGCATCCGCAATGTGTATTACCTCGAGGAATTAAACTCGCAGAATATTCAGATTATCACGCCGAAAAGCGCCACTTGTGGCGCGTGCTTCCGTGTCCCTCTCTCGGACTGATGGAAGGAGCGGTCGAGACGGAAGCCCAAATTCCCGTGGTATCGTAGAACTTTATGCCCTCTTCCCGACCCGATCCGGCGATTACACGGCGCAAAGACTTGCTGCGGCTTTTGGCGGCGAAATCGTTCAAACTGGGCGACTTCAAGCTTTCATCCGGCGGGACGAGCGACTATTACATCGACTGCCGCACCACCACGCTGGACGCGAAAGGATCGCGCCTGACCGGGGAGGTGTTCCTCGATGTAATCCGCCAACAGGAATGGAAGCCGAAAGCGATTGGCGGCTTGACCATGGGAGCCGACCCGATCGTTGTTGCGGTTTCCGTGGTGAGCGGAGAGCTGGACGGCTTTCTGGTGCGCAAAGCGGAAAAGCAGCACGGGACGGGACAGCGTATTGAAGGCTTTCGCGAAAAAGGCGCCCGCGTCGTTATTGTTGACGACGTTTGCACCACCGGCGGTTCGACGGTTCAGGCTATCGAAGCGGCTCGGGAGTTTGGATTTGAAATCGTTGGTGTGATGTGTCTCGTCGAGCGCGAAGAAGCCAAGGGCAGGCCAAACGTGGAGAAGGCCGCGGCTCCCGCGCCGTTCGTTTCTGTTTTCACGGCGAAGGATGTCAGGACCGAACATGTCATGCAGAACGATGAAACTTCGCCTGGCATTTTGGCCGTGGGCGCCACATGCGAAATATGCGGACAGCTCGCCGTGACAAACGTGCCGCGAACTCGCTGCCAGGCGCATCGAATGTGAGGGACCGGCTTTTTCGCTCTTATCATTCCTCGCTCTTCATGTTTGTCATTCCTCGCTGCGCTCGGAATGACAAGAATAGAAAAGCTAACGACGAATGGCCATTGACTAATGACTCAGGACTAATGACTAACGACTGACTCATGATTCAAACTCTTGAATGGACCGACAACGGCGTACGCTTCATCGACCAGACGAAGCTGCCCATGGAAGAAACCTACGTTAACTGCAAGACGCACGAGCAGGTTGCCGACGTGATTCGTACGATGGTCGTCCGCGGAGCACCGGCGATTGGCGTGGCTGCGGCTATGGGCATTGCGCTGGGCGTAAAGAATTCCAAAGCCGAAACGGTGGGCGATCTCAAGCGCGATCTCGATCAGATTTGCGATCTGATCGGCAAGACTCGCCCCACCGCTGTGAATCTTTTCTGGGCGATCAAGCGCATGCAGGAAAAATTCGAGCGCGTTCGCATTCGGCCTGTCCCGCAGATCAAGCAGACCCTGATTGAAGAAGCGCAGCGCATGCACGCCGAAGACATTGCGGCCAACCAGGCCATGGGACGCCACGGTGCGACGCTCATGCCATCGTCTGGAGGAGTTTTAACGCACTGCAACGCGGGCGCGCTGGCCACGGCCGGATATGGCACTGCGCTCGGCGTGATCCGCGCGGCCGTTGAGCAAGGCAAGAAAATTCACGTCTACGCCGATGAGACGCGGCCGTTCCTGCAAGGCTCGCGCCTGACCGCATGGGAGTTGATGAAGGACGGCATCCCGACGACCGTGATTTCCGATAACATGGCGGGCGCGATGATGAGCCAGGGAAAGATCGGGGCGATTGTCGTGGGCGCCGACCGCATCGCCGCCAACGGCGACGTGGCCAACAAAATCGGCACCTACACGGTGGCGATTCTGGCCAAAGAACACGGCATCCCGTTCTACGTGGCCGCGCCAATTTCGACGGTCGACATCGATTGCCCCGATGGCAGCCAGATTCCCATTGAGCAGCGCAACGCGCGGGAAGTCACACACATCGCCGGTAAGCAAATGGTCCCCGATGGCGTGGAGATCGAGAATCCCGCCTTTGACGTGACGCCGGCGAAGTACGTGGCCGCGATCATCACGGAAAACGGCATCGCCCGCGCCCCGTATGGGGAGTCGCTAGCGAAACTGGCGGGCAAAGCGTCAACTGTAGAAGTTTAATCAGCCTATGTGGGGACAGCGCCCTCGGCTGTCCAGGTCGAGCGAAGCTCGACTCGCTCTTAAGCCGGGAACTTCTGACCAGCTTCCGCCGTATCATTACTCAGAAAGCAAGGAGGTCTCCCATGTTCGCTTTCCTCCTCTGGTGTTTGCTGTTTGTGATGTGCTGGCCGCTGGCTCTCGTGGCGCTGATCGCCTACCCGTTTGTCTGGCTGATCCTGCTTCCCTTCCGCATCGTCGGCGTCGCGGTCCATGGAGTGCTGGAAGTTGTGTTCTTGGCGATCACGCTGCCGTTCCGGCTGCTGGCCGCGCCGTTTCGCGTGTGACGGACGGCCTACCTGACTGAACTAGCCTGGCCTAACGCGAATAGTTGTAGATGTTAGCGACGGTAGGCAGTGGCACAAACAGCAACACCCACCAGCAGACAGAAAGCGGCGGAAAACACTCGCGCTTCCCTCTCCATTGCTGGCGTTTTCGTCGGATAGACATTGATTGGACCAAGGGTCCTGGCTTGCTTCCACATGCGATACCAGTCAAAGAACTGTCCACGAATCGCTTGTACCACGGCTAATATGAGGCCGAGCACCCAGGCGGCGACGAAGAGTAGCCCCATCTCGACGAATAGCGTTTCGGCCAGCACGCTCAGAATGTTTACCCTCAACAGCGATGCTAGGGCGCCGAAGAAGAGCGCCATTCCAAAAAACGACAACACTGCCCCGAAAAGGCGTAAGCCGATACGTTGCCATTGGTCGAGTACCAGCCTTTGGTAATAGCCCTCCTGTCCCAGAGCAAGCAGCGACAGTTTCATTGGATCTCGCATTACCGAGAAGCCGAAAACACCAACGACGAGTCCCACGATAGTTCCAGATAGTCGCGCCCATGGCACAGTCTCACCCCCGAAAAACTCTCAGCTTCCCATCACCTTCAACCCCGCACTCACGTTCAGCCTCGCCTCGGTCGCCCGCTGCACATCTTCCGCCGTCAACCCCGGCGCGACTTCCTCCAGCACCAATCCATCTTTGGTCACGCGAATGTAGGCCATCTCGGTGACAATCGTATCGACCACTCCTACGCCGGTCAGCGGCAGTGTGCACTTTTTCAGAATTTTCGGAGCGCCATCGCGCGCGGTGTGTTCCATGGCGACGATCACGCGCCGCGCCGCGGCCACCAGGTCCATTGCGCCGCCCATGCCTTTCACCATTTTTCCGGGGATCATCCAGTTGGCGATGCTTCCCGATTCATCCACTTCCATCGCGCCCAGCACGCTTAAGTCGATGTGGCCGCCGCGGATCATGGCAAACGAATCGGCGCTCGAAAAATACGACGTGCCCGCCATCTCGCTCACGGTTTCTTTCCCGGCATTGATCAGGTCGGGATCTTCCTCGCCCTCGATGGGATACGGTCCGATGCCCAGCATTCCGTTCTCGGATTGAAGTATCACATCCATCCCAGCCGGAACATGATTCGCGATAAGCGTGGGCATGCCGATGCCGAGGTTGACATAGAAGCCATCACGCAACTCGCGGGCAATGCGCTTGACGATGCGCTCGCGCTTGTCGGTGTCTTTGGGAGGCTTGGGGGGTGCGGTCATTGGTTGGTTTTCGTCGTTGGTCGCCGGTCGTTAGTCGTTGGTCCTTAGTCGTTCGTTGTTTGCTCTCACGAGTTGGGCTGTTGCTAACGACCAACGACTATCGACTAACGACTTTTCTCACCGTTCTTCTCTCAATCCTTCTCTCGTACAACTCCCCCTGAAAAATTCTTTTCACGTAGACGCTCGGTGTATGAACCTGATCGCCGTCGAACTCGCCGACTTCGACTAAGTGCTCAACTTCGGCAATCGTGATCTTCGCCGCCGTCGCCATCATGGGATTAAAATTCCGCGCCGTTTTGCGATAGACGAGGTTTCCCATGCGGTCGCCCTTCCACGCTTTCACGAAGGCGAAATCGGCTTTCAGTCCACGCTCCATCAGATACGTGCGGCCATCGAACTCGCGCGTCTCTTTTCCCTCGGCAACGATCGTTCCTACTCCCGTCGGCGTAAAGAACGCCGGAATACCCGCACCCCCGGCGCGAATGCGCTCGGAAAACGTTCCCTGAGGCACGAGATCGAGTTTGATGGTCTTGTTCAAAACCATCTCTTCCAGCAGTTTGTTCTCACCGACATAGGTCCCGATGTGATGGACGATCTGTCCCGCGGCCAGCAGCAGACCGTTGCCCACGCCGTCGACGCCGACGTTGTTGCTGATGGTCGTGAGATTCTTCGTTCCCTTGTGTGCTAGTGCGCGAATCAGGTTCTCCGGCATGCCGCACAGCCCGAAGCCGCCGATCATGATGACCGCGCCATCGAACACGTCGCGGATCGCTTCATCGGCATTGGAAACGACTTTATTCATTGCGTTGGCATTTTAAATGAAATGCGCGCCTGGTAGACAACGCGTCTGCGGTCTACGAGCAGCGGCTGTTACCGCACCTTGAGGTCTTGATCGCGCGCCAACTTCGCCTGGCGCGCGTCCAACGTCCAGAATTCTTCAGCCCGCAATAGGATTGCGCTCGCAACCTGCAAAATGTCCAATGCTCTAGTCCCGATACGTGCTGTGGCTCTGCGGGCAATTCTTTCAGCCAAATCGTAAACCGTCGTGGGCATCGAAGTTTTGCTGAAAAGTCCTTCATCGACGTGCCTTTGGAACTCCGTTCGTGCAGCGCGGCTCTGCCTGGCGGTGGCCTCGTTCCGAAAAACGCGCAACTCCAGTGCGTTCATTATTTCGAGTTCGATAAGCGGAGTTAAGAGAAACACAGGACTGAGCAGAACCTGTTTAGCGGCCCGGGCAGAGTTAGCGTCAGGGTGATACAGGGAAACCAGGAAACTGGTGTCGGCAAAGACCTTCAACGATCGCCTCTTTGCATCGCGATCAGTTCCGCGCCGCTGACTTTCGATTTCTTGTTACCATAAATTTTTTTCAACATCGCCATAAAATCCGGCGGTTTGCGGCGTACTGGCCGCTCCGGAACCAATTTGGCGATCACGCGTTTACGCTTGGTAATGGCGATGGGCTCGCCGTCGCGAAGGTGAGCTTCCACCTCGGAAAAACGATAGCGCAGGTCGCGAACGCTCGCGGTCTTCATGTGATTCATTATAGCATCACATGGGGAATCCTCACGCCTTCACTCTTGGACGTGATTCGGCAAAGTACTCCTACTTTGGCTTTCGCAATTGATGCGCTTTTTCGAATTCCTCGGCCAACTGGCGCGTGGCGAGATTTTCGCGGATGTGCGCCAGCTTTTGCTCAAGCTTCAACATCGCATCTCCCAGATTTTTCTGGTTGCTGATGGCGATATCGCGCCACATCGAGTAGGGGCTCGCGGAAATGCGCGTCATCTCCTGCAATGCGCGGCCGCCGGCGGGGAGCAGCGGAGCTTCTTCGCCAAATTCTTCCACCAGCGCAGCGGCCAGCGCGGTTGAGATCATTTGCGGCATGTGGCTGATCCAGGCGCACAAGTGATCGTGTTTTTCGGGCGGCAGCATAGCAATGCGGGCGCCGATCTGCTCGATCCATCCGGCGAACTCTGCAGCCAGGCCATCAGTCAGATTCTGGCCGGGCATTGGGGTAAGAAACCATGCCGCATTGTGAAACAGATCGGGGTCAGCATTATCGACGCCGCTGATTTCCTTTCCGGCCATGGGATGGCCGCCGAGAAAGCGGCGCGAAGCATTTTTGCCGAAGACTTTGGCGGCACGCTCCATCACGGCAACCTTGGTGCTGCCTACGTCAGTTAACAAAGTTTTCGCGGGAAGCGATGGGCCGAGCCGTTCAATCAGATCGAGAATCGCCAGCACGGGCGCGGCCAGGACGACGGCCTCGCTACCGCGGACCGCATCGCCGGGGTCGGATGCGCCCTCATCGATCGCACCGCGAG
>JBAUXX010000060.1:0-1525 GCA_049584475.1 Candidatus Sulfotelmatobacter sp. | reverse complement strand
GTTGAGCATCAATCCGCCGTTGGCGGCTTATGCGCAAGCTAGTGGTCATCCCTGGCAGGCGCGAGCCACGGTGGCGTTGTCGAGGTCGCACCTGCTGCCGGAAGCTTACGTTTTTGGCCTTGCGGATGTTGAAATCATCTCCGAGCAAGGCCGGCCGATGTTCATTCTCGGCAAAATCTATCCCAACGGCCGGTGGTTCTACTTTCCGCTGGCATTGCTGATCAAATGCACGCTGGGATTTCTGGTGCTTCTGGGTTTGCTGATTCTGGCAAGAAACCTGCGGGGCATCGAGAAAAGGAAAGAGGTTTTGTATCTCGCGCTTCCGGCGCTGGTGTATTTCCTGATCAGCACGACTTCGCGCCTGGACATCGGATTTCGCCACATCCTTCCCATTTTTCCGTTTCTGATTGTGCTGATTGCCGCCGCCGCGTGGGGACTGATGCAGCGATCGCGTGCCTGGGCCTATGTCGTGGGCGCACTGCTCCTTCTTCACGTTGGATCGTCGCTGCATGCCTTTCCTTACTACCTCACCTACTCGAACGAGGCGTGGGGAGGTCCGAAAAACACCTACAAGTATCTGAGTGACGCAAATGCAGGATGGGATTCGGACCTCAAGGCCGTGCGCGACTACGTCGCGGCGCATCAGATTTCCGACTGCTGGTTTGCGTACTCGGGACTGGCGCCGTTTCCTTATTACAAGATTCCCTGCCGCGTTCTTCCCACGTTCATGTCGGCAAACGATGGGACGGAGAGGGGACCCATCCCCGAGTCCATTGAGGGAACGATCCTTCTGGATGAAGAAGAACACGCAGGCATCTGGTGGGGACCCGGGAAACTTAATCCCTACAGCCAATTTATAAACTTGCACCCGGACGACATCATCGCTGGGGAAACTCTTGTGTATCACGGACGTTTCGACATGCACGACGCTTCGGCAATCAGCCATTTGCATGCGGCCGACACACTTTTGCGGATGGGAAAACCAGATCAGGCGCTGCCAGAATTTCAGACCGCGCTGGCCATGAATCCGAACTCGGTCGCGGCCCATGTGGACTACGGCGTGATGTTGTTCCTGACGAACAAACGGAATGAGGCACAGGCGGAATTTCAAAAGGCATCGGAAATCGCTCATACGCAATATGCGGACTTTCAAGGTCCGACCTTTGACAACTTGGTCTTGCCTGCTCTTCGGGCCATGACGCACTAACCAGATCGTCTCGGTTCCAGGCCGCGGACTGCGAACAGGTCGCGACCACCGGGCATGCTGTAGTAGTGCCGTCAACAGTTCTTCATTTCTGCGCTTGGCAACTGTTCCTGCAAAATGTTGCGTCGGCTTGGGCCGACAGAATCAGGTATTGGGCGACGGACTGCGAGATGAAGGTTTCGTCGACCGCGCGTCGTGCCGGCGCCGATCGCCGCCGCTGGCAGAAAATAAATCTCACCCACTCGAATTGAAATGTTCAGAGGCTGATATTGTCTTTCCCGCTCCCGTGGCGGATTCCACTTCTTGAGCGTGCTGCCGGCT
>JBAUXX010000059.1:0-10533 GCA_049584475.1 Candidatus Sulfotelmatobacter sp. | reverse complement strand
CGCCTCAAGTCCGGCAACGCGCACGGCGGACGGCCCCATGTCGACGCCGCGCCGCGACTGGCCGAGATCAAGGGGCACGCCAATGACGCGAATTTGTTTCGGAGAGATTGATGGTGTTGTCATAGGGTAGAAGCTTGCTGAACACGCCAGGATCGCAACGAAACAAAAGAAGAGTTACCGGTATTTCTCGGCGTACTCTGCGCTCTCGGCGTTAAATGCCTTTGGTTCGGATTCATGAAAATCGTTGACGATTCTTCTGATTCCGTCCTTGAGCATCCGGACATGGAAGTTTATCAGTAAGCCGACGCGCTTGTCGGCCAGGCGCAGGTAGGAGAGCAGTTGCGCGTGGTGGACGGGAGCGATCTGCTCCATAGCTTTGACTTCTATTATGACCGCATCTTCGACGACAAAATCCATGCGATAGCCGCAGTCGAGTCTTACATCTCGATAAATGACTGGCAGTGGTACCTGCTCATCGATCCTGAATCCCATCTGACGAAGCTCGAACGAAAGGCAAGCAATATAAGCAGATTCCAGCAGTCCCGGCCCGATTCTGCGGTGGACCTCAATCGCGGCCCCGATGATGCGGCGAGTAATCGAGTCGAGTCTGTGAGGGTCATGCACGCTAAACCGATTTAACGCCGAGCACGCCGAGATCGCAAAGGAAAACCAGGAATAATCTCTTGCATTTCCCGTTTTAGCTCGGCGATCTTGGCGTTCTCTGCGTTAAAAGGTTTGAGGTTTTAGGGGTACAACCGGTACAGCATCCTCGGAAACGGAATCGTCTCGCGCACGTGCTCCAGCCCGCAGATCCACGCCACCGCGCGCTCAATGCCCATGCCGAAGCCGCCATGCGGCACGCTCCCAAATTTGCGCAGATCCAGGTACCACTTGAAAGCTTCCTCCGGCAGGCCGTGTTCGTGAATTCGCTTCACCAGCAAATCGTGATCGGCCATGCGCTGCGAGCCGCCAACGATTTCTCCATAGCCTTCCGGCGCAAGCACATCGACGCACAACGCCAGCTCGGGCCGCTGCGGGTCGGGCTCCATGTAAAACGCTTTTACCTTCGCCGGATAACGATGCACCATCACCGGCTTATCATATTGCGCGGAGAGATACGTTTCGTCAGGCGATCCCAGATCGCCGCCCCATTCAAACTTGGATTCCAGCGCGCCTTTCGCGTGCCCTTCCTGCAAGGCCGTTACGGCGTCGTCGTAGCTAACGCGCGGAAAGGGCGGCACGATCTTTTCCAGTTTCGTGACATCGCGTCCAATCACCTGCAAATCAGCGCGGCGCTTATCGAGACAACGCTTCACGATGAAACTGATCAGGCCCTCGGCCAGATCCATAATGTCGTCGAGTTGCGCGTAAGCGACTTCAGGCTCAACCATCCAGAACTCGGTCAGATGGCGTCGCGTTTTCGATTTCTCCGCGCGAAACGTTGGACCGAACGAATACACCTTGCCCAGTGCCATCGCCGTCGCTTCAATGTAGAGCTGGCCGGACTGCGTGAGAAATGCTTCTTCGTCGAAGTAGGTGACGGGAAAAAGCGTGCTGGTGCCTTCGCACGCCGCAGGAGTGATGATGGGCGGGTCGGTGAGCGTGAAACCGTTTTCGTCGAAAAAGTCGCGAACCGCTTTAATGATCTCCGCGCGCACGCGAAGAATCGACGCCTGCCGCTGCGACCGCACCCAGAGATGGCGATGCTCCATCAGAAAATCTGTGCCATGTTCTTTCGGGGTGATGGGATAAGGATCGGACTCGGGCACGCGCTGGACGACTTGCACATTCGCGACATCGAGTTCATAACCGCCGTGTGCCCGCTTATCGGCGCGCACTTTTCCTTCGACTATTACGCTCGATTCCTGTGTGAGCGTTTTGATCGCATCAAAAACTTCCGGCGCGACCGCATTCTTGGGCACAACGCCCTGAATCACGCCGGAGCCGTCTCGAAACTGCGGGAAGAGCAATTTGCCGCTCTCGCGCAGGTTATAAAGCCATCCGCGAATAGTGACGGACTGGCCGTCGTGCTTGCCGATTTCTGCGATTGTGGTGATAGGGGAGGACATAGTTAAGAAAACTCGTTTAACGCCGAGTACGCGAAGAGCGCGGAGAAAACGAAGACTTAGCTTTCTTTGCTCGGCGTTTCTCAGCGCACTCGGCGTTAAATGCCTTTAGGCCGTCTCCAGCTTCTCGAACGCCTCCTCGAAGTGGTTCAGCGGATTAACCTTGTCGTCGGTCTCCAGTTCGAGGAGCAGCGGTGGCGTCTGCGGCGCCGATCGCAGGCACTCCATCGCTTCTTTCCAGTCGATGGTGCCATGCCCCGGCCACAGGTGCGCGTCTTTATCTTTCGCGTTGTCGTGAATGTGAGTCGAACGAATGTGCGTCCGCAGAATCTCGAAGGCCTCGCGGATCGAGCCCATCATGTGCGCATGACCGAAGTCGAAGCAGACTCCAACGTCGTCAAAGTGCGCATCGCGAATCATCTCCACCAATTTGTCCGGCGTCGAAAGTTCGTTGGGAGTATTTTCCAGCAGGACGCGCACTCCCAGCGGCTTGGCGAAAGCCCGCAGATGTTCAATGGATGTCATCGCCGCTTCGAATTTCTTGTCGTTGAACTCTTCGTTCGTGATGCCAATGTGCTGAATGAGAAACCGAAAAGGAATCTGCTCGGCGATTTCCAGCGCACGCTTGATCTCGTCCATGGCCTCCACGCGATGAGCGCGGTCGGTCGAGGCAATGTTGACTGGTGGAGACCCGGCGCGTCCCCATTCGTAGTCGGCATAAAGCGGAGCATGCACCGAAAGCAGCGGCATGCCGCTGCCGTGGAACCACTCGGCAATCTCTTTCACGTGCGCTTTGCGGTTCGCATAGTCGAAGTGCTGCCGCGCGGCAAAAATCTCGACCGCCTGCACGCCGCTGCGCGAAAGTCCATCCAGAATGCCCGGATGCAGCCGCTCCCTGACATATAAATAAGTGGATACCGCTCTCACCATGCGCGTTCCTTGCCTTGGGAATTGTTGATTGATGATCGCTGATTGTTGATTGAGGCTCAAAATCTCAACCCATTCTGATTTTCAATCAAAAATCAAAAATCAGCAATCAACAATAGTCCTAGTAGCCTACAGGCTTTCCGCTGCCCCTGCCATCGCTGGCGCCCAGCCGTTCGCCGGTCTTCGGTTCGATCTCAATGCATTCGGCATCGCTCCAATAGGGGACGGAGAACTCGCCGTAGTGCAGCCCAACCTCCACCTTGTATCCCATCTTGTTCAGCGCCGCAATCGTATCCGGCGAAAACCATTTTTCCACGCTGACAACGTCGGGCAGCCACTGATTGTGAAAGCGTGGCGCGTTGACCGCCTCCTGAATATTCATGCCGTAGTCGATCACGCCCATAAGAACGTTGGCCACCGTAGAAATAATTTTCGAACTGCCCGGCGAGCCCAGCACCAGAAAAACCTTCCCATCCTGCTCGACAATAGTTGGCGTCATCGACGACAGCGGACGCTTGCCCGGCCCGATGGAATTAGCCTCACCCTGAATCAGTCCGTCGGAATTAGGCACGCCCGGCGCCGAAGAAAAATCGTCCATCTCATCGTTCAACAAAAATCCCAAACCGTCGGCAGTTACACGCGAGCCGAACCAGTCGTTGATCGTCGTAGTAACAGCGACCGCGTTGCCGTCGCCATCGACGATCGAGTAGTGCGTCGTGTGAGGATGCTCAGCCTGTATTGCGGGTCCAGGATGCGCCGCGGCATATTGTTCCAGTTGGCTGAAGATCGCTGGGCGCTTCAATTCCTTGCTCGGCGAGGCGTTCGCCGGATCAATCGATTCGCGCCAGGCGGCGGCATATCTTTTGTCGATGAGCTGTGCGATTGGGATCCTCGAGTAATCTGGATCGCCCATGAATTCCGCGCGATCATAAAAAGCGCGGCGGAAGGCTTCGACCGTGTAATGGATCGATTGCGCCGACCGGTCCTGCATCCTGGCGAGATCGTAGCCTTCAAGAATATTCAGCGACTCGATCAGCACCGCACCGCCCGATGAAGGTGGCGGCGCGCTGATGACCTCGTAACCGCGATATGTCCCGCGCACCGGTTCGCGCTCTTTCACTTCGTAGTGCGCAAGGTCGTCGGCGGTGATGAGTCCTCCGCCCTTTTGCATGGCTGCAGCCAATTCGCGGGCCAGATCGCCGTGATAAAAATCGTCAGGCTTGGCGGCAATGCGCTCCAGGGTGCGGGCGAGATCGGGCTGGCGGAAAATCTCTCCCGGCTTGTAATAATCGCCGTCGCGCTGAAAGATTCTTTTCGACTCCGCAAATTCTCCCAGATGCGCGTCGTGCTGCATGTCGCTTGCTTCTTCCCACGTAAGCGTGAAGCCTTCGCGCGCCAGTTTGATTGCCGGAGCCATCACCTGTTGCAGCGTGAGCTTGCCAAATTTCTGCTCGGCATAAACCATGCCGGCAACCGAGCCAGGAACTGCAATCGCTTTGTATCCATATTCACTCGCGCCCGGGATGACCCTGCCCTGCGCGTCGAGATACATATTCCGCGTCGCCGCTGCCGGAGCCTTTTCGCGATAGTCAATGAAGTGCGCCTTACCGTCGGCCATGCGGATTAACATAAATCCGCCGCCGCCAATGTTACCCGCGGGAGAATGCACGACCGCCAAAGCAAATCCCGTGGCCACAGCCGCGTCCACGGCATTGCCGCCCGCCTGCATAATGTCGGCCCCGGCGTGCGATGCAAGTTCATTCACGCTCACAACGATGGCATGTTGCGCATGCACCGGCCGCGTCGATGCCGCGGAAAAAGACGCGCCTAATGAGGTCAACGCCAGAACTAACAGCCAGGTTTTGAGATTGGCTCGTATTCGCATGAAGGCGCAGCTTGCGGTGGACACTTGAGGCTAGCCGAGCGTACCAAGCAGAGTCAAATCTCCTCAGGAGAGAGTGACTAATTTAAAATGCGCAACGAAGCACTGTCATCCTGAGCGGAGCCGTTCTTCAGGCGGAGCGAAGGATCTCCCGCTTGCCGGCATTGTGCCACTGGGGATCTCGCGCAAGTGAAATAAGTTCGCATTCAACGCCTGTCAACGAACTTTCCGGCTCTTAGCTCTTTTGACTGAAATCTCCTTCCCGGCTTCCTTTCGACTCTTTCCCTTCGGCGCCTTCGCCGCGACCATCTCATACGACTGCCGGATCATCTCCTTCAACTCCCGGTCGCCGAGCGCATCAAGGCGGTCCAGCATCACCCACTTGTACCGCCCCACGTAAGGGGCCGGACGAATATCCTCCCGCTCAATCAGCTCCGCAAAAGTCTCCGGCGTGCACTTAAAGCACACGCGAGGATTGTCCAGCCCAAGCATCACAAAAATCTTCCCCGCGATCTTGAAGCACAATTCATCGCCCCATTGCAGATTCTCAATCGCATCAGGAAATGAAAGGCAATATTCGCGAATGAAGTCGACGTTCATGCAAGGAATTAACGCGAAGAAGAAAGAGAGTTATGCATTGATTCTCTCGGCGCACTTGGCGATCTCGGCGTTAAAAGGTTTTCCGCTCGCGGGCCTCAACCAACAAGCCGTAGGGCTGAATGCTGACTGCTAACTGCTGAATGCCGCCTTCACACCTGCTGCCGCGCCTCGCCCAGCGAAACGCTTACATCCATTTTACTTTTCCCGCGATAGATGGTGATCTTCACCCTATCCCCGGCGCGATGATTATTCATCATCTGCGCCAGGTCATCCTGATCCTGAATCTTCTGGCCATCGATAGCGACAATCAAATCTCCGCCCAGCATGATGGGCACGTTGCCCAGATACGCCTGCTGGTTCCCGCCGCGCAGTCCTGCCGATTCCGCCGAACTCCCCGGCGTCACTTCAATAATCAGCAACCCATAATCCGCCGGCAGCCCAATCTCATCCGCCAGCTCCGGAGTAATCGGAATCGTCCGCACCCCCAGCGCCGGCCGCCGCACACGCCCCAGCGTCATCAAATCGTTCAACACTGCCTTCGCCGTATTAATCGGAATCGCAAAGCCAATGCCCGCATTCTGCCCCACGCTCGACAGAATCATCGTGTTAATCCCAATCACTTCCCCATGCCAGTTCATCAGCGGCCCGCCCGAATTCCCCGGATTGATAGCCGCGTCCGTCTGAATGGCTTCATCAATCGTCGCTCCATTCGGCTCGCGCACCGGACGAATCGAACTCACAATCCCGCGCGTCATCGTCCCCGCCAGCCCAAACGGATTGCCAATGGCATACACCTTCTGCCCCACTTGCAAACCACGCGAATCGCCCAGCACCGCCGGAACAAGATCCGGCGACTTAATCTGAATCACCGCAAGATCGTGCGCCGGATCGGTCCCCACCACCGTCGCCTTAAATTTCTTCCGGTTGTGCAGCGTGACTTCCACCTGCCGCGCCTCGGCAATCACGTGATAGTTGGTAAGAATGTGTCCATCCTTATCAATCACAAATCCCGATCCTTGCCCTTCCTGCGGCACCGCCCCATAAAAAAAGTCGAACGTCAGCGTGCGCGAAGTCACATTCACCACCGACGGAATATTCTTGCGGTAAACAGAAATGTTGTTCTGCTCTTCGCTGTCGAGTGCCTCATTGCCCGCCGCCTCGGTAATCTCCACCTTCGCCGGATGCGACAGCCAGTTCGAAGGATGAAACGCCGCCTGGCTGTTTCCCCGCCAGGTGGTGAAATAAAAAAAGCCCGCGGCGATGGCCATCGCCAAAATGATCGGCCGTGCAAGTCTCATAAGATCAAATCTTCAAGCCCAGGAATTCCGTTACCGAGCCCACTTCAATTCTACGTTTAATTCTAAATAATGTTCCGCCCGCAGAGCACCCGGCCCGATGTGGAAACTCACCGCGACATCTAGCTCCCGGCCTGAAAATTCCCGATTCGGCACTAACCTTGTCAAGCCCCCAAACCCGCCCTCTGCGCCGCAACTCACTGATACCGCACGAAATATAAATTCGCAAAAATGTCCAGATCGCCCCACCCAAATTGCTATACTAAATATAGAGAGCAAAAAGCGCGGCCCACAAAGGCCGCGTTTTTCATTTGAACAGGAAAATGTAGGGCGGACACTCCTGTCCGCCGCCGTTGCCGTTGCCGTTGACGTTGACGTTGCCGCCGCCGTTGACGTTGCCGTTGCCGCCGCCGTTGACGTTGTCGTTGCCGTTGCCGTTGCCGTTGCCTCTGACTTAAGCAGCCCCCAAAACCAAAATGCCAAATCCCAGACGGACCTTCCGTCATCCCAAAGCCCGGGGTGAGTGGGCGGAGCTGCGCTTCATGACCCGCGCCGCCGAACTCCACCTCTACGTCTGCAAGCCCTGGGGAGAGTCCGCTCCCTACGACTTCGCCGTCGACCACCGCGGCCGCTTCCTCCGCGTGCAGGTGAAATGCACCATCTACTGCCGCGGCAACTCCTACAAATGCCACCTCGACACCAACGGCGTCCCCTACGACCCTCGCGACCTCGACTTCTTCGCCGCCTACGTAATCCCCACCGACACCTGGTATCTCCTCCCCATCCGCGCCACAAACCGCCAGCCCGACATCCTCCTACCCAAACTCCAAATACTCCTGCTACCTCAGAGCCTGGCATCTGCTGACGCAGTCAGGCCGCCGCTCAACTTCGCGTCGCTGATCTTGCTTTTTCAACTCGCCATCCTAAATGTCCGCAGTGTCTGCGTCCGAAATATCCCATCCGTTTTTCGGGCGAGGTCAGAAAGCGGATGCGATTCCTTGGTTATTGTCACCGCCTAGCCGACACCTGGGACCGTCCTCGCACTCTCAGGTCATGACCATTGAATGTTGAGAACCACAAAGATTAGCCCCTTTTCACAATCTCCAAATCCGAGGCGTTTTACCTCCATGTGGTCGCCAAGAACAAAATCACACTGTTCCCCACTTTTCTGGTATATACTCCCTCGTCAAACGAGGCCGGCTGCACGCGGCGGCTTCTAAGTGTTTCCAGCCGAAGGGTACAAAGATGACCTGAGTGTGGAAGTCACAAGCCATTACAATCACTACGGGAGTAGCCTAGAAGTATAATCTCATCAGTGGCCTGCTTGGCACGGTGAGGAAGATTGGCAAGAAGGGACCACCGAAGGCACTCCTGCGCGGTTCGAAATCACCGAATGTGGGGCATTATGGTGGCATCGGAGCCTCTCCCCGATGCGATTTTGCCACACGGCCTGCGCTTGCATTGATAAGGAGGAGAAATGTCGGGATCAGTATTGGAGCAGAAGTTGAACGAACTAATTGCCAGGGACGAAGGTGTATCCCCAGAAAAAGTCACGAGCGAATTCATTCACGAGCGGCGAGACGCGCGATCTCGTTCGACGGGGGTTGATCTCACGCCATCGCAGTATGGTGGCCACGACGGAACAGGTCTGGAGGAGATAAGCCCAGCGAGGATAATTGAAGAAGAGCGAGAAGCGGAAGAGTTCCTAGCGCAATTCGCACAAACTGAAGAGTAGAGTGGTGGCGGGCTGCCTATGCACGCCCGCCCGGGTTATTCGGGCTCCGCAGTAAGTTTCTTCCCCTTGCAGTTTACTCTTACGCGCTCCACTCGGCCTGTTCAGGGCTGCGGAGTCGCGCCTAATCGAAGGTGAAAAATGAGCGGTCAGACGGACCGTGTCTGCGGTGTGGACAAGGCACTGGTTGAGCAGTATCTCCTGCTCATCAGGAACAATTATAGAAAGGCGGAGAAGGCTACATATTTTCTCGAACAAAGAACCGGCCTGGTCAATTTCGTCGGCGTGGCGAATATGCGCGATGCTCTCAGCCACCTAGTCACTTTGCTCGATGAGAACACCCCTGACAACCAAAGACAGGCCCAATTGATTTCTGCGGAGGAGCACCTACGACGCGCAATCCTAGAGCCCTATAACATCTCCGTCAACCGCCTGACCGTAAAGTTTAAGGAGGTCTACGCAAATTACCGTCAGCGCGTTCTTCCTGTGCAGGATAAGTATCCGATTCTGCTAGGCTCGCCGAATGACGTAGCCATTCGTTCGTCACTTAGGGAAATTTCCGATCTCGTTTCCAAAGGTCGCGCAGCCAAAGCCAAGAATCTCTGGGACCCTGGGTGGGAACAGGGCGTGGCTTCGCTTGTTGAAGCGTTCGATAAACTGTCGGAACTCTACTCTCAGCTGGAGGGTTACTGGTTCAAGTATGAACACATGAAACGAGAGAGGAAACAAACTTGGCTGACGTGGTGGAGCTTAGTCGCAACGCTGCTGAGTTTGGTTATCCCGCTTTTACTCGTCCTGCAACCCGATCTGGTGAAGCAAGCGAGGCATTACCTACACCTTGAGTAAACGCCTCAAGAATTCTCCATTGTTAGAGACGAGAAAAAGGGATTGACTCGCATCATTTCCGCCCGAAAGGCGACACGCCAAGAACGGAGCATCTATGCGCACGACCACTAAAAACATGAAAGCGGAACTGAGAATAAAGCGGTCGCCCAGCAAGGCTCTTACTGCGAAGCAGAAAAGAGAACTGGCGGCTCTCGCTGCTCTGCCGGATAGCCAAATCGACACCTCCGACATTCCAGAACTCCCGCGCAGCGCGTGGAAAGATGCAGTCCGGGGCAGGTTCTACCGTCCAGTGAAACAAGTTGTCTCCATGCGGCTTGATACCGACGTGGTCGCCTGGCTAAAAAAATCAGGCAAAGGCTACCAGGCTCGCGCTAATCGCATCCTACGGCAGCAGATGCTTTCCGATTCCCAACAAGCCCGCCACCTAATCGCGCTGCGAAGTCGAGAGTTCGATTTTCCAATTGAGTCTGACATTGGTTCGTAATATATAATCCGCTGCAATGGGCGACGAAGGCTCACTTCCCGAGATGAAAGACCTAACGTCCACTTCTTTTGGTTATTTGATCGCGTTTCTTTTACCGGGAATATTTGGCCTGTACGCTCTTAGCTATTGGCTTCCGCAGGTAGGCGTGATCCTTCAGCCCGTTTTGAAGGCTGACGCAACGGTCGGGCCATCCGTGGTTTTCCTGATCGTCGCCGTGGGCATGGGCCTCTGCGTTAGTGCACTACGTCATTGGATGTTTGAGAGGTTGCTTTGCAAGAAGCATGAGCTTCCACACAATCTCTTTGCTTTGCTATACGCGGAGGGTAGGCTGGCTACTTTCAAATCGGTGGTTGACGAACACTACCGCTATCACCAATTTTATGGAGGGTGCGCAGTAGCCGTGCTGGTCATGTTCGGCGGTTGGTTGTGGCATCAGGTAATCTATTCGTTATTTACCCACAAGCTCGTTTTCAGTTGGCAGTTGTGCGGCATCGTTATGGGCTTCGCGTTAAGTGAGCTCCTCTTGGTGGGTTCTGGAGTTCAGAGCTTTGTCACATATGTGAAGCGTGGCACGGTTGTGGTGACGGCCCACACGGGAATTGATCAAGATCAAAAGGAGCCTTAAATAATGACAAACGGATGGAGAGAATCAGAACCACCAGTGCGCAAGGGTCCGACCCCTGGTCCAACCCGCCCTCCCG
>JBAUXX010000058.1:0-8086 GCA_049584475.1 Candidatus Sulfotelmatobacter sp. | reverse complement strand
GACAAATGCGGGGACAGACGGGACTGGCACTATTGTTTCTGCTAGGCGGCGAAGGTGAAGGTATGCTGCCGGGCATCCTGCTCACACTTTTTCGGGCGTCCTGGCTTCCGTGGAACCAGAGCCCGCAAAGTCGAGTGCTCCAAGTGGGCAACAAATTCCTCCGATCCCAGCGGCCTTCCGGTGTGCGTGTATTGTCGCAGCGTCGCCACATCGCTGGCCGATTCCCTGGCTGCAAGATAATCGATCCATTCTGTGGCCGTCCAGCGCTTCCGCCAGTGTGCCATTTCGAGCAGAGCCGGCGGAGCGCCGCTGCCGCAATGCGCCGCCGCGCTTGACCCGCATTTGTCCCGCCGCATTTGTCCCCTGTTCGGAATGACAAGATGGTTGGGGGCGAGTGGATTCCTGAATTGGGAAAAAGCTTGTCAAGGGGGTAAAACGGCGGTTTGGCGGCTAAGTGGTTCTTGTGGTGGGAAATATAAAGTTGGGAAAATGTCCGGTTGGGTGGGGTCAATTTGATATCCTGAAGATATAGGGTAGTTTTTGAAGGGCGCGGCCTTGCGGCTGCGCCTTTTTTGTTTGGGGCGGGATTTTTCGAGTTTTGCGGAGACGGTGCGGTGGCCGGTGGTGCAACTCCTTGCGGGGGTTGCGGTGGTGCGGGGAAATGCATAGGTCCTTCGTTGGAAGTCGCCCTGCTTCGCGGGCGATTCCGCTGCCTCAGGATGACAGCTCTAGTCAGGATGCAGCTTTAATTTAGTTGTTTCGAGATAGATGGAGGTGATTGGTGAGTAAGTGCAAGGGGTTTCGGACTTACAAGGAGCGAGGCGAGTGGGTGGAGTTGCGGTTTATGGCGGAGGTGATGCGGCATGGGTTTCGAGTGTCGAAGCCGTGGGGAGATTCTTCGGCGTATGACGTGGGAGTGGAGGCGGATGCGGGAGTGCTGCGGGTGCAGGTGAAGTCGACGGACTGCCGGACGCAGTATGGATATTTGTGCCAGTTCAAGCCGAATGCGAAAAGCCGTCCGTATACGTTGAAGCGGGTGGATTTTTTTGCGGCGTACGTGATTCCGCGGGATGTGTGGTATGTGATTCCGGCGGCGGTGATTTTGCGGGGCGAGGGGATTAGGGCGGGGGCGATCAAGGCGATGACGCTGTTGCCGGAGAAGGCGCGGCATCCGGAGCGATACCGGTTTGAAGGGTATCGGGAGGCGTGGGAGTTGATGCTGCGGGGACCTTCAGTTGAGCGTGTGAAGGAACGAACGCAGCGGAGGGAAGAACAGGAATCAGAGGGTATGGTTTGTTGGTGACGGAAGAGACTAGTGCTTAGTGGGCGATGCGGGATAGCCCTGCCAGAGATATTCCAGGGCTTCTGGAAGTGTCTGCTGTCTGACTGCACGGTCCACGTGGACGGCGTTGCGGGCGAAGACGAACTGATACCGATATCCCTTGGCGGCGAGCACCTTGGCCATGTTCTCGTTGGCGAGGACCCAATCGTGCATGTTGTCGCGCATCACGTTGGGATTGAAAAGATCGCGGTCGCCGACTTCCATCCAGATCCGTATCGGCTTGACCGTGCTGTTGGGGATGAGATGCTCGTGAAATTCCCATGCTCCATGCGGCGTGTGCGGATTGTAGGGCCACTGCTGGTTGATAAATGTTCCGGAGTAAGTGAGCACGCGGTGATAAAGCTCAGGGTGATACCAGGCCATGATTAGAGCGCAGGCGCCTCCCGAGCTGTAACCGATGGCCGCGCGGCCGTCCGGATCGTGAGTGAGTTTCACGTGAGCCTGCGCCTCGACCTGCGGCAAGACTTCTTTTTCTACAAAATCGGCATAGAGGCCGGACATCGTGTCGTATTCAAGGCCGCGCTCGCTTCCTTGTGCGTCGCCGCTTCCATTGGCGATTGAAACGGCGATCATCACTGGAACTTTGTGTTGAGCGATCAGGGAATCGAGAGCGGAGAACAGCATCTGGTCAGGGCCGTCGGCTCCAACGATAAACGGCGCGATGGTACCGGGGACATATTGCCTGGGGACATAGACTGCAACCTTCCTCGTATATGGAGCGGGATGGCTGGTGGTGACCACGAGTTTGGCGGGATCGGCAGGGTCGACGGTTCCGAACGTGTTCGCCTCACGCGCGATGCCGGGATAGATTTTGCTGCGGGACGATTTCAGCGTGAACTCAACCACTGTGCCGTTGAGGGCGGCGTTGTCGGCAGACATGCCGGGAGCGGGGTTATGCGTAGCGCCGATAATGAAATTGCCGTCGGCATCCGCCGGAGGGATTGTGCCGTCGGGTAATTCCCTGGCTGCGACATAGCCAGGAGTACGCGGATCGCGCGTTGGTGGAGTAGCGCGTTCGGTGGACTGCGCCGACACGAGAGGCGTGCCGGACAATGGATTCCAAATCGTGACCAGGCCGATCAGGAATGCAATGCTCAGAGAATGTAGAGTTGCAGGGAGGCGGTTAGCGTGCATTTGAATTCCTCTGGACAGGGATGGGACAACTCACTTAGTAACAGTGCAAATAAGGGCGCGCTCCGGAACACGTGATGATTCTATTTGCTTTGTTGCGCGACCGCGGGAGCGATGCCGACGGGATCCAATTTCTCGGTGATGGCCTTGGGTTCGCCGTAGACCGCTGGTTGAGGGCGATATCCGTTGCGGGTGCGGATCTCATACTTCTTGAGGCGTGGGCCGACCAGGCTGACCTTGATCGATCTCCATCCGGCGTTCGGATTGGCTTGCGGATAGTAGCTTAGGGAATAAAGGTGCGCTAGATCCTCACGGATGGAACCGAAGGCTCGCGTTTCGTCCCTCCAGGATTTGGCAAAGTAAGCTTTGCCGCCGGTGGCCGCGGTCATGCGTTCAAACACAGCGGTGGAGACCGGTTCCAGCTTGGCTTCCCGCGTACTGATCATGTAGATGGAAACTCCGGCGGACTGCGCGAACTCGGCAACATCTTCCGGGGGAACGACGCTGGAGTTGTCCGGGCCGTTGGAGAATACGACGACAACTCTTCTGCCGGTATATTGCGAGGCGTCTTTCAGGGTGAGCAATAGGGTGTTGTAGAGCGCGGCCTGATCTCCGGCAACGGTGGAGCGAACGGCGCGCAGAACCTGAGAACGGTCAGCGGTGAGAGTGGAGGCGCGCGAAAGATCCCGGCTGTAGGAATAGAAGGCGATCTTGTCCGCGTTTTCCAGCGAACGCACGAAATCGGAGATGGCATCCTGCGCGAAAACGAAACCGCGATACATGTAATCGCTGGTATCGAAAAGAATGAAGACATTGGCTCCGGAGACGAGCGCGCTTAATCCTTCTCCGGATATGGTGGAAGGATCAGAATTTTCAGGAACGGCTGGAACCTCGGTCTTTTTGCCGGGTTCGGACCGTTCGACGACGCGGCGGACGGGTTCGTTGCCTTCGCCGAACGTGGCGATTTGCTCGTTAATCCCGTCTTCGGTGATGGCGAAATCCTTGGGTGTAAGCCCGGTCACGTAACGGCCATTCTTTTCCGTCACGGCTACGTTGAGCTGAACCATATTGACGACGACGCGAAGATTGGGACTTTCCTGCGCCTGAGGAGCGCTGCCGAGAGTGAGCAGGAGGCTCAGAACAAATAACGACCGAAGAGATTGCTTCAACATAGCCTCATCCTTGCTTTGCAGAATCCGGATCAAAGAATTAATCGTTCAAAAGTCTTGCGCGGCGATTTTCTTATAGTTTCGACTGCATGTTTTGCAAAAGCGTCATTGATGCGAAGGTTCGCCCTTCGCAGCGGCTTCGGCTTTGCTGCGACGGAAATCGTCGCCAGTCTCGCGCATGGCGCGCAGCAGAGCAGGCCAGTCTTCGAAATCGGTGGCAGCGATCTTTGCCACCATGTGACCTGTGAGTTCCGGCACCAGGCGGTTGAGATCCACGGGCGCGTAGCCGGCTTCATCGGCCATGCGCGCCCAATAGAGGTTCGGAGATTCCCACGATTCAGCCAGAAGGCGGCTGGCGTAACCGGAAAATGCCGGGAGCGGCGCCATGTTCAGCAGCGTGCGAGCATAAGTTTGGGCAAGCACGGGATGCGGAATGCCGAAGTCCTGCGACACGCGCTGCCAATTCACCTGCTCCGGATGCTGGCGCGACAAATCCTGCAATTCAATTCCGGCTGGTCCGCCGGAAAAACCCTCTGCGGGATACTTGCGTTGAAATTCGGTCGCCAGGTAGAAGGAGTCAGCGGGGGGGATTAGAGGAATCATCTCCTGCACATGGCCTGCACGCATCGACTGCTCGACATCGTCCATTTGCCGTGGGGAAAAGCGATCGGAAAGAATGTCCACAACTCTCTTTCTGGTCACTTCGTTGTCAGCTCCCGCGCTCAAGAGTTCCTCTCCGGTGCGCTGATAAAGCGTGACTGCATGAAGCTCCGCGGGACTGATTCCCCACCAGCGCGGCAATACTGCGTTGGTGAGCAGGCCGGGCACAAGCTCTTCCCAGATCAAAGCGGCAACATGTTCGGGACTGATAAAGTCCTGCTCCAACTCGGCGAGCACATAGGGCAAATCGGCGAGCGAGCCGACCAGATGCGCGCCTCCGCCAGCGGGAGAACCTTCACCAAACACTCGAGCGGCTCCCCAGACGGTCTCGATGCCGCTGACAGTCTCCCCGGAAAAATCGTGGGAGCGGACAAAGAGAGGATTGTTGTGCAACGCCTGCGCTCCGGGCGGCTCGTAGTAGGCGTAATTCAAACCCACCAAACCGTCCCTGAGAAACGAAGCCAGCTGGCCCTTGGCATCTTCAATCTGAGCAGGAGAAGCCGAGCTCGATTGCAGGACCTTGCCCACATCGGCCTTCATCTCCAGATCGGTGTGGTGATTGTTATAAATTCCGGCGGCCCACACGGCGCGCTCGCTGCTGGTGAAGATTGGGCGCGGCATCTCGAAGGCGCGGATTTCCGCCGCGCGTTGAACGAGTGCCTCATCCACGGAAGCCCCGCGCGCTTTTTGGTCTAATCCGCCGCCCAGTGCAAGCACGGTGTCCAGTGAAACCAGTCTCTGCGCTTCAAGGACCGTGCGCATCCGGTTAGCGATTTCGCGATGAACCAAAATTCCTTCCGGGGAAAACTGTTGAGGGCCGGCAAGGAGTTCGATCATTTCACCCTGCGATGCTTTTGTTCTGCCCGTAGAGGCGCGCAACACCTCTGCCAAGGCGGTACGTCCCGCGTCGTAGACCTGAGCGGAAGTCTTGATCGCGGCGAAGGGCTCAATCAGCTTCTGCCACGACTGATCTTGTTTCGCGGTGGCGATTTGTCCCTGGCGGGCGAGGATTTCCCAGATTCCGATATTGGCTTGCAATGCTCCCATCGCATTGCCGCGAATGGACATCGGTACTTTATCCAAGGCTTGGGCCACGGCGAGAAAACGGAGGATCGAGGCGTCACTGAGTTCGGGAAATTCGGAAAAAATGCGGTACTGATCGCCGAGCTCCTCGAACTTATTGCCCAATTCGCGGACTGTTTCGGGCGCGAGGCGATGATCGGACGATCTTGCGGCGTCGAGTTCGCTGAGAGCCAGGTAGATATCCAGAGGCCCGGTTTCGTTTTGTGCGCGCGACAGCAGGAACATCGTCTCGATGAGATGGTCCGTGGTCGCAGAATTTCCCGCGCGTTTGAGCAGCCTGGTTGGTACACCCGAAGCGCTCTTCTGCCGTAGACGCACGATGTCGTTCCAAACATCGAGATTGCCTGGAACCTCGGGCTCGCCGTCCGGCGTCAACTGCAACCGGGTGACCAGCAGCAGAAGTCCAGGCGCAGGACGATAGCTGCCGGTAGTTGCGGTCCAGTTGGAAACGGGCGCTCGCAACGAGCTATAGAAATGCCCCAAGCGGCCATTGCCGGTGAAATATTCCTGGCGGTCGGCGCTGGCGCGGGAGAGAACGTCAAAATAAGCGGCTAACCAGCCTTTATCCCGAAGAAGCAACCGGGGGATGAAGTCGGCGGGAGACGCCGGACTTGCCTGCGCAAGACTTTCCCACGCGGCTTCCGCTTTGCTGCCTCCGGGGACAACAACGCGCCCGTCGCGGATGTAGATGTGGCTGCCGTAAAAATCGAGGCTGCGGCCGTAAGGAAGAAGCTTGTGAATTCCTCTGGCATGTTGCAGGAAGCTGGCAGTGTCCGGATCCATGCGCGAGAGGGCCCAGTAGAGACGCGCCAAATCGGAGTCGCGCAACAGGGTATCCAGCAGGTCTCTGCTGCTTTCCACGTGGTTGTTCCTGCTGGCCATGCTCCAATCGCTGGGCGCAAACAACACGGGAACCGTTGTGGGCGAATAGGGATAGACAAACGGCGCGCCGCCTTGCAGCGTTTTTTCCAGTTCCGGCAGGGGGAAGCCGGAATCGATGGTGAGGAAGGCGCGTTCGGAATCTTCCGTCTTTAACGTTGTCCCCGGTTGGCCGCAGGTTGGGCGAATCTGGTAGCCCAGAATGCGTAACAGGGGCTTGACGTCATCGCAACTGGTGATCCGGATCGTGGCATCGGGGCCAGCGAGGAGCGTCAATTCGCGGGACTGCTCAACGTAGCGCCGCAGCAGGATGAGGAACTCGGTCGCCCGGCTGCCGTCGTAGCCCCGCATGAAGACCTGGCGGCTCAGAAACGGCATCACTTCTTCGGGCGAGATTTCCTGGCTCATTCCCGCCATGCGAAGAAACGAACGCAACGGACCGGGAATCGTAAACGAGGAAGGTGACGCAGCGACTGTTGCTGCAGGAGCTTGCGCTAAATCAGGTTGTGCCGAGCCGTTTGCGCCCTGGGATGGCGTGGCGAAAACGTAGCTGCAGCAAAAGAATAGGAAGAACACGACAACCGGAGGCTGGCAACAAGAGGACTTCACGGCAGGTTTCCCTTCCGGAACAGGCGGCATGTCAGACACTGCGTCAAGCGGCGGATGCAAGCGAGAGCGAGGGTCCCGCTAGTCCGCGAGGCTGGTACTGACGCGATGTCTAATTTTCGTGCCGCCAAGCTCGGCAACTCGAAAATCTGATGTCGGCCAACTTACCGCATCCGCAGCGATTATCCAAGTGGTATTTGTGTCAAATTTTAGGATTCTCGTGCGGACCGACCCCGGGGCGATTGGACCGCTTCGGACAGCCCTAGCTGTCTTTGCGGTAGAGGAGGTCGCGTATGGCTTGCCGGCGAGCGGCGTTCGCCTCGCTAGCGGTTTTGCGCTCGTCTGCATCCATGCGGCGCTTGTTTTCGGAGGCGTTTGCGTCGGGCTCGCTGCATGTGGGGCAACGGTTGGCGAAGCCGGGCTTATCCGGCTTCAGCTCGAACTCTTCGGAGCAGACAGCGCAAATTTTGATGGGGAAAGCCATTTGCAGCTCTAATTATACGATTTGCGCCTGCGGATTTTTTCGTAAACACCGTGTAGGGCGGACACTCTTGTCCGCCGTTTTTGGGGTTGATTTTTTAGGCTGGCTGGAAAAAGCAAAGTCAAAAGCAAGAACAAAGTCAAAGGCGGCGGACAGGAGTGTCCGCCCTACATGTTTTGCACATGTTCATTTGTCACAGACCGCAATGCCGCCTCTGGGCTTGAATGGGCCATGCAGCATCCACTTGCACGCAAGTATGAGTACCGCCGGCGGCTGCCACATTATCAGAAGGCGGGGCGTCCTGTTTTTGTCTCGTTTCGCAAACTCATCCGCGATGCTTTTCCGGAACCGGCGCGCGATCTCATTCTCGCCCACTGCGTACATGACCATGGGAAGCGGTTCGAGTTGCACGCTGGAGTAGTTATGCCCGATCACGTGCATCTGCTATTGACACCCTGGGCGGACGAACAGGGCTGGCCGCATCCGCTGCCATTTCTACTCAAGCTGATCAAGGGGATGTCGGCGCGCAGCGTGAACAAACTGGAGGGCCGCATTGGGCCGGTTTGGCAGGAAGAATCGTTTGACCATATCATTCGAGGTGAAGAGAATTTTCACGAGACAATGGAATATATCCGGCAGAATCCGGTACGCAGGGGGTTGGTGGCAAAGCCGGAGGATTATCGTTGGTTGTGGCCTGCTCCCTGGCCCATGTAGGGCGGACACTCCTGTCCGCCG
>JBAUXX010000057.1:0-36615 GCA_049584475.1 Candidatus Sulfotelmatobacter sp. | reverse complement strand
GTGAGAACCGCTGCCACCGCCGCCGTGGCCACCACCGCCGTGTTGGGCAAACGCCGACGCCGGCAAGCAGATCAGAGTAATGGATGAAATTGCAGTAAGAAGAGCCTTCAACAAAGGGGATTTACTCATGTTGCGCCTCCACCACCCAAGCGCGGTTCTCTGTAGGGCGGGCACCGCGTCTATCAACTCTACTTATATTCGAGTCTCATTTTTGCTCGCAAGTTGTCTGCCCGCCGGCAAACACGAGCACGAACAAAGCTGCTGCACATCCGGTAGTCTCATGTTTGTTTCCGGAAGGCCAACCTTGCGTATCCCAAGATGACCCCAAGCGCTCCGTATGCTGCCGCATTCATCGGCGCCAGCAGCAAGAAGATCATTAGGGGTGAGGGATCGAACGTCATCTTCACGAAATACATCGGACACAGCGAAAGCATGAGTTGAGGATCAAGGCCCCATCTACCTGGAGCAAAATAGGCGACGACCGCCACGAGATAGAAAATTGCCGCGAATCCTCCCAGTGCTTTGAGTGGCGTCGAGAACAGCTTGTCATCGTCCCGATCCATCCCGCATACTCTCGCGACCCAGGAGCGGGGCAGCACCGTAAGCATCACAGCGCAAAGGCCAAATAGCGCCAGGACGATTGCAAATATGATCCACTCGCTCTGAACCGGCAAGTCGATCCCCCGCAGCATCCCATAAGGAACCGCGGTCAAGAGCGAAATCAGTCCGCAGAAAAGAAACGCGATGCGAGCTGTTATGGTGATAGCGCGCCTGGGCATTAGGCGGATTCTAACAATGATTTCCACTGTGAGAACACGTGATTGCGCGAAACTGACCAGGGCGAGAACGCCTGCTAAAATTCGCATAGCATGGCTGCCACCCTTCAGCCCGCCTTCATCCGCACCATATTCCACGTCGATATGGACGCCTTTTTTGTCTCGGTGGAAGAGCTGTTCGATCCATCTTTGATAGGTAAGCCCGTGGTCGTCGGCGGGCAGCGTGATGAACGCGGTGTGGTTTCCGCGGCATCTTATGCGGCCCGCAAGTTTGGCGTGCACTCGGCGATGCCGTTGCGGACTGCGGCCAAGTTGTGCCCCCAGGCGATTTTCGTGGATGGACATCCGGAGCGCTATCGGGAGTGCTCGGAGAAAGCTTTCGCCGTCCTGAATACCTTTTCGCCACGAGTAGAGATGGCTTCGATCGACGAGGCTTATCTCGATATGACGGGAACCGAGCGGTTGCATGGTCCGTCGCTTAAAGCGGCGCATGCGCTGCATCAACGCATGAAAGGCGAGACGAAGCTGAACTGTTCCATTGGAATTGGCAGTTCACGATTGATTGCGAAAGTTTCGTCGGCGCAGGCTAAGCCGAACGGCGTGCTGCGGATCATTCCCGGCGAGGAAGCGAAGTTTCTTGCGCCGCTCGATGTGCGCGAGATTCCCGGCGTGGGCAAAGTTATGGAGCAACGCCTGCACGCGCTGGGCATTAAGAAGGTTGGCGACCTAGCGCGGTTGGAAGAATCTGAACTGGAAGCACGCTTCGGAAAGTGGGGGTTGGCGCTGGCCGGGAAATCGCGCGGCGAAGATGCGGGCGGATGGTTTGATAACGAAGTCGGCGCCGATCTTGAAGCAAAATCCATCAGCCACGAACACACTTACAATGAAGACACCGCCGACGCGACCCAGCTCGAATCCACGTTGATGCGGCTTTCGGAGATGGTTGGGCGCAGGCTGCGCGAAGCCGATTTTTACGCGCGGACGTTGCAGTTAAAGTTGCGATACAAAGACTTTACGACGATTACTCGCGCTCACACTCTGCCCGCAGCAACGCAACTCGA
Organism: Candidatus Sulfotelmatobacter sp.; assembly: GCA_049584475.1. Taxonomy (GTDB): domain Bacteria; phylum Acidobacteriota; class Terriglobia; order Terriglobales; family Acidobacteriaceae; genus Sulfotelmatobacter. Next base: position 34,778 of record JBAUXX010000057.1, on the reverse strand, counting down.
TAACGAAATCTTCGAGCACACCCGCACTCTGTTTCGCAGCAACTGGAAGCGCGGACAGGCCGTGCGCCTACTAGGAGTGCAGGCATCGTCGTTCGGTCAGCAGACCGGGCAGATGGACATGCTTGAAGGTGGCCGGCAACAGCGGTGGAAAGACGCCCTGGCCGCGGCCGACCGTCTGCGGGATAAATTCGGCGAATCGAGTGTGAAGCTCGCCACTGGCATGCGCGGGACGTTCCGAGAGCGCACTCATGAAAATCCTGCAGGCCTGCCGGGCAAGGGCAAGCCACCGAAAGGCTCACTTTAACGTTCCCCTTTTCTGGGTAAAACTTGATTCTGCCTCGAATGACGCCTTCAATCTCGCGGGCTTGCGCGCAAGGCAGGCAATAATCTACATTCGGAACGCAGTTCCAACCTTCGGAAAAATAACGGACTCACATTGCCAATTTATCAAGCTGTTGTTCTCGCCATTATTCAGGGGCTGGGAGAATTCATTCCGGTTTCCAGCTCGGGACATCTGATCATTGTGCGGCGGCTGCTGGGGTGGAATGAACTGTCTCCAGCCCATGAGCTTACGTTTGATGTTGCGCTGCACTTCGGGACATTGCTTTCCGTGCTTTTTTACTTCCGGCGAACGTGGTTTCAGATCATTCGCGCGGCGCTGGGAGGCAAGGTCGTACGCTTCTCCGAAGCTGCAGGGGCGGACGCGAACCTGACGCCGGAGGAAGAGAAAGAAGAGCGCTTGCTGCTGTGGTTCCTGGCCATTGCGACTATTCCTGGCGCTATTGCGGGCAAGTTACTGGAACATTCCGCAGAGGATTATTTCCGCGAACATGTTGTGCTGATCGCAGCGGCGTTGATTGTGGTTGCGCTTCTCATGTGGCTGGGAGAAAAAGTGGGCAAGCTGGAGAAACCTCTTACGCGCATTTCCTTTGTCGATTCCCTGATCGTGGGGTTGGCACAGGCGGCGGCGCTAGTGCCAGGCGTGTCGCGGTCGGGATCGACCATTACGGCTGGCCTGTTCCGCAACATGACGCGAGAGGCGGCGGTGCGATTCAGCTTTCTGCTCTCCACGCCGATCATCGCGGGGGCGGCGTTGCTGAAGGCGCATGAGCTTCAGAAAGAGGGGCTGCCGGCGGGCATGCATGCGCCATTTCTGGCTGGCATCATCGTCTCCGCAATCGTCGGCTACATTACGATTACTTGGCTGTTGCGCTACCTGCAGACCAACGGCCTGCGAGCTTTTATCATTTATCGCATTGTTCTGGGCATTGTGGTGATTGCCCTGGCCTATCTGGGACGTCTCCAATAATCCGATTTTCCACTCATAACCGAAATCGCCTGTCCGTGCGCTCTTTCGCGGCGCTACTCGGCGCGGGGAACCAAGTCAGTACTACGGATGATTTCCAGCGTTGTAGGAACCTGATCTTCTTGTCATAATGATGAGGCTCTGGCCGATTGAAGCACCGGGGAAGTTGTTTTTTCGTGGTGTGTTCCGGCCCAAATGCGTTTCCTGACGACGATTGCTACCCCGACGGTGAACCGGCGGCTCAATGAGCTGATCGGGTTCCTGATGTGCGTCTCTGCGCTCCTTCTCTTTCTAGCGCTGGCGTCTTATTCGCCGCTTGATCCTTCGCTGAACAGCGCTTCGGTGCTCACCGGTGCGCACGCGGCGCGCAACTGGATTGGCGTCGTTGGCGCGCTGGTATCCGATGTTGCGCTGCAATTTTTCGGGGTCGGTTCATTTTTGCTTCCTGTCTTTGCGGCGTTGCTCGGAGCCAAATGGTTTCGCTCGGCAAAAATTCAATCTCCTATTGCAAAGACTCTGGGCGGAGTTTGGCTGGTGATGTTTTTTCCCGCGATGCTGGCTCTTCTTCCGGGGCATTTGCGCTGGATGCACGAGATCCCAGTGGAAGGATTGCTGGGCCGCATTGTTGGCGACTTCCTGATTCACTATCTCAACCTGGTTGGCGCCTATATCGTTTGTGGAACGCTGATTGCCGTAGCGCTTTATTTATCGACTGCGTTCTCGTTTGCGGCGGTGCGATTGTGGGCGCCGACTCGCTTCGCGTTTGCTACCGCTTTATGGAATCGATATCTCGACTGGCAGCAGGAGCGAACCAAGCGGCGGCAGCAAAAGGAACTGGAGAAGCGGCGGGTCTCGAAGCCGGTGGTGAAGACGCAATTGATTCCATCGCGGCCTGCTGCGGCTCCTGCGGCGGAGGTCCGGCGGACCGGTATCGAGAAGATGCTTGGTGATGATCCGATCGAAAATCGCGGCGACGCGCGTTCCGGGCTTGGCACGTCGACCGGAGGAGTGCTTAGCGAATCGGTGGAATCAGCTAGTTTGGCGGACGATTTCTCCCCATCATCGGCGGAGCCGCAAGTGACCTCGCGCGCCGACAGCAGCAACAAAGCCAAGACCACGCTGCCGCGGATTGCGGGAGGCTACAAATTGCCGCCGAGCAGTTTGTTGCAGCGTCCGGATGAGCGGCAGGCGGTGGATGCGGAAGAACTCAAGTTGCTGGCGCAGGTGCTGCGGGAAAAGTATGCGGAGTTCGAGGTTCATGGGCAGGTTACGCAGATTAATCCGGGGCCGGTGGTTACGACATTTGAGTTCAAACCGGAAGCGGGGATCAAGTACAGCCGGGTGACGAATCTTTGCGACGATTTGTGCCTGGCACTGAAAGCCGAGAGCATTTTGATTGAGCGCATGGCGGGCAAGAGCACGGTCGGCATTCAGGTGCCGAACCGCGAGCGCGAGATTATCTGGCTGAGGGAGAACATCGAATCGCAGGAGTTCATGGGATCGAAGTCGAAGATGACGATCGCCATGGGCAAGGACATCAACGGGCGCATTGTGACCGCCGACCTTGCGGGGATGCCGCATTTGCTGATCGCGGGTTCCACGGGCGCAGGAAAGAGCGTGGCCATTAACGCCATGATCATGTCGATTTTGTACAAGGCGACGCCCGACCAGGTACGGCTGATTCTGGTTGATCCCAAGCGACTGGAATTGGGAAATTATGAAGGCGTGCCACACTTGCACACGCCGATCATCACCGAGCCGAAGCTCGCGGCCAACGCGCTGCGCAATGCGGTGCGCGAGATGGAGCGGCGGCTTAAGCTGCTGGCGGCCAAGGGCGTGCGCAATATCGATCAATACAACCGGCTCTTTGACAAGAGTGACACGCCGAGCCTGTTTGACGAAGGAGACGAAAAACCGATTCCTTATATAGTCATCATCATCGACGAGTTGGCGGATTTGATGATGCTCGATTCGAGCAACGTGGAAGAGTCTATTACTCGGTTGGCGCAGATGGCGCGGGCGGTTGGCATTCATCTTGTTTTGGCAACCCAACGGCCCAGCGTGGACGTGATTACGGGATTGATCAAGGCCAACTTCCCTGCCCGGGTTTCATTCCGCGTGGCGACGAAAGTGGATTCACGAACGATTCTTGACGCCAACGGAGCTGAAGCCTTGCTGGGCAAAGGCGACATGCTTTATCTGCCGTCGGGATCGGCGCGCGTGCATCGGCTGCACGCTCCCTTTGTCACTGAAAAAGAAATCGCGGCGGTGGTCGAGTTTTGGAAGGCGCAGGGTGCGGCGGAGTATCAGTCGCAATTCCTTGAGGCCCCAAAGGATGAGCGTGAGCCTGGCAGCGCCGGATCGAATGGCGAGAGCGGCTCTGACGGTGAAGCGGAAGACGATCCGCTATTTGCCGACGCGGTGAAGCTGGTCGTGGAATTTGGTAAGGCGTCGACTTCCCTGCTGCAGCGACGGCTGCGCATTGGCTACGGACGCGCGGCGCATCTGATCGACTTGATGGAGCAGGATGGAATCGTTGGCGCGGCGGATGGGCCAAAGCCGCGCGAGTTGCTGAAACGTCCGGAATGGATTTCAGAAGTGGAAGAGTCGATGCGCTGAGTCCCGTGATTGCATTAGCGTACGCGAACGGCAGCGGTCGCCGTTTGATCTATCAGACAAATCTTGTCGCCAACCTTCATCACTGCAGCTAAACGATCCGCAGCGGGTTTGGCGGATTCAAGCCCGGGACAGTCGCTAGCCAGTTTAAGCAGGGCCGCCGCCACTTGACCCGCAGCCGCGCTCACCTTGATTTGATCCTTGTTCTTGGAATCGGTTTTCTTCCTCATATCCTTTAAGTCGAGAGTTGCCCGCAGAACTCCTAACGCATGGACAGTTGCACTTGCGATCTTGGGAAGTTCGGGTAGGTTTTCAGCCAACTCGAGCACCTTCCAGGCACGCTCCTTGGAGGCAGCCTCCACGACCGCCGAAACGCCGGAGGAAAGGTCGTTGGCAAGGTTCGGATTTATATCTGGATTGATGAGATCGTTGACGAGCGGAAAGAAGTCGACTCCCGGGGCTACCTGCACCGGACCGCCGAACGAAAATCCACCCGTCGCATCCAGGCGGTCGAGTGGCCCGGTCAGGGTGTGCTCCTGCGGGCCGACTTTGAGAACATCTTGCACACGAGCGTCGATTGCTGGCGGCGCTTTCACCGCATCCGTGCTGCTCTCCGGCACATAGGCGGGGATGGCATTCGATGTAAGCGCGAGCTTCATGGCGAACCTCACCGCATGAGCTAAGGGTTTATCAGGCCCCAATCGCCCGTCCCATCCAGTTGAATTACCTGAGGGCTGTCGGCGGCATTGTCGGTAATCGTGACGGTGCCGGTTTTGATGCCGGTAGACTGCGGTTTAAACACGACCTCAATGTCGCAGGACTGACCGATAGGAATGATGGCTTTGCAATTGTTGGTCTCGGCGAAGTTGCCGCTGGCGGTCACGCCGATGAGGTGTAACGCGGCGCTGCCTGAGTTGGTCAGAGTGACTCGGCGGGGAGCGCTCGTGGTTCCGACGGCTTGCTTGCCGAATTGCAGCAGGCTTGGGGAGACAGTTGCCCCCGGGCTTTGGATCAACAGGGAAACGGTGTTATCGGAGGAGTTCGTTACAGCGAGATCGAGCCGACCGTCGCCGTTGAAGTCTCCCACCGCGAGTTGCGTGGCTCCATTTCCGGCTGCGGTTTCTATGGCGGTCTGGAATGTGCCGTCGCCGTTTCCCAGATAAATAAGAACTGTGTTGTTGGAACTTATCTGCAAAAGATCGAGTTTGCCGTCGCCGTTCACGTCGGCGGTGGCGATGAACGTGGTTGTCTGGCCGGCGTCAGGTTCGCCCGTCTTCTGGGTGAAGGTGCCGTCGCCGTTGCCCAGCAGAACGGTCAGCGCTGTCGATCCGGAATCGGCGAAGGCGAGGTCAAGAATGCCGTCACCGTTGAAGTCGCCGGTGACCAATGAAGGCGAGGAAACCAGAGTGGTCGCCGGTTGCGTAGGAGCCGCCGTGAATGTGCCATCTCCCTTGCCCAGGAGAATCGTGACCTGGGGTGATCCGGCGGTGGTTATGGCTAGATCGAGAAAACCATCATGATTGAAATCGCCGGTTATGCTGGCCGAAGTAGGGATCACATCGAGTGGCCCAAAAGCATCGTCGAAGGTGAAGGTGCCATCGCCATTGCCCAGGCTGATAAACTCACCCGGAAAATCGAGGTCCACGCCCGCGTTGGCAAAGTCGAGCTTGCCGTCTCGATTGAAATCCCCTATAGCAAGCGGACCGATTACATCGAGAAATAAAGCGTTCTGCTGGAACGTAAACGTCCCGTTCCCGTTTCCGAGGTAGCTCGAAAGGGCTTCCAGTCCTTGATTGTTCCATGCCGCAAGCAAGTCCAGCTTGCCATCGCCATTAAAGTCGGCGGCGGCCATGTTTGGCACCGCGAACGTGCCGAGATCGTCGGGAAAGCAGGTCTGCGATACGGTCGAGAACTTTCCCGCGCCGTTGCCCGCGAGCAACTGAATAGTTCCCACGCCTCCGAATTGATAGCAAGAATTGGGCTGAGTCAGGTCCTCGACCGCGAGGTCAATCCTGCCGTCATTGTTGAAGTCGCCAGCAACGATTTCGGCCGGAGTCAGCCCGACATTCAAGACTGACGTTGCAAACGTCAGAGAAGTGCTGGGAATGGTGATCGTAAAGAAAACGACGTTCGAAGAGCCGCCTCCGGGCGCGGGATTGGTTGCAGTCACTGAGGCGGTGCCCGCCTTGGCGACGCGCCCGGCAGGAACCAGCGCTTTCAGAGTGCTGCGATTTACAAAACTCGTCGATATAGCAACTCCATTCCACTTCACCACTGCACCGGGCACAAAGCCGGTTCCCGTTACCTTTAACGTGAATCCGGCGGTCCCCGGTACGACGCTCGACGGAACCAGCGGCTGATTCACGGAAGGAACCGGGTTGGATGCGGCAAAAAGCGGAGCAACGAGGATGATAACGGCAAGCAGGGACCGGAAGCAGCGCACTGGACAACCCTTTCAGAACTGAAATGGGAGCTCGCTTACGGGGGGAGAGGTTCTCGAAGCGCAGTGAAATCTTAGGATGGAAGGGCGCGGCTGTCAATGAAACTTCAATGTGGAAAAGCCGGGCGGGGTAGCCGTCGTTTGTTCGCCTGCGCCAAGCGGCAGCGGTTTTGGTTGACTTCTATCCGCTGGAGGGATCACTGTAAATGGCGCTGCTTATGAACAGAAGCTTGTTGCCGGCGATTCTACTGTTCTCAACGCTTGCCCCCGCCCGGGACAAGGCCGAAACCTGGTTACAGGTCCAGACCCCGCATTTTCAAGTGCTTACCAATGGCAGTGAGAAACAGGGCCGCCGCGTGGCCGACCAGTTCGAGCGCATGCGGGCGGTATTTCAGAAACTGTTTCCACATCTGCAAATCGATCCCGATGCGCCGATCGTTGTGCTGGCCGTCAAGGACGAGAAAGATTTCCGCGCACTGGAGCCCGCCGAATACCTGGCGAAGGGACAACTTAAGCTGGGCGGACTGTTTCTGCGCAGTCAGAACAAGAACTATGTGCTGATGCGGCTCGACGCCGAGGGAGACTATCCGTATTCGGTGATTTATCACGAATACACGCACCTGCTGTTAAGCAAAGCGGATTGGATGCCCTTGTGGATGAATGAAGGGCTGGCCGAGTTTTATCAGAACACAGACATTCGCGAGAAAGATGTCGCGCTGGGACAGCCCAGCCCGGACAATCTGGAACTGCTTCGGCAGAACCGCCTTCTGCCTCTGCCCGCTTTGTTTACCGTGGACCACGCCTCGCCCTACTACCACGAGGAGAACAAAGGCTCGATTTTCTACGCCGAGTCCTGGGCGTTGACTTACTACCTCTATCAGAGGAATTACCAGGACAAAACTCAAAGCCTGAAGGATTATGCGCAATTGCTGGCCGAGAATATCGATCCGGTGACAGCGGCGACCCGTGCCTTCGGAGACTTGAAGCAGCTGCAATCGGCGCTGGAGGGCTATGTGCAGCAGGGTCGCTACACTTATTTCAAGATGGCGAACGCCAACGAAGTCGACGACTCGATCTTCCAGGTAAAAATGGTAACCCCTACTGCCGCCGATGCAGTACGGGCAGACTTTCTCGCCTACAACGGGAGGACAGCGGACGCGCGGACACTGATCGATCACATTTTGCAGCAGGACCACGACAATATTTCCGCGTACGAGACGATGGGCTTTCTCGAGTTCCACCAGGGACATCGCGAAGAAGCGAAAAAGTGGCTGGCGCGGGCAGTGAAGCTGGATTCGCAAAGTTATCTCGCGCACTACTACTACGCCGCGATGACCGCAAATAGTGTGGTCGCGCCCGAGGACGAAGCGCAAGTGGAGAGCAGCTTTCGCGCGTGCATCAAGCTGAATCCCTCATTCGGGCCGGCCTATAACGGGCTGGCGGTGTTTTTGGCGCAGCGGCATCGCAATCTCGACGAAGCCCGCATGATGGCGCTGAATGCGGTGCAACTGGATCCGGCGAATTTGAGCTACCGGTTAAATACGGCGAACGTACTGCTGGAAATGGAACGTGGCAAGGATGCGGTTGCCGTGATTCGCAATGCTATGCACCTGGCGAAGACTCCGGAAGAAGAAGCTTCCGCACAGAATTTCTTGCAGCATACCGAGGATTACGCGCGCATGCAGGAGCGGCGGCGCCAGTACGACGATCAAATAAAAGCGGAAGGGAACTCGACAGGTGTGGTGACGACGGTTACCGACAACGATATCATTCCGCGACCGGCTCGGAGCGAGCAACTTCCTCCCAAAGGGCCTCATCGTTTTGTAGTCGGAGTGTTAAGGAACGTCCACTGCGATAATCCTGCGATGGATTTGAAAGTGGTGTCTGCGGGAAAGACGCTGGATCTGCATAACGGAAATTATTACAAGATTGAATACAGCTCGCTCGGGGTGAAGGTTTCGTCCGACCTCAATCCCTGCCGGGACCTGGAAGGAAGACCAGCGAAGGTGGAGTACGTTGAAGCTGCGGACAAAGGTTCGGCGGCGTGGGTGCTGGGGATTGAGATTCACAGGTGACAAGCGATTTAGGTGCTTGCCCACGATATCGGAAGGCGAACACCCTGGCCCCAAATGCAGGCTTGCGACGGCTGGCTAACGGACAGTCAGCCTGGGGTTGGCAGATGTAGGGTTACGCGCCTTCCCGTTGACCAGCGGATCAGCAACGAATACAAATGCTCGTGGTATGTCCCAGTCTTCGATACGAGAGTGGCTGACGTAAAATCCGCCATCCTCCTCCGACACCTCAACTCCGAGGAAATCGTTCAGCAATTCAACAATTTTGTCCACAAGGGGATCGGAGGAAGACAAAACAGAAACACCATCGACGGCAGAGAGGGAGCGCTTGTCCAAATGCTTCAACAACCGCGCCGTAAGGTCGCTTATCACCGCGCGAGGGCCGATTCGATCCATCCAGGGAGCGCTCACCACCAAAGTCCAGCGTCCGGAAACTTCGCGCGAAGTTTGGGCCAACATGGCCAAACGAAGCGTCCCCTTTTCCTCGGCAACTTGGCTTAGCACATCCGAAATTTTTTTTCTCGCGCTTAGCGTTACCATCTCTTGGACAACCATGTCAAAACTCCGTCAGGTCGATCTTTGATGCTGGAAAGTACGTCGATCGCCTTTTTTTGATCGGCACTACCAGGTGACGCATACCGTTGCTCAGGATCCCACTGCTTCACAGTTGACCAGTTATTGGCCAACCGCGTTCCTTTCGCCAACTCTCTGTTCCCCTCAAGACCTGCGAGCCTTTGGAGAACGGAGAGGTCATGGGTCCAGAAGAGCCCGCGATAAGCCTTTTCGCCGGGATACCTTACCAACCTCAGCACGCGGCAAATTCTCGCCTTCACGGCACATTCCACGACATAACCGCAAACATAAACACAACCGGCATAGAACCCACCCTTGTACAAGTGTTCCGCTTCTTTCAGCCTGAGCTTTGCTAATTGCTGAAATTCCTTCCGTGTGGGTGTCAGCAATGCATACCTCCCGGCTCACATCTCTCCGGTCACGTAAAATATCTAAGCTAGCATAACATTGCCAGCACCAACCCCATGGACTTCAAACTCGTTTCCAATTACACGCCGCAAGGCGATCAGGCAGCGGCCATTCAGGCCCTGACGCGCGGAATTTATGACCGCGAGATGCATCAGGTTCTGCTGGGCGTAACCGGCTCGGGCAAGACTTACACCATGGCCAAGGTGATCGAAGCGGTCAACCGTCCGGCGCTGGTGATGGCTCACAACAAAACGCTGGCGGCGCAGCTTTATCACGAATTCAAGAATTTCTTTCCCCACAATGCGGTCGAATATTTTGTTTCGTATTACGACTATTACCAGCCCGAGGCCTACGTTCCCGCCGCCGATCTCTACATCGAAAAGGAAGCGACCATCAATGAAGAACTGGAAAAATTGCGGCTTTCGGCCACACGGTCGTTGTTTGAGCGGCGCGATGCGCTGATCGTTTCCTCGGTGAGCTGCATCTACGGGTTGGGATCGCCGGAAGCGTATTACGGGATGATGCTGTTTCTGGAGAAAGGACAGAAGATCAAGCGCGAGGATATTACGCACAAGCTGGTTGACATCCTTTACGAGCGCACTAACAGTGAGTTCCGGCGCGGGACGTTTCGCGTGCGCGGCGATGTGATTGAAGTCTTCCCTACCTACGACGACATGGCTTATCGCATTGAGTTGTGGGGCGATCAGGTCGAGACTCTGTCGCAGATCGATCCTCTGTTTGGCACGGTGAAGCAGAAGTATGCGCGGCTACCGATTTATCCCAAGACACATTACGTGATGAAGGAAGAGACGCGGTCTTCGGCGGTGGATTCGATAAAGAAAGAGCTGGCGTGGTGGGAACCGGAACTGGAAAAACAGGGACGCATGGTGGAGGCGCAGCGCGTTCATCAGCGGACGATGTTCGATTTGGAAATGATCAAGGCGATGGGCTATTGCCACGGCATTGAAAATTATTCGCGGCATTTTACAGGGCGGCTGCCGGGTGAGCCTCCGCCGACGCTGCTGGACTATTTCCCGCGGGACTTTTTGCTTTTCATCGACGAGTCGCACCAGACGGTGCCGCAGTTGCGCGGCATGTATGCGGGCGACCGCTCGCGCAAGGAAGTGCTGGTAGAGTATGGCTTTCGCATGCCGTCGGCGCTGGATAACCGTCCGCTGACATTTCAGGAGTGGGAGCATCGCACCAATCAACTGGTTTATGTTTCGGCGACGCCGGGGCCGTACGAGCTAACCAAGTCTGCGGGCGTGGTTGTCGAACAGATTATCCGGCCGACCGGGTTGATTGATCCGGAAGTTGAGGTGCGTCCGGTAAAGGGTCAGATAGACGATCTGCTGCACGAGATTCGGGCGCGCGTGGCGAAGGGCGAGCGCGTGCTGGTGACGACTTTGACCAAGCGAATGTCGGAAGATTTGGCCGAGTATTACGCCGAAGTTGGCGTTAAGTGCCGCTACATGCATTCGGAGATTGAGACGTTGGAGCGCGTAAAGATTCTGCGCGATCTGCGCAAGGGCGAGTTCGATGTATTGATCGGTATCAATCTTCTGCGCGAAGGTCTGGATTTGCCGGAAGTGTCTCTGGTTGCCGTTCTGGATGCCGATAAAGAAGGATTCCTGCGCTCGGCGGGATCGCTAATTCAAACGATTGGCCGCTGCGCGCGGCATTTGAACGGACGTGCGATTCTGTATGCCGACCGGATGACGGATTCGATGAAGCGCGCCATGGATGAAACATTGCGCCGCCGCGCAATTCAGACGGCCTATAACGAGGAGAACGGGATTACACCGGAGTCGATTGTACGTCCGCTGGATATGACGCTGGCGGGAATTGTCGCGGCTGATTATGCCGACTTGACCGCGGGCGAGAGCGAAGGCATGCCCGAGTTTACCTCACAGCAGGATGTGAATGCCTATATCGAGAAACTGGAAAGCGATATGCGCGAGGCGGCGAAGAAGTTTGAGTTTGAGAAGGCGGCGAAGTTGAGGGATACGATTAAGGAGTTGAGGACGAAAGAATTCTTGTTCGCATAGTGTGCCGGACTGCCCTTGATCGGCTGCATCTTCGGTCATATACTCCGGGATTCAACAGGAAACGGCATGTCGATTGGAGTTGAGGATGAGGGAGCTCTCGTTCGGATGGCTCGCCGACTGGGCCTGATCCTCGGTTATGTGCTCCAGGGTCGAGATGGAAAGGGCATGTCGAACGAGGCGAGGGCCAGGCTATCTGGTCTATTCATCCTGTTGCCGTTCATTGTTGTCGTTGTTTTCGTGATGTGGGCGATGCGAAAACGGAACGTACTGCGGTCGAACGCGGCGCTTGCACGACGACCGAGGATCAGGCGATCGGAATCACCCAGGAATGGACGGAGGGCCAGATCGCTCCGTACGTGGCTGATTTTGATTGGCACTACGATTTTTCTGCAACGAGAGTGGCTGGGCGGTGAAGTGGGGTTTCACCGAGATGAATGGGTCCATTCATCGCACGGTGCTCTGCGGGTCAGGTAAGTGTGAGATATTGAACCACTAGCGTGAGGGGAGAAGATGGCAATGGTACGTGTTTATGCGGTGATCGGCCGGGCCAACACGCGCAAAACCTCGACTATTCGCGCGCTTACCGGAGCAGGTAGCACCCAGGAAAGGTGGAGTCTTCGATATATGGAGCACGGGCCTGCTGACACGTACGTTCATTCGCGCGGGTTGCAGGAGGGGGATGTTTATGACTCCCCGCACGAATTCATTGAAAGGGTCAGTGAAGTTCCTGTTGAGCACGTGATCGTCGCCTTCGCGAACGCGCCGTCGAGCGTCCTAGCGCGGTCGCTTATCTTGAGGCCTTTCAGGGAGCTGGCTGGAACATCGCTGGCTATGTCATGCTTGGGAGTGACACTTTATTGCCTGGCTTTGACCTCGGAATTGCCATCGATCAATCTCGAAACACGCCAAGCAATGAAATTGCCGGGCGTCTTCGCGAAGAGTGGCGCATCAGGTAGTTGGGTGGCGAATTGCCACGCCTCGCTGTCTGGTGCGGGATTTGCTCACTTCGTTCGCTGATCAAGGAACGCCCGCACGGTCACAATCCGAATCTCTCCGTACTCGCCCAACCGTAGCAAATCGAGATCGCCCGTAACAATATATTCGCAGCCTGCCGCTTCTGCGCATTCCAGAATCTTGTTGTCGTCTGGATCTTCTTTGATGGCGTCGATCTTGTTGGATGGTTGCACCAGCGTGGTAGCCTCGCTTATATACTCTTCCGCCCGCGCCGCGCGTTCTTCTGGAAAATCAAACTTTTCGCGCAATACGCGCAAAGTCTCGTGCAAGATTGCCTCGGAGATGAAGAGGAGAACCTCGCCACCCAAAGCCATTTCAATCAGGCGGAGAGGGTTTCCTCCAAAGACCAATGCAGAGAAGAGAATATTGCTGTCCGGAGTGATGCGGGACGGCACTTATCGCCTGGAGGGCTCTGCGCGAGTCTCGGCAATGAGCCGCGGAATATCGGCCTCCGTAAGGCCCTTTTGCTGCGCCAGTTCTCGGTTCTGGGATACAAAGGAGCGCAGGTCCCGAACCTGGAGCAGGTGAAGCGCCGCTTCTTCGAGAAGAGCGTCCACCGACTTTCCTTCAGCATGGGCCGCTTCGCTCATACGCGACCATATCTCCGACGGCAATCGAACGTTCCGGTCTGTGGACATGCATCTAATCCTACACGTTATTATCTCCCGCAGCCGGGTTCAGTCAATGATTAATCGTCAACCATATCCGACGGCGACAGAATCCCAATTCCCCGCCACGGATGCATCTCCAGCAAATCTGAATTGCCAGATGATCACATCGACCTTGCAGTTTAGCGGGGCTTCCACGGGTCGTCGGTCGATGGATCGAGTTGCGCCCGCTTTGGGTTTGCTCTTTTAAGGCCGTGTATCCGCCCGTACTCCTCTGCGGATATGACTACAGACGCATCCCGGTTCTTGCGACGAATAAGCACCGGTTCGTGTTGGACTGCATCGAGAAGCGCGCCGAAGCGCTTTCGAGCCGTGGTAACAGGGATCGTTTTCATATCCGTCTAATCGACAAAACTGAGTAAACGAACACGGATTAACCACATACGATGGGGCTTATCTCGATCTGGCCAAGGTCACAGGCTTACCGCTAGCTTCCTTGGATGAAGACTCGATTCGGGCGTGCAGGAAATCCGGTATAAGACTAGTGTAATGATCAGAAGAGTCTAACAGCCGATTCGCTGCACGCAAGATCCCTCACTCGGCTGAAGTGCGCCGGGTATCGAGATGACGCCGTATTTCGGGAATCGTCCCTAATTGAATTCGTGAACTGCATAAAACTTCTTCGTTCGCCGATGAACCGTCCACAACCAAGCTATGATCGGCTCAATCGAATCCTTGCGGCAAGGGGTTGTCTATGCGTTTCCGGGCTCGCGCCGCGTTGCCTGTCCTCGTTCTTATTCTGGCCGGAGCATCGCTCCAGGGCGCGGAAGCAGATCCGATCACGGTCGGTCTGATCCCGGATGGGTTGAGCCAGCAAGAGAGAGCCCCGCTGCGGGACTATCTCAGCAAGGCCATGGGACGACAAGTGAATCTTGTCGCCCCCGACATCTATAGCGAGACTGTAATCGGCCTGGCGGATGGATCGTACGACTTTGCCTGTCTTGGTGCACTGATGTATGTGCGCGCGCGGGCGAAGCTAGGAGTAGTTCCGCTCGTTCAGCGTGTCGCTGACTTACGATTCCATTCGGTGTTCATCACCGGCTCCGGCTCGTCCATTAATTCCCTTGGCGACCTGAAAGGCAAACAGTTCGCGTTCGGCGACATCGCCTCGGCCAGCGCACATCTGATGCCGTATCGCGAACTGAAGGAAGCCGGAGTTGATCCCGAGAGAGATCTCCAAGTTCGCTACAGCGGAAGCCATCCGGCAACCGCCGCAATGGTGCAGGCCGGCGTGGTGGATGCCGGAGTCCTGGACGAAACGGTTTATAACTCGATGATTCAGAGCGGCAAAATAGATAAGAAGAAGGTCCGGGCTTTTTATACCTCGCGCCCTTTTGTTGACTACGTGTATGTAGCGCGCAAAGATGTACCTGAGGCGGAGCGGGAAAGGTTCTCGCGCGCTCTTTTGGCGTTAAGAGAAGGCGGCGACGATGCCATATTAAAGGTATTACGCGGCCGGCATTTTGTAGTGGCCAATGACCAGGAATATGCAACCGTGCGGCAAATTGCGCGGGAGTTGAAAATGTTTTGAGCGGGAGAGCGGGCGAGTTCCGCGCTGGAATCAACGTCCGTAGGCGGCGCTGGCGGCCAGAGGTTTGCGATGGAAGGTATAGCCATCGAAGGTTTCCGAGCGAAAGTTAAGGTTGGGAGCGCTCAGCTTTTCCGTTTGGCTCAGGAAAAGATAGCCGCCCGGTTCGAGATATAGGTGGAGGCGCTCAATCAGAGCAGTGCGTTGCGCCCGCGAAAGCGAAGGCAGAACATCCATACAGAAAATGCAATCGAAGCGTCCGATGTAGACCGGACGCACTAAATTCATCACGTTAAAAGTGACCATGCTGCGCAGGCGCGCTTTGACCTGAAGGTTCGCAGCTGGCGGGCTAAGAACAGGACCCTGATCAGAAGCGGTCAGTAACTGGCTGTTAAGTTCTTCGGAATACTCAGGCGAGTTGCTGCTCGCGGGATTCCCCGTGAGGTTGCATGGGCTGGGATTTTCCGATTCCCGGATGCGGCTGGCAGTTCCAACTTTTGAAAAGCAGGCGCGAATAATGGCGGGCGGAAGCCCGTCCAGCGCCGATTGCGGATAAATACCACGCTCGGCGGTTCGGATCGACGAGGGCAACAGATCGCTGCCGATGATTTGGACAGCCCAATCCCTGGCGCCGGTCGCGTTCGGCGACGGCATAACGTCGGCCGCTGCGCCGCTCCGAATCAGACCGGGTCGTTCTTTCGTGTCCTTTTCTTTCAAGCTTTTTTCTCTCGAGCCGGTTGCAAAAGTTCCATTGCCTCCAGATGCAAGGGCAGTCGAAGACGCATTGCAAACGGACATGGCGATTGAATAGGGTTCCTCGCCGGTGGCACAACCGGCACTCCAGATCCGAACCCGGCCGCCTTCGGCCGACTTCCTGGAATACAGCTGCGGCAGCACCTGACGAGTGAGCGCGTTCATGGCGCCCGGATGGCGGAAGAATCCCGTCGTGGTGTCGAGAAGTCCCTGCACAAATTGTGGGATGATCGTTGGATTTTGCTCGGAAGAACGCAGAAGATCGAGTAAGGGGACGGCGGAGTCGAGTTCCTGGCTTTCCAGATATCCAGTTACGTGTTTCGCGAAAACGCTATTTGGACAGTCGAGCAACGTGCCGGTGTGGCGCTCCACGAGCAGGCGCATCTCGGACAGTTCCCGCTCGACAATTGTGCCTCTCGCCATAAACTTGTGCATGAACTCTCCCCCCCGGAATTCTCGCGCTCGATGGTCTCGGGGGAGGACGCGTTTGAAACTATGAGTTTTGTCTCCCGCTGTTCATCGACTCTTCTACAACTCTTTATATTCGCTCAACTAGTCGCCGGCTGCTGCCGCGTAAGGCCGGTTAGAGTCCTTCCCTGCCTGCAAGGCAGCAACATTGAGCTCTTTTTCGAGCGAAGAAAAACGCTGCAAAATTTCGTTGATGCGCAGCGTCATGTTGCGAATGGTCTCAATCTGCGCTCGTACCGGTGCGGAAAGCGTTCCCGGTTCAAACAGCAATAGATCCGAGTTGCCTAAGACCGTGGTTAAAGCGTTATTCAGGTTATGGCGCATTTCGAGCATGTAGCGGCCCAGAGTGGCTTGGCGTTCGAGGGCGGCGCAGGTTAGCTGGGCGGCCCGGACGCGGGCTTCGGCACGGGAACGATGGCCAGCTTCGTTCGCAGCCATGACCAGAACTTCGATCCAGCTTTCATCGCGGCGCAGAACAGTGACCCGGGGCCAGCGCTCGCGAACCAGGTGCGAAGTTTTGGGATCCAAACAGGTGAAGAACACGGGCTGGCCGGTGGAGTGCAGAGGCTCCAGCACCACAGAAAGAAGTTCGCGGCGCAATTCGCCGACGATGGCGACATCGAAGGTGTCCGCGGAAAAACGGGGCCAGAGATCGCCGCTGACCAGAGTGAATGCCGGGACGACGCGTTCCATCTGCCAGCGCGCGGTGATGCGCCGGGAGAAATCCACATCGTCGGAGATGATCAGTACAGTTGGCTGGTCCACGTTAGTTATTGTTTACTTTGCGGTTCCGGCTGTTATGCATTCGCAACCGCAGCGCTGACGCCGTTCTTGTTTGTTATGTATGTCGGCAGTGTGAAGGCGCCGGTCGGTCCAAAAAATATTTCCCGGTCTCTATTTTTTCTTTTTCGGTGGTGCAGCGTCGTCCGGGTCCCACGCCGGAGCCGCCGTTATTTCGAATTCCGGAGCATCCATTGGGGCTGGCTTTGGCCGCGAATCTTTCGTGGTCGTGCTGCCGAATTTGTTCGGAGCGTTCTCAGAGCCGGCGCCTGCGCCGGCGGCAGCCGCTTTCGCTTCTCCCGCCGACTTCGACGGCACACCCTTGGTTGCATCCGGACCATCTGCTTTAGTGGCAGCATTGCTGCGTCCCAGCGCATGTTCCACGGACGCACGCAGATCCACGAGCATGCGAAGAGGCTGCCCGGAGGAGTACTCCGCCTGGAACAAGACCTTCCACGACTGACAGATCATGCGCAGACGCAAAACAGGCTCTTGCTCGGAGAACTGGGCACGCCGGCAATCGATGGTCTCGACGCCTTTTTCGTCCAGTTCGTCCAGTCCGTCGAGAATGACATTGAGATCGCCGTGCATCAGGCGGAAGAAGACGCGCCGCATAAGGTAGCCGTAGCGGGTAAATGCGGCCAGCGCAATGGGCAAGAAGAAGAGATCGCCCGCCTGCGCTTTGGCCTTGCGCCCTTGTTCGAGAACGCCGCTGTGCAGCAGTTCGTCGAGCGAGCGGCAACGGCGCGCGGATTCGAGTACCCGGTCCAGAGCATTGAGCCAGACCGGAGTCTTTAAGTCCACCGGGCCAAGCACCTGATCGAGAGCCCTGACGACATAGCTCAAGTCCACTTCATCATCCAGTTGCGAAGGCGCAGCCTGGCTGAAATATTGGACGAGAAGGAAATCTACCTTGTCGCGGACGCCGGCATCCTTAGTGGGTTGCGCAAGAAAGTACTGCAGCAGGTCCACCAAACCTTCATGCGGGACCATGGAACTGGTCTGAAGGAATTGACGGAACTGATGCGCCTGAATGCGCTGGTCGAGCTCGGCGATCCACTGCACGGCAGCCTTGGCCGCTTCCTCTTCCGGCATTTCACCGGCCGCGGCGAGCGCGGGACACGGTTGAATGTCGACGACGAATTCGCGAGCGATTTCGAAGTAGACGGGATACAGGCGGCAGGCCAGCTTCCACTGCGTGGCCAGGTCTTGCGGCTGCGGCGAAGGGGTCATGATTTCACGATCCAGTTGGGTACATCTCTCATAAAACGTGCGGCAACAACTGCTTTTCCAGGATGGTATTGCACCGCGACTACGGAAGCTTCAACGTCCAGCGATCCATCGGAATTGCGCAAACGCAGCACATCGGCAAATTCCAGCGGAGTGGTACAGGCGAATAGAATTTCGTGCGGCGTGCCAAATTCGATCACCGTGTCTTCGCCGAAACTTTGCGCCGGCAACTTGACAGCACTATCGGCATGGGCCACTTGTACGGGAATGCGAACGGGAACGGCTTCCGGAAAAAACCGGGCCAGCTCGGCCACAGTACTGCTGGCCTGCCTTGCTCGTCCCGTGGCTGCGGCGTGCGGCGCCAACCGAATCAGAGTTCCTTTTCAGCGTTGAGACCAGAGGTAGCGGCTGGCCTCGCGGCGATCTTCATCCAGAAAAGCAGAATTCAGATAACGACCAATACTCATGACTGCGAACGACAGCGCGGTGTTGGCTCTCCCTCTTCCCGGTTAGAAAGACCTTTGGAGAGCCCCAAGTCCGCAGTTATGGCAGGCATAGGAGCATTTGGCACGCCACCGCATTACACGGAAGGACTAGCACTGAGGTGGCTGTCTTTTCAGTGGGTTAGAGCTGAAACGAAGGGCTGAGGATGAGAGAACCACCCATATCCAGTCTCAGGCTGAGACGCTTGTCTCAGTCGCGACGGATTGTTTCTCGGCAGAAAAGGAGAATCATTGCCACAGAGACCGAGGTTTCGGGCGGGCGGTTGTTGGGAGTTGGCCTCTCACTGCAATGCGTGGCTTGACGCTCCCGCCGCCGATCCGCCGCTGATGTTGTAACGTTTCAGCTTTCGGTAAAGCGTGGCGCGGCTGATGCCGAGCATGCGGCCCGCCAAGGCCTTGTCTCCGTTGACCTGCTGAAAGACGCGCTGGATCGTGGCCCGCTCGATGTCTTCAAGATCGGTCGAAGAAGGCGCAGTTCCGCGGCTGGCAACGCCGACTTCTTCTTCCATGGCCGAGCCGTTCGCCGGTGCCAGCACCGGACCGGAGTTTTGTGTCGCGGAAGCATCGGCAATTGACGAGGGAAGGTCACCGAGGTCGATGACTTGTCCGTCGCCGAGGGCGACGGCGCGTTCCACGCAATTTTCCAGTTCGCGCACATTGCCCGGCCAGTCGTATTGGATCAAGGCTTTCATCGCCGCGTTCGAGACACGCAGATCCGTTCCCGGAGCGTAACGTTCGAGGAACCATTGCACCAGCATGGGAATATCGCTGCGGCGCTCGCGCAATCCGGGGACGTGAACCGTTACGACGTTCAGGCGGAAGTAGAGATCTTTGCGGAAGGCTCCGATTTTGTAGGCGGCTTCCAGATCGCGGTTGGTAGCGGCCATGATGCGCACATCCACTTTCACACGCTGATTGCTGCCTACCGGACGAACTTCTTTTTCCTGCAGGACGCGCAGGAGTTTGGCCTGCAATTCCAGCGGCAATTCGCCAATTTCATCGAGGAAAACGGTTCCGCCGTTGGCGGATTGGAATAGTCCCTGCTTGGACTTCAACGCTCCCGTAAATGCGCCGCGTTCGTAGCCAAACAATTCGCTTTCGATCAGAGTGGGGACGAGCGAGCCGCAGTCGACCGCGACGAAAGGACGTCCGGAGAAAGCTCCGCGATAGTGCATGGCGCGCGCCACCAACTCTTTGCCGGTACCGCTTTCGCCGAAGATCAGCACTGGAGTGCGCGTGTCTTTGAGCCGCGAGACCATCCGCAGCACTTCCTGAATTTTGGCCGACGATCCAACGATGCCGTGGACTGCGGTTTCCGAGTCCATGCGCTGGCGTAGAAATTCATTCTCTTCCACCAACCGGACTTTTTCCGCCATACGGCGCAGAAACAAGCGTAACTCCTCGAGCGGTGAGAATGGTTTGGTGATGTAGTCATACGCGCCGAGCTTCATGGCCTGCACAGCGGTTTCGATGGAACCATGGCCGGTCATCAATGCAACTTCGCTGCGGGGCAAGAGCTTCTTTACTTTCTCCAGAAATTCCAGGCCCGACATGTTCGGCATCACCATGTCGGAAAGCACCATGTGCGCCGGCTGCTCTTCCAGCAGAGCCAGTGCGGAGTCGCCGCTTTCGGCTTCCATGCAGGTAAAACCGAGGGCTTCGCCGACGGTTGCACAAAGTTTTCGGATGCTCTGCTCGTCGTCGACGATCAGCAGGCGGATGCGCAAGTCTTCATGAGTTACGTTATTCACTGGGCTTTCCCTATGGTCTTGGAAACGATGTCGATGAATTGTTGGACGCGAAACGGTTTCTCGACACAGGGAGCGCCGGTTTCACGAAGCGTGGCGACCGTTTCTTCGTTGGCGATATCGCCGGTAATGAAAACGATTTTAGAAACCAAATCCGGACGGTGGCGGGAGATCCATGCGTGGACTTGCGCGCCGTCGACTCCGCCGGGAGTCCGCATATCGGAGACAATGCCGAGGAACTCGCCGCCCACCAGCAGACGCAGGGCGTCGACTCCGGATTCGCAACAGACAACTGGGTAGCCGCTGCGTTCGAGAGCAGCTTGCACGTATGCCATGACGGCGGGCTCGTCTTCGATCAGCAACACGGGCATGGGAGCGGGTTTGAAAGCTGAGAGGTTCATGTTGGGATCACTCCTGCGGCCACACCGAGGGACGAGGTGTGCTCCGCGGCGGGCAGGCGCACGATAAATGTCGCTCCTTGCCCGTCAGTGTTGTTGTGGCAATGGATGTCGCCACCGTGCTCCTTCACGATGCCGTAGCAGATGCTCAGACCGAGCCCGGTTCCTTTGCCGACTTCCTTGGTAGTAAAAAATGGATCGAAGATGCGATCGGGATGAGTGATGCCCTCCCCGTTATCGCGGAACGACACTTCCACGGCGCCACCGGACTTGAACGTCATGATCTCGATGCGGGCGGGACGGCCGATTTCGTGGACCGCATCGTAGGCGTTGTTGAGGATGTTGAGAAATACCTGCTGCAGTTGCTGCGCATCGCCGATGACGTCAGGCAAGCCCTCGTCGAGGTGCTCGATGACTTCGACGCCATGGCTGTTGAAGTCGTACGAACGTAGTTGAGTCGTGCGCCGCAGGATGAGATTGAGATCGAGAGGATTGCGCTGCGGCGGCATTTGCCGGGCGAAGCTGAGCAGATTCTGCACGATCTGCTTGGTCCGCTGAGCCTCCTGCAAAATTACGCGCAAATCCTTACGCGCATTCTCCGGCAGCTCAGTGTTTTCCATGAGCAAGTCGGCGAAGCCGAGAATCGCCGTCAGTGGATTGTTTACCTCGTGCGCGACACCCGAGACCAGTTGTCCGACTGCAGCCATTTTTTCGGCGTGAATCAACTTATCCCGCAGCAAAGCGGAGTCAGTGATGTCAGTTAAAACCACGACGATGCTGGTAACCGTTCCCTGCTCGTCGCGCATGGGGCTGAGATTGGCCGAAAACTGTCCCACCACGCCGCCGCCACGCAACACCTGTAATTCCAGATTGTCCACCTGCTGCCCGTTCAAAGTGTTCTGAACGCCTTCGGCCATGGCGCGCACGAAGCCGGGAGCGGCCAGTTCCAGAAGCGGCCGCCCAAGGAGATCGCGCAACTGAAAACCGGCATCACTCCACCGCCGATTGGCGTAGCTGATCAGGCCGGCTGTATCGGCCACCAGGATCATGCTTTGCGTGTTGTTGAGAATCTTTTCGGAGAAGTCGCGCTCGCGGTGCAGTTCCGATTGATAGGTGCGAAGGCCGGTGACGTCGAGCATGAGGCCGCGAATCTGCACCAGCTCGCCGGAATTGGAATAAAGCCCGAAAGCGTTGATGAGCACGTGAATGGGAGAACCATTCTTGCGGCGCAACGTCGCTTCATAGTTCCGCAGATGACCCAACTCCTTCATGGCCTCGGCATGTTGCAAGCGCTGATCCGGAGAAAAGTAAAGCTGTGTGGCGATGTCGATCTGAAGGAGTTCTTCGCGGCTGGCATAGCCGAGCATGTTCACGAGTGCTTCATTCACTTCGATAAACCGCCCGGCTGGAGTACTGAAGAAGAGGCCTTCCTGGATGTTGTCGAACAACTCCCGGTAGCGGCGCTCGGCTTCGCGGCGGTCGCTGATGTCCTTGAGCACGTGGATGGTTTCCACTCCATCGCTGGAAGCGCCTTGCAGGCGGGAGGTAGAAACCAGATACGTGCGATCCAGCAAGGGATGCACGAATTCGTCCGTATCGTCCGACATGGAGCGGCAGAAGGGGCAGGAATAAGACGCGCCGTCGCCCGTAACCGCCAGCAGCGAACGCATGTTCATGCCCGTCAGTTCGGCGGGAGAAACTCCGATCATCGCCGCGAACGCCCGGTTGACACGGAGAACCTTATCCGACTGATCGTGGACCACGACGAAATCGGCGATGGCGTCGAAAATCTCGAGCCAGTGGCGATTCGCCAGTTCCGTGCGCGAGGACAGCCGCAGGTTGTGCAGCGCGGTGGATGCGTGTGCGGCCAGGGCTTCGAGGAACATGCGATCTTCGCGATTCGGCGCGTTCGTGCGGCCGGAAAGACATAGCAGGCCGGCGAAATCTTTGCCCGATCCGGGCAGCCTGACGACGGTGCAATCGCTCCATCCCAGTGCAGCCGCGGCGGCCGGACCCAGCAGACTTTCGGCGGCGCCAAACAGCACGGCTTCGGAATGCTGAACCGTGAAATCATTCAGTGCGGCAGAAAGTATCCGGTCGATCTCCTGAACGGACCGGTCGCCTTCCGCTAAAGCTGCGGCTTGAGTTTCAAGCGCGGCATGCCCGGAATCTGCTGCATGGAATTCTCCATTTCCCGTCGAAGCTGCTGCGGGCTCAGGCAAGGGTTCGAGCGGTGGATGCAAGGCAGCCACGCGCAAAGATCCGTCCTCAAGCAGAGCGAGCGCACCCGCACGGAAGCCTGCGAGTTCGCAGGCCCGCCGCAGGAAGCGAGCCGAGAAATCGGAGACCGAAAGAATGCCCCCGCTTTCGGAAGCCAATTGAATCATGGCTTCCGCGCGGCGCCGGTGCTGTTCGGAAAGGTGTAAATTGCGCGCCACCTGCAAAGCCACCGCGGCCTGGTTGGAGAGCGCACGGGCCCGGCGCGTGTCCTCCGCCGAAATGCCCTTGCTCTCGAAACGGTCGAGCAACCCGAACATGCCCAGCAGGTTTCCGTCCGCGTCCATCAAAGGAACAGCGAGGAACTGCTCGACGTGATACTTAACCACGACCTCCAAATTCACGCCGGCGGTTTTGCTCGCGTCGTCCGTGGAGAAAATCTCTCGGGCGCGCAAGGCACGTGTAGCCACGCCTTCGGGAAAGATTTTATCTACGCTCCGCGCAGCTCCTTTTTCCACCGCGTAACGAATGCGGAAAACTCCTTCTTCATGGAGCGCGATGAAACAGCGCCCGAAACCGAGAAAATCGGCGGCGCGCACCACAAATGCCTGAAGAAAGTGCTCAAGGTCGCCGCAGGAGCTGAGCTCGGAAGAAATTTCCAGCAACTGATGCAATTCGTGCGCCTGTGCCTGGGCCGTGGCATACAACTCGGCATGGGCAACGGCAACCGCGCCGAAACCAGCCAGAGCGGCCACCAAGGCTTTTTCTTCGGCTGTAAACATGCCCTCGTGGCGGGGATAGATAAGGATCGCGCCTTGCGTAATCGAGGTACGGAAGGGCGCGGCGATCATCATTCCGGCCGAAACCAGACTACCCAGCGAATGAGAATCCGCCCTCAGCGATAAGGTGATGGGCTCGCCCGCGCTGACCGCGCGCTGCGCTAGATCGGCGGCAAAACGAATCATTTGCCGGTCGTGACGCGCTCGCGCGGAATTAGCAAGCTGGGCAGATTCGGCAGAAACGGCACGTAATTCGAATGGACCATCGCGGCGCAGCAGGACGCAAACCAGCCGGCTTCGCAGCAAGAGGCGTACACGGTCCGCGAGAGCCTCGATGACAGCGGAAACATCAGGAGTTCCGTGCAGAGCCTGTGCTGCGTCGGCTAGAATCTCGGCTTTTCTTTGTTCATCGCGCGAGGCTTGCGTCAGCCGGGTCGCCTCGAGCAGACTGCCCAACTGGCCAGCTAGAATTGTCGCTTTGGCGGCGAGATCTTCATTGAAAAAATTCTTGTCGCTGTCGTGCAGAAAGGTGACGGCGCCGATCGCCTCCGTAAAAACGATCAAAGGCGCGGCCATCAGAGAGAGCGCTCCGAATTGCTCGGCCGCCGGAAAGGTCGCGGAGCGAACGTCGTTGAGGAAAATAGTGCGCCGGTGGCGCACCGATTCGGCAGTGACCGCGCTGTCATGCGGACGCAGCCGCAATCCCACAAATTGAGCCGCCAGCTTGCCGTCGGCGTGCTCTCCAATGAGCTCGCCCTCCGGCTGGCAGCGCCAGAAGTAAACCCCCGTGATGCGGAAAAATTCCCGCGTGGTCCGGCAGAACAATTCGATTAATCGCTCGGCGCTGGAACTCTCTGTGGCCTGAACTGCGATTCGCAGCAAAAGTTTCTGGAATGCCTCATCCGAGCCGGTACTGCCCAGGCTCGCGGAGACCAGCGATTTGCTGCCTGGCATGTTCAGCGCTTCACCGGTATGAGAAACAGGTTCACGATTCACAAGTGATTGAATCTAAATGGAAACTAACTTCCATCTCAATT
The DNA here is from genome assembly GCA_049584475.1 of Candidatus Sulfotelmatobacter sp. GTDB lineage: Bacteria > Acidobacteriota > Terriglobia > Terriglobales > Acidobacteriaceae > Sulfotelmatobacter. The sequence continues at coordinate 10,192 of JBAUXX010000057.1, read as the reverse complement.
TGAGTCAAGCAAAATGGATTGCGGGGTGCCTTCCTAGCAATCCCCGCGACGCGAAAATGAGAATGTAGCTCAAATTGAGAATGACATCTTGAAACAAATTCCCGGAACGCGCTCCGCTCACTCTCGAATCTCTCTAAGCGCTTCTTAAGCAAGGACATCCGGCACGTGACTTTGGTTTTCCCATGTGCGGACTAGTGGCCCCGCCTTTGCACAGTTCAACGCGGGGTTTGTCGATTTAAGGAGGGGGAGACTTGTTTCATCGAGCCGCTGTGGCGGTGATGTCCGCGCTGGCATTGACGATGTTGTTGATCATGTCCGTGTCCATTGCGGTCCAGGGACAATCGCAGAATGACACACTCGTTCGCCGGGCCCGGAGCAAAGTGCAGCCGGTCTATCCCGAACTGGCGAAGAAAATGAACATTGTTGGAACGGTCAAGGTCGAAGTCATAGTGTTGCCGAACGGCACGGTCAAAGATGCAAGGGTGGTGGGTGGACACCCGGTGCTGGCTGGCGCGGCCCTCGACGCCGCAAGGAAGTGGCGTTTTGAGCCCGCCGCAGCGGAAAGTTCGGGAGTGATCGACTTCAAGTTCGAGTCCCACTGAGCCCAACGGCACGCAGACGGGGCGAGAGGAATGGCATGACAATCGGCAAGAAGTTGTACGGAAGTTTCGGCATCATCCTCATCATGGTCGTGGTGCTGTTCGGCGTGAACTGGTTCGCGGTGCAGCGCGAGCATGCGGCCAAATCCGCCGCCGCGGCCTCGCTTGAACTGGCGGACACCACGAACGCCCTGCGCTTCCAGATGATGCAGAACCGCCTCTACCTCAGCAACTATCTTCTCAGCGGCGATACGCGGGAAGTGGACCGCATGAATGAAGGGTTGCGCATCCTCGGCGACCGCCTCGAACAGGGAAGAAATCTGGCCGATTCGGAGCAGGAAAAGTCGGCACTATCCCGGGTGCAGCAGTTGGAGCAGTCATGGGGCAAGGAATTCGCGCAGCCTCTGATCGACAAGCGCAAAGATGTCGACTCCGGCAATGCCACAGTCGCCGAGTTGCAGATTTATTATTTGCAGAAAGACGCTTCCTCCTGGGTCAAGAATTCCACCGATGCTTTGGACGTAGCCGATGGGGAAAACCGCAAGCTGGTCGAAGCGCGCCGGAAATCGGATGAGACTGCGGCCACCGCAACTATCATCATTTCTCTTCTGAGTACCATCGTCGCTTTGGCCCTGGGCACCGTGATCGCTTTCCGGACCGCTAAGTCCATCACCGAGCCGCTCTCCGACCTGATGAAAATCGCCAAACAGATCGGCAATACCGGAGATCTCGAACACAGCATCGATCTGAAACGAGACGATGAAATCGGCGAACTGGCGCGCAGCTTCGCCAAGATGGTCACATATTTGAAAGAAATGGCGTCGGTTTCCGAATCGATCGCCGGCGGCGATTTAACCGTCGAAGTGAAACCTCGTTCCTCGCACGACACGCTGGGTCATGCCTTCGCCCGCATGGTGGAAGGACTGGCCGGATTGGTGCGGAGCGTCCGCGATGCTTCATCGCAGGTGGCCAGCGCTTCCAACCAGGTCGCCGGAGCCTCCGACGACTCGGCAAAAGTCGGATTGCAAGCCTCTTCCGCTATCGATGAAGTGACCAGCACCATGCACGAGATGAGCGTCAACGTGCAGAACATGGTGAAGAGCACGCAAGTGCAAGCCTCCAGCGTAAGCGAGACCTCCGCTTCCATCGATCAGATGGTGGCTTCGATCCAGCGCGTGGCAGACACCGCGAAAGTCCTGCTCGACATCTCCAACCGTTCGCGCGAAGAAGTCCACAGCGGCATCGCCACCATGGAGAAAGCAACCGACGGGCTAAATCGAATCAACGTCACCATCACTTCCTCGGGCGAAATCATTGGCGTGCTGGGACAACGCGCCGACGATATTGGAGCCATCATCGAAGTCATTGACGATCTCGCGGAACAGACCAACCTCCTTGCCCTGAACGCCGCCATTGAAGCGGCACGCGCCGGCGAGCACGGCCTGGGATTTGCCGTAGTCGCCGATGAAGTCCGCAAGCTGGCGGAAAAATCGGCGCAGTCGACCAAGGAAATTTCCGAACTGATCCAGAGCATTCAAAAAGAAGCGCGCAAAGCCGTAGAGAATATGAACCGCTCCACCAGCATCGTGAACGAAGGCCTGGAACAGGGCGGAGCGCTGAACTCGGCATTGCGCAAGATTTCCAGCGTGGTCACCGAAGTCTACAAATTCGCGCAGGAGATCGGCGCGGCCACCAACGAACAATCGCATGGCTCGTCGCAGATCGCGCGCGCCACCACACGGTTGAACGAAATCACTCACGAGATTAACTCCGCCGTCGAAGAGCAGGCTTCCGGAGCCCAGGCAGTAGTCAAGGCGATGGAACGCATGCGCGAACTGGTGCAGCAATCCACATCCGGTTCCACAGAGCTCGCAGCTTCTTCCGAACAGATGTCGAAGATGTCCCGTGGCCTGCTTGAATTTCTGGATCGCTTTGCGCTCGAAGAGGCCACCCACGCGCGCGGCGCCTTCGAGGAACCCAGTTCGCGAGCCGCCAAGCGGGCGGCAGCGGGAGCCCGTTTCTAACCCACCCAGAGGAAAATCTTGAACCGCGAACTCCATGTCGTCGGCTTTCAGGTGGGTCGCGAGACCTATGCCGTACCCATCACTTCCCTGCACGAAATCGTGCGGGTGCCGGAGATTACGGCAGTGCCCGACGCTCCCAGCTATCTCGAGGGCGTCATAAATTTGCGCGGCAAGATTGTTTCCGTCATGGATCTGCGTAAACGCTTTGGAGAAAAGCAGGTTTCGCTGGGCAAACACAACCGCATACTCGTCGTGGAACACGGAGGAAAGCTTGCCGGGCTGATCGTAGATTCGGCTTCCGAGGTCTTGAAGATTCCCGCGGCAGACGTGGATCCGCCACCCGCGGCGTTTCAGGAAAGTGGAGGACTGAATTGTGTGACCGGGCTGGGAAAAGTAAAAGGCCGGCTGGTAGTGCTGCTTGATATGAGCAAGCTACTGGCTCCCAGCAGTCTCAAGGGTAAGCCTGAAAATGCCGAGGCCAAGCATGAGGCCCGCGCCGCAGCAGTTCGCTAACGTATTTTCTCCCACTAGGACGGGATCAAACATGAGATTGACCCCCAGCGAGGATCGTTTGCGCGTAATAGGAAAACAGGAACGAGCATGAGCACAACTGGAACGGCGACTGCTCCCTTGCTGACGGAGGCCGAATTGCGGCTGCTGCAAGCCCTCGTCTATCAGGAGTGCGGCATGCACTTCGACGAGCGGCGCACGCATTTTCTTCAGGATCGTTTGCTGCGGCGGCTCAAAGAATGCCGCGCGGATTCGTTTTACTCCTACTACCGGTTGCTGATCAGCCCGCAAGGCAAAGAAGAGCTGGCCAAGCTGGTAGAGAATCTCACGGTCAATGAGACCAGTTTCTTTCGCCACAAAGCGCAATTGGATTTGTTTCAGAATCACGTTCTTGAGGAATTATTCAAGCAAAAGCAGGCGCGGCGCGAATACTCAATCCGGGTCTGGAGCGCGGGCTGCTCGACCGGGCAGGAACCGTACACGCTCGCCATGCTGGCGACCGACGCATTGTCCTACTACTACCTGCGGAATCCCCTGCCTGTCGATCTGCCTCTGCCCAAACCTCTGGTTCCGGCGCCATGGCGCATTGAGATTCTGGCCAGCGATATCAGTTACTCCGTCTTACGCGCAGGACAGGAAGGCAGTTACGGCGAAAACCAGATGGCGACCGTGGACTACGGCTTCCGCCTGCGCTACTTCGACAAAGTAGGCGAGCGCTACGCCATAAAAAAAACCTTGAAAGAACTGGTGCACTTCGACTTTCACAATCTGAAAACCGAATACCTGCCCCAGCGCAACGACGTGATCTTCTGCCGCAACGTGATGATGTATTTCGACGAAGCCGAGCAGAAGCGTCTCATTGAAAAGTTCTACCGCTGCCTGAATCCGAACGGCTACCTGTTTGTGGGCCACGCCGAAAGCCTGCTGGGAATGACGAAAATGTTTCAGATGGTGCATCGGGACAGTGGAACGGTATATCAGCGGATCGAGGTGAGAGGGTGAAGGATTCGTCCGACGACCGGGGAATGGAACTGCGAGAACTGTTCTTTGAGACATCGCAGGAACTGGTGCAGGCGCTGAACGATGAAGCGCTGAAGCTGGAGAAGACTCCCGGCGACGAAGAAATTGTGCGCGCGATCCGGCGCACCGTTCACACGCTCAAGGGTGATTCCGCGGCTTGCGGTCTGCGCGAACTAAGCGCGCTTGCGCACCAGTTCGAGGACGCGCTGTCGGTCGAAGGAGCATCCACGCAAACGGCGATTGCGGAAATTGCGTTTGCCGCGGCGGACGTTTTCGCCGAGATGATCGCGGCTTATCACAGCGGGGGAAAGTTGCCCAATGCTGCGGCGTTGAGCAAACAGATCGACGACTTAACGGCAGCCCCAGCGGGGAAAAAGTCGCGACGAAAGAGAACCAAGTCATCCAAACCGGACAGCGGCACAGAGTGGACGGAGAGGGAGCGGCGCGAGATGGCCCAGGCTCAGGTCAATGGGTTCTCGGTCTTTCACGTCCTGGTCAAGATCGATCCCCACTGCGCCATGCCGATCGCAGGCCGGCAACTTGTTTGCAACGCGCTGGCCAGCGTTGGCCGGGTGATCGCTCAGCGCCCGGAGGCCAAGTCTCCAGCAGCCGCGAAGCAAGTGGAATTCGCGCTGGCGAGCCGGGAAACAGCCGACAAGATCGCGGGCAAAGCCAAAGTTCCGACCATTGCAGAAGAAGTCACGCTGGAATTGTTGCTGGCCGCTCAGCCAGCCCCGCAACATCAGGAAGCGATCGATACTTCGGTCGCCGATTTTGGCCAAGAAGCGCAACCCGCCGCCGCATCGCCAGTGGAAACTCCTGTTCCAGCAGCCGCGGAAACGCCATCCGCCAATGGAGATGCATCCCCTGCTCTGGAAAATATACTGCGCGTGGAAGCGGGGCGAATCGACAATGTGCTCAACCTAGTCGGCGAGCTAATCATCGGCAAATCGATGCTGCAGCAGGCGTTGAGCGAATTGTCTGCCCGCTATCCCAAGGAAACTCTGCGGGGAAAGTTCGCCGATGCGATGGCCTTTCAGGCTCGCGTACTCAACGATCTGCAACGTTCGGTGATGAAAATTCGCATGGTTCCGGTGGAACAGTTGTTCCGCCGCTTTCCGCGCATGGTTCGCGATGTAGCGCGCCAGTGCGGACGCGAAGTCGAACTGGTGTTGAACGGCCAGGAAACCGATATGGACAAAGGAATTCTGGATTCAATCGCCGAGCCTCTGACGCATATGGTGCGCAACGCGATCAGTCACGGCATTGAAACTCCGGAAGAACGCCGCGCCGCAGGGAAACCATTGCAAGGCCGGTTGCGGTTGAATTCTTATCATCAAGGCAATCAAGTTGTGGTGGAAATAAGCGACGATGGCCGCGGCATCGACGTGGCGCGCGTTCGCAGAAAAGCGATCGAACTTGGATTGGCCAGGTCCGAAGAAGTGGCGCGATTGAGCGACGCCGAGGCCTTGGACTTCATCTTCAAGCCGGGCTTCAGTACGGCCGATCAGGTTACCGCGGTTTCCGGGCGCGGCGTGGGCATGGATGTAGTGCAGAGCGTCGTCCACCGGTTGAAGGCGGCGGTCAGCGTGGAAACGCATCCGGGACAAGGAACGACCTTCCGGATGAAGTTGCCCTTAACACTCGCCATCATCAAGGCCTTGATGTTCTGGGTGGAAGGACGGCTGTATGCCATTGCGCTGAATGCGGTGGTCGAAATCGCCCGCGCGGACGAAGCCGAAGTTCACCAGGTCGACAACTACGAAGTCTTGCAGTTGCGCAACCAGGTTTTGCCGGTGCTGCGGCTGGGCCGGCCGCGGGAACCGCAGAGTGTCAGCAAAGCGCGCAAAATTTTTGTGCTGGTCATTAGCGTCGGTGAGAAAAAGTTTGGATTGATTGTCGATGGGCTTGAAGGTGAAGAAGAGTTGGTCATCAAAGCCCTCGATGACCAGACATTCTGCACCGACCTGGTGTCGGGAGCTTCGATTCTAGGCGACGGGCGCGTGGTCCTGATTCTCAACCTGCCCGCAGTCGTCGAGCATTTCGCGCGTTCACGGCCGCAACAGGCGGGAACGGCAAATGCCGGGTTACTACTGACAGCCGCGGACCGGGCCCTGCCCGCCTGGAGCGCAGCCGGAGGTTTGGTATGAAAAACCCCCGGATCCGAGTGCTGGTGGTCGACGATTCCGCTCTGATGCGCAAGCTCATTCCACAAATGCTGGCCACCGACGATTCAATCGAGGTGGTCGGCACGGCAATGGACGGAACCTTCTGCCTGAAGAAAATCGAAGAGTTGCGCCCCAACGTCGTCACCCTGGATTTGGAAATGCCCGGCATGAACGGGATCGACACGCTGAAAGAAATCATGCGGTCTCGCCCGGTTCCAGTCATCGTTTTCAGTTCGCATAGCGTGGAAGGCGCGTCAGTCACGTTGAAGGCGTTGGGTCTCGGAGCCTTCGACTTTGTGACCAAGCCCAAAGACGCAACCACGCACATGGCCGAAACCGCGCGAGAACTGATAAGCAAAGTGAAAGCCGCGGCGGAGAGCAAACTGAAGCCGAGAATTCTTTCCAGCACGCGGGCGAAGATCGAAAAGAAATCGGCCGCGGGTACTGGTCCGACCAAGATTGTAGCGATTGGAATTTCGACCGGCGGTCCGCAGGCTCTCGAATACATGCTGGCGCAGCTCCCCGGCGATTTTCCCGCGTCGATTCTCGTGGTGCAGCACATGCCGGAGGGCTTCACCGGAATGTTTGCCAAGCGGTTGGACGAACTCTCTCACTTGCGCGTGAAAGAAGCACAATCTGGAGATGCGATCGAGGCGGGTCGAGTTCTTATTTGTCCGGGAAGCCGCCATCTGCGCGCCAAGCGCCTGCCTTTGGGCGATGTCGCCGTCCTGGGAGACGATGCGAAAGTGAATGGACATCGCCCCAGCGCAGATGTGCTGCTGCGCAGTGTGGCTGAGGAATTTACGACTCAGGTCGTGGGCATCCTGATGACAGGTATGGGCGACGACGGCGCCGAAGGATTGAACGCCGTCAAAAAAGCGGGCGGTCTCACCATCGCTCAGAGTGAAGATTCTTGCGTCGTGTATGGAATGCCGAAGGCGGCGATTGAGCGCGGCTACGCGCAGCGCGTAGTTGCGTTGGATGCTATGGCAAATACGCTGCAAGCGGTGTGTGGGCGCAATGAAGCAATGCGTGCGGGAAATTAGTGTGCGATGTGCGGCAAAACTGAAAAAAGAAATGATTGCAAGATTTTGATTTTCTTGAAAAATGGAGGTTTTGGATATGGAGCAATTTGCAGCAGTCAAACGAAGCAAAGACGGGCAACCGGTCCGCTATCTGATCGTGGACGATTCGGTCTTTGCGCGCAAAAACCTGGGCCGCATGATTGAAACTTTCGGCGGCCAAGTGGCGGCGGAAGCGGGAGATGGGCTCACCGCCATCACCGAATTCGACCGCACCACGCCGGACATTGTGCTCATGGATATCACCATGCCGCAGATGGAAGGCATCGAGGCGGCGGAGAAGATCGTGCAGGCGCATCCTGAGGCGCGCATTGTCATGGTCTCGTCGGTCGGATACCAGGAAAACATCGTCGCGGCTTTGCAGCGCGGAGCGCGGCATTTCGTGCAGAAACCGGTGAAACCGGAAGTGCTGTATGAGGTCATCAAGTACGTGCTCGGCGAAGATGGGGTTGTCGCTCAGGCTGCCGGCGCGGGAGCGTAATTTCATGAAGATGGATCTGATTCAGCCTTTCATTAACGCGGCTGACGCCGTGTTGTCGCAAGGCCTTAACGGCTCTACGAGAGTGGGCACGCTTTCGATGGAGGAGCACGCCTACCGAAGACGAGGCGTGGCCGGGCTGATCGCCTTGACGGGCGAAATCGAAGGGCGGGTCGTTCTGGATCTCGATCCGCAAACCGCCCTGCGCGTAGCCAGCCACTATGCCGGCGCGGAATTGCCCGAGTCCGATTCGTTGATCAAAGAAACTGTCTTTGAACTGGCCAACCAGGTTGTGGGCAACGCCATCTCCGCGCTCAACGACCAGGGCTTTCGTTTCCGCGTTCATCCTCCGTTGCTGCTGACTTCGGAAGAAGGCGACAAGAGCAGCGAAGATGTCGAGGCGCTGATGTTCTGCTTTGAGACTGCCATGGGCAATGTGTTCATGAACGTCGCTTTGCGTCATAATCGCCAGCGCATGAGCGAACATTTGGCCGCGGGCGCGTAAGCACAGCTTCCGGCTTCCGCTTTCCGGTCGGCATGCTGGAACTTGCTAGCCAAGCAGTGACATTTGTGCTCCATAGTCTTCTTCCCCATCCTCCAACGGATCGGCTATTTTTCTCATCTCCGGATATTTCTTGATCAGCGTGGGCGGAGCCAGCACTCGCTTGCCGCTGATCATCGCTTTCAGTTCCAGCGCGTTCACTCCGGCTTTGCTTTCAAAATGATTGTTGGTGATGACGTAAGTCGCCTGCGCCTTCTCGGCAACGTTCTGAATTTTCTGTTTCCAACCCTCGAGTTCTTTTTCGCTGTACTGGTAGTTGTAGCGGTCGTTGCGATTGTCGGAATCGAACCACTGATCATAGTTGCGGCCGTGCAGGCGGACGTAGCCGATCGCGCCGGTAACGTGCTCCGTTGGCGCGAGCGACTTGCCGATCACCGGCTGATCGATGTTGCAGAAGCCGACATTTTTCTGGGAGAACGCAGCGAGAGTTTCAGCGTTGTCCCAACTGGAGTCGCGGACTTCGACCACGCGCGGGTATTCGATGAACTGACGCAGAAGCAGGTCGAGATAGTCCCGGTTGAGCGGCGTGTTCTTGAACGACACGGGAAACTGAATGAGCAGCGCACCGAGAAGCCCCTCGTTGGCGATGGCGTCAAGGCCTTCGCGGGTGCGGAGTTCGTCTTCATCGGTGGGACGGATCGTGGCCGCGGAAGTCGGCTGGGTCATTGCGCCCGGCGAGTGGGTGAAGGCGCGATAGAGTTTCGCGGTAAACAAAAATCGCGGATTCACTGCCGCGACCTTGCGGCACCAGAGCTTGGCGAGTTCGGGCCGGAGCGGGCCGTAGAACGAAGTGTTGATTTCAGTGGTGTCGAAGAAGCGCGCCAGATATTCCAGCGGATGCTGCTTCTGGCGCGTCAGGCCGGAGGGATAGAAAATGCCTTCCCAGTCTTTATAAGACCATCCGGCCGTGCCAATGCGGACTTGGGGCAGGGGTACCATGGGCGAACAAAGCCTGGACAAATTTAGACGGAGGGCAAATGCAGGGTAGCACGGAAGGGCGGGCGCGTTGATCAGATGTTCCATAATGGGCTGGTGTTTACTGGTTTAATACGGTACCCCCCTCCCTCTCTGCGTGCGCAATCACCGTACTAGCACGAATTTCCCCGCAAAAACCGTGATGCAAAGGACTTAGAGGCTAAAATCCGCTCAACAAAGGAGTTACGGGCTGACTTATTGACCGGACCCGCACATTTGCTCTGAGCGGATTTTGCTGCTTCTGCTTGGGCAATGATCGGACAGATTGTGGGTGAGGGGCAAGGTCAGATGTCACAGGGGGGCTGTGGAAATGCATGCCACAGGTTCAAACGCCTAAATGATTCGGCAGCCTAGATTCCCGGCCTTCGAAAAACCGCGTTGGGGATGGCGCATTCGCCTTCGTGCAATCTTTCGCGGCGTTCGAATCTCCGAACTGTAGAAACCTGAGTCCCTTGATCGCAGGGGGCTGCTGTCAGTAACGTTCGGCGACAAAGACGGGAGATCCACTCGAAGGGAGGTTGATAGCCCCTCCTGGCACGACACTCGACGTGAGGACATCAAATCCGAAAATCTGGATGGTGGGGTCGGAGGCGTTAGTGTTAATTGCGTACACCACCGTTCCGTCCGGGCTGGAGTTCAAATGCGGGGAGTTCAAATGCGGGGACAGGAAGCTGTGAAGAAATCGTCGCTCGATCCAACAATGTCATTGCGAAATTAGCCAGCGTGGGTAGACTGCGGATGTGAGCGACTACGGCATGCCGGCTGAACCGCGAC
>JBAUXX010000056.1:0-27854 GCA_049584475.1 Candidatus Sulfotelmatobacter sp. | reverse complement strand
GGCATGAAGTGGAGGACGGTGGCAACGTATCCGTCGCCATTGCCGAGCAGAAAAAAGAAGGCGACGCGCGCGCCAAATATCTAAAAGAGATCACCGCGACCTGCACCAAGCACGCGGAGCTCATCGTCAAGACGCTGGAAGCCGGGAAGATTCCTCTCACGCTGGGCGGAGACCATTCCGTAGCCGCCGGTACCGTTGCGGGAGTCGCGGAATTTTATCGGCGGCAAAACCAGCGCATCGGTCTCATCTGGATTGACGCTCACACCGACATCAACACGCCGGAAACTTCTCCCAGCGGCAATGTGCATGGCATGCCGCTCGCCGCCATTCTTGGCATCGGCCCGGCGGAGCTGGTGAATATTTTCGACTTCTCTCCCAAAGTCCGCGCTGAAAATTGCGTGCTGGTCGGCGTGCGCGACATCGACGCCGTTGAAAAAGAAAACGTGCGCCGCGCCGGAATCGGCGTGTTCACTATGCGCGACATCGACGAGCGCGGCATGCGCACCGTCATGGAAGAAGCGCTGCGCATGGCCGGACGCGGCACCGCGGGTTATCACATCTCGCTCGATATGGATTGGATCGATCCCGAAGACGCTCCCGGCGTCGGCACGCCTGTGCGCGGCGGCGCGACTTATCGCGAGGCCCACCTGGCGATGGAAATCATCGCGGACCACGGCCGCATGCAGAGCTTCGAGATTGTGGAAGTCAATCCGGTGATTGATGAGCACAACCGGACGGCGGATCTGGCGGTGGAGTTGGCGCTGTCGGCGTTTGGGAAGAAGATTTTGTAGGATGTCCGCAGCTTTTGGGTAGCGCAGCGTTTCACTCTTGTGAAGGTAATGAGAGAGACATGAAGAAAGGACGAGCAGATAGCGATTGAAGAAAATTGTCGAGCTTTTGGTGCTCCCATCCTAGCCGCGCTCTGCGGCCAGGATGAGGATTTCGACTCCCTTATTTTATTTGTGCCACAGATGACAGTATCGACTTCGTGCCGCAATCGTGAAAGATTTCTTTCCGATAATTCTTGGCTTTGAAGCCCCTACCGCCTCTGCTACCATCAGAATATGGCAACCGCGAAACAAAGTCAGCGGCGAACCAGCACGGCCCCGCCGGCTCCAGCCCGCAAAGCAACCGCGTCGAAAAACAAGTCACTTCCTAGCCTCTATACCCGGCTCGAAAAGACCCGCCCCGGCTCGGAAGAGTCGAAACGCATTTCCAGGCAGATAGTAGACGCCATCGGCTAACTCATGGCGGCGGTGAAGATCAGGCTGCCAAGAGACGTCCCCTGCCGCCCCTATCGCGACCATTTGCGAGATCGAGTGGACCAGCGGCAGTTTCTGGCACCGATGGCAATAGAGTTGGACGAATGGCTTAAGAGCGATCCTGAGGCTCCCGATCTGGAAGATGCGCCACAGGGCTGGCACAAATTTTTCGATTCCTTCACCATCTGCGGTGAAGGCAGTGCATCAAGACACTCTTTACGATTTATGCGCCCGGAAAGCCCAGACGCAACAGCATCGATCTCGATGAGTGGGAAAGCTCAGGCCGAGTTTGTAAGGGAGAGGTCATTTAGAACAGTTCTTCAGTTGGCACGATTCAGCTTCGCCAAATTACGTCTTCGCAACTCGCCCCATGAGGCGGTCTTGGCATCGCCTGAATCCAATTCCCCAATGCGTTTGCCTATCTCAGCCTCCCATGCGGCGTGCAAGTCTTCATCCACATTGCCGCCCAAGTTAGAGATCAAGGAGTCGGCCAGCGCCTCTTGTTCTTCCACCGATAGCGACAGCGCTTGTTCCAGCAGCTTGGATACCTCAGGCGTCATCTGTGCCATGTCAGCGGTCCGACAACTGGATCGGATTCCCGTCCGGGTCCTTGCCGTCGCACAGGCAAAGCACTTCGCCCTGCCGTACCTTTCCAAATCGTGCACCCCGCGCCACCAGTGTTTCGCGCACGGCGGCCACGTCCTTGGCGTAGAAGACAATCTTCGGACCCTTGCGCCCCGGCGACGCAGGCCCGGAATGCAGCGCGATCCGTGCGCCGCCCGCGGCAAACTCGCGCCAGCCTTTCTCGCTCGATACTTGCTTCAGGCCGAGCACTTCGCCGTAGAATTTGCTCATCTCCTCCATCTGTCCGGTAAACAAAATCACGCGCGCCATTTCCATCGAGGGCAACATAGCTTTTGACATTTGCTCAGCCATTGCCGCCAAGTCTAACACCCATCCGTCGAGACGTGACCTAAGTACCATCCCCGCAATTGACGCCCGCTCCTGTCGCCTTCACACTGAAGAGTCATGAAAAAGCTTCGAGTGGGCATTCTCTTTGGCGGGCGCAGTGGAGAGCATGAGGTGTCTCTGCTGTCGGCTGCTTCTGTTCTTAATGCTATCGACAAGAAGAAATATGAGGTCGTGCCTATTGGCATCACGAAGGAAGGGCGATGGCTGACCGCGGAGCATGCGGAGAAGTTGCTTCAGGGAAAAGCGGCGGACAGAATGGCGGCGGACAGAAAGGCAGCGGACAGGAGTGTCCGCTCTACACTCTCTGCGCTTCGCGCAGGAGATCCGGAATCTACTCCTGGCGCTGCCGTGCTCGCGCGGGGAGAATCCGTTGTCGTCCCTCCCGAACCGGTTCATCGGCAGAGCGGACTCGTGCCTTTTCAGACGGATCAGGCGCTCACGCGCCGGGCTGCCGACCGCGCCATTAATGTCGACGTGATATTTCCCGTGCTGCACGGGACGTTTGGCGAAGATGGAACTATTCAGGGGCTGCTTGAACTCGCCGACATCGCGTACGTTGGCGCGGGCGTGCTTGGCTCCGCTGCCGGCATGGATAAAGATGTAATGAAGTCTTTATTCATTGCGGCGGGGATTCCGATCGTGAAGCATGTGACGATTCTGCGCAGCGCGTGGGAAGCGCAGCCGAAGAAAATTTCGAAGCTTGTCGAGAGCAAATTGAAGTATCCCGTCTTTGTGAAGCCGGCGAATCTCGGATCGTCCGTCGGAATCAGCAAAGCGCATGATCGCAAAAAACTCGGCCCGGCTATAGAAGAAGCTGCGAAGTTTGACCGCAAGATCGTAATTGAGCAAGGAGTTGGCGGCAATAAGCACAAGGCCCGCGAGATTGAATGCTCGGTGCTCGGCAACGACGATGCGATGGCGTCGGTGCCTGGCGAAATTGTTCCGGTCAAGGAGTTCTACGATTACAACGCCAAGTATTTGGATGAAGGGTCGGAGCTGATCATTCCCGCGAAGCTCACGAAGGCCGAAACGAAGAAAGTGCAGATCATGGCGGTGCAAGCCTTCAAAGCGGTCGACGGTTCCGGCCTGGCCCGCGTGGATTTTCTGATGGACGCGAAGACGAGGAAGATTTATCTCAACGAGATCAACACCATGCCCGGCTTTACGTCGATCAGCATGTATCCCAAGCTCTGGGCGGCGTCGGGATTGGCGTATTCCGAGTTGATCGATCGGTTAATTCAGTTGGGGTTGGAGCGGCACGACGATAAGAAGAAGAATCAGTACGCGCGCTAGGAGGCTGTCGTGCCGAACAAGCGTTTTTTGCGCCGTGAGGGATCCAGGTTCTTGCTGCTCCCAGCACCATCCTTAGCGTAGGTAGAAACCTAGATCCCTCGCTCGCTCGGGATGACAAATCAGAGTGGACCACTGCCTCAACTTGACTTACGGCGCGAATGGAAGTCGTGTCCTTCCCATTGCGGTATAGTGTTTCGCGCAGGTCGAAACCCACAATCCATAACGGAAGAGGCCATCATGAACCGCGTTGCGAAATTGGCGTGCGTTGCAGTTTGGTGCAGTGCGATCTTTGCGGGCATTGTCCCGAGTGCAAACGCGCAAGGCCGGCCGCAGGACGCCGCTGCCGTTGCAAAACGCAACGCCACCGAAAAGGAACTCGAATCCATCGCCATCATCGAGCGCAAAGTCATGGTGCCGATGCGCGACGGCAAGCGCATGCAGGCCGATATCTACCGGCCCAAGGACGAGTCGAAGAAATATCCCATCATTTTTTCGCGCACGCCATACAACTTCAATTATTGGGATGTGGCACTGGGCGCGCCGCGCGACATGACCACCGAGTTGGAAGCGGTGAAGCATGGTTACGCCTACATTGAGATGAACGAGCGCGGCCGGTATTTTTCCGAAGGCGATTACGACATTCTGGGCGTGCCTCTCACCGATTCCGACGATGCGCTCGATTGGATGGGCGGATTGGCATGGTCCGCGGACAAGGTCGGTCTGATTGGATGTTCTTCGACGGCGGAGTGGCAACTGGCGGTGGCGTCGCGCGGGAATAAAGCTCTCGCCACTTTCATTCCAGAAAGTTTCGGCGCCGGGGTTGGCCGCGTCGGTCCGTATTACGAGCAGGGGAACTGGTTCCGCGGCGGCGCGGTGCAGATGCTTTTCGGGACGTGGCTCTACGACTACGGGCTTGAAGTCAATGACGGCCGTCCCATGTTTCCGCCGGGGATGTCGCAACAGGCGCTGGAGACCGCAGCCAAGTCTTACGATCTCGATGCACACCCACCGAAAGTCGATTGGTCGAAAGCGTTACAGCACCTGCCGGAAAATGACATCTTCGCCGCTGTCGGCGGCCCTCACGGCATTTACGCCGACAAGACTCCATCGGGCAAGCCGGGCATGATTGCGCGCACTCCTAACGATCCTTCGTGGTATGAGGGCGGACTTTGGAATGACAGCATGCGCATCGATCTTCCCGGCCTGTGGCTGATGACGTGGTATGACGTCAGCGTCGCTCCCAATCTTGCCGCATACAACTACGTCCGCAAAACCGCCAGCGCCGCGGTGGCCAACCAGCAATACGCCATCATTGCGCCGGTTTCGCATTGCGCTTATAAGCGCGCTTCGGAACACACCATGGTCGGCGACCGCGACATGGGCGACGCGCGCCTCAACTATGACGAGATTACCTACGGCTGGTTTGATGTCTTCCTCAAAGGAGAAGACAGTGCGGCCCTCGCCAAAACACCGAAGGTCCGCTACTACACGATGGGAAGCAACAAGTGGCAGTCGTCGGACACATGGCCGCCAGAGGGCGCGAAGCCAGTGACTTATTATTTGGCCAGCGGCGGGCACGCCAATTCGCTCAACGGAGATGGCGCTCTGGCCGCCGCGCCGGAGCGGAAGGATAATGCGGACAAATTCACTTACGATCCCATGAATTTCGTGCCTACGCACGGCGGCGGCTTCTGTTGTCTGGGCGCGGAGTATAAGCCCGGAGCGCTCGACCAGCGTGCTCTGGAAATGCGCGACGACGTGCTGGTCTACAGCACCGGTCCGCTCAAGGAAGGCATCGAAGTCAGCGGCCCCATCGACCTGACGCTTTACATCTCGAGCGACGCGAAAGATACGGACTTTACCGTGAAGCTGATTGAAGTGCTGCCCGACGGCACTGCGTATAACATCGACGAAAATATTCAACGGGTCCGCTACCGCGAAGGCTACGCGAAGCCAGTGTGGATGGAAAAAGGCAAGGTTTACAAAGTTACGTTCCAGCCGACCCAAACCAGCAACTACTTCGCCGCC
Organism: Candidatus Sulfotelmatobacter sp.; assembly: GCA_049584475.1. Lineage (GTDB taxonomy): Bacteria > Acidobacteriota > Terriglobia > Terriglobales > Acidobacteriaceae > Sulfotelmatobacter. The sequence continues at coordinate 22,299 of JBAUXX010000056.1, read as the reverse complement.
GGAGACGAGTTGCGCATCGAGATCAGCAGCAGTAATTTTCCCCGCTTCGACCGGAACCTGAACACGGGCGGTGAAAACTACAACGAATCAAAAGCTGTCGTCGCCCATAACGAAGTCCATCACTCGGCGCAATATCCTTCGAGCCTCACGCTGAGTGTGATGAAAAGGTAGCGCAGCGACAGGTCACTGCTTCGGCGGCCCATCTTCTTGTTTTACGGTCACGCCTTCGCCTTCGAAGGGCCAATTCTTGTCGAGCAGCAGTTCATTTTCACGCGTCTGTTTCGGCACATTATTTATCTTTAGATTTTCGAAGAAGTGAACGCCCGTCTTCCCGGCGGTCGCAATGTCCAGGTCGCCGTCTCCGTCCAGGTCTTCGACGACGAATTGCGTACCCGCTCCGGCGGTGCCGTTAACTGAAATGGGATAGCGGGTGAACTCGCCCGTCTTGCGGTCGATCTTGTAGTAATAAATCACGAGAGGATCGTAGGACCCGGGGTCGTTGCCGGAGTGGCCGCGGTAGCGCTTGCCTGTCAGCAATTCGGGAACGCCATCGCCGTCGATATCGACCAGCTTGAGCGCGTGACTCTGCGAGAAAGACTCGTCGATCGTGTGCTTCACCCAAGTCCGGCTCGCTCCGTCGCCCTTTTGTTCGAGCCAGTAGAGACCGTAACTGTGTCCCTGGCCGTAGATGATGTCGGTCTTGCCATCATTGTTTACGTCGTAACCGATGATAGGAAAACCGGCGTCGCCGAGTTGCCAGTCTCCATGCCACTCCCACTTGTCATTGTCGGCGTCGATATTCTTGAACCAGCCGTATGGGGTGAGAATGTCGGCCTTGCCGTCGCCGTCAACGTCGGCGATGCCGATGCCGTGTCCATCCTGCTCCTTTCCTCCGACGTGGTGCACCTTCGGTTGTGCGCCGGAGAAATCGACCCAAAGAATTCCGGAGTGGTTGTAGTGTGCGAGTGCGAGATCGGGCTTACCGTCGCCGTTGATGTCGCCGGTTGCGCCGCCTTCGGTGTCGTAGCTGTCGGTGATGAAATGCTTTTCCCACATCGTGCCTTGCGTCGTTGAGTCATGCTTTTTAGGATTTTCATACCACCACAGCCCGTTCAGCATCCAGCCTGTGGTTACTACGTCGGGAGCGCCGTCGTGGTTGACATCGAAGGTCCATTCGCCGCAGTCGGAGACGAATTCGTTGAGAAGGCCGACGGTGCGGTATTGATGGCGCTTCCACTCGCCGCCGGCCGGACCGGGATTTTCATACCAATATGCGCCGCTCACTATGTCGGGACGGCCGTCGCCGTTCATGTCGAGCGTGGTGATGCCCTCGGCATGATCCGTACCCAGACGGTGAACGAAAAACGTCGCCTGTGGAACGCCGCCCGGGCCATCGCCGGGAGTGGTCTTGTGGGCATTCTGTGCGGTGGCAGCACCAATGCATGACAATGTCGATACGACAATGGGAACAACGAATTTCATACGTGTGAGCAAGTCGATTCTCCGCAACACTTTTTTTCGGCAAGATTCTATTTCATCCCAGCTTCATCGCGTCGGGATCCCACTTCACCACGGCGCCACGATCGAGACTGAGATTGCTGAGCAGCGCGGCTCCCGCGGCACGGTAGCCGAATACCGCATCTTCGACGACGGGCTTTCGCGAACGAACCGCGGCAAAGAAATTCTTGAAGTGGTCATAGCGATCGCTATAGGCCTCGGGCGCGACATATTTTTCGTATCCCGCTGCCGGCGCTCCCGCTGGGTGGGTCGGCGGATATTTCTGCTCATAGCTCGCACGAATCTGTTTTTGCATCGCCTTAGTGAAAGTATCGATGGTGTAGCCCGGTTCCTTTTCAAGTGGAGTGCGGCTCACGCTGACCGAATTGCCGGCAATTTCCATCGTGCCTTCCGCTCCGGTGAAGATCAGGCCTTCGCTCTCTTCACCTCCGTCCACGAAATTAACGCGCAGACTCAAGTTGAATCCCTCGCGGTAGTCGAATAGACCGAGCATCACGTCAGGAGCGTCGCGTCCATCTTTCCAGAAACGCAATCCTCCGGTAGCCATGGCGCGTGTGGGGCCGTTGGTTCCGGTGATGAAGTGCGTTCCGCTGAACAGATGCACAAAGAGGTCGCCGGCGACGCCGCTGCCGTAGGCTTTCCATTTGCGCCACTGGAAGAAGTGCTCGGAGTTGAAGGGAATTTTCGGAGCGGTTCCCAGAAAACCCGGCCAGTCGCAGGTTTCGGGCGAAGCATCCAGAGGAACGGTATAGTTCCACGCACCCATCGACGAATTGCGATCCCAACGCGCGGTGACCATGTTGAGCTTTCCGATGGTTCCGGCAGCAAGCAATTCTTTCGCCTTCGCATAAATGACCGAGCTCACGCGCTGGCTTCCGATCTGGAGGATGCGGTTCGTAGAGCGGGCGGTTTCGATCATCTCCGGCCCATCGGCATAGAGATGGATCATCGGCTTCTCGCAATAGACGTCTTTGCCCGCCTTCATCGCATCGACGGAAGCCTGTTTATGCCAGTGGTCGGGCGTGCCAATGATCACGGCATCGATGTCTTTGCGCGCCAGAATTTCTTTGTAGTCGCGGGTCGTGAAGATGTCGTCGCCCCAGATTTCTTTGCAGTGATCGAGCCGGCCGTCATAACAGTCCGCCACGGCGACGAGTTTCACGCCGGGGACTTCCATCGCAACCTTGGTATCGCCCTGGCCCTGACCGCCGGCCCCGATCAGTGCGATTTGAATATGATCGTTGGCGGCGACTGAGGCGGCAGGCGCAGCTTGAGCCGCTGCCAGCGCGTGAATTTTTGTCCCAAGAAACGTCTGGGCCGTAGCAGTACTAGCCACTTTAAGAAAACTCCTACGATTCAACACGTAAATCTACCTCCAGATGGAAGTTGATCGCCGCCGACAAAGATAGTCTCTTCGGAGAATTTTGTCTTGACGCACAAGTTGAGGCACAGCCGCTTGTCCGATCGAGCCGATGTAGGAAAATTTGGAAGTCAATCGCCCGATCAAGAATGGCCGGACGATACGAAATTAAGAGGTGCTGTGCTTAGCGGCTTCCCGTTCTTTCGCAACCCAGCGCAGACGGAGGTTCTCAAGAGGGTCCAATACCAGGCTCAGCAAAAAGGTGCCCAGAGCCGCAACCCCGAGGCTGATTCCCACGATGAGCGCCATCACTTTGAGTGCTTCCACTTAACTTGCTCCCACATCACGATTCCACAGATCAACGCTAGCGCAAGGATGCCTAGAAAGCAACTGACATTAGCTCGTTGCCGATTGCCCATGTGCGACCGGTTTACATGGATCGAAGCACCCGCGAGGATCATCGTTGCCAAGACAATGCTAATACTGATTAGAACCATCCACTCAGGCCCAAACTTCTCGTGCAGTTTAGGATTGATAAACATACTTCCTGTGGCTCCAATCGCCAAAATGCATAGATCTGTTCCGCCTTCCGCCGCCTGGGCCGAGATCGGAGTGTTCTTATCAAACTGAATGACAGCCACCGCCAATAATGCGATCAAAGGCACAAAAATGTGAGCGAAGAACGACACGAGCACAGCGAATCTCCAGAAAACTTGAGTGCCGATTATAGGTGTGGGGACATCAGTGGCCCCCTTTTAAATCGTCAATGAGCTTGTTTGGGTTCCCAAAAGCGGAAGGCGGAGCTATTCCTCGCCAGCAAGCCGCTTCATTATTGGTAATCTCCTCACGAAAACGCGTCACCGGAACCATGAATCGCGATGCTTTTCGGTCATGCGTGTCTCCGCGGCGACGACGTGTCTTCCCGGCCACAACCGAAGGCGCGATACCTTCCATTAACCCCCACCAAATCAACATCTGCGCCATCGGCCACCTTCCTGCATTTACCCGATCGCTGCTCAGCAGCAGGAGGTGACACCGTGACCCGCATCAACGTAGCAAATCGTAATTCCGAAACTCGCAACTCTGAAGTTCGCCAATCCGTATCCTGGGGACGCACCGTTCGCAACAACGCCGGCCCTCTGGTCTTCGCTGCTGTATTGATTGTGTGTTCGCTGGCCGTTGGATGTTCCAGCGAAAAACCGCAACCCTTAAGTTCGAATAATCCCGCACCCGTCGTTCCGGTTGCAACCATGGTCGCAAGCAATAGCGCACTCGCTCCGCTGCCGGCGGCAAAACCTGCGCCCAAGAAGGTTGTTCACAAGCGGCCGGCGACCGTGACCTACGCCGATAAAACGTATGGCATTTCTTTCGTCTATCCTCGCCGCTACGCGATTGAAACCGGAGACGCCACGAAAGAAGTGCTGATGTCGAGCCCGCTGCCCATGAACTTTGTGCAGCCCGGCGGAGTGGCGCTAGCCGCCGTCGAACTGCCCGAAACCGGATTTGCCAACACCGACTTCTCTTCCGCATTTTTCGACGTGAGCGTCAACAACACGCTCACCGCCGATCAGTGCGGCGAGTTCTCGGTGCCGCAGTCGAAGGTCGCGCCAACTCCGCCGACGGCCGATACGAATGCGAAGCAGTCGGACTCGGCCCCGGCCAAAGTTGACACGCAATCGCCCAAGCTGATGCTGGGCGATCTCGAAATGCACGGCGCGGAGGCTGTTTCCGGCGAAGGCACGAGCCAGAGCGACTCCAAATATTTCCACGTATTCCAGAATGGAGTCTGCTACGAGTTCGCGCTCAATGTAACTACCAACGCCGCGCAAGCCGACGCATCGCTCAAGCACATCGACCGGGATAAAGTTTTTGCCCGCCTGGAAACGATTCTGGCCACTGCGAAGATCGAAAACGTCGAACAAGCGGCAGCGAAGACTGCGGCTCCGGAAAAAACGGAAGCCGCGAACACAGACGCTGGGAAAGACGCCAAGAAAGTTGATGTTTCGGCAGGCAATGATTCCGGCAACGATGTCAGCGCCGGAGCCGACACTAAGCCGGCCGCTCCAACAACTGATTCGGCTCCCGTGGCGCAAGCCGCTCCGGCGACTTCATCGGCGCCGCCTCAGTAGCAAATGAACACAAGCACTAACGAAACGGCCATCGGGGATTCTCTCGATGGCCATCTTTCTTGATCGCGAAGTTAGATTCCTTTTTAGACTGTCAGGCCATCCGCCCGTCGCGCCGATTCATTGTGAGCAGCACCGTGTGCGCGAGGCTTTCGACAACGGCCACATCTCCCTCATCGAAATTGAACGACTGCTCGCCAAACACAGCCAGCAACCCTACGGTTTCCCTTTCCGACCGGATCGGCGCCGCCAGGATGGAACGCACTCCCAAACGGCGGCAGCTCTCCATGTCGACTCGGTTGTCGATTTCCGCATCGTCGCAACGCAACGACTTGCCGGTGCGAAAACACTCGCCGGAAAATCCCGAATTCACGTCCAGCCTGGTCCCGAGCGAAGGAGCGCTGGGCCCAATGCTCGCCCGGCACATCACGGAACCGTTGTGCACCAGGGCAATCGCCGCGCTCGTGCCGCGCGTCAGCGACCGCGCCCGTTCGCCGATAAGCCGCAGGGCCGCATTCAAATCCGTGCTCAGTGAGTTGAATTCATATTGCACAGTTCCGGAAAAGCCCGTGGGCCAGACGCTGCCATTATTGCTTTGGGAGGGGGTTGGTGAAGGCTGCCGCGGTATGTTTTGTGGCCAGGCATTTCCTCGCGCGGCGATTTCCATGATCAAGTCATCTTCATCCCCGGCATTGGGGGCCATCGCATCTATTTCCATAGCATCTGTCTCCGGCTCAAGACTTAGGCTCACATGTCCCTCCGCCGCCTCGGGTCTGCCATCGCGGATCGACCAACCTGCGGCCCGGGCAGTTCCCCGCAAACTCAATTTGGGGGCCATGCTGCTGGGTGCATCTGCGTTCACCGTCAGCCACTCGTTCAGCCGCCGGCGCGCATCTTCCGGCAATTCGGAAAATCGCACTCCCGCCCGGCCCAACGCGTCAGCCCAGGCAATATAGCCGGTCGTTTCCAGATGCGCTCTTGGTTCGGTGAGATCCACTTGAAGCTGCACACGCTGGTGCGGCCGCAGGGGCGCGGCCGTGCGCATGGCCATCCCTTCCGCGCTTAAGTCGAGAATCATGCCTCCGGTTACGCCGTCGAAGGCGGCGAATGCGGGCGCATGCACGGTTTGCCGCAAGCAGCGCCGTCGATCTGCAATGAAGTCCTGATTCGCCGCCATGGTTAGAACGAGTCCCCCACGGACTCTAAAGATCTTCCCCGCAACAAAGCTCGGCTGAGAACTAAGAAGATGATGCGAGCACAAGCCCGCTCCGGCAAAGTGTTTGCGCAGGTTCCCCCGTCCCCAGGCGAGCCGGTTGATCCTCGTGTACAACATCGCTATGCTGAGGAAAAGGCCATTGCCGAATTAAATTCGGCTCTGAGTTTTCGTCTGGGCTGATCAATCCAGCCGATCGAGTGGGCTGATCGAGTAGGAGCGTTTGCGTGCGGTTTAGAATCGCGATATTGAATGCGCTTTTCCTATGCGCTACCTCTGCGGTTTCGCAAATCGCCACTTCACCCGTGAGGGCGGTTGCGCCGGTATCGCGCGATGGTGAAGTCTACGTAAATGCAGTTCCCGACAAGACGGTGCAGTCGGCGATTCAAAGCGCCTGCGACGGAACAAAGCCCGGCCACGTCTTGATCCCGCCCGGAACATTTGTCGGGCCTTTCACTCCTGCCTCCAACTGCGTGATCGAAGGAAGCGGCATCAACAGCACCGTCATCCAGATACCGGCCTCCATTTCCATAACTTCGCTTTCGAATGTGACGCTTAAGGGCTTCACTGTCGACGCAGGCGTGGCGCGGACTCCGGCTGCGCATTTCTGCAGCGCCGTGCCATCCGTGGCCAACGCGATCGATATCACCGACTCCAACCATGTAATTCTTGACGAAATGGAAGTTCGCAACACGTTGGGCAACGCCATCAGCGTAAGCGGCGGCGATCAATATATCGACATTCGCAACAGCGTTGCGGATTTTTTTGGCTGCGCGCTTTCGTCGGAGGATTCGTCACACCGCCCGTTGGGAGTCATCGGAGGCGGATTCGTTACTAGCCCCGAGCATCGAGCCGGCAACTCGCACGTGAAATTTTTCAACGATATTGCCCACGATGGCAACACCGGCTTCGAGACTTTCCCATCGTCGACCGCGGCTAACATTTCTTCCGATGTCGTCTGGGAATCCGACCGGTCCTATGGCAACGCGAATGACGGATTTCTTGCGCAGAGCGTGGGTGTCGGCACAAACGCTCTCATGCAGGGTTTCCGCTGGGAAAATAACGAGTCTTCCTGCAACGGCTGGACGCCAAACTGGAGCAATTCCAACTGCGCTCCTTTTGGACTTCTTCAAGCTGGAGAGCACAAATCCTTTAACGGCGAAGGATTTGACCTGAACAGTCCGCTCCTGGATCAACCTCAGGTCATCGGCAACCGCTCGCACGACAATTTCGGCGAAGGCTTCGATAACACTCCGCAACAGCAAAGCCGGGTCAACACCTCCGGCAAGACGGTTACCTGGCTTCCGTGCTCTGCCAAAATTCCAGTATGCGACCATTTCAACCCCGCATGGACAGCGAACCAGGCGGTGCAAATCAACGGAACTGACTACCTGATTTCCGGCGTCAGTGGAACCACGATGACGCTGACCACCTCCGCCGGAGAGCAAACAGCGGCGCGCTTCATTGGAGTGGGATACGAGCGCGCGACACTGACGGACAACTATGCCTACAACAACGGCCGGGGAAACCCGTGCAAGGTTTGCGGCGCGGGCTTCGCCGACATTTCCTACGGATCGACGTATACAGGAAATGTGGCTTATCTCAATAATGCGGCCGGATTTATCGACCAGATTTCCAGCCTGATCACGCATGACGGGGACAAGTCATTTGATAACAACCGCTCGAACGGTCCCGAAAAATATGGCTTCTACGCACAGGCAGCCTTGTCGCCGAAATACTTGGGGGTAAGCACCCATGAGTCCGAAGCGGACGGACCTCAGCAGTACGCCCTTCATCTGGACGGCCAAACGACGAATGGTTATGCCGAGTCCTCTTCGCTGTGCAACTCCAAGTCCTGCAATCCGTCGGCGACGGTTCTGATCGCACCGGGCAGTTCGAATTCGGTTTCAAGCGCCAAGGGGCGGCGCGGACCGTAAGGCGTCCGAGTTGGCACATGTTTTTTGTTCCCAAAAAGGCACTCCGATGATCAGAATTCCTTGACAACTCGGGCCACTCTGCTAAAGTGCGAAGAAAGCGTTGCTTTTTACCCCATAACGCTCAGGATGATTATGAAGAATGTGTATGAGGTGTTGCGCCAGAAAGAGATGGAACTGACTCGGCTGGAGCAGGAGGTCGAGGCCCTGCGGCTGGTTGCGCCGTTGCTGTCGGAAGAAAAGGAAATACCGGCCGACATAGCGAAGCCTTTGGCTACGGCGGTGAACGGGCCGCCCTCGCCCATGCGGATGGCGACGCCTCAGGTGCCGGCCGCAATTGCCCAGCCTGTGCGCGCGGCCGGATGGGACGATACGGCCAAGCGCTGGCCGTAGAGCTACAACCAGATTTTGCGAAGAATTACGGCCCGGGATTCGTCCTGGGCTGTTCTGTTTAGTCATCCCGAAGCCCCGCGTTTTTCACCAGCGGGGCGAGGGATCTCGCGTGGAGCAGATCCAATTGCACCACCAACCAACCCCGCGCCGAGTCAATCGACAATTTCCCGCAGCGCAGCCAGCAGCCCATTCACTTCTTCCGCGGTGTTGTAATGCACGAGGCCGATGCGCAGGAAGCCGCCGGACTTTTCCACATCCAATTGTTCGGTCAGGTTGAGGGCGTAGTAATTGCCGTCCCAGGTAAAGAAGCCGCGTTCGCCAAGCTTGGTGGCCAAGGCGAGCGGCGTGGTCTGGGCTGTTTGGTTGATGGTGCGGATCGCCAGAGTGGGGCAACGTTCGTTGAAGCGTGCCGGGTCGGTGATGCCGTATATCTTGAGTGCCGGAATGTTATTGATGCCGGAGATCAGCCGCGTCATCAAAGTGCGCTCGTGGTCGTGGATAGCGCGATAGGCGGCTTCAATCGCGGCGCGGCGGGTTGCAACATCTGGCCGGGCATGCCGTCCGAGGTCGGCAATGTATTCCACACAGGCGGTAACGCCCGCGATGCACTCATGGTTAAGCGTGCCCCATTCCCAGCAGTTGGGAATGGCATTGGTGTTAGGGCGAACTTTGTAAGGCCGCAGCCGCTGCAAGTGCTCGCGCTTGCCGAAGAGCACTCCCATGTGCGGCCCGAAGAATTTGTAGGTCGAGCAGGCCAGGAAATCGCAATCTAGCTCAGCGACGTCAATGAGTCCATGCGGCGCGTAATGGACCGCGTCAACGTAGGCGAGCGCCCCAGCGGCATGCACCAGGCGCACGATTTCTTTCACTGGATTGATCGTGCCGACGGCGTTCGAGGCATATCCAACCGCAACGAGTTTTGTTTTTGAATTGATCTTCGAAGCAAGATCGCGCATGTCGAGCGTGCAGTCGGCTTCGTTAATTTCGGCCCAGCGCACGGTGACCCCGCGATCCTCAGCCATCGCCAGCCACGGCGAAACATTGGCATCGTGGTCAAGACGGGTGACGAGAATTTCGTCGCCGGGTTTTAGTTCTCGCCCAATCGCGGGCGAGATGGCGAAGGTCAGCGACGTCATGTTGGCGCCGAAAACGACTTCGTCAGCTCCGCAATGCAAGAAGTCGGCCATCGCTCCGCGAGCGCCGGCAATCATGGCGTCGGTGTGGCGGCTCGTAGCGTAAGCTCCGCCGGTGTTGGCATTGTCGCTGCGCAGGTAGTCGGAGATGGCGCCGATGACGCGCTGCGGTACCTGTGTTCCGCCGGGCCCGTCGAGGAACGCGGCAGGATGTCCGTTGACGGTTTGGGTTAGCGCGGGGAATTGGGCGCGGATGCGGGTGAGGTCGAGGGTGGGCAAAGAAGCGATTTCAACGGACGTCGGCATCGTAATCCTATCTCTTGTCGTGAACTCGTTTAGCCTCAAAATAGATATTGGACACCGAGAATATGATCGTGTTTGAGTCTTTCACCAGCACACTGTCTCCGGGGATCTCTGTTCGATTCGGGTTCACGAACCACCTCCAACAAAGTGCGGAGCCGCCAGGGGCTAAGCCCGATCCTAAAAGGCCTCTATGGCACGGCTGAAGCCGTGCCCTTCCCGTTCTTAATGCTCGCACGCTAGTCTCGCACGGCTCTCACAAAATCCGCCACCATCCCATACGCCGTCGCATACAATCCCGGATTTTCTTCGGTCACCGCGAGGCCGGGGAAAATATCCGTTTCGAAATAAATATACGAAGACGTCCCAGAAATCTTCCCCATCGGCGAGCTTGCCAACACTTTCTCCGGCGCGACACTCGCCTTCACTCCGTCACCCACTCGTTGCGCGCGGCAGACCAGCTTGAAAGGCCAGCCGTCGCGGCGGGCGTTGCGGGCAGCCTCGGGCGTGAGATCGCGAATTCCGTCGCGCGCGATTTCATCCAGGCGAATCGGCACATCCATCAGCACGGTGATAAGCGCGGCGGTTTTTACGGCGGCGTCCCAGCCCTCGATGTCGTGGGTGGCGTCGGTTTCGGCGATGCCGAGTTGCTGAGCTTTTTTCAGTGCTTCATCGAAGCTGAGGCCCTGTTCCATCTCGCCGATGATTACGTTAGTCGTGGAATTCAAAATGCCATGAAAGCCGCGGAGATGAATGGCGGGCAGTTGGTCGAAGAGAGAGAAGATGGGAACGCCGTCCATGACTGTGGATTCGAAAAGAAATCTCTTGCCCTGTGCGGCTGCTAAGTCGCGCAGTTCGCGGTAAGCATGAACGATGGGGCCTTTGTTGGCGGTGATGGCATGGGCTCCGTGTTCGAGCGCGGCGCGAATGTGGTCGACGCCGGGCTGGCCGGTTTCGACGTTGAGCGAAGTCGCTTCGAAGAGGACATCGGCTTGCGCGGCGGCGAGCCACTCGCCGATATTGGCAGGCTTGAGATCAGATTTCCGGCCAGCGGACAGGAGTGTCCGCTCCACAATGACCCGATCCACATTCGCATCGAGCTCGAAGCCGTCCGGATTCGCAATCCATCCAATTCGCCGGGTGGCGACGCCGGTGATCCGATAAGCAATCCCGTAGCGGGCGCGCAGTTCCGCAGCACGATCGGCGAGCAGACGAACGAGTGTCCGGTTGACGTTGCCGTAGCCGAGGAAACAGAGGTTGTAAGCGTGAATGAGAATTCCTCTTTAGGTTGGCAGCTTGCCGAAGCAATCCCTCAGGGGCTGATGCCCGAATCATCCGGCAACCGGTGGCACGGCTGAAGCCGTGCCCTTCCCGTATTATTTGGACCTTAGACCGGCGAAGCGGCAGCCTTAGCCCATCACGGTAGTGTGCTCGGGCTTGATCTTATACAGCACGCGGACTTCGCCGGGCTGGCCGTAGGGATATTTGTCGGCGCCGAGATATTTCTTCGCCATCTTATTAATATGCTCGCTCGCGCCCTCTTCGGTGATTTCGACGACGCTGCCGCGAATCTCAAGATAGCGGTACGGATTTTCAGGGTCGATCAGGGCCAGCGACACGCGCGGATCGCGGCGCACGTTGCGATCCTTCTGGCGGCCCTTGGCGGAATTGAAAATGACGTGTTCGCCGTCGTAGTCGACCCACACCGGCGTGACTTGCGGCCTTCCATCGGGCATTAACGTCCCCAGGCTGGCGAAGGCCCGCTTGGAAAATAAATCGCGGTACTTCTCGGGGATGGCTTGCGGCATAAGATCCTCCAGACGTTTGGATTGCAGATGCATTATAGAACGCGGCGCGGGCACACGGCGATGCGAGGAGACTTCCGGGCGCTGGAAAATAATTGAGCCGATTCTTGCCTCGGTAGTGACTCAATCTTAAATTTTCTGATTGCTTCGTGAAGGCGTCATCCCGAAGCTCCGCGTTTTTACCAGCGGGGCGAGGGATCTCGCGTGCAGCAAAATGCCGATCTGGCACCCGCGAGATCGCCTAGTTTGGCCTTCCCACAAATTTAAAACTGACCCGCTTCTCCAGTTGGCTGCGCTTTATGTTTTGCCATGGCACATTTAAAATGCGGCCTCAAGCCATCTGGCAGAGCATTCGTTAAATCTGGAGTTGATTGGAGCGAGCTTGAACGCACTGCTGCGCACACATCGGTTGCACCCTCTCCGCCTGCTGTCGGGCGTCGGGGCACTTAACACGGCGTTTGTGGTTTTGCTGTTGGCGTCACTCCTGACACCGGTAACCGCTCAGGATACGTCAAAGAATTATCCTCCCACGATCGTATTCATGACTGACTTCGGTGTGGTAGACGACTCCGTCGCAATTTGCCGCGGCGCGATGTATTCACTCATGCCGAGCGTGCGCATCGTCGATTTGACGCACGAGGTCACGCCATTTTCGATTCTTGACGGCGCGCGTTTTCTCGGCGGAGCGACGCCTTACTATCCGGCGGGAACGGTTTTTGTGGTGGTGATCGATCCGGGAGTAGGCAGCACGCGGAAAGCGGTCGTCGCGAAGTCGCAACGTGGACAATATTTCGTTCTGCCAGACAACGGCCTGCTCACGCTGGTGGAACAGCGCGATGGCATCGAAGCTGTGCATGAAATCACAAATACGGATTGGATGATCGGCGCCAAACTTTCTTCGACATTTCATGGACGAGATATTTTTTCTCCGGCGGGCGCGCACGTTGCCCGCGGGGATGACTGGACCAAAGCCGGTCCGGAAGTTCCGGTGAAAGATTTGGTGCGCCTCGATCTGAAAGCGGCGAAACTCGATGATCGCGGGCTGAACGCCGAAGTGATTGCGACGGATGGCCCGTTCGGCAACCTCGTAACAGACGTTGATGCCGAAGATTTTTTCAAGCTCGGCTACAAACACGGGCAGGATGTGCCGGTTGTAATCGGCGGCAGAGAGATGAAGCTGAAGTTCGTGCATACCTTCAGCGACGTCGGCCTGAACCAACCCCTGCTGTATATCGATTCGCGCGGACATCTGGCGATGGCTGTAAATCAGAACAGTTTTGCAGCGACCTATGGAGTGAGGCCGCCGGTGAGCTTGTTCATCGCGCGGGTGAAGTGACGAGTTTGATAGTCTGATATGGAATGATTAAAGCGGTGCGAGGAACCCGCGATCTGCTGCCGCCGGAAACGGCGTTGTGGAACTTCGTCGAGTCGGTGGTGCGCGACGTATTTCGCGCTTACAACTTCCAGGAAATTCGCACTCCGATTTTCGAATCGACCGAACTCTTCGCCCGCGGCGTCGGCGAAGAAACTGACATCGTCGCGAAAGAGATGTTTACGTGGGAAGATCGCGGCCGCGCGGAAAGCGACAAAGGCCACTCGCTCACCCTACGCCCTGAAGCCACCGCCGGCATCGTGCGCGCCTATATTGAGCACAAACTCTGGGATCGCGGCCTGAACAAGCTCTACTGCATCGGGCCAATGTTCCGCCGCGAACGCCCGCAAAAAGGACGGTACCGCCAGTTTTATCAAATCGACGCCGAGATCATCGGCCCGCCCGCGTCCGGCAGCGACTTGCCCTCGCGCGATGCCGAGATTCTCGAGATGCTGGCCACATTGCTCGACCGCCTCGGTATCACCGCATGGACTCTCGAACTCAACTCCGTCGGCAACTCCGCCGAGCGCGTCAAGTATAACGAGGCTCTGCGCATCGCTCTCGAACCGGTGAAAGACAAACTCTGCGGAGATTGCCAGCGCCGCGCCGTCACCAATCCTCTGCGCGTGCTCGACTGCAAAGTTCCGGAGGATCAGCCCATCATCGATACGCTGCCGCGCATCAGTCAGTTTCTCGATGAAGAAAGCCGCCAGCACTTCGCCGCTGTGCAGCAAATTCTTAACAAGGTAGGAGTGCCATTCACGTTGAACGACCGCCTGGTGCGCGGCCTCGACTACTACACGCGCACCGCGTTCGAGTTCACGCACGGCGCACTGGGAGCGCAGAACGCGATCCTCGGCGGCGGCCGTTACGACGGCCTTTCCGAGGCGTTGGGCGGCCCGGCGGCTCCGGGAATTGGATTTGCCATCGGCGAAGATCGCCTTGTGATGTCGATTCAGGAATCAACATCGGCGGAGAGCGTGTTGCGCCGCCCTGATGTTTATGTGGCTCCGCTGGGCGAGGGCATGAACGCAGAAGCCGCGCTGTTGGCGCGCGAACTGCGGCGGCACGATTTGGTGCTCGATCTCGGAGACGAAACCTTTCGCCTGAAAAAATCTTTTGAGACCGCGACCAAAGCTGGCGCGAAATACACTCTGATCGTCGGCGAGAACGAAGTGAAGGCCGGCGCATTCTCGTTGAAGAATCTCGCGACTGGGGAGCAGGTCTCCGTGCCGCGCGCGGAGCTTGCGAAGAAAATTGCGGAACTTGTGAAGAAGATAAAGGAGTAGAGGCTGGCATGGGCAAGATTCGCTCAGAGCTCGACGAAGCCGCCGTCCGGTTTATTCAGGCGCAGCACATGTTTTTCGTCGCCTCAGCCCCGCTCGACGCGAACGGGCACGTCAACATCTCGCCTAAGGGCCTTGACACCTTTCGCATTCTCGGCCTAATGACCGTCGCTTATCTCGACTTCAACGGAAGCGGCATTGAGACGCTTTCTCACTTGAAAGAAAATGGCCGCATCGTATTAATGTTCTGCGCGTTTCAGGGTCCGCCCAACATTTATCGCCTCTACGGCCACGGCCGCGCGGTCGAGCCGCACGAAGCGGAATTCGGCGCGCTCGCAACCCACTTCCCTGTTCGCGAAAACGTCCGCTCGATCATCGTGGTCGAACTCACTCGCATCACCGATTCGTGCGGCTACGGCGTTCCGCTTTTTCAATATGAAGGCGAGCGCGAGCAGCTAGGCGCGTGGGCCCGCAAGCAGGGACAGGATGGGTTGAAAGCCTACCGGCAGCGAAAGAACCGGCTGAGCATCGACGGTCTTCCCGGCGTTTCCACGGAGGACTGACCGAGCCTTAGGCGCCCCGCCGTTCTGTTACGCTGATCTTTCCGCATGAAAATTCCTGAGGCAACGCTGCTGCTCGCGCTGGGATTACCGCTGGCATTCACGGCTTGCGCCACGATCGGTTCGCCGCAGCCTCCGTCGCTCGACTTGCCGAAACCTCCCGCCGATTTGCGCGCCGTGCGCAAAGGAGACAAAGTCATTCTCTCCTGGACTCGTCCGACCGTGACCACGGATCGCCGCAACTTGCGCGGGCAAGTTCCGGTCCTCATTTGTCGCGCGCCCGACAATTCGCTTCCGCTGAATGGGTGCGGAACACCCGTGGGAAGGTTGATGGTGGGGGCCACGCTGGCGGTCTCGCTTGAATCCGCCCGGAAACCAGCTCAGCGTCTCGAAAAGAAGTCTCGCGAAGGGCGCACCTCGGATTCCTATACCGACGTCCTTCCCCGCCAGATCATCGCCGCGGCATCGACGCCCGCTGGATTCGTGACGTATGCAATCGAAGCGCAAAACGCAAACGGACGCAGCGCCGCTTTGTCGAATCAGGTACGCGTGTCCACTGTAGAAACGCTTCCGCCGCCGCCGGATTTCACCGCCGCAGTTTCCGATCAGGGAGTTGTGTTGACCTGGACGCAAAAGTTGTCGTCGCCAACAACTGAAGGCGCTCGCTACGTCTATCGCGTGTACCGGCATTTAGAGAGAAGCACGCAGCAACTTCTGGTCGGCGAATTGCCCGCCGGCGCGGAAAAGAATCTGACCCTGACCGATGCCAACATCGAGTGGGAGCAAACTTATTTTTATCGCGCGGAAGCTGTCACGATTATCGATAAGCCTGCGGCGCAGATAGAAGGCGACGACACTCCCGAAGTGAAAGTTTTCGCGCACGATGTGTTTCCGCCGGCAGTTCCTGCGAGTCTGCAAGCGGTATCTTCAGGGCCCGGGCAGGCGCCCTTTATCGATCTGATCTGGGCTCCGGTCACCGACGCCGATCTCGCCGGCTACAACATCTATCGCCACGAAGAAAACGCGGCCCCGCTTCGAATCAACGAAGAAGTGGTGAAGGTTCCCGCTTTTCGGGATACCAAGGTCAGCGCGGGCAAGACGTATTTTTATTCCATCTCTGCGGTGGATGTGCGCGCGAATGAAAGCGCGAGATCAGCGGAAGCAAGTGAGAGCGTGCCGGCGGAATAAGGCGGGCAGGCCGGCTCCTTCTCGATGAGAAAACTTTGTCATTCCGACCGAAGTCCGGAGCGACAGCGACGGCGAGTGGAGGAACCTGCTGTTGTTCGCCCTCAAGCAGATGTGTCGGTTTGGCACAAGCGCTTCTACTCTGCGAATTCCGAGCGTCAAAGAACTTCTCTACAAGATGTAGCGCGACAAATCCTGATCCTTCACAATGTCGGTCAGCATCTTCCGCACATAATCGGCGTCGATGATGACGTGCTCGCCTTTTTTCTCCGGCGCATCGAAGCTCAACTCGTCGAGCACGCGCTCCATGATCGTGTGCAGCCGCCGCGCGCCTATGTTTTCCGTGCTCTCGTTCACGCGGAACGCGAAGTGCGCGACCTCATCCAGCGCCTCGGGAGTGAACTCGAGCTTCACTCCTTCAGTTTCAAGAAGTGCCGTGTACTGCTTGACCAGCGACGATTTCGGTTCAGTCAGAATACGCACAAAATCTCCCATAGTCAGCGATTGCAACTCCACGCGAATGGGAAAGCGCCCCTGCAACTCCGGAATCAGATCGCTGGGTTTCGAAACATGGAACGCTCCGGCGGCCACAAATAAAATGTGATCGGTGCGCACCATGCCGTACCGCGTATTCACGGTCGTGCCCTCGACGATGGGGAGAATGTCGCGCTGCACGCCTTCGCGCGAAACGTCCGGTCCATGCCCGCCTTCGCGTCCCGCAATCTTGTCGATCTCGTCGAGAAACACAATGCCTGAATTTTCCACCCGGTCAATCGCCATGCGCGTAACCTGATCCATATCGATGAGCCGTTGCTCCTCTTCCTGGATCAAGTATTCGAAGGCCTCGTTCACCTTCATCTTCCGCTTCTTGGTCCGCGCCCCAAAAATGTTGGGCAGCATATCCTTGATGTTTACATCCATCTCCTCCATGCCCTGGTTGGAGATGATTTCGAAGGAGGGGAAATTGCGCTCGCGGACATCGATCTCGACCATGCGCTCGTCGAGTTTTCCTTCGCGCAACTGCTGCCGCAATTTTTCCCGAGTGCGGTTCGACGACTCAGTTAAGGCCGTGCTACCGTCGATCACAACTCCGCCCGCCGCCGACGGAGAAGATGGAGAAGACTCGGGACGCGAAGGCGGCAGTAAAATATCCAGCAGGCGTTCCTCCGCGTTCAACTCCGCCTTGTCGGCAACGTCCTCCAACTTTTCCTCGCGCACATTGTCGATGGCGATCTCGACGAGATCGCGCACCATCGATTCCACATCCCGCCCCACATAACCAACCTCGGTAAACTTCGAAGCCTCAACCTTCAGAAACGGCGAGTTCGCCAGCTTGGCCAGCCGCCGCGCAATCTCCGTCTTTCCCACCCCCGTCGGCCCAATCATAATTATGTTTTTGGGGATGATTTCTTCGGCTAATTCGGGGGTTAGTTTTTGGCGGCGCATGCGATTGCGCAGCGCGATTGCGACGGCGCGTTTGGCGTCTTTTTGGCCGATGACGTGTTTGTCGAGTTCGGCTACGATTTCGCGGGGCGTGAGTTCGTCGAGGGCTAGCTGTTCTTCTTCGGCGCTGCTGGGTAGATAGATGGCCATAAATGAGTTCTCAGTTCCCGGTTCCCAGTTCTCAGTTGCGCAGCGGTGGCTGAGAACTGAGAACAGAGAACTGCGAACTTACAGTTCTTCTATTGTCACACTGTCATTGGTATAGATGCACATGCGGCCGGCGATCTTCATTGATTCTTCGGCGATTTGGCGGCCGGTGAGTTGGGTATGCAGCGCGAGAGCCTGGGCGGCGGCCTGGGCGTAGGGGCCTCCGCTGCCGATGGCGGCGATGCCGCCGTCGGGTTCGATGACGTCGCCTTGTCCGCTGAGCAGAAATGTTTGCTCTTTGTCGCAGACCAGCAGCAGGGCTTCGAGGTGGCGCAGAAATTTATCGGTGCGCCAGTCTTTGGCGAGTTCCACGGCGCCGCGGCTCAGGTTGCCGTGATACTGCTCAAGCTTCGACTCGAAACGGCTGAAGAGGGTGAAGGCATCGGCGGTGGAACCGGCGAAGCCGGCCAGAATTTTGTCGTTGTAGAGGCGGCGTATTTTTTTCGCGGTGTGTTTGATGACGGACTCGCCGAGGGTGACCTGTCCATCGCCGGCGAGAACGACTCCGCCGTTACGGCGGACGGAAAGAACTGTGGTGGAGCGAATCAGCCGCTTCGTTGTCATGAGGGCAAACTTTGATTATAGCAGCGGGCGGGTGTGCTGCCCGAAGCCACGTGGGAGGAGTCAGGGAACGTCCCGTCAGCCCGCGCGGGTTGTTCCAGAAAGAATGGTGCCAGTCCCGTCTGTCCCCGCATTATTGTCGATTCTGGAACAGACCCGCCAGCGTTATCGATTCGTGGTCGTGGGATATGTGGTGATGCCGGAGCACATTCACCTGCTGATTACGGAGCCGGAGGTCGGAACACCGTCCACCGTGATGCAGGTCTTGAAGCAGCGCACCGCCTTTGCGTTGCTGCCTCGGCGCAAACGACGCGACCCGCGCCAGCGCGGCCTGTTCGGAGACGGTCTTCCTGGGCGCGCGTTCTGGCAGGCTCGTTTCTATGACTTTAACGTGTGGACCACGAAGAAGCGCGTGGAGAAGCTGCGGTACGTACATCGCAACCCGGTGAAACGAGGACGGGTGGAAGCTCCAGAGCAGTGGCGCTGGAGCAGTTATCGGTTTTATTTTCTGGGAGAGAGTGGTCCGGTGCGAGTGAACCAGGGTTGGGCGGAGATTTCGTTTCGGAATCGAGTCGCATAGGAGCGTCCCTGCAGGCATTTGTGGTACCCGCCCTTCGCACCGAACGCGAAGGAACGGGGCACCCACTCGGCTGGTGAGGCTAGCGAGGTCAAAAGCGGCCACCCGCCCGCATCAATCGCCGGAACCACCCATCCCACCGAGTAGAATTCGATCCGGCCTTCTTTATTTTCCATTTCCGAGCACTTGTTCAGTTGTTTGGCTCCCGCTAAGCCTCCCTACTCCAGCCACATACCAATTCTTCCCATGTTTCCAATCTCTTGTGAGGTAAACATACTCCGTTCCCTTCTCGCCTCCGCATGACAGCTCGGCATAGAACATCGCCCAGGAGAAGTCATGATTAAAACCTGCCTTGCTGAAGGTTACAGATACAGTATGATCTTCGCTCGAAACCTGCGCTGATGTTCCCGAGAATATTACGTTTACGTTGGGTGGTGCGAAGATAGACTTAATGGTCTCGGCTCTTAGGTTTTGCACGAAGAAATTTTGGAAGGTGGAGAGAGGAACACCTCTTGTTTCGAATTTCTGCTTTGATAGGTCGGCAATCGATGATATCGAGTGAAAGTGCGTCATTGTTCTCTCAGAAATTACCAATTTTGTACCTGCTTCCTCAGTACCCCGTTCTTGCAAAGCCTCGCAAAGTATAGGGAGAGGGCGCGCTATTAACGGATACACGAACAAATACGAAAAGAAAACAGCTTTTTGCTCTTGCTCAATTCTTGAGGGATCAGGCCGGTTGAATATCATCCATAGCAGAATAGAGGCGCAAGCGATGATTGCAGTTCCGCCGCCGAACCATACAATGCGCCTCGCGGTCAATTTTCCTTTTGTCGCTCCCGTCATCTGGTTTCCTTCATTTTGCTAATGGGTATATTGGCGGACTACCGCAGTTGGGTCCAATATAAGGGGATGGGTAGCCATCAATCAGCGGTTGTTGCAATGGTGCAAAACTCAGATTGAGGTGATCAACGTTATCGGCTGCGACTTGCTCGATCTGAAGTGTAACCAAACTCTTTGCAGTACGCTCAATTCTGTGAACTTCCCATAAACGCTTCCCCGGCAATCCATACCGAAATGATTGTGTGTTTAAAAATGACCCACTCTGCGCTGGCACAAAAAGTTGATCATCAAAACGATTGCCTCCAATGTAAGTACAGGGGGAAGAACCCGTGGGATTGCCCTTCGCGTCCTTGCATTGAGCCAAGCCCTTGAGTGTCAGGAACTCAAAAACGGTGTAATTAGCACTCGGCACTTGGTTTTTTGCTGTCTCCAGTTTGTATGACGGAGTTCTTTCGAACTGGGGAGGCGCGCCCGCGCTCGTAACGCAATCTGAGATACCTACGAGTTTCAATCCCGGGTCGGCTTCAGACTGTCCTCGCTTGTCACCCGTACCCTCGGCGCTCCCCCAGACCCAAGCATTGAGTGCTACCAGCAAATTATTCCCGATGATCCCGGAAATCACTGGGTCGCCAGTAGTACCCACCCATAGACTGTTAGCACCGTAGCTACTGTTCGATACTACACCGTAGCCGGGGCGGGTGGCCCGGGCTTCCGGGTTTTTGCTTCCCGTTTCGAAACTGTGGTTGCCCCGTCCTCGCGTTTTGTGCGAGGGCGGGAGCGATGCTGCTTGTACCATGTCGTTTGTCATGCCCAGCGGCCTGCATCGCAGTTACGGTACGCATCACCTGCACTTTATCACCTGCTCCTGTTACCGGCGACTGCCTTTTCTCAACAGCGCGCGCGGTCGCGATTGCTTCCTTTCGATCTTGGAGCAGACTCGTCAACGGTACCGCTTCGTCGTCGTGGGATATGTAGTCATGCCCGAACACATTCACTTGCTGATTACCGAACCCGAGGTCGGAACTCCGTCTACGGTAATGCAAGTGTTGAAGCAGCGCGCCGCCCATGCTTTGTTACCCAAGCGCAAACGCCGCGACGCGCGCCAGCGCAAACTGTTTGGAGACGAGGCCCCGCGCAGGGCATTCTGGCAGGCGCGCTTTTACGACTTCAACGTGTGGACGACGAAGAAGCGCGTGGAGAAGCTGAGGTACATGCATCGCAACCCAGTGAAACGAGGACTGGTGGAAGCTCCAGAGCAGTGGCGCTGGAGCAGTTATCGGTTTATTTTCTGGGAGAGAGTGGTCCGGTGCGAGTGAACAAGGGTTGGGCGGAGATTTCGTTTCGGAATCGAGTCGCATAAGAGCGTCACTGCAGGCGTTTGTGGTACCCGCCCTTCGCACCGAACGCGAAGGAACGGGGCACCCACTCGGCTGGTGAGGCTAGCGAGGTCAAAAGCCTGGGCCACCCGCCCCCCATATCGCGTTGGAAAGCGCCACTGTAGAGAGTCCAACCTAGCCATCACTTTAGTTCTTCTCACTCAACTGCTTTGCGACGGCTAAGACCTCCAAATCCTTAGCATCAAAGGTGCTTTCCACTCTGCCGTAGCTAGGGCTTGCGATCAGGGCTCGGTACCCAACAATAACCTCTTTTGGGCTATTCCTCTCCCAAGCATACTTCAAACTTGCCCAGCGTCGAAAGGTTGTAACGTACAAAAATTCTTCGCGATTATTTTGAAGGAGTTCCAAAGCATACTTCTCTGTCAGCCCAGCTAGGAGCTTGATTTTCTTGTCTATTCCTTCGACGGTCGAACCGCGCAGCACGCTTACTTGAGAAAGGTCTGGGGATCCATAAGCCCTCAAGACGTCTGTAAGATCGAAAGGAGCCATTTCCGTCGTGCGCTCACATTGGCCAATCGTAACGGAAAGCTCCCGCGTCCTGTGTCTATCAAACCAGACTTCGAGGAAAACGGTTTGATTATCAAATCGCACATGATCGGGCGCCTCGGCCCTACATACCATACCGGCGACATTGCCGATCGGGTCAAAAAACCGGTGTACTGAATCTTCGAATCGGTCCATCATATCCCTCACGGCATTCCGGGTGGATAGTAAGCTCCCGTTCCAGGGTCATAGCTCCACCCCGAATTTTCTAGATAATTTCGTTCCATGCCTAAGCCACTATCGGTGTCCGTCGGAAAACGCTGGCCCGTACCGGGGTCGCGATAGCAAATGCGGGGACAGACGGGACTGGCACTATTGTTTCTGCTAGGCGGCGAAGGTGAAGTTATGCTGCCGGGCATCCTGCTCACACTTTTTCGGGCGTCCTGGCTTCCGTGGAACCAGAGCCCGCAAAGTCGAGTGCTCCAAGTGGGCGACAAATTCCTCCGATCCCAGCGGCCTTCCGGTGTGCGTGTATTGTCGCAGCGTCGCCACATCGCTGGCCGATTCCCTGGCTGCAAGATAATCGATCCATTCTGTGGCCGTCCA
>JBAUXX010000055.1:0-18172 GCA_049584475.1 Candidatus Sulfotelmatobacter sp. | reverse complement strand
AGGCGGCACTGGTGGCGGTGGTAAAGGTGGAACCGGCGGTGGTACTACGGGCGGTGGCACTGGAGGTGGAAGGACCGGAGGGAGCGGAGTTGGAACTTACAACTCTGGGCTCTACGGAGTTTCTGCTGCTCAGCCCAGGATCATTGTCCCCGATTTTCCCAAGAGCGCTTCCGACAACCAGCAGGTTCTCTATCAACTTGCAGATGGAACCGGCGGGTTTGTCATTGTGAATACCAATGATCTGTTAGGCGGATTGGGACGGATCGCGCGCGATCAGAACCAGTACTATCTTCTGGGCTACAAGCCCAGCGCTTCTATCGAAGGAAGTTGCCACACCTTGAAGGTGAAGGTGGAGCGGGGTGGAACCAATGTCCGCGCCCGCAGTGGCTATTGCAATGTCAAGCCGGTGGACCTCCTCGCCGGGAACGTAATTGAAAAAGATCTGGAAAGCCGCGCAGGTGGAGAAATGAAAGGCAACGTTGCCGCAGTGATGCAGGCGCCGTTCTTCTATACTTCCCCAAACACTGCGCAAGTTCACCTTGCGTTAGATATTCCTTCCACGGCGTTGAAGTTCGAAAAGATCAAGGGGAAACAACACGCCGCCGTAAATATCCTGGGGATCGCATACAACAAGGACGGTTCGATCGCTGCGCGCTTCAGCGACACTGTCAATCTTGATCTCGAAGACAAGAAGGAAGTGGAAGAATTTCAGAAACAGCCGCTTCATTATGAAAATCAGTTTGGGATCGCATCCGGCGAATACAAATTAACCGTCGTCTTCAGCTCCGGCAGTGAGACCTTTGGCAAGCTCGAAGCTCCGCTTGCGATCGATCCATACCTGGAGAAGCAGTTCAGCATCAGTGGTGTGGCCCTTAGCAACAACGTCCATCGCATAGGTGACATTTCCGCTCAACTGGACGATCAATTGCTCGAAGACAAAACTCCGTTGTTGGCGAACGGCGTGCAGATTACGCCCTCCGCGTCGAATCATTTCAAGAAAACCGATCTAGCCGCCATCTATGCCGAGGTTTATGAACCCCTTCTCAAAGATCCGAGTCCTCCCGAAGTTGCATATGAGTTGGTGATCGTCGATCGAAAGACAGGGGCAGAGAAATACCATATAGGGGACCGCACCCCCAAAGGAAAGCCAGGAAATCCTGTGATCGCCTTGGGCCTAAAACTGCCCGTGGCGTCGCTGGATCCCGGTTCGTACCGCGCGAATCTGAGGGCGGTTGATTCTGTCGGGCATGGCAGCAAAATCCGATCTACCGATTTCGAGGTGGAATAAGCGGACGGACAGTTTGCACCGCATTTCTGAACTATGGAACTTGTCGTCACTTTCTGTGCAAACCAGTGCACTCTCTGGTAGCATGGGGGGCGTTAAATCTCCCCGATGTTCCACGTTTGCCGGGGGAAACACGTCCAGCAATGGCCCGTTACCTGCACCGAAGTATTTCGCTGTAAAAGGCTTAGGTCCGAACGACCCACGACTTGGCTGAGGGCCGCCGGACGCTCAAACGTAGGAGTTATCTGTGACCGAAGAGGAATCGGGCAGCGTGCAGATGGGGGTTCGACGCCGCCCAACCCGCCGTCATCGCCGCAATCGCCTGATCCGGCGGGCGGTGCTGATACTCACGCTGGCGAGTTTTGCGGCTGGGCTTTCCGCCGTCGCGTTGCGATATTTGAGCCCATCTCTGTTTCGCTCTTCTCAAGTGCAAGGTCCGAGTCCGGCAGAAGCCGAAGCCAGCCGAGACCGCGTTTTGCAGGCGAATGAAGACACGTTTGCGCCGAATTCGGTGGGACGTCCTGTGTATCCCTACTCTGTCGTGCCGGGCGGAGTGGAAGATGCTCGCGAGTTGAAGTGGGTGGCGGAGCACGATCCCGTGGTCGCAACCCACTACGCTGGCTTTGATTTTCAACGTGCCCGGGTTGTGCGCCTTGCCCTCGCGCAAACGGTTTATCTTTCCTACCGCATCGGCAACAAGGTTTATTGGACACGGCATCGCATCGCTTTGCACAAAGGCGAGAAGCTGA
This sequence comes from Candidatus Sulfotelmatobacter sp., assembly GCA_049584475.1. Taxonomy (GTDB): domain Bacteria; phylum Acidobacteriota; class Terriglobia; order Terriglobales; family Acidobacteriaceae; genus Sulfotelmatobacter. The sequence continues at coordinate 16,138 of JBAUXX010000055.1, read as the reverse complement.
TTACCGATGGCAAAATCACCGCCCGCACACGCTGCGGAAATCGCGTCGAGACAGTTCCGCAGCAAGCCACTTCATCCTCGGAACCACCCGCCGCTAAGTTCGAAGACCCCTTTGGCGGCGGCGCCGGAACGGCTGCGCAAAGTCCGCCCGTGCCCTTTCAGTCAGCGCTCCTGAGCCGGCCCGGCGCACCCGGTATTGGTCCTCAACCTCCTTTGAGTTTGTACAGTCCGTTCAGTACGGAATCGTGGGTGCCGATCGCGCCTCCACCTTTGCCCGTTGCCGGTGTTTGCGAGCCCATTAATAAGAAGGGGACTGAAGCCGTAACCATCGGGGAAACCGGCAAGAAGAAGGTCGCATGCCGTCCACCCGAGAGTGTTCCGGAGCCTGGCACGTGGCTGCTTTTTGCTACGGGTTTGGCAGGAATTTATTTTTGGCGCATTCGCAACAAGCGAGCACAGGTTCCGGATTCTTTTCACATTTAGCAGTCTCAGAGTGTTTGCTACGCCCTCGATCGCCGCTCCCAAGTCTTGGCTTGCTTCCTTCCATTCCTTTCTATAGCCTTTTTTGTTTGCTTCGCACGGGAGGATTTAGTGCGCTCAGTGCAGTTCGTCTGCTGTCGCTGTTTCCGAATTATTCTTCTTTCGCTTTTAAGTTTTCCTTCTCTGGCTTTGTCCCAGGCCGCCCCGCAGGCCATCCATCTGCAAGTCGATTTGACCGACGCGCCGCGCAACATCTACCACGCTCATCTTTCATTTCCCACTAAGACCGGGGCCATGACACTGGTTTTTCCCAAATGGATTCCGGGGAATCATCGTCCCAGCGGCCCCATCGGCGCGCTCACCGGCATTCGCATGGAAGCCTCCGGCAAGCCGCTCGCATGGCAGCGCGATCCTGTCGACATGTACGCGTTCCATGTTGAGGTACCCCAAGGGGTCGATACGATCGAAGTCTGGCTCGATGCCATCACCATGCAAGATAGCGCCGGCGGCGGCGGTCCGGCAGCTTCCAGCAATATCCTCGATTTGAATTGGAACGCCGTGTTGCTTTATCCGCAGGGCACACGGTCCGACGACGTTCAATTCCTGCCTTCAGTGATTTTGCCCGCAGGATGGAAATTCGGAACCGCACTTCCTGTTTCCTCAACCTCCGGTGACCGGGTCGAATTCGCACAGGTTTCTTTGACGACGCTGATCGACTCGCCTCTGATCGCGGGACTTCGTTACCGCCGCATCGAGCTCACCAAACCAAATTCTTCTCCAGGCACCTCTGCTCACGTGATGGACATTGTTGCCGACAATGATGGCGACCTCAACATGAAGCCCGAGGACGTGGCCGCCTTCCAAAAACTGGTGGGCGAAACCGGAGCGCTTTTCGGCGCGCGTCACTATCGCCAATATCATTTCCTGCTTACCCTCAGCGATCAGGTAGGCGGCCACGGCCTGGAGCATCACGAATCGAATGACAGCGTCGCTGGTGAGCGCACTCTCATCGATCCCGATGTACACATGCTGAACGCCGACTTGGTGCCGCACGAGTTCACGCACTCATGGAATGGAAAGTACCGGCGTCCTGCGGGATTGGTCACGCCGAATTATCAGGATCCGATGATCGGCGACCTGCTGTGGGTCTACGAAGGTCTCACGGAATATCTGGGCACGTTGTTGGCGGAGCGCAGCGGATTATGGACGCCGGAGCAGTATCGCGAAGCTCTCGCCGGAACCGCTGCCGCCCTCGATCATCGCACCGGCCGTAGATGGCGTCCTCTTGAAGACACCGCACGCTCGGTGCAAATTCTGCGCATGATGGGGCCGCAGTGGCAGAGCTGGCGGCGCGGCCTCGATTATTATCCCGAAGGCCAATTATTGTGGCTCGAAGTGGATGCGACGATCCGCCAGCAAACTCACGGAAAGAAATCGCTCAATGACTTCTGCCGAAATTTCCATGGCGGGCAGAGTGGCCCGCCGAAAGTCGTTCCTTACACGTTCGATGATGTGGTGAGCGCGTTGAACACCGTCACCCCGTACGACTGGGCGACCCTGCTCCGTACTCGTGTGGCACTGACCACAACACACGCGCCGCTCGGCGGAATCGAGCGTGGCGGGTGGAAGCTTGTCTATAACGATGAGCCCAACTTGTTCGACAAGGCGACCGAGAAGCTGGCGAAGTCCTCAGACTTTTCCTACTCCATGGGATTCAGCGCCACCGAAGATGGCAAACTTGATGACGTGATCGCCGACTCGCCCGCCTACAAAGCTGGCGTCGGCCCAGGAATGAAATTGATCGCAGTGAACGAACGCGCGTTCTCTCCGGATATTTTGCGCGCCGCGCTCAAAGCCGCTCAGAAAAATCATCAGCCGATAGAATTGCTGATTGAAAACGCCCAGTTCTTTCAAACCTATTCCGTACCTTATTACGATGGCGATCGCAACCCCCATCTGGAGCGCGTCGCCGATCAACCAGACGTTCTGAGCGAAATCTTAAAACCGCTGAGTTAGCCCAGACCTCAGACCCCAGAACCCGGACTTGAGACCGCAGCCCTCTCGCTCAAAAGCCAGAAGCCCAGAGTCCCAGGTCTAACGTCCGAGGTCTAACGTCCGAGGTCCGAGGTCCGAGGTCTGAGGTCTGACGCCTGACGTCCGAGGCCTGGCGTCCGGGAGCCCGAAGCGGGAAGCCGAAGCCCTAACCATTACCAACGTAAGCGGCGGCGCGTGCGAACGCTGGTACAATCCCGGTTAGTGAGTTTCGTATTACTGCGAAGGTAATCATGGGAAAATTCCGTCAGATCGGGCTTGCAGCGCTGGTTTCCGCGAGCGTGTGTTTCGCCGCCACGGCTTCCGCGCAAACATCGGCAACGCAACCTGCCTCGCCGTTCGCCAGCCGAGTTCCAGTTGTGCGCACTTCCGCCACCGCCCCGCAGGCCGCCACTTTACCCGGCGCCGTCAAACGCGTGCAGGTACTCGGCGGCAAGAGTGCCATTGAAATTGAAGTCGAAGGCAGCGATCGTCTGACTCCGCAAACGCGCGTTCTTACCAATCCCGATCGTTTGGTGATTGATTTTCCCAACGCCTCGCCCAGCTCTCAGGTGCGCAACCAGTCCGTGAATCGCGGGGAAGTCAAAGATGTTCGCGTGGGATTGTTCCAGACCACGCCTCCGGTTACACGCCTTGTTGTGGATTTGAAGTCGCCGCAATCGTTTCAGATTTTCCCCAGCGGCAAGACCATCATTATCAAGGTCAATGGTAAGGACAAAGACCAGAGTTTAGAAAAGAAGAGCGCCGCCCAGGGTGTGGATGATTTCCCCGAGCCCGCGACGCGTCCCGGATTGCTTACCACGAACTATGCCGCCGGAGCGGGAAACATTCGCGCCGCTGCGGCCGAGCCTGTACTCGATGTAACTTTCCGCAACGGCCTGCTTACGATCAAATCCAGCAAGGCCAGTTTGTCCGAGATTTTAAATGCCGTGCACCAGCGCACCGGTGCAGACGTAACACTTTCTGCCGGAGCCGAGCAGGAAAAAGTCGCCGCCGATATCGGTCCGGCTCCCGCGCCAGAAGTTCTCACAAGATTGCTCAACGGATCGAAATTCAATTATCTGATTCTCAGTGCGGCCAACGATCCGCATGTGCTCGACAAAGTGATCCTCAGTCCGAAGGCCGAAGGCGCCATCACGCCGTTGCCGCCCATGGCAAATAACAACGACGACATGACCGACGACGGACCGCCTCCGCTGCCCATTCCGCAGCGGCGGACCGAGCAGCAAGGACAAGGACAGGGACAAGGAGAAGATCCTTCGGCGGTCACCAACGCTCCGCCCACCAACATGCCGCCGGGCTATACGCCGCAGATGAATCCCGCCCTGCCGCACGGACAGACTATGCCGCCCCCGCAGCCACCATCCACACCGCCGCCCGACGACAACTCAAACTAAGTCGGATTGTTGTTAGGGATAACTGATGAGGCGAACCGGCACGGGTGAAGAACCGGTGACCGAGGTGGTCGTCCCGGTAGTGCCACAGCCGGAAACGTTCAGGGCTGTGCCGTGAATCATTCCAGTCGTCAGATCAACCTGTTCAATGAAGATCTGCAAGAATCCGACAACGGTCACATTCGGTGTCGGGCTCGCAGGCGGTAGTGGTAGCCTGCTGTCGATCAAGGGTATAGTCGCGATGCTATTGCTGGCTGTGACCACGTCGTCGTCGTTAACAGCTCTAGCGGCAACCAAAGGGTTGTTTAATCCGGCCCGGATTTGAAAAGGATACATCGTGGGCACGATTGTATCCCCGCTACTGATAAGGGCCTGAGTCGCGTTATACGTATCGCCGTTATTCTTACCAAGATTGACCGTCAAATCTGCTGTGGCACCCCCCGCGGTTCCGCAAGCGTACACGGTAGTCTGATCGCATCCGGCGATAGCATCCTGCCAAAGGTCACCCGTTGCTCCGGAAGCGACTGCCACCGGGGTGGGTTGCACGGAAGCGGCGATATAACGGTTCTGAGCAACCACGTTGCTCCGTGCTCCGAGGCAGTCTGTCGCTGTGCAATACGGAGACGGCTGCAAAAGGATGTGGGAGCCTACTGTTATTGCTGCTCCATTCGCGTAATTCAGCTGTATGCCGGGATTGGTGATTGTCCCAGAGTCCGGATCCACATAATCGTTTGCTGGCGGAGTTCCATTTCCGACGAGCCAAGGCTTGACGCACCTTGGCTGAACCGTCACCACGCCTGCGGGATAAGCGGGTGATCCGGATGGATTGAAAGCTTCCGCTGTAGCCGTGGCGCTTACCGTCGCCGACCTGCTTCCCCATATGCGGGCAAAAAACGTGGGCAGATTACTGCGCTGTACCTGTACCTGCACAATGGGATTCACGCCGAAGGCGGGGCCGCCGCCTTGAGGAAAATTCACGGATACTGTGCTCGGCGCTGTCCCGCCCACAACATTCTGATTCGCCACATCCTGCGCCACCTGTCTGGCCGCTGCGGTCGCGGTCCCCCAGTAGCCGGCGCTATTATTGGGGTCACCTGTCACGCCATAAATCGAAAGAATCCGTGCCGCTGCCAGTGCGGCTGTGTTCGCAGAACGCTGCGACTCCGCATTCGCGAGATAGAGGGTGACGACATCAATCGAAAGCGCAGCCATGGCCATAATGGCCACGATTGCCATCGCGACCAGAACCATTGTCACTCCGCGTTCGGACTGTCGGCCTTTTGCGCCATCGATCGACCCTCGCGCTAGCCTCGAAATGGTAGGGTGTTTCATAAAGTCTCTTCAGTTCTCGTTCAACGCCACGCCGGAAGTTTTGAGCGTGGTTGTTCCCGCATATGTCGCGCCGGGCACGAGCACGGTCACCACGCTGTTGAAATGCCAGTTGTAGGCATATTGGATCTGCACTTGAGTACCGATCAGATTCGGCGGCGCCGTTGGAGGCTGAGCGCAATTGTTGCCGCTGCTGTTAACGAGGCAACCGCGATTGATGATGACCGTCAGGGCGCATGGCGGAGGGCCTGCTGCGCTAATAGTAAACTTCCAGCTCAAAATCGCCGGTTGAGTCGCGCTGCTGGGAGAAATACCACAGTCGCTGACTTTTGCCGCAAGTAAATAACTGTCAACTACCTGAAAAGCATCGGCGACCGAAGCGGGGCAACTAGCCAGGCTGGCACAAGTAAGGCCGGGGTTGGCAAGGTCGGTGGCGGGGTCGGCTGCGGCCGCGCGAGCGCCTTCCAACGCCGCATTGGCTAGCTTCTGTTTCAACGTATAGGCTCCGCTGAAATCGAAAATTCCCACTACGAAAACGATAAGTAACGGCAACGACACGGCAAACTCCACCATCTGCGACGCCGAATCGTTGGCCCATAACCGCGATATTTTCCGGCCGCAATGAAACAGTGCGATCAATGCGTCTCCAATCTCATCTCGGAGGAGCCTTGCAATTGAAGGATTTGCTTGTTCAATGATGTGCCCGGAAACCAAAATTGGTAAGGATATTGAAAAGTCACGGAGACTCCACACACGCCGGCGGCGCTGGTCCCCGCCGTCGACGACAGTTGAACGCCCGATTGCACGCAGACATTGCAGGGACTCGGATCGCATCCTCCTACCGCCTTGCCGGTGTCGCATGAAAGCGGAGCGGGCAATGGGTTAGGATGTGCAACCTTGGTGATATCGAGATTCGCCGCCTTGAAGGTTGTCTGAACTGCGTTGCACGCGTTCGTTCCCGGCGTAGCGGCAGAGACGCAAGTACTGCACGCCGGATTCGCGGCGGCCTGAGCTCCCACCCGCGCCGCCTGCGACAGCGTCCCGTAAATGCTGAACGCCTGCCCGAACCAGAAAATCCCCAGCAGCACCATAAAGACCAGCGGCAGCACCACCGCGGCTTCGGCCAGTTCCTGGCCGCGAGTCTCGCGCGCTAACGATGCGAGTTTTCCGCGTGCGCCTCTCAGGATGCTTTCCATAAATTGCTGGCTCCATAAGCCACGACCGTCAGGGCCAGCGCCACTCCGTAAGGAACTTTCAGCGAGCGCGGATTATCGAGCGAAACTTCCGGGCCCGGCATGCGCAGCGAAAGCAACGACCCAACAAGGTGCGCCAGGTTGCGCATGGTTTCCCCGAAGCGCCGCTTGTAAATGATCAACCCCAGCGCCATCAACCCGGCGACAAACACCGATGCCAAAAGCAAATCCATCAGCACGCCCGGTCCCACAAACGCTCCCAGCGCTCCGGCCAACTTCCAGTCTCCCGCTCCCAGGGCTTTCAACAGAACGAAGGGAAGCAGCAACAGCAAACCCAGCCCCGCGCCCAGCAGAGAACTTTTCAACCCCGGCCACCCTCCGGTCGCGGCTCTCAAAGCGATTCCCAGCAGGAGTCCCGGCACCGTGAGCCAATTGGGGATGCGGCGGCTGCGCAGGTCCATCCATCCCGCAGCGCAGGCCAGAAGCACCGCACAGCCCAGAACCACGCGCTGGGGAATAATCTTACTCCTGAAAGTCTTCGTCAGCCTGCCAATAACCGCAAGCCGCCGATAGGCGGATTTTCACACGGAAAAGGTGCGAAGTCAATGTAAGCGTCTACTCGAAGAATCGCGCACAAGGCTCTGAAAAATAAGGCCCGGAATTGCTTCCGGGCCTCGCGTGTCAGACCACTGTTCTCTAGCGATTAAAAGCCGGAGCCGCATTGTGCTCCGCCACAATCTTCTTGGCGCCATCGGCCAGAGCCTTGGCTTGTGGCAAAAGTTCCAGACCCTTGATGATTTCCGGATCGGCTTCGGCGCGAACCTTCATGCCTTCATCCTGTCCGAACGCGTCGACAAAAATCTCCGCCTTGATGTTCGAGCGCAGCCAATCGTTGTTGTCCATCAGATCGGCCTGCGTGTAGGGAATGTTGGCTTCGTCAAGCGACTTGCGAAAATCCTGCATCACCGCATCATCCACTTCAAAAGTCTTCGTCGGGTGGTGCGTCACCACATAGCGCTTTGCGTAGTTAAAGAACGCATAGTGCTGCAGCAGCGTATCCTCGAAGTGATTGCTCTTGACGTTGGGAATCATCACATCGGGGGTGATGCCGCCGCCACCGTACACGGTGCGTCCGCTGTCAGTAAGCTTCACTTCGCGGCCCGCCATGCTGGGGTTTTCTGCCGTGTCGCGTCCGTAGTAATAGTCGTAGAGAGAAATGTTGCTGTAGTCGCGCTGAATCAGCCGTCCGCTGGGCGTGTAGTAATGCGCGGTGGTCAGTGCCAGCCCGGTGTTCTCCGATAGCGGATACACCGTCTGCACCAGCCCTTTGCCAAACGTGACTTCACCGGCAATCAGGCCACGGTCGTGATCCTGAATCGCGCCAGAAACAATTTCCGCCGCCGATGCCGTCAGCCGGTTGACCAGCACCACAATCGGATAATCCCTGCCGCCGTTGCCATGCTGCGCCACGTAACGTTTCTCCGCCGACGCGCGTCCATGGTGCGAGACGATGACTTGGCCTTTCTTCAGGAACTTGTCCGCCACGCCCACGCCTTCGCTCAACAGGCCGCCGGGATTGCCGCGCAGATCAAGAATCAGTCCCTTCAGATCGCCCATCTGATCGAGCGCGTCAGAAACTTCGTGCTCGGTCGTCTCGTTGAATCCGTTCACGTGCATGTAGCCGATGCCCGGCTTGATCATGAAGTGAACGTCAACGCTGTAACGCGGAATTTCGTCGCGCACAAGCGTAAATTCCATCGGCTTCTCCACGCCTTCGCGCGAGATGCTGATGTGAACCGTCGTCCCCTTGGGCCCTTTGAGCAGGTCGGCCACGTCGCCGGTGCTCATGTTTTCTGTCGATTTGCCATCGACAGCCACAATCACGTCGCCGGGATGAATGCCGGCCTTATAAGCCGGCGTCCCGACGAACGGAAAAATCACGATGACTTTATTGTTGCGCGGACCAACTGTCATTCCCACACCGTAATACTTGCCGCGCTGGTCTTCCCGCATCAGCGCGTAAGACTTGGGATCGAAGAAATTCGAGTGCGGATCGAGCGCGTGCAACATGCCGGGTATCGCCCCGTTATAAATCGCTTTATCGGCGTTGACGGGCTCGGCGTAGTTGTCCTCGACCAGCGAGTACACGTCGGTGAATTGCTTGAGGCTGTCCTTGACGTCAGAGTCGCCGGTGATCGACGACTGCTGTCCGCTGCGCTGGGCAAACACAATACCCAGAAAGCCGCAAAGCAGAAGAAAGAAAACTACCAGGAAGAGTGACCGGCGTGAACTACGTGCCATCTTGGATATTCCTTCGATTGAGGGCGCAGATTGGGCAAAAATAGACGCCCCAGCCAGCGCGCTGGATAGCAAAAGTATAGCACTTGGTTAGATGCGCCAGAGCCGCGATGGTTACCAACGGTAACCCCGGGTTCAGGCCTTAAAATGCGCCGTTCGGCCCTCGTTTGTCATTTAACGGACTGAAGGGCCGGCTGCAGCCAGGAAAACAGAAAGTTGTTGACCTCCGGAAACTGCACCGAAATCAGACTCAAGAGCGGGACGAACACGAACGTTCCCAGTTTCACCCAAAAGTCCAGGCCTAGTTCCCCCGGCTTGGTGTTGGTGATTCGGCTTAAAAGAGGGTCGGTGTACATCTGGCCGTACACGATGCCTACAACTAAAGAAAGGGCAAAGAAAACAGAAATTAGCAGGACATGAAAACTTTCCCGCGATTCGAAGGGATAGCTGCTATAGGAAAGCAGCACGAACACAAAAACCCCGGCCATGGCCAGGATCAGCGTCTGCAGACGGCGCAACGGAATCATAATCACGTTCACATAGAACAAACAAAGAAAGTGCTCGATGGCACGCATGGTAGGGTCGGCCGCCGGAGGTTCGACGGCCTTGTTGTCGCCGCTCGAGGTAACCGGCGGCGAATAGGATTCCCGCTTCCAGTTTTGTGTAGCGAAAATCAATCCCTCAGCCGTCACCTTCGCCAGTTTGAATTGAAGGTCATGAAACAACTCGTGGACGTCCGCAGCCGCGGATTGCGGCGCGGTCAGTGGGTCCTGCGCCGGTGTCCCGTGTTCGGAATGCTCCATTGTCGCGACCACCCGATTCACGGCCTTTTGCGCTTCGTTGATCGCTTTGAGAAGCCCGGCGCTCAATGCCGAAGCCGAACTGTTTTGAATCTGGCTGAGACCGTCCATTTCCGCGCCAAGCAATTTCACGAATTCCTGCCGTCCGCTGCCCGCCAGCTTCCATAACGGTTTCCACGTCAGATTCTTCAAGTCGCCAAAGCCTCGGCGGAACGGCACTCGTTCAATGGCTCGCGTAAGATTGCGAAACTCCAGCCACAAAGCGATGATGTGAGCCAGCAGATAGCACACCAGAAACAGGCAGGAATAGAGCAATGCCCAATCTAAAATCTTGTATTGCCAGCCTTCGAAGGATTCTGCGATCTCTCTCGGCGACATCAACAGGCAAATCATCACGAACCCAGCCACAGCGCCGGCAAGAATTTTTATCCCAATGCTGGACCATGCGCATTTGGGCTTGTCGGCGCCCCACGGAACCGCTTTAAGTACTCTCCATGGCCATTCGCCCTTTTTCGCACTGATCTTTCTGAGCCGGTATCTTGCCAGTGCGTCGGGCACTGTCGATTCGTTGAAGTCGGCTTCGTCGGGCAAATCCATCTGTTTTTCCTTCGCGGACGTGATCCCCGTCAAGGAGTGCCAGCACCACCACAGCCATCCGGCGACCAGGAAGAACAAGGGAAGCGATGGCGACACACCCGATCCCAGATTGATGTAGCGGAACAGAAATGATCCGAAGCGGATACTAATGTCCGCCGTACGCCAATGAAACACTCCCTCGAGATTAAGAAGGATGGCCAACAGGCAGACAGCAGCTCCAGCCCATGCCAGTCGGGTTGAACCTCGTTTTCGGAACCCGCGCGCGGTGGCGAAAGCCAGGAATCCCACACTCAACAGGTAGAAGCCTTCGACAAGCGGAAGCCCATCCAGCGCATCTCCGATCAATTCGTGAAGATCGTGTTTATGAAGCCATCCAAAGGAGAACAGCCAAATCTCCGAAGGAAAGACAAATACCGTCTGCATCGCAAGTAGAAGGATGCAGGCAAAGAAAAGCAGACGATTGCAACTGGAAAAAACCTGAGAAGCCGGCAAACCATTGGACACGTGGGCGAAACGCGAAAGTGTTTCAGAAGAAGTAAAAGGACTAGGAGGAAAGGCGAGTAGCAACGCAATAGCGATCGTCAAGACGAAAGGAATCATCCAGAATAGAGTCCAGCCCACGGAGAAGTGCACGACGAACTGAGTCGGAGCCGATGGCGTTAAGCCCGCCGCGCGCACGCTGGGTGGAGGCGTTGGCACGCCGGCGGCCGTCGCCGGGTTAGCGGAGTTCGATTCTTCATCAAGAACGTCGACCGGCCAGAAACCATCTTTTCCCGCAGCGGTCAGCCAAAGGTGCGCGCGCCATACTCCGGATTTGGAGAATGCAGCTTCATTTTGCAAAAACGAAGGCAGACCGAATTGCTCGTAAGGTGCCGCAGGAAGTTTGTCCACGTTACTCTCCGCCGCGGGAGCGAGGAGCGACAGGAAAGCGTTGTAAGTGCCCGGTTGGAAGCTGTCGGGAAACAGGCGGTGGACAGGTGGTGGAGCGGGGTTTCCCTCTGCGTATGAGGGAAAATCGGCGCCCTCAAACAGCGGATAAGAGGTCAATGCGAGAATGCCGTGAAAGCGCGGATCGTAGAAATCGTGAATCGTCAGCAGGTCCGCTCCCACGGTGATGAGGCGGCCTTGAGGATAATTCTGCCGCAAAAAGTGCACGAGAAAAATCACATCCAGCGGGTCGGATGCGCGGATCAGGATCAGGCGGACATGCTGCTTGCGCAGCGTTGCAACGATCCCTTGCATGACCGACTCTTCCGACAACGGGGTCTGCAGGGAGAATGGAGGTACGCTGTCATCGTCGTTTCCCGTAGTGGTTAGGCTGAGCGGCAAGCCCGCTTGCGGCGGGGCAGCGCTGCCGACCGGTGAGGGCTGGGACTTTAGCTCCCGCTCATAGGCATCCCGCAACTGCGCGATCCCCCGGGGAAAATAGAGACGTACGAAAATTTCTGCAGGAGGAAGTTTGGCCGGACAGCCATCCGGCGCTGTCGCCGATTTGTCTTGAGGAGGCTCCTGTTTGGGACGTTCCTCCTGATTGCCAAATGCAGTTTCGTCCTCCGACAAGATCGCCACTTGAGAGTGCGAATGAACCCGCTTTTGGCAGTTCAAGAAATCGTTGAGAAAGACCTCGCCATAGGTATCGCTCAACTGAAAAGTTGCGAAATCTGGACGACCCTGAGGATCCGGCAGTTTTTTCGGGTCTTGAGGCCACTCGGTGGCATTCAATTCAGAAAAGTCCCGAACCGCCCGATCGCTGCTCACGGTTCCGCTGCGAATCAGAACTCTGGAAAAATGGTTGCGCCACGTTTCACTCTTGAGTATGGAATGCAGCGAAAACAGGGACCCCGAAAAACTTGGGCCAAGAACCCGCAGGATATTGGCTCGGTCTTTCACGCCGGGGGAAATGAGATCGCGAATCTTAAGCGCATTCTCAAACTGTTCGGCCTGCAGGCCTCCGGTCGGCCTCTCGCCGGTGACAAAGACGAACAGGATGCTCTTAGCCGCGCCCGCTACGCTCTCGATGCCAGAGCGCCGAAAGATCATTAATCCCGGCAATTTTTCCACTTGTTCGCGGAATTGCTGCTGCGCCATTCGCACGGTGAAGTCGGTGGATTCGTTGTGCGTGGAAATATCCCACGGCATCCACGAACGTGCAAACAGGTATCCGCTTCTTTGGGCTGCGCCCTCGATGGTTTCAATTTCCCGATCGAACATCAGCGCCATGTGGGTGTGCACGGGATCGGGCAGGGAAGCGATAACAAATTCGATTTGCGTCCGCTCGCTCGCCGGAACATTCCAGTGCCGCGTGTCATCGGCTTCGTTTTTCTTTTTCAGTTCCGGCTCAAAATAATCCGCGATAAGCCCGAGCAAGTCGCTGGCCGGGCAGAGAGCCTTGTGATTAGGGCACGGCTCCTGACCTGCCACAAACGAAACTTCGGAAATCCCAGAAGCAATGGTAGGGAATCCACCAACCGAGGCCGCAGGTTTTGACCTCCCCGAATCTGCATCCCCCCCGCTGGAGTTCGCCGCCCTCTGCCGCGAGTTATTTCCGGCAGGCAGCGCACTGATCCCCTGCCACGCCGAATAAGCGAGAACGGCTCCAAATAGGGCTGCGTAACCGCTTCTCATACGTGCCTGTTACCACGGCAGTGTTCAAAGTCTGTCCGCCGGAATACAACCATCAGGCGCGAACCGCTCTGACACTCCGCCATTGAACCTCTCGATCAAATGGTGACAGTCGGATTCGAATCGTTTCAAACATTGCGATCCCAATGTCTCTCAGGTCCGCCGAAGTTCTCAGATGCCAGAGCCTTTGTCCGTTTTTCGTAACAGCCACAATTTTCGTAGGTAGAGAGATCGATTCCCCTGCTCCGTCCGCGTGACGATCATGGGCCGAACCAGGGGAAAGAAAAATCGATCTGAGGGGGCACATGCCAACTCCCCGAAACATTTTTCTGCTTGCGCTAATCGCAATCGCCGCCGTATCCGCTGCGCATGCAGCAAAGCCGTCAGCCAAACCACAGGAAGTTTTCGCTCCCTACTGGACCTCTGAGCCCGGCTGGGAGACAGAACTTCAACTCAAGAATAATCTGACTTCCGGATCGCTAACGGTGACGCCGGTTTTGCGGCTCGCCTCAGGCGAGGAGATCGCGCTCGATCCAATGACTATCACCTCGAACGCGTCGGCTTCGGTGCAGGTAAACGAAGGCTTGCTGAAGCATTCACCCACGTTGGTGAACCAGCCCGGCTCCTACGGCTCGGTGGTCTTCCGCTTCACTTCGTTTCACCCGCGGAATCTGACGGCGTCGGCCGAGGTTTCGCTGCACGGCAGCCCTATCGGATTCCACGTCGCCGCCTATCCCGCCCTCGACTCCGAGCCTTTCCCCGGCTCCGCCCTTGAGGGCAGCCGTGAAGGCATCTGGTGGCAGCCTCGCGTCCCCGGCAGCGACGTGCTGATCCTTAGCAACAGCGCGCAGAAAGCTCTGCCTGGAACTCTGTGGCTCTCGGACGCCGCAGGCAAACGCTGGAGCAAGCCGCTCCCTCTGGCCGCTCATCAAACCGTGCGCCTTGACATGCGTGAACTAGTCGCCTCTTCCGGACTCACCGGGCAGTATGGCGGCATCCGCTTCGAAGTCCCCGCGAACGCCGGTGCGCTGGGCAGCGTTCACTTTATGTACGACGAACTGGCCAAGTCTTCGTCCGCGCTGGAGATGTTCACCCGCACCACCGCCGCAACCGTGCCCAGCCCCAACTCATGGACGACACGCGCGCCCATGCTAGCCCTGCGCAACCCCGACCCCGCCGTGGGATTGCCGGCCAAAACAATGTTGCAGCCCACCGTCCTTGTGCGTAACACTACAGCCGGGCAGGTCGCGGCGAATATCACGCTGGCCTGGCGCGGAGACTCCGGCAAAGGCCGGGTGAAACTGCCGCCACTCAACATGGCTCCCTTCGCCACGCAGCAACTGCAAATCGGCGCAATGCAAAAGCAACTGGGCATTCCCGACGACGCGCACTGGGCACTCATCACCTTGACCAGCAACACTGCACCGAACGGCGTGATCGCCATCGCCTCCAGCTACGACTCCAGCGGCCGCTACAACCTGCAAACGCCGTTCTCGCCAACCGTCGCCGGCCACTTTGCCGGAGGCGAGTGGCGTGCCGATTCCACCCACAACATCCTCTCTGTTACGAATTCCGGACAAAAACCGGCCGACACGCTGCTTTCCCTGCATTACGGCAACGGCGAAAAAACATACGAAATGCAGCAGACCATCCCGCCCGGCGATCAGATGTGGGTGAGCCTCACCACCCTGATCCGCGACCGCGTCCCCGACCGTAAAGGCAATGTGCTGCCCGCCGACTTGGCTTCCGGAACCTACGACGTGCAGCAGATCGATTCCGTCCCACGCAGCCTGGCGCTGGGCAGTATGGCCATAGACCAGACTTGGGGCTATCAAGTCGCACCTCCGTATGCGAACTGCTGCTCCGACGAGGGTGCCGGCTGGAATCCGGACTCGTTCGATCTGGTGTTGGACGGGACCGAATTCGGCAACATCGACGCCACAGATTCCTGCACCGACCAAGAAGAGAACATCGACCCGAACTTCAACGAATGGTTAAGCGGCAATACTGCTGTTGCAAACGTGACGAATGGGAAGGTACAGGCGGTGGGCACGGGCACCACCACCGGTACAGCTGACGGCCGTATCTTCGTCGGCGCAGGCGGCTACTGTGCATACGAGCCCGTACAGCTAAACACCTCGATCGCGGTAGGTCAGGTAGTTTCCCTGGTCCAAACGGCCTGCAACACAGGGTTTGCAGAGCTGACCGCTTCCTGGGGAAACCCCCAGAACCTGCTCCAGTGCACCATCAATGATCAGGGCCCGGCGCTGCCCTCAGGAGGGTCCTGCGTCAATAACGGGACGGACGCGGAGGGGAACCCGAGGCGGTGCTACCAACTGAACACGAAAACCTGTTCGATCACCTATTGTCCTGGAGGTACAAGGCTCGTGAACTCGGATTGCAGTCAGTTTATCGGCCCGTTCCCGCTTGTTCAAGTAACGGTGCCCGCAGGTTGCACGCAATAGTTAGAACGCGCGACATCGAATTGCAATTGAGGAGAAAAGACAGATGTTCGGCATAGGTTACTACAAGTTGGCGACGCTGGTTCTTGTCACCTCGGCCTTCCTGACATTGGTCAACGTCGCCCCCAGAGATCGTTTGCAGCCACAGCAGGAGGCCCCGACATTTCTGATTGCGGCACACGAGGGCACCATCGACCTATCGAGAAACGGAACCAGTTCCCAGACTTGCATACTCGTTCGTCCCGACGGTCGATTCCATCTTGAAGGCAGGACACAGCGCCTGCCGAGCCCCACGGCCAGCGCGAAAATCTTCGATTATTCGCTCGACTCGTCTCAGCTCCAGCAGCTGCGCGGGATAATCGACGATGAAAGCGTTCGTCAGCTACCAGAGTACATTCAGCCTCCACTCCCGATGGCTGTCTCCTGGTCTCACGGGTTTGAGGCAAAGATTACGCGACCGACAGGCGCGCAGGACATCGGGTATTGGACTTGGCGGGGTGGGACAGTCGACGCGTCGCCGAACTCCGCGCGGGAGAGCGTCAGGAAAGGGTGGCAACAATCGGAAACCGCGCTCAAGCCCTTGGTCGACTGGCTGCACGGCATCGAAGCCCTGAAATTGTCTCCGTCCGACTCAAAGTCCGACATGTGCGTCGTTGACGCAGATCTGCGATGAATTCGCGATAGGCCGATCCAACGGGGCTGGCCATCCTTGATTTCCTGTCGGGGAAAACCGGGGACGGGAAGGGGGGACGACGGGGGAAATTCGGGAGTTCAAATGCGGGGACGAGTTCAAATGCGGGGACAGGAAGCTGTGAAGAAATCGTCGCTCGATCCAACAATGTCATTGCGAAATTAGCCAGCGTGGGTAGACTGCGGATGTGAGCGACTACGGCATGCCGGCTGAACCGCGAC
>JBAUXX010000054.1:0-215809 GCA_049584475.1 Candidatus Sulfotelmatobacter sp. | reverse complement strand
CTGCCTAGCGCGCGGCATGTGAAGGGTAGGCGCTAAAATGCCGCCGCCCCCCGCAGATGCAAGTCAGCCCAGGCTCGCCGCTGGCTGCCGCTGGGGTGGCACGGAAGAAGATCGCGTCATCCTATTCCCCGAAGGCGCAATCAAACTGCAAAGCACCGGCCGGCAAGTATTGGAGCGTTGCGACGGCGTCCGCACCTTCGGCGAAATCATTGCAGAACTGCAGAAGGAGTTCGCTTCCGCCGACCCCGAAAAGATTCGCAGCGACATCAGCCAGTTCTTAGAGCAGTTACAACGCAAACGAATTGTGGATTACTAGGACTAAGGGATATGAACTTCGAAATAGCTGCCTGGCGTGGCCGTATTCACCGCTTCAACAACTTTTGCCGTGTGAAGTCGAACCACTGGCCATTGCGGCGTGCTAAGAACGATGATTGCTATCTTTCGATTGGCAAGGTTCTGTTGATATCGGATGTTTTTGTCAGCGGTCAGAAAAATGTCGAACCCGGCCCGTTCCGCTTCAGCCAGCAAGTCGCCGTTAGAAAGTCTATCCCAACCGCGATTTGTCGCCTCGGTGACTTCGTGCCCAGTCAGGTAGGCAGATAATGGAGCCAGCGTGCTGTGATCAAAAAGAACGAGCATCGGGAACGGTAAGCGATATTGGCTCAACAGGAACGGGAGCAGCAAGACTGCGAGCGGCGAACTCCAAAACCTCGATCACCTGTGCCTTCGAAATGCTGAACCACTCCGTAATCTCATCCACAGTGGCGCCAGCTTCGAGATTTTCGAATACGGCGGAAACCGGCATGCGCGTATCGCGAAACACCCACGCGCCGCTCAATCTTCCGGGAACGCTTTCCACGGCAGGGCATTGGGACCAATCGAGAATCGCCATGTTTTTATCTCCCCCTCATTTTAATCTTTTACAACGAGTTGGCGACAGCGTCTTGGCGGGAAAGCCCTGGATTTCGGCGATGGGGAGCAATTTAACGGTATAGTCATGGCTCCCAACCCTCTCGCCCTCATCGCCGAAGTCACGCATCGATGCCCGCTGCACTGCGTGTATTGCTCGAATCCCTTGCAGTTGGCGGCCACGAGTGCGGAGCTTTCCACGGCGGACTGGGTCAGCGTCCTCCAGCAATGCGGCAAACTTGGCATGCTGCACGCACACTTCACCGGAGGCGAACCGCTGGCGCGCCCCGATCTCACAGAACTGATCGCAGCCGCCCGCGCCGCCGGACTCTACACCAATCTCATCACATCTGGAATCGGACTCAACGATCAGCGTCTGCAATCGCTGGTCGATGCCGGTCTCGATCACATTCAAATCAGTTTTCAGGATTCGCGCGAAGGCGCAGCAAACTGGATTGCAGGGGCCAAAGCGCATGCGCACAAGATCGAACTCTCACGCTCGATTCGCCGACACAAGATTGCTTTCACCGTGAACCTGGTGGTGCATCGCCAGAATCTCGACCACCTCGAAGAAATGATCGGCTTCATCGAGCAGTTGCAGCCTGAGCGCGTTGAGATCGCGCACACACAATACTACGGTTGGGCTCTCGCGAATCGGGCCGCGCTTCTGCCCACACGAACTCAGTTGGAGAGGGCCGTCGAAATCGTTGCCGCCGCGGAAAAGCGTTTTGCCGGACGCATTCGCATCGATTCGGTTGTGCCCGACTATTACGCGAAGTACCCCAAAGCCTGCATGGGAGGATGGGGACAGCGGCTCATGCTGATCAATCCTGCGGGAAAAGTTTTACCGTGCCACGCGGCCGAAATAATTCCGGGACTCGAATTCGAAAATGTAAAAGAGAAAACGCTCGCATGGATCTGGCAGGAATCGCCGTCGTTCCAGCGATTTCGTGGTGAAGCATGGATGCCCGAACCCTGCCGCAGTTGCGACCGCCGCACGCAAGATTTCGGCGGATGCCGCTGCCAGGCGCTATTACTCACCGGAGACTCCACTGTGACCGATCCTGCCTGCTCGCTCGCACCAACGCATCATCTGATTGAGGCCGCGGTGGACGAAGCGAATGCAGACGTCTCGGTTTCACAACCGACAACGGCTTCGTCGTTCGCGCAGTTGCAGCGGCAAACCTCCGAGCTATGGAACTACCGCACCGATGCTCATTAGAAAAAGTGGCGCGTTAGAAAAGCGTTAAGCGCCTACCAGCGCAGGCCGATCGCAACCGACCGCCAGTCCGTCGTGATCTTGTTACCCGTGCCGTGTTGCTGCCGGTATTCTCCGAACACTTCGTATTTCTTGTTGATCCTGCGCGCTACGCCGCCGCCGAAGTTATAGCCAAATTCATCCTGACTCGCCGACAGAAATTTGCCTTTCTGCGGAAGGCTGGAATTGAAGCACGGTCCCCACCACTGGTAGAAACTATTGCAGGCCGACCCTGGAATCGCCGTCGAGGAGTCGAGTTTGCCGGAACGATGGTAATAGCCCGGCCCGATGAGGAAATAGCCGGTGTAGAGCTTGGTCACGGGAATGCTGATCATGGGATCGAGAGTAAAAGCATAGACGTGGCTGCTGGCGCTCGGCGCCTGCGCCAATTGCAGAGCCGATGACCGCAGCGGTAGATTGACGAACTGGAAATCCAAACGGAATCCGAAATATTTATTGAAGTTCCGCGCCACACCCGCGCCTCCCAATACGCCGCCGCCTTTCACAAAAGTCTTGGTCGTGTCGCGAGCAAGGTTTGCACCAGCGTCCACGTTGTAAACCCAATTCTTATAGTCATGAACCTTGGCTTTTCTCCGCCGTCCAAGTTCTTCGTCAGAGGTTTCCTGCGAGGAAGATTCCTGAGTGGCGGGAGCCTGACCGGCTGTGGGCGGAGCCACCTGAGATTGCTGCGCCGCCGGCTGCGTTTGGCTCGGTTGAGTCTGGTCCTGCTGAGCTTGGTTCGGCGGAGTCTGATCCTGCTGCGTCTGGCTTTGTTGCGCCTGGATTCGCGGCCCGGCCAGCATGGCCAGCGCCAGACCCATCACCAACTGTCGAATCATTCATTCTCCTCCCGCTACCGGGCGTGCTTGCGGACCATGGCGCTCGGTATCGAGAGACGCTGGTGAAAGAACATGTCCGCTATTTTCCCGCCGCACAGAAATGAGTGACCTGGCAGGAAGGCATTATCTTACCAACTTTGATGCCCATTCCGCCCGCCAAGCCGCCCCGGAGGTCCATGCTTTGCAATTCACCGCATCTGCTTCTCCCCGGTATGATGATTGGAAATCTTTTTCTCGAGAGTGACACTTGGCAGGGAATCCGTCGAAGACCGCAGCGGGCAAAGCTTCCTCAAGTGACCCGCGAAATCCAGCCTCCTGCCGTGTCGCGTTGATAGGCTTCGGCAATGTCGGACGTGCCGTCGCCAAAATTATTTGTGAAAGCGGCAGTGGACCGCTCCGTCTTACTCACATCTGCAATCGCAATTTCGAACGAAAGAAACAGCCCTGGGTTCCGGAAGATGTCGTTTGGACGGATGACATTCAGGCCGTACTCGCATCCGACGCCAATATCATTGTTGAATTGATCGGTGGACTTAATCCCGCGGAGAAGATCGCGCGCGATGCACTCGCGGCGGGGAAATCTGTGGTCACGGCCAACAAGCAACTGATCGCGCGTCACGGTCCGGACCTGTTACAACTGGCCGACGATCACGGATGTCAGCTGGAATTCGGCGCAGCGGTTGCCGGTGGCGTGCCTGTGCTTCCCGCGCTACGCACCGGATTATGCGGAGACCGGCTGCACGGCATCGCGGGAATTCTGAACGGGACCTGCAACTACATTCTCAGCCGCATCGAAGGAGCACGGATTCCTTTCAGCGAAGCGCTGGAAGAAGCCCAGGCAAAAGGATACGCGGAGGCTGATGCCTCCGAAGATCTCGATGGCGGCGACGCACGCGCCAAACTGGCCATTCTCGCGCTGGCCGGCTTGCACGTTCGGGTTGCGCCGGAAAGCATTCGCGCCCGGACCATCCGCACGATTGATGCCGTCGATTTCGATTATGCTGCGGAGCTGGGATGCACCATCCGCCAAATCTCCCGCGCGGACTTGCAAGACGCTACTTTGTTCGCCGAGGTCGGCCCCAGCCTGGTCCGCACCAATTCTCCTTTCGGACGCGTGCAGGCAAACCAGAATCTGGTATTGACGTCGGGCAAATACGGTGGCGATACGGCATTCCTGGGCGCCGGCGCCGGCGGAGATCCCACTGCCGTGGCGGTGGTTTCCGATTTGCTTTTTGTGGCACAGAATTTATCCGCTGCTCGTCCGGAAGTGTCGTCACCGGTTTCGACACCCAGGGTCAGCACAGATTTTGAATCGCCCTGGTATCTTCGGTTTTTCGTAAAGGACAAACCTGGAATCGTGGCGCGACTGGCGGCGATCCTCGCCGCGCATCACTTGAACATCGATGCGCTATTACAGAAGCCGGGCTACGATAAGTCTGCGCTGCCGTTTGTAATTACGCTGGAGCCGTGCCGAGATTCGCTTCTGCGTCCGGCCCTCGAAGAAATGGCGGCACTCGACTTCGCGACGCGTCCTTGCCTTTGCCTGCCAATCCTGTCTTAGCAGCCAAGTTCGTTTGTGACTTACGACCGCCAAAAACACTGCGGCCCGCTGCAAATGTTCCGGCAGCGGGCCGCGCCTACTTGACACATTGTCGGCGATAGTTAATTCCAGAAAGGATTCTTCAGTCCGGCCGGTGCCAACGCGCTCTGCGTCTGGCTTTCCGCTCCTGACTCGTCGGAGATCTTTTCATCTGTCAGGCGTGATGGCTCTGAGACGGTTGCCTCTTGCTTTTGCGGTGCTTCGAACCCGGGGTAATCGGACTTCATAACTGCACCTCCTCAATCGTTTCTCCTAAACTATTGGAACACTTCCGCGGCAGATTGAAACCGCAAAAATCAGATCGTCCTCATCGAAATTTTCGCAGTACCGGAAGTACATCCTTGGATCCAAGCCGAGTTGCGGCAACACCACCCCAACCGACTCCCTGCTAGGATGTTGCCGGAAGAAAATTTTCCATTCAACTTTATTTAGGACGGCATTCTATGAAATACCGCAAGCTTGGCCGCACAGGCTTCGAAGTAAGTGAAATGGCGCATGGACTTTGGGGCATGAGCGGATGGAGCGGCTCGAACGACGATGAATCAATGACCGCGCTGCAACTGGCAACCGATCTGGGCTGCAATTTTTTTGATACCGCCTGGGCTTACGGGGATGGCAAAAGCGATGGCCTGCTCGGCGAACTTATGGCCCGCAATTCCGACAAGCGGCTTTACGCAGCCTCGAAGATTCCGCCAGCCAACCTGCGCTGGCCGGCGCTGCCAGAATATAAGTATGCCGACGTTTTCTCCGCGCAGCACGTTTTCAAGTATGCCGACATGATTCGCAAGAAGCTGCGGGTCGATTCCATCGACGTGCTGCAATTTCATGTGTGGGATGACAGTTGGGTCGATGAGCCTGAGTTCCGCTCGACGGTAGAAAAACTGAAACAAGATAACTGGATCAGGTATTTCGGCCTAAGCCTGAATCGCTGGCAGCCGGAAAACGGAATCAAGGCTCTGCGCACCGGGCTTGTCGATTGCGTGCAAGTTATCTACAACATTTTCGACCAGGCGCCGGAAGATGAACTCTTTCCAGTCTGCCAGGAATTGAAAGTCGGAGTGATCGCTCGTGTTCCGCTCGATGAAGGCAGCCTCGGCGGAAAGATGACGCTCGAAACTCGCTTCCCCAAAGACGACTGGCGCTCGGGATATTTCGGCCCAGAAAATCTTGCCAAAACAATTAAGCGCGTCGACAAGTTGAAAGAAGTCGTGCCACCCGGCATGACTCTCCCCGAGATGTCGCTCCGGTTTATCTTCTCGCATCCCACGGTGAGCACAATCATTGCGGGCATGCGCAAGCCTGACCACGTGCGGCAAAACATTGCGGCCAGTGACGCCGGGCCGCTCGATTCCTCTCTTCTCGCCGAGTTAAAGAAACATCGATGGAACCGCACGCCGCAACTCTGGTCTGACTAGCGTTGTAGTGTTTTGTTGCGGTTCACTGGATTACGACCGCTGGTAGTACCCGTCTTGCCCGGCTAATCTCGCTCGTTATCGAAAATCATTCAGACTAAGTTTTCGTCTACGTTGCGGGACTGCGTTCGCAATCCCGAAGTTCGGCCCACCCGGAAAGCGAGAAGAGACTTGCTAAGAACAGCCTTTCTTACCATCCTATGCGCAATTGCCTTTCTGTCCACGGTGCAAGCGCAAAATCCGCGGGGATCGCTGCGGGGTTCGGTGCAGGATTCCAGCGGCGCGCGCATCACCCACGCCAGGATTGAAGTTTCCGCCATCGGGTCCGCAATTGCGCGTGAGGCTACCACGGAAGACCGCGGAGAATTTCTTCTGGATGACCTGCTTCCCGGCAACTATCAGGTGAGCGCAGTGGCCAAAGGTTTTGCCGAGGCTCACACCGAAGTGATTATCGCCGTGAGCACGGTACGCGATGTGACGGTTACGCTCCAACCATTGGCTGTTTCGCAGACCGTCAATGTGGAAAGCCAAACTTCGTCGATCACGACTGAGAGCATAGACCTGGCCAGTGCTGTTCATCAAAATGTCGTCACCGGACACGATCTCGAAACCATTCCACTGGCCGCTCGCAGCTTCGCCAACATCGCTTATCTCGCCCCTGGAACCGAACCAGTCGAACCTTCCGATCCTACAAAAGCACGCATCACCGCAGTTTCCACCGGAGGCAGTTCGGGTTTGAACAACGAACTCTCGGTGGATGGTGGCGATAATTCCGACGACTGGATCGGCGGCTTTCTGCAGAATTTCTCGCCCGACGCCTTGCAGGAATTCGCCGTGCGTACCGCGCAGGAAGACGCCGACACTGGGGGCACGACGGCGGGTTCCGTCGTCATCACTACCAAGCGCGGCAGCAACGATTGGCATGGCGACGGCGCATTCTACGAGAGGGCGGCGGAGTTGAACGCGCGTTTCCCGATTGAAAACCCCGCGCCGAATCCCAAACAACCGTTTTCCCGGCAGAATTATTTAGGAACGCTTGGCGGCCCGGTCGCGCGGAACAAAATCTGGTTTTTCTCATCCTTTGAATATGTTCGGGAAAACGCGAGCATCGCCTATAGCCCGGCCAGCACAACGGAATTCGACGCCCTGGCGCAGATCGCTTCGGACGGCCTTATTCCGGGGGTTCCGTCGATCGATGTTCCCGCGAATGTCCCTGTCCCGTTCCGCGATTACATCGGCTCGCTGCGTTTCGATTGGGCCCAATCCAATAAATCGCAGTGGTTTCTGCGAACTTCCGAAGACAGTTATCTGACTCACAACGCCCTCGTTGCACAGGCCACGTTGCCTTCCACCGGATTGACCACCCACAATAATTATTGGAACACGGTGCTGAGCAACACTTATCTTTTCAGCCCGACCTGGTTGGGCACATTCGTTCTCGATTCGAGCGAATTGCACCTGACGCAGACTCGCAACTCGACTCTGGGCTTTGCTCTGGCTTTTCCCTTCAGCTCAACTTCGCTGACCATCTCCGGATTTGAGACTTTCGGCGACAATCAATTTGCCACGCCGATCACTCTCTTTCCCTCACTCCGCAATCAGGAGAAATACCAACTTCGTTACGACGTAAGCCACGCGACTGGAGATCATGCCTTTAAGTTCGGAGTGAATTTTATTCACGAGCCTGTGCTTTCTGGAGCGTTCCCGGGTAATCAGGAAACTCTATATTCATTCCCCAACGATCCAACGTTCTACACGCAGGATGCTACGAACCTCGCGCAGTTCCCCATCGATTATGCGGCGGGAGCCTCGACCACTCCCGCGGGCGATGGCAGCTTCTCGCAGAACGTTCAGCGCCTTGCGTTCTACGCGGAAGACTCGTGGCGTGTGACGCCGCACTTGACCGTGAATTACGGACTGCGCTATCAGACAACGTTTGGATTGTTTGAAGCCTCGGGCCGCAGCCAACTTGAAAACCCCGCTTATCTGACGTTGCAATCTTTGGGGATATCCCTCGTCAATGGCGTCCCGCATGACTACCGCAAGCAAATTGCTCCGCGCCTCGGAATTGCCTACTCGCCCGGAGAGAGCGGCAAAACAGTTATTCGCGCGGGCTTTGGAATGTTTTACAACGATTTGGCACAGGGCGGATGGGCTCCGGCGTTTCAGGGCGTCAACAATTCTTCGGCAGGGATGTGCTGCCTCAATCCCGGCGATCCGGGTGCTTTAATCGATCCCAATTACAAGACGCCCTACGCCATCCACATCACCGGAGGAGTGCAGCATGCCTTCACTCCTAACTGGACTATCGCTGCCGACTATACTCACGAGCAAGGCAACCACGGCTATCGCGCCTACAACTACATTCCCGGCTTCGCCATCGATGCCGCCGCGCCCAGCCTTACTGTTTTCCACTCCGACAATCGCTCCAGCTACAACGCGCTAATGCTGAGTCTGCACGGCAATGTCAGCCGGCGGTTTAATCTGATTGCGAACTACACACTTTCCAGCGCCAAGACCTGGGGTTGCGTTCTCGGCGAACTGTTCGACTATGTGAACGGTGTCTGTAATCCGACAAATGCCTTTGGCCCCGGCGATTACGGTCCTTCCGGCGAGGACGTGACGCATCGCTTTGTTCTGGCTGGAACCTTACATGTCCCCGGCGGCATCGAAGTGACAACGCTGACGCAAGCGGAGAGCGGGCGTCCCATCACGCTTACAACGCCTGTGGATGTGAATGGCTTCGGCGACACCGCCGATGACCGCGCTGTCGTTAACGGCGTTCAAACCAGCCTCGACCAGTTTCGCGGAACGCCTTACATTCAGATCGATTTGCGCGTGAGCCGGCCGGTTCGCGTCAACGAACGCTGGTCGATCATTCCGTTCGTCGAATTCTTCAATCTGTTTAACCGCAATAATCCCGGCGCAAATTACGTCACCGACATTTCCGCTTTGCCCAACCCGGTGAACAACCTCGCCAATGCGACCGCCATTTGCGCCGATCCGCCGACGTGTACAACGTTCACTCCGATTACCAGCTTTAAGCAACTGCTGGTTCCATCAGGCGGCTTGGGAGACTTCTTTGGCCCCGGCACGACGGTCGGCATTCCGTTCGCGGCTCAGTTGGGCGTGCGCGTGACGTTCTGAATTCGGTTGAGTTGATGCCGGAAATCTTATGTTGACGACTGGCTGTCACTGGCAGCGGGCGGTCGGGCCAGTCATTAATGCGCCGGGCCACGCGAGAGCATCCTTAATTTCTATCCAGAAAGTTGCAACGTTCTTCATCCATATCTCACTATTCATTAACTGTTATTCTTAGCCGTTGCTTTTTCTCCGTTCGTGCGGGACGGAAATGATCAATCAGGTTTTATCGCATTATCGAATCGTCGAGAAGATTGGTGCGGGCGGTATGGGCGTAGTGTACCGTGCGCACGATGAGCAATTGGATCGCGATGTCGCCATCAAGGTGTTGCCGCCGGGTTCCCTTGCCGACGAGGCGGCGCGCAAGCGGTTTCGCAAAGAAGCCCTTTCACTGGCTCGCCTCAACCATCCCAATATCGCAACCGTCCACGAGTTCGGGACCCAGGACGATACCGACTTTCTGGTTACGGAATATATCGCGGGAATTACTCTCGACACCAAGCTTGTTCAGGGACCGCTTTCTGTGCCCGAAATCGTGCGCCTGGGCGGGCAAATGGCCGACGGCCTTTCCGCAGCCCACCTGCAAGGCATTGTGCATCGCGATCTGAAGCCGGGAAACCTGCGGCTCACGGTGGATGGACGGTTGAAGATCCTGGACTTCGGCCTGGCCCAACTGATGCCCGCCCCTAGCGAAATGGAACAGACCGTCACGATGACTCAGTCGCAGGAGGTCACGGGCACGATTCCATACATGGCGCCCGAGCAGTTGAGCGGGCGGATGCCGGATGCCCGTAGCGATCTTTGGTCCGCCGGCGTGGTTCTTTACGAAATGGCGACTGGTAAGCGGCCGTTTCACCAGCCCACACCTGCTCTGGTAATGAGCGCGATCCTGAATCATCAGCCCGAGTCTCCAAGCAGGATGAACGGCGCCATTCCGCCGGCAGTGGAGCAAATCATCCTGAAGGCTCTGGCCAAAGATGTGGTTCAGCGTTATCAGACGGCCGGGGAATTGTCTTCCGATCTCGCGCTCGCGCTGACCCCGACAGCACCTGTTGCGGCGCAGCAGCAGAAGCGGCGCTCCCATGCCCTGAGTTTCGGAATTGCCGCTCTTGTTCTGATCGTAGCGGCCGGAGGATTTCTCCTCGCTCGCAGAATGAAACGTGTCGCATCGGTTCCCAGGCGGCGTTCGATCGCCGTGCTAGGGTTCAAAAATCTGTCCGGCAATGCGGAAAAGTCCTGGTTGTCAACCGCACTTTCCGAGATGCTGACGACCGAACTCAGCCAGGGAGATCAGTTGCGCACCATCCCTGGCGAGAGCGTCGCCCAGATGAAAGTAAACCTGTCGCTGCCCGACGCCGAAAGCTTCAATAAAACAACGCTGAACCGGATTCGGCAAAACCTGGGCAGCGACGACGTAGTCCTCGGCTCCTACGTGTCGTTAGGCAATGGCCAACTTCGACTCGACGTGCGCCTGCAGGACGCTGCGGCTGGTGAGACGCTGGCATCGGTTTCGGAAAAAGGAGATGAATCGGAAATCGACAACCTGATCGGAATGGCGGGCGCCGAACTGCGCACGAAGTTGGGAATCTCATCTCTCTCTGGCGCACAATCCGCTTTGGTTCGCGCCTCCCTGCCGGCCAGTCCTCAAGCTGCACGCCTCTATTCCGAGGGGCTGCAGAAACTACGTTTGTTCGATGCGCTCGCGGCTCGCGACTTGTTGGAGAAAGCGGTCGGGCTCGATCCTGCCCATGCACCCACGCATTCGGCATTGGCCCAAGCCTGGTCTACGCTTGGGTATGACGATAATGCAAAACAACAAGCCAAGCTGGCGCTGGACTTGTCAGCCAACTCTTCGCGTGAAGACCGCTTGCTTATGGAAGGCCGCGCCCATGAACTCCTCGGAGAACAACTGAAGGCGGTAGAAGACTATCGCGCTCTGTGGCAATTTTTCCCTGACACCGTCGATTACGGATTGCTTCTCATTCGCGCCCAGCTAGGTGCGGGCCGAGGAAGTGACGCGGATGCCAATCTCACCGGCCTTAAGAGTTTGCCCTTGTCAGACGCAGATGCGGCGCGTGTGGATCTGGCAGAAGCTCATATTGCACATTCGCAGAGCGATTTCCAACGGCAGCAGACCTCGGCAGCTCAGGCGGCGGAGCGGGCACGCAGCTTCGGGGCGAATCTCATCGTCGCTGAAGGTTTGCAGGTTGAAGCGGATGCCAGCGAGCGCATGGCTCAGTCCGATAAGGCGCTTCAGCTTGCTGCGCAGGCCAGAGATCTGTATTCCTCGGCTGGCTATCAACTGGGAGCCGCTCGCACACTGCTGATGAGCGGAGATGTTTTGTTCGACCGGGGCGATTTTGAAGGCGCCAAGAAAATGTTCGAGGAGGCGCTCCCGGTCGTCCAGCAGATCGGAGCGCAAAAAAGCATTCGTGGCGCTCAGGAGCGGATCGGAAATGTTTTCTACGCTGAGGGGAAGCTCGAGGAATCAGAAAAATATTACAATCTGGCCCTTCAGTATGATCAAAGTATTCACGATCCCATAGGACTGGCGGGAGACTATGGAAACATCGCCAATGCTCTGGACGGCCTCGGTGATTTAAGCGGCGCGCTCAAGATGCAGCAGCAGGCGCTGGCCGCTTTCGATGAAATCGGCGACCGGCGGGGCGCAGCAGCCACGCTGAATAACCTGGGCAATCTGTTCGTCGAGATGGGGAATCTCGACGAGGGCGAGAAGAATTTCAATCTGGCGCTTCCCCTGATTCGCAAAATTAACTATCGCAGCGGGGAGCCTTATTCCATCGCCGGCCTGGGAGATATTCGGCTCGCCCGCGGAGACCTTGCGGGAGCAAGCAAGCAATACGAGCAAGCTCTCACACTTTGCCAAGAAAATAAGGATGAAGACTTCACCGCTCAACTTCACGTTGCGATGGCTTTCATCGCACTGCAGGAAAAAAAATTCTCTGAAGGCGAAAACACGGCGCGGCAAGCGGCGGCCACATTTGAAAAATCCAACTCCGCCGCGAGCAACGCGTGGGCTCATGCCATTCTGGCGCGTAATCTTCTTGGGGAAGGCAATCTTGGAGAGGCGCGGAAAGCCGCGCAACAGGCAATCGCTCTTTCCGCGCAAGTCCCGGGGCAAGCGGCCCGAAACGAAGCGATCCTGGCAGATGCCCGCGTGAAGGCCAAGTCCGGGCAAGTAGCCCAAGCCCGTCAGGAACTTGAGACTATGCTCGCTTCAACCCGCAAGTATGGTTATCGCTTGTCCGAATACAACGCGCGGCTGGCCCTGGCTGAAATTGAATCCGGATCAGGCTCGGCGTCCGCTCATCTTCATCTAACATCTCTGGAAAATGATGCCAGGTCCAGCGGAGCCTTATTGGTTGCCGACCAGGCGAAGGCATTGTTGCAGGCACGTTTGTCTCAGCCGAAGTAAGCACTTTTTGAGACCTGCCGCCGCCGACAGTTACTCGCTGGTGAAGTAGTCCACCGTCACCGGATTTTCGAACAGCGAATAATCTCGCGTCACGACCGTGATTCCGCTCTCGGTTACGAAATAGCGCTGCCGGTCAGCCTCGGCGTCAAAGCCGATGCTGGTACCTTCAGGAACATGGACGTTGCGGTCGAGGATCGCACGTTGGATGCGGCAGTGCCGCCCCACTGCGACGTGCGAAAACAAAATACAATTGTCGACTTCGGAGTAGGAGTTCACGCGCACGTCCGGCGAGAGCACGCTGTTCTTGACCACACCTCCGGAAACGATGCAGCCGTTCGAAACAATCGAATCCAGCGCAGTACCGGTGCGGCCGCTTTCCGCGAATACGAATTTCGCCGGCGGATACTGGCGCTGGTGCGTCCGGATCGGCCACTCTTCATCGTAGAGATTGAAAATCGGCGAAACCGACACAATGTCCATATTGGCTTCGTAGTAGGCCTCGAGCGTGCCCACATCGCGCCAATAGAGCGCTTCTTTCTTATTCTCATCGACAAAATCGTAAGCGTAGACGCGAAAGTCATCGACCATCTTCGGCAGAATATCTTTGCCAAAGTCATGACTGGACGCGGGATCTTCGGCGTCCTTGAGCAGCGCCGGAATGAGCACGTCGGCGTTGAATAGATAAACGCCCATCGATCCTGCCACCTTCACCGGGTTCCACGGCGAACGCAACTCCGTCTTCTTTGGCTTCTCCTCGAAGCCGTTGATGCGGCCATCCTTGTCCACATCCACTACTCCGAAGCGAGGCGTCTCCTCGGGATCGATCTGAATTGTGGCCAGCGTGATATCGGCGGCGGAATCGCAGTGCTGCTTCATCATTTTCTGGTAATCCATCTTGTAGATGTGATCGCCGGAAAGAATGAGCACATACTTGGGTTGCTCGGAACCGATGGAATAAATATTCTGGTAAACCGCATCGGCCGTACCCTGGTACCACTGATCGCTGACCCGCTTCATGGGCGGCAGAACTTCAATAAACTCGCCCATCTCCGCGCCCACGATGTTCCACCCTTCGCGGATGTGGCGATTCAGCGAAAGCGCCTTGTACTGAGTGAGGATGTAGACCTTGCGCAGATCAGAATTGATGCAATTGGAGAGCGTGATGTCGATGATGCGGTAAATGCCGCCGAAGGTCACCGCCGGCTTCGCGCGGTCACGGGTTAACGGATACAGCCGTTCCCCGGCTCCGCCCGCCAACAGCACTCCGAGAGTGTCTTTCATGGAAGCCTCGGACTTCCGAACGATCCGGGTTCGGTGTTGATTTTCATTGCCCGCAAACATCTCTGCGACTCCCGCAGCAACATGCGCGGCAACAAGAAACAGTAGATGGTAGCACAGCCGTGTAAGGTTGCTGTGATTAGAAATTCACCAGGCAGCGGAAACATCGCTGGTGTTGAAAGTATCGGGAGCGACGCTAAAGCATTTCCGCTTTGCGCAGAATTTTGCGCGCCAGTCCCGTGAGCGCAACGGTCTTCAGCCGCTCAGTCGGAATCCATTTTCCTTCCACACATTCGGTCACACCACCTTGCCACACCTTGACCGTGTAGTCCGTTACGGTAATCGCATGCCGCAACGTGAACAGGAGCGTGCGTCGTGCCAAACTCTTGTCATTCCGACGGCTCGCGAGGCGAGGAGGAGGAATCTGTTTTTGCGCTGGCAGAACTCCAGTTGCTACTATCTCCGGCAGTTCCCACATTCCTGCCATCAAAGACACGCTTTTTGCCCTCCTTGTTAGAAGGACCGCGCCCTTGCGCCAATACAGCGCAAAATCAATCTCGTTCTTTGTCTGCCGCGCCGCCTTGCCCACGCGCGGTAACTCTCCGCGCGTCGCGCAGCACTCAATCACGGGACACGTTAAGCAGACCGGGCCGCGCGGCGTACAAACCACCGCACCCAATTCCATCATCGCCTGATTGAAGTCTCCCGGGCGCTTCGCATCCAGCAACTCAGCCGCGGTCTTCCAGCAATCTTCCGCGGTCAGACGCTTTCCCGCAAGCCGCTGCACGACACGCTCCACGTTGCCGTCGACAACCGCAGCCGGCTCATTAAACGCAATGCTGACAATGGCCGCCGCGGTGTAGCGCCCAATTCCCGGCAAGTCCCGCAGCGTTGCCGCAGTCCGAGGGAACTGCCGTTCCCGCGCAATCTGCTTGGCCGCCGCATGCATCATGCGCGCCCGCCGGTAATATCCCAGACCGCTCCATGCCGCCAATACCGACGCCTCACGCGCGGCGGCCAGTTTCTCGACCGTCGGAAACCGGCGCAGGAATTCGTGATAATGCTCAATCACGGCAGCGACCCGCGTTTGCTGCAACATGATTTCAGATAACCACACGCGATAGGGATCACGGGACTCACGCCAGGGAAGATCGCGCCGGTATAAGTCGTACCAGGAAAGAAGACTCTGACGAAAATATGGCGATGAGAAGTTAGGCGAGAAGTGAGAACCGTGCTGTGGCTTCAAAATAATTCCCGCAGAGATGCACCTTGCGGACGTCTCTTGTTATGCCGGACCTGATTCCAAAAATGGGTTTTTCACCCGCACGTTCCCATACCACCGTGCGTGCGAAAAATCTTCCGAGAGAATTTCCGCGAGTCCGTAGTGCTCAGCATAAGCCCACAGATGGGCGTCATACCATGAAAATTTGTACGCTGCCATCCCCAAAATCGCCGTACGAAATATCGCTTCGTTCGGATATAAAACAGGAAATTCGACGAGGAAGTCTTCGGACTGGCGCCAGGCTTCTTCCCGTGTAAGGAGCGGCGGCCGTGGACCTCTTACTTTTGTTACCGCGTGAACGAACTCGACTAAAGCCTGATGTGGAATTCGCAGCGTATTCTCCGCCGCTCCTTTTCGGAGGACGTCCCGAGCTTTGTCCTGCTTCGCCGGATCGCGCGAATCACAGCGGTATACGAGAATGTTGGTATCAACGAGGGAAGCCACGATCCTCGTCGTAGAGATCCTCTCGAGTCCAGCCACGATTTTCCCGAGTAGTCCTCTGGCCTTGGTTTTTCTTCCGTTCCTTCGCCTGAAGCTTGTCCAACCGTTTTGTGCCGGCATCAAACAGGGCTAACCTCTCTTCGGTCGTCAACTCGTGACCGGATCGAGCCTTATGCCGCACCAGCTCCACGCGGATGCTGTCGCCCGCAGGAATCCATTCCAGCTCATCCCCAGGCCTAATGCCATACTGGTCGGCGATTACTCTGGGCACTGTCAATTGCAGCTTGCTGGTCACCTTTGGCATTTCCTTACTGTATCAAGGATTATATCCTTACTGCAACGAGGTTAGGAGTACGACGCAGTGCTCGAACAGCCATTGACCCCGCCTTCGTCACACGAAATAATACTGTCACTCCAATGGATAACTTCAATCGCAAAGTCGAAGACGCCTCCGCGCGCGTGAGCAAAACCGTCGCCGATGCCGCCGAACGTCTGGAAAAAGAAATCCCGGAATTCGTCAAGTATTTGAATGACGAAGTCGTTCCCGCCGTGAGGCAGCATTCCACCAAAGCGTTGCGTACCGCATCGGAGAAGCTCGCCGAATTCGCAGACTACATGGAGCAAGCCGAACGCTCGCGAAAACCATAGCGGCGCATCCCCGGCGACCAATTTTGCCGGCCTTCGTCCTGGCCACAGCCAGTCTTGGCATCGTGTGTTCCATCTCTTGCTCGCATCCCAAACAAACCCGCGCCCCAGTGCCCCCGCCGCCCGAGCAATCGGTCCCCGTCGATTCATCTCTACCCGAGGGAGCCACCGCAGACGATCACCTGCCGAATAATCGCGCTCCCGGCAGCCCAATTCGAGATGTTAGCCCCAGTCTCGTTGAACCGACCATTCCGGTCGGCGCCGTTCCGCTCGCCTCAGAAACAGGACTTGCGAGTTGGTATGGGCCGCCCTATCACACGCGACGCGGGTCGAACGGCGAAATCTATAACATGCACGCCATGACCGCCGCGCACCGTACGCTGCCGCTCGGAACGATTGTGCGCGTAACCAATCTCAAGACAAATCATTCCGCTCTCGTGCGCATTACCGATCGCGGCCCGTTCATTCCCGGACGCGTTGTCGACCTCTCTCTTGCAGCCGCCCGTAAGATCGATGTCTATCAGCCTGGTATCGCGCAAGTTCGCGTCGAAGTGATGCAGTCGCCGGTTCCGCTTAACTCGGGTGGAAAATGGGCCGTGCAGATCGGCGGATTCCCGCATGAAGGCGCCGCCACGGATCTCGCCGGTCACCTCACTCGGCGCTATCGCACCGCCAAAGTGCTGCGCTTCGCCAGTCCTGCCGGCGATTGGTGGATTCGCGTCCGTGTCCTCGGCGACGACCATGATCGCGCCCAGGAGCTTGCCGCGGCAACCCATACGCCCGAAGGAGCGGTGTTTCTCGTGAGGCTGGATTAGGTAAGAGCACACTAGCCGCCTCAGTGCGGTCGTTGCTGGTCAATGTCGACGACCATAAACAGCATCATAACTTTTAGGAACTAGACAACCGAAAGCGCAGATTTTTCCTCGTGACTCTATCCCTCCGTGGTGAATTCAATGTTACTGTTTCCCAATGGTGACTAAACCATGACCGATTCCAGCCCCGACTGCCTCTTCTGCCGCATCATCCACGGTGACATTCCCGCGAAGAAAGTGTATGAAGACGACCACGTCTTCGCCTTTGACGACATCCAGCCGCAAGCTCCGACGCATGTGCTCATCATTCCCAAGAAGCACTTTCCCGGATTGAAAGAGGCACAGGAAGAACACGCTGAACTGATCGGACGCTGTCACCTGGCCGCCGCTCAAATCGCCCGCCAGCGCAATATTGAAAACGGATACCGCACCGTGCTCAACGTCGGCCCCGGCGCCGGCCAGTCGGTATTTCATTTGCACGTCCATCTCCTGGGCGGGCGTCCGCTTACCTGGCCCCCGGGCTAGGCGCGCGTTGACAAGAAAGATTGACAAGAAGGTGACAAGCAAGAGAGGGACGCTATTTGTGCGCGGGAAGAGCAAAAAGTGGACAGCTGTGGCGAGCGTCTTTTTGACCTTGAGATCCTACCGACTACTGAGCTTTGCTCACAGGTTCGCGTTTCTTTTTGGCGAGAAAACGCACATAGTTGACCAGGTCCCAGTTTTCTTGTGTCTTGACCCGCGTGCCTTCCTCCGGCATATCCTGGTCCCCGTTCTTGATGATGTAAAAAAGCTCACCGTCAGTGCGGCCTTTCAGCGTGGCGGGATCGGTGAAGTCGGCCATCGTCAATTTCATATCGCTCGCCGTGTCTCCTTTTCCATCACCGTCTTTGCCATGACACATGGCGCAGTCGATGCCCCACCACTTTTTAGCTCGTGCAAGGGATTCCGGAGATGACTTAACGGGATTGGGTTGTTTCGCGGCTTCCGCCGGAATGGCAGCCGCCACAGGCGTGGCCTGCGTTGTAGAAGTGGGAGTTTGTTGCGCGGAAAGCGCCAGCCCTAAGAAAGACAAAGCTGGAAGAACCAGTGTAAGTCTGGACACAGGTACCTCCCATCGAAAACCGCGAGCATTGTAGCACCGACCTACTGCACTGTCGGATTCTCTTCTTCCGGAGCTCCATGCCGCCGCAGCAACTGCGGCAGGTTCTGCGAAAATGCCGACCGCGGCAGGACCATGTCGCATCCCACTTCATGCGCCTTTTGCTTCAAATCTCCTTGCACGTGCGACAGAAATCCAATAATCGACGTGCCCTTCTTCAGTTTGCTTTTCAGCTTCGGAATCAGCGTCAGTGGCTTGGCATTCGCATTGTTCAAATCAAAAATCAGCAGCGAAGGCTTCTCTTCCCCGTTTTGCTGCAAGCGTTCTGTCAGGTCTTTGTCGTTCTTGACGAACTCGACCTTCACGTTCAGCTTGCGTGCCGTTTCCTGAATCTTCGCCGCAAAAAACAGATCTTCAACAAAGGCAAAGATCCGCGAGTTGGCGTCTTCCCTCATCGGCAACGGCTCCGGCTCACCCTGCGGGTATTGCGCCGCAAATCCTGGACGCTGGCGTCCCGGCTTGTGTCCGTTGCCGCTCAGAACGGCGCGATAGCTATGATCCATGGGCGCGGTATAAATGCCATCCGCATTCTGACTGTTCTTCTGCCGATTCTGTCCTGGCCCTTGCCCAGGGCGCTGGCCTCGAGGGTTTGGCGGCCGCCGTCCCCGGCGTCTCCTGTTTCGTCCTCCGCCTCCGGAGGGTCTTCCCGGTCCTGCGTTCATAGTCCTCTCAGATACTCGTAATGACTGATTTCAATTCGTGACAGACTTCAACTCTTTTTTAAAACCTGACAGGATTCAACTCGTGCCCGCCTCATTTGACGGTTTCTTCAACGCCCGGAGCCGCTGCTCGTAGCCTGGCTAAAGTCTCGGTTTCTCCACCTGCGCGGGCGCACACCTGGAAACGATCTCCTGCTCTCGAAACCAACTCTCGTGCGAACCAACCCCTATTTATTTGCGTATCGATTTTCCGTTATTCGGATCCGTCGCGCCGCCTCGAGAAGGGCTGGCGTGGAAGGCCTGCGCGGGAACGAGGCCAAATGAGAACATCTTTATCCTACTCGTCCGGCTCGCGCTGCGCAAGGCCCGTCGCCCACTGCTTTTGCACAGGAGGACATGGCTACCGGGAACTCGGCTTCCGGCTTCCGGGCTCCTCCCGCATTAAGGTCCAGAATGAAATCGAGTCCCACCGACCCCGTTTTCCCCGACGGCTGAACGCCATGAGGTCTGAAGTCCGACGTCCGGAAGATGGTGCACGGGAACCGGAAGCCGATCCTCACCCCAGCGAGACTTCTCTCGCCCACTGCTGCGCCTGTAAATAAAGTCCCGCAATCTCCTCGCTCTTCAGATGCATGCTCTCCGCCACGTGCGCCGCTGCCTCCCACTCTCCACTCTCATGCGCCAGCATTAGCTGATGCACTGGACGTAGCGCACTCGGCTGTCCCAGCAGCACCATGCGCGTGTCTTTGTCCAGCGGCAGCATTTCCACCACTTTCTCCATCGGCATTTCCAGCATGGCATCGATCAGCGATAGCAGCCCCATTAGAAATAAATCCGAATCTCCATGCGGAACTTTCGGCGCCAGCAACTCCGCGAACCTGGCGCGCACCAGCGAGGAAAGCAACAAATCGCTGCTGCTATCCTGCCCCGCACCTACCGCCGCCACCAGCCTCACCCACCGACGCATCTCGCGCTCACCCAAAATCGCCAGCCCATGCTTGATCGAATGAATTTCATTGCGGAAGCCAAACATCGGCGAATTCAGATAACGCAACAGCCGGTAGCAAATCGACGCCTCGCCTTTTATCAGCTGCTCCAGCCGCTGC
This sequence comes from Candidatus Sulfotelmatobacter sp., assembly GCA_049584475.1. Lineage (GTDB taxonomy): Bacteria > Acidobacteriota > Terriglobia > Terriglobales > Acidobacteriaceae > Sulfotelmatobacter. Next base: position 195,832 of record JBAUXX010000054.1, on the reverse strand, counting down.
ATATCCAGATCCGCACTCGACACCGCCTGCAGCATGCGCAAGTAATTCATCCGGTTGGACGGCATTTCATTCGCGCTGATCATTTCCGGCCTGCGGAAAAAATAACCCTGAAAGTAGACGAATCCCATTTCCCGGGCCGCCACAAATTCTTCCTGTGTCTCCACTTTCTCCGCCAGCATCCGCCGCTTCCACGGCCCGTAACGTTTCACCATCGCCGTCCGCTGTTCCACTGTCGTCAGCTTCAATTCAACTTTGATGATGTCGGCCATCTCGGCCAGCGGCTCCCGCGCGTCGTTCATCACAAAATCGTCCAGCGCGATCATATAGCCTGCCTCTTTCAATCGCTCGACCGCCGCCATCACGTCCGGATCGGGCGACACGCTTTCGAGCACCTCCACGACCGTCGAATTCGGAGGCAGCAGCGTTACCAACCCCTTGATCAGCGTGTCTCGCGTGCAGTTCACGAACGCCCGCTTGCCATCGCACAACATGTCGAGCCCCACCAGCAATGACCGATCCAGCGTCGCGCGCGAAGCCATGTCCGCATCGCCGCTGGTGAAGGCGTTCTCCACTCCGTCGCGAAACAGCAACTCGTACCCAAACACTCTCTTTTCGCGATCAAATATAGGCTGCCGCGCCACATAGCGCAGCCGTTGAGTAGAGGCGGGATTCTGCTCCGGAGCGGGCTTAGCCGACGTAGTATTCATTCCTACCCCATCGGCAGTGAATCAAGAAAACTTGAGAGAAGGAAAGGAAAAGTGTGTGGCGCGAGCGCCCTCACCCGCGACTGCCCAGCTAAAGATTGTCATTTCGACCGGAGTCGGAGCGTTAGCGACGCGAAGGAGAGAAACCTGCTTTTTCTCCCTCCGCGAGCAGGACGAAGAAGTTTTACCTCTGCACCCCTCCCAAACCCGACAGCGCCTGCACTACCCGCGCCGACCACTCCGCCACTTCATCCTCGCGCAGCGTTCGTTCCCGTGACTCAAACTTCGCCCGCAACAATATCGAATACTTCCCGGCGCCAATCGCCCCGCCGCGAAAAATCTCGACCGGACCAAACTCCCGCAATTCATTCAGACGCAATTCCGCAACTGCCTTCTGCATCGCTCCGAACTCCACCGCATCGCCAAAGATAAAGGAAAAATCCCGCTCCACCACCGGATACTTTCCCAGCGGCTCAAACAGCACCTGCCGCAATCCCCGCCGGCACAGAGCTTCCAAATCAATCTCGGCCAAAAACACAGCTTCGCGCAACTTGCGCGCCGCGGCCACTTCCGGAGCAAGCTGCCCCAACTGAGCGACCACCGCGCCATCCATCAGTACCCGCGCAGAACGTCCGCGATGAAAATATTCCGCCGTCTCCCGATCCCACGCGACTGTCCCAACCGCAAACGCACCCAGCAAGGTCTCAACATCGCCTTTGAGGCTGCGAAATGCCTCGGCCGTTTCCACTCGCTCGCCTTTGCTCACATCAAGGAGACTTCCCGCGGGCTGCGCACGCTTCAACGCACCGGACGTTACACCAAGACACATGCGTTTGGGCTCAACCCGCTCCGCATCTCCCGCCTCATAGACACTACCTGTTTCAAACAATCGCACATCTTTAGCATCGCGATTCAGATTCCACGCCAGCATATCCAGCATTCCCGGCACAAGCGATGTCCGCATCACCGACGCCTCCTCGCTCAGCGGATTCTCCAACTCGAGCACTCGCGTTGCCGGAGCAAAGCGCTCCGCATCCTCGTGCGAAATAAATGTCAGCGACACCGCCTCGTTATAGCCCAGGGCCAGCGCGCGCTTTCGCATTTCAGCTTGTGCACGCGCCTGTGGCAACTCCACGACTTCACCGCTATACGCCGGCAAAGTATTTTCGAAGCGGTCATATCCGTGCAGCCGTGCAATCTCTTCGATGAGATCAATCTCACGTTCCACATCCATCCGCCAACTGGGAATTTGCACGCGGAACTGCTGATCTGCCTGACCCTCGGGAATCACGCCGAACCCGAGCTTTTTTAGGATGCGAAAAATCTCTCTGGTCTCGATGTTACCGCCCAGAATGCGCTGCACCTCAGAAACGCGCAGCACCACGGGAGCCTGGTCAAGTTTGCGGGCGATTACATCGACCACGTCTCCAACTAATTCTCCCCCGCCGGATTCAAGAATTAGTTTCGCCACTAAATCGCACGAAATAATCGTCGAGTCAAAATCCGCGCCGCGCTCAAACCGGTGCGACGCATCGGTATGAATTCCGTGCCGCCGCGAAGTCTTGCGTATCGCCGCCGGATCCCACCACGCCGATTCGATCAGGATATTCCGCGTCTTGTCGGTGATCATGGTGTCGTAGCCGCCCATCACACCGGCCAGTGACACCACCCGCTTGGCGTCAGCAACGACGACATCTTCCTCGCTCAGTGTTCGCTCCACACCATCAAGCGTCTTCAGCTTTTCGCCTTCTTTCGCCCGGCGAATGATCAGCTTTCCGCCCTCAAGCAAATCGAGATCGAACACGTGCGTGGGCTTGCCCATCTCCCACAGGACATAATTCGTCGCATCGACGGCATTGCTGATGGCCCGCTGCCCTAGTAAAGACAACCGGTGCGCGACTTTCTCTGGCGAGGGTTTAATCGAAGCCCCGCGAATTACGCGCGCCGAAAATCGCGGACAACTCTGTTTATCTTTGATCGAAATCGGAAAAGGGGCATCCTCGCCGTTGTCTTTGGCTGAATGCTGATTGCTGAGTGCTGCAAGCTGCCTCAACTCCACCCCATAAATCGCCGCCGCCTCCCGCGCGACGCCGTAATGATTCATCGCATCCGGACGATTCGTCCCAATCTCCATCTCGAACACGGTATCGACGCCGCTCCCGCTGATCCCTTCGACGGCGATGCCAACCGCGGTCAAATCCTCAGCCAGCCGCCGGTCATCAACGGAGACATCGACAAACTCCCGAATCCAATTGGAAGAAAGTTTCATTTCACTCTGACATCCTGATCACTTCACTGTGTCATCCTGAGCGAGGATTTTGCTTCGCGAACGCGAAGCAAAACCGCCGTCGAAGGACCCTGTTTCCCTAAACACCTACATCAGTCCCGAAAGGAATTCGCACCGTGTCCGCAGGTTTTTGTTCGGAGCTCACGATTCGTAGCTCGCAGCTCAAACCCATTGCTGCAAGAACCTTACATCCCCCTGAAAGAACAACTGAATATCATCCACTCCATACTTCAGCAGCGCGATCCGATCCGCGCCCATGCCAAAAGCGAATCCCGAAACTTTTTTCGGATCGTATCCGTTGTCTTTCACGAACTCGAACACGTTGGGATCGACCATGCCACAGCCCAGTATCTCGATCCATCCCGTCTGCTTGCAGGGACGGCAGGGATCGCTGCCGCGCTTCCCGCTCCCGCCGCAGATGAAGCAGGAAACGTACATCTCGGCGCTGGGCTCGGTGAAGGGAAAGAACGACGGGCGAAAATGCGTCTTCACCGACGAACCGAACAGCGCCTTCATCGCGTGATCGAGCGTGCCTTTGAGATCACCGAAAGTAATATTCGTGTCAACGGCCAAACCCTCCACTTGATGAAACATCGGCGAATGGCTGGCATCGGGAGGGTCGTTGCGATGGACCGTCCCTGGAATCACAATACGCAACGGAGGCCGCATCTTCTCCATGGTGCGAATCTGTACCGGCGAAGTATGCGTGCGCAGTAACAACCGCTCCCGCGCACTCTTCGACTGCTGCCCGGCGATAAACAAGGTATCCTGCGTATCCCGCGCCGGATGGTTCGGCGGAAAATTCAATGCTTCGAAGTTGTAGTAGTCCGTCTCGACGACTGGCCCTTCAGCAACGGAATAGCCAAGCTTCTGAAAGACGGAAACAATTTCATTCGTCGTGCGGATGACGGGATGTTCCGCCCCCATAGGACGGTGAACGCCGGGGAGAGTGACGTCTACAAGGCCATTTTCTTGCTGAGTTCCAGTTGCTGTTTCAAGGTGGAGATGCTCGGCCTTCTCAATGACACCTTCAACGCGAGTCTTGATCTCGTTAACTCGCTGGCCAACATCTCGCTTCGCTGTCTTCGGCGCGGCCTTCAGCCATAGATCGTTAAGCTGGGTAAGTACTCCGTTCTTACGCGCCATCCACCGATCACGGAATACCTTCAATTCCGCCTCGCCGCTGACCTCATTTGCTTCCAGATCCAGCGCAGAAAACAATTCAGCGGAGGCGTGTGCCAGCGTCGCCGCCGAATAGTCTGTCAACTTAGGAACGACATAAGCCATTGTGCGAGGCCTCAAAAAATCTTGTCATTCCGAACAGGGCCGAAGGCCCAGAGAGGAATCCGCTTGTTCTCGTCACAGGCAGAAAAGCAGATTCCTCGCCGTCGCGCTTTACGCGACAACTCGGAATGACAACTTGTATTGGCTGAATGCTGAATGCTGAGTGCTAAATGCTGAGTGCTCGCCCTACGCCGCTGAAATCGCCGCTTTCGCCTGCGTCGTTAAATCCGCAAATCCTGCGGGATCCTTCACCGCCAGATCCGCCAGAATCTTGCGATCCAGTTCGACACCCGCGACCTTCAACCCATGAATGAACTGGTTATAACTCATTCCGTTGAGCTTGGCCGCGGCTCCAATGCGCACAATCCACAGGGAGCGATATTGCCGTTTGCGCTGCTTGCGCCCGGAATAGGCAAACTTCAGCCCGCGTTCAACGGCTTCTTTGGCCGAGCGGTAGAGTTTTGATTTGGTTAGAAAATAACCGCTGGCGCGGTCTAATATCTTTTTTCTTTTGGCACGGCGTTTCGTGCCGCGTTTTACGCGAGGCATGTTGTTCTCCTTTTTTTGCGTTCTATTTAACGGCGGCTGGAGGTAAGGAACATCTCTGACCTCTTCACGCGCCCGGAAGAATATGGCGATTGAGCGATTGGTGATTGTGCGATTGAAAAGCTTTCAATCGCTCAATGACTCGATCGCAAAATCGCGCAATTGCTTCACTGATACGGAATCATCCGCAGAACCTTGGCCAGATCGCCGTCGCTCACCAAAGCTCCGGATCGCAAACCGCGCTTCCGCTTCGTATCCTTCGACGTAAGAATGTGGCGCAGATGCGAACGCCCGCGCTTCACTTTCCCCGTCCCAGTTTTTTTAAAGCGCTTAGCCGCGCCCGTATGAGTCTTCAATTTCGGCATAAAATCCTCGAACAATCTCGGTTGGAATTTGCTCTTCTAAAATTCGCGGAGATAACGTTACGAAGCCGGCTTCGCAATAACTTCCGCAGCCGCCGGAGCGCTCTGCGCCGCAGCCTTCGCCTTTTCTACATTCATTTCGACGGCATTTCTTTCTTTCTTTTCGGCGCGAGCCTTCTCTTTCTCCGCCGTCGCCCGTTCCTTCTCGCGATCTTTTTCCGACTTCTTTGGCGCCAGGATCGCGTGTAGCGTATTCCCTTCCTGGCGGGGGCGAAATTCTACGATACTGTGCGGTTCTACGTCTTTGATCAGCCGCTCTAAGATCTGGCGGCCGAGACTGGTGCGGGTCATTTCGCGTCCCCGGAAGAAGATGGTCGCCTTGACCTTGTCTCCTTCGTCCAGAAACCGCAGCACGTGATTCTTTTTCGTCTCGTAGTCGTGGTCGTCAACGTTAATGCGAAACTTGACTTCCTTAACAGTAATGGTCTTCTGGTGCTTCTTCGCCTCGCGCTCTTTTTTCTCCTGCTGGTACAGGTATTTCCCGTAGTCCATAATTCGGCACACGGGAGGCTGCGCAGTGGGCGAAATCTCAACCAGATCCAGATTTTTTTCGCGGGCTTTCTTGAGCGCTTCGTAGGGCGGCATAATGCCCAACTGCGCCCCTTCGTCGTCAATCACGCGGATTTCCCGCGCGCGAATGCGGTCGTTGGTGCGGATAAAACGTTTATCGATACGGTCCTCCGGGCTCTAAGCGACTGAGAATAGAAGATTATAGCATGGCAAAGCGCATGGCTTATCCCGCGTCCCGGTAGCGATCGCGCGCGAGTTACGGCTCCATCAGGATGGGCTTGACGCTGAGCGCGATCGATCCATTGATGTTCGAGGTAGCGCCGGTGAGGTCCACAAACATTTTATATCCCTTGGGCGGAGTATAGGGCGCGGTGGTGCAAACACCATTGCTGCAGGTCTGTGATACGTCCCACACGATCAGATTTTTCGCAACCTGGCAGGACCAGATGTTGCCCGAACTGGTGCAGGGAGATGGAGTCTGCCCCATCAACCATTCGTACACTTCCTCATAGGCGTAACCGGCCGCGGTGGCCGCGCCCGCCGTCGTCTCGATGGTTCCCGACAGTGAGTGGCCCCACGTGTACCAGGTTGTCATTTGTACGTCATTTTGCGCGGCGAGTCCGGCTTGCACAATGGCAAACTGCGTGATCCATGCGGCTTGCATATCGGGATCGATGACTCCGCCTACGCCCCAGCCGCCTTCCGTGGAAAGAAGCGGTTTGCCCTTGAGCCCATTGGTGTCGGCGACCAGGCGAAAGCCGGTGATCATTGTCTGAATGGCGGCGTTGGTTGACGACGTACTTTCGGGCAACGGAACGGGAAGCTTGATTCCCTTGCCGGTCTTGCTGGGATAGCCATGAAATGTCAGCCCGTCGGCGTACTTATAGCCGCCGCTGTGGAGATATAACTTCATGAACGATTCACCGGTAGGCCAAACTACGGACGGTGTCATCACCTGGCTGTAAGGATCCTGTTTCAAGATTGGATACGCGGCGGCCGCCATGGCGACCAGCGAAGAGACACTGCCGGTCCAGAACGACGTCGTGTTCGCCTCATTCCAGATTTCGTAATACTTGACGTGCGGCGCGGTGTGGCCATTGTAGTGATCCACCAGCGCGGTGAGGAAGTCGGTCCAATCGCTCATCTTGAGCGGTGGAACCGTGCAGCCCACTATGCCGGTCTTTTGGGTAGTGCAATGGGTCTGCGAGTTTACGGCCCATCCGGGCGTCCAGCCCAAGACGACATCGATTTGCGCTACTCCATGCTCATCTTTGGGAGCGCTGGTCACAAACTCGTCCATGCTCGAAAAATCGTAGGAGCCCCTGGCGGTGCCTTCAATCGAAGTCCACGCCAAGGGTGGGTGACTCACCGTGCCATAGCTTACCTTGGGCATGTCGGAGGTCTGACTCACTCCCATGCCAAAAAAAGAAGGTTGGATTTGTGCTTGCGCAACAGGGGCGATCAGGCAAATGGAGACGACGGCCAGCAGGGTTAACCGGTTTCTCATTCGTATTATTCCCTTTTCTTATTTCCGCTAACTTCTGTTTCCTCGCAACACGTTTTGGTCCAGACTGATCGTCGCTACGAACCTTTGAGCGGGAGCGGGGCGCAGTCTTCCGCGTGGCTGAATACTCGGGAAAAACGCTGAGACTGGCCGCCAGTCAGGCGGGAGAGAGCAGACCTGATGAGGAAAGTGTAGCTTACTCGTCACGGTTGACCAAGCGAAATCAAGCCTCGCAGGCATCTGCAAGATCTTGCAATATGAAACTTCCGCTGAATGTGCCGAAATGGGAAAAAACTTGTCAAGAGGGTAAAACGGATCAATTTCTGGTATGTGACTGCGAAGCAAGAGGATATATTTTTTGGAAAATGTCCGATTCGCTTGGGCGAAATTGATATACTGGAGATAGAGAGTAAAATTCTGAACGAAGACAGGCAGCGCAGCCTCGGGGGCTTGCGCCTTTTGTGTTCTTGGGCCGAATTCCGTGCTTTAAGAGGATTGCGGCGGCGGGTATTGGGAAAGCTCCGGCGAGTGCAGGTGCAGTCGATAAATGAAATTGCGCCTTGCACGAGCCCATTCTTCGTTAGAGACTATCCTCTCCCTAAGCGGGGGCGGGTGACTCAATAGGTACCTTAGAATAGCAACGGGGGAATATTCTTCTTTCCATCAAGCTGGTAATTTGATATGAGATTACTTCCGTAAGGTGGTATGCCGTTCGGAAGATTTATATGCTTAGTCGATTCCTCCGATAGCTCAATTGTGCAAGGAGAACCACTATGGTGTGGACGGAAAAACTCGGCCATGAGGCTACGCCAGAAGAGAAACTGATCTTCGAGGCGCTAGATGATCGGCGCTGGAGTTGGCGTACTGCTCAGGGCATTGCCGATTCCACAGGTTTGGACATGCTCGTGGTCAGATCTATCCTGCAGAATCATTCTGACCTTCTCAGGTTAAATATTTCTCAGCAATTCGGGCCCATTTATCAACTTATTGAAAGGAACGATCCGCCCGAAGAGAGATTTATCGACAAGGCGCTGGATTACCTGTCGATGGGCCGACGCCGCATCGCATAGTGATTCTCACTTCGAGGCTCTGGATTTTCATAGCCGCTTTTGCAGGTGGTTGCCTCGGGGAATTTCTCACCCTCTACGAAGAAAGTCGCAACGATCCAAGCGTTAGAACCCGGAAAATCCGCGATTTCTTTTACTGGCGAATGGCCTTTATTATGGCCTTAGTTGGCGGAGCACTTGCGATCCTTTACGACTTTAAGGAGATTCACGTCTTCGCGGCGATCAACATCGGAGCATCTGCACCAGTTCTCATTAAGAGCGGTTTTGCTTCCTTCACCGCATCCGCCAAACCACCCATTTCCTAGGATGTTTCCTATTTCCTAGTTGGCTTCCTTGTGACGGCTTCAGCTTGACCACATCCGCTATCGCACCCTCGAATAGAATCGGTTTGGGATTTCCTTGACTTGCACGGAAAGCCGCGATATTGTCGCGAGCCATAGGATTCGGACGCTAGCTCGGGCCCGTCCCATCCTGACGCTTCCCAGTCTGGCGTCGTTGTATTCCCCCGGGGGTCCGGCTGCTTTTGCACGTCTACACCAACGCCACGGGTGAGACTCGATATGTCGATTCGTTATCTCCACAGGTTCTCTGAGAGCCTACGTTCCACCAGCCTGCATTACCTCCTCCCCTTGGCTTTATTTCCCGCGCTTTACCACCACCCCTTGCCGGCCCTGGCCAGCCAAGGTTTTCAGCCAGTTTCACCGGAAGAGCTGAAGATGACCAGCGAGCCGCTGGCTCCGGGAGCGCCGGCGATTATTCTTTACCGGCAAGTGGACCGCGACGACAACAGCCGCACCTCGCACGAAGACAACTATTACCGGATCAAGATTCTGACCGAGGAAGGGCGCAAGTACGCGGACATCGAGATTCCTTTTATCAAAGGGGACGACAACGTTGTCGGCATCCGTGCGCGCACCATCCGGCCCAACGGGTCGATTCGCGACTTCGGCGGGCAGGTTTTCGAGAAGACAGTCGAAAAGTCACGGGGAAGAAAAATCGTGGTAAAGACGTTTACCTTTCCCGAGGTTGAAGTGGGCAGCGTGCTCGAGTATTACTTTACTTACGATCTGAAGGAATACTCTCTTTTCGACTCGCATTGGATTCTGACGGACGAACTGTTCACCAAAGACGCGAAGTTTTCCCTAAGGCCCTACGCCGGCAACTTTGAGAATCCATTTAACCTGCGCTGGAGCTGGCACGAGCTGCCGTCGGGTAGCACTGACCCGAAAGAGGGCCCGGACCACATCGTGAGGATGGAATCACACAACATTCCAGCGTTTCGGCGCGAAGACTACATGCCGCCGGAAGACGAAATGAAATCGCGTGTGGATTTCATTTACTCCGATGAGGCTCCGGAGCGGGACGAGAATCAGTTCTGGAAAAAGGTTGGGAAGAAACGAAACGGCGCTCTGGAGGCCTTCGTTGGTAAGCGCAACGCCATGGCGGCAGCCGTGGCTCAGATCGTTTCGCCGACAGATGCTCCGGAAGTGAAGCTGCGCAAGATTTATGACCGTGTGCAGCAGCTACGAAACACGTCGTACGAACTGCAAAAAACGGAGCAGGAGCAAAAGCGCGAGAAAGAGAAATCCGCGGCGAATGTGGAGGAGGTGTGGAAGCGCGGGTACGGAAACGGGCAGCAGCTTACCTGGCTATATTTGGCGCTCGTGCGAGCCGCGGGATTCGAGGCTTATGGATGCTGGGTTTCGGATCGCAGCAATTACTTTTTTTCGCCGAAGGAGATGGATGCAAGGAAATTGGATGCGAATGTGGTTTTGGTGAAGCTTAATGGGAAGGATTTGTATTTCGATCCGGGCGCGATGTTTACCCCGTTCGGACTGTTGTCGTGGGCAGAGACCGGAACGACCGGTCTGAAACTGGATAGCGATGGCGGAACGTGGATTCGGACTACCCTGCCGGAGAGTACGGAGTCGCAGATCGACCGGGCAGCGAAGTTAAAACTGTCCGATCAGGGCGATCTGCAAGGAAAGTTGACCGTTACTTACGTTGGATTGGAAGCCATGTACCGGAAGCTGGGTTGGCGCAATGCCGATGAAGTCGCGCGTAAGAAATTTCTGGAAGATCAAATCAAGGAACAGGTTCCGGCCGCCGCGGAACTGGAATTGACTAATAAGCCGGACTGGAGCAGCGCAGAAACGCCGCTAGTCGCAGAGTTCGACATAAAAATTCCGGGGTGGGCATCGAGCGCGGGCAAGCGCGCGCTACTTCCGGTGGGATTTTTTACGGTTCACGAGAAACGGATTTTTGAACACGCAGACCGCGTGAACCCCATCTATTTTGAATACCCGTACCAAAAAGTGGATGACGTTACCGTTGAGTTGCCCGCGGGGTGGCAGGTGAGCAGTGTGCCCCACGAACAGAAATCGGATGGGCACGTTGTCTCTTACGATTTGAATGTGGAGAACGGCAAAGATTCGGTGCATGTCACGCGGAAGTTGAACATCGACATTCTGCTCCTGGATACGAAGTATTACGGGGCACTGCGAAATTTCTTTCAGGTGGTGAGGACCGGAGATGAAGAACAAGTCCTGTTACAACCGGCAACGGCCAGCGCCAGCAACTAGCCTCCGAATATTTGCGCTGGCTGTGTCGATCGCGGGCTGTGCACTGATTTGCGTCCCCCGAGCATCCGCCGCCGGCGATGCTCCGGCGTGGATGCATAACGCAGTCGCCGCTTCTCTGCCAGCATACGACGAGAAAACGGACGCCGTTCTTCTCTATTCCGAAACGAATGTGACCGTGCTTTCAGCGGACAAGATCAGGACACAGGTGCGCGAGGCCTACAAGATTTTGCGGCCGAACGGACGCGAACATGGGACGGTTTCCGTTGCTTTCAATCCCCAGAGAAAGATCAGGAGCCTGCATGGCTGGTGCATTCCGGCGCAGGGAAAGGACTATGAGGCCAAGGACAAGGATGCAGTTGACCGCGCCTTTCGCGGCGGAGAGCTCGTGGATGATGTGAAGTTCAGAGTGCTGCAGATTCCGGCAGCTGACCCGGGCAACATTGTTGGGTACGAATACGAAGTGGAAGAGCAGCCTTTCTATTTGCAAGACATGTGGTACTTCCAAGGGGAAGATCCTGTGCGGGAGGGACACTATTCGTTGCAGCTTCCTTCCAGCTGGGAGTTCAAAGTTTCATGGCTCAATCATCCGGAAGTGGCCGCAGTTAACGGTGGAAGCAACCTGTGGCGCTGGGCGGTCAAAGATGTCGAGGGAATCAGAAAAGAAGAAGACATGCCGCCGGTGAGCGGAGTCGAAGGCCAGATGATCGTGACTTTCTTTCCGCCTGGCGGACGCGCTCTGAATGGATTTGCGGCGTGGAACGACATGGGAAAATGGTACGGAGATCTGGTCGGCGGGCGCGTGCCCGCTTCTTCGGAGATCAGGCAGGAAGTGGGGACGCTGACTGCGGCGAAGAGCACTCATCTGCAAAAGATGCAGGCACTGGCTCTGTTCGTGCAGCACGATATTCGCTATGTCGCGATCGAACTGGGGATCGGGGGACTTCAGCCGCATGCAGCATCCGAGGTTTTTTCGCATCATTACGGCGATTGCAAGGATAAAGCCACGCTGATGCGTTCGATGCTGCAGGAGATCGGCGTGGAGTCCTACTTCGTCGTAATCAATAGCCGGCGCGGAGTAGTGACTCGTGACATGCCGGCTCACGATGGTTTTAACCATGTGATTACCGCAATCAAGTTGCCCGATGGAGTGGTTAGTACCTCGCTCGTCGCGACCATACAGCATCCGAAGCTGGGCAAAATTCTTTTTTTTGATCCGACCGATGAACTCACTCCCTTTGGCCAGATTCGCGGAGACTTGCAGGACAATTACGCTTTGCTGGTGACGCCCGATGGCGGCGAGTTAATTGGGTTGCCACAGCAACCTTCGTCCATGAACAGTATCCAGCGGACAGCGACTCTGACGCTCGACCCCAGCGGCACTTTGCGCGGAGATGTGAAGGAGGTGCGACTGGGCGATCGAGCGACTTCGGAGCGCGGGCGACTACGCACCATAAGCAATGACCAGGACAGGATCAAGCCAATCGAGAGTCTTCTGGCCGGATCGCTTTCGAATTTTCGCATTACCAAGGCGACGCTGGTCAACCTGTCGTTTGCAGACCAGCCATTTGGATTTAACTATTCTTTCGAGGCCGAGCGCTATGCCAAGAACGCTGGAGGGCTTCTGCTGGTGCGGCCACGAGTGCTCGGAGTGAAGTCGCAGGGACTTCTGGAAACGAAGGAGCCACGAAAGTTTCCGGTGGAATTCACAGGCCCCGTACTCGACACCGACAGGTTTGAGATTACGATCCCGCCGGGTTATGAGGTAGATGATCTTCCGCCTCCGGTCGATGCCGATTACAGCTTTGCCAGCTATCACTCGAAGACTGAGGTGAAGGGCAACGTGATCGGATATACGCGGACGTTTGAGGTGAAAGAACTCAGCGTGCCGGTGGACAAAGCCGACGATTTGAAAAAGTTTTATCGCACGATCGCCGGAGACGAAAGGAATACGGTGGTGCTCAAGGCTGGCGCGAAGTAGCGGCTTCCGGCTATCGCCCGTCGGACCTCATCTTGGCTCGGCGATTAAGATGCTTGCTTCTACTGCCTTTACTTCCGCCTTAATCCACTGGTTAGATTCATGGTGGCCCTTAAGATGGACTTTCAGGTAGTTGTCGGTTAGCGCTTCAGTGGCGGCGCCTTCGCGGGCCGCGACGCCCGCTCCAAATCTCTCAGATGAACCCAGCGTAATGGCGTCCACGGTTTCGCCGATGAAGGAGCGCATGAATGCTCCCTTCTTCTCTTCGGCCAAGTCACGCAGGATGCGGTTGCGCTCGCGAGCAATGTGAACCGGGACTTGATTCGGCAGGTCGGCTGCGGGAGTTCCGGGGCGAGCGGAGTAAGTAAAGACGTGCAGATAAGTGAACGGCAGGTCTTCGATCAATCGGCGCGTGGCCTCGAATTCAGCATCGGTTTCACCGGGGAACCCGACCATGACGTCCGCGCCAATGGCTGCCGTAGGCAGAGCCGCGCGAATCTTTTCGATCTTTTCCCGATAATGCCAGGGACGATACTTGCGATGCATGCGCCGCAGAACGGCATCACTGCCCGATTGCAACGGCACATGCGCATGCTTGGCAATGCGAGGCGAGGTAGCGACCAAGCGAATCAATTCGTCGGACCAATCCATAGGTTCGACGGAGGAGATGCGCAGCTTTTCGAGAGAAGTGTCTGCGAGAATAGCGCGGATGAGACTCTCGAAGGTCGGCGCCTGGCTTCCGGTTCCCGGCTTCCGGAACGCGACTTCAGACCGCAGACCTCGGGCCTCGGACCTCGGACGATCGGACACCGTTGAAGTTGTAGTTTGCTCGCGCTGTCGAGACTCTCGCCGGAGACCGGAAGCCGGAAGCCGGAAGCCGCTTCTGCCGCGGTCCGAGGGCTGAGGTCCAGGGTCGAGGTCTCTTCCCCATCGCCCAAGATTGATTCCGCTGATCACCACTTCACGATAGCCGGCAGTAACCAGCGCATTCACTTCGCGGAGAACTTCATCCAGGGGAAGTGAGCGGCTTCGTCCACGCACGTAGGGAATCACACAGAAAGAGCACCGATTGTCGCATCCGTCTTGGACTTTCAGGTTGGGGCGTGTGCGTTGGTCCGCATGAGAACTCGCAGCAATTCCTTCGAAGACCGGAGCGCCCAGCAGTTCGGTGTGGGCAAAGATGTCTGAGACGAAAAGACGGCTTCCGGCCTCCAGTTCCGGGCTACCGGAGTTCTGGCTCAGGGCGGATAGGGGGACAAAAGTCTGTCTGCTTTCCTGACCGTCGACTCCAGCGGCTGAATTCGGCCGCATAAATACATCTATGGCCCGACTGAAGTCGTGCCCTTCCTGATCTTTTGGTCGGCCTTCCGGCATCCCGAATTCCTGCAATGCGATGTCCGCGAGTTGGTGCTTGTGTGAGTTGCCGACCACGAAGCTGACACCGGGCAGAGCTGCCAGTTCCTCTGGCGCGCGCTGCGCGTAGCAGCCGGTGACCACGATTTTTGCATTCGGATTGTGGCGTCGCGTGCGGCGAATGGCAGCGCGCGCATCCTGATCCGCGGCTGCGGTCACCGTGCATGTGTTCAGGATAACGAGATCAGCGTCCGCGGAAGGTGCGCGATCGAGGCCGCGCTGTTGGAACTGGCGGTCGAGCGCAGCGCCGTCGGCCTGAGTGGCGCGGCATCCGAAATTTTCCACGTGGTAAGTAGCCACGTGAGTATGTTAGCGCATTGGGCCGGGGACCGTGCTCGATCAGGAGAGTTCTACACTGCTACGCTGTTACTTCTGCTGCATGACCAGTTGTCCGTCCTCGACTTTTACTCCGCCTACAAAGTCGGGCAGCTTCATGCGGTCGCGCTCTTCAGACAGTTTTTTCTGCAGCGCGGGATTCACCAGCGACACCGGAACCTCCAGGTCGCCCACCTTGAATTCCGTTGGCTCGAACGTGGCATACCCGTCTTTGTCGCCAATGTGGCCGCTAACTGTCAGCCAAACATCTTTCCCGGCAATCGTTGTCAGGAATTGCCCGCGTACAAGATCGCCGTCAAAGCTGACTTGCTGATCTTTGATCGTAGGGGCGGCGCTGCCCACGTTCGAATCGGGAGACAGATTGGTGAGTCCGCCCGCGGCCGTTCCCAAAGATTGCGCCAGCACAGCACTGATCTCGTCCGAACTAACCCGAACTTCGGCCTTAGGCGCACCGGAGGTCGCGGCTGCTGCCGTATCCGATGATGCCACCGGTACGCCCACACTTCCAGGCTGAGACTGCTGCTGGCTTTGCTGCGACGCTTGCTCCAACTGCGCAATCTTCTGGTCAAACGACTGCGCATTCGCGGCGATCGCTGCCGGAGCCTGACGTTGCGCTACCGGAGCAGGATGCTTGAGAACCAAAACAATCGCAATCAGAGAGGCGAGCAGAGTCGCGATGCTGAGTATCCGATTAAGCTTAAGCTTCATAGGCGCGTCGCCGTCCCTCGCTTTTGGTTTGGTCGATGCAGTTCTGAATGAAATTGATCGAAAGGTTGGCCAGTCATCTGCGCACTCACTGGGATGCTGGCACCTTCAGCCGGTCCCGCTCCTCTTCCAGCTTTTTTTGCAGCAGCGGATTCACCAGCGACACGGGGACCTCAACATCCCCCACCTTGAATTCCGTCGGATCGAATGTCGCGAAGCCGTCTTTTTCGCCCATGTGGCCGGAGACCGTCACCCAAACATCCTTCCCCCCGATCTCCGTCAAGAATCTGCCGTGAACCACATCTCCGTCCATGGTCACCTGCTGGTCCTTAATGTTAGGAGCGGAGCTGCCCACATTCGAATCAGCAGAAAGATTAGAGAGTCCACCCGTAGCCGCGCTCAAGGATTGCGCAAGCACGGCGCTAATCGCATCGGAATGTGGATCTGACTTCGCAGCCGGTGTCGTCGCCAAAGCCGCTGGTTGCTGGACCGTAGAACCTGTCGAACTATTCGCCGCCTGCATCGACTGCGAAACTGGCTGACTCACCTGCGATGCCTGTTCACCCGGCGCAGGCTTTTGCTCGAAAGACTGAGCATTTGCCGGAACAGCCGCTGGTGGCTGATGCACCGCCACAGGAGACGGGCGTTTCAAAACCAAAACGATGGCTGTTACAGACGCGAGCAGGGTCGCAATGCTGATGATTCGATCAAGCTTAGGCTTCATGGCGTTTTCGCAGCGTCACCTTTAAATAACAAAGGCCCATGGTTATGGTAGCGGCCAGAACGGGCTTATTCAGGTGACCGAAGTCATGTGGTGGCTTGACCTCCGGCGTGGAGACTTCTGAACTTTGGATTGACTAATGTTGCAGTTATCCCAACTTCTTCATCAACAACTCATTAACAGCCTGGGGATTGGCCTGGCCCTTCGAAGCTTTCATCACCTGGCCCACGAAAAATCCGGCCACCGTTGTCTTGCCCGAACGGTATTGCTCGAGCTGCTTTGGGTTGGCAGCGAGCACTTCGTCAATGATCTTTTCCAAAATGGAGGTGTCGGAAGATTGCTGCGGCCTGCCCGCTTCCTCGTAGATTGCCGGAAAATCTTTGCTCCGCACGAAGGCCAAGTCATACAAATCCTTCAGCATCTTTCCTGAGATCGTCCCCGCCTCCACAAGATCTGCTGATGCGGCAACTCCTTCCATAGAAATTGGAGATTGCTCGATCTCAATCCCTTTACCCCTGAGCCGACCCAGCAATTCGCCCTGCACCAGATTGGCGACCCGCTTCGGATTCTTCGCCGCCTTAGCCGCGGATTCAAAACGATCCGCCAGGGATTTCGAAGCAGTTAGCACATTCGCATCGTATTCTGTAATGCCATATTCCTCGACCATGCGGCGCCGACGCGCTTCCGGCAATTCCGGCAGCGACTCTGCTATTTTCGCCTTCCAACTCTCGTTCACCACCAGTGGCAGCAAATCAGGCTCAGGAAAATAACGGTAGTCATGCGCCTGTTCCTTCGAGCGCATGCTGTAGGTTTTTCCCTCGGCGGAATTGTAAAGGCGCGTCTCCTGCACGACCTTTTCACCCGATTCGATCACTTCAATCTGCCGCCCAATCTCATATTCCAACGCTTCGCGAATAAAGCGAAACGAATTTACGTTCTTAATCTCGGCCTTCGTTCCTAATTCCTTCTGCCCGCGCGGTCGCACGCTGACGTTGGCGTCGCACCGCAACGAACCTTCTTCCATGTTGCAATCACTTACTCCCGTGTAGAGGACGATCTCTTTCAGCCGCGTCAGATATTCGTACGCCTCATCCGGCGTGGTCATATCAGGCTCGCTGACGATTTCAATCAGCGGCACGCCCGTACGGTTCAAGTCGATAGCAGTCTTCTGCGCCGCATCCGCAAAACCTTCATGCAAACTCTTTCCCGCGTCTTCTTCCAGGTGTACGCGCGTGATGCCGATCCTTTTCTTCGAAGATCCACTCGAAATTTCGATAAATCCATGTTCCGCCAGCGGCTCGTCATATTGCGAAATCTGGTAGCCCTTGGGCAGGTCGGGATAAAAGTAATTCTTGCGCGCAAAAACCGAAGTCTCGCGGATGCTGCACTTCAAAGCCATCGCCGCCAGCGTCGCGAATTCCACCGCTTTCCTGTTCAGCACCGGCAGCGCTCCCGGCATTCCAAGACACACTGGACAGACATTAGTATTCGGAGGTGCGCCAAAGCGCGTGGAGCACGAGCAGAAAATCTTAGACGCGGTTAAAAGCTGTACATGGACTTCCAGTCCGATGACGGCTTCGAACGTGGTCCCCGCGGCCGTGGAAACAGCAGTTGTCATAGAGGAATTATAAGATCATGCGTACCGCTGAGAACACGCCCTAATTGGAGTTCGGCTGGGCGCCGAGATATTTGTCCATCAGTATTTCAAAATACATAAGCTCTGTGCCCTTCGCATCGTCAACGCCCGTCACATCGATTTCAGCCCCACCCAAAGGATTTGCAACTCCTCCAACATCGAAAAACAGGAATCCCGATTGTGTCCCATGCGGCTCCACGGCCTTCGCCGCGAATTGCGACGAGTCGATTTCATCCATCTCCTTCTTGCTAAGAGTTCCTTTTACCTTCTTGTGCGGAATGGGAAACGGTATCGGTGAATTGGTGTTGGCCTGCGGATTCGAAAGCCGTCTGACAATATCTTCGGTCGAAGATGGAGTCAGTTTCGAGTGATTGGCCATAATCAGCTTGACTTCCATGTTAGCGATCGAAATCGGTTGGTTGCCGTCATTGGTCACAATAAAGAAAACCGGCAAAAATCCGTGCTCGCGAAAATCGACAGAAAAGACCTTGGCTTTTTCCGCCGTGTCGTAAGGGTCGGCGGCGATAGCCACATTTTCCGAGGAGTGATTGTCGTGCGCCGGATAGCCCTGCGCCACATGGGCGACGGGCTTAGCGAAGTCCTTGGCGCAAAGATCCCGAGCGGTGAACGCGACCGCGCCCAGCAGGAGCAGCAAACAAATCTGGCCCATCTTCGATCGCATCGCGAAACACATATACACGATTATAGTGGCTTCAGCTATGTCCGCCACCGCAGACCGAGTTTAGAATGACTCAGCTTGATCTATCTTCTCTATAGCCTGCTTCTGGCAGCTGCAATGCTGTTGAGCCTGCCTTATTGGCTTTTCCAGATGCTGCGCCACGGCAAGTACCGGCGCGGGCTCTCGGAGCGCCTGGGGCGGATTCCGGCACGAATTGCGCTGGCGCGAGCATCTTCGAAAACTTCAGCCGATAGCGAATCGCGCGTAATCTGGATTCACGCAGTATCTGTGGGAGAAGTGATCGCTGTCAGCGGCCTGGTCGCGGCTATGCGATCTCGCTTTCCCGGTTATCGGCTGTTCATTACAACCACAACCGACACCGGGCAGGAAATGGCGCGAAAGCGATTCGGCGAAGATCACGTCTTTTACTTCCCCATGGACTTTGCTTTTGCCATACGTCCGTATTTACGAGCCTTGCGGCCAAAGCTGGTGGTGATTGCGGAAACCGAGTTCTGGCCAACTTTTTTGCGCCGCGTACACGAAAGCGGCGCACGCATTGCGATTGTGAATGCCCGCATCTCCGATCGTTCGTGGCCCAACTACCGGCGCTTTCGCTGGGCTCTGCGTCACGTGCTTGCTCATGTCGATCTCTTTCTTGCGCAGACTGCCGCCGACGCAGAAAGATTGCACGCCATCGGAGCGGAAGAAAATCGCGTGCAGGTCACCGGTAATCTCAAGTTTGATGCGATGCTTCCCTCCACTCCCGCAATCGTAGCGAGCCTTCGACAATCGTTAGCCGAAACAGCTGCCGGGCCGGTTCTGGTTTGCGGCAGCACCACCGACGGCGAGGAACCGCTGCTGCTGAAGGCTTTCGAGAATGTGCTCGTTGCGCGTCCGCAAGCAGTCATGCTCCTCGCTCCACGCCATCCCGAACGATTCGAATCCGTGGCCGCGCTCCTGCAACAAGTGGGAATTCGGTTCTGGCGGCGTTCGCGCTGGCACGGTGAATCGCTTGCCGGCGGCGTGTTTCTTCTGGATGCGATGGGGGAACTGGCCGCGCTTTACGCTTTGGCGGATGTTGCATTCGTCGGTGGCAGTCTGGTTCCGCGCGGTGGACACAACATCATCGAACCCGCACAATACGGAGCCGCCATCGTAGTCGGGAAGCACACAGAGAATTTTCGCGATATCGTCGAGATGTTTCGCAAACGTGACGCTCTGCGGATTGTTGGCCAATCCGAGTTGCCCCTGGTCTTGATGGACCTGTTCGCTCATCCAGAAGAGAGAGCCGCCCTGGGACGCCGCGCAGCTGAAACCATCCAGTCGCAGACCGGCGCCACTCTGCGCACGCTAGAGGCGATACAGGATCTTCTTCCGGCGTCTACTTCGTCAGTTTCTTCACCGTCATTTTCTTCACCGCCCACGGTCCATCTCAAGTGAATCCACTCTCGACCATTTATAGCGGGATTGTGAGCGCTCGCAACGGCCTTTATGAGCGTGGAATCTTGCGTGCGCGTCGACTGCAAGGAGCCGTCGTCAGCGTGGGAAACCTGTCCACGGGTGGGGCAGGAAAAACGCCTTTTGTGATTCTCTTAGGCGAGGTGCTCCAAGCGCGCGGAATACGATTTGACGTCTTGTCGCGCGGCTATGGCCGTGCCACTCGTGGCGTTCTGCTGGTTGATCCTTCAGGATCGGCAATGGAATTCGGCGACGAGCCTTTGCTGATTGCCCGGCGTTTGCAGGTGCCGGTGATTGTAGGAGAAGATCGTTATCGCGCAGGCTGCTTCGCCGAATCGAAGTACGGGCCGCAGATTCATTTGCTCGACGATGGCTTTCAGCACCGTGCGCTGGCCCGCGACTTCGATATTGTTCTGGTAACGCCGCAGGACGCCGACGACCAATTGCTGCCGGCCGGCCGATTGCGCGAACCCGTGAGCGCGTTGCGTCGAGCCGATGCCATCGTCTTTACCGCGGCCGCGCCACCCGGATTGTTTCATCAATTTGGAAAACCAGTCTGGCGTGCGCATCGCACCATCGTTCCCCAGAATGTTCCATCGCAACCGGTGGTCTTCTGCGGCATCGCGCGTCCGCAGAACTTTGCGATGCAATTGCGCCTGTCCGGTATTCAGCCGTTAGCGGAAGCGTTCTTCCGCGATCACCATCGCTACACTCAACAAAACATTAGGGACCTCCTGCAACTGAAGCAACGCAGCGGCGCAGAAGGCTTCGTCACCACGGAGAAAGACGCCATCAATCTCGGAGAAAGGCTTTCACTATTGCAGCCGGTGTCGGTCGTGCCTTTACAAATGCATCTCGACGATGCTGCTAACGCCGTGGATACCATGTTGCGCACAGTCAGCGAAAGGAAGCGCACGACGTGAGAAAATGCCGAGTATCGTTGCGACAATGCCAATCCGCCTAAATTCAATGACCAAGCATCCCAAGGAAACTGGACGCCTGAAAAAAATCGTGGACTCGTTTCCGAACGTTACGGTCACGGTACTTGGAGATCTGGTCGCGGATGAGTTCATCTACGGCGAGATTTCCCGCGTCTCCCGCGAAGCTCCGGTGCTGATTCTGAGGCATCGCGACCGCTCGATTGTTCCGGGCGGCGGCGCAAATGCAGTGAACAATCTGGCGGACCTGGGAGTCAACGTACTGCCCGTGGGCATTGTCGGCGACGATGAGCCGGGGCGGTTGCTGCTCAAGTTTTTCCGCCACAAGCGCATTCCTGTCAGCGGAGTGTTGAAAGACAAAAGCTACGCCACCGTAACCAAAACAAGAATTCTTGCCGGCATGACGCACACCGCGCGGCAGCAGGTTGTGCGCGTCGATCGCGAACCCGACGAAGCTCCAAGCCATCATCTGACACGAGAATTATTTCTCGCGGCGCGCGAATACGCGCACGCATCCGACGCCTTGCTGATTTCCGATTACGGCTACGGTGCCGCAACTCCGGCGCTTCTCACTGCGCTGCAACAAAAAGGAAAGCTGGGGACGGTTCCCGTAATTCTCGATTCGCGCCACCGGCTGCTGCAATACTCGGGCGTGACCGCGGCCACTCCCAACGAGCCTGAAGTCGAGGATGCGCTGGGCTTTCGCATAGGGCAGAACTGGGATCAGGTTCTTTCCGCGGGCGCGCAGGTGATGGAACGCATGAAGCTCAAATCGCTTATCATCACTCGCGGCCGGGACGGCATGGCCGCCTTCGATGAGCGTCACAAGCCGATCGATATTCCAATCTTCGGTTCCGACCAGGTCGCAGACGTGACCGGAGCGGGCGACACGGTGATCGCGACATTTACCGCGGCGTATGCAGCTGGCGCTACCACAGAAGAAGCGGCACAGTTGGCCAACTTTGCGGGTGGCATTGTGGTGATGAAGCGCGGCACGGCGACAGTTTCGCGGCAGGAATTGCTGGAGGCTCTGGAGCAATCGCCGCCGGCAACGAGATCTCACTGAGCGAACCGGATTGAATCACAACAGCAAAATTCTGGACCGCGAACAGCTTCGACGCCGCGTTGAGGATTGGCGGCGTGCCGGAGAAAGTATCACGCTGGCGAATGGAAACTTCGATCTGCTGCATGTCGGCCACGTTCGTTATCTTCAGGCAGCAAAGGAACTGGGCGGCAAGTTGGTCGTCGCCATCAATTCCGATGAGTCCGTGCGCGCGCTCAAGGGCGCAGGCAGGCCCGTGATGCCCGAAGACGAGCGCGCCGAAATCGTTGCCGCGCTCGCCGCAGTCGATGCAATCGTTATATTTCCTGAGCTCGATGTTCGCGCCATCATCCGCGAAATTCGCCCCAACGTGCAGGCCAAGGGCACCGACTACACCCGCGAATCCGTCCCGGAGCGCGATGTCGCCGAGGAGTGCGGCGGACGCGTCGAGATCGTCGGCGATGCTAAGAATCACTCAACCAGTGAAATCATTCGCACACGGCTTTCGCCGAGGCAAACTTGATCGCGGGCCAGCGTCGCATCAAGCGCATTCTGATTGTCCGTCTCAGCGCCATGGGGGACGTGATCCATACTCTGCCCGCTGTGGCGGCATTGCACGAGGCGTTTCCCGAAGCAACAATCGACTGGTTGATTGAAGGACGCTGGGCCGAATTGCTTTGTGTTCCCGGAGTGCCGCGACGCGGCCCGCGCTCTGCTCAGCGCCCTTTGGTCGATAACATTCATACCGTCAAACTCGTGCAATGGCGGAAATCGCTTTTGACGCTCGCTACCGTGCAGCAAATCGCCACTGTGTGGAATGACGTGCGGGACATGCACTACGACCTAGCCATCGACTTGCAAGGTGCGATTCGATCTGCGGTTCTCGCCCGTTTTTCCGGCGCGCGCGAAGTCTTTGGAGCAGCCGAGCCGCGCGAATCGCCCGCCAGTCTCTGGTATACGCGCCAGGCAATCACGCATGGAACCCATGTAGTCGAGCAGAATGTTTCGCTGATCGAATCGCTTGCGCAGCGCAAACTCAAGATACCGGAAGCTGCATTGCCGCGTGATTTGAGGGCGGAAGCACGTATTTCCGAAATGCTCGCAGCGGAGAAGCTTCGCGATTTCGTGATCGTCAATCCTGGTGCGGGCTGGGGAGCGAAACGATGGCCTGCCGAGCGCTACGGCCAAGTCGCCCGAGCCCTCTCGCAGCAAGGCATTCGCTCGATCATCAACTACGGTCCGGGTGAAGAATCTTTGGCAGAGATGGTACGAGTTGCCAGCGACGGCACCGCTCTCGCATGGAAATGTTCGATCAGCCAACTGATTGCGCTCACGCGCCGCGGATGTCTTTTTATAGGAGGCGACACCGGCCCCATGCATCTGGCCGCTGCGCTGCGAATTCCGGTAGTTGCGATTTTCGGTCCGACCGATCCTGCACGCAACGGCCCCTATGGAACCAGGAGCATCGTGTTGCGCAGCCCGGCCAGCCTGACAACTCATGCCCGCAAATCTCGAGCCGACGCAGGACTGATGGAAGTTGGCGCCGACGCGGTTGTCGCGGCAGCGCGCGCTTTGCTCGCGGAGACCGTTCATGGTTGAGCAAATGGAGTGGTCGCGCATTGCCAGACGTATTCGCGTGCCGCTTGGGTTCGTCTTCGCCATCGTGTACTTCTGGCTGGCGCGGCCGCAGTGGTTTTCGATTGCACTCGGCATGATCCTTATTCTGCCCGGCCTTCTGATTCGCGCGCTGGCCTCCGGTCATGTGAGAAAAAACGAAGCACTCGCCACTTCAGGTCCTTATGCCTATACTCGCAACCCGCTCTATCTCGGCTCCTTGCTGATCGGCCTCGGATTCGCCGTCGCATCCCGCAATTGGTGGATCGGTCTTTTGCTTATCGTGATGCTCTTCGCCATCTACGCGCCTGTCATACTGGACGAGGAAAAGTTTCTGCGGCGACGGTTTCCCGAGTTCGACAACTATGCGCAACAGGTGCCCCGAATGTTTCCCAAGCTAGTTTCGCCGAAACGAAAACAAAATGACGCAACTGTTGGATTTTCATCGGAGCTGTACATGCAACACCGCGAATACAACGCCGCGATTGGGGCCGCGCTCCTGCTGGCCGCGTTGGCGGTCAAGATAATCTGGCTTCATTCCTCAACCTAGTTTTTATTTCAGTTCGCTCCGCCAAATGCATTTGAGGCGCATCCAAAGATTTATGTTTCGCCGACTGCCATTTTCCCCGTTGGCCGCTTCGATCGCGATGTGCACCTTCAGCATGATGCAAGCGCCCGCACAAACTTCGGTTGAGCCAATCGCACAAACAGAGGCGCAGGGACAAATCGTTCCGCCGCCGGCGACCTATCAATTTCCCAACGGACAGAAGTTTATTTACGCCGTGGAGTGGCACATGTTTAACGCGGGGACGGCGACCATGCGATTCGATCGGGATGGAGATGGAGAAAAGCTGAGCGCAACTGCAACGACAGCGGGAACCGTGAATTTTATTTACCCGGTGCATAGCTGGTTCGATGCGCGGATCGAGTCCAAAACATTTTGCTCGACCGTTGTTTTCAAACACGAAGAAGGCAAGCGCAAAAGAGAAATCCAGATTCGCGCGGATCCGTCGCGCGGCAAAAGCGTCCTTGACGAGAAGAATCTGAAGAGCGGCGAGGCGCACCACCAGGAGGACGACGCGCCCGCATGCGCCACAGACATCCTCAGCGGATTCTTTTACATCGGGTCACGGCCGCTCTTGCCCGCAAGCGAAGAAAATCTTCCGGTGGTCGACGGCGGCAAACCGACCGTGGTTCGGGCGCGGGTTGAGGCGCGCGAAGAGATACAGGTTCCCGCAGGAGATTTTTCTGCCGTCCGCGTTTTGCTCGATCCCTTGAGCGGGAAGTTCGAAGGCAAGGGACAGATATGGGTCTGGTATAGCGACGATGCGGCCCACACACCCCTACAGATGAAAACGAAGTTGCAATGGGGAACAGTGATGTTCCGGCTGCTGCGCATCGAACGATAGCATTCACTTCTGTGCCACCAACTGCTTCGCGCGGCCGAGTTCCGGGCGGCTGGAATTAGATCCTTCGCAGTCTTTCACCAGGAGCGCATAGTATTCCGCGGCAGTCTTTTGCTCGCCCGCTTCTTCGGCGGCGCGAGCTGCGCCGTAAAGGCCGTTGAAGCGATTCGGGTTCATCTTCAGATCGATCTTATATTCGGCCAGCGATTGCTGCGGGCGCTTGGCTTCCAACAAAATCTCCGCCAGCATCTCCCTTGTCGGAATGCCTTGTGGCTCTTCTCCCAGAGAATCCTCTTTGTCGGCCATAGGACGGAGAATCTCAACCGCATCGTCCGGCTTTCCTTCGGAAAAGGCCAACCATGCCTGGGCCTGTTTTAAATCGGTTTCTGAAGCTTCGACAAAATCCTTCTTTTTCTCGGAGACGAATTTCTGATGGATGGTTTCGATCGCATTGACATCCTTGCGGACTTCATCCGGCTGATGGAGATGAGCCGAACCGATTGCCTTTGCCCAATAACCCTCCGACTCCGCTGCCGTACCGGCAATGTCCATGGGAGTTAACGCGGCGGCCGCCGCCCAATCGCGCATCTCCAGGGGATACAGGGCCTTGAAGCCCGCCATGGTGGCGAGATGCGGATCGAAGCCCACGCCATACATATCGTGCATTTGTGGCATGGCATTCACTTCGTCCATCAAAGCTTTAGCGTCAGCCTCGCGGCCGCTCTGCATGTAGGCGTAAAACAAGAAGTCCATTGCGTGGAATTGATGTCCTTCGCCGCCCATGTGCATGGCCGCGGTCTTGCGCGTAGCTGCAATCGATGCCAGGTTCGACTTGATGTCATCCTGCCAGAGACCTACTCGGGCAAAAATATGCGATGGCATGTGCAGCGCGTGCGGGGCTGCGGGAGCGATTTCCGCATAACGCCGCGCGGCAGGGAGGCCGAGCTGCGCCAGTTGTGGCTTGTCGTAGCTGTGAATCAAATAGTGAGCCACGCCGGGGTGGTCGGGTTCGATAGCAAATAATTTTTCCAGAATTGCAGCCGCTTGCTTGCGATTGGCGAAAGTGGGATCTTCGTCCGGCTCACTGGCGAGCAGGGAAAGCGCACAGAAAGCTGCAGCCTCGTGATCGTCCGGATTGCTCTCGTATACCTTCTTCATGCCATCGGAATAGGCCTTAGCGCGGACGGCGTGATCGTGATCCTTTGAGTCTGTGTAAAAAGCCGCGATGGCGGCGATGTATCCGCGTTCGCGCGGCGTCGCCTGGCCTTCCAGCTTTTCCGCTTGATGAACTTCATCGAGGCCGCGGTTAATCACCGTTTCATCCGGACGGTTCCACAACTGGTGCCAGATGCTCATGGCAACACCCCAGTGCGCCATCGCACAGTGCGGATCGTCTTTGGCGATCTGCTCAAATTCTTTTTCCGCCTCTTCGTACCAGAATGAATGAAGGAGGGCTACTCCGCGCGCAAAAGGCTTCTTCACGGCTGGAGCGCATGACACTGGAAAGTGAACCAACCCCAGTTGCGTCTCGTTGAGATCCTCGTGGTGATTGTGGCCGTGCTCGTCGTCGTCGGTTGTGGCGAAAGCGGCGAAGCTGAAAACGAAGGCGAACAGCAGAAGGAGCAAACAGAAACGCTTCATGGAAGTCTCCGCGAGTTCGTGCGATGCGATTCTAGTCATGCGCGGAGACAGGGTCAAACCGCCGACAAGGGAGTTGAAATCCAAAAAAAACGCAGACACTTTTGGTTAAATTATTCATATCATTGGAGTTACTGAAATTTGAGCCGAGGGTCCGCCCGCAAATTATTGAGAGTAAAAGACTTACCCGTAAATTCTTCCAGCATAAAGAGTTAGCCGTCGTCCTCGCTGTGCTCAGATTCATTTCTGTGCCTCTCGGCTGGAACCATGATCGGATAGCGGGGCTGTGGGAGACAAGGTCAGATGTCACATGGCGGTGCCGGTTGTTAAAAACCGCCGCGCATTCGACAACAATTGCTCAATCGGAGCGACGATAGATGGAAGTGAACTTGACAGACGGATTATGCTGTTCGCCGAAAGGAGTTGCATCATGAACTCGCACTTTGCGGGAACAATTTTGCTGTGGCTTGCTTTGGTTTCGCCCGTGTTGTTCGCCCAGACTGCGCCGGAGGGTCTCTGGCAGGGGTATGACGGGGAGTGGAAGCATGTTTCCAGTCAGTTGATCGCGCTGGCCGAGTCGACGCCGGCGGAGAAATTCGGGTGGCGGCCTGCGGCGGGAGTCCGCTCCACCAGCGAAGTCTACATGCACATTGTGCTGGCAAATTTCTATCTGTTGAGCATAACCGGCCCGAAGATGCCAGCGGGCCTTAAAGAGGACGCGGAAAAAACGGTTACGTCCAAAGCCGAAGTAATCGACTGGCTGAAACGTTCCCTGGACGCCGTGAGGGAGGCCCATTTAGCCGTTAAGTCCGGCGATCTCCAGCGTAAAGTTCACATCGCAGACCGAGATGCCACGGTTGATGGAATGTATCTCCGAATCATCGTGCATGCTAATGAGCACATGGGGCAATTAGTCGCGTATGCGCGCATGAGCGGCGTAGTGCCGCCTTGGTCGAAGGGCTGAAGGGCTAGTTTGCATCCCCATCTTCGAGGACGGGAAGAATTGGGGCGCGTAGCGAGGCGGTCCTTGTTGACAGAATCGGCGTTGACAGAATCGGCTTTTTAGCCCAAAGTGTCTGCTACTTTTTGCTTGGGGTCTGGCCGACTTTGAAAAAATCCCTGTTTGCGCTGATGGCTGTGGTGATGGCTCCAGTTCTTCTGGTGAGCCTGGTGGCATTTGCTTCCGGAGACTGGCGCCCCGTTGGCGAAACCGGAGCCGGAGATCAGGTGTCGGTCAGCTCGGTGCGCGTGCTAAAGAACAATCAGCGCATGGCGTGGGTGCGAGTGGAATACAAGGAGCCGGCTAAGCTGCCGCAGGGTGGCCCGTTTGTGGAGTTGCGGGCGCGGGTTCGCTTCAGTTGTGCGAGTGGAGCCGGAGTGCCTACCGCGGAGTGGTTTTATTCGCGCGATCGCAGCGGAAAGTTTGTGGTGAGTAAGAAGACGCGGCACGACGATCTGTTCGGCACAGATTCCGAGGGCGGGTTCGGAAAGATGGCCGGCCAATTTGTTTGCGCGCAGCGGTAGAGCGGGTTCGACATCGCGCTCCCTTCCCATTTCGTGGCGTTACACGCGAGACTCCATCGAAAAAGGATGAGAGTATGGCGAACCTTTGTCGGAGTCGACGCCTGGCGAATTTCCCACAAGCGTGGCACCTCGGTAACTGCACAATCACTTTCGCGGAAGATGGTTTGAGCTTATTCTGATAAACGAATTGCGGCTCGAACCGGGCCCGTTCCTTCCTTTCCGTATGGATTCTTTTCGCGCCTATACTTTTGTGGCAGCCGCGAGCGCTCTTTCATTCGGCGCTTACGTTTTATTCCGGAGGAAACCGAAGACGCCTGAAGAGCTCGAGCGGGAGCGCCGAGTGTGGCTGGATGGCGTGGGCCGCATAACGGATGGAACCGTGATCGACGTGCAGGAACTGGACCCGGCCAGCGGCCACCGGGCAGCGACTCTGCTGCTTTACAAATATGACGTGGCCGGCGTTTCCTACGAGTGTTCGCAGGACGTGACGCACCTGAGGCACTGGATTAACCTGCATTCCTGCCGACTGGGCCTGCCGACTTCGGTGAAATACGACCCGCACAATCCGGGGAATTCTCTGGTGGTTTCGGAAAGCTGGATGGGATTGCGGCAGTAAGGCAGCGTGTCAGTTAGTAGTGGCCGGCTTCCACGTCAGGTGCATTTCTGCGTTGTGCTTATCGAAAGTGATCTGAAGAGTCTTGTCGTCTCCGGGAGCGAAATCGGCGGAGATCGTCTTGGATAGGTCCACTGCCTGGTCGGCCGACTGGGCGCGAAAGTGAAGTTGGTGTGTTCCCGAGGGCAGCTTCAGGCTTTCCGTTTCGACTCCGTGAACTCCTTTGAAAACCACCAGCTTTTTCTGCGCGCCGCCGTGCAAAGGCCGGGTGAGGAGCAGTTCGTTGTCGACCCACACAAACAGAGTCGCTTCTTTGAACTGGTGCTCAATTGCAATTTCCAGCATTGAAGCCGGGACGGCTGCCGGTTTCGTTGCAGGGGCGTCAGCGGGTTGCGAGTTGAGCTTTGCACTGGACTGAAGTTTGGCGCTGACGCGCTTCGCGGCGGTTTTGGCCGGAGTGGTCTTTATTCTTGTCTTTGTCTGTGACTGCGGCGCAGGCGCCGGAGTTTGCGCGGGATCAGACGCGATGGGCGGAACATCGACATTCATTTCCGCAATGATCGACTCACGAGGCTTTGCCTGGGCTTCTACCGTGGCCGAAGCGGGGGCCGTTGGTTGCGCGGCGGGTGCGCTGGTTGGTTGCGCAGTTGGCTGCCCTCCTATGGCACTCATGGATTGCGACCGCGTTTGTGGAGGCGCTCTGTGGACGGTCGCCGATTCCTGCGAAGTTATGGCGCGCTTCGTGGGAATTGCCAACATCAGAAACAGCACAATTACGGCCGCACCGATGACCAGGTGCTTGACCGGCGCTTTGCGAACTGCCGTGCGGAAGAGTTGGTGCGCCTGCAAAAATCCGACGGCAGCGCTCAGGTTCACGCCGGCGGGCATCGCCTTGCCTGCGGAGGCAGGCGCCGAGCGCGACGACGATGTCGAGCCCGCGGCAGAATTCGTTCTTAAGCGCCGGACGTCTTCGGCGAACTCGGAGCCGCGCTGGTAGCGCTTGTCAGGTTCTTTGGACATCGCTCGGGCGATTATCGCGTCCAGAGCCGGCGGCAAATCCATATCCAGGGCACTGGCCGGCATGGGATCGCGATTGACCACCTTGAAGCAAACGGTGGTGGCGCTGTTGCCGTGGAACGGCGAATGGCCGGTGACCATCGCATAGAGAATCACGCCCAGGGAAAACAGGTCGGAGCGTCCGTCGACTCCTTCACCGCTGAGTTGCTCGGGCGCCATGTATGCCGGAGTGCCGAGAACGCGGCCGGGCAAGGTGAAGTGCGCGAGATTCAACTGCGCGATGCCGAAGTCGGCGATTTTTGCGCGGCCGTCTTCGGTGATCAGGATGTTGGCGGGCTTGATGTCACGATGAACAACTCCCTGCGCGTGGGCGCAGTCGAGCGCTTCGGCGATTTCTTCGGCCAGTTGCAGGGCTCGCGGGAGCGGCAGTTTTTTCTCGCGTGCCAGGACACGATTGAGCGACTCGCCGCTGACGAACTCGAGCACGAGATAGGGATCGCGATTTTCGCGATCTTCGCCAACGTCATAGATGGCCACGATGCCGGGATGCTGGAGACGTCCGGCAGCCTGAGCTTCACAGAGGAAGCGTTTTCGGAACTCTTGCTCTTCTTCCGGATCCTGGCCGCGGAGTAAGACGGTCTTTAGAGCGACGAGGCGGCCGATTTGGGGATCACGGGCTTTATACACGACTCCCATGGCGCCGCGGCCTAATTCGCCGAGAACCTCGTATCGTCCGAATTGTTGATTCGCTCGATTATCCATGCGGACAGCCTCGGCAGGGCGAGCACCGGGCGAGCAATAAAATTCTCCTCATTGATGGTATAGGCGCGACGGAAACGATTCGATCTCTAATGCAGTGCATCGGTTACGCAGGTAATCGCGTAGAAGAACTGCCTTCCAGAGGGCCTTGTTGCGTTACGGAATAAGGCCACGGTCTTTTGAGCATTTAGTACGATGCCGCACGCATCAAGGCTTGCTGGTTACCGCCGATAACTAATCTCGGGGACAAGCGCGCATTGGTGTTGGCGAGAAGACTTTCATTTTTCCGGTTCCCTCGCGCTGAGGCAGACGTCGTTCGGAGAAGTGTACGGTCCAGGGTTCGTGGAGTTGCCGTTGTGAATGGTCTCGGGGCAATCCGGCGGTTGGACAAACACGCACGGCCAGCGGTCGTTCGCCTGACGAGCGTGGGCCTGATCAGCGTGAGTTCGATGAGTGCAACGGCGGGTGCGTCCGATGGCATTGCGAAGATGATGCCGGATTCCAGCGACTTCATGCCGCATGGCTTTTGCTACCTTTGGAATCCTTTAATTCTTTGGCTGCACGTCGCATCCGACGCCCTCATCACGCTTTCGTATTACTGCATTCCCATCATTCTGATTTATTTCATCCGCAAGAATCGCGACATTCCGTTCAACCGGATTTTCTGGATGTTTGGAACATTTATTTTGGCGTGCGGCACGACCCACCTGATGGAGATATGGAATGTATGGCATGGAAGTTACCTGCTGGCGGGGGTAATCAAGGCGTTTACGGCGGCCGCATCGGTAGTGACAGTGGGGATGCTGATCCCTTTGGTGCCGAAGGTGATTTCGTTGCCGCAGCGGTTTCATTTGCAAGAAGTGAATCAGAAACTGGAACGGCAGATCGCGGAGCATTTGCGGCTGCAGGCGCCGATTGAGACCTCCCTTCGCCGCTGGGTCACCGGCGGATTTGTTCTGGCTGTGATGCTGACTGGGTTTTTGGGAGTCCTGTCGTGGCGGATACGAGTAGCAGCGTCGCGGGAATCCGATTTGGTGGCTCATGCGCATGCCGTGATGCGGGAGATCGAAACCACGCGCGAGCGAGTAGTCGAAGTGGAGATCGACGCCCGCAACTTTAATCGTACGGATACGGAGGCCCTGCTCGAGCAATACCGGGCAGCGCGCGAACAGGTGACGAGCAGCTTGCAGGAATTGCGCCAACTGACCGCCGACAATCCGCGCCAACAAGCCCGGCTGGACTCGCTCGAGGCGCAGGTTAGCGAAACACTTGGCCGGGCGCAGTCAACCGTTAGCGGCAAAAGGCAAATGAGCGTCGAACAGATCGGGCAGAGCGTCAAGGAGATTGACGCAATGTGTGCCATCTCGCGGGAGATGGAAGGCGAAGAGACCGCTCTTTTAAACGAGCGCGCCGAAAAAGTGGCCTCCGCCAGACGGCTGACGAATCTCATCACTGCTCTGGCGACGCTGCTGGGCGCGGGATTTCTAACCGTGGCTGGGTTCACGGTCCACCGGCAGATAGACATCGGCCAAGCCGCCCGAACGCAAGTGGCCGCGTTGAATTCCGGCTTGGAGCGGCGCGTGGAACAGCGCACCTCGGCGCTGCAGTTTGAAATCGCCGAGCGGAAACGGGCCGAAGAACAACTGGCCGCACAAGCGGAGGAACTCTCGCGTCAGGCGGAGGAACTGCGCCGCTCGCAGGAAGCTTTGGAGACGCAGACACGGATGCTCAAGCTGGTCTTGGACAGCATGGGCGAAGGACTGGTGGCAGCCGACCAGGAAGGCCGCTTTTTCATCTGGAACGACGCCGCGGACAAACTCATGGGTCGCGGGGCGCAAGATTTACCCAGCGAGCAGTGGACTCCGCACTACAAGGTTTACCTTCCCGACGGAATTACACCGTATCCCGCGGATGCACTTCCTCTGGTGCGAGCCATGCGGGGCGAATCGGTGCAGGCGGAATTAATGGTTGAGCATCCCGACCGGAAAGGCGGAGCATTTCTCGAAGTCGTCGGGCGCCCCTTGAAGGATGCCGAGGGCAACCTCTGCGGCGGCGTCGCGGTGCTCCGCGATATTACCGAACGCGCGGCTGCCGAACGGAAAATCCAGGAACTGAATCAGGAATTGGAAACGCGCGTCATCGAACGCACCGCCGAATTGGAGACGGCGAACCGGGAACTGGAAGCCTTCACGTATTCGGTGTCGCACGATTTGCGGGCGCCGCTGCGGCACATTAACGGTTTCACGAGGATTCTGGTCGAGGAATTCGGCCCTGCGTTGCCCGCAGAAGCGCAACGCCACCTGGAACGAATCGAACACGGCGCGCAGCGCATGGGGCAGTTGGTGGATGAATTGTTGAACCTGGCCCGGGTGGGCCGACGGGCTCTGGCGATTCAGGTGACGGGGTTGAATGCCGTGGTCAAGGATGTTCTCGCCCAACTGGAACCCGACATTGAAGGTCGTCAAGTGGAATGGAAAATCGCCGAATTGCCCTTTGTGGAATGCGATCCCGTTTTGATCCAGCAGGTCTTCCAAAACCTTATTGGGAATGCACTTAAGTATTCCCGTCCGCGGCCTTTGGCGGTTATCGAAATCGGGCAGATGGAGACGGACGGAATCCCGGCGATTTTTATCAGGGATAACGGAGTGGGGTTCAGCATGAAATATGCCGATAAGCTATTTGGCGTATTTCAGCGGCTGCACCGGGCCGAAGATTTCGAAGGAACCGGGGTGGGCCTGGCTACGGTTCACCGCATTGTCCAAAAGCATGGAGGCCGCGTGTGGGCCGATGCGGAGCTGGATCACGGCGCGACTTTCTATTTCACACTCGGCGGCCGGGAACATTCCGCTTCGGGGAATGCATCGGCGGCGACAGGAGGCCAACTATGAGCGGATCGGTGGACATACTTCTTGTGGAAGACAGCCAGGACGATATGGACCTGGCGCTGCATGCGCTGCGCCATGAAAAGCTGGCCAACAGCATCTTCGTGGTGCGCGACGGAGAAGAAGCTCTGGACTTTCTTTTCTGCCGCGGGGCTTTCGCGCAAAGAAACTTCGATCAGGCTCCGAAGCTGGTTTTGCTCGATCTGAAGCTGCCCAAAGTCGATGGGCTGCAAGTGCTCAAGCAGTTAAAGAGCGACCCGAGGACGCGAACCATCCCGGTCGTGATTATGACTTCTTCGCGGGAGGAGCGCGACGTCGTCGAAGGCTACAACTCCGGGGTAAATAGCTTTATCCAGAAACCGGTGGACTTTGAGCAGTTCCGCACGACGGTGAAATCGCTGGGCATGTACTGGCTGGTGGTGAACCAGGCGCCTATAGCAACGACTACACACAAGGCGCAAGCCAGTGCGGCGACCCTATGAGCAGTGTCGCCAACCCGGAGGCGGTCGTACCCGCAGTCGAAGCAAAGTTGCACGTGCTGCAAGTGGAGGATAACCCCCTCGACGTTGAGCTGGTGCAGCGCGAATTGCGCCGCGCCGGCTTCAACTTCACGGCGGCCGTGGTGCAGACAAAGGAGGACTTCACGCGCGAGGTCAGGGAGCGGTGTCCGCAGCTTGTTCTGGCCGACTACAACCTGCCGCAGTGGCGGGGAATGGAAGCGCTGCCCATTCTGGAGGAAGAGGGAGTGGATGTGCCGCTGATCCTGGTCACCGGGGCGCTCGGCGAAGTCACCGCGGTCGAATGCCTGAAACAAGGCGCGACCGACTACGTGCTCAAAGGGGCGCTGGCGCGCCTTTCAGTCTCCGTTCACCGGGCGTTGCGGGAGAAGTACTTGCGCGAGCAGCGCAGGCAGGCGCAACAGGAACTGGCGCAGATGGTGGAAGAGCTGGCGCGATCGAATGAAGAGCTGGAGCGATTTGCCTATGTGGCATCGCACGACCTGCAGGAGCCCCTGCGCATGGTGGCGTCTTACACACAGCTTCTGGGCGAGCGCTATAAGGGCAAGCTTGACGAAAATGCGGATAAATATATCGGGTACGCGGTGGAAGGCGCGCAGCGGATGCAGACTCTGATTCAGGATCTGCTGGCTTTTTCCCGCGCGGGCCGTAACAAGCCAACTGGTGGGGATACCGACTGCAATCTGCTGATGAAAGATGTTTTGTTGAACCTTGCCGCATCGATCCAGGAAAGCGGCGCGGTTGTAACCTACGATGCGCTTCCAGTAGTAACCGCGGATCGCATGCAATTAAGCCAACTGCTGCAAAACCTGATAGGGAACGCGATTAAATTCCGCAACCAGAAATCTCCCACAATTTCGGTGAAGGCGGAAGAAATCAATGGTTTCTGGCAGTTCGCTGTCAGCGACGACGGCATCGGTATTGCAGCCGACCATGTGGACGCCATTTTTGCCGTCTTTCATCGTCTGCATACGCGGGCGGAATACTCCGGCAACGGCATCGGTCTCGCGATCTGCAAGAAGATCGTAGAGCAGTACGGAGGGAAAATCTGGGTGGAATCCACGCCCGGCCAGGGATCGACTTTCAAGTTCACTTTGCCCGCGCGGGCAGCCCAAGCCAAGGGGGCTTCAGCCTAAATGACTCCACAAGAAGTGCTTTTGGTAGACGACAACCCGGCTGACATCACGCTGGCCTCGGAAGCGCTGGCGGAAAGCAAGCGGCAAAGCAGGCGCCAGATCAAGATCAACAGCGTAGGCGACGGCGACCAGGCCGTCGACTTCCTGTTCCGGCGTGGCAAGTACGTGAACCAGGTGCGACCGAATCTTGTGATTCTGGATTTGAACCTGCCGAAAAAAGATGGGCGGGCGGTCTTAAAAGAGCTCAAGTCAGACGCCGAACTGCGCAAGATTCCCGTCGTGATTTTCAGCAGTTCCCAGGCCAACGACGACGTGCAACGAAGTTACCAGCTGGGAGCGAATTGTTACGTCAGTAAACCGGTGAATCTGAAGGCTTATTTCTCAGTGCTGCAATCGCTCGAAGAATTCTGGTTCGGATTGGCTCGGCTGCCCCGAGAAGGAGAATAATGGACCAACCCACTACACACGTCCTGCTGATTGAAGACAACCCGGGCGACGCCGATCTGGTGCGCCTGCGGCTGGTGGAAGCCAAGAGGCCGGTAGAGGTCAACTGCGTCAGCCGGCTCTCCGATGGTCTGGCCAGTCTGATGAAAGACCAGCCCTCCGTGGTCCTGCTCGACCTTAACCTGCCGGATTGCCACGGAGCCGAAACCTTCCGCAAGGTGCTGGAAAAAGCTCCGAATGTTCCGATCGTAATTCTTTCCGGCCAGGACGACGAGTCCCTGGCCGTCAAAGCCGTGCACCAGGGCGTGCAGGATTATCTGGTGAAGGGCGATTTCACCAGCAAACACCTGGAACGCGCCATGCGTTATGCGGTGGAGCGCCAGGCGCTGGTGCGTTCGCTCGAAATCAGCCGCAAACAGCAGGTGGAATTCAAGAATCGGTTTCTTTCGCACGTGTCGCATGAGTTGCGCACGCCTTTGACCTGCATTCACCAGTACGTGACGATTCTGATCGACGGTCTGGCCGGACCTGTCGCGCCCGAACAGAGCGACCACCTGAAGACCATTCTTAAGAGCGTGAACCAGCTTCATGCCATGATCCGCGATTTGCTGGAAGCGACTCGCGCCGAGACCGGCAAGATGCGGGTGGAACTGCGCTGTGTGGCGCTGGACGAACTCATTCACCAGGCGGTCGCCATGATGCGGCCGACGGCGCAGGAGAAAAACATCGGCCTCGAAGTCGGCCTCGATCACCGAATTCCGCTGGTCCACGCCGATCCCGACCGCATTCTCGAAATCCTGATCAACCTCATGGACAATGCGCTCAAGTTCACGCCGTCCGAGGGATCGGTGGTGGTCAAAGCCTGCATCGTCGAAACAGATCCCGGCATGATTTATGTGTCGGTGTGCGACACCGGGCGCGGCATCAGCACGGAAGCAAAAGCTCTGGTGTTTGAGCGGATGTTCCAGGATCAGGACACGATTGACATCAATCGCACCGGACTAGGCCTGGGACTTTATATCAGCAAAGAGCTGGTCAGTCTTCAGGGTGGGAAAATCTGGGTTTCAAGTGAACCGGGACAGGGCAGCACCTTCACATTTACTCTGCCGATTTACTCTCTGGCGGCGCTTCTTTCTCCAGTGGTTATCTATCAGGGACAGATGCGGCCGTCGTTCGTGCTGGCGCGGGTGGAATTGACGCCTCTGCAAAATCCTCCGCGCGGCAACTGGAAGGAAACGTGGCAGAACTGTCTGGACATTGTGCAGCGCTGCGTCTACCTCGATAAGGATCTGGTTCTGCCACCCATGGCTGCCCGGGGATCGGGCGAAGCCTTCTATATCGTTGCAGCCACGGATTTGCAACGCGGCGGCATCATGGCCACCCGCATTCGCGAACAAGTGGAACGCATTGAGGGTCTGCGGAGCAAGGGCGTGCTGACGATTTCTCTCGCTCCGATCGAATTACCCGCACCCGAAGATGGCGCTTCGCTCGAAAAGCAAGTGGAAGCTCTGGCCGCAGCCGTGACCGGAATGATCCTGAACGATGTCCACGGAAAGCCGGCGCATGCGGCGCCAAAAACCAAACCCAAATCGAAATAAGAAACATTAAAAGGAGAACTACATGCAAAGATCGAAAATTCTGGTTGTCGACGACGACCCTGAACTGGTCAAAGCATTGCGCCTTCGTCTGCGGGCCAACGATTATGACATCACCACGGCCAGCGATGGATATTCGGCTATCGCCACCGCTCAGAAAGATCGGCCTGACCTGATCATTCTCGATCTTGGATTGCCAGTGGGAGATGGATTTGTGGTGCTGGAGCGGCTGCAATCGAGCAATCCGCTTTCGGCCATTCCGGTGATTGTGCTCACGGCGCGCGATCCGCAGGCCAACGAAGACCGCGCACTGAAAGCGGGAGCTGCGGCGTTCTTTCAAAAGCCAGTGGATAACGACGAATTGCTGAACGTGATCCGCGTCAGCCTGCCGCGTGCACAGTCGGCCCCGAACCCCTGGCCTTCGTAAAGGGCGGGGTGCATCACGATCACGATCCCGGGGAGGTCCGATTGAGAATTAGCTTCCGGTACTGAAGCCGCCACTCTGCGCAACGGTCATGCGGAGGTACTTGTAGGGATTCACTGGCGTGTCGTTGATGCGCACTTCATAGTGAAGGTGGGGACCGGTAGAACGTCCGCTGAGTCCAACATAGCCGATCAGGTCGCCGCGGTGTACATGCTCACCGGTCGTGACGGCGAAGCCGGAAAGGTGTCCGTAGCGCGTGCTGATCCCGTGTCCGTGGTCGAGCATGATGGCCTTGCCATAGCCGCCCAGGAAGTCGGCGAATGTGACTACGCCGTCTGCGGGAGCAATGATCGGCCTTCCGTAAGAGCTTGAAATATCGACACCGCTGTGGAACGCGCCTTCTCCGTTGAACGGATCGATGCGCTCGCCAAAGCTGCCGGTAACCTGACCTTCCACCGGCCACAGGTTAGGAGCAGAATTTGCGCGCACCCAATCGGCGGTCGTGGCGTTGCGGGTAAGTCCCATGGTGATGCCCACCATGGTTGCGCCGGTCAGGGCCGATGTTCTTAATGCGTGCAACTGATCGAGAGAAGAACTGACTTCCGCGTCACCGATATTTTCGCTTGACGCGGTTACCAGCGTAGGTTGCGACTTCAAGCCGTAAAGAGCCGAAACCTCGCTGGCGATCGAGCCCAGCGATGCCACCTGTACATCCCGCTCTTTGGCCACTTGCTCCAGGCGGGAATAGTTGTCCTTAAGCTGGTCTTTTTCCGTGCGTAACTGGTTGTAGCGGGAAACCTTCAGCAGCATGCGGGTATAAGAACTGGCAATGCCGGTCAGGCTCAGAAATCCAATGGCGGCGCCAACGACAAACACGTAAAGATAATGGACGGGTATGGAAATCTTGCGCAGTTGGCCGTCGTCACCGCGCGCGACAAAAAGAATGTAAAAACGTTTTTGCAACTCGGTCCTCTTCAGTTCGTAAAACTGAACTCATGATAAGGAGCTTGAAAAATCAGGCCGGAAATCCAGTGGGGTTCTGAGGTTGCAAAAGCCCCGTTTGGTCGTCCTGATTCGGGCTACGTCCCTACCTTGGGAAAGGAAACCGCTCGCGCCCATCTCGTAAGGGAGCTGAAATCAGCGTTTCAAACCCGCTTTCGCCTGCAATCTCAACCGAATGCAGAACTTAGCTCCATTAATGCTTTGTGAATGACTGGATCACGTTAACAAACTGGATTCCCCCTGTCAACGTACCCAGGGCGTCGCCGACCATTACCGAAGGCGATGCCAGAGGAGGGTCACCGGGTACAGATTACCGACGCCTGAAGGTACAGTCGTTGATTTGGCGCAAGGAAGCAATGGTTGGGACGCGGTAAACATGGGCTCGGCCGACCTGAACGACAACAGGGCAAAGCCCCTAAGGGAACCTATGTAGCCCTTTGTTCTTGAGCTTTTCGCCCGCGTAGCTGCGGTCTTTGTATAGTGGTTAGGCTGTGCCACAACCCGAGAAATCGCTGATAGCGGCAATTCGCCGGATGGCTGGCTCCAGGAAATCGGGAGGCGGGCGGAAGTCGTCCGTCATCGCGGGAATCGGAGACGATTGCGCGGTTCTCCGGCTCGCGGGAGCGAGGGGCCGTGAAGTGGACACGCTGGTCACCACGGACTTCTCGCTCGAAGGCATCCACTTTCGCCGCGACTGGCATTCGCCGGAATCCATTGGGCATCGCTGCCTGACGCGCGGACTAAGCGATATTGCGGCCATGGGAGGCGTTCCGGTCGCCGCATTTTTATCGCTGGCCGTTCCCCGCGATGTGCCGCAAGTCTGGATCAAGCGCTTCATGCAGGGCCTGATTGCCCTCGCCAGGAAGCATGGCGTGACATTATCCGGTGGCGACACCGCGGAATCGCCGAAGGGAATCTTTGCCGACATCGTGGTCGTTGGCACCGTGCCCCGGGGGACAGCATTGCTGCGTTCCGGCGCGCGCCCCGGGGATGGCATTTATATCAGCGGCGAACTCGGCGGATCGGCTGCGGCGGTAATGGAAATGATGAGGAAGACGAAGCACAGATTGAGCTCGCGAGACTATCCTCGCCATTTTTTCCCCGAACCGCGAATTGAACTTGGCCGCATTTTGCGCGAGAAGGGCTTGGCTTCCGCCATGATCGACACCAGCGACGGCCTCTCGACCGACCTGGCGCACATCTGCGAGGAAAGTGGCGTCGGAGCGGAATTACAGGCCGAAGCAATTCCCCGTGCAACTGTGGGCAAGGCTCGGCGGGAAGTCGATCTGGAGTTAGCGCTGCACGGGGGCGAAGACTACGAATTGCTGTTTACCGCGCCCAGGGGCAAGAGCATTCCTTCGCGCATCGCGGGAGTACGCATCACACAGATTGGCCGCATAATACGGTCCAAGAAAATGATTCTTATGAACGGGTCCGGCACCGGGTCCGAACTCAGACCGCAAGGATGGGAGCATTTTCGCCGCTGAGAGATGCGTTCCCGCGTGACCCTGGCTGAAGCAAGGCAGTTACTTCGGTGCTCTTCCAGTCTCTACCCCAACCCGCAAAACGGCGCTAGAGTAGCTATTATGTCGTTCGCCAAATTAGTTTCTCTCCCTGTTTTCGCCGCGTTGCTGGTCATGGCTGCTGCGTCTCCATCACTCAACGCGCAATCGAAGAAGACACCACCTCCGCCGCCGGCGCACGCCAAATCTCCGTCGCCCGCTGTGACCGACGAATACGTGCACAAACAGTTCGGCGACAATTGCTCGCTCGTCGCCGGGCCGCCGCAGTTCGTGGGCGATCTTGACGGCGATGGCGTGGACGACCTCGTACTAGCCGCGCGCTGCAAAAACCCTATGGCCGACCGCGCCGAGTATAGCTTTGTGGTCGCTGATCCATTTGACACCGCGCTCGGATATAACGACGTGAAGGTCACTTCGACTTTTGCCTCGGACGAGCCCGACCGACGCGGCCTCTCACTGCTGATTATCCACGGCGCCGGCAAAGATGCGTGGCGCGCCGAGACCCCCAAAGCCAAATTCCTGCTTATCAACCTGCCGTTCAAGACCCTCACCGTCAAAAGGTTTGCGTTGAAGAAGGAAACCGTTCTCGGCGTCTACATGGAAGAGAGAGGCGAAGGCGAGGGCACGTCTTCGGTGTTGTTCTGGGACGGCAAGAAGTACCGCTATCAAACGCTGGGATCGGACATGGAGTAGTAGACTGAAATCTCCGCGCGTCGAAAGACAGGTCTTTCGCACGTCCAGCAGACGGAGAAAATAGATTGAGCGTTCAGGATGCGGTTGTTCAAGTTTTGCTCATTGTGATTCCGCTGGCGGTCTTTTCCCTCATCAACAATTTCAGCCACAGGAATTCCGGCTGATGTATGCCGCTCACTTTGCCGCCGGACTGGCCATCAAAAGCTACGCGCCAAAGGCTCCCACGTGGGCATTGCTGAGCGGAGCATTCCTGCCTGATTTCTTCTGGGTCGCGTTTGGCTTGGCTGGAATCGAGCCCTCACAAGGCCCTGCGTTCTTCGACGACTGGTCGCATTCGCTGGCGATGGTCGTTGTTTACGCGACTCTTTTTGCTCTCGCTTTTTGGGAGAAAGGGTGGTCAGTCGTGATTCCTGTCTGGCTGGCCGTGTTCTCGCATTTTCTGCTCGATCTTCCGATCCACCCAAAGAATCTCGCCCTCTATCCTTACTCTTCTGTTCATCTCGGTTGGGGCTTGTGGCGAATCGGCCCAAGAAACTATTGGTGGGTGCAGTTGTGTGTGCTCGTGGTCCTGACGCTGGTGTACGCGCAGGGAGCTCGCAAGCTGCGATTCGCAAATAATCTGATCCTGGCGACGTGCATTCTGCTCCTGGGGCTGCACATCATGACCTGGTAATGGCGACCGTACATTGGCAGCGGTTTTCGTTTGTCCCTCGCAGCTCAGACGCGATTGCGTCGCCGCCCGCTATAATCCTCCCGAAATGAATCGCGAACAAAAACTAGCAGAATTGCAACAACGTAACCATCAGGCAGAAGAAGGCGGCGGCGCAGCCCGCCGCGAGCGCCAGCACAAAGAAGGCAAACTCTCGGCACGCGAGCGTATCGACTTCCTGCTTGACGACGGCACCTTCGAAGAAACGGACAAGCTGGTCACGCACCGGGCCAGCGACTTCGGCATGGCCGAGCAAAAATATTACGGCGACGGCTTCATCACCGGTTACGGCCGCATCGAAGGCCGCCTGATCTACGTCTTCGCCCAGGATTTCACTGTCTTCGGTGGGTCTTTATCCGAGACTAATGCCGCCAAAATCGTCAAGATTATGGACCTCGCCGCGAAAATGGGCGCGCCCCTCATCGGACTCAACGACTCCGGCGGCGCACGCATTCAGGAAGGAGTAATGTCGCTGGCCGGATACGCCGACATTTTTCTGCGCAACACTCTCTACAGCGGAGTCATCCCGCAAATCTCCGCCATCATGGGCCCCTGCGCCGGCGGTGCCGTGTATTCGCCCGCGATTACTGATTTCGTTTTGATGGTGGATAAAACTTCCTACATGTTCATCACCGG
Source organism: Candidatus Sulfotelmatobacter sp. (assembly GCA_049584475.1). Lineage (GTDB taxonomy): Bacteria > Acidobacteriota > Terriglobia > Terriglobales > Acidobacteriaceae > Sulfotelmatobacter. The sequence continues at coordinate 153,890 of JBAUXX010000054.1, read as the reverse complement.
CCCTGACGTAATCAAGACGGTGACGCACGAAGAAGTCACCAAAGACCAGCTCGGCGGCGCCATAACGCACAACGAAACCTCCGGCGTGGCACACTTCCTGGCGCATGACGATAAAGAATGTCTGTCGATGGTGCGCGAGTTACTCAGCTTTTTGCCCTCGAACAATCTCGACGACCCTCCGCGCAAACCCACTACCGACGCAGCAGACCGTGAAGACAAAGCCCTCGACAGCGTCGTCCCCGAACAATCCAACCAGCCCTACGACATGAAAGACGTTATCCACGCCGTCATCGACGACGGATATTTCTTCGAAGTCCAGGAACACTTCGCCAAAAATATGGTCGTCGGCTTCGCCCGGCTCGCGGGCAAGCCGGTCGGGATCGTGGCCAACAATCCCGCGATGCTGGCCGGCACGCTCGACATCAGCGCCAGCGTCAAAGGCGCGCGCTTCGTCCGCTTCTGCGACTGCTTCAACATTCCTCTCGTGACCTTCGAAGACGTTCCCGGCTTCCTCCCCGGCACCGCGCAGGAATACGGCGGCATCATCAAGCACGGGGCCAAGCTTTTGTTTGCATTTGCGGAGGCGACCGTGCCGAAGGTTACAGTCATCACCCGCAAAGCCTACGGCGGAGCCTATTGCGTCATGGCCTCCAAGCACATCCGCACGGACGTGAACTACGCCTGGCCCACGGCGGAAATCGCTGTCATGGGAGCCGAGGGTGCAGTAGACATTGTTTACAGACGCGAACTCGACGCTGCCAAGAATGCCGCGTCTGGAAGTGAGAACCGCGAAGCCGTTCGCCAGAAAAAGATAGAAGAATTTCGCGACCGCTTCGCCAGCCCCTACGTCGCCGCAGAACGCGGCTACGTCGACGCGATCATCCAGCCGAGAGAAACGCGCGAGAAGCTGATCCAGGCGTTAGCTATGCTGGAAACTAAGCGCGATAAGAACCCGCCGAAGAAGCATGGGAATATCCCGCTGTAAAGGCAAGAAAATTTGTTTCGCTATCCTTTGTTCGATCTCCACGGGAGCATGGAGCCGTGACGGAGATGGATTACTCTTACAGATTTATCTACGATGATGAAAAGAACTCGGTAGGTTCCGCGATTTCCGGAACCAAGGAAAACCTGTCGAATTTTGTCGGGGAAATACTCACTCTCCGGGGCAATTGGGCAGCGTTCTGGAAATCGCGACAATGATTTGATTTCAGAGCGAGCCTGCTTGCGCCACTCAATGGCCGCCCCCGGAGCGCGCTCTCGAAGGTAAAGATAGATGGTCCGGAGGTCAGCCTTGGCTTCCGGTGTCACGATTACGCGGTAAAGTAGCGTGGCGCTCAGGCTTCCATTTCCAATTCGTCAAAGACTTCATCGACCGTCTGTCCTTCGCCTCTTTTTGCCTGCGCCAGACCGCGGCGAATCTTGCTAAGAATGTCGAGCTGATCGGCGACTTGCTGATAGGCCGCGGGATCGAGCACAATCGCCTCCGCCTTACCATTGATGGTCAACACCAGAGGCCGACCCGTCTTCTTCATCTTCTTCATCAGGCTCGACGATTTCCGCTTGAAAGTCGTGAGCGAATGAATGTCTTGTGTCACGTTAATCATGGCATCATTTTAGCATCGTTATCGCATTGAATTTGATGAGAGCGTGTTATCCAAGGTCGCAGATCTGAGCTTGCGCGGGCGGCAACATCCGGCCCGAAAGAAATGTTGCAAGAATCTGATCCGAGGCCGTAGCACGCTGGAAACCAAATGCGACAAGAACCCGCCGAAAAAGCATGGGAATATCCCACTATAAACTCTATAAGTGTTTTGGTAGATTAGGGCGTACTTGCGAAAGGCTGAGTGAGTGGCGAATCTCCGAAGGCACAACCAGCAGACCGTAGCTTGGTTCAACGATCTCTATACTCGAGGCTTGCTCGACCTAGAGCCGCCCTATCAACGTCGAAGTGTCTGGAATCAGGCGTATAAGGACGCGTTTATAGACACCATCCTCATTCAATATCCATCACCAGCAGTTTTCCTGTATCAAGAAATTTCTCCTGAGGGCCAGACGAAGATGCACGTCGTTGACGGCAAGCAAAGGCTCACTTCGATTTTTGAGTTTGTTTCTGGCGTTTTTCCGGTCGCGGAGACGGCGCAGACGACCCAGCTTCGCGGAAAGTATTTTGAGCAACTGCCCGTGGACGTTAAAACGAATTTCTGGACCTACGAATTCTCAGTCGAATACCTTCCCACTAACGAAGAAGGATTGATCAACGGAATCTTCGAACGCATTAATCGGAACACCGCGAAGCTGACGCGGCAGGAATTGCGGCACGCTCGATTCAGCGGATTGTTCATTACTGCTGCCGAACAACTTGCGGAATGGATGACGAAGCAGCTACCTGATAATGTTCCCCGGTTTGAGTCGCAATCACGCAAGCAGATGAAGGACGTAGAACTTGTGGCCGGTCTTCTGCTGCTGATTGAGGAGGGTATTAGTGGGTATTCTCAGGACGACCTCGACAAAGCTTTCAGCGATCGGGACGTCGAGTGGGATGACGCGGCAGACACTGAGCAGCGATTCAGAGAAGTCATTGACTTTGTGAACCAACTCGTCCAGTTGCCCCAACAGGACCCACTCCTCCGCAGCAGGCTGCGCAATCAGGCTGACTTTTATTCTCTGTTTGGGGCGGTCAATGAACTCATAGAGGCCGCCGATCCGGCACTACATGAGTCAAAGGACACACTTGCCAGCCGGCTTGTATCGTTCTTAGAAATTGTGGACGACGAGATTAGGCGAATCAAGGACAAGGACGCAACCCGCTACTTGAATGCCGCACGATCAAACTCCAATGACCTCGGTCAGCGAAAGCAGAGGGTGGAGACCATCACAGCAGTTCTCAAGGGATAGGGATGTGATCACCTCCTCCCAAACTAGGGCCAAATACGCCAGCGTTGAACAGCATCTGGCTTATGTGCGGGATCGTGTACGCGACACGCTCATGACGCTCTGCGAGCAAAATGGTTATGCGCTCGTTTATCGAATTAAAACTCTCCCGTCTCTCTCCGAAAAAATCGAGAGCGGCCGATTCGCCAAATGGTCTGAACTGGATGACATCATCGCCTGTGCCGTCATAGTTCCGACGCTCAGCGAGGAGCCAAGTGTCGTTCAGTTCCTCGAGCAAGTGTTTCAGGTGATCACTGTGAAGCGCCGCAACTCTGCTCGCAAAGCACCTGACGTGTTTCGATTCGACGCAACGCGGTTCATCGGCAAGCTAAGAACCCCCGGCGACGCATCTCCAAACGACGTGCCATACCAGATCACTTTTGAGGTGCAGATCCGTTCGGCGTTCGAGCATGCATGGTCGGTGACCACACACGCCCTAACTTACAAGGGCGAGCATGTGGACTGGAATCGCCTTAGATTGACCGCGCAACTCAAGGCTGCCGTCGAACAGCTCGATACTCTGGTCCTAGGATTCGAAGAGGCCTCCTCAAATATTGCGAAGAGTTTCTGGCCCGAAACCCAGGCGAAATCTGACATCGCGAGCTTTTTTAAGGCAAAGCTTACCTCGGGAGCTCTTCCAGGCGAACTGGGTCCAAAGGACTGGACCCGCTTCAGCGACAATGTCTATGACATGGTTCGGTCATCGAAGGGCAGTCACCGTCGGCCACCGCCCGAGATAGTGTCGGCGGTATCCACGACCATGAACGACGCCATCGCTGAACTGGGCCGTGACCGGATCCCGCGGAGCATATCTCTCATCCAATTCGTGTTCGCAAGCTTGTTCGCCGCGCAAGTGCTATCGGCACCCTTAGAAGGGTACTGCCCAGTAATCAGTCCCGAATTAGAGACCCTTTATCCAGAACTAGAGGGATTTGCGCCGCGATTTGATTTCTTCAACTAGGGGAAGGTCAACCCGGGCGCGGGAAGAACCCGATCACAATCGCGGGTTCCGGAAATAAGTCATGTCCCTCCACTCCCAAATCGAATGGACCGACGCGACCTGGAACCCGGTGCGCGGCTGCACCAAGATCAGCCCCGGCTGCAAGCACTGCTACGCCGAGACTTTTGCCGAGCGCTTTCGCGGAGTCAAAGGTCATCCCTACGAACAAGGCTTCGACCTGAAGCTGGTTCCCCACAAGCTGACCGAGCCATTCACCTGGCGCTCGCCCAAACTCGTGTTCGTTAACTCGATGAGCGACCTTTTCCAGCCCGGCGTCCCCGACGCCTACATCGAAGCCGTCTGCCGGGTCATGGTCACGGCAAAGTGGCATACCTTTCAGGTGCTGACCAAGCGCGCGGAGAGGCTGCAAGAATTGCTGAGCGGACGCCTGCGCTTCGCCGCCGAACAGGATCACATCTGGTGGGGCGTCAGCGTGGAAGATCGCCAGTACGGACTGCCACGAGTCGCCGATTTGCAAAGAACGCCTGCCCGAGTCCGTTTCCTCTCCATCGAGCCGCTGCTCGAAGACCTGGGCCAGTTCGATCTGTCGAAAATAAGTTGGGCCATCGTCGGCGGCGAAAGCGGCCCTGGAGCGCGTCCCATGCAAAAAAATTGGGTCCTCTCCATCCGCGACCAGTGCCGCGAAGCCAGAGTCCCATTCTTCTTCAAGCAATGGGGCGGCGTACGCAAAAAGAAAAACGGCAGAGTGCTTGACGGGCGTACCTACGATGAATACCCTCGACGAGTCGTCTCGGCCATTCCCGAGAGAGAAATTTGTTTGGCCTTCGCTCGCGACGTCACAGGTTCTTTCCTGAGAACCGCAGCAGGGTCATCGTTAGTTCCGATTACCGCCTAAACTTGTCAAGCCCGAAATCCAGGAGCGCCTCAATGAAGCGTTTCCAGCTGTTAGTTGTTTTTTGTTTGCTCACTCTGGCGGTCTCAGCTCAAGACACCAGCACATGGCTTAACCAGCTTCCCCAAGCCAAGGACTACGTCCAGCACCGCTCTTCCAGCTACGACCGCAGCGGCGGCAATGCCGATGCGCGGCCGATCGCTCCGGGAGAAACGCTAGCTCTTCTAGACGAATCGGGGCCGGGGCTGATCACACATTTCTGGGCAACCATCGCCAGCGACGATCCCAATCATCTGAAGGGGCTTGTGCTGCGCATGTATTGGGACGGCGAATCTTCGCCGAGCGTTGAGACTCCCATTGGAGATTTCTTCGGCCTGGGGCTGGGGAATTATTTTCTTTATCAATCTGCGCCGCTCGCCGTGGGAGCGGACAAGGCGTTGAATTGTTTCTTTCCCATGCCGTTCCAAAAGCACGCCCGCATCACGATCACCAACGAAGGTTCGCAAAGAACCAACAGCTTTTACTTCAACATCGACTACCGCGCTTATTCCAAACCTCTGCCCTCGGACACGCTTTACTTTCACGCGCAATATCGCCAGGCTGCGCCCGCGCACGGCTGGACCAATCAGTGGAAGTCGAACGGCGACGCCATCGTTAACGACAAGAAAAATCTAAACGGTGAAGGCAACTATGTGTGGCTGGAAGCGACAGGGCGCGGGCATTTTGCCGGCGTGACCATGTCCGTTTTGCAGAATCAGGACGGCTGGTGGGGCGAAGGCGATGACATGTTTTTCGTTGATGGTGAAGCGCTGCCGTCGATCAACGGCACGGGATCGGAGGATTATTTCTTAGGCGCGTGGGACTTTGGCGGGCATGCTTTTTCTTATCAGCTTTTCGGAGCGCCCGTGGTTGGCGATGAGCGCGTGGGCGGCCGCTGGTCGCTGTATCGCTTTCACCTGGATTCGCCGATTCCGTTTACCAAGTCATTGCGCGCGACCATCGAGCACGGACACGCCAATCATCGCTCCGACAATTTCTACTCCGTCGCTTATTGGTATCAGACGGAGCCGCATGCTGCGTTTCCGGCGCTGCCATCGCTGGAGGAACGGATTCCTGGAGTTCGTTCAGGCGGTCCGGGGGACAAAGCCTTTTGACGAGCCTCAAACTTCCACCCTACCGGAATCAGAAACTCCGACCTGCAACGTCCTATTGTGAGGGCGGCGCCTGGGGATTTGCCGGCTGTGTAGCCGGCTCTTCTACGACTGAGTTGTCGCGGCGCCGCAGCAGGATCGGCTCATGCTGAGTGAGGCGAAGAGCATCCCGTTCCTGCTGAACCTTCGCTTCCACCTTCGCGTCACTGTCCGAAGAGACTTGGGATAGCTTCAGGCCTTCAGCGGAGCGCCGAGTGGCCAATCCAACTTTCGTCTTGGGACCGCCGATGGTTTCCGCTCTCTCGTAAAAAAACTGTGCGGTTTCCTGGTCGCCATTCACCTCAGACAGGTAGCCAATGTTGTTCACGGCGAAAGCGTTGTTCGGATCGAGCGCGTAAGCCTTGCGAAAATCCTGATCCGCGGTAGCAAAATCGTTTCGATTCAGGGCCGATACGCCACGGATATTCAACTGAGCAACTTGTATCTCCGGATTCTGCTCGGTCTCCATGCGGGTGCGCAAGTTCTTCTCATTCTGTGCCGCCATTTCAGCCACCGGCTTTCCTCGCCAGGCGTGATTGAGCGTAACCACCGCCGCCGCATCGGACTTGCTGGCAGCAGCTTCGCCGTAGTACTGCAGGGCGGCCTGAGATTCTCCCTCCATCTCCTTCGCAACGCCCATGTTATTTAGGGTAAAAATGTTGTCCGGATCGTTTTTCAGCGCCTTCTGCAGCAGAAGATCCGCCTCCGGTCCATGCCCCTGCGACAATAGCCGCACCGCTTCGACGTTGTCGTGATTAATCTGAATCGGCACGTCCGTCACCGCCAGCGCATCTTTCATGGTCCGGCCTTCCACGCGCGGCGAGGTCGCACGCGCAATCACGGCGTCGGTCGCTTGTTGCCCCGCCAGGTCGTAAAAGCGGAGCGCACGATCTACCTGGCCTTGCAACTCCGAGACATAGCCCAGATTGTTGAGCGTGAAAGGGTCATCGGGATCCAATAGGTAGGCTTTGTAGAACAACGTCTCGGCTTTTTCATAGCTGTGCTTGCGGACGGCATCGACTCCTTCGCGGTTCAAACGCTGAACGGGAGTCATGTGACTTCGCTTTGGCAGGGTAATTTTCAGGTCTCCTGCCTGTGCGCAGACCGCCCAACCCGCTGCGAATACCAATAAGGCCGCGGCAACATATCGTTTGCTGAACATGCCTGGAAACACTCCCTCTTAGCTGCTAATGCCGATTGCAGCCTGACACAGCGAAGTTAGGATGCCAGGAGCCGCCGATTGTTTGCCGTCCCAGTCGACCTTTTTTGCAGGATTACGACCACCTATTTTGGCGGAATTGGCATCCAAGTTTCGCGTCACTAACTATTGGGTAGCTTTGGGGGATGCTATGGGCCGCTTTTTATCGGGTGTGGTTTCGCCGATCGTTCTTAGTGGAGTTGTTCTCGGTGGCATGGCAGTGGCGCAAGTGGCGCCCTCTCAGTCGCTCGTCTCGACTCGCACTTCGTTCACGTCGGCAAACGACGTCCCAGACATCGCGCTGGATCCTGCCAGCCTGCTCCCCGATCTTCCTGCGCTACCCTCGGCTAAGGCAACCCTGATAGGCGGCTCTATCCAGAAGCTTGACCGCATTCGGGATCAAATCACGGTCCAGGTATTCGGCGGCGGCAAGATGAAGATTTCCTTCGATCCCCGGACTCATATTTACAACGATGGAACGCAGGCTTCGGTGTCGGATTTGCGGCAGGGGGACCGTGTTTACGTCGATACGATTCTTGACGGCAGCACTGTGTTCGCTCGAAGCATTCGATTGAAGACCACCACCTCGGCCGGTGAGAGCCAGGGAACCGTGACCAGCTATCGAGCCGACAAAGGGGAGCTGGAAATACGCGATGCACTTTCACCGAGGGTGCTCAAGATACGAGTGATGCCGCAAACGCGAATCATGAATGGTAACCGCTCTGTTTCATCCTCTGAACTGATGCCCGGCACCTTAGTGGCAGTAAAATTCGGCCCGCAACAGAATGGCAGCGACGTTGCCCAGGAGTTGTCAGTGCTTGCCGTCCCCGGCTCGAGCTTTACTTTTGCGGGTCGCGTTATATCTTTGGATCTTCGCCTGGGCGTTCTTGTTTTGGATTCTTCCACCGATCACAAGACATATGAGATCCACTTTGATCCGTCTGTCGCCGGATTTGGCGACGGGTTGCGCGAAGCGACCGACGTCACGGTGGTCACCCGGTTCGATGGGAATCAATACACCGCCCGCTCTCTGACGGTTAATCCATCCAGCCAGCAATAGAGCTCATGGCCGAAGCAGCAGGCCCCGCCAGCCTACATGTCTTGCGGAGTGCAGGTGCCCGGAGGCGAATTCGGCGTCGGGGGCGCTGGTGGCGTCAGCCACGGGACATTGATGAAGTCGAAGAAATCCAGCAAATCAGGCTGCGCCGCATCGCGTTTCGTGAGGTGCGCGCCGGAATTAATAAAGCGGCTTTCCACGAACTTTATGATTGCAGTGTGATCCATCGGAACATGGGAAACGTAATGTTTGCGGACAAAAGGCGATATCACCATGTTCGGTAGCCGAAATCCCAATTGCGCCGCGAAACCCTGTTGCGCAGCCGCGTCCGACGGATTTGCGCCGGGATCGATGGAGCGAAGATCACAATGGAGCGTCGCGATCCCACCGGGCGCAACGCACGGTTCATAGCTGTCTGCATTCACGGCAATCGTACTGATATCCGTAATCGTTCCCAGTGAACTATCGGTATTGTCGTTGGAATGCTTGGGCACGGGCGGGACGTGATCGAAAGGTCCGCCCGGCTCGTCATAGCTCAAAAAGAACACCGAACTTGTCCACGATGGGCTCTGCATCAACGCATTAATGAGCTTCGAAACTTCCTGCTGACCTTGCAGAATCGACTGCCCGGAGCCGGGATGTTCGTCGCTGCTTCCATAGGCCGTTTCAATAAATGCGTAACTTGGAAGAGTGTTGTTTGTCACGTCGCTGAGGTATTGAGCAATGGGCGCGATGTGCGTCGGGTCGATACAAAAATCGTCGTTGGAATCGCCGACCGCTTGTTTTGAGCTCTCAGTCGGAGCGGTACACCCTGCATGCTGCGGATTCTCGTACAAATATTTCGTTGAATAGGAAAAATCGGAAAACGTGGTCACCGGAAAGTCATTCGATTGGCCTCCCCGACCGCAATCGCCATCGTCATCGGTGCAGCCACCAGCGGTAACCGAGTAATAAATTTTCCACGACACGTTGTTCTGATCCAATTCCTGAAAAATTGTTCCAATGCCGAGTTGGTTCGTGATGCTGTCGTCGACGAAAGGATCGTTCACCAGACCCTGGGTTGTTCCTCCGGTCATGGTCGCAATGCGGTTGGGCGTGCTCTTGCTCGAAACCGGAGAGAACCACCGATCTGAGATGGCGAATTGCGAAGCCATGAAGTAGTAATAGTTAAGTGTGTCCTGATCGTAGTAACCCATGGCTCGTTGGCCCACTAAATCGGTAAAATCTCCGTCGCCCGATCCGGATTTGGCGAAGCCCTCGGCGGTGTGGACGAAACCATCCATCAGTATCGACCGGTTCGTGGTGAAGTCGTAGCGGCTTACATCGCCGTAGCTTTCCAGCCATGCCGAAGTCATGTCGTCAACGCAGGCGCTCTTAAACTTGAACAAGGAAAATGCCTGCCCCTCGTCATCGGAATTCGTAAAGCGAGTGAGCTTGTCGTCAATGCCATCCACGTTATAGGCATTGCCATCGTCGCCAATGTTCAAGCCATTTGTCTGCCGGTAGGGATTCAACATGCCGAAGTAGGTGTCGAAGCTGCGGTTCTCCTGCAGCATGAAAACAACGTGATCGATCGATTGAACATTTCCCGTACCGACGGTGGGCCCGTTTACCAATCCCTGACAACCGCATAGCACCAGCAACGCAGACGCCGCACAGAGAACAGAAAACCTGCTCATCAGCTCCGTCGAATCCATTCTGATTCCCCGCTTGTAAGTTTTTGAGAGTTAGGAGCGAAAGGCGTTTGTTTGGATGAGCTTATTCGGTCGGATGTTGGTTCCAAATTGGAACCAGAGATCCTTTGCGGGGCTTATCTCGCCGAAAGATCGAGCAATTTCTCTGGTTGAGACGCGGTATCGCGGCTTTCACTCCTCGGTAGTCGTAGCACAAAGGTTCTTAGACCGATGTAATCTTCCGTTCTTGATTCTCTCTGCTATAAGCTGGCTTCGTTCCCAGAAATATCCGGTCCAGCAAAGAGGAAATCTACAGGCGCGGGCGTGCCTTCCTCCCCCACTGGCCCACGAGACCCAGCAAGATCCTCGGCACTACTCCGCTCCTGAGGACCGATGCGTCGAAAACTGTTCGCTTCAGCAGTCCTGATTGTAGGTGTGTCCAATCTGTTCGCTGCGAGTTCCTCTTACGTGGTACCCACCACCACTCTCGCCGCTCAAACCGCAAACAACACAAGCGCCGCCGACAACTTCACGAGTCAATCGAACGGCAATCGAGGCGCAGGCAACATCAGCAAAGTCGATGTCCATTCGCTGCTCTATTCGGGAGCAACAACGAAAGTCTATGCGCACCTGCTTCTATGGTTTGGCGGGTCGAAGCACATGAACATCGGCTACAGTTCCACCGATCCGAATCAGGTGAAGAGCCAGGTGGCGGACATGGTCAGCCGCGGCATCGACGGAGTCGTCATCGACTGGTACGGTCCCAACAACTCAGTCGATCAGGCAACTCAGTTGGTCATGGCGGAGGCCGAGAACCATCCCGGCTTCACGTTTGCGATCATGGTGGATCAAGGAGCGCTCGAGTGGGATTCCTGCTCGGGATGCACGCCACAGCAGGCGCTGACCAGCCAGCTGCAATATATCGAGAAGACCTACTTTACTTCGCCCGCGTACATGAAGATAAACGGGCAGCCGGTCGTCACAAACTTTAACGTCGATCTCTCCTATTCGGTCGACTGGAACGCGGCCAACGCCGCTCTGAGCACTCATCCGTTGTTCATTTTCCAAAATAACAGCGGCTTCAGCCATACGCTCAGCGACGGCAGCTATTCCTGGGTCATGCCCACTACGAGCGATTACGGAGCGAACTATCTCTCCAGCTTCTACGACACGGGAATGTCGTTTTCGAATGAGCAAACCGTGGGAGCCGCATACAAAGGATTCAACGACAGCCTGGCCTCCTGGGGATCGAACCGCGTCATGGGACAGCAATGCGGGCAGACCTGGCTGCAAACCTTCGCCCATGCCAACAGTCTTTACGACTCGGGCAAGCAGCTAAGCAATCTGCAACTCGTGACATGGAATGATTACGAAGAGGCTACGGAAATCGAATCGGGCATTGACAACTGCTTTTCCCTCTCAGCCTCGGCGGCGTCAAATGCTTTGCAATGGGAGATCAGCGGAGACGAAAACACGATTGACCACTACAGCGTTTACATAAGTTCCGATGGCCAGAATTTGATGTCGCTGACCGACTCCATGGTGGGAGTTCATTCGCTGAACCTGTGCGGCTTCCCTATTCCCGCCGGCAATTACAAGCTGTTTGTGCAAGCCGTGGGCAAGCCGAGTTTGGCCAACCAGATTACCGGCGCTCTGAGCTACACGCCTTCTTGCCCCGAGACCGGACCACCATCCAATCCGACTCCGACTCTTTCTTTCAATGCATCTCCGTCGTCGGTCGTCATTCCCGCCGGCAAGTCAGGCACTTTCACTGTGACGGCGCAAACGCAATCAGGCGCATTCAACAACCCAATTTCGCTTTCCTGCAGCGGCCTTTCGAACGCTTTGAACTGTTCCTTCTCGCCGGCTAGCATCACGCCTGGGTCGGGCAGCGCAACTTCCACGCTGACAATTTCCAGCGCGGCGGCGGCGGCGAAGAATTCGCCGCAACGAAGAAACTCCAGGCTAGTCTATGCCGCTTGGTTGCTGCCCTTCGGTGGGATAGCGGGTTTCACTCTGATTGGCAATGGCCAGCGCCGGCGCTGGAATCGGGCTCTCTGCATCCTGGCTCTGGTCAGCATCGGGATGGCGGGTGTTGCCTGTGGCGGGAAAAGCACTCCCGTCAGCACTGGAACCCAGACCACCGCCGTGCCCACTTCTACCAACTACTCCGTGACCGTTAATGGGAATTCCGGTGCGGATGAGCTTTCCACCACCATTAACGTCACTGTTCAATAGTCGCTTTGCGCCGGAAGCGTTCCATGAAGTCCGGTGAAGACCGGAACGATGCACCCATCCGGGCGAATTACGGGTCATCAGACGCAGCAGCAGCCCTTTCGATGGAGCCCAACTTGGCAGCCGGCGAAAGCGAGTTACCCGCCTGAGGGCTTCGGTGCGCTGTTCCAGTTCAAAATGCCGCAGATATTTTTGAACGATGGTGGGCATGGTCATGCGAAGGGCGGTGGAGAAATTCTGCACCGCCATTGTTTGCTGCTTTTCCTGGTCGTTCAGCAAACCAAGCAGGCAATTGGCCAGGTCTTGCGCATTGCCAGGCCGGTAAAACTCGATCGCCAATTCTTCGACATCCGCCATCTGGCGAAAATCAGCGAGGTCGGCGCATAGAATCGGAATCCCGTAGGCACACGCCAGGTGGGCAACACCACTGCAACCAGTCGACGACGAATAGGGCATTACGGCGACCGTCGAGCTCTGGAACAGTTCTGGCAGTTGGTCTTCATGCACATAGCCGGTGAACTCGATTCTCGGATTCCCCACGCATTTTTTCTTCATCGATTCCACATATCCGGCCGCCTGAGGATGGTCGCCGCCGGCAATTACAAGTCTGGCTGTGGGCAGAGATTTGGCCAGCATCTCGAAAGACTCGATCATGAGTTCCAGCCGCTTATACGTTCCCCACTTGCCGAAGGCCAGGATGCGATGTTCGGGATTGCCGCGGCGGGAAAAATCCGGATATTCCGGCCTTCGAGTCAGGATGCCATGCGACCGCACATGCACATTGTCGTGGCCGTACTTGTCCTGGAGAATCTTGCGGTATCCCGGCATAAGCACAGACACTGAGTTCGACAACAGAAGCATCCGCGTGGCAAACGCTCCCGCCAAGCGATACGTGCGGGCATGTCGAACACCCGCGTCTTTCAAATCGACAGTGTCCATCAGGTGGTGCAACGTGACATGCGTGTAACGGCCGCTCAAACGCGAAAGCAGAGGCGTGAGCAGGCCCAGAAAGGCGTTCATCGGGTTGCGGCCGAACGTGCTGAAGAGAAGGTTAAACCACACCACATCGGGTTTCAGCTTGTTCAGAGTTTGCAGCAAGCGGATCGAGCTGGCAGGGTCGTCGAACGACCAGCAGCGAAGCACGGAGAAATTATCCAGCTCAGGTTGCGATGGCGACATCCGGTCGGCCAAGATCGTGAGGCTGAGAAACGGATTACGGCGTAATTCTTCCGCAATGTGAAGTCCATACTCGCTCAGTCCGCCCTGGCTAGGCGGAAAGGTGGTGACCAGACATATTTTCATGGTTTCTCGAACCTCGTATTCGCCCGATTTTTGGATGACCGAACCGCGGCAGATGTTGGCTGCAAAGGAGTAAGGAGTTACCTCGAAAGCGCGGCTGGCATTGGGAACCGACCGGTTTACTCCAGAGCTGGGACAGCAGAGACTTCAGTCTCGCGGCCAGGCGATCTTCGCAGAAATTCGTCCTTCACCCGTATTTCCATGGCTTCGGCGGAGGAAGGTTCGATCACCGTAAGATCTGCGAATCGGCTCAACGCGAGGTATGCTTCACGATTTCTTCGAACAAAGTCCAACGGATATTCCGGCTTCCGGGCAAATGCCGCAGCCGGATCGGCGTCGATGACATATGCGATATCGGGCTTCGGCGCAATCCAGAGAAGGAGATTTGTGAAAAGCCGCGCCCACCAACGATGCGCCGGAAGATTAGCGATTTCGTCGTAAATGTAGCGATCGAAGATAACCACATCAACATTGCCCTTAGCAGCTTTGCGAACGATCCGGCGAGTATTCACGGCATCCGCCAAATAGAGGCAAAATCGCATTGCGATCACGGGCCATGACGTTACGTTCTTGTCGCGCCGATGCAACGGCTTCTCTGGAGATCCAACTCCGCGATCACCGCCGAACGCTCGGTGGCTGAGGAACTCCCGAAATGAGCGTAATACTACGACGTTGTCCCAGAAAGTCAGAAGACGCGAACAGAACCCGGCTTGGCGCAGCCAATCCTCAAGCGCATCGATCTGAGTGCTCTTGCCCGCCCCGTCGATTCCGGAAAAGGTTACGACTTTCACGTATTCCCGCCCCCAAACTTAACTCATACTGACAGGCTTGGTATTCACACAGGCCTTACGAACTTAGTGCGCGCCCGGCGGCTTGCTTGAAGTTCCTGCTGTCAGGGCCACCACGGTTCCCACAGCTACTCCCGCTCCAATAATCGCCCCGGTTCTCAGGACGATCGTTCTCACGCGGCGCTGTTTCGCCGGCGCGATTGCGACACCCGCGGGCTGCGAAGCCGCTACCCCACTTGCGCTGGGGGCTTCTGCGGCGGCCGTGCCCACAGGCTTTTGCTGCGGCTGAGTTGCGGTGGAAGGAACCTGCGTTGATTGATTCGCAGACGATTGCGCCTGAGGTGCTTCGTTCTGGCCCGATTCAGCGACTGCGGAACGCGGCCCCAACGCCGCAGCAGCCCATAGCTCTTTGGTATTGGCCTGGCGATGGCTCTGCAACTGCGGGGTTTCACCGCCCGCGAAAAGGGACGCGTCTGGGCTATCGGGAAGTTCGCTGGACGCCTTTTCTCCGATATTCGCGCTAGAGGGCGCCGCGCTAACACTTGCGGTGAGTTCAACGTTCTGGGCAGGTTTCGCCTCCTGCGCCGCAAGCGGCAAGACAACAGCCATCAATCCGAATGCTCCTCCCCAGACAACCCGCACCATCACCTTTTGCCATACTTCCACTTGCACCCCCGACAGCTAAGCGGATTTCAGATTGGTCAGCCCATATGCTGTGGAGTACCACGGCAAGTCCTGCTGAGTCTCGGGCACTGCGACGGCTTGGAAACTTCGCGCTGCTTCATCGGAGGTATCGAAAACCTCGAACAGACGATCGACGCGCATGAGCTCCATAATTGCCGCTGACATCGGCGACACCGCCGCCAACTTCAAGTCCCCGTCCCGTTTCATCGCTTCTTCCATGCAGCGAAGAAGAATCTCAATCCCCGCACTATCCATGTGCTCAACCTTAGAGCAGTCAAGAACGATCCGAGGACGATCAGCTTCGAGCAGAGGCTGCAACTCAACCATCAGAGTCTGGCCTTCTGTATAGGTCAGTTTCTCTGGGAGCTCCATCACGATAACCGGACTTTTGGTATACATTTTCATTTACCCCTGAATAGGATTGGCCCCTAGCTGCCAAGGCTCTGGCGCTGGAGTCTCGTTTCTTGAATCGGCAGCGATTTGTTTCTTTTCTTTCACGCGGCTTGAACTTAGGTTATTCGTCGCTTCTTTCCGAGCCGATCCATTGAACCGCATTACACTCGGATCAGAAATTGCGACGACCACCCCCCGTTCCAGGTTGAGGAGCTTATTTCCATTTGCAACGGCGTGGCATACGTCGAGCCAAATACCGATGTGCGTATTCGGCAAGACCGAACTGTCTTCCACTACCGTCCCGGCATCGATATGGCAGCCTCTTTCGATGTTGCTGCACCGGGTTATCAAAGTGTCTTCTTTCACTTTGCTTCCGCGACCTATATACGCCGGCGCCACAATCCGGGCGCGTCGATGAATTTCCGCTCCCTCATCGAGCCAAATACCAGGCTTGACTTCCTTACCGGAGGGACGGATTGAACAAGCGCCGCGAAGTACATCGGAAGCAAGCTTGCGTAGATCGCGCGGGTGGGTTAAGCGGCTTACATATTCCCTGACGAAATACGACACGGCATTACTCTTCGTGCTAAGCAATAGTTCGGTGACATTTTCCTGAGCTGCATTGGCGCAATTCACAACCCACAGATCAAGAAATCCTTCGCAGTCTTTAGCTCGCGTCGCTGTTTGGCGCGCTTCCTTATGGAAGTAAAACAAGTCGAGGAGGTCAGTTTCGGCATATAAGCTGGCGGACACAAGAAACGAGTGGTCCATATCTCGCTCCGCATAGTCCCGCAAAGTATCGGCGACCGCGGAAGCCGCATCGCTCACTACTTGTACGTGCAGCTTATTGAAACCGGACGAAAATGGCTGCACCAGATGCGCTACTTCCTTTGCCACCACTACGGAAATCTCTTCTACTTCGGCGCGCAACAACCGGTCGATGGTGCGCTCGATAACGGAGCGACCCAGGAGTTCGACACAGGAAATCGGTTGCCCGGAAAGAGCATCCTCTGCCATTGTCCCGGCAGTGCTGGAGCAAAAACTTCCCTGCTCCGCTCCCATTACTACAATGGCTCCTAGCCCCACAGAACCTGTCCTTTCTCGCGTCCTCTATCGATCTTTTCCGTCTCAGCGCCGGGAACTACTTCTCTTTGTTCATTTGAATGAACGGTTAGTTTGAGTACTGGACCAGCTCGCCGCTCTCAGGAAGCTCGATCGGCGTAGCTCGAATAGCCGCAGCCCGCCGTAGAGTTCTGCGTTTCGGAGCCAGGAGATCGCGCATCTTCATCTTCGCTTTGTGCAACTGCGACTTTGAATTGCCGATGGAGCAGTCCAGCAGTTTGGCGATCTCATGATGCTGATATCCCTGCACCGCGTGAAGAGCGAAAATCTTTCGGCACCCCTGAGGGAGTTCTTCCATTGCGCGGTGCAAAGCTAACCGGTCAACGACGCCACAAAGGTCTGGATCCGCTTTTCCAATATCGTGCCGCAATGTGGGAGAGTCCGGCGACACCGGTTCGTCCAGGGATAAAGCCGGGGGGGCCTTGCGGCGGCGCAGCTTCATAAGCACGGTGTTGACGGCAATCCGATAGAGCCAAGTCGAAAAAGCGGAATCGCCCCGGAAAGAGCCGATGCTGCGAAACACTTGCAAGAAGGCTTCCTGTGTGAGGTCTTCCGCCTCGGCCACATCCTTCGTCATCAGCAGACATACGGAATAAACCCGCTTCTTGTGCGATTGAAACAGAGTTGCGAAAGCCTGTTCGTCCCCGTTCTGTGCGCGCTGGATAATAGAGCGTTCGGATTCCTCTCGCTGGGGCTGCTCTCGGGCTGGAACCATGCTCGCTGTCGTCGCGGAAATCACGCAAGTTGCCACTGTGTTCTCCTTCGATCAAAAATCTGAGGTGGTTGTCTATTAACTCTCCCGATGGTGGCGGGAGCCTCAACTTCCAACCAAAGAGTAAGGGCAGCGCGCCTTTTCGCCCATCGGGATGCCCCTGTACTTGCCTGCCAGACTTGCTGTACCGGGCGATGAAGTTAAATGCTGAGTACTATCTATTTCGTGCATCGGGCGAAACTTTTTCGCAGAACGAGTGTTTAAAAACCGGTCCGCAACGGGGCTCCCAGAACACAAAAAAGCCCAGCGTCGAGAAGACGCCGGGCTGCCAAAACGTTGCCTTGTGGAAAACGCGGATCAATAGAGCTTAAAGCCGACTTCCACGCTGATCTGGACATTGACGGGGTGTCCATCCTTCATCGCGGGTTCGAAGCGCCATTGCTTCACCGCATCGATCGCTTTCGCATCCAGGCCAAAGCCCAGCCCGTGGACCACGCGAATGTCGCGAGGATGCCCCTGATCGTCTACGATTAGCCACAGTATGCAGGTTCCCTGCGTCTTTGCGTTGCGCGCCTCCTGCGTGTATTCGGGATCGGGCGTTGCAATAGCCTGAGGGGCCGATATTCCGCCGCCGACCTTAAATACACCTCCGCCGATACCACCGCCGCTTCCGACGCCAACTCCCGGTCCATGACCGACTCCAACACCACCGCCCGAGCCAGCGCCAATGCCCCCACCCGAACCGGTTCCGTTCGAGGGAGGCGCGGAAGGAAGCGGAGCCGCCGTCGGCACACCCAGGTTCAACATGTGGTTCTCCGCCAAGCGAACTTGCGGGGGAACCACGACAGTAGGCTCAACAGCAAGCTTTGGATGTTCATTGCGAACAACAATCTGCGGCGGAGTGATCTGCTCCATGGCCGGTTTCGGCAGCGCGCCCTTGGGAGCAGGCAACGGGCTGCGCTCACCACCGCCACCACCGCCGCTTACAACTTTCTTGGCCACTGGTAAGGCATAAGAGTCCGGCGACGGCGCAATTAAGGTTACGACCTCCCGCTGACGAACCTGCTGAACGACCTGATGACCGAACGTGGCGCCCGCCAGGATCAAGCCCAGCAATGCGATGTGTATGACTGCGGACCAAGCCACACCGTTGGATCGATAATTGTTGTACTGTCCCCAGATTGCTTCCGGGCCGGCGATTCTAGCCTCGCGCGACTGAGCACTCACTTTCGCAGGCCGAGCAGTTCGTGCACGGCCTGCGTATAGAGTGTCCAAAACTCCCGATTCAAGCAATCCTGACGAAGATATGGGAATCAACGTCTGGGCGGCGTGGCGCGGATTTTGACGATTCAACATAAACGCTCCTCAAATGCATTTCCCTTGAAAAGGTCGACAGTTACAGTCGACCGGCCAGAAGCAGTACCAGCAAAACCACAACTACCAGCCCCAGTCCGCCGCTGGGGTAGTAACCCCACGACCTGCTATACGGCCAGGCGGGCAGAGCTCCAAGCAACAAAAGCACCAGAACGATGAGCAGAATTGTTGACATGTAACCTCCGAAGTTGTCCTACGGTTTTAGAAACATATTGGTTGAGAATTAAGCCCGGCTCTCGCAAACCGGGCCCGTCAAAGAGTTCGCCAAACATTCCGGAGCCCGGCTTACTCGCCGTGTTCTTTGTCCCTCGCCTGGCTCGCATATTTCCGGACTGCCGCCAGGAACAGATGACTGGACTCCTTCGGCTGAATTTTTCCGCTCAGAATGTCGGGAAACGGCACGAAGGTCCCGTACAGAAGCCTGGTTTCGTCTTTATCCTGGGTGATCGCGGAACCGTTCAGGTCAATGCCGGCAAAGACGCCGCGCGCGCGCGAATATGTCAGCACCTCAGCTTTCATCTTCCAGTCTGTGTCGGCGGCAGCATCGCGTCCCACGGGACCCGCAGCAGCCGAGGCATCCGCACCGAGCTTGAATTTGCTTGCGAGCAAATGCTGCATTCCCATGTCATTGGTAACGATCATCACAAGGTCGACCGCCTGACCGCCAAGCTGCAATCCCCAGCTTCCACCCGTAATAGTGATCGGGGCTGGAGCGCTCCACTTACCGCTTTCCGTGCGGCACGTAGCCACGCCTTTACCATGGCTTCCGCCGAAACCGACCGCGATTTTTACCATGGAAGGAACCACCGCGATGCACTTCGCATCGTTCATCACTTTGTCCGGAATCGCTTTGTCCGGCGTAGCCATAATTTCGTTCAAAACGTTGGCGGCATTGTCGAGCCGTTTATCGATATCCGATTGGTCTTTGTCATCTTTCGACCAAGCCAGGCAGCCGAGGATGAGTAAGCTAGCGCCGAGCACGAGCACATATCTCGGCAGCGTGGAGCTGATTTTTGTCATAGGGGCGACCTCTTCCGTTTCCATGCTCGAAGCGAGCAGCTGTTTGAATGCTCTTGCGCATTCAAGTTAACTTTTAGCCCGGTGGCGCACCATCGGGTTCGCCCTGTAAATGGCATCGATGAGTGCGGGAAAAACCTGGGGAAAACTACGGCCAGCTAGGTGCGATTCGGGGCCGGGATACAGTGGGAAGGGTATTGATTGGGAGACTTACGGGGACGGTTGCCTCAAAAATGAGCGTGGCACGACGCAATCAATGAAAACGGAATCTGCCTTTGGATTGTCAAGGCTGCTTTGCGACCCTTTGGAGCCGTGAAGAGTGGAACCCGACCCGATTCCAGCACATCAGTCGAAGACCGGACTGGCTTCTCGCAGCACTGAACTGGAAGGAATCAGCAACTCCACGAGCGTTCCTGGCTGGGCATTGGTAAGCCGTAATTCGCCGCCGAATTCTCGAGCGCGTTGCTTCATGCCTCCAATGCCTACTCCGACGCTGTCTGGTTGCAGTTCGGCAATTCGCTTTTCGATTCCTTTTCCGTTGTCTCGTACGGCAACCACCATCATGCCGTCTTTCTGCGTCAAGCTGATCAAAACTTTATGCGCGCCCGAATGACGAAAGACGTTGGTCAGCGCCTCCTGCACAATGCGGAAAACGGCGGTTTCTACCTCGGCAGTCAGCCTCGGAAAATCGCGCGGCTGAACATCAAGGGAGGCCTCAATCCCGCTGCGCTTTGTCAGCCCATCTACATACCAACTCAGCGCCGATAGCAGGCCGACTTCATCCAGCAATGGAGGATGCAACAGGTGAGACAACGTGCGCACCTGTTGAATCGCCTGGTCAACAATATTACTGGCCTGCGCCCAGGCTTCGTCTCGCGGCGAAGACGATTTTTGCAGATTGATCTTGTCCAGCACCATTTTGGCCACAGCGAGTTCCTGCCCTAAACCGTCGTGGAGATCGCGAGCGATGCGGCGGCGTTCCTCATCCTGCGTGGCCATGAGGCGGACGGACAGACGCCGCAATTCATCAGTTCTGCGATCCACCATTTTTTCCAGTTCGGCGGCGTTGTCGCGAATCGATTGTTCCAGCAGCTTACTGTCGTGAATGTCGGAGCACGTGCCATACCACTTAACGATTCGCCCTTCCTGATCTCGAATGGGAACCGCACGCGAACGGAACCAGCGGTACGATCCGTCTTTCGAGCGCAGGCGATACTCAGCTTCAAAACTGCCCCCGGCTTTAACGCATTCCGTCCAACTCATCTTGATTCTATCGGCGTCTTCCGCATGCACATGCTCAAGCCAGCGAACGTTGTGACCGGAGCCGGGGGAAGTACCGGCATACTCGTGAAACCTGTCGGAGACGTACTCATAACCACCGTCTTCCTGGCTGCTGAAAATCACGTCTGGAGCTGTGCTTACAATCGCATCGAGTTCCTGGTTCTTTCCGACCAGTTCCACATTTAGCCGCAGCAGCAACTCAGCTTTACTGGCCAACTCTTCCGTCCGCTCCAGCACGCGCTGTTCGAGTTCACGATTCAGCGTTTCCAGTTGTCTCGTCTTGCGGTGCAGTTCGGCGAATACTCTTACCTTCGCCCGCAAAAGCTCGGGCACAACGGGAACGGAAATATAGTCGACCGCTCCGTGCTCATACCCTTTCAGTTGATCCAGGTCGGTGAGGTGCACGGCGGAAACAAAAATAATCGCGGTTCTTTGAAAACGGGGATGTTGGCGAATCATCGCGGCCAATTGAAAACCATCCAGTTCGGGCATGCTCACGTCCATCAGCACGACCGCTATGTCGGTCTTCAGCAAAACTTCGAGGGCCTCCTTCGCCGAGGTGGCCTTGATCAGGTTCTCCCCCAATCCGCCCAGCATGACTTCGTAGCTGAGCAGCTTGGCCGGCTGGTCATCCACCATCAGTATGTTGACCGTTCCGTTTGCTTCCATTGATCCTCTCCGCGCAGTCTTCACCAGGGAATGCTGCCGCGGAATCCTATCCTCTATCTATGAAGCCACATGCGCAGCGATGATAGCAGTTGCTCGGTATTCACGGGTTTGGCCAAATACTCCGATGCTCCTGCTTCCAGGCATTTCTCGCGGTCGCCTTTCATCGCTTTGGCAGTCAACGCAATGATGGGAAGGCGCCGGAACGAAGCATTCTGCCGGATGACCTGCATGGTTTCGTAGCCATCCATCTCCGGCATCATGATATCCATAAGAACAATCGCCACATCCGGCGTCGATTCGAGCTTGGCGATCGCTTCCCTGCCGGTTCCTGCGGTAATGACCGTCATTCCGCGGCGTTCAATCACGCTGCTGAGCGCGAAAATATTGCGTACGTCGTCGTCCACCACCAGAACTTTCTTTCCCACCAGCGCATCATCGGAGCGGTGCAAGCGGTCGAGCATTCTCTGCTTCTCGACTGGAAGGTCCGCCACCACGCGATGCAAAAACAAAGCCGTCTCATCCAGCAGACGTTCGGGTGACTCAACTCCCTTAACCACCACGCTGCGGGCCAGCGAATGCAGTCGCGCATCCTCCTCGGGCGAAAGTTCTTTACCGGTAAAGACTATGACTGGCAAATCGCCAACTGCCGGAGTGTCACGGAAGCGTTCCAACACGTCGAAACCTGATATATCAGGTAAACGCAGGTCAAGCACAACGCAGTCGAAGGTTTTGTCGCTGACAGCCTCGATCGCCTCCGCCCCCGTCGCCACGACGGTGACATCGATGTCATCATAACCGAGCAGTTCCTTGATACTTAGTTGTTCGGCCGGATTATCTTCAACCACAAGCAGCCGCTTCCGCCGCGGAGCGGCATATTCCTTGATGCGGGACAGCGCTGTCTCCAGACCCTCAGGCGTGGTGGGCTTCGTAACAAATGCAAATGCTCCGCGAGCCAGGCCGTGGTGCCGGTCTTCGTCCAGGGTCAGCATTTGAACCGGAATGTGGCGGGTTGCCGGATCCTGTTTGAGGTGGTTCAGCACCGTCCAGCCCAGCATGTCAGGCAGGAAAACATCCAGAGATACCGCGGTTGGATGGTACTCTTGCGCTAAAGCGAGAGCCTCTGCGCCGCGATTTGCCACCAACACTTTAAAGCCCTTGTCGCGTGAGAGATCCAACAGCACGCGCGCATAATGCGGGTCGTCTTCAACGATCAACAAGATCGCATCGTCAGGCTGCAAATTCTCCCGGTCGTCGGGAATCTTTTCGGCCGGCAGTTCGGAAACACCAGACATCGTCAACTGCGACGGCGAAATCGACGATGGCGATCTCCGTTCCGTAATAGCGGCGGTCGAAGTGGATGGGCCCACATAGGTCTGAGGCAGGTAAAGGGTAAACGTGCTGCCTCTGCCGGGAGCGCTGCGCAGCTGAATTTCTCCACCCAGCAAGCTAGCGAGTTCGCGGCTGATGGCCAGTCCCAGACCGGTTCCGCCGTACTTGCGGCTCGTGCCGGCATCAGCCTGCTGGAACGCCTCGAAGATGATGCGCTGTTTGTCGTAAGCGATACCGATTCCGGTATCGGAGACTTCAAAAGCGACCACCGAGGCTGCCTTCGCCAGAATCGGATGATCTTCGCTCCAACCTTCCTTCGCCGGCGACACGGATAAGCGAACACCTCCGACTTCGGTAAATTTCAGAGCATTCGAGAGCAGGTTCTTCAAAACTTGTTGCAGTCGCTTGGAATCGGTTACTACGCTCCGGACCAGATGCGGATCGGTCTGTATCTCGAAGGTAAGCCGCCGGTTCTCAGCTTCGTGCCGGAACGGACGGCCAACCGCATCGAGCAAGCTGGCGAAGAATACTTCTTCAGCTTCTACGGAGACCGTTCCGGATTCGATCTTCGACAGATCAAGAATGTCCGTGATCAGATTCAGCAAGTCCGTTCCCGCGCCGTGAATCGTGCGCGCAAACTCGACCTGTTTAGGCGTCAGGTTGGCGTCCGGATTATCACTGAGTTGCTGGCCCAGAACCAGAATGCTGTTCAGCGGCGTGCGCAATTCGTGCGACATGTTGGCCAGGAACTCTGACTTGTATTTCGAAGTCAGAGCCAGCTCTTTGGCCTTGTCTTCCAGGGCGCGACGGGCCTGTTCGATCTCCTGGTTCTTGCGTTCCACTTCCACGTTCTGTTCGGCGAGTTGCTGCGCTTTTTGCGCCAGCTGTTCGTTCGTCTGTTGCAGTTCTTTTTGCTGCACCTGAAGTTCGGTGGCCAACTGTTGCGACTGCTTCAGCAAGCCTTCGGTCTGCATCGTGGCTTCAATGCTATTCAGCACGATGCCGATGCTGGCCGTCAGTTGCTCAAGAAATGCGAGGTGAGATGTTGTGAAGTTGCTTAGCGAAGCGAGTTCGATCACCGCCTTGACGCGATCTTCAAACAGCACGGGAAGCACAATGACGTTTTGCGGAACAGCTTCAAACAGTCCCGATCGAATCGCAATTGTATTTGCCGGCAGTTCGGAGATAAGCATGCGGCGTTTTTCCGACGCACATTGCCCTACTAATCCTTCGCCGATCTTCAACCGCCGCAGATGACCATCCTCGCCGTCGCCGGCAAACGCGGAAAGCAACACCATCTCGGAGGATTCCTCGCTACCCATCTGATAGATAACGCCTTGTTGCGCGCTCACCAGAGGCGCCAGTTCCGACAGCAGCATCCGTCCTACGGTCGTCAGATCGCGCTGCCCCTGCAACATGCCGGTGAAGCGAGCGAGATTTGTCTTAAGCCAGTCTTGTTCGGTATTGCGATCGGTGGTGAGGCGCAGATTGTCGATCATCGTATTCAGGTTGTCTTTCAAGTCGGCAACTTCGCCGCTCGCTTCCACCTGAATCGATCGCGTAAGGTCGCCCTTGGTAACGGCGGTGGCGACTTCCGCAATGGCTCGCACCTGGTTGGTTAAATTGTCAGCCAGCAAGTTCACGTTGCCGGTGAGATCTTTCCACGTGCCGGCAGCGCCGGGCACATTCGCCTGGCCGCCCAGCCGGCCTTCCACGCCGACCTCGCGCGCGACCGTTGTAACCTGATCGGCGAACGTGGCGAGTGTGTCGGTCATGTTGTTGATGGTTTCGGCCAGCGCCGCGACTTCGCCTTTTGCATTCACGGTGAGCTTTTGCGTCAGCTCACCATTAGCGACGGCGGTCACCACTTTGACGATGCCGCGCACCTGTTCCGTCAAGTTGGCGGCCATCACATTCACGTTGTCCGTGAGATCCTTCCACGTTCCGGCCACGCCCGGCACTTGCGCCTGCCCGCCCAGCTTGCCTTCCGTGCCGACTTCGCGGGCCACGCGCGTCACTTCAGCCGCGAAAGCGTTGAGCTGATCCACCATCGTGTTGATAGTGTTCTTGAGTTCGAGAATTTCTCCCTTCACGTCCACAGTGATTTTGCGCGACAAATCGCCGCGAGCCACGGCCGTCGTAACCTCGGCAATGTTGCGCACCTGGCCAGTGAGATTGCCTGCCATGGCATTGACCGAATCGGTGAGATCCTTCCACGTTCCGGCCACGCCTGACACGTTTGCCTGCCCACCGAGGCGGCCTTCGCTGCCCACTTCGCGAGCCACACGCGTGACCTCAGCGGCGAACGATCGCAACTGCTCGACCATCGTGTTCAGCGTTTCTTTCAGCTGCAAAATTTCGCCGCGCACGTCAACCGTGATTTTCTTGGAGAGATCGCCGTTTGCGATGGCGGTCGCAACCTCGGCGATGTTACGCACCTGGCCCGTGAGGTTGCTGGCCATGAAGTTGACGTTGTCCGTCAAATCTTTCCATGTGCCAGCCACACCCGGAACCTGCGCCTGGCCGCCAAGTTTGCCGTCGGTGCCGACTTCGCGGGCCACGCGAGTTACTTCGCCGGCGAACGCATTGAGCTGATCCACCATCGTGTTAATGGTGTTCTTCAGTTCGAGAATTTCGCCTTTCACGTCCACCGTGATTTTGCGCGACAAATCGCCTCGGGCGACTGCAGTTGTAACTTCGGCGATGTTTCGCACCTGGCCCGTAAGATTTCCGGCCATCGAATTGACTGAGTCCGTGAGATCTTTCCACGTTCCGGCCACACCAGGCACATTGGCCTGTCCGCCCAAACGGCCTTCGGTACCGACTTCGCGAGCCACACGGGTTACTTCGCCGGCGAACGCGTTGAGCTGGTCCACCATCGTATTGATGGTTTCTTTCAGCAACAGAATTTCGCCGCTGACATTGACCGTAATTTTCTTTGAAAGATCGCCGCTGGCAATGGCTGTCGCAACCTCCGCGATATTTCGAACCTGGCCGGTCAAGTTACTAGCCATGGAATTGACCGAATCGGTGAGATCTTTCCACGTCCCGGCCACACCAGGAACCTGAGCCTGGCCACCGAGTTTGCCGTCGGTTCCGACTTCGCGAGCCACACGCGTTACTTCCGACGCAAACGAACGGAGCTGGTCCACCATCGTATTGAGGGTGTCTTTGAGTTCGAGAATTTCTCCTTTCACATCGACCGTAATCTTGCGAGACAAATCACCGCGAGCCACGGCGGTTGCAACTTCAGCGATGTTTCGCACCTGGCCAGTGAGGTTGCTGGCCATGAAGTTCACGTTGTCGGTAAGATCTTTCCACGTTCCCGCCACACCCGGTACTTGCGCCTGCCCGCCCAGCTTGCCTTCCGTTCCGACTTCGCGGGCCACGCGCGTCACTTCTCCGGCAAACGCGTTGAGCTGATCCACCATGGTGTTGATGGTGTTCTTAAGCTCGAGAATTTCACCTTTCACATCGACGGTAATCTTGCGCGACAAATCGCCGCGGGCCACGGCAGTTGTGACTTCAGCAATGTTTCGGACCTGTCCGGTCAGGTTTCCGCCCATCGAGTTGACCGAGTCAGTGAGATCCTTCCAGGTACCGGCAACGCCCGGCACGTTGGCCTGTCCACCCAAACGCCCTTCGGTACCCACTTCGCGCGCCACGCGGGTCACTTCGCCGGCGAAACGGTTGAGCTGGTCCACCATCGTGTTCAGCGTTTCTTTTAACTGCAATATTTCGCCGCGAACATCAACGGTGATTTTGCGAGACAAATCGCCATTGGCGATGGCGGTTGCCACCTCGGCAATGTTTCGCACTTGGCCCGTGAGGTTGCTGGCCATGAAGTTCACGTTATCGGTCAGATCTTTCCACGTGCCGCCAACGCCCGGCACCTGGGCTTGTCCGCCCAGCTTGCCTTCCGTACCGACTTCGCGCGCCACGCGCGTCACTTCACCAGCGAACGCGTTGAGCTGATCCACCATCGTGTTGATGGTGTCCTTGAGTTCGAGAATCTCACCCTTCACATCCACCGTGATTTTGCGCGATAGATCGCCGCGTGCCACGGCCGTTGTCACTTCTGCGATGTTGCGCACCTGGGCCGTGAGGTTACCGGCCATGGCGTTAACGGAGTCAGTAAGATCTTTCCACGTTCCCGCCACCCCCACGACAACGGCCTGGCCGCCGAGCTTACCGTCCGTACCCACTTCGCGGGCCACACGAGTCACTTCCGAGGCGAATGATCGCAACTGGTCGACCATCGTGTTGATGGCTTCTTTGAGCTGGAGAATTTCGCCGCGCACATCGACCGTAATTTTTCGGGAAAGATCACCACTGGCCACGGCCGTAGCGACTTCAGCAATGTTACGAACCTGGCCAGTAAGATTGCTGGCCATCGAGTTGACGGAATCGGTAAGATCCTTCCACGTGCCGGCGACGCCGGGAACCTGCGCCTGCCCGCCGAGTTTGCCGTCCGTACCCACCTCGCGCGCCACACGGGTGACCTCGGCGGTGAAGACGCCCAACTGCTGAATCATGGTGTTGACAATGTTGGCGGAGCGCAGGAACTCGCCTTCCAGCGGTCGGCCATCCACATCCAGCCGAACTGTTTGAGTGAGATTCCCCTGAGCCACAGCGGCGATCGCCCGTGTCACGCCCTCAGTTGGCCGCAGCAAGTCCTCAACCAGGGTGTTGATGGAAACCTCCATCTCACCCCACGCCCCTCGGGATTCATGAAAGCGCGTACGCTCGCGAGTTCGTCCCTCTTTACCGACTACTTGCCCAACGCGTTTCAACTCCTGCGACATCTTTTGATTGGCAGCGACAATGGAATTGAAAGTGTCGGCAACTTTTCCCGCCAATCCGGTCCAGGAACCTGGCAGACGCACGGAAAAGTCGCCGTCCCGCATCGTTTGCAGACCGGCAAGAATTACGCTGAGATCGCCTGAATCGGCGGGCGCGGCGACTACTGACCCGCCGTTACTTCCGGTCTTGCGACTTTCCCCGGCTGTCCCGTTGGCAAGCGCTGTCATGGAGTCGTTATTATTTCTCTTCATGATCTGAGAGATCTCCTGGACCGAGGGACGATCTGAGAAATGGCTTCGTCGAACTTCCCTCTTTCCGCCCAAAGTATTAAGTGTTAACGGTGACGGCGGCGAATCCAAAGCTCAACCTGAACGAAAAATGAGCGCGGCTGGGCCCGGGCTGCATGGAATGAGCCGATTCCCCATATCACCAATGACTTTACACATTTCTTTCAATGAACCCGCGCCGAAAGAACCTACGGAAACTCGGGCAGCAACACTGCATTGGAGCACGAAAAAACAAGTGCTGGCCCTAGGGTCTTTACTGTAGCCGCCGCGCTGGGGAAGAACTGAAGAGGTTCCAATGTCTCGCGGGCGATTTCAGTCTTTCAACACTCTACGAAGTCACGATCAGTATGAAACTCGGGTAAATCCCGTAGCTTCGCTGATTGCAGCAAAATAATGGACGCGCTTCGCTAAAAACTCTACATTGATTCACTTATGTTCATGCCGTTGGCGCATTATTTAGGTTTGTACGGAAAGCTGAAAAAGAGCACAGTATCTAATTGGACTGTTCTTCACCCGCGTTTTCTTCGCTCAAACCGAAAGCACTTATGACAGTTGTAATAGTTGAGCTTTCGCGCAATGCTCCTTCGGGTTCGCCGTGGAGGGGCCATTCATGCGCCTGCTAAGTGTCCGGCTTATCGTTTCTCTGATCGTCGGCATCACGCTGGTTTCGCTGGGCTTCTCTTATTACGAGGTAGCTGGGGGGAAGCGTGGTTTGCGCAGCGACCTGGAACGGCGCGCCGAGGTTCTCGGCGAAAGTGTCGCCGGCAATGTCGAGAAGGCATGGGAATCTGGATCCGACCGCGGCTTGCAGCGCCTGGTGCAACGATTTGGCAATCGGGAGCACTTGTTGGGAGTTGCAGTTTATGACCGGCAGGGTAAAGTTGTAGCGATTACGACCGAGTTGCAATCGGTCCTTCCATCCATTCCGCACGACGTAACTCAAGCTATTGCCGACGGGCACGGCGAGAGTTCGTTTGTCCGGCTTGGCGACGATCCGGTCCACATTTTTGCTTTGCCGCTGCATCGCCAGGATGAGGTAGTAGGCGGTCTGGCCGTTGTCCATGACGCTCGTTATATTCGCGACCAGACTCTTCGCGCCTGGCGTGAAGCATTTCTAAGCGTGCTCATCCAGGTCGTTCTCATCGTTTTCATCACCCTCCTGATTGTGCGCTGGAGTATCGCCGGCCCCATCGCGCGCGCCGCGCAGTGGATGCGGGCGTTGCGCATGGGCAGAATCTCCTCTCGGCAGCAGATGCCGGATCTGGAATTATTTAGGCCGCTCGCCTGGGAGGTCGTCACGCTTGCGGAGAGCCTGAGTCAGGCCCGCAATGCTGCTGAGAATGAGGCCCGCTTGCGCGAAGCAGGTCAGGCCATGTGGACTGCCGAGCGGCTCGCCGTGCATCTCCGGACCCGCCTCGATGGTGGCCGCTTATTCGTCGTATCGAACCGGGAACCCTACCAGCATCAGCGCAGCGGCAAATCGCTGGAAGTGATTGTGCCGCCCAGCGGACTGGTAACTGCTCTGGAGCCAGTTCTCGAAGCCTGCGACGGCACCTGGATCGCCCATGGCAGCGGCGACGCCGACACAGAAGTAGTCGACTCGCACGACCGTCTACGAGTGCCGCCCAACGATCCCCGATATACCTTGCGCCGGGTATGGCTGACGAAGGAACAAGAAGAAGGTTACTACTACGGATTTGCTAACGAGGGCCTTTGGCCACTCTGCCACATCGCTCATACCCGGCCGATTTTCCGGGCACAGGATTGGCGGCACTACGAAGAGGTCAACCGCAAGTTTACCGACGCAGTGCTCGAAGAAATCGAAGACACGCCCAAACCCATAGTTCTGGTCCAGGACTATCACTTCGCGCTATTGCCGCGAATGCTGAAGGAAAAAAGACCGGACGCGCGCGTTGCCATTTTCTGGCACATACCCTGGCCTAATCTCGAGGCATTCGGGATCTGCCCCTGGCAGCGCCAATTGGTCGACGGACTGTTGGGAGCGGATCTGATCGGATTTCATATCCAGTCGCATTGCAACAACTTCTTGCAGACGGCGGACCGTGTTGTGGAATCGCGCGTCGACTGGGAACATTTTTCAGTTCTGCGCCAGAATCACCGCACCCTCGTCCGGCCTTTTCCGATCAGCGTGAATCTCACGGACGATGAGTCTGTCGAAGGCACCCAACATCGGGTGAATTATCTGGAGCGCTCCTCCTTGTTGCACAGCCTGGGCCTGGAGGCGTCCTTCATGGGAATAGGAGTCGACCGCGTCGACTACACCAAGGGAATCCTCGAGCGATTCCTTGCCATCGAACGATTTCTGGAGAAGTATCCCAGCTATCTGGGCAAATTCACCTTTGTGCAGATCGGCGCTCCCAGCCGCACCCACATCAAGCGCTACCACGATCTTCTTGCGGAAGTAGAAGCCGAGGCGGAACGAATCAACTGGCGCTTCCAATCGGGCAAGTGGAAGCCGATTGCATTTCTCAAACGGCAGCACAGCCACGAAGAGATTGATCGCTACTATTGTGCCGCCGATCTCTGCCTGGTGACATCGCTCCATGACGGCATGAATCTGGTAGCAAAAGAATTTCTTGCCGCGCGGCGCGACGAGCGCGGGGTATTGATTCTGAGCCAATTCACCGGCGCCGCCCGCGAACTACGGGACGCTTTGCTGGTGAATCCCTATGACATCGATCAGACCGCGGAGGCAATCCGCGTTGCCCTGGAGATGGAACCGGAAGAAAAACAGCTGCGCGCGCATCGCATGCGCAGGACTATAAGAGAACAAAACATTTACCGGTGGGCGGGAACCTTGATCACGGAACTGTGCGAACTCAGGCTGGACGGAACGGACTCCTCCCAGGAAGAGTTTCGCGGAAACGTGGCCGTGGCGTGATGCGATTGGGAGAAGAACAGGAAATAAAGTGGTTGCATCCGGATACGAAAGCCGCGGTGGACTCATTTCTGCGAGAGGTCGCCAGGGCGCCACAGTCGGTACTCATGCTCGATTACGACGGTACGTTGGC
Source organism: Candidatus Sulfotelmatobacter sp. (assembly GCA_049584475.1). Classification (GTDB taxonomy): domain Bacteria; phylum Acidobacteriota; class Terriglobia; order Terriglobales; family Acidobacteriaceae; genus Sulfotelmatobacter. The sequence goes on along the minus strand of JBAUXX010000054.1, from coordinate 122,963 downwards.
GCCGTTTCGAAAGTACCGCAAGGATGCGTTTCCGTATCCCGGTGTCGCGCAGATATTGCAGAAGATCGTCGCCGCTCATAAGACGCGAGTTGTCATCGTCTCAGGGAGGGATGCGAGAGAAGTCATCCCGCTGCTGGGAATCGCGCCGCAACCAGAGCTTTGGGGCCTTCATGGCTCGCAGCGTCTGAAGAACGACGGAAGCATTGAAGTTTCCCCGGTGGACGCCGGTATCACGGATGCGCTGGCCGAGGCGGACGACTGGTTACGCGGCCAGGACATGCAAGATATCGCCGAGTTTAAGACGGGAAGCATCGCCGTCCACTGGCGAGGCATGAGTGAAACGGAAGCACGCACCGTGCAAGAGAAAGTATTGCCGGGATGGGCTGCCATCGCGACGCAATCGGGATTGAACCTTCTGCCCTTCGATGGTGGAGTGGAAATTCGCCCACACAGTCCGAATAAAGGAGACGCGGTGCGCACCGTTCTTAGTGAAGTGAATCCGGGCACACCCGTTGCGTATCTCGGAGATGACACTACCGACGAGGATGCATTTCGCGCTCTGAACCATCACGCTGCGACTGCCGAGTCCTTGAACGGCTCTGCCAATGATTCTGCTTCGAAGAATCGCTATTTGACCGTTTTGGTTCGACCCCGACGGCGGCAAAGCAAGGCGCAGTTATGGCTGCAGCCTCCCGACGAGGTTCTGGCTTTGCTCGAGCAATGGCTGCAAGCGTTACAAGCGCAAGAGGCATCCACCGCAAAAATCTCGGATCGAGAGAGCTACCGGCAAGCAACGACAGAAGCTTAGGGGTGAATGTATTTGTAGTTTGGAATTTACGCGGGCAAGTCAGCCGTCACCAGTGTGCCGTGGCTGTTGGAGTGAACGCTTAGCGTTCCGCCGAGCTGGCGTAATCTTTCTCGCATCCCATTGATTCCGATTCCTGACGCGGGAAGCGAAGCTGCGCCCGCCATGCCTTTTCCCAGGTCGCTCACTTGAACACAAACATGGCCGGAGGACTCGGTAATACGCACCGTCGCGGTGGCGCTCTTCGAATGTTCTTGCACATTTGCCAGAGATTCCTGAACGACTCTGAAGATTGCGATCTCTTTTTCGCGCGAGAGCCTGGCGAATTGTTCGGGAATTTCGACTGTCACATTGATATCGGCTCGCTTGGCAAACCTTTCCGCGTACCAGTGAATGGCGGATGGAAGTCCCATCTCGTCCAGCGTTGGCGGATGTAACAGATGGGAAAGTTGACGGACCTCGCTGAGCAGATTGTCCACGAGGCCAGCGCTCTCTTTGATCAGCCACGATTCGCGTACATCCACCGAACGATTCGGCTCCGCCAGCACGCTTAAATTAATCGCCAAAGTAGCCAGAAGCTGAGCCGTGCTCTCATGCAACTCGTGCGCAACACGGCGACGCTCCTCATCTCTGATGAGCATCAACTGGCTGGTCAATGTCCGCAGACTGGTTTCGGCATCTTCACGGCGCTTGATCTCGTCGAGAAGCTGCGCGTTTTTGGTTTGCAGCTCCGATGTTCGCGCCTGCACGTGCAGTTCAAGTTCCTGCCGGAGCCGCTTGTGTTGAGCGACTTCAGTTTCAAGCGCCCGCGCCTGCTGCTGTAACTGGGTAATGCTGCGAAGACGTTCGTCTTCGCTTCCCAGGCCCGTATATCCTTCGGTTGGAATTACTGCGGAGTGTTCGTTGCAGACTTTCAACAGAAGCTCGCCGTCTTCTTCCCGGTTGAAGCTGCTCATGGGATAGGCGCAGAAAAGCGAAAAGGATTTGGTCCGTGCCAGCCGGTTCCAAAGTTGTTCAAGATGTATGGCCGCCTGGCGATTACCATCCGCCCACAGCAGCGCCACCATTTCACCGAACACAGCCACTCGCGGTTGATCGCTCGCCGAGCACTCGAAAGATCGCGTGACGATTCCACCAATAACATCTGCAAACCGTTTCTCGTTCGGCCAGCCCTCCACCATAAACTCGCTCAAAACCTGCCTTGCCTCCAGTTCGACGAATCGTCCTTTCTCAAGAAGGTCCGGAACGTCCAAGCCTAGCGCAGTGAGCCTTTGCAGCAGGCCATTGCGGTGCTGGTCCGTGGCGACCACGACCGCAGAATTCCCCGCTAACAAAGCTTGGCCAATGTACTGGCTCAGCTCTTCCAGGAGAAATTTATCTTGCGAATAAAACTGGACGCCGTGTTGATGGCCTCCATGTAGAGACCACGAACTACGCGAGCGGCTGGGATCCTGCTGTGGGGTATTGAGCATTTGTCCGTCTGCCTCCCTCAGCCGAGGGGGCAGAGGTACGGGGATTCTTTTCAGAATGCTCTCTCGTGAAAGGCGAGGGCCATACAGGATTTCTAGTAGGAGAAAGGCCGGTTCGCGTTCCTCTACACCTTTGCGGTGGTTGCCTCCGGCTCTGCTTCGATCGTTACCTGGACTTCGGCGCCGGGTTTGAGGCTTACCTTCTCACCGTTCTCGTTAATCAGGGTATTCTCGATGCGAAGCTCGCGATACAGGTGATCGGCTCCCTCCACCGCGATCTGCGCCTTTTCCGGCTCGCTGGGAGATTTGATAATTTTCTCGACAACCGCAGGCAAGGTAGTGGTTGGCTTTTCGCTCATACGATTCGCTTCTAACCTCAATCCGATAACGGAGGATTTAACGGCATTCGTGCGAGATACAATTCGCCATTATAACGTTCCCCGTCACGCCAAGTATGTTTTATGCACGACGGACAACCGACTTTGCCTTGGGGCCGGCTTCGTCATTATTTGGCTCCCCCAGCGCCATTTTTTCCTCCGTGCGCATGATCGCTCTTTTGGCTCTGATCTTTGTCGTCTTTGCCGGATTGCTCTTTCTGACCATTATCTTTGTGACCATCGTCTTTATGATGGAAATCCAAACCGAAGTGCGGGTCCGACTGCGTGCCTGTGACCTTGATCGGGACTTCCGTACCGGCTCCGTTTTTCCGGAAGAACGGATCGACGGGCTTAAGAAGGATGGACTTCCAACCGGTTGTCATTTGCGAAACCGTCGCATTCAGCCGTGCCGTCCCACTAAAGTCAAACGTTTTCCCATCGAGGCCGTAATTGCCGGTCATATCGACATGAGTTCCGGGAATCAGGAAATGGAGGGCTGAAAAAGACAACACTCCATCTCGCAGCTTAAAAACTCCCTGCAAATCTGTTGGAACCTCTTCCCCGTGACTTTCCCTGGCTTCTCTGGGCTTACCACGGCTGCGCAAGCTAAGCGAGTCCAGCTTGCCCTGTATCTTCTCGCTGGAGAAGTGCGCGTCCAGCACATGAAAAGACCCCGCCAACCGCAGCCGGTCGGTGACATCCTCTTTTCCCGGCGGAAGACTCATTTGTGCCGTCATTTGCACCGGACCACTCATAATCGGAGGATCGGTGCGAACGCCCAATTGCAGCAGATCTTCTATTTGCGCTTGCTCCAAAACAACGTTGAGCTCGATGTCGTGGCCTTTGGGAGCAGGCAGGCGCACCACGGAACCTTTCGCCTCAAACGAAGTGTGCAGGAACGACGCCTGTACGGATTTCAGATAGGTATCTCCGCTGGTGCCGTCGACCACGGCGTGAAACTCCGTGTGCAGAGGAACCGGATGCCCGCTTCTCGCTATGCTGAAATCTGGTGTATCGGTTTTTCCGTGCACCACGATATTGCTCAAAGTTCCCGAGTAAGCGCCGGTGGAAGAAAGCATTCCGCCAATGCCTTTGATCGTGCTCAGGTCGGCATGTGTGAACGAATAATCACCTTGCACTGGCGTGTCGCGAGGACTGGTTTCCTGCAAAGGCCCGAAGAAGCCCTGAGACTGGATGTCTCCCACTGGCTTCGGATTCACCAGCGTGGCATTAAATTGCATAGGCTGACCGGGCCCGATATCTTTCATTCTCAGGTCCGATATCGCAAACTCCAGCGGCGGCTTCCCTGGTTTTGAAGTATTGATCAGCAACTTCGTATCCTGGCACACGAACTTGTCGACGAAGATACTCATCTTTCCCGTCTTCGACCGCATGTTGGTCATTTCACTTCGCGTTTCCTTGGGCGGGATGTTCAGTTCCAGACCCTTTACATAGACGGTATCTACGTGCATGGGGGAACGAAACAGATTTCGCACTGCGGTTTGAAAACGAAAATCCTGGATTGCGATCAACGGTTGAACGCCAGGTGCGTACGGGTTCGGATCCGTTGCACCAAAGATTTTCAATCCGCCGCCAGAGACTTCGATGCCATTGGCCACAGAGACATGAAAATTCGTCAGCTCCACTTTGCTCTTAAAGCGATTTTGCAGTGTGCCGATAATTCGCGCCCGCACGATCGGCTCGGCGCGTGAGATCACCATGCGAACGGCAATGCCGGCGCTTACCAGAAAGATAAGAACAGCTAGGCCGATCCACCTCCAGATTGGCCGGTGACGATGCGTTGTGTCTTGTTTGAGCGGGGCGGGCATAATCGTCGCTAACGAATATTAGATAGGCAACCGTAGTTATGGGTCCCTACGGTCTTTCCTGTAACTTCGGATCGCGCTGCGGACGCGACGTGCGCAGAAAAGAAATGGCGGCAAACCGCTCTGAATTTATTCTCACCGTTTTGCCGCAACGATCCTGGCACGCTACGGAAGGAGGCCGTAGATATCGAGTTCTACAGAAGTGGGAACGAAGACCTTGCCGCCAGCAATGGTCGGCGCCGTAAACTTTGAGGCCGCTCCAGCCGTATCGCGAGACCCGGCTTGCGTGCTGTTGTAAAGTTCGGTGGCTACGTCCGTTGCATTGTAGGCATGCAGCACAGAGGGTCCGCCACCCGCCGGATTGGAGCCGCTAAAGGCCGTATTGTCGATGTCCCAGACAATTCCGTTTAGCGTGCCATTGGCCGATAAAGAAGCGGTTGCGCCGTGCATCCCATAGACATTTGACCCGACCGATGTAGGCGACGTGGATATCAGTCCGGTTGTTGCGCTCCAGCTATAAGCGCGAATGACATCGTCATTGCAGTGGAAGTAAAGCGATCCATTCCAATAGACCGGTGTGTCGAAAATGTTGTCGTAAACATCGTTTCCCTTTCCGCTGCCCGTCTTTATGGTCTGAATCACATTATTTGTGGCGTTGAATCCACCCATGTTCGAACGGTTGACCACATAAATGTTCCCGTCTTTTCCGCCTCCAATCGTTTCCAGTGGATATGCGGAAGAGGCCGGCATTATAACGTTCCCGCCACTGGCCAGATCGGCGTCATTTTCGGCCAGAGTCCAACTGTTATCCGGCGAAAAGTAGTCCAGTACGGAGAGGTCGGTCGCGGCCAGACGCAGGAAGGAATTGTTGTATCCTATCTGGGTAAAGTTTGTATTGTTTATTGCTGCCTGGTCACCGGCATCCGTTCCGGTCAGCAGATACAAATCCCCGGTTGTGTCGTCAATCGCGGGCGCTCCGCCGCTGGACCACAAGCCACCGCCCTCTGCCTCATTGGTGTCATCAAATACCACGGTCTGCGCCAGCGTGGTTTTGTCGTAAGCCACGACCCAACCGTGCGTGCAGTCGCCGAAGCCGATATAGACTGCGTTGGAGACCGGATCCAACGCCAAGCCGACGCGCTGATCGCAGGAGCTTTCCAGAGAATCGCCGTTATAAGTCGCGGTTATATTTACCGGGCTGCCCGGCTGGTTGACGCCAGTAGCGGCATTCAGCGCGTACAACCAGAACGGATTGGAATAGCCGGTCTTCTCGGCGACCAGGTAGATCGTATTAGTCGAAGGATCGATCACGGGCGTTGACTGGATTCCCGCATACACGTTAGGAGTCTTTAAGACTGCGGCCCCGAGTGGATCCTGCCAGAAAGTCTGCGCCGTCGCTGAGGAAGTGGCATCAGCATTGAAAGCGTAGACATAGTTGTTCTCCGTGACGACGAAAACCACGTCGTACGTCCCGCCGCCAATGCTCATCTGCGGCATGTAAAGCGGCTGAGCCATGATCTGACCGTTCACGGGGTAGGCGTAAAGCTTGCCAAACGTCGTCGAGTTGACGTTCGAGGGCATCAACGTGAATTCCTGTGTGTACGCGCCGTCGCGGGCATCGTCGTTGTGATAGGTAAGCACCGCTCCCTGAGGAGCGTTCGCTACTGTTACCGTGGCGCTGGCGGTGATCGCCGAATTGGTCGGACTGGTCGCCGTTATGGTTTCAGTACCGGACGACGACGGAGCCATATACAGCCCGGCTGTGGTGATGGTTCCATCGGTCGGATTTCCGCCCTTGACGTGGTCCACGTACCAGGCGACCGAGGAAGTGACATTTCCGGTCGATCCATCGTTATAGGTGCCCGTCGCGCCAAATTGCAGCGTTCCACTCTCGGCAACGTTCGGGTTGGCAGGCGCCACGGTAATCGACGTCAGCTCTTTGGTTTGCACGGTCAGCGAGGCCGTTCCGGTAATCGTGCCTATCGCCGCCGTTATTGTTGTCGAGCCCGCTGCCACTCCCGTAGCTAAACCGCTGGAGCTGATAGTAGCAATGCCGGTCGGAGTTGTGGTCCAAGTCGCCGTGCCGGTTACAGAGGCCGTGGAGCCGTCATTGTAAGTAGCCGTGGCGCTGAATTGTTGCGTGTCGGTGGTATAGGTGGTCGCTGTAATCGGAGATACTACGATTGAAGTTACGGTCTTGGCCTGTACCGTGAGTGTCACGGCCGTGCTGGTGATTCCACCGAGCGCCGCGGTTATCATGCTCGTCCCCGCTGCCACTCCGGTCGCCAGTCCGGTCGGACTGACTGTGGCCACGCTGGAAGCGGAGGACGCCCAGGCGGCCGTCGTGCTGACATTCGCCGTCGATCCATCGCTATACGTCGCAGTCGCGTTAAATTGCTGGGTATCTCCCGAAAAAATGCTTGCCGTGGTCGGCGACACCGCAATCGCCGTAACAGTCGGCGCGATCGGCGATACGGTAAGCGCGGCACTTCCGCTCATCCCCGAAAACGTTGCCGTCACGGTCGTCGCCCCCGCAGCCATTCCCTTGGCGAGACCGGTCGAATTTACGGTCGCCACGGATTGGCTCGCATCGGACCATGTCGCCGTCGAGCTGACGTTCGCAGTCGAACCATCGCTGTACTTTGCCGTCGCCACAAATTGCTCAGTAGCGCCGGCAGCTATTGTGGCCGTGCCTGGCGTCACCGAAACGGCCGTGATTGTTTTCGCTTGAGAGGCTCCTGAGGGCGAGCCTGTGCCGCCGCAGCCCGAGATCGTCAGGAGCGAGAGTGAAAGAAAAGCAGTTGAAATAACAACTGGCAGAAGACGAGTGGTACTCATTGCGCTCGGAACCCCATCCCCACTGACACCACATTGATGGTCCAAATAGGGCTCAAGGTTGCCGCCGGAAAAGGCCGCCAGCGCGTTCTTTCAAGCTTTTCTTGGCGCCGGGAGTTTTATTTTGGGCGGCGAGGTACTTTCGAGTATTGAAAGCGACAATTTTCGCTTTTTTGCGTACAGGGTTTTTGGTATTCTGCCTACACTGTTTCACGGATTGATTCACGAAATGTCGCGACTTCGGTAGTCCTCTGGATAAGCATTTTAGGAACTAACCCGGGATTGAAGATTAACGCCGCTATTACGCCGCTTCTTCCGGACTAAGACGCGCCCGCTCGCGCGTAAGGATAGTTCTAGCTGCAGTTCTGCTGGTTGGCACGTCGCACGTCAATAAACATATTTGGAGCGCTTTCATGCTTAAGTCCCCCCTGTCGCTGCTCGTGTGCTTTTTAGCCGTCGGCGCCTGCGAAGCATTTGCCGGTGTCACCGTCACATCTCCCGCCAATGGCACTACGGTGCAAGGTTCCGTCTCTTATGTTGCGTCCGCGACCACTTCGTGTTCCAAGGGCGTAGCTTCCATGGGAATCTATACGGCCCCGGGCCAACTGGCTTATGTAGTGAACGGGGCAAGCCTGAACACGAGCCTCAGCCTCAGTCCCGGCACCTATAACACCGTCGTCGAGGATTGGGACAACTGCGGCGGAGCGGGAACGGCCGCAGTCAAAGTTACGGTCAGCGCCGGCTCCGGCGTTTACGTGACTTCTCCCGTCAATAACAGCACGGTAAGTTCTCCCACTAACTTCAGCGCCACAGCGACAACAACATGCTCGAAGGGCGTCGCCTCCATGGGAATTTACACCGCGCCCGGCCAACTGGCCTACGTGGTGAATGGCGCGAGCATGAACTACAACCTGGCGCTGAGCGCAGGCAAATACAACACAGTCATCGAAGAGTGGGACAAGTGCGGAGGAGCGGCCACTACACCAGTCACCATTACGGTCGGATCGAGCGGCGGCGGAGGAAATTCTTTCAGCAACCTGCAGCACAGTGGTGGATGGGGCCAATACGGGCAGGGTCCTCCGAACTTTGTTGACTGTTCTCCTTCACCCTGCGACGGCATTACTTTCTCGATGTCCCAGGGCGTCAAGTCGCCTTCCATGAGCGGGGAAGCAAGCCAATATAATCTGGGCGGAACGACCATTTATTCCGACGCGCTGTTTAACAATCACCTGATTGGATCTCAGTCGTCGCAAGGCTTGCCCGATACGAATCACACGCTGGTACCCACGCTCCACAACTTCACCTACGACGTTTATTTTTACGGCACCAATCTGCCGGTTTCTCAGGCGCTGGAGTTTGACATCAACCAGTTCTTCGATAGCCAAGGGTACATCTGGGGACACGAGTGCCGGATTGCCGGCGGCAACGAGTGGGATGTTTGGAATAATGTCAGCCAGCAATGGATTCCCACCGGCATTGCCTGTCACCCGGTCAACAACGCGTGGAACCACCTGACAATCCAGGTGCAGCGGACTTCCAACAACCAACTGCTGTATCAGTCCATAACCCTGAACGGCGTAACAAGCACCGTGAATCAGTATTACGATCCCGGTCCCGCGCCGGCGAGTTGGTGGGGTGTAACCATCAACTACCAGATGGATGGCAACGTCAAGCAGAATGCATATTCCATCTACCTGGATGAATTGACGTTCAGCTACGAATAAACGCTTTGTAGCACGGTCCTGGCCCGCGTTTCAGTGGCTCGAAAAGTCGCTGGAAGCGCGGGCCAGAGGATCAAGCGTTATGGCGATCAATCGTTACGGCCGCACGACCTGGCCAGCTTGTGGATGAACCTGCTCTCCTGCAATCTGGCTCGCATCCCATCCACCGCCAAGAGCCTTCACCAGATAAACGGCGCTGACCATCTGCTGGCCGAGCAACTGCGTCTCCAGGCGCTGGCTCGTAAGCAGCGTGGTCTGAGCGGTAATCACGTCGAGGTAGGTTGTGACTCCGCCGACATAACGATTGTTGGCGATGGCCAGGGCTTTACGCGCATCTTCGACCGCCGCGCCCTGCGTCGCGAGAGCTTGCGAAAGGGTGCTCAGATTACTGATTCCGTCTTCAACTTCCTGAAACGCAGTCAGCACCGATTGCCGATAGTTGGCCACGGACTGGTCATATGCGGCACGCGCGGCTGCAAGGTTCGCGCGGTTTCGGCCGCCCTGAAAAATCGGTTCCAAGGCGTCGGCCCCGAGCGACCAGAACAGGCTGGGCGCGTTGAAGAGCGAAGTGACGTCGGTGCTCTGCCATCCACCGGCTCCGCTCAGAGTGATGTGCGGATAAAAGGCTGTCCGCGCAACTCCGACTTCGGCATTTTCGAATGCCATCTGGCGTTCCGCGCTCGAAATATCGGGACGGCGCTCCAGTACATCGGAAGGCACGCCGAGCGGAATTGGAGGTGGAGTGGACTGCAACGGCGCCGTTGGCACGCTTGCGCTCGATGCCGGCTGGCCCAGGAGCACAGCGATGGCATGCTCATACTGCGCCCGCGTCTGCTGCACGAGAGAGAGCTGCGACAGTGTTGAGTCGAGCAGCGCAGCCTGCTGCGCTACTTCGAGGCCGCTGGCGATGCCCCCGTCGTGGCGCTTGTTCACCAGGTCCAACCCTTTGCGCTGATAACCCACAGACTCCTGCACGACCTGATATTCGGCATCCAGTTCGCGCAGTGTGAAGTAATCCGCGGCAAGCTCGGCAGTGAGCACCAACTGTGCGTTGCCCAGATCGGCGGCCGTGGATTGCAAGGATGCGTTAGCCGCTTCGACATTGTGCCGCACCCGCCCGAAGAGATCGGCTTCATAGCTCAGTGAGAACGGAATCGTAAAGACGTTTTGCGTGTAAGGGAAGACGGGCTGTGGGACGCCGTTGACGATGCTCGGCGCAGCGCCGTTGAGCGGGCGATTCCCCGAACCCCGCTCGCGCACGGCGCTGGGATCCGTTGAAAGCTGCGGAAAGAAATCCGCGGTAGCGACCCGCGCCAAGGAACGCGCTTGATCCAAACGATCGCGTGCCGCTACGAGAGACTGGTTCGCCTGAAGGAGTTGTTGTTCGTACGCGTCGAGTGCAGGATCGTGAAAGATCTGCCACCACGCGCCCTTGGGGATCGAATCCTTCGGCGCGGCTTGCTCCCACGGAGGCTGCGTCTTCCACGCATCCGGCGCTGGTGCCGGCGCAGAAGGGCGGCTGTAGCGCGGACCAACCGTACAAGCAGTTGACAACGCCAGAAGCGCAATACCTGCCGACATTGGAAACCGCTTCACAATCCGCTTTCCTTCCGTTGAGCTTGCGGCGCGGTTTGATTCGGCTGCTGGTTCGGCTGTGGTTGCGCGATGTTCACCTGCTGTCCATCTTCCAGCGAATCCGCGGGGTTGATGACAATCTGATCGGTCGGCGAAACGCCGCCCAGAACTTCCAGCGTTGTTCCGTAGTCTCGTCCAATGTTGATGTGCCGCAACTGCACTTTGTTGTCCGGGCCAACCACAGCGACCTGCGCGCCTTCGGAACGGAACAGCATCGCGTTGACCGGAACTGTCACCTTGTCCACGCCCGAACCCACGGCGAAGTGAACTTCACCAAACGAGCCGGGCAGCAGTCTGCCGTCTTTGTTAGGCACATCGACCTCGGTCAGTAAAGTTCGTGTAGATGGGTCGATCGCTTCCGCCGTGCGCGCGATCTTGCCGACAAACTTCTGGCCGGGAAACTCCTGGAGGGTAACGGCAGTATGGGCTCCGACCTTTATATAGGGCGCATAGGCCTGGGGGACGCTGGTGAATACGCGCAGTGGATCGACGCGTGCGAGGTCAAATAACTCTCGCCCGGCCGCTCCGGCGCCGGCGTTGATCAGCGCGCCAGGATCGACGTTGCGGCGAGTGAGCACGCCCGAGAATGGAGCATAGACATCCTTGAACCCCTCCAATTGCTCCAGACGGCGGACGTTGGCGTCGGAAGCGGCGAGGTTGGCCTTACTCTGCTGGTAGGCGCTCCAATACTGATCCGTTTCCTGTGCGGAAACGGAGTCTGTCTTGCGCAGATTCTCCCATCGGTCGGCGCTGATCTTAGCCAGGTCCATCTGCGCCACAATCTGCTGACGCGCCGCCCGGGCCTGGTTTAATTCCTGATCGACTTCCGGCGTGTCGATCTTGGCCAGCAACTCTCCTTTTTCCACGCGGCTGCCAATGTCCTTGTACCAGCGCACAAGATAGCCGCTCGTGCGGGCGTAAATCGGAGACTCTTCGTAGGCTTGTAGAGAACCGGGAAGCACGAGATCCTCGTCCGGCTTTTCCGCCAGAGGATGAACGACGGCAACGGTTGGCACGGTTTCACGCTCCGTCTCCTTCGCGAGAGCGCGGTCGTGACTCATGTGCGATAACAGGGTGACCGCTCCGGCAAACAACAGCACCAGCAACAGTACGCCTACGATCATCAGAGCTGTGCGCGGGGGTGCCGGCGGAACTTCGGGCGGTCTCTGGATGCCCGGCGGCTGGTGGCGGGAGTGCTGCTGCATCGCAGCGATCTCCTCGTCGCGCTGGGCCTGAGCGCTTTGCGCGTGGTGCTCTTCATTTCCGCTTTGTGCCGGGGGCTGGTCGGCGCGATTTGCTTCGCCCTGCCGCACCCCTGCCGGCGTTTTTTTCGATTCGTTCTCTGCACTCATGCTCGGCTCCGATTCCTGAACTCTTTTCGCCTTCCGCCCTTACGCCTGTTGTTGGCGCGCCCGCTTGGCCTCGCGCCGGCCGTGAAATATCGCGAACACGCTGGGCACGAAGAATAGTGTGGCCACGGTGGCAAACAGCAATCCGCCGATAACCGCGCGGCCCAGAGGCGCGTTCTGCTCGCCGCCTTCGCCAAAACCCAGCGCCATGGGAACCATACCGATGATCATCGCCAGCGCAGTCATTAATACGGGGCGTACGCGCGTGTATCCCGCGGCCACGGCGGCTTGTACCGCGGGAATGCCTTCATCCATTTGCTCTCGCGCAAAACTGACCATCAGAATGGAGTTGGCTGTGGCCACGCCCATGCACATGACAGCGCCAGTGAGCGACGGCACACTCAAGGTCGTGCGTGTCAGCAGCAGGAACCAGCAGATTCCCGCCAAAGCCCCCGGCAACGCCGCAATAATGATGAAGGGATCGAGCCACGATTGAAAGTTGATAACGATAAGCAAGTAAACCAGCAGGATGGCGCCCGCCAACCCCACGCCCAAACCGAAGAATGACGAACGCATGGTGGCGACCTGGCCGCGCACGACAATGTGCGTACCGCGCGGTAAATGTCCGTCGAAGGTTTTCAATACTTTGTCGGTTTCCGCGGCGACCGCACCCAGATCGCGATCCTGGGTACTGGCATAAACGTCGATGACCGGTTGCACGTTGTAATGGTTTACCGTAGCGGATCGCGCGACGGGCGACAATTGCACCAGGTTCCCCATCAACTGCGTGCCCTGCTGCGAGCTGACCGGAATCGCCATGAGATCCTGCATGCTGGTGACGCGGTATTGCGGGGCCTGCACGGCCATTTGATAAGTGACCGCGTTGCGTGGGTTGAGCCAGAAATTAGGCGATGTCTGAAAGCTGCCGCTCAGCGAGACCAGCACGCTCTGCGCCACGTCGCGCGCCGTAAGCCCAACTTGTGTGACGCGCGTGCGATCAATATCCATGTACAGAGTCGGCAGAGAAAGCAACTGCTGCACGTGTACATCGGCAGTGCCGGGGATGTGACGCATCTTGTTGGCAATCTGCTGGGCGATTGCGTAGCTGCTCTGCATGTCGGTGCCAACGACCTGCACGTCGATGGGAGCGGGCAAGCCGAAATTCAAAATCTGAGTGACGATATCGGCCGGCTGGAAGAAAAACTCCACTCCGGGAAAACGCTGTGGCAATATTTCCCGCAGACGCCGTGTGAGCGCAGCCGTAGGTGGATGGTGCTCCGGATCGAGCGCAATCAGGATCTCGGCATCGCTGCTACCGATGGTTCCATTCGAACTGTAGGACTGATTAATACCGGAGTTAGGCAGACCGATGTTGTCGAGGATGGTCTGCAATTGGCCCTGGGGAACTTCGGCTCGCAACGTCGCTTCGATTTGATCGCAAAGGCGTGCTGTCTCTTCCACGCGTAATCCGGGTCGCGCACGGACATGCAATTTGAGCAATCCCGCATCGACTTGCGGAAAGAAATCCTGCCCTAAGAACGCAAACAATCCAAGTGAAAGCAGGCAAAAGGCGAGAAAGAAAATCACAAAGATGCCGCGATGCTCGAGCGTCGTTTCCAGCAATCGCTCATAGCCGCGGCGAAAATCTTCGAACTTGCGCTCGAAACCGCGTTGGAAGCGGCCTAAGAACGACTTGGGCGCTTCTTCCCGATGCTCGTGTCCGCGCATAATGTACATCACCAGCGTCGGTATCAGCGTTCGCGATAGCAGGTAGCTCGCCAGCATGGCGAAGCTCACCGCTTCGGCCAGCGGTACAAAGAGGAATTTAGCCACGCCCGTCAGAAAGAACATGGGCACGAACACAATGCAGATGCTAAGCGTGGATACGAGAGCAGGCACGGCAATCTGTTGCGCACCATCGAGAATGGCCTGTCTCATCTCTTTACCCATCGCGAGATTGCGCTCAATATTTTCGATTTCCACCGTGGCGTCGTCGACCAGAATTCCGACTGCGAGCGCCAACCCTCCCAGCGTCATGATGTTGATAGTCTGTCCGATGGCGCCGAGAACGATGATCGACACAAAAATAGAGAGCGGGATGGAAATAGAAATGACGATCGTGGGACGCCAGTCGCCGAGAAAAACAAGAATCATCACCGCGGTCAGAGCGGCGGCGATCAACCCCTCGCGCAATACGCCCTGGATCGATGCGCGCACAAACAGCGACTGGTCAAACAACGATGTGACTTTCAGCTCCGGCGGCAGCGCTTGCGTCGCCTGCTGAACGATGCTCTTGATGCCGGCAACAATTTGCAACGTGGAAGCGTTACCGTTCTTGTAGATCGACATCAACGCGCCGCGGTTGCCGTCCTGCCGCACGATGTTAGTCTGCGGTGCGAATCCGTCACGAATGTGTGCGACATCGCGCATGTAGAGCGTGGAACCGCTGACCGTCTTTACTGGTAGATCGTTCAATTCTCCGATGGTTTGCGGCGTACCGTTCATCTCAACGTTGTATTCCAGCGGTCCCATCTTGACGGTGCCCGTCGGAAGTATGAGGTTCTGTGCATTGACCGCATTAACAATGTCCGTGGGTTGAAGACCATACGATTGAAGCTTGGGCAAATCCAGATCCACTTGGATCTGGCGAATTTTGCCGCCGTAGGGATACGGAGTGGCCGCTCCAGGAACGGTAGCAAGAAAGTTGCGGAGGAAATTCTGACCCAAATCGAAGAGCTGTTGCTCAGGCAAAGTCTTGCTGCTGAGGCCAAGCTGAATGATGGGGGTCGTGGACGCGCTATAAGAAATGATGAGTGGCGGCGTGGTGCCGACAGGGAGGCTGCGCACAGTAGTTTGCCCAATCGCTGTAATCTGCGCAATCGCACCCTGCACGTTGGTGCCGGGACGAAAGAAAATCTTAATAACACCGAGTCCGTATACCGACTGGGACTCCATGTGCTCGATGTCGTTGACTGTAGTAGTAATGCCGCGCTCGGAGTTGGCCACTATTCGGTCGGCCATATCCTGCGGCGACATGCCCGAATAGAACCAAACCACGGAAACCACCGGAATATCGATGTCGGGAAAGATGTCAGTGGGCGTGCGGAGCAGAGTGATGGGCGTCAGAAGAATGATGACGAGCGCCATCACAATGAAGGTATACGGACGCCTGAGAGCTAATGCAACAATCCACATCGCTTACACCACTCCAAAAAAGTCGCTTAAAAGCGTTGCACTGCGGCGCCCCAAGCTCCGCGCATTGAAACTTTAGATTCGATACTCGGCGTATCGGATTCTAAATAGCCGTTTCCGATTATATGGTAGGGTAGGGCTATGCGCCAGAAGTGTCCGGTTCCAGGGCGTGGCGACAATGGCGTCAACAAGCGCGCTCCCGGTCGTCCCCGCAGTGAACAGGCGCGCACGGCGATCCTGCGCAGCACGCTGAAACTTTTAGGCCAGAACGGCTTCTCCGATCTGACGATTGAAGACGTGGCTGGCAATGCGGGCGTGGGCAAGGCCACCGTTTACCGCTGGTGGCCCAATAAAGCGGCGCTTGTTGCCGACTCATTCGCCCGCGGCACGATAAGGAAACTTCACTTTCCCGACACCGGCTCGGTCCGCGCTGATATGAATCAACAGATGCGGAGAGTCATCCAAATTTTTCGCAGCCGGCAGGGCCGCATCGTCTCCGCCATTCTCGCAGCTGGTCAGAGCGATACAGACGTAATGGCGGCTTTTCGCGAACGCTTCATGAAGCCGCGACGCCAGGATGCTTACGCCACACTCCGCCGCGGAATCCGCCGCGGCGAACTGCCCAGAGACGCGAACCTCGATCTGCTTCTCGATGCGCTCTACGGGCCCATCTACATGCGCTTTCTCATCCGGCATGATACCTTGACTCCTGATTTTGTAGACGGTCTTTGCGAACTCGTGCTTGGTGGGGCGCATCCCCGGCAAAGGCGCGGCGTGCAACGACCCAGATCACGCTGATGGACCCGGCGAGGCACGCTTCAAAAGAAGGGCTTTCCCATGAAACGTCGATGGCTGCCGATTTTCATTCTTATCTTGCTGGGCTTGGTGTGCCCATCTCACACCGGCGCGCAGGCGGTTGCCACAAAAGAGAAGTCGTGGATTCTGGTATGGAGCGATGAGTTCAATGAGGTAAACGGTTCTGCAGTAGACAGCTCCAAGTGGGTCGCGGAGACTGGCGGTAATGGCTGGGGCAACAAGGAGCTTGAGTACTATACTTCTCGCACTCAGAACGCTTACCAGCAAGATGGGAATCTCGTGATCAAGGCCGCGCGGGAAAAATTCACCGGTCCGGACGGTGTGACCCGGGATTTCACTTCGGCTCGGCTGAAAACTCAGAGAAAGTTCTCGCAGACTTACGGGCGCTTTGAGGCCCGCATTAAAATTCCCCGGGGGCAGGGAATGTGGCCGGCCTTCTGGATGCTGGGCGATGACATCGACAAAGGCGGCTGGCCTGCTTGCGGCGAGATCGACATCATGGAAAATATCGGGAAGGAGCCCGACACGATTCACGGTTCGATTCACGGGCCCGGCTATATTGGCGATGTCGGCCTCGAAGCGTCCTACAAGTTGCCTCCAGGGCGGCAGTTTGCCGACGACTTTCACATTTATTCCGTCGAATGGGAACGCGATACGATCCGGCTTTACGTCGACGATCAGATCTATTCCACTCGGCGGCGGACCGATCTCAAGCCCGGTTGGAAGTGGCCGTTCGATCATCCTTTCTTCTTGTTGCTGAACGTCGCAGTCGGAGGCGATTGGCCCGGGGATCCCGACATTACAACTGTTTTCCCACAAACCATGTTCGTCGATTATGTGCGCGTGTATCGTCAGTCAGATTCGCGAACGAAGTAGTGATGGTGGAACAAGGAATTAGCTTGAAAGGATCTCGATTCTAATTTCGCGTGAGGATGCGTTCATGAGCAAATGTTATTGCAATCTATTGTTGCTGCTTGCGCTTTCAGCAATCACCCTGCAAGCGCAGTCGAACGAATGGCGACAACTGTTCAACGGGAAAGATCTGACAGGATGGAAACACGTTGGCCCGGGCGGAGACACTGTGGAAGATGGGCTGATTAAGACTCATGGCGGCATGGGACTGCTTTATTGGACCGGGAGCAAGCTGGGGAATTGCGTGATCCGCGTGGTGTACAAGATGCGCGACAACAACGACAACTCTGGTGTGTTTGTCCGCATTCCGATCGAACCGCGTGAGGAATGGATGCCGGTGCATTACGGATATGAAGTGCAGATTGACAACCATCCGGAAACATCCAATGAAGACGAGTATCACATTACCGGCACTCTGTATTCGCTCACCAAACCATTGGCCAAGCCCGGCAAGCCCGGCCCGGAGTGGAACGCCATGGAGATCACTCTCGACGGCCCGCACACGGTCGTAGTCTTGAATGGAATAAGAGTGACAGACTTTAAAGAAGGCGACCCCGTGCCGGAAAGAAAGTTTGATTTCGAGCCGCAACGCGGTCCGAGGCCGCTCGAGGGTTATATCGGCCTGCAAAATCACAGCGACAATGACATCGTGTTTTTTAAAGAAGTTGCGATTAAGAAATTGAACAAATAAAAAACTAGAGCGAGGAACAATTCAATGAAGTTCTCGCGCAGGCAATTTCTGGAAGTCGGCGCATCCGCCGCCGGCGCATCTTTCGCTGCCAAAACTATCCTACTGAAACCCGATTCAGTTTTAGCGTCGGCCGGTCCTGTGCCTCCAAGCGACCGCGTGCATTTCGGCATGATCGGCATTGGTATGCAGGGATCGCAATTGCTGGCTCAGTCCATCGAGTTGCCCGGTGTCGAATGCGTCGCAGCATGCGATCTTTATGACGGACGCCACACCCTGGCTCGCGAGACTACCAACAATCCCAACCTTCCCGTTACCCGCCGCTATCACGAGCTTCTCGCTAACAAAGAGATCGACTGCATTGTGGCGGCCGTCCCTGATCATTGGCACAAGCAAGTTGTGGTAGACGCGGTAAGCGCGGGCAAAGATATCTACTGCGAAAAACCCATGTCGCACACAGCCGCCGATGGCGTCGCCATGGTTGAAGCCGCAACAAAGACACAACGAATCGTGCAGATCGGTTCTCAACGTGTCAGCTCATTGATCTGCGCCAAGGCCCGTGAATTGATCTCTCAGGGGGCGCTCGGCGATCTGATGATGGTCGAAGGATGGCTGGGCCGCAACGATCCGACAGGGGCCTGGGAATATCCGCCTCCGACCGATCTTTCGCCGGAAACTCTCGACTGGGAAACGTGGCAAGGGACGGTGCCAAGGCGCGCCTTCGATCCTCATATCTTCGCCCGCTGGCGATGCTGGAAAGAGTATGGCACCGGCGTGGCGGGTGATTTACTGGTCCATTTGATCAGCGGCATGATGTTCATGCTCGACATCAATGAAGCTCCGCGACAGGCCATGGCGGTTGGCGGAATTCGCCGCTGGAAAGACGGGCGTAACATGCCCGACGTTCACGCCAGCCTTTATTACTATGGCGAGCTGCCGGTTTATATGCGGCTCAATCTGGGGACAGAAATGCCCGAGGTGTATCGCATTCAAGGTTCGAAGGGAATTCTGGAAGTGACGGAATTCGGCCTCAGCTTTACTCCGCAAAGCGGCAAGGATTCAGGTCCGAGTTATTACGATTCCGGATTTCCGAGAGCGATGCGCAGCGGATATGAAAAACAGTGGCACCAGGAAAATGATCCGAAAATAGGCCAGGAGCCCACGCCGGAAACGATAGCGTTTCGGTGTCCGGATTACGACGACATGAAGCCGCACCTTTGGAATTTTTTCCAGGCAGTACGTTCGCGAAAGCCGGTCGTGGAGGACGCGGTCTTCGGACATCATGCGGCGCTTGCCTGCCACATGGCGAATGAATCCTATTTCCGCAATGCAACGGTGACGTGGGACGAAGGTTCGAAGAACATCAAGAGCTGACGCGCAGATTTTAATTCGAAGGGCAATCGAGGTCGGCGCTGTGTCACTTCGCCGGGACGCGGCCGGCTTGAATTCGCAACAAAGCCGCAACCAGAGCGTCGATTTCTTCCTTAGTATTGTAAAAGGCCAGAGAAGCGCGGACTGTACCTTCAACACCAAACCTGCGCAGAATCGGCTGCGCGCAGTGGTGACCCGAGCGCACCGCGATTCCTTCTTCATTCAGTGCGGTTCCGATATCTTCGGTACGAATTTCATCGATGACGAAAGACAAGACTCCGGCTTTGTCGCGAGCCGTTCCGATCAGACGCAAGCCAGGAACAGTTAGAAGTCCAGCCGTCGCATAATTCAGCAGTTCGTGCTCGTAGGCCGCAATGCTCTCTATTCCAATTTGCTCAACATAATCGAGAGCCGCGCCCAAACCGACGGCGTCGGCGATGTTGCCAGTGCCCGCTTCAAAGCGCGCGGGCGCGGATTGATAGACAGTCTTTTCGAAAGTAACATCAACGATCATGTTGCCGCCGCCTTGCCAGGGAGGCATGTTGTCCAGAACGTCGAGCTTTCCGTAAACCACGCCGATGCCGGTCGGCGCGAAAACCTTGTGCCCCGAGAAAACGTAGAAGTCGCAGTTGAGAGACTGCACGTCGGCTCGCATATGCGACACCGATTGGGCGCCATCGACCAGCACTCGCGCTCCGTGGCGATGAGCGATTGCGACCATTTCGCGCGCGGGAGTGATTGTGCCCAGGGCGTTCGATACCTGGCTGAACGCAGCCAGCCGCGTGCGCGGACTGAAAAGCTTCTCGTACTCTTCGAGAATGACTTCGCCACGATCGTTTACCGGAGCAACGCGGAGGCGCGCGCCTTTTTCGGAGCACAGTTGCTGCCAGGGCACGATGTTGGCGTGATGCTCCAGCCAGGTGATAACGATCTCGTCGCCTTTTTGAATGTTGCGGCGGCCCCACGACTGGGCGACAAGATTGATGCCTTCCGTAGCGCCGCGGACAAAAATGATTTCGCGGGTAGAGGAAGCGTTCAGAAAGCGGCGCGTTTTTTCGCGGGCGCTTTCGTAGGCGTCCGTGGCGCGGGCGGCCAGCGTGTGGGCGGCGCGATGGATGTTCGAATTCTCGTGGCGATAGAAAGCCGACAGGCGGTCGATCACCGCGTTGGGTTTTTGGGTGGTTGCAGCATTGTCGAGCCAGATCAACTGCCGGCCGTGAACGCGCTCTTGCAGGATGGGAAAGTCGCGGCGGATCAGCCGCGTGTCCAGAGGACGCTTCGGAGTGCCTTGGTCAGGAACAACGTTGGGACTGAAATCAGGGTTTGCGGGGCCCTTCAAACCGGTTGCAGCAGCGCCGTCCCGCTTGAATGGAACCTCGGGGGTACGAAATTGTGAGTAGTCGGGAATTCGCGGAGTGGGATTTCCGGGCACAGAGGGTGCAAGCGCGCGAAGATCGTTCTCCGCTGGCTGGCTCGTCGGCAGAGACGAGGGCAGCACCGGAGAACCGGGAACGGATTGCGCTCCCGGCACGGAGGGGAAATAAAACATGTCGCTGGTCGCGGGGAACTGCGGCGAGTTAGCGATGTGTGGAATCTTCTCCTCAGTATTCGCCGGAACAGATGCAACATTCTCGGGCCCAGATGGCAAGGGCGCCGACGGGACAGCAAGGACTTGATCGGTTGAACCTGCACCGGCCGATTCAGCGACTGTAACTACTGCCGGAGTTCCCGACGATGACGCGAACTTCTCCGGAAGAGCGGGCACCGAAGCGCCGGGCACTCGCGGCAGAGAATACAACTCGGAGACGGCAGGAAAATTTGGCGGAACGGACCCTGGCCCGGAGCTCTGGGTATCGGACATCGCAGCCGAACTGACGACGGTGGGCGGCGCGCCTTGCGCGGGCATGGCAATATTCGCTGGCGCCGGTGCTGAGGGAACCGCAACCGCCTCGGCCCCGCTTGGCGGAGCAGTGGGCGGCGATGACGGAACTGCCGGGATGCCGGGGAACGAATGCATCTCCGAGACCGGCGGAAACACAGGCGCGGCGGCCCACGGACCAGCTTTCTCGCCATCAAGAAAATTAGACGATGATCCCGGAGCGGCCGGCGGAAACGGCGGAGCTAATGGCAATTGCGCAGACAGAGATGCCGCAATCGCGCGGAAGTCAGCTTCCGTCAGCGTTCCGAAATTCGGAGATTGCGACGAGGCGGAAGTTCCCGAAGCCGCCGGAACGGTGGGAAGATTTTCGGAGCCGCTGAAGCCGGGCGAAGTGAATGCTTGCTGAGGCGCGTTGGGCACCGAAACGGGATACGTTGTGCCGCTTGGTGACGGAGGAAGGCCGGCTCCATCCGGAGCGGACGAAGCCGAGGAAAGTCCCAAGGGAATATCCGAGGGAATGGCTTGTCCCGGCAATGCTGCAAAGAACTCGTTGGCGAGTTTCGTGATTATTGCTACATCGGGCAACGACGCCGGAGAGGACAAGTTTTCATACGAGGGCCTTTCCGAGGCCGTTGCGGCCTCGGATGCGTGCGCTACCGCGCGATCACTTGTACTCATGGTATTGATCGACATTCACGTGCTCCAGCACACCGAGAGCATCCTCCGTCAGCACCGCAACGGAGCAGTACAGTGAAATAAGGTAGGAAGCGATGGCCTTGTGATTGATTCCCATAAAACGCACGGAGAGACTGGGCGAGACTTCCCCCGGCAGGCCTGGCTGGAATAATCCAATCACGCCCTGCTTCTTTTCGCCGGTCCGCACGAGCAGGATGTTGCTCTTTTCGTTTTTCACGGCAAGCTTGTCAGTGGGGACCAGTGGAAGCCCGCGCCAGGTCAGGAACTGCGAGCCGAACATGGTGACGGTTGGTGGCGGAACGCCGCGGCGCGTACATTCACGTCCGAAGGCCGCGATGGCCCGCGGATGAGCGAGAAAAAACGCTGGCTCTTTCCAGACTCGGGCGATCAGTTCATCGAGATCGTCGGGAGTAGGGCCGCCTTTTCTGGGTTTGACACGCATCTCGGGGACAACATTGTTGAGTAATCCATACTCCGCATTATTGACCAGTTCGTTTTCCTGCCGCTCTTTTACCTTCTCGATGATCAGTCGCAACTGCTCGCGAATCTGATCGTGCGGGCTGCGGTACATGTCGGAAATGCGCGTCTGCATGTCGAGAACTGTTGTGACCGCATTCAGCGTGTACTCACGAGGCTTTTCTTCATAATCGACGTAGATCTCGGGTAGATCGACTTCTTCATCGGGACTGCACTCAATGGTGCGCGTGCCGGGACGAGTGGGTTTAACTTTGTTGACGCGGTAAGTGCCAGCTTCAACTGGAACCCAGGACAGAAAAGTGACCAGCCAGCGCGGCGTGATCGCTTCCATCATGGGGACGGTTTTGGTTACGTTGGCGAGCTGGCGCGCTTGCTGCTCGCTCAGGGTATGACGTATGTCGGCTCTCTCAGGCATGCGATTCGCTCCTCAGTGGCTAAGGAAGAATTTATTTAAACAGCACTTGGCCCACTACATAAATATCGTTTTCAACGCGTTACTATTCGGAAATCGATTTGTAACAATCGTGCCCAGCGAGACATGGGATACGAGTCAGACCAGTCACGTTCCTCGCTCGAAGCCAGAGGCGCGCTGGTTCAATACGCGTCGTGGACTTCGGTTCCGGATACGTATGTCGCTTGTCTTGGATTCCAACGATGTTTAACGCACGGTCAACCCAATGTCAAGTAATAAAATAGACATTAAGGAAAAGGATCCGTGAAAGCGAATCGTTTTGAGACGGGTTGCCAATTTGGAATCGTCGAATGACGAAGACTCGCAATTCCTCACAAGGCAAGATGACGCGAGCGCCGAGGTACGACGCTATGTGCTGGCTAGGCGCCGGCAGCCGCCGCATGGGCTTTGTAGAATTTTTTCCGAGCCTTTGCTCGAATTTCGTCTAACTCGGCATGCAGTCTTCTAATCTCGATATCCAACTCGATAAAAGTTAAGCACTGGGCCGCGATCAATCGGTCGGCTTTCACGCCGGCATAATCAGAGCTTCCGGCGGCCTTAACATAGACCGAGGCAGAGGGCGACTGGGTTCTCGGATCGATTTCCAGGTATGCGAGATCAAGACTAGCGGTGTCCATAATTTCGCATTATGCCACGTTCCCGTCAAAACTGGCGGACGAATCAACGTCACACTCCTAACCAAGCGGCAAGACTTGCAGGTAAAGCCATTTTGGTAGATTCTGCCAAGGGCGACATTTTGCATGCGATACGGCTTCGTCATCGATAACCGCAAGTGCATCGGCTGTCACGCCTGTACGGTCGCGTGCAAGACCGAAAATCACGTTCCTCTGAGCGTGAACCGCACGTGGGTCAAGTACGTCGAGAAAGGAATTTTTCCCAACACACGGCGCGTATTCCAGGTCACGCGCTGCAACCACTGCGAGAACCCGCCTTGCGTAACCATCTGCCCGGTGACGGCGATGTATCAGCGCAAAGACGGCATCGTGGATTTCAGTTCCGATCGCTGCATTGGGTGTAAAGCCTGCATGCAGGCTTGTCCTTACGATTCTATTTACATCGACCCCGACGAGGGCACCGCGGCCAAGTGTCATTTCTGCGCACACCGCACGGAAGTCGGCCTTGAACCCTCTTGCGTCGTGGTCTGCCCTGAACACGCGATCATCGCAGGCGATCTGGACCAGTGCGATGGGGAAATCGCGCAATTGCTGGCACGGGAGACTGTACGTGTGCGCAAGCCGGAACAAGGAACGCGGCCCAAGCTTTATTACATCGACGCCGATGAAGGTGCGATCGTTCCTACCGCCGCGCGCCACGAACCTTTTTACATGTCGTCGCAGCGGAATGCATCGATGCACGGCGGCGGAGCTCTCTATCCGCCGGACAGCCCCCTACTCCACAGAAATACAGTTGCTGCCTATGACGTCTCTCACGCCCGGCCCTGGGGATGGCAGGTTCCGGCGTATTGCTGGACAAAGTCGATTGGATCGGGCGCGCTCGCGGTTCCAGCGATTGCAATGGCCCTCGGCCGCTTGACGGGAGATCGCCTGCGCGACATTGCGCTCGCGACCGTTGCGCTGCTCTTCACGGCCCTCACGACAGTACTGCTGGTTTGGGATTTGGATCACAAAGAACGTTTCCTGCGCGTGGTCTTTACGCCCCAAAGCAAATCATGGCTGGCGCGCGGAGCTTTCATCCTGATTGCCTACAGCGCATTGTGCGGAGTGTTCTGGCTGGCGGCTGTCACCGGCTTCCTGGCGATCGCCTCTTTCTTGCTGTGGCCTGTTGTTCTCATTGGATTTTTTGCAGCTTCGTATACCGCATTCCTTTTTGGTCAATGCGAAGGCCGCGATCTTTGGCAGACTCCGCTTTTGCCCGTGCATTTAATTGTGCAGGCTTTGCTTTGCGGATCAGCGACGCTTGCACTTCTGCCCGCGAGCCTCGGCGGCACTCCGCAAACTACATCGTTTGCGGTGCGCACTCTGGTTATCTGTCTCGCGCTCCACCTTCTTATGCTGCTCGGAGAAGTCGGCATGCCGCATACCACCGACAACTCGCGTTACGCTGCTCGGCTGATGACCCACGGCCCGTTCCGCATGGCATTTTGGGGAGGCGCGGTCATTCTTGGTGGGATTGTGCCTGTTGCGATTTTGTTGCTCGCCTCAGGGAACCGACCTCTCGTAGGATTTGCCGCGATCCTTGCCCTGGCAGGGCTTCTGATCTTCGAATGGTGCTTCGTGATGGCGGGACAAAGCGTCCCCAACAGCTAACCCGGAAAACATTGGAGGCGGATCGGATGGAGATGGATCAACCGGAGAATGCTCAATGACTGATTTCAAGCGCGATGGCAGCCACCTCGCCTACTGTCCACCAGTGGAGAAGTGGGATGACTGGACAGAGTTCGACGCCGAAGCGTGGCCGCGCCGTGTGGAAAAGCATTATCAACTCGTCCCCACGATTTGCTTCAACTGTGAATCCGCCTGCGGACTTCTCGCCTATGTCGACAAAGAAACAGGCAAGGTGGCGAAGTTCGAAGGCAATCCCATGCATCCGGCGAGTCGGGGCAGGCTCTGCGCCAAAGGTCCGGCGACAATCAATCAGATTGACGATCCCGATCGTGTGCTTTATCCCATGAAGCGCGTAGGACCACGCGGTGGCGGCAAGTGGGCGAGAACGACCTGGGATGAAGTTCTGGAAACCTTCGGCGCGCGCATTCGCAAAGCGTTTCAGGAGAATCGCGGTGAGGAAGTCATGTACCACGTTGGCCGGCCGGGGCACGACTTCATCATGGAACGTACCCTGCAAGCCTGGGGCATTGACGGCCACAATTCGCATACCAACGTTTGTTCGTCGTCTGCCCGCCTCGGTTATTTGCTCTGGCACTACGCAGACCGGCCGTCGCCCGATCACGCGAACGCCCGCTTCATCCTTTTACTGTCGGCTCATCTTGAATCCGGTCACTACTTCAACCCTCATGCGCAGCGCATCATCGAGGGAAAAATGGCCGGGGCGAAACTGGCCGTGATGGACCCGCGGCTGTCGAACACCGCCAGCATGGCCGATTACTGGATGCCGACCTATCCCGGCAGCGAAGCGGCGGTGCTTCTTGCCATGGCCAAAGTAATTCTTGATGAAAAGCGCTTCGACGCCGCATTCGTCAAGAACTGGACCAACTGGGAAGAGCTGGAAGTCGACGGATTCCGGGCGCAAGGCCAGACCTTCGAAGCCGCCATTGAGGCCTTGCAGCGTCACTACGCGCAGTTCACTCCTCAGTTCGCTGAGAAAGAAAGTGGAGTTAAGGCAGAAGTAATCGTAAAGATTGCACGCGAGATTGCCAGCGCAGGAAGCCGCTTCGCCTCGCACCTGTGGCGCGGCGCAGCATCTGGGAATCTGGGTGGATGGCAGCCTGCGCGCGCCTTGATGTTATTGCACGTTCTAACAGGTTCGGTGGGCACCGAGGGCGGCCACAATCTGAACGCATGGAATAAATTTGTGCCCCGGCCCTTCAAGAATCCTCCCCCGCAGAAGCGTTGGAACGAACTGCTCTATCCGCTCGAATGGCCGTTATGCACTCATGAAATGTCGTTCTTGCTACCACATTTTCTGAAAGAAGGACGCGGGCGTATCGAAGCATATTTCACGCGCGTATTCAATCCCGTCTGGACTTATCCGGATGGCTTTTCCTGGATTGAGATGTTGCGCGACGAAGAAAAAGTCGGACTTCACGCGGCATTGACACCGACCTGGAGCGAAACCGCGTGGTTTGCCGACTATGTTTTGCCCATGGGCTTCAGCTCCGAACGCCACGATTTGATGAGCCAGGAATCCTATGCAGGCAAATGGATCGGCTTTCGCCAGCCCGTGCTTCGCGTGTTGCGAGAGCGGGCGGGCGAGAAGTTCGAGTACACGCATCAGGCCAATCCCGGAGAAGTCTGGGAAGAAGACGAGTTCTGGATCAACCTATCGTGGGCTATTGATCCTGACGGATCGATGGGAATCCGGCAGTGGTTTGAATCGCCGTACCGGCCCGGGCAAAAGCTCACGGTCGACGAATATTACGGCTGGATTTTCGAAAACTCCGTGCCCGGCCTTCCTGAGACTGCGAAGAAAGAAGGATTGACGCCGCTCGAATACATGCGGAAGTACGGAGCTTACGAAGTCACGAAAGACGTTTACAAGCTGAACGAGAAACCTTTGTCGGCAAATGATCTGGCAGGATCGAAAGTCGAGCCCAACGGAGTGGTGACGAAAGATGGCAAAGCTGTCGGCGTGATGGTCGAAGACGAAGCAGTGATTGGCTACGGCACGCCTTCGCGCAAACTGGAATTGTTTTCCAAAACGATGGCCGACTGGAAGTGGCCGGAGTTCGCTCTTCCCGAGTATTACCGCAGCCATATTCATCGCTCGGCGCAAGCGGCATCTGAGGGAAAGGTTGAGGAGGACTTCAATCCGCAATACATGCCGACGGTTGAATGGCCCAAGGATTCACACGGCGACGTTTATACTCTTTTGCCTATTTTTCGTTTGCCTAACCTGATTCACACGCGGTCCGGCAATGCCAAATACCTCTACGAAATCTCGCACAAGAATCCGCTGTGGCTGAATCCCGTCGACGCAAAAAGAATCGGGACCGTGCGCACCGGCGACCTGATTAAAGTTCACACGGAGATTGGATTCTTCGTGCTGCATGCCTGGGTGACAGAAGGCCTCGCGCCCGGGGTGGTTGCCTGCTCTCATCACCTCGGCCGTTGGCGGATTAATAAGGAGAACGAGGTCGAGCGCATGTCCAGCGCCTGGGTCGATTTGCAGGAAGTGGGCAAGGGGCAGTGGAAGATGCGCCAAATCTCGACCGTGGAGCCTTACGAGAGCTCCGATCCGGACACGAAGCGCGTCTGGTGGAGCGACGCCGGCGTACACCAGGACATTACGTTCCCCGTACATCCCGACCCTATCAGCGGCATGCACTGCTGGCACCAGATGGTTCGTGTGGAAAAGGCCGGCCCAGAGGATCGATACGGAGACATCTTCGTCGATACAAACCTGTCATTCGCGGTCTATCAGAGGTGGAAAGCGCTCACGCGTCCCGCTCCGGGGCCGGGAGGCTTGCGGCGCCCGCTATGGATTCCGAGAGTCGTTCGGCCGGTGGAGGCAGCTTTCTACGTCAACCCAGCGGAAACGGGCAGCCGGTAAGACTCTTTGACGGGGTAAGTCTGCCCCATATTCAGAGGCTCTGCTCTTAGCCTCATGGAATGCATGGGCCGCGAGGTTTTCGACAGGCTTCCACATTGCACACGTCCAATCATCGGTAGTAGAATCAGCGAAATTTCAGCCTCGGTAAACGAGGCAGTGTCCAGCCCATAATTGTTGGAATCGCGATTGTTTGCCCGTGCGTTGCTCGATCTTGAGCGTGATGCCAGCCGCATGGTGCGTGTTCTCGGGGGTTTCTCGGATTCGTAACTGCTCGCGATGGGGAGCGTGAAAATGAGCGCATACGCCGCACGATTCTTCCGTTTTTCCGCGGGACTTCTAGTGGTGGTCACACTCGGATGGGTGCTTACAGTACAGGCGGCGAAGCCGGTTCGCCATCATACGTCTTTAGTCACGGACTGGAGCCATCGGCACCTCCTTTTCTCCCAACCTGCCACGGATGAAGCCCTGCGAGCCGCAAGCGAGGATCCGCGCTACCAGCAGCAACAGTACCGGAGATTGCCCCGCTTCCTTTTATCCGCAGAGGCAGGAAATAGCGAACGCGAATCATCGCAAACTCATTGGTGGCACTGGCGGCATCGCAAGTTTCATCGCGACTGGGCGGAAGATTTGGGACTCGGCGCTTCGATGGGCCCGACAAACTTCCCTGCAAAATTTTCTTTTGACATTACTCAGGCCACCTGTGCGAGCGATCCCAGTCCCGACTTTGTGATCTTTCCCACCGGGTTGGCTTCCTCGGGCACGCAAGCGAGCATCGTCGCATACGACAATCTTTACTCTGGATGCGGCGGGACTAAGCCTCAGGTTTATTGGGCCTATGACACAGGCGGGCAGGTTCTCACGTCTCCTACATATTCGCTCGACGGATCGCAAGTTGCGTTTGTTCAAACCAGCGGCGGCGCCGGCACCCTGGTTCTGCTGAAATGGGGGCCTTCTGCTAGCGAGTCGGTGACCACTCCGATGACTCTGACTCCGGTCGCTAACAGCGCCTACCTCACTTGCAACGCGCCGTGCATGACCACGCTCAATCTGCAAAATGGCACGGACGACACTTCCTCTTCCATTTTCTACGACTACACAAACGATATCGGCTGGGTCGGTGGCACCGGCGGGTATCTCCACAAATTCGCCGGCCTGTTTAACGGAACACCCAGTGAAGTGGTGACGGGTGGATTTCCTGTGCTGGTGAACGGCGGGGCGACACTCGCAAATCCAGTCTATGACCACCACAGCGGCAATGTATTTGTGGAAGACACCGACGGGTTCCTCTATAGCGTTAGTGGGACTAGCGCCATTGTGACGCAGTCGGCCCAGTTGGACTTTGGCGGAGCTACTGCTGACGGCCCGGTCGTCGATTCAGCAGGTCAGGTTGTGTATGTTTTTGCGTCGAGCGATGGTTCGGGAAACTGCCTTGGGGCGGACTGTGCCGCTGTGTATCAGCTCAGCGCCTCATTCCTAGCAGGCGATTCCGGCTCAGAAACAACGGTTGGATCGAGCACCGTAAGCGGAAGTGGAACTCCAAATCCCTTGTACTCGGGTGGCTTTGACAGCACCTATCTTGCCTCGCACGCTAATGGGAATCTCTATGTTTGCGGGAATACTGGAGGGCCGCCAATTCTGTATCAGGTTCCGATTTCGACTGGCTCGATGGGCGCGAGCATCGCAGGACCGCCGCTTTCTAACAGCACAAGTCCATGCTCGCCGGTCACGGATATCCAAAACCCGAATGCGGCTGGAGGAACCACGGAGTGGGTGTTCGTTAGCGCTCGGCTTAACGGCACCTCTACGGCATGCTCCCATGCAGGCTGCGTTTTCAACCTAAAAGTCACTCCTTGGACAGGGAGCACCGCGTACGCCCGCAACGATGAAGTCCTTGATAACAACCTCAACGTTGAAGTCGTAATCGCTGGCGGCACGTCGGGAGCAGCAATGCCGGCCTGGAACACGAACATCGTCGGCGCGACGACTGACGGCAGCGTTCACTGGATAAATCAGGAAACCCTTGCCAACTCGGTTTTCCCGTTCCCTAAAACCTGGTCATCAGGCCACACCTTCGGCACGAAAACTAGGATCCTTGATCGCAATAACAACATTGAATACACCAGCGCTGGCGGTACGACAGGCGGATCGTTACCCACGTGGGCAACGAACGCCGGAGCTATAACTGCTGATGGTTCGGTGAGCTGGGAGAATTTAGGGGCGCTCCCAACCGCGGCCTTGCCCGCCGCCGGCGGCACCACCGGTATAGTCATGGACAACATTGTGAGCAGTGGGACTCTCGCCGGCGCTTCTCAGGTATACTTCTCCACTCTAGGCAATCAAACTTGCGCGACGTCCGGCGGGACCGGCGGCTGCGCGGTACAGGCATCGCAACCAGGTCTGCAGTAAGCAGGTCTACAGTCAGCAGGATTCATTCTTATGGACGCGAACGAAACTCCTTCCGAAACAACGAATACAGCGGCTGCAAAAAAGCCGTATGAAAAGCCAAGTTTCCGTTTCGAAAAAGTATTTGTGACTACCGCATTGTCTTGCGGCAAAACCTCACCGGTAACCCCCAGTTGCCGTGGAAACAACGCATCCTCATGATTGCAACCAATAGCGGCGAGCCGCGTGCGATAACCGCACTGAAGTGTGAACTGGCCGCCGAGGTTTTGCGCTCATCGGGCAAACTTCGCTTACAGGTCACAGGTTGGAGCATGCTACCGTCCGTCCTGCCTGCAGACACCTTGATGATCGAGCGTGCAACGCGCGAGCAAGTCTCTAACGGCGACATCGTTTTGTTTCTTCGTGAGGGCCGCCTGTTCGCTCACCGCGTAGTAGCCGCTAACGGCAGGCAACAGAACCCCTCGCAAATCGTCACGCAGGGTGATGCGATGGCGACTCCTGATCCCGCCATTAGCGAATCCGAATTGCTGGGCAAGATCAATTTCATTGTGCGGAACGGAAAGCTAATTGAGCCGGGAAGAAAGTTGGATTTTTCTCAACGCGCGGTAGCCATGCTGGTGCGGCGTTCATCTTCCGCCGCGCGTCTAGTCGTCGGATTGCACGGGATGCGCCGGAGCATGAGAGAGGCGGAGAATCCTTGCCACAGCTAATGGCCGAAGTCGAACGTCTCAGCCTCGTAATCGAGATCGGCGGCATGCCCGTTCGCCTCAAAACCACCAGTCAGGATTTTCTAAGAATGCTGCAAGACCGCTACGCCGGGTTCGTGGTATCGGGAAATCCAGTTCCTGATTCTCTGCTCGAGCTTGAGTTCGATATTGAGCTTTCCGACGCCAGATTCGAGAACTCCGATGCAGCGGTGAGAGTCACCCGGACCGATGGACATTGGCAAATGACTCGCGGCGACTTCTTCGCGGAGTGGGAACCTCGGAAACTCAGGGGAAGGATTCGTCAGTCGGCGAACCCTTACTCCATCGATGCTGTCCTCCGCATTGTGCACACGCTAGCCCTGGCGAAGCAGGGAGGATTGTTGTTGCACGCAGCCAGTGCCATCCGCAATGGCAAGGCGTTTGTATTTGCCGGAGTTTCCGGGGCGGGAAAGACCACGATCTCGCGCCTCGCGCCTTCGGACGTCACACTTCTGACCGACGAGATTTCATACGTTCGAAAAACAGATAACGGCTACTGGGCTTTCGGCACCCCTTTCACTGGGGAGCTGGCTAAGCTGGGCGAAAATGAATCTGCTCCATTGGCAGCGTTATATTTACTGACGCAAGGGCCCGTCAACAAAATCGAACCCGTCACCGCGGGCGAAGCCGTGCGCTCGCTGCTGGCTAACGTTTTGTTTTTTGCGGAGGAGCCGGAACTCGTGCGGCAGGTCTTTCAATCCGCCTGTGAAGTCGCAGACTGCGTTCCGGTATCCCGGCTTACATTCGCGCCGGATGCCCGGGTATGGGAGATGATTCAATGAACAAACTCTATGTAGCGCGAGACGCACGGTCCGCAGTGCGCGTTTTCGATGGCGAAGCCATGGTCATGTCCGGCCGTGATTCCACGCTGTTCAGTTTGAACAAGACTGCAACAATAATCTGGCAGGCTGCGGATGGGAGCACTCCGTTGGATGAAATTGTCCGCCGCGGCGTTTGCCAGGAGTTCGACGTGGAATTCTCCAGCGCCTTGCAGGACGCCGAGAGTATGGCGCGGGAACTCGCTGGACACGGAATTTTGCAGATTTCCGAAGAACCGATAGCGCCAGCGGTCGCACTCACTGGGAGCATGCGATGAGAAGCGTGATGGAAGAACTTGAGGCGAAGACGCTGAAGCTGAATATTCCCCTCAGCGTGCAGATCGATCTCACTTACCGCTGCAATGAACGTTGCGTGCATTGTTATCTCGATCATGAAGACCATGGCGAGATGACCACGGCTGAGATCAAAGACTTACTCGATCAGATGGCGGAAGCTGGGGTCTTTGTTCTGACCCTGAGCGGTGGCGAGATTCTGATGCGCAAGGATTTCTTCGAAATCCTCGAATACGCTCGGAAACTGACATTTTGTATCAAGCTCAAGACCAATGCCGTAATGATTCGCCAGCGCGAGGCTGCCCGCCTTCGCCAGTTGGGCGTGGAAACGATCCAGGTAAGCATCTACTCCCACCGGCCGGAAGTTCACGACGGCATCACTTTGGTTCCGGGATCACTGAAGCGCTCAGTCGATGCCATCCGCTTCCTGAAATCGCAGGGATTAACGGTAACGATCGCCAATCCGCTAATGTTGCCCACATTTCAGGATTATCCCGGCGTGCAAGCGCTAGCCAGCGAACTCGGAGTCGATGTGACGATGGACCCCACCATCACGCCGATGATGGACGGTGACCGAGGGGTGTTAAGCCTTGGCCTTGGCCAGCCGGAGTTACGTCAGGTTTTCTCCGACGAATCATTGGTGGGCGATGCAGCTGAATTCTGTGCAATCGCAGCCCCTCCGGGAGAAAGTGAACTCGAGAGCAAGCCGTGCAGTGCAGGACACTCCACCTGTTACGTCTCGCCCTATGGTGACGTCTACCCGTGCGTGCAATTTCCGCTGCCCACCGGGAACGTCCGGCAACAGCGTTTCATCGATATCTGGCGTCATTCCGATCAGATGAATGAAGTGCGCTCGATCCGGTTGAAAGATCTATCGAGCTGCTCGCACTGTGTTCACGGAACGAGCTGCACGCGCTGTCCGGGCCTGGCCTACATGGAAGGAAACATGCGCGGGCCCTCGTCGCAGGATTGCGAAAAGTCGTTTGCGCGCACCGGCGTGCCATCGGCGAACTTGCTGTCGAAAAAACCATCCATGGCCGGATTGGTGCAGATTCGCATTCCTGTTGCGGCCCACGCTTCGGCCTAGACTAAGACTTCGCCCCATCTTGAAAGCCATCGACGAAACCGGCTCCCAGCAGGCTCCCGCCGCCGGACTCGAAGCAGAGTGGAAGCTTTTGTTGGCCGCTTGTTCGACCGCTCCCCAAGCAGAAAAGACCGCTCGGATTGCCTCTTCGGTGCCATTCGCGATTCGCTGGATTCAACTCTTTCATCTCGCTGAGCAGCACGGGCTAACTTACCTTCTGCATCGGTCGCTCTCAGAATTTCGCGGCATCGTTCCTGCCACGGAAATGAGAGAACTCGATCGGCGCTATGAATCCAACCTTCACAAAGTCCTGCTGACAGCGCGAGAACTCATTCGCATTCTCGACTGTCTGGATTCTCTCGAAATTGATGTCATGCCCTACAAGGGCCTGGCATTGGCGGAAACGCTGTATGGCGACATCGCCGCGCGGCAGGCGGGCGATATCGACTTACTGATTCACGCCCGCGACTTGTCGCGAATCAAGAATGCAGTCCATGATCTGGGTTACACAACGCATCTGGCGCTTTCGGAAAAAGAGGAACAAGCGTACCTGGTTTCCGGATACGAGTGCTCCTTCGACGGCGCAGCGGGTAAGAATTTGCTGGAAGTGCAATGGGCTTTGCAGCCGCATTTCTATGCGGTCGATTTCGATATCGAGTGTTTGTTCCGGCGTGCAAAGCCCGCGACCGTCGCGGGCCACAATGTCAGAACACTCTCCCTTGAAGACCAGGTTTTCGTGTTGTCGGTCCATGCAGCCAAGCATATGTGGAAGCGCCTGATCTGGCTGTGCGACATCGCCCGCCTTATGGATTCGCCGGCAGATTGGAATTGGATTGAGAGCGAGGCGCGTGCCCTGGGAATTCTCCGCATCTTGCGCGTGACCCTGTTGCTTGCTCAACACCTGCTTCTGGCCACGATACCGGTTGCGATCGCCGAATCAACCGTCAGCGATCCCGAGGCGCGAACGTGGTCGCAATCGATCGCCGCTCAGATCATGACTGGCGCGTCCCTCGACATAGAATCCATGCCGTATTTTCAGACGACAATGCGCCTCCGCGAGCGGCGCCGCGATCGAGTGCGTTTCCTCTGGCGTCTGGCGCTCACGCCCGGACCAAGTGAGTGGAAGGCCGTCCGTCTGCCGGAGCCGTTGTTCCCGCTATATCGCCTTGTGCGTCTATCTCGACTCGCGGCAAAATTCGCCAGGGCATAATCAAGCTACTTCACAAACTGCAGCCCGTGAGGCACGAGCTGTCCAAAAACATAAGCGTAGAGCATCACAATGACCCCGACGATGGCGCCAAGCGCCACAGAGTGCCAGGCAACATAGCGGAAAATTGCGCCTTCATTTCCCACCTGCTCGGTGGCCGCCGTTGCCACCGTAATGGATTGCGCGTCGACCATCTTCCCCATGACTCCGCCGGCGCTGTTCGCCGCGCACATCAGAACCGGATCGATGTGAAGCTGCTGCGCCGTGATCCGCTGCAGGCTGCCAAACAGCGCGTTCGACGAAGTGTCGCTGCCGGTGAGAGCAACTCCCAGCCATCCCAGGAAAGTTCCGAAGAACGGATAAAACCAGCCGCTGCGAGTGAATGCCAAACCCAGCACCGCATCCAGTCCCGAATATCGCGTGACATACCCGAGGCCCAGCATGAACGAGATGGCGATCATCGCCAGACGCATTCGCTTCAGCG
Source organism: Candidatus Sulfotelmatobacter sp. (assembly GCA_049584475.1). GTDB lineage: Bacteria > Acidobacteriota > Terriglobia > Terriglobales > Acidobacteriaceae > Sulfotelmatobacter. The sequence continues at coordinate 88,220 of JBAUXX010000054.1, read as the reverse complement.
TCTTCCATAAAATCTTCATGAGACGCACCGGGCCCAACCCCAGCAGCAATCCGGAAACGAGCGCGGCAAGAAAACATCCGCTGCCGGTTGCCGAAAGCCAGTTAAAGTCGTATCGAGCAGCCTCGGGAGTCGGTTTCGCCACGACGGGAGCAGCACGAAAAACAACATTGTGTAGATAAGGCACGTCCCAGCCAGGGGGTCCTGAACGCTTCGTTCCATCGGCAAGCACAACTTCAAAAGCGGGGGTCGTCGCGCGGTTCATCGCCAACTTGATGGAAGGCAATCCCCAAAGCAAGACGAACAAAGAAAGGACAGCGAAGGGCATCCACGCCTTCATGATCTGTCCCGCTGTGTGAGATCGAGTTTTCCCGTACTCATCGAATTCATCAGGCCGCCACTCACCGCCCATCTGATCGGAAATTTCGGCCACGGGCTTATGCGGCAATACGGGCCTGTCATCATAATCAAAGCGCCAGATGCGCTTGGGCTTCCAGAAGCGCAGGAATGTGACCGCGGCGACAATCGAGATCACCCCGCCCATGATGTCGACCAGATTGCTGTCGATGTAGTTCGACCAGAAAAACTGCGTGAGCGAAAAGGAGAGCCCTACAACCAGTATGGCGGGAAAAACTTCGAACGTCTCCTTCCATCCGACCATGGTTCGCACCAGCCAGAAAGGAACGATCGCCGCAGTGAAAGGCAGAATGCGTCCAATCATCGCGCTCAAGTCCGACTCGGGCAAAGAAGTAACGGCGGCGAGCGTGTGAATCGGCGTTCCGATCGCGCCCCAGGCAACGGGCGCGGTATTCGCGATCAAATTCAACGCCGCGGCATGGAACGGTCTGAAACCGAGCCCGATCATGAACGCGCCGGCAATGGCCACTGGGGCGCCAAACCCGGCAGCGCCTTCGATGAATGCGCCAAAACAAAACGCCACCAACAGCACCTGCAATCGCCGGTCTGGCGTGATGCCGGCAATCGATTCCTTCATGATTTCAAACTGTCCGGTCTCCACCGAAATGTCGTAGAGATAAACGGCGGCGAGGACGATCCAGGCGATCTTCAAAAGTCCGAATGCGACGCCATAGCCGAAGCTGAGGGCAGCGAGCGCAGGCGGCATCTTGAAGAAGACGACGGCAACAGCGATCGCCGTCATCGCTCCGGCGATCGCGCACCAGTGAGGTTTTACCTTAAGCCCGGCCAACAGGCCAAAGAGCACAACGATGGGCAGCGAAGCTACCAGGGTCGACACCCACCAACGACCGAAAGGATCATAAATCTGAGTCCAGTGCATGACTGCCTCCTGCGAGCGGGCGTTTGGAGGACATCTGGGTGCCAAATTCCAAACAACAATGCAAAATGTCAGGTGTCTAGCTCCCAACTTTTCGGGACATTCACATAAGAGCGGCCGAGGTCTGCGATAGAAGGGCAGCCAAGTAAACGGAGTGTTCGCTCCAAATCGGTGCGCAAGATTTCTATCGCGCGATTTACGCCGGCTTCTCCTGCCGCCGCCAACCCATAGGCGTACGCCCGCCCGCAAAGCACTGCGCTCGCACCTAAACAAAGAGCCTTAACGATATCGGTCCCGCGACGAATGCCGCCATCCATCAGTACTTCCGCCTGTCCCTTCACGGCGCGAACAACTTCTGGCAAGGCACGCAGCGAGGACTGCACGCAATCGAGTTGCCTGCCACCATGATTGGAAACCGAGATCGCGGCCGCTCCTTCATCCACGGCACGCCGGGCATCGTCTCCGGTGAGAACGCCTTTAACCATGATCGGCCCCCGCCACAGTTCTCGAATCCAACGCAGGTCTGCCCAGGTCACAGCCGAAGCCGCAAGAGCAGATGCAACATCGGTCAGTTCCACCGGACCCTTGCCGGGCACCACAACATTCGGCAAAGCCGGCATGCCGCCATCCTGTAAGAAACTAGCCAACCAGCCCGGCCGCGAAAGTATTTGTGGCAGAAAGCGAATCTTTTCCAGCAAGGTTCCGCTGACCAGTTCCTTCATTCCGTTGCGATAGTCGCGCTCGCGAATGCCCGCAACCGGCGTATCGATGGTAACGACCAAGGCTGAAAATCCCGCCTGCCGCGCGCGTTCTATCGACGCTTCAGCGGCGGCACGTCCACCCATTAAATAAAGCTGATAAAACACGGGCCCGGGCGAGCCCGCCTTCACGTCCTCCAATTTGTGACCGGAAATTGTGGAAAGAATGTAGGCGGTTCCGGCCTTGCCCGCGGCGCGCGCCGCAGACACTTCGCCCCCTGGGTCCATCAACCGGCTGTAACCCACGGGCGCAAGAAGAAACGGAAGCGCGAGATCGAAACCCAGCACGCGTGCGCTTAGATTGCAATTCTGAACAACGACGGCGTGACGCGGACGAAAAGTAACGTCGTCAAATACGCGGCAATTCTCCCGCAGAGTAACTTCGCCTTCGGCGCCGCCATCCAGATAATCAAACACCGCTTTGGGGACTCTTCGGCGCGCGATGGGACGAAGATCCGCGATGCAGACGACTCGGGGTGATGCGACGCGGGATGCGTTCTTCATTGCAAGTTGGTGGGAATGCGAACGTGTGTCGAAACTGCCGTTTCCCTGCTTTGTTTAGGAGAACGGCAGTGAAGCCGCGTTTTCCGCGCCCAGATTGTAACCTAAGCCCTGCAATAAAAGCTGCTATCAATGCGAAATGCCGCGATCTGCTGGTGAAAAATGCAGCAGCCAATCGTTATTGTAAAGATCAATGCCGCGAGAGTAGGATACGTCGCCAGAGACCGAACTCATGAACCGACTCTTTTCGCGCTTGTATTTCGTAGCACTGGCATCGCTTGCTGTTTTTACTCCGCTCGCCCACTCCCAATGGAAGCCCCGAAATCCCGTGACAACGGTTCAGCGCCAGGCCGATGGCGTGCTGTTGACCCAAAAAGAAGGTTTCCTCAAAATATTAGTCTGCACGGATTCGATCATTCACGTCATCTATTCGCCGACTGCTTCGTTTCAGCAACATCCTAATTACGTGGTGATGAAGACTTCGTGGGATCCGGTCGCGTGGACCATGGACGACGCAAACGGCGCTGTATCGATCTCAACTGCGCGGCTCAAAGTCAGCGTCGCCCGCATCGACGGGTCAATTACCTATCAAGAACCAGACGGCGCACCGATCATGCAGGAGGCGAATCGCTGGTTGACGCCGGTTCACGTCAACGGCGAAGACACTTACCGCGCCGAATCGTTCGTGAGCATCTACGGCTCGCATGAAGGACTCTACGGTCTGGGACAACATCAAGCTGGCGTTTGGAATTACCGCGGTGAGTCAATCGATATTTCGCAGGACAATTCCAACATCTCCATCCCGCTCATGGTTTCGAGCAAAGGCTATGGCATCTATTGGAATAACGAATCCCGCAGCCGCTTCAATAACCGCTTCGCGAATTATCTCTACATTAGCTCGGAAGTAGCCGATGCGGTCGATTACTACTTCTTTTACGGCCCGGAAATCGACAAGATCGTTGCCGACTATCGCGAATTAACTGGCCAGGCGCCGATGTTCGGCAAGTGGGCCTATGGCTTCTGGCAGTGTAAGAATCGTTACAAATCGCAGGACGAAATTCTCCGCGTCGCGCGAAAATATCGTGAACTCCACATTCCCGCCGACGACATTGTTCAGGACTGGTTTTGGTGGAACCGCAAGGGCGAATTCGTCTTCAACAAGAATTATCCCGACCCCAAAGGCATGGTGGATCAACTGCACGCAGAAAACTTCCATCTGATGCTTTCGATCTGGCCATTCTTCGAACCGGGATCTTCGAATTACGACTACATGAAGAAACAGGGGTGGTTCGTCGATCAGTTCAAGTACGCCAAACCGCCCTACCATACCGACGCGATGGCCGTGTACGATGCCACGAATCCGGACGCCCGTAAATTCTATTGGGATCAAATCAACAAGTCCCTATTCAGCATTGGCATTGACGCCTGGTGGATGGATACGACAGAACCCGAGACCGAAGGCCAGGAAGAAAATATTCTGCTCGATCACAAACTCGCGGCAGGTAGCGGAAATCGCTATGTCAACGATTATCCTCTTCTCGATACCGGTGCCGTTTATCAGGGACAGCGAGCGGCTTCCGATCAGAAGCGCGTGTTCATTCTGTCGCGTTCGGCATTTTCTGGATCGCAGAGAAATTCTGTCACAGCTTGGTCGGGAGACATCAACTCCGACTGGCTGAGTTTCCGCCGGCAAATTCCCGCAGGATTAAATTTCGCCGTCTCCGGAATCCCTTATTGGACGACGGACATTGGCGGTTTTGTTTTTGGAAGTCCCACCGATCCCGCATTTCGCGAGCTGTTTGTGCGCTGGTTTCAGTGGGGAACATTCAATCCGATTTTGCGTGTTCACGGCACACGAAAACCTGACGAGAACGAACTATGGTCGTACGGGGAAGATGCGCAAAAGATTCTGGTCGACTTCGACCGCCTGCGCTATCGCTTGCTCCCCTACATTTATTCTCTCGCCTGGAAAACAACCAGCGAGTCTTACACTCCGATGCGTCCGCTGGTCATGGATTTCCGGACGGATCCTCGCGCCCTCGACATCGGCGATCAGTTCATGTACGGCCCTGCTTTTCTTGTGAACCCCGTCACGCAGCCCGCGGCCACGAGCCGCCAGCTCTATCTGCCCGAAGCAAAATGGTACGACTTCTGGAGCGGAGAAATGATCGCCGGACCTAAATCCATCGACGCCGCAGCGCCCATAGATCGCATGCCGCTCTATGTTCGCGCCGGTTCCATCGTTCCCTTGGGGCCCGAAATGGAATGGTCGACGCAAAAGCCGGAAGATCCAATCGAATTGCGCATCTATCGCGGCGCCGACGGCCAGTTCACCCTCTACGAAGACGAAAACGACAACTACAACTACGAGAAAGGAACATATGCAACCATCCCCTTCTCGTGGAACGACGCGGCGCAAACGCTCACCATCGGCGAACGCAAAGGGCAATTTCCGGGAATGCTGCGAGAACGAACCTTCCACATTATTTTTGCCGGAGAACATCACGGCGCAGGCATCAGCCCGGAAGCGAAGCCAGACAAGCTCGTTCACTACACCGGACAACAAGTCACCGTCACGCCTTAGCGAACCGGTCATCTAAATAGGTGCCGATCTCCAGCGCGACCAGTAAAGGCCGTACATGGCAACTGCCGCCGCCAACGGCACGGACAGCCCAATTCGCAAATCAGAAAAGCGGCTGGAAAAAACTCCCACAAGCCACGGTATGCTGGCGCCCCCGAGGTTCGCCATCGTAAACATTATCGACCCTACGCGCGTTGCCGCTGTTCCAAATTCGCGCGACAGAAGAGAGATCGTGATCGGATAAACGGCCGCAAGGCCCAGTCCCGCCAGCGCCGTGCTCCCCGCGAGGCCAGCCATCTTGTGCGAGAGGATTAATCCCATCATCCCCGCAGACCCTAATAACAACCCCCATCGCGCTACAGATACGTCGTTCACATACCGCAGAACGAACGGGGCCAACCATCTTCCGACGAGCAGCGCCGAATAAAAAAATGAAGGAGTCATTACCGCCCACTCAGCGGGAATTCCGGAAAGCGTCTTCGCGTAGGAAGCGGTCCAGCCGCCAAAAGCATTTTCTGTTCCTACGTAGAGAAAGAAGATTGCGGCCAGCAACAAAAGTGCGGATCGATTCGACCGCATCGCCCAGCCGGCCGATTGATCGCTCCCGCTCTTGGCCCTCGGTTCTACAATGCTGACAGGCATTAGCGCAATTCCGGCGATGACCACCAGCATGAAAACTGCAACGCCTTCCAACAAAAGCGGCGTGCGATGCCTCTGGCTGGCGGCGGCCACAAGAAAAGGACATGCCACCGCACCGACGCTCCAGGAAAAATTCAAAAGATTCAACGCCGCGCTTCGTCGCGCGGGATTTACCTCCGCCACGAGTAGGTTCGCTGCCGGAACCGACAGTCCCATGCCCACGCCGTAGCATGCAATGCAAGCCACGCCGAGAATGTGCGACGCGAACGGCAACACTCCGACGCCAAGAGCCATCGCAAAAAGACCGGCATTGATCGCGAAACGAAACCCCCCGCGCGAAACCAGAAATCCCGACACCGCGACACCCAAAGTCGAGGTGAGATATTGCGCGGTGAATAACGTTCCAGCCTGGGCGTAATCGAGAGACCATCGAGCAGAGAGCGCTGGCAACAACGGACCAAGAAGAACGGTCACAATTCCAATCGGAACGAACGAAGCGTGGGCCGCAGCGGTCAATGCGCGGGTGGATTTCGCGTCCGTTTGCGGTTGGGGAATATCCATAGGAGCGCTCAGTATAGCCGAGTGCCTGAGCGCAATCCCGGCTCTAAGCCTTGGCGCTGCGCTGGCTGTTCGGCTTCGAACCGCTCAGCGCAAAAAACAAAATATAGAGATAGCAGATGACCGGCAGGAAAAACGCGTGATGGATTCCGATACGGTCGGCAATGGCGCCTTGCGCGACGGGAATGATCGCTCCGCCAACGATGGCCATAATCATGATTCCGGACCCGTCACCGGTGAGCGGACCAAGCTCGGCCACGCCGAGTGTAAAAATGCTGGGGAACATGATGGAATTAAAGAAGCCCACCAAGATAATGCTGTACATGGCGAAGTGCCCGGACGTCAGCATAGAAACGGTTACGAGCCCCGCAGCGCAGATCGCGCAAATGCCAAGCAACTTCCCGGTGTTCATCTTTTGCAAAAGCGCCGAGCCGATGAAGCGGCCGACCATCGCACCACCCCAATAAAAAGCGACAAAGCTGGCCGCGACCTTCTCCGTCAGCCCGCCAATCTCCGGCTGGCTGAAATAATTCACCAGAAAGCTCCCGATAGAAACCTCCGCACCCACATAAACGAAGATGCCGATCGCACCAAAAATCAAATTGGCATGCCGCCAGATAGAATCGTTAACCTTCTCTCCGAGCTGGTGCTGCGCATGGGGAATCTTCGGCAGCTTAAAGCTGCCAATAGCCGCGGCGAGAACAACCAGTGCAATTCCTAAACCAACATAAGGAGTCTTGACGCTCGCCGCTTCATGCAGCCGATAAGCTTGCAACGCGTCAGGAGCCATCGCGCGAATATCGTCAATCGCCTTAGGCGCGGCGCTGAGGATAAACATTGCGCCAAAAAAAGGCGCAAGGAACGTTCCCAGTGAATTGAATGCCTGCGTCAGATTGAGGCGGCTTGATGCCGTTTCCGGTTTCCCCAGAATCGTCACGTAAGGATTCGCCGCTACCTGCAGACAGGTAATGCCGGCGGCCAGAACGATCAGCGCTCCCAGAAACAATGGATATGACGGCACACTCGCCGCGGGCACAAATAGAAAAGCTCCCACACCCATGGTGAGCAGACCCACCACCATCGATCGCTGATAACCGATCCAGTCGATGATTTTTGCTGAAGGGATGGAGAAGAGAAAATATGCACCGAAGAACGCGAACTGAATCAGCATGACCCGCGTGTAATTCAGGTCGAAGATCGATTTCAAGTGGGGGACCAGAATGTCATTAAGACAGGTCAGAAAGCCCCACATAAAGAACAATGTGGTCACGACGGCGAGAGGTCCGGTATACGAAGCAGGGGCGCCGGAAGCGACTGTCGTAGAACGATTTGGGATTGCGACGGCCATAAATTTCAATTTCCCCCGCAGGTAAATGTGCGTGCCCAGTAACGTTCGGCATCATAACATCGCGGGCAGCGTGGTTCTCCAGTTTTCTTCGCTATTCCCCAGCTTGAACGGCCCGAATGAGCGGAAAAGGATCTCGACGGATCGAGCATCTGTGCTATGAACACTGATTCCGCGGTCACAGTCACTTGAAAATCGCAGCCGCGCTAACCGTAGAGCCAGCGTGAATCGGAGCATAGGGCCGCTCACAATCGCGTTGCTCGCTGAGAGGACAACTCCTACCAACGATAATACTGTCGAACTATGGGGTTGCAACTTCCTGCACCTTGACAAGTGCCATACGACAATTAATCCTAGGTCAACCTCGTATTAGCAACCCGCGCGTGCGAGAGTCCCCTGCCCGAGCATTGAAAGAGTTTGCCTATGAGACTATCTCCAGCTTCGCCTATTCTTTCCGCACTCACTTTGATTGCATTCTTCGGGCTGATGGCAATGCCCAACGCTATCGCGGCGGAGAAACCTCCAGTTCCTTCGGCCGCCACAACCAGTTATCTGGTTACGAATGACGATCTGGCCGGGCAGCTCCCGAGCTCTGGAACTTTCTTTACGATTGGAACGGCCGGAGCCCTGTCCAATCCGAACCGGGTGAATCTGGGTGGCTCGGGTTCTGGTGGCGGCTACTTTGCCGCGAATCGGGTCAGCATGCTCAGCAACACGACTACCCCCTGTGCCTACATTTCGCTGGGCGGCAGCAATGAGGTCAGCGCCGTCGACATCAATACGCAACAGGATATTGGCAACTTTGCCGCCGGGAGCAACGATTCGGGCCATGATAACGGTGTCGGCCTGGCGAACAATGGCTCATATCTCTACGCCAACTTCACCAGCTCGCAAACCCTGGCGACCTACGCCATTGGGTCGGGTTGCGTGCTCCAGTTCCTGAGTGACATTACTCCGATTGGCTTGCACGCGGGGAACTTGAAGGGCATGGCGTTGCACGGCAACCTGATGGTCGCAACTTTTGGCGATGGCTCAATTGGATCGTTCAACATCTCCGGCGGAGTGCCTGTCTCCAACAATGATCTCCAGAACGCAACCGGCTACACTACCAGCCGATTTCCGCAGGGCGTCGACATCACACAAGACGGACATTACGCCATCTTTGGCGACCAATCGACCACGGACACGATTGAGGTTTCTGACATCTCTTCCGGCAAGCTGACGAAGACGGTTCTGTATGACTTCTCCACGGCCGGAAATTCCAGCAGTGTTCTGCTTAGTCCTGATGGAACCCTCATCTACACTGCAAACACGGCTACGGGCACGGTAAGCGCTGCTTTTTTCAATGGCAGCACCGGAAAAGTTACCGCGGGCTGCACCTCAAAGCAGCTCAAAGGCTTCGCCAATAACTGGAATTTTCTTTCCAGTCCGGTCGCGGAGCTTCCTTCCGGCACCGGGTCGGTGCTTTACCTGCCGGAATTCGGCGCAAGCTCCGGTATAGCCGTCGTCAGTGTGACCTCCAGCAGCGGGAAATGTACTTTGACGGAAGCGGCCAAATCGCCGGTGGTAGACCCTGATTCAACCTCTCTGCTGTCAATTGGAGTTTATCCGCCGCGTTCTTTCTAGAGCGGCGCATTCAAGCTTTTGGCCTGTAACAAAGTCAGAATCATCGAGCACAAGGAGCCGGGTATGCGTAGGTTTGCCAAGTGGGCATTAGGAATTCAAATTGTAGGGCTGGCGTTTCTCAGCGCGTCGGCGCAATTGCCGAACTGCCCGGTGCGGCCGAATCCCGGGACTGTCGTCGCCGATGCCTTAAGCCTTTCCAGCCAGAACGGCGTTCTGCAACTGGGACTCACCGAGCGCAACGGTGTGGACGCGCTCGGATATACGCATTTCTGCTTCGACTACGCCACCTCTACCGGCAACATCGAAGCTCCAACCCTCCGTCTTAATCCCGGCGACACGCTCAATCTGGATTTGACCAATCAACTCAACTTCACGCCTTCCGCCGCAATCGCACAGACGAAGTATCACTCCATGGATGACATGGGATCCATGGGATCGACCACTGGCGCCGCGTCGACTGACCCGTGCCAGAGTAAGATCGTCAACTTCAACACTACGAATCTCCACTTCCACGGGCTGAACGTGCCACCACTCTGCCACCAGGACGACGTGATTACCACGCTCATTCAGCCCAGCACCACGCCATTCAAGTATCAGATCCAGATTCCTGCCAACGAGCCACCGGGATTGTACTGGTACCATCCGCACCCGCACGGATACACCGCGTTTCAAGTTAATGGCGGAGCCGCGGGAGCGATCGTCATCGGTGGAATCGAAAAAATTAAGCCCCAAGTGTCCGGTCTCACGGAACGAGTGCTGGTCATCCGGCAACAGTTTCTGAATCCTCTTTCCTGGATTCCGGGCGCGTACCAGCTCACGGTCAACTTTCAGCCTGCTACGTTTCCGGCGGAAGCCTCACCGATCATTCAGACGAACCCGGGAGAGAAGCAATTCTGGCGGGTGGCTAACGCATCCACGCAAGCTTTCCTGGATTTGCAGGTTCTGTTCGGAACTACCGCTCAGACGCTGGAGTTGATTTCGATGGATGGCGTCCCCGTAACCGGCGATCCCATGGTCACCGACATTGCCGTACCTCCGGCAGGCCGCGCGGAATTCATCATGACGGGTCCGCCGGCGGGAAGCACCAATGCCACCTTCGTCACTGCTGGCTACAATACCGGGCCGGTGGGCAATGCGAATGTGCCGCAAGTCCTTGCCGATATTCTTCCGACGGCAACGGCGTCACAACCTGCGACCGTGGTTCCGTCTGCGCCAGCGGTTCGAGTGACTCAACGTTTCTCCGGTTTGGCTGCGATAAAACCCACGGCCACCAGAAGCCTGTACTTCTCCGAAGCCGCTCTCGGCACCAATCCTCCAGTCAACTTCTTTATCACCGTCAAAGGCCAGCAACCAAAGTTGTTTAATTCGAATGAACCGCCCGCCATCGTTACAAACACGGGAGCGGTAGAAGACTGGACGATCGAGAATCACACCGGAGAGCAACACGCCTTCCACATGCACCAGATTCACTTCTTGGTCATGGCGATCAACGGCGTGGCCGTCGCAAATCCTACCCTGCAGGACACGGTCAATGTGCCTTTCTACTCGGGCAAGGGACCTTATCCCAGCGTCACCGTGCGAATGGATTTTCGCGATCCTAATATCGCTGGCACGTTTGTGTATCACTGCCACGTCCTGTTTCACGAAGACAATGGCATGATGGCGAAAATTCGCGTCGATCCATAACAGGGTCGGCGCGCTGGCCCTCTCAGTCCCGTTCTCCTCGACGCCGGTCGCGGTCTTCATCGACGGTGGCCATGCCCGCGCCGGCGGAAGATTCCGCTTCTTTCTTTTTCTGCCACTCGGCTTCGGTGAGCACCGCGATTGCCTCGAGCTTCTTCTTTTTCAGCGACGCGTTGATGCCTGGCAAATCTTTCGCGGTGAGCTTCTGAAAGTCATCAACCACGTCTTGCAGCTCGTGGCCCAGAGATTCTGCCCGCGCTGCCTGATAGTCCGTCGGCCGCCCATCGTAACCGTCAACATCGCCATAAAGTTCGCCGAGATGCTCGCGAATCCGCTCTTCGCCCGTGATCATGCCGCCTTCCTTGGTGGCGACGATCTTCGATCTCAGCTCCTCACAACTCGCAGCCAGATGTTGCAACTGCGCCCGCAACGCGTCCTTCTCTGCAACCTTTGCGGCTCGCTCATTCGCCGCGTTGCGTACTCCCTCCATCGCCGCGACCGACCACGTCATGTGTTCCAGCAATCCATACACTTTCATGTCGAGATCGAATTGCGCCTTGCGATCCTCGACTGAGTATTTTGCCCGGGGATCGAGCCCGACGTTCAGGGTTTCCGTATAAACGTGCTCGCCCTTCGTCATCTTCACCGTATAAGTGCCTGGGAGCACGCGGGGACCCGCAGCAGCCGCACCAAGAGCCTGTGCAGCGGGAGCCACAGCGGGAGCTTTCAGGCGCATCGACCAACTGGCGCGGTTCAGGCCACGATGCTTGCTGCCGGCGACGGTGTCAACTAACTTGCCGTTCGCATCGAGAATTTCGATTTTGAGGTCGCCAAAAATGTGCCGGCTCTTTTGATAGTAAGTAATCTGAGCGGCCGACGGACGGCTGCGTCCCGTGAACGATTCGTCGCCCTCAGCCCACCCGCCATTGGTTTCAAAGTACTGCATGGCAGGCCTTCCGGGAATCAAGACCGCTTCCTTCGACATCAGGTCCGGAGTGAGCGAGCGCAACGGCGAAATATCGTCGATGATCCAGATGCCACGTCCGTGGGTCGCGAGCACCAAATCGCCTTCCCGCGGATGCACGACAATATCGCGCACCGCGACGGCCGGAAAATCCGATCCTCGATATTGCGCCCAGCGTTGCCCGCCATCGACCGAAATCCACAATCCGAATTCCGTGCCGATGAACAACAGTTTGGGATCGACCGTGTCTTCCTTAATGACATGCGCATAACCGCGCACGCCAGATTCCTGCACCGGCAAAGCCGTCCATGTTTTGCCGTAGTCCATCGTTTTATAGGCGTAAGGCCGCATGTCGCCAAAGTTGTGCCGGTCGAAGGTTGCATAGCCTGTACCTTCATCAAAGCGGCTGGCCTCGATCGTAGAAACCCATGAGTTCTTCGCCAGACCGTTGATGTTGCCTACGACATTGCTCCATGTCTTCGCGCCATCGCGCGTAATCTGAACGTTGCCGTCATCCGTTCCTACCCAGATGATCTGGCCATTCTTCGGCGATTCCGATATGGAGTAAATCGTCGTGTGCATCTCTGCCGAGGAATTATCGACCGTCACCCCGCCTGACTCTTCCTGCTTTTGCTTTTCCGGGTCGTTGGTTGACAGATCGGGAGAAATGCGTTCCCACGACTGCCCATGATCCCGCGAGCGAAACAGAAATTGAGATCCGATATAGAGCGTGCCCTTTTCGTTCGGACTCATGTGGATCGGCGTATTCCAGTTAAAGCGCAGCTTTTTCTCGCCGTAGTTGGGAAACGGTTTGACTGAACGAGTCTCGAGCGTATGGCGATTGACCCGGCCAATCTCTCCGCCCTGAGCTTCCGCATAGATATAGTCAGGGTCGGCGGTGTCTTCGAACATCCAAAAGCCGTCGCCGCCAAACATGTTTTCCCAGCGCGAATTACTGACACCGCCCGGATAAGATGAATCGCCCACCCACGCGCTGTTGTCCTGCAACCCTCCATATACATGGTAGGGATCGGAGTTGTCTGTGCTGACGTGATAAAACTGCGATACCGGAAGGTTAAGCTGATGTTTCCAGCGGTTGCCGCCGTCTTCGCTTCGCCACAAGCCGCCATCGTCTCCGGAAATCACAACGTTCGGATTCTTGGGATTGATCCAAACGTCGTGAAAATCTCCGTGCGCGCCGCCAGAAACGTTGTTGAAGCTTCTTCCTCCGTCATTGCTGAGCAGCAAGATAAGGTCCGGCTTGAAAATCTTGTTTTCGTCTTTCGGATCGACAATCAGGTTGCCGAAATAAAACGGCCGCCAGATTACGTAATTGCTGGCATCGAGACGAGCCCAAGTCGCGCCGCCGTCGTCCGAGCGATAGAGTGCGCTTTTCTTGGATTCGATGTTGGCGTAAACGACTTGCGGCTTCGATGGCGCAACGGCGACCGCCACGCGGCCCCAGGGTTTTTCCGGCAGGCCCTTGGCATTGCTCTCGTTAATTTCGCTCCAGTGATCCCCGCCATCGGTCGACTTGAACAAACCGCTGCCGGGGCCACCGGATCGAAACGTCCAACCCTGGCGCCGGAAATCCCACATCGAGGCGTAAATCGTCTTCGGCTCTTGCTTCGACATCGCTATCAGCCCGCAGCCGCTCGAACCGTTCGCTCCCGCCAGAACTTTGTTCCACGTCTTGCCGCCGTCTTTCGTCTTGAAGACTCCGCGCTCGTCGTTGTCGTCCCACAAATGCCCTGTCGCGCACACTAGAACATCGTTTCCGTCCGTTGGATCGATCAGAATCCTGGCAATATGCTCGCTGTCTTTCAGTCCAACGTTGGTCCAGTTCTCGCCGCCATCGGTCGACTTGTAAACGCCATCGCCAACGGAAACACTGTTCCGCGTCCACGCTTCGCCGGTTCCAACCCAGACGATCTTCGCATTCGAAGGATCAATCGCCACCGCGCCGATCGACTGCACATCTTCGCGGTCAAAGACCGGTTTGTATGTTGTGCCGCCGTTGACCGACTTCCATATTCCGCCGCTGGCCGCGCCCACGAAAACCGTAATCCGCCCATCCTGCTCGACCGCATCGAGCGCCGCGATGCGCCCGCTCATCATCGCCGAGCCTATATTTCGCGCCGGCAGACCTGACACAGTAGCCGCGTCAAACTTGTAGGTACTCTGCGCAAAAAGAGACGCAGTTGCGAGCATCAAGATAGCGCCGGCAAGGCAGCTCAACTTCCGTCGTAGGGGCTGAAATGCAAATTCTGTCATGGGAAATGTCCTCTGCACGTTCACATCAACTCGGGAAATTTTTCGATTGGTCAAAACCTGTGCCATAGTCACTTCTTATCCGCGCCAGTTTTCACCGCCTGCTTCAGCGACGCAGGCAAAGCAAAGTCCGTCTCTGGAATATCGACATTCGCTTCCATCTTCTCGATTGTCGTGGTCTGAGAGTCCGGATTGCTCTTCGAGCCTTGCGAGATGGAAAACGGATACATCACTCCCGCCACCGGCTTGTATGAACCCACGTTGATGATGTGATCGCGAACCGAGCCGCGAATGAATTCCTGGACTTCCTTGCGGATCTCGAGAAAGGTGTCGGGGTCGAGATAGTAGTAGATGATATCTCCGTCCTTCAGTGTCACCTTCAGTCTCAGAACATCGTCGCCATCCACAACGTCGTGTCCCAGGAATTCGACCGTGTTACCTTTTTCTTTGTAGTCCACCAGCGGGCCGTCAAAGTCGGCGTCGAGCAACAGGTCGCGAAGATCGTCTTCGCCCATCAGTTCCGGATCTTTGTGCCCGCCAAAAGGCTGGACTTGCCATCCCGTCGACCCGTCGTATGCCTGGATCGCCGTCATGCCTTGCAATGAAAAAGTCTCGCGCACTTGATCCGGTCGCGCGTTCTCCTGCCCAACAACGGCGGTAAAGCCGCCACCAGCGGCGAGTTTGCCGGTCATGCGCACATTCTTGATCGCCTTGATCTTCTCGATCCCGCCCTTGGTCTGAATGTTTTTTTCGATCAACTCTTCGGCAGTCTGAGATTGAGCAAGCGCTCCCAGACATACCATTGCAATCAGCACAGTCACGACGTGACGCATGGCAGCGGACTCCTGTTTTGAGGGAACTGAGATTTCACGGGACGGTAGTACTCTACGCGGTAGTAGACTCCTTTGCCAAGTCTTCGTTAGCGCAGCGGAACCGACGCAAAGAAAAATCGCGCTCAAGGAAATGCCCTGAGCGCGAATCCCTATTAGTTCACTGGATTTCTAGTGCGCAAACGAAATATTGAGCCCCGTCGTGAAGATCAGGTCATTCTTCTTGGCGCTTTCCGGCGGGTCGGAAACATAGATGTCACTGAACTGGTTTTGCCAGCCCAACCATTTGCTGATCTTGGTCACCGTCCCCAGTGCAAAAGTTCCCCGGTAATTGCTGAAGTCCTGCAAATCCGGGTAAAAATAAAAGCTCTCGGTGATCACCGTACTCGCGCCTGCTTTGTGCATCAACTCTTCGCCCATGGTAAGGGCCACAAATCTGTTGGTCACTCCATATGACTCAAATGTTGGTGGAACCGTCGGCGGCGTCACTAGTGGACCGTTCGAATATGTTTCATGGGTGTAATTCAGACCGCCAAGAATATCCAGAGTCGTCTTGTCGGACTTGATCGCGTGATATCCAATGCCGCCGCCATAGACTCCGCGCAGGTCGAGATCCTGCAACTCATTCGCCATGAAGTCTGCGCCCACAAAGGCGAACGCCTTCGGATTGAGGTTGCGGTCGTAGCGGATTCCGCCCTGCTCCAAACTCGCAACCACGCTTGGGCTCGCCAAATCGTTAGTCGTATCCAGGATGTTTGCATACAACGTGATCTTGTCGTTGAGCGTCGGGTGGGCGGCGGTGAAAGCCAGCGCCAGATTTTCCGTCTCGCTATTTCCGCGCGCAACAGAGAATCCCACGTTGATCCCGCCGTTCCATCCCTGCAGAAGTCCCGGATGCAGTGACTTGTCATAGGCAGCCTGCTCGGCATCGTTGCGAATAACTGTCACGTCCGTCGTGGGGGCTTCGACATTGCCATTTTTCGTGGCCACTTCCAGCCTGCCGTCGCTGGTGGTGACAGGTCCGACAGCGGTCTTTCCATCTTTCAGTCCGACGTGCAAATTCTCGTCGGTAGAGATTTGCTGAATGGCGTCGAAATTGATCGTGACGTCGCCGGCCGCGTCAGTATGCAGCACCAGCGTCTTGCCGTCCGACTTCACGATTTTGCCGGTAAATTTATCCCCATTTTTTAGAGTGACTTGATCCGCCAGGGCCAGACCGGACATAACGGTGAGAATGAGAAGGTAAGACATCTTGCGCAGCACAGAGAATTCCTCCTGGGAAATCGAGCAAAATTTGGACAAAAGGCCCGGAAATCGCCTGAACTCCAGCGACGTGAGGTTCAATAAGTGAAAAGATTCAGCAGTGCATCCAGGCGCAGGACTGGCTTGGCAGGGTACGGAACTCACAGCCCCTGCTAAACACAGGTTGTTCAGCCTTTGTTTTCAGGACTCTTGCTCGGCTCGGTCGACGCCTGGGTTTGAGGACTATCTTTCATGCCATCTTTCATCCCGTCTTTCAACGCGCGAATCCCCTCGCCCAGACCCTTTCCGAGCTCCGGCAATTTCTTGGGACCGAACACCAGCAAGGCAATGAAAAATATCACCAGCAGGTGCATCGGTTGAAACAAGCCTTCTAACATCAGAACCTCCACAGTGGCACGGCAAGCACTAGTTTACACCGTACCGGTGCGCCTTGGGCAAGTCAAACCCTGCCTCACGATGTTTGCGTTTGCCCTCTGTGTCCCTGGAACGCCCTCCCGCCGCCGTGCGCGTTCCACCTTCGATTCCATCGGTGGTTACCTCCGTGACCTTACCTGCACCCCCGCCGCCGTTCTATGTTCGGTGTATTGATTTGAGGTTGTGGCCTCAAACCACGCGTCCAGCAAGGCAACCCAGAGTTCCAGAATTGCAGAGTTTTGAATCGGAGAGTCCAGGGTGGGAGAGTCCAGGTGAAGCTTAGGCATTGGCTGATTTTCATAGTTGTTCTGGCGGCGGTGTCGGCCAAGCCGTCACTCGCAGCCCCCGTGGATGCGACACAAATTGTCGCGTGGCTGACTGGAGGCATCTCCAACGCTCGCCTCGCCCGCATCGTGAACAATCAGGGCCTCGCCTACACGCTCACACCCGAACAACTGCGCCAGGTGGAATCGGCAGGCGCTGACCAAAATTTGATCCATATCCTGGCGGCACAGAAACAACCAGCCACAGCGCCGACGGCGCAAACGATTCCCACTGCAGTGTTGAAAGCGTCAGCCGCCGCCCGGAATCAGCAATGGCACGAGGCTGAATTGCTGCTGCGGCCGGCTGTCCTTAGCGATCCGGAAAATGCGGCGCTTCACTTCGCTCTTAGCGCGATGCTGCGCCAGCAGGAGCAATGGGATGACGCATTCGATGAAATGACCGCCGCCGCGCGGCTCATACCAGACCTGCCCGAGAATCACACAAACTTCGCCTACATCTTCTATCGCCTCGACGACGGTCCCAATGCGATTGCGGAAGCGCGAACCGCGCTCAGCATGGATCCCGAGAATTCGGAAGGCTATCAGTACCTGGGTCTTGCTCTCTATTCAAACGGACAATATCGGGCCGCCGTCCACGCCTTTGCCGAATCGCTGACGCGCGATCCCGGCAACGCTGACACCTATTACGACATGGGCATCGCGCTCCACGCCGACGGCAATATTCCCGCCGCCAAGGCCGCCTACGACCACGCCATCCAATTGCGTCCGGCTTTCTGGGAAGCGCACTCGAACCTGGCTCTGATGCTGCATGAAGAGGGCAATTTGAGTCAGGCGGTCGCGGAATATCGTGAGGCTCTCCGCATCGCTCCCGGCGAACCCTCGGTTCGCAACAATTTAGCAAACACCTATTGCGATCTCGGCGACTATAACTCCGCCATCTCCGAATTGCACAAACTTTACCGGGAACAGCCCGAGTGGGCACAGGGCCACGGTTGCCTGGCCAGCGCTTACATGGCGCAGAAAAATTACGATGGAGCAGTTGCCGAGTTGCAACGTGCGCTGCTTCTGAATCCCACAGGATCGGCAGAACACCGGCGTCTGGGCCAGGCCCTGTTGCTGGATAACAAACCAGAAGACGCTTTGCACGAGTTCCGGCTCGCCGTTTCCCTCAACCCTGATTCCGATGTCGCACACCATTTCTTGGGTACCGTTTTATTTCAGCAGGGACAACTGCACACGGCCGAAAGGGAATTTCGCGAGGCTCTGCGGCTGAACTCTTCCGCCGACAACCACTATTCTCTCGCTGCCTGCTTAATGAGCCTGGACCGGTACGAAGAAGCTCTCTCGGAATTGGAACTGGCCTATCGCATGGCCCCCGATCGCCCGCAGTACCGCGCGCGCCGGGATGAACTGATGAAACTGATGAAAGAAACGAATTCCCGTTAAGGGAATTGAAGAGTTTTAAGGCTTGAGTACCCGCAACTATTTGAGAGCAATGACATAGAAACTGGCAGGCTGCGGACTGAACGGTCGGCCATGGTGTTGGTTGTACTACTGGTGCTCGGGGAAATAGCCCGGCCTGAATAAACTGGGCGAAATACAGCGAGGCTGGGCGGCAGTTATCACAAAGCGCAACGGAATCTGAAGCAAAGTATCGGGGGACTGGCCAAATGGATTTATCTCGATCGCAACAACAATCCAATTCAGCAAGTAAATCTGCGAGCGCCGTTTTGCAACAGGATCCTGGCGTTCGCCGCATGGACCCGGCGACGGCGCCGAGCCCAATCCCCGAAAACACCCGCAAATCGTCACATTACGGATTGCCCTGTTCCAAGTGCCATCTCTACTACCCGGCTGATGTCGACATCTGCCCGACGTGCCACAGCACCGAACGTGTTTCTCCAGTTGCCCCGAAAGTGACTCCAAAGATGGTGCAGCCCGCGGTAGAAGCGGTTCCCGATACCGCGATAGTAGAGCAGGAGCGCGAGGAATTCTTGCGCCAGTTCAAATCTCAGCTTTTCACGGCGCACGCTGAAGTCGTCGACGCGCCGCCCTCCACTTGTGTCCTGGGCGAGCACCACTCCGGCGAGCCGGAGAGCGCCGAAGTCTGCAAGCCATGCTACGACCGGATACAGGAGCGCCTTGACGTCTACGAAGCGGCCCTGCACATTGAATTGAAAGAAGCCGCACAGATCATCTATGACGCCGTGTGGGCCGATCCTTCGGACCCCAGCAAAACGTATCAAAACGCCGCCAGCGCCTTGTTGATCGAATTGCGCAAACGCTCAGGAATGACTACGCTGCTGGGCCCGTTTCAGCCGCTGGCGCACTAAAGGGGTACCGAACGCAAGGGCAAACGATCAGCGACAAACGACCAAGGACTAACGACTGCCCCTATTCGGGCTTCACCGTCACCCATTTCTTTCCCGCATACAACTTGTAGCCCTCGCCGTCTTCGACCATCTTAAGCGGCACCGCACGCTGCAATTTAGAATCGGTCTCGTACGACACACTCAATACATCCTCGTTCGCCACGTTCATCACTACGAACTTCCCGTCGCCGGCAAAGCCAAAACCGTACTCGCCGGGAGACAATTCCGATCCGCCAATACTGATTTTCCCCTCGGTAATCAGCATTCCCTGATACTTCTGTTGAATCGCCGTCGAGTATCCCGAAGCGTCCACCAGCGCCGCGAAAGTCATCTTGCCATCCGCGCGCTGAAATCCGGCTGCATTACGAAGCTGTGTAGGAGCTTTTTGCCCGCGATAGAAATACTCGGCGGGAACAACTTTCTTCAGTTCGTCGGCGCTCATCAAATGCTTGTCCCCTTGCTGCGCTACCAGCGATCCCAGAAACACCAAGACAAGCGAGCCCAGAACCGCAACGTCTAGCTTCCTCATTTTTCCTCGATTCGTGATGAAAATAGTAAACGCCCCGAAGAACTCTAGCGGTTTCGCTTTCCAGATGCAATCTGTCGAACCGCGAATTCTGCGCTAGCATGTGATTGCCTCGCCAGCCTCCCAACTCGATCGCTGAATGCTGATTGCTACTTGCTGAATGCTCCCTTACCCACAAACTTGCTTTGCCCGCAAGATTCGGATAGTCCGCTGTTTCTCCTCGCCGTAAGCTTTTCCTACCATGACAACCAATGCCATACTCCCAATGGAAACGCTAAACGAAGTGAAGAGTCCGCAAGCCAATACGGCAGCCCGATCAACCGATCAAGACGATCGGCTCTGGTCTGCAGTCCTCAACCGCGACGCAACACACGACGGCACGTTCGTCTTCGCCGTCTCCAGCACCGGCATCTATTGCCGGCCTTCGTGCCCAGCGCGCCGCCCGCGCCGCGAAAACGTGGCGTTCTTTCGCCATCCCGATCAGGCGGAACAAGCCGGATATCGAGCCTGCCTCCGTTGCCGCCCCCGGTCGCTCAGCGGAAACACGCAGCTGGACGAAGTGAAGTCCATTTGCCGCTTTATCGAGCAACATCTGGATGAACCGCTCACGCTGGCGCGCCTGGGACACGAATTTCATCAAAGCCCTTTTCATCTGCAGCGGCGGTTCAAGGCTGCCCTGGGGATCACGCCCCGTGAGTACGCCGACTCGCGCCGCCTGCACTTACTCAAGCACAACCTGCAATCCGGGGACTCGGTCACCCGCGCCATGTACGACGCCGGCTACGGTTCCAGCAGCCGCCTGTACGAGCGCACCGCCTCGCAGCTCGGCATGACGCCCGACAAATACCGCCGCGGAGCGATCGCAGCAACCATTCGATATACGATGGCTGACTCGCCTTTGGGCCGCATGATGATTGCCGCCACGGAGAAAGGGATTTGTGCAATTCAATTTGCAAAATCCGATGACGAACTGCTCGAAGGCCTCAAGCGCGAATTCCCCTTCGCCCAGAGAAAACCAGACGACGGCAATCTGAAGCCCTGGATCACTTCGCTGCTGCACCAGATGCGCGGCCAGCACGGCGACTCCTCGCTTCCCCTCGACATTCGCGCCACCGCCTTCCAGCGCCGCGTCTGGACCTACCTGCAGTCGATCCCCTTCGGTTCAACAAAATCGTATAGCCAGGTAGCTAAGGCCATCGGTCAGCCCACCGCAACGCGAGCCGTAGCCCGCGCCTGCGCCACGAATCCGGTCGCAGTTGCCATTCCCTGCCATCGCGTGGTCCGCGAAGACGGCAGCATGGGCGGCTATCGCTGGGGTATCGAGCGGAAAAAGGCGCTGTTGCAGTTGGAAAACCGTGCGGGCGTCGCGAGACACTAGAACGTTTGACTAGGAAGTGATGAGAAATGCAGACAAAAGCAAGATTGGTGCGGAATGAAATGAAGGTTACTTTGAAACCTTGTTCCTCCGCACTACCACCCAGTTCACGAACGCAGCAACCATGGTCGCCGCCAGAATCAGCGACTTGCTGAAATCGATTCTTGTCAAAAGCCCCAGACAAATGAGCACGCCTAAACCCGCAAGAATCAACCCGCCAGGCGCGCGATACAATGCCGCGCCCGGTTGTTTTCTGCGCAACACCGGCAGCGCCGCGCAAACCAGTACGTAGTAAAACAGCCTCGCTCCCGCCGAAAGCGTAGCGTTGCCCGCAAAGCTGCCAAACTGCGCCAGTATCCAGACGAGCACTCCAAAGACCAGAATCGAAACATAGGGCGTGCGGAAGCGCGGATGCACCGCCGCAAACAGCGAAGGGAAATCTCCCGCTTCGGCCAGGGCAAACGTAATCCGCGGCGTCGCCAGCATGTTGCCGCTGAGATAACCGTAAACGGACACCAGCGCGCCCACCGCAATCAACCACGCTCCACCGTGTCCCATGACGATACGCGCCACGTCGGCAAGGGGCCGCGAACTGTGGCCTGGATCTGGCAGCACTCCGACCACCACCCACTGAATCAAAGCGTAAATCGCAGTACAGGTCGCCAGGGCCGCAAACAATCCGAACGCAACATCCCGCTTCGGGTCGCGTGCTTCACCGCTTGAAATCAGTGCCGCCTCAAATCCGCCATAAGCAAAGATCAAGAGCACGACCGCGTGAGACCATGAACTCGCCGCCACGGGTCCGCCAGCGGCAGGAATCACGCTATGCTTTGCGATTAAGTAAACCGCACCCCCCATGCCAATAGCAGCCAGCGGCAACAACTTCGCCACCGTGAAGACGTTGTTCAATTTAGTCGCGATCAGAACGCCGCGATAATTGATTGCCGCCAAAATGCCGACGAGCAGCGTAAACAAGATCACCCGAGGCACGGTCTGCGTGGACCGAGGCCAGAACTCCGCCAGGTAGATCACAAACAAATTGACGTTCGCGGCGCAGGCTGTAAGGCGAACCAGCCACACCAGCCACGCCACTTCGAGGCCCAGCAAGCGCCCAAAAGCTGTACGCACGTAAAGGTAAGGCCCGCCCGCCTCGCTGAAGTACGATGCCACCTCGGCAAAGCAAGCCATGATGACTGCCATAGCCAGGCCAGCCACCAGCACAGCGACCACGCTGGCTCGCCCCACATCAGCGGCTACGACCGAAGGCAGTCCGAACACTCCGCTGCCGACGATGCAATTGACGAAGAGAGCGGCGAGACTCCAGCGCCCAATTGCACGCACTAATTCCCCGCGAGGCGCAGTAATAGCGGCTTTCGTCACCGCGCTTTTGTATCACAGTTGCTTTCGCGACCCTACCGCGAGCCTACAAAGATGGGGGCGAAAGATCGAAATCTCGCGTATCCTCGCGTATCATTAAAGACGCAGATTTCTCAGCATCCCAACCGGCGAGTAAGAAGCGCCTCATGATTAACGGCAAACGCATCGCGGTCGTCATGCCCGCCTACAACGCGGAAAAGACCCTTGCCGTCACCGTCGGCGAACTCCCGGAACAGGTCGATATTCGAATTCTTGTGGATGATCGCAGTTCGGATAAAACTGTGGAACTCGCTCGCCGCATGGGGTTGCAGGTCTTCCAGCACGATCGCAACTACGGCTACGGGCGCAATCAGCAAACCTGCTATCGCGAAGCCTTGGCCGCCGGAGCCGACGTCATCATCATGCTGCACCCGGATTACCAATACACGCCGCTGCTGGTGACGGCTCTCGCCAGCATGGTGGCCTATGATATTTACGATGTGGTTTTAGGATCGCGCATCATCGGCGGGACGGCTTTGCGCGGCGGCATGCCGTTCTACAAATACGTTGCTAATCGCTTATTAACCGCGTTCGAGAATCTGTTCCTGCGGGTCAAGCTTTCCGAATATCACACCGGATACCGCGCCTTCAGCCGCAAAGCCCTCACCCAACTTCCGCTGCTCGAAAACTCCGACGACTTCGTCTTCGACAATCAAATCCTCGCGCAGTGCGTCTACTTCGGCTTCCGCATCGGAGAAGTTTCCTGCCCAACGAAGTATTTCGAAGAAGCGTCGTCGATCAACTTCCGCCGCAGCGTGAAGTACGGCTTCGGAGTCCTGGCCACAACGCTGCAGTTTGCTTTGCAGAAAGCGGGGGTCGTACATCTACGACGGTTCAGTCCGCAAGGCCGCAAACTGGAATCCGGACCCACCGCAACCTATTACGCCCGTCAACCCGAAACCGCCCGCCCAGCGTAGCCCTGAAAACAATAAAGAACACAAGAGGAAGACGGGATTCCTTCGTGTCCCCCTGTGCTCGCTGTGTTTAAAGATTCTTGGCTCCTGGCTTCCGAAAGCCGGCGCGCGAAAGCCGGAAGCCGATCTCACTTCCGCGACCACCATCCCAGCACCCTGCTGGCGAATTCGTCGGAGAACCCAAATCTCGCCTTGGCTCGCGAATAAAAATCCACTGCTTTCTTATCCAGCCAGATCATCGCCGTCTTGGCCCAGCCATCCTGCGGACGCGCAAAATAATCCGTGGAGTGCGCCGTAATTTTCGCGCCGGACTCGACTGTGTAGTAATAAAGCGCAAGGCTCTTGCGAGTTTGACCTTCCGGGCAAGTCAGCGAATCAGGAAACCCATGCAGCGATCGTTCATCCGTAGTAAAGATAAGCGCATGATTGAGCAGCGGCTGATACTTCGCGCCGCACCGCGCCATCTTCGGCTCCCACAGCTCAATCGCGCCGCCCCATTCTTCGTGCCACGCAGGATTCAGATACACAATCAGATTCACCCGCCTGTGCCAATTCGTATGAAAGTGGTGCATGGAAAAATCCGTATGCACGTTCAAATAGCCGCCGCGACCGGATTGATGCAGTCCTCCGCCCTCCAGCATGGGATCGGAAATCAATCCGGGAATGCCCGTCACCTCGGAGATCCACGCCACAAACTCCGGCGAGTTCAATTCCTCAGTAACTGCCCGCAGGGTCGGAGGAAACAACTCCCGCTTCGCCATGCCCAGCTTGTTTTCGTTCGCATGTTTGTACTGCGTCCAGGCCTCGCTGCCCGCTCTGGGGAATTCCTCGGCCATCGCAAGCGCTGTATCCGAATCGAGAAAATCCTCGAGCAAAATGTGCGGGCAAGGCCAGTTCTCGCGATATTGTTTGGCCAGTGCAGGCACAGCGTCATCCCACTTCTCGTAGGGAAACAGCCGGACTGCCTGAATCGCTTGCGCACTAGACATTAGCCGAAATCTCCTGGAACGCCTTTAAGATTGTACCTGATTTAGCCGCCGAGACCGCTGAACTCATGGCAATTGGCAGACCCGCACAACTGAATTCTCATAAGGACACTCAATCCCCGCGACCGGCTTCTGCGTAACAATCCAACTCACGCCGTACTTACTCTTCAGATGCTCAAAGTCAGCCGCCGCGAAACTACTCCACGGACTTTGCGCCTGTACTTCGCTCCACCACTGCTCCGCCAGCGGAGGAAACATACTGACTGCGCCGCTGTCTTTGGTGTCATCGGCCAAACGGCTTCTCTGGGCCAGACAGCGAAACCCAATTTCATCTTCTCCCGGCAGTTGCATAAAGCGTGGATCCATCGCAAAGACCGCATCCACCGGAGTGTTGCCGCGTATCCAAACAAACGCCTGCGCCCACGGATTTCTTGGCGCAACTCCCGGCCACTCAATATGAAAGCTCTGCGGAAACAGTTCCCGCTGCGCCATCAACATTCCCGCGCCCAAAGGCACGAACAAAGCCAGCCAGCGCCAAACTCGATTCTTCAAAACGTATTCTGCCCCCAATCCTCCGATGACCACGAACAACAGCATGTACATCAGATGCAAACTGCGCAGCGGTTGCAGCCGCGCCAGGCTCTCAAACTGCGGCGGAAGATCGACCACCAGCGCGGCAACAAAATAAATTGCTCCATAAATTACGAGAGCCTTGCATAACCGCGCAAGCGCCTTTCGCTCCTGATTAACCGCGATGCGATGAAACCACCACAGCAGCGCAATCGGCGCCACGATTCCCAGCCACTCGTACCACTCCCACCGCTGGATGTAATGAAATCCGTGTTGCAAGGCAGCCCGGTGATACGCCGGCGAGGTCGGAGGATCCAACGAAATACCAAAAGGCAAAACTAAGCCAACTCCGGTCGCCGCCTTCGGCAAATCCCCGCGACGGTTCTCGGCCAAGTCCATCACCCATAACAAAGCACAAAAAGAAAACGCAAACGCCGCCATCAACGGATGCACGCTCGCCGCAAACACCAGCCACAACACCGCGCGCACATATTTTTTTTCCAGACACCGCGCCACGGCAAACACCGCGCAGAATGCCGCCAGATTCCGCGGGTTTAAATACTGGTCCATGATGTAAAGAGCCGTTCCAGCGACCGGAATCGTAAGCAGCGCCGCCACTAAGCAAACTCCCGCCCATCTCGCCCGAACGTCGGAAAAAAGAATCCCGCCCAGCTCCCAACACGCCAGCAGCAGCAGAAACATCGACGCCACATGCCACACAAAAATCCCGGCCGCAACCGGCAAGTGCGAAACTCGCAGCGAAAGCGCAATCAAGTTAGGGAAAAACGTAAGGCTGGCGTGCGACGCAAAAAACTCGCGGCCCGCCGGAAACAGCTGCGGGTTCAGAAATCTCTCCACGCCGGGCAGGTAAATTTCCGCATCTTCCGCGTAAGGATGGTACCCATGCACTAGCAAAGCCGCCGCCGTTAAACCCAACAATCCCGCGCAGGCCCGATATTTTACGGTTTGAATTATTCTTCCCCGATTCTGTCCGGCCCCAAAACCCGCACCCGGCGTTCAGATGTCGCCCCTCTGGGTGTAGCATCTAACCAACAAATGTCCGTTGCCGCCCCAGCCCGCTCCCGTCTCCGGCCCGACATGGCCATCGGCGAGATGCTCAACTTTGCCTACGAGACGTTTTGCAGCAACAAAGTGCGCTTTATTCTAACCGCTCTGGGCATGGTGATCGGCACGGCTTCGCTGATTCTCGTCGTCACCATCGGCATGACCGGACGTCAATATGCCCTCAGCCAGATCCAGTCCATCGGCACCAACGAGATCTGGGCAGAATACCAGGGCGGCGCGCAGCACATCAGCAGTTCCACGCCCGACCCCCTGACCATTGAAGACCTCGACGCCGTCCGCGAGCAGGTTCCCGGCATCGTTGCCTCGTCTCCAATCGTGCAGCTCTCAGACCGCATCCCCGCCGGCAACGGCAAAGAAAAAGACGTCACCATCCTCGGTGTCTCTCCCGAATATTTGCGCGTGCGCAACCTCGTCATTCCCACCGGCCGCTTCTTCGATCAGGAAGATTCCATGGCGCACAACAAAGTCGCCGTCATCACAGATAAGATGGCGATCCAGTTCTATGGCTCAACCAACGCCGCCGTCGGCAAGCTCATCAAACTCACCGGGCTTCCTTTCACCGTCATCGGAACCTTCCGCGAGCGCGTCGAAACCTTCGGCCAAACTGAAATCGAAGACAACACTCTGCTGATCCCCTATTCCGTGAGCCGCTACTTCATGGAAGTTCCTACGCTCAAGCTCGCTTACTTTTCCATGGCCGACGCCGCCATGGTGCCGCCCGCCACATCAGAGATCAAGCGCGTCTTGCAATCGCGCCACCGCCCCGAATCGGTCTACAACGTGCAGAACCTCACCGCAGTCCTAGCCATGATGGACCGCATCGCCACCGGCCTGACCTGGGTTCTGTTGCTCGTGTCGATGGTGACCTTGGTGGTCAGCGGCATCGGCATTATGAACATCATGCTGGCCACCGTCACATCGCGCATCCGCGAGATCGGCGTGCGCAAAGCCATCGGAGCCACCAACCGCGAAATCCGCTTCCAGTTTCTCGCCGAAGCCGTTCTCATCTCCCTCATCGGAGGCTTCGCCGGCATCGTCATCGGCTACGCCTTGCCTTACTCCGTCCGCTTCTTCACCGACTACCACATCCCAATCTCCGGCCTCTCCGCAATTATTGCCATCGTAGTCTCCTCCATCGTCGGCATCATCTTCGGCACCGTCCCCGCCGCCCGTGCCGCGCAACTCGATCCCGTGGAAAGCCTGCGCTACGAGTAGGCCCGCATAGAGAGCAGATGTATTGCCAACGTTCCCCCATGGTCGTTCATGGCTAACTCGTGAGCAAGAAGCGATATGAAGTGGGAATCGGCAATGTGTTTCATGACATCGGCATACCAAACGCCGAGGACCGTAACGGAATCGATTATGAAACTCAATTACGATCACGAAACCGATTCGGTGTACATCGATCTGAACTCGCGGCCTGGCGTGGATTCCCGGGAGATTCAGGAAGGCGCGGTTATTGACGTGGACGCCAAAGGGAAGATTGTGGGTGTCGACATAAAGCCCGCGTCTGAGGCTGCTACCAAGACATCAATCGATGCCATCGTCCAGGTGTTTCTTAGCTATTTTGTGCCAAATGGCGACCCGCAACGTGAAATACGACAGTTATCGAGATCCTCCGGTGATGGCGGGAGTGGATTGGTAGCGCTAACGGGAATCGAACCCGTGTTTGAAGATTGAGAATCTTCCGTCCTAACCCCTAGACGATAGCGCCATCCGGGCAGAGATCGATTATAGCAAACGAATTTGCTGATAGATGGCTCTTCGCGCGGCCCATGCGGCGGTTCCCGATTTGCTGCTGTCATCTGTTTATTGAGTTTGTCCCAGCAGCCTTTTGCCTGCGTTTTTTCATTCTCAACTATTTTCATCGGGGCGCTTTCGCGATATATTAAGAGTAATAACTCTGCTGAAAAAACTAAACCGTTGAGTGGCCATTGGCACGGTGACGTGTATGTCATTCATCCATCAACAAATCACTTCATTCCTAAATTTAGGTATTTGTAAGGAGTATCCAATTATGGCGAAAACGAAAAATCCCAGCATAAACAAGCGGAAAGATGAAACTCTAACCAACAATGCAATTCCAGAAAACAACGTGGCAGCCCCGGCATTCGCAGCCCCGAAGGCTGAGCCAAGCCAGCCCGCGAAGATGAACGGAGCCCGTGAAGGGGTGAAACTGTCGATGGTGAAGATGGAATCGCGAGCCACCGTCATGCCCATTAACATGGAAGAAGAAATCCGCCGCCGCGCGTATGAACTTGCCGAGCGCCGCGGATTTACCTCGGGACACGAAACCGAAGACTGGCTGGTCGCGGAAAGCGAAGTTCTCCAGCGCTATCGTCAACATAGTGCGTAGGATCATGCGGCGGACAGCCTTGTCCGCCATTTGCGATCCGCCTACGGGCATGATTTCCTTGTTTGGCGCCTCGCTTGCCCGCCGCCACTGTTCGGATTGCGTAATAAACAACCGCTAACCGTTGCCTCGGCGGGAGGTTTCTGAAAAAATACTCAGGGACCTCCCCCATGGCGGAAATTGGTAGTTTCGCTCTTCTCCTCGCGCTGGCACTGAGCTTGTATTGTTTCTGCGCGGGAGCGTTTGCGCTGCTGCGTCAGAACCAGGTTGGCGGATCGGAGCGGCTGGGCGAGACGGCACGCCGCTCGGGCATCGCGACCTTTGTCGCAGTCTTTCTCGCCGCGGTTGTTCTGGTTGTCTGCGCGTTTCAAAACGATTTCTCGATCGCTTACATTTTTCATCACAGCAACCGCGATCTTCCTGGACCTTACAAGTTTGCGACGTTGTGGTCGGGGCAGGAAGGCTCGCTGCTGTTCTGGTCTTTGCTGCTGGCGGCTTATGGGTTCGTGTTGCGGCTGCGCTATAAGACCGATCCTCGACTATTTGCTTATGCCTCGGTTGTGCTGGCGGGCGTGCAAATCTTCTTTCTGCTGCTGGTGAATTTTGCCGCCAACCCTTTCGGCTTGATGCAGGGCACGATTCCGACCGAGGGCAGCGGGCTCAATCCGCTTCTGCAATATCCCGAGATGGTGATCCATCCGCCCATGCTCTATCTGGGCTACGTCGGCTTTACCGTGCCATTTGCGTTTGCGCTGGGCGCGCTGATCATGAAGTATCCCGGCGAAAAGTGGATCCACATCACGCGCCGCTGGACCATGGTCACGTGGGGATTTTTGACGTGCGGCATTTTTCTTGGCGCGCACTGGGCGTATTCCGTGCTCGGCTGGGGCGGGTACTGGGGATGGGATCCGGTGGAAAATGCTTCGCTGATGCCGTGGCTCACCGGCACGGCATTTCTGCACTCGGTGATGATGCAGGAAAAACGCGGCATGTTGAAGGTCTGGAACATGTGGCTGGTGTTCGCCACATTCTGGCTGGCGATTCTGGGGACGTTTCTTACGCGCAGCGGAATCATCAGCTCGGTTCATGCCTTCGCTCAGTCTTCTATTGGCGACTGGTTCGCGTGGTTTCTGGGTATTACCCTAGTCGCGTTTCTGTTTTTCTTTTTCAAGAATAAATCTCATCTGCGCAGCGAGCACAAACTCGAGTCGCTGGTTTCACGCGAATCGAGTTTCCTGTTCAACAATCTTCTTTTGTTGCTGGCCTGCTTTACTGTGCTTTGGGGGACGTGGTTCCCGAAGATTTCGGAACTCGTGCAGGGGAATAAGGTCACGGTCGGCGCTCCGTTTTACAACCGCGTAGCCATCCCTGTTGCGTTGCTGCTTTTAATTCTTACTGCGCTGGGGCCGCTGCTGGCGTGGCGCAAGACGTCCTTCGAAAGCCTGAAGCGCAATTTCTTCTGGCCAGCGGTCGGCGCGGTCGTTGTCGCGTTGTTCCTGATGCTGACGCCGGAAAGTTGGGGCGGACCATTTGGCCTCAAACCCTGGAAGGATGTTTCTTATTTCTATTCCTTGGTAGCCATCGCGCTTGCAGCGCTGGTGACGCTCACGGTCGGCTCGGAATTCGTGCGCGGCAGCCGCGTCATCTCGGGTCATACCGGCCAGGGTATGTTCGCCTCGATGGTGCAGCTCACGCATCGAAACACGCGCCGCTATGGCGGATACATTGTTCACTTCGGCGTGGTCGTGGTGGTGGTCGGACTGGCTGGCTCGGCATTCAATCAGGATAAAGAGCAGGAGATGGGCTACGGCGACAAGATGTCGATCGGCAGCTACACGCTCGTCTGCCGCTCTTATACCGAAGAGGAGAATCCCAACTACAGCAGCGCCTGGGCTGTGCTCGATGTCTACAAGGGCGGCAAGAAAATCGACATGCTGACGCCCGAACGCCGTTTTTACCACGCCAGCCGCCAGCCTTCGACCATCCCATATATCCGGTCTACGCTGAGCGAAGATCTCTATCTTGTGTTTGAAGGCTTCAACCAGGATAACGGCCATCCTATTCTCAAGGCGCACTTGAACCCGCTGGTAATGTGGATATGGCTTGGTGTCTGGATCATTTTAGCGGGAACGATTCTGGCGCTTGTACCCAACGCGCCCGCGCCGGTACGCGTGCCCGCCCCACGCATGGTCGAAACGGTTACCGCGGAACCGGTGAGTGCGGGTGATTGACCTTGCGCCAATGAACAGATTAAGCAAAACTCGCTGGCGCTATCTGCAATGCGCCCTGATCTCGCTTGCCGTATTCCTTTTTTCCGGCGCGGGCGATCCCGCCACCAGCTTCGATCAAATCGGCCATCAGCTTATGTGTATCTGCGGCTGCAATCAGATTCTGCTGGAGTGCAACCACGTCGGCTGCCCGGACTCCGACGGCATGCGGAACGAACTCATGGCCGCAGTGACGCGCGGCGACAGTGACAGCCTGGTCGAGCAAGCCTTCGTGCAAAAATACGGGCCCACCGTGCTAGCCGCGCCTACGACCACGGGCTTCAATCGCACAGCATGGATTGTTCCGTTCGTCGTGCTGTTTCTCGGATTTTTCGCGGTGGTCGCCGTAGTACGAGTGTGGAAGAATCGGCCGGCTCCAGCTCTCGCCGCCGGACTGCATCCGGTTCGAGGGGCTGAGCTCGAACAGTTCCGCGACCAGGCCCGCAAGGAAACTGAATTATGACTCTAGCGATCTGCCTTCTTATGGCGGCAACCGCCGTGTTTTATGTTTTCTATCTTCCGGGCAAGTTGTATCTCGGGCCCAGGAAAACGCGCGCTGCGTATCTCCGCGAACGCAAAGACGTGGTCTACGAAAACCTGCGCGACCTGAACTTTGAATACAAAGCGGGCAAGCTGCCTGAGGCGGACTACGCCTCGCTGAAATCGAACCTACAGGACGAAGCCGCCACGCTGCTCGCCGAAATCGCGCGCCTGGAATCGATAGCCGCATCCACGCTTAAGAGAACGAGATCGTGAAATCAAAACAAACTTTAATTTCTCCTTTGTGTTCCTCTGTGTCCTCTGTGGTAAAGGTTTTGGCCTTGGCTCTGGTCGCTCTAGCGTCCTTCGCCTCGGCCCAAACTCTCACCGGCACCGTCAAAAACTCCACCACCAACAAGCCCGCCGCCGGAGACGAAGTCGTCCTGCTGAAGCTCGGTCAGGGCATGGAAGAAGCCGGCCGCACCAAGACCGACGCTAAAGGCAATTTTAGTTTCAAACTCGACGACGCTCAATCGCCGCATCTGGTTCGCGCCATCCACCAGGAAGTCACTTATCATCGCATGGCGCCTCCCGGTACTACCTCGGTCGAACTCGAAGTCTACGACGTGGGCAAGAAGATCGACGGCATCACCAACGTGGCCGACATCATGCGCTTTCAGGCCAGCCAGGGACAACTCGAAGTGCAGCGAGTCTTCGCCGTGCAGAATTCTTCCAAGCCGCCACGCACACAGATGAACGAACGCAACTTCGAGTTCTACGTCCCCGACGGAGCAAAGATCGTCGAAGGCTCGGCCATGACCGCCGGCGGACAGCCGATTAACTCCGCGCCCATCGCCGAAGGTGACAAGAACCGTTACGCTTTTATTTTTCCCCTGCGTCCCGGCGAAACTCGCTTTGAAGTTGTCTACCAGCTTGCTTACACGGGCAGCGCCAACATCGATCCACGGCCGGTGAGCCCGCTGCAACATTTCGTGGCAGTTGTGCCAAAGACCATGCAGTTCACACCCGCGTCGGGCACGGCCTTTCAGCAACTCGCGGACCCGCAACAACCGGGCGTCATCATGCAAGTCGCGTCCAACGCCACAGGAGATCATGCGCTCGCCTTTCGCATTGCCGGCGAAGGCGCATTCCTGCAAGAAAATGCCGGAGGTCAAGACCAGGGACAAACCTCCGATCAGGGGCCGGAACAAACTCCCGGAGCTTCCGCGCAATCGGCAAACCGCCCCGGCGGAGGCCTTGGACCACCGATCGACGCGCCCGACCCTCTGCAAAAATATCGCTGGTACATTCTCGGCGGCTTCGCAGCCGTATTGATCGCGGGTGCGGTGTTCGTGGCATCGCGGCAGCAATCGGCAGCCCGCGCCGTCTCGCGCGGCAAGACACCTCGCGCTGTCGATTATCTGGACGACAACGAATACGCCGACGCCGAAGCAGGAAAAGAATTAACCCATGTTCCTGCCCCGCAAATCCCGCAGTCGAAAGCGCGGAAAGCTGGCGCAGCGAAGCCTATGCTTCTAGAAGCCCTCAAAGAAGAACTCTTCGATCTCGAAGTCGAACACAAGCAAGGCACAATCTCAGACCAGGAATACGAAAAAGCCAAATCCGCCCTCGACCAGACGCTCGAACGCGCTTTGAAACGCGAAGCTCAGAAGAATGCATAATGGCGACCTGGTTGCCCACGGAAGCTTTCGGAACCAATCTAAGCTGATGTAATCTAACCCGTCATGGAGCAATCGCAAGAAATCCTCGCCGCCGGTTTGTTGGATGCTCAACAGAAAGCCGGAGCGCTGTTTGCGGAGGTTGGTGCGCAAAACCTGATTCGTCCAGGGGCGACGGAACAGGAGATCAACGAGAAGATTTATGCTCTTGCCCAGCGCATGTACGGTATCACGCGCTATTGGCATAAGCGCATCGTGCGCGTGGGGCGGAACACGCTGGCTCCCTACGACGAAAATCCTCCGGACCTGACCGTCGCGGAGGATGACATCGCCTTTCTTGATCTCGGTCCGGTGTTCGAGGAGTGGGAAGCTGATTTTGGCAGAACTTTTGTGGTCGGGAACGATCCATTGAAGCACAAGCTTTGCCGCGACATCGAAGCGGCATTCGCGGAAGGAAAACGGTATTTTCACGAGCACCCTGAGATCACCGCTGCCGAGCTTTATGCCTATGCGCACCAACTCGCCCAGCAAGCGGGATGGGAATACGGAGGCCCTATTGCAGGGCATCTGATTGGCGTCTTTCCGCACGAGAAAATCGCGGGGGACAAAATCACACTCTATGTTCACCCTCAGAACCACAGCCGGATGCGATTGCCGAACGCTTCCGGACGCGAGCGGCACTGGATTTTGGAGATTCATTTTGTGGATCGGGCGCGGGAGATTGGCGGATTCTACGAAGAATTGCTGACGATCGGCTGAGCTTTTCCGTTGCCTCTTTTTGCTCATGCCTCCCTACGTGCGTGGCGTCAATCCCGATTCGCAGACCCGCTGCGAACATTATCGCGGACCCACTGATGTCGTTGCGATCAAGATGAAGTGCTGCGGCGTTTACTATGCCTGCAAAGACTGCCACGATGCGCTTGCCGGTCATCCAATAACGGTCTGGCCGGAAGGCGAATGGAACGAACGAGCGATACTTTGCGGAGTGTGTGGCACAGAACTAACCATTCGTCGCTACCTGGAAAGCGACTCTCGCTGTCCCGCTTGCGACGCGCCTTTCAATCCCGGATGTCGAAAGCACTATCATTTCTATTTCCAGGTCACGCAGGGTGCGAACCTCGAATCGTAGAAAATGCGTGTGTGGATTGGATCGGAGAAACTCGCAGAGATATTGACAGGGGTCAGTAAAAGTCGGCGCAGCTTAAATAGAAGCCGCACGCCGGGCATGTCATCTTGCACCGGTTCTCTTTCAGTCTGGTTGAACAGTTCGGGCAGTAGTCAGCAGCGATTTCCGCGCCGGAATTGAGTAACGGTTGGTTGCGATCTCGGTCCGCGGCCCCGCAATCTTGATCGTTCATATCTGTCTCGAACGCCATTCTCGCGAGCGACACGAATACGCAGCTGCGTCTAGAATGAAAGAAGTTCTCATTCCAACACTCGGAGACGCGATAATGCAACGGAAAGCTAGCGCAGTTTGGAAGGGTGGCCTCAAGGAAGGCAAGGGGTCGATCTCCGCGCCCGGCGGAGTGCTTAACAACACTCCGTATTCATTCATCTCGCGGTTTGAAAATGGCGCCGGCACCAATCCGGAAGAGTTGATCGCGGCCGCTCACGCTGGCTGCTTTTCAATGGCGCTTTCGGGGCAATTGGGCAGCGCCAACCTTACGGCTGAGAGCATCAATACTAACGTGACCCTGACGATGGAAAAGCTCGATTCGGGCTGGACGATTACGGCGAGCCACATCGATGTCGTAGGCAAAGTACCCGGAGCCGATGCGGCGACGTTCCAGAAATTCGCGGAAGCCGCGGAAAAAGGCTGCCCTGTGTCGAAAGTCCTGAACGCGAAGATCACGATGAATGCCAAGCTGGAGTAGACCCCGTCACAGATAGCCAGAAATTGATGGCGCGGGGATTGACCGAAGTTGCGATATCGCCAGCAAGATAGAATCCCGGCTCAGAAACGCGAGGCGACTCCCCCGCGCGAGCACTCGCGCCGACATTAATATCTTGGGCGGAACGCCGAAGCCCGAAAATTGGGCACGGCCTTGGGGAACCGTGCCCGTGTTCCTGGCCGGAGAGAATGGCCACAGAATGCCCAACGGAAGGTTACGTCTTTGGGCTTTCACAGGCTAAAATTGCGGCGAACGGTGCTTGTCACCGAGATGTAAAACTTCCGTACACTTTTGTCAGTCGCTCCGCAGACTCTTCGGGTATTTAGGGCGTTGGTAGAAGCTGGCGAGCGCCTCACTGGAACGTGCCCGATGAAAAAGCGGGCGATTTCCGCTGAGCAAGCATAAAAGCACTGCCAGAGTTTCGACATCCCGTAGCGTCAAGAATGCGAAAAGTATTATGACTGTCGGCGCACCGCCAGGCTATCTCATTGGCATAAAAGGCTTTACGCGCGCAGTCCTCCGCAAGGCATTTTGCTCGTGCCATTTCGCTAAAGCGTTAATTCCAGATATTCCAGTCGATTTAGGCATTCCCCAAAGGTGTGGAGCGCATTCCTTGGCCGTTCCCCAGATAATTGATCTTCCAGACTGCCTCGCGCGGGCCCAGAATTTACATTCCCGTTCCTCTCTAGCACTTGACAAGTAGCGGAAGCGGTCTAAAATACCGGAAAATTGGGCGATTCTTGCCTGCGCTTCTCCAACCAGGCAACGCTTCCGGATTAAATGACTTTGAAGTCGCCTTCTCAGCCAGATGCGGGCTCACGGCAACCTTGCAAGCACCCTCGCGTTCAGATCGTGAGCCGCGACGAGGACGCCGAATTCGTCGAGTGCGTGGAGTGCGGCGACGTCTTCGAATCCAGCGAATTCAAAGACATGAACATCGAGGAAAGAATTCAGGAAAGCGAGTCGTAAATCTCCAGCATTTCGAATTCCCATATTGGCACTCCGGGTGACGGAAGTAATCTCCAGTTTCTAATCTCCCTTGTTTCCCTGGTATCGGACTGCTAACTTTCGGGCCGGGGGAGTGCGCGGTGTGCACGCCTGTTTCTTATGTCTAAGGTGGCCCTGGTCGTCGACGACTCCATGCTCATCCGGTTTACTGTGTGCCGCTTTCTTGAAGAGCGCGGCTACACGGTCGAGTCTGCCTCCAATGGCGCCGAAGCCGTGCAGATACTGGCGCGAATCCACCCTGGACTGGTTGTTACGGATTTAGATATGCCCCAGATGTCCGGAAGCGAATTCATTACCGTTCTCAAAGCGAAGCCGGAAACCGCCCTCATTCCAATCATAATTGTTGCGGGGCGCGCCAGCCGAGCCAGAGAATCCGAAACTCGGGGCGATTTCGCGATCTACAAAGACATCGACATCGAATCGCAGCTGGAAAAAGCCGTCTCCACGGTGTTGAGCAAGGCGAAAGCCAAGCCAGCGGCAAAGTAGAACTGCGCTGCAAACAACCGGAGGCGTCAATTCCAAGGGGAGAGATCAATGTAAAACTAATCCCGCCTCAGCGGAAAATTCCAGCGGCGCCCAATCCTTCGCAAGAAACTTGGGATAGGCTGCGGCGGCAATCATGGCGGCATTGTCGGTAGAAAGTGGCCGCGAAGGAAAGAAAACACCCAACCCTTCTTTCGCAGCCGTGCTCTCGAAAGTGTTTCGCAACTCCTGATTCGCGGCCACTCCTCCTGTAACGAACAACGTTGCGACTTCATACTCACGCGCCGCCGCCAGCGTTCGCACTACCAAATCGTTTACCAGCGCACGCTGAAACGATGCCACTAGGTCCAGAGTTTGCCGGCCGCAATGAGCAAGATAATCTTCGACCTTCGGTTTGGCGATTGCGCGTAGCGCGCTGCGGCGGCCTTCAATCGCGGTCGCCATCGCGTGAGTTTCGACGTAACGCAAAACCGCAGTCTTGATTCCGCTGTACGAGAAATCAAATCGTGGCCGATCGATAACGGTGTGCGCAGGTTCCGCATCGGTCTTGCCGCGCCGGTCGCGGTGTTTAATTTGCGCCGGCGGAAATTTCACCGCCGCCGGATCGCCATGCGGAGCGAGCCGGTCGATCACCGGCCCCCCGGGGTAACCGAGGCCAAGAAGCTTGGCAACTTTGTCGAAGGCCTCCCCAGCGGCGTCGTCGCGCGTGTGGCCGATGTTGTCGTACGTCCAGGTTTTGCCGCGCCGCTCCACAAGATACAAATGTGTGTGTCCTCCCGAGACAACGAGTGCCAGCACCGGAAACTGCACATCGTGATTGCCCTTCTCGTGCTCTTCGAGCAACACCGCGTGAATGTGGCCTTCGAGATGGTTGACCGCGATCAGAGGCTTGTCGAGTGCGAATGCCAGAGCCTTCGCGTAGCTGATGCCAACCAGTAGAGCTCCTGCAAGACCCGGCCCTTGTGTGACGGCGATGACATCGATAGAAGCGTAAGTCTGTTTCGCCTCCGTGAGAGCCGCGCGCACAACGGGAACAATGGCTCGTAAGTGCTCCCGCGACGCTAACTCGGGCACAACTCCACCGTAAGGCTGGTGTGTGGCAATCTGCGAGGCAACGACATTCGAAACCACGTGCGCACCTGAACGCACGACGGCTGCGGCGGTCTCGTCACAGGAACTTTCAATGCCGAGAATGTAGGCGTCAGGCATGCATAACCAGTCTCAAGCTTTCTGTTTACGCATGCAAGCCCGGAGCCGACCGCCGGCGAGTACGCGGCAAGAGACTAAAGGAAAAGTCAGAGTTATGATGGGAACAACTGATGGCGTTCGCTCGAGTGAAAAAATTCGCGACATCCATCGTTCGCACACTGTGCCAGAACGGATTTCAAGCCTATCTGGTCGGAGGATGTGTGCGCGATCTCTTGCTGGATAGAGCTCCAAGAGACTTTGACGTGGCCACCGCCGCGACTCCCGATCAGGTGATGTCGATCTTTCCCGAGACGTACGCGGTGGGCGCGCAGTTTGGCGTGGTTCTGGTTCCGATGCCTGCAAACGAATATCCGGACGATTCAGCCAACTCCGAGACGCGTTCTGCGCAGGAGGTAGAAGTTGCGACCTTCCGAAGCGATATTGGTTATTCCGACGGCCGCCATCCCGATCAGGTGCGATTTAGTCAGGATCCGCGCGAAGATGTGGCACGTCGCGATTTCACAATCAACGGCATGTTGCTCGATCCGATCAGTGGCGAGGTCCTCGATTTTGTCGGTGGACAGAAAGATCTGAAGGCCGGGATTATCCGCGCCATCGGTGATCCCGAATTACGCTTTGCCGAGGATAAGCTCCGCATGTTGCGTGCGGTGCGATTTGCCGCGCGTTTTGAATACACGATCGAAAGCGCAACGTTCGCCGCGATTCAGAAATTGGCGCGAGACATTC
Organism: Candidatus Sulfotelmatobacter sp.; assembly: GCA_049584475.1. Taxonomy (GTDB): domain Bacteria; phylum Acidobacteriota; class Terriglobia; order Terriglobales; family Acidobacteriaceae; genus Sulfotelmatobacter. The sequence goes on along the minus strand of JBAUXX010000054.1, from coordinate 49,870 downwards.
ACATAGTCTCGCGCGAACGAGCGCGCGATGAACTTACGCGGATGTTGACGGAAGAGCATCCTCGGCGCGCTTTTGAGTTGCTGGATGAAAGCGGCCTGCTCAAAGAAGTGTTGCCGGAAATCTCAGCCACGAAAGGAGTGGCGCAGCCGCCGCAGTTTCATCCTGAGGGAGACGTGTTTGTACACACGCTATTGCTGCTCGATCATTTACCCCAGCCTTGTCCGCCGACTCTGGCGTGGGGCGCTCTTCTGCACGATGTCGGCAAGCCGGCTACGTTTCGCGTGGCGCCGGATCGTATTCGCTTCGACGACCATGTGAACGTAGGAGTAAAGATAGCGGAGGAAATTTGTCGGCGCCTGCGCTTTGCTGGCGGCGATACACAGCAGATTCTGGCGCTAGTCGGCAATCACATGCGCTTCAGCCATACCACACGAATGAAGGAATCGACGCTCAAGAAATTTCTGCGCATGCCCGCGTTCGATGAGCATTTGGCCTTGCACCGCGCCGACTCTCTCGCGAGCCACTGCAATCTCAGCACGTACGAGTTCATCCAAGAGAAGTTGGCGGTAATTCCTGCCGAGGTAATGCGTCCGGCTCCGTTGGTGAATGGCGACGACCTGATTGCGGCTGGGCATTCGCCCGGACCGAAGTTCCGCGAAATCCTCGACGCCGTTGAGGACGGCCAGCTTGAGGGCCGGTTCGCCTCGCGTGAGGCGGCTCTGGAATTCGTAAGGCAACAATTCCCGGCTTGAGAAGGAACGGCTAAAAGGCCAAGCAAATAAGGAACGGCGGAAAGGCGAAGCAAATTTGGATGTTAAAATCGGTTTTCAACGTGGTGCATCGGTACGCAGGAGCGAATAGATTGCAGCCAGCAAGCATGGGCTTAGAGAAAATCGTCGTGGCGTCACTTCGGCATTTGCCGCCCGCGGAAGCGGCGCTGTCAGCATGGCCGATGGTCTGCGGATCGGCAGTGGCCGAGCGAACGCGTGCCGAAAGCTTCGCCGACGGGATTCTGCGAGTGACGGTTGCCGATGCTGGCTGGAAACGTGAACTGCAAGCTCTGGCGGCGCGTTACGTAGCTGCAATGAATCGATATGTTGCGCAACCAGTGGATAGAATTGAGTTTGTGATTCAAGCGGGCCCGCCCCCCACAAACCGATGAAGGTCAGCGAAAGGGACGTCGCCTACGTGGCCGAGCTGGCCAATCTTGAGCTTACGCCGCAGGAGCGCGACGGCATGTTGCGAGATCTCAATTCGATTCTCGATTATATCGATCTGCTCAACGAATTGGACACATCAAACGTTCGACCGATGGCACAGGTCTCTGCCGGCGAAAGCGGAAGCTTGGGCGATGCCGGCCGCGAAGACATCCTTGAAGGACTCCGTCCGTCATTGCCTCATGACGTGGCGCTGTCGAATGCGCCGGACGCGGACGGTACGTTCTTTCGAGTGCCGAAGGTAATTGAGAGATAGTCCAGCCACCTTCCATCATGGATTCTCAACTTACAATTGATAAAGTCCGCAGTGCGATTCAGGAGCGCAAGACGACGGCGTTCGCCCTGGCTGAGGAACACTACGCACGCATCCAGGAGGAAGATGCGCAGATCGGCGCATTTCTGACTTTGTCGAAAGAGCGCGCGCTCGAACAGGCGGATCGCATCGACCGCATGGCCGCCGAAGGCAAGCCGCTGCCGCCGCTCGGCGGAGTGCCCGTCGCAATTAAAGATGTGATGGTCACGCACGGTGTGCGCACAACAGCCGGTTCGAAAGCGCTGGACAACTTCATCCCTCCTTATGACTGCACGGCAGTCGTGCGTCTGGAAGCGGCGGGAGCGGTTGTTCTCGGCAAAACCAACTGCGACGAATTCGCGATGGGTTCATCCAACGAGAATTCGGCGTTTCATCCTGTGCACAACCCGCATGATCAGACCCGCGTTCCCGGAGGCTCATCGGGAGGATCGGCAGCAGCGGTGGCGGCGGACATGGCGGTGGCCGCGCTGGGTTCCGACACCGGCGGATCGATTCGGCAGCCGGCATCGTTCTGTGGTGTGGTCGGATTGATGCCGACCTATGGGCGCGTGTCACGCTATGGGCTGATCGCGTTCGCTTCGTCGCTTGATCACATTGGGCCACTGACCAAAAATGTGCGCGATGCAGCGCTCGTACTCCGCAGCATTGCCGGACGCGATCCCATGGATGCGACTTCAGCCGACATACCGGTGCCGGATTACGTTGCGGAACTGGACAAGCCCGTCCGCGGTTTGAAGCTGGGTGTGGCGAAAGAATATTTCGGCGAAGGACTCGACGAGGAAGTCCGGCAAGCAGTGGAAACGGCCATTGATAAGTTGGAGAGCCTCGGCTGCGAAATTATTCCCGTATCGCTTCCGCACACGCGCTATGCCATTCCAACTTATTACTTGATCGCGACCGCGGAGGCTTCGGCGAATCTGGCGCGCTATGACGGCGTGCGCTATGGTCACCGTGCCAACGGCGTAAAGACACTTTCGGAGATGTACCGGCGAACTCGCGACGAAGGCTTTGGCGCGGAAGTAAAACGGCGCATCATGCTTGGGACTTACGCTCTCAGTGCAGGCTATTACGATGCATATTATCTGAAGGCGCAGAAGGTGCGAACTCTGTTGGCGCAGGATTTCCAGGAAGCATTTCGCACTGTAGATGCCATCGTGACGCCTACCGCTCCCACTGCGGCTTTCAAGCTGGGAGAGAAATCGAATGATCCGCTGGCTATGTATCTAGCCGACATCTACACGGTGACGGCAGACTTGGTGGGGATCCCGGGAATTTCAGTGCCTTGCGGTGAAACGAAAGAAAAGTTGCCCATTGGCCTGCAGATTCTGGGGAGGCATTTTGAGGAGGCTACGATTCTGCGCGTGGCACATGCATACGAACAAGCGGCTTAGATTTCTTCAAGCTGGCGTGTAGTAGCATTCTCCAGCGCAGGCGTGGCAAAGGATTTTCCCGTAACTGCGAACCTCGCGGCGGAAGTTTATACCTTCGCCACACTCTTCGCACACGATTCGTTCTCCTTTGTAACCTGGAAATTCCTCCGGCGGCAGATCGACCTTGACCCACTGTTGGGTGAAGAGATCGGTGTCTGATATTTCGCGGTAAGCCAGCATCTGCTGCTGGTTTTTGTCTTCGATTTCCGGATGCACCTGGCGGGCCAGCGCCTTGGAAGATTCTTTGGCAGCAATACGAATCGCTTTGCCGGTGCTGACATCGATGAACGTCGCGGCAACTTTTCCCCAATCGCGAAACTTCAACGCGCGCTTGCCTAAGCGGCATCCTGTGACAACCGCAACCGCGTCAGTCGCGCAGCGGTCGATTTCCACGAACGTGACAAGGCGTTTGCGGTCTTTACCGCGTGGATCGTCAATGCCGAGTTTCTCCAGACCCAACATCGCCATCCGCACGCCGAGCACCTGACCGGCACACAAGTGGCCGTGAGCTACTTCCGCATCGCGAAGATATTCATCGAGGGATTTCACAAAAGCGAGCTATCAGCCTTCAGCTCTCAGCTTAACATTCATGGGATTAATTTCTGCGCCAGCGGATGCCGTCTTTTGTGATCTCAACAATGATTCCGGCGGCGGTCAGTTCGGCGCGCAATGCGTCGGAGGCTTTGAAATCGCGGGCGGTGCGGGCGGCCTTCATTTCGGCGATCTTCTTCTCGATGTCAGCGTCCGATAGTTGACCGGACTTCACCGCATTGCGCAGGTCGTCGCTGATTTCTTTGTCGCGTCCTTCGGTTGACGCCCAATCGAAGACCTGCTTCATCTTCGGACCGTCGTCATCGGCGAGCACGGCGAAGATTTCGTCGAACTTGTCGATCGCACCCAGGAGCAAGGGGATGTCGTTCTTCTTCACTACGCCCGTATCGAAAGCGGCGTTCGCCCGCCGCACCATTTCGAAAATGGCTGCCTGCGCCTGCGCGGTATTCAAATCGTCTTCAAGCGCGGATCGCATCTGATCAATGGTCTGTGTGGCAAGCGTCTGCATTTCGCTGGTCGTGCCTTCAGGAAAACTTCCCGCGGTCAAGCGCAAACGAAAATTGCGCAGACGCTCAACCGAAACCGCCGCCTGCTTCAGTCCGTCGAAAGTAAAGTTCAGCTGATGGCGATAGGGCACCGACGTCAGCAGATAGCGAATCGATGATGGTCTGTGTCCCTTCAACACAAGGTCGCGCAGCGTAAAGAAGTTCCCCAGGCTCTTAGACATCTTCTCGCCTTCCACCAGCAGAAAGCGGGCATGAAACCAGAAGCGGGCAAAAGTCTTGCCGGTGAGTGATTCCGACTGCGCGATTTCGTTTTCGTGATGCGGAAAAATAAGATCCTCGCCTCCTGCATGAAGATCAAAACTTTCTCCAAGTTCTTTCATCGACATCACGGAACATTCTAGGTGCCACCCCGGCCGGCCAGGGCCAATCACGGTATCCCAGGAAGCCTCGCCAGGCTTTGGGGCTTTCCACAAAGCGAAATCGCGGGCGCTGTCCTTGTCATACTCATCCACATCCACGCGCGCGCCATCTTGCATTCCTCCGAAATCTTTCTTCGAGAGCTTGCCATATTGCGGAAATTTGGCGATGCGGAAGTAGTAGGAGCCGTCTTCGGTGCGATAAGCAATGTCCTTTTCCACCAGCTTGGCCACGAACTCGGCCATCTGTTGAATGTGCTCGGTTGCTCGCACCAGCGTTGGTTCCTCAATGCCGATCAGCGAGCAATCTTCGAGGAATGCCTTCTCATATTTTGCCGTATATTCCTGAACACTCACGCCGTCACGGGTAGAGTTACGGATAATCTTGTCGTCCACGTCGGTGATGTTCATGACGTGATAAACGCGATATCCGCTTTGCCGCAGGAAACGGCGCAACAGATCGACAGCGACGAACGTGCGGAAGTTGCCGATGTGCCCATAGTCGTAAACGGTCGGACCACAGGCGTACATTCGGACCTCGTTGTCGCGCAGAGGCTGGAAGTCCTCGATCTGGGAGGACATGGTGTTGTAAAGACGAAGCGCCATAATTGGACTTTGGACGACGGACTTTAGACGACCAGAGCGCGAAGCTACGATTCTAAGGTGCGTGCGGCAGAAAGCGTCAAATTTTTCGCTCACGAATGGGTGTGGCTGATGGTAACTCGTGGACATTCGCGCGCATGCGATGTTGCACCAGAAACACGTAATGCAGCGCCGAAATGATCGTAAAGGCGAAGGTCGCGCGCAGGAATGTGGTACGAGCAATCCACACCCAGCGCACCGGCCGCACTTCGAGGAACAGGACAAAGAACACGGCGGCGATCTGAGAAAAGGTATTGGCTTTGCCGAAGATGCTGGGACGAAAATTGCGCAGTCCGGCAATGGCAAACAATACAGCGCTGGCGGCGAGAATGGAAATATCGCGGCTGAAGACCAGTACCGTGAACTTCCATTGAATCTTGTGCAGAATCGAGAGCACAAGGAACATGGTGCTCAGCAGGAGCTTGTCGGCAATAGGATCGAGATACTGACCGAGCAGAGTTTGCTGGTGAAGCCGTCGGGCCAGCAATCCATCGAGGCCATCGCTGAATCCGGCGATGACGAAAACGATCAACGCCCACAAGTACCGGCCCTCGACGAGATGGATCACGATGAAGGGAACGAAAATCATTCGCAGCAGGGTGAGCTGGTTGGGCGCCGTCAGGATTTGGGAGAACTTCACGGAGTCTCACCAACGGGACGCAACCTCATTCCACGAACCTTCTTGACGGGCGGCGCTTCCATCACCGTGGATGGCAAAAACCACATTGAAGCGCGCAGTCCGGTAGTGGCAAACAGGCGCTCGGCCAGCGACGGAACGTTGCCGCAGCGCAAGTCCAATTCCATTCGTTCCACGCGATGCATGGGAAAGAAGACAATTGCCGGGGTGCAGTGCTCGCCGTCTTTTACCATGGCCGCGAGATCTTCCAAGGACGCGAGGTCCACGCCGCACAGGCTTAGACCCGTTGGCGCTGAAGCCAAAACCATCCCCCAGAATTTTGCTTTCGGATTGCCCAGGCTTACGACGGCCAGAGTGCCCGGCGTAAAAGGGTCTCCCAGCTGACAAGTTATGTCCTTCAAGATGGGCGGCGGGAAGTCTCGTTTCACGTAAACGATTGTCGCTGTAGTAGCGACGCTTTGCAACTTTCCGGCCTCCAAAAGCCACCGTCGGCTTCCGGCAATACTATTCATCGACTGTTCAAGAAAACCTTCGCAGAAGAGATTAGGCTGTAAAGAGCATCGGTTCGAACGGTGCGTTCATCCAAGAGGGCAACATGACAAGCACAACAGTGCCTCTTTTCCCTGGAGAGTTGCGGAAGATCGATGCCTACTGGCGAGCGTGCAACTATCTCTCGGCTGGCATGATCTACCTTCGCGCGAATCCTCTTCTGCGCGAACCGCTGAAGCCGGAGCACATCAAGAATCGCCTGCTTGGCCATTGGGGATCGGATCCGGGGCAATCGCTGATCTGGGTGCATCTGAACCGGGTCATCAAGAAATATGATTTGAACGTTATCTATATTTCAGGGCCCGGGCACGGCGCGCCTGCCACTTTGGCCAACTGCTATCTCGAAGGCCATTACTCGGAAATTTATCCCGACAAGAGCCGCGACGAAGCGGGAATGCTCAAGTTTTTTCAGCAGTTTTCGTTTCCCGGAGGAATCGGCTCACACTGCACGCCAGAAACGCCCGGTTCGATCCATGAAGGCGGCGAGTTGGGCTACTCGATTTCGCATGGCTACGGCGCTGCGTTTGACAATCCTGATCTGATCGTCGCGGTCGCGGTTGGGGACGGAGAAGCGGAGACGGGCCCGCTGGCCACCTCCTGGCATTCGAACAAATTCCTCAATCCGATTCGCGACGGTGCGGTGTTGCCGATCCTGCACCTGAACGGTTACAAGATCGCGAATCCCACCATTCTCGCCCGCATCCCCGAGGAAGAACTGATATCGCTGCTCACTGGCTATGGTCATAAGCCATATTTCGTGGAAGGCAGCGATCCTGACACGATGCACCAAAAGATGGCCGCAACACTGGAGCAGTGCATTCTGGAAATTCGCTCCATCCAGCAACGCGCGCGTTCGACTGGGGATACGACTCGGCCGCGCTGGCCCATGATCGTGCTTCGCTCGCCGAAAGGGTGGACCGGACCCAAAGAAGTAGACGGCCACAAGGTGGAAGATTTCTGGCGCGCGCATCAGGTCCCTGTGACCGATCCTGTCACGAATAAGGGTCACCTCAAAATAGTGGAAGGCTGGTTACGCAGCTATGAACCCGAGAAGTTATTCGATGCCAATGGAACACTTATCGCCGAATTGCAGGAACTTGCGCCTGCGGGCGAACGAAGAATCTCGGCGAACCCGCACGCCAACGGAGGCCTGCTGCGCAAAACGCTGGAGGTGCCGGACTTTCGCGATTACGCCGTGAAGATGAAGGCTCCAGGGGCAATCTATACCGCGCCAACCGAAGTGCTGGGACGCTACCTTGCCGAGGTGATGCGCCGCAACATGAACTCGTTCCGCGTCTTCGGGCCGGACGAGACCGCTTCCAACAAACTTACCGCGATTTACGCCGCGTCAAAGAAGACATGGCTGGCCGAATATAAACCGGAAGATGCCGATGGTGGCGAACTCGATGTTTCCGGGCGAGTGATGGAGATGCTGAGCGAGCACACCCTCGAAGGCTGGTTCGAAGGCTACGTTCTTACCGGGCGCCACGGCTTCTTCTCCAGCTACGAAGCCTTCATTCACATCATCGATTCCATGTTCAACCAGCACGCCAAGTGGCTGGAGAAATCGAAGAAAGAACTTGACTGGCGCGCGCCAATATCGTCGATCAATATTCTGATCACATCTCTTGTCTGGCGGCAGGATCACAACGGCTTCACTCATCAGGATCCGGGGTTTCTGGACGTTGTTACGAATAAGAGTCCCGACGTGGTTCGCATTTACTTGCCGCCCGACGCGAACTGTCTCCTCAGCACAGCCGATCATTGCCTGCGCTCCCGCGATTACGTCAACGTGATTGTCGCGGATAAGCAGGAGCACTTGCAGTACCTGAGCATGGACGAAGCTGTGACACATTGCACAAAAGGCATCGGCATCTGGGATTGGGCCTCCACCGACGACGGCACCGAACCCGACGTCGTGATGGCCTGCGCCGGTGACATCGCGACCATGGAGTCCCTGGCTGCGGTGGCAATTCTCAAACAGCGATTTCCCGATCTGAAAATTCGCTTCGTCAACGTTGTCGATCTGTTTCGGCTGATGCCGGAAACCGAGCACCCGCACGGGCTTTCCGACCGCGACTTCGACTCGCTTTTCACCGCCAACAAGCCGGTCATCTTCAACTTCCACTCTTACGCCTCTCTTATTCACAAGCTGAGCTATCGCCGCACCAACCACGACAACATTCACGTGCGCGGCTACAAAGAAAAAGGCAACATCAACACGCCGCTCGAGCTCGCCATCCTCAACCAGGTGGATCGCTTCAACCTGGCAATCGATGTCATCGACCGCGTGCCGCGACTGCATCCATCCGGCGCGCACGTCAAGGAATGGCTGAAGGGTCAGATCATCGAAAGTATCAATTACGCTCACACCGAGGGCATCGATAAAGAACAGATTCGCAACTGGAAATGGCCGGGCTAGGGATAGTGGAGAACCCAGCCGCAAAAGACGACTTAATCCTTGCGCTCAACAGCGGCTCGTCGTCGTTGAAGTTTGGCGTTTATCGGCGCGGTGCAATTGATGAAGAACCGGTTCTCTCCGGAAGCGCCGAAGACATAGGACGCGCCAATGGCAGCTTGCACATTCGCTCTGCCAACGGAACATCGCTCGTCACGCGCGCCAGTATTGTTGAGTCGCAAAGCGACGCCCTCACGGCTCTCGCTACCACAATGCGAGAGCATATTCACGCCGCGCCGTTGGCTGTGGGGCATCGCGTGGTCCACGGAGGACCCAACCTTCGAACGCATCAACTCATCACGCCGCAAGTGTTGGATCAGTTGCGTGCGGCGACGCACTTTGCTCCACTGCACATCCCGGAGGCGTTGAAACTTATCGCTGCGGCGCAATCTATCTTTCCCTCGGCCCGTCACTTCGCCTGCTTCGACGATGCGTTCCACAAAACCATGCCGGAAGTGGCGTCGCACTTGCCAATTCCAACGCGCTATTTCGAGGCAGGAGTTCGCCGCTATGGCTTTCACGGCCTGTCTTATGAATCGCTGGTGCACCATTTCGGAGCCCGACTTCCGCAGCGAGTCATCTTCGCCCACCTGGGCAACGGAGCGAGCCTCTGCGCGGTTCGCAATGGAGTGTCGATCGATACCACGATGGGTTTCACTCCCACCGGCGGCATCCCCATGGGGACGCGCTCCGGCGATCTCGATCCGGGTGTCCTTATCTACCTGATGCGCAATGAGAAACTCGACGCTGACAAGCTTGAAGACCTGCTCAATCGACAGAGCGGATTATTCGCGCTCTCTTCCGCCGGCAACGGCGGCGAGAGCGATGTGAAAGCACTGGAAGAGCGCGCCAATGCTAAGGACCCTCAGGCCGCGCTTGCCCTGGATGCCTTTGCCGTTTCTGTTAGAAAAATGATTGGCGCATACATTGCGCTGCTGGGCGGGGTGGATCTTCTCGTCTTCACCGGAGGCATCGGACAACACAGCGAGCGGATTCGGATTGAAGCCACGCGAGAGCTCGACTCCCTCGGTCTCACATCGGACAAGATTCACATCGTTGCCGCACAAGAAGAAGCCCAAATCGCGCGCCACTGCCGCGCACTGCTCGGGTGAAGCGAGAACTGAGATTTAACTCTTTGTTTTCTTCTTCCTCTTCTTGGAAAGATCCTCCAACAAGTACTTGAGCGAAGCGCATTCCTGAATCACAGCTTCCAGCTTGGGAATCGTGGTCCGTAACTCGCTTTCTTCGACCACTCCGTCGGCCAAAGTTTCAGCAACGCTCTCCAGGGCTCCTCCGACATCGCGGATCAGGCGTGAGACCGCAACCAATTCTTTTTCCAGTGGCAGCTTCGGGTCGGGAAGTTTGAATGCCACCCTGCCGGCCTGGCGCTCAAGTAAATCGAGCGCTTCATAGTTGCCGAGAAGAACGCAAATTTGCGGCAGCAAATGCGCGGGAAGAGGACGGTCGCCTCTCAGCCAATACATCAGCGAGCGGTAATTCGTTCCCAGTTGCTGGGCCAGGAGGCGAATGTCGTATTCGGCTTTGGTTTCTACAACCCGGCTCACTATGGAAGAGACGTCGTCGGCAGCCACAATCTGGTTCATAACCTCGTGTTGTTCAAAAATGCATTCAATTTGAACAGTAAAGGTGCCCATTCTAACTGAATTGCACAGTTCTCATCCGTCCGATAAATTGTTCTTGCGTCGAAGTGAACGGTCTGGCGAATAGGTGGCACAATGGCTAAGTTTTGAAGAGGATCGCAAGCAATAAGCTGAAATTGTGGGAGAATTAGTCCCCAGAGCAGCAAGCCAGTTTTGAGTGGGTGTGTCGTCCCCGTGACATCCGCTGCGCGGGAGGCCAAATGTCGAAGAAGTGGTACAACTACATCGTTTCCGTCGATCAGGACACGAACACGGAGCAAGATTCGTCGAAGGCGGCGAGCGTGCCTGCGGGTACGAAGACCGCTGCCCAGAGTGTAGCCGAGATCGCTTCAAGCATAGCGGCGGAACCGAAATTCACCACACCAGTCTCCGATCCGACGTCTTTCGATGAAATCTACAAAGCAGCGGAGATTCCACCGGCGCCGCAGGGATATTCGATCCTGAAAATTTCGCAAATGCTCGAGAGCGAACGCATTCGCACGTTGCCTTCGGATGTGAAGCGGTCTTCGGTCCTGGTTGCCCTCGATGCCGCAGGTGTCGACGTTAAAGACGTCATTCAGGATGCGATCCGGCGCGACCGCGCGCTCGACACCTACGAACGCGTCCAGCAACGCGCGGCGGAAGAACTGGAAACACGCAAGACAAAAGAAAACACTGAGATTCAAGCGCAGATCGATAAATACGTGACCGAGCAGAGAGCGAAGATTCAAAGCAATAACGAAGCGATTTCGCGGGAGAAAGAACGCTTTACCGGCTGGCGGTTGAAGAAACAGCAGGAAGAAAAAAAGATCGCCGAAGCGGTTGGATATTTTGTGAGCGAGAATCCTATTACGACGGGCGATGTGAATGCGCCGCCGCCCCCATCGAAGACAGCGCAGCGTTCCTGATCAAGGAGGGTTTATGTGGCAACGATTGTCGAGAGTGGTGCGGTCTTTCATGGGCTTCTTCATCTCGGTAGCGGAAGACCCGGAGCTGATTCTCCAGCAGAATATTCGCGACATGAATGATCAGGTGCCGCGCATGAACGAGAGCATCGCCATGGTCAAGGCCAACGTGACGCTGCTGGAAAGAGAAGAGACGAAATATAAGGACACGATGGCCAGCCTGACGGCTCGCGTGAAAGCTGCGATTCAGGCCGGTCGCGACGACATTGCCGGCGCCTATGCCGCGCAACTCGAGCAGACCAAGAGCGCTTTTGCCAGAAACCAGGGACAGCTCACGACCGCGCGCGCAGCCTTCGATAAAGCGATGGCGGTGAAGCAAGCCTTCATGCGTGAGAAAGATAGGAAGACGCAGGAGGCCTTGAATGCAATCGCCGATTACCGCCGCTCTCAGTGGCAGAAAAAGGTCGCCGATGCGATGGAGCAATTCGAAGTGGCCGGCATCAGCCAGACGCACGACGAGATGGTGCGCAAGATCGAAGAAACGACCGCCGTCAACGAAGCTCGCATGGATATGGCGATGAGCAACGTCGATCAGCAGAAGATCAAGATCGACGACGACGCCGAAAAACTCCAGGCCGCCGAACTGGTGAAGCAATTCAAAATCGAGATGGGTTTGGCGCCGCAAGCGGCGGCGTCCAGCGGTACGGAAAAAACAATCGCCGCGAAGGAACCACAGCGGACTTCGTAACGTAAGACTTGGTGCGAGGTAAATGGGCAAGTGCTGCGAAAGAGCGGGAGGAAAAACGTATGGCCGTGAAGATTGAGCGGGGCGGATGGGTTCTAATTTTTCTGGTGGGCGTAGCGTTGGTCGGCTACAGCCTGAATCGCTACGGAATCATCGATTTCGGCAAGATGGTTGGCGGCAAGAGTTCGTCGTCGGGCAATGGCGAGACAGTCGATGCCACTAAGCCACTGTTGATCCCGGCATCTTCGACGTCGAGCGGCGATCCCGAGGTCCGTGTGCGCGTCAATGTATGGGTCGGATGTGTCGGCGGGCTAGTGGCGAACGGCGGCCTTGACACGCAGCCGGATTCCATCTTCGGCAAGAAGGGCCTTAAGGTTTCATTCAAGATCATCGACGACTGGACCGAGGGAGCCTCGGCTCTGGCCACCGATAACGTCGATGTAATGCTGACGACAGCGGACGTTTACGCCAAGGACTATGCGCAGTTCAAGGAAAAAGGATTCGGTTCGCACGCGTTCCTGATGGTGGATTGGTCACGCGGCGCAGACGGCGTGATCGGCAAGCAGGGAATCAACAGCATCGAAGACCTGGCGGGAAAGACCGTGGCGTTCGCGCCTTACACGCCGTCGCATTTCCTGCTCTACAACGGATTGAAAACGTCAGGCCTGAACACCGACCAGCGCAACGAGATATTCAACAAAGCAGTGCATACAAAAGATGGCATCGAGCCGGCAACGCTCTTCGCGCAAGAAAAGGTCGATGCGGCAGTAGCGTGGGATCCCGATATGAGCGACGCGGTTTCCAAGCGCGCCGGATCGAAAAAGATTTACGACACGCGAATCGCCAGTCATCTCATTGCCGACATCCTCGTGGTCAGCGACAGCTTCTCCGCGAATCACCCTCAGACTTTGCTGAAGTTCGCGCAGGGCTGGCTCGAAGGCGTCGAGTTCATCAAGTCGCAACCGGAGCGCGCCTACAACCTGATCGGCACGGTTAAGGATTTCAATATTCCTTCCGACCTGGCGAAGACCATGCTCGGCGGCGTGAAGCTGGCCGATTACGCCGACAACCGCTCGTTCATGGGCACGGTCGGATCGAATGCCGATTACGCGAACATTCTGGGCATGGCGCAGGATATGTACCGCGACTTACGCATCATCAAGCACACCTTCAATCCGGAAGACAGCCTGGATCGCCGTTATATCGACAGACTAGCCGACAACTTCTCCATGGCATCCAGCGAAGCGCCGATCGAGTACAAAGAGCCGGCCAAGGGAGCGACGCCGATCGCGACGCAACATCGTTCTATCTATTTCGATCCCAACTCTTCCAGTATGAGCCTCGATTCGCGCGCCGTTGTGGATGAACTTGCGGGCACGATGCGCGCTTACGAGAACACCGTCGTCGATATCGACGGCAATACAGATTCGACCGGCTCGCGTGCGTATAACATTCAGCTCTCGCACCAGCGAGCCGACGAAGTGAAGAACTACCTGATGCAAAAGTATAGTTTCCCAGCAGCGCGGCTGCGCACAGCGGGAAATGGCCCGGACAAGCCGCTGGAAACCAATGCAACTCCGGAAGGCCGCGAAAAGAATCGGCGCACCGACATCAAGGTGTATGCCAATCCCGCAAGCTAAACGCCATCCAGTAACTAGACAAGGACACGACAGGGCCCTATGAGCGATTGGTTCACCATTCGAAAAGAAGTTTCGCCGCGCATTCGGTGGGCCTTCGCGTTCATCAGTTGGGGCATCGTCATCTTGATCTGGATCGCTCTGACCTATTGGACCAAGCTGCACTTCTCGCTGCCCGAGCCGATTGGGGTCATCAAAGCCTTAGGCAAGTTGTGGACGGAATACGATCTGCTCGGCAACGTCTTCATGAGCTGGTGGCGCATCGCGCAGGCGTTTTTCTGGAGCGCCATGGTCGCGATCCCGCTAGGTATTCTGATGTCGAGTTATCGCGGACTGTTCGAGCTGATCAATCCCGTGGCCGCACCTATGCGCGCCATGCCTCTGACTGCATTTTTGCCGGCGTTCATCGCGCTGTTCGGCATCGACGAAACCATGAAGATCGCCTTCCTCTGGTTCGGAATGTTCTTCTACTTGTTGGCGGTCGTGGTGGAGGAAGCGAATCGCGTCGACAACTCATTGCTGGAAACCGCCTACACACTGGGCGCGAATCAAGCTCAGGTCTTGTGGCTGGTGTTCCGCGCGTCGGTCCCGGCAATCTTTTCCTCGTTCCGCATTCTCTACGACATCGGCTGGACTTACGTGATCCTCGCCGAGATGGTCAACTCGCGCAAAGGCGTCGGCTACATGGTGGAAGCCGCGCGCAAAGTTTTGGATTTCGAGCGCGTCTATGCGGGAATCATCGCCATTGGCATTGCCGCATTCCTGTTCCGTTTCCTGCTGAGCTTTCTGGAAAGCCGCCTCTTTCCCTGGCGCAAAGCGGGTTCCACTTTTTCCGGCGGCGGAGCGGCCGTTCCCAGTGCCACCGCGCACCTGAAGGCGGCCAAACATGGAGCCTAAAAAGTCGAAGATCACCGTGCGCAACGTGAGCCGGTCGTTTGTGTCGTCAGACGGCGGGAAGGTTGATGCGCTGGAGAACATCAATTTCGAAATTGAAGACGCGTACTCGCGAGAAGGCCGCGACATCGGAGAGTTCCGCGTTCTGCTGGGGCCTTCCGGATGCGGCAAGTCAACTCTTCTGCGACTGATCGCCGGTCTCGATCGCGCAGACAGCGGCGAAGTGCTGGTCAATGAAAAGCCGGTGCATGGTCCGGGTAAAGACCGCGGAATGGTCTTTCAGAAATACACTTCGTTTCCCTGGCTGACGGTCGCTGGTAACATAGCTTACGGGCTGAAGATCAACGGCGTCCCCGAAGAAAAGCGCAAAGAAACGGTGGCACAGTTGGTGCAGGATATCGGACTCAGCGGCTTCGAGAACGCTTATCCTGAGACGCTTTCCGGCGGCATGCAGCAACGGGTCGCGATTGCGCGTACGCTAGCATTGAGGCCCGCAGTCATCCTGATGGACGAGCCGTTCGGCGCTCTCGACGCGCAAACCCGAAGCGAGATGCAGTTGCTGTTATTGAAAGTGTGGGACGAAACGGCGAGCACGATTTTGTTTGTCACGCACGATGTGGAGGAGGCAGTTTACTTGGCCGACCGGATCTTCATCATGAGCTCGCATCCGGGGACGATTGTGGAAGACGTTCAGGTGCCTTTTGATCGCCCGCGCGATCTGAATTTGAAAGAGCGAAATGAGTTTCATGATTTGCAGAATTACGTTCTCGGCCGTTTGCGTCGCGCCCCCGGCAGCGGACAGGTGCGGGTGAGTGTCTAAATGGCCGCTGACTATCAGGATCAGTCTGGCCCTCCCGCCCCGCCGGAAAATATCAATTACGTCAAAGAAGCCTTCCACAATCAATACAACTGGATTGGGATGGTGGGCGCGGGTGCATTTGCCGTGGTGAGCGGCAGCTTGTTGCCGATTCTTTTGGCGGGCGGGCTGGAACTGATGTATCTCGCAATCGTGCCGCAGAACTGGCGTTTTCAGCGGCTGGTGCGCTCGTGGAAATTCGCCGAGCAACAGCAGAAGCACCAACAGCAGCTCGGAGAAATGCTGCGCAATCTTCCTCCCGAGTTGCAGAGCCGCTACGTCCATGCGGCGCAAGTGTGCGGCTCCATTCGCGGCAACTTCGCTCAGTTCTCATCTACATCGCAGATCTTCTTGCAGCAAATCGATACGCGGTTGCAGGGCCTGCTAAATGGTTATGCACGGCTCCTGTCGTCCGCGGCGCAGCAGCAACAATATTTGCGAAACACAGAACAGGATGGAATCAAACATGAGATCGCCGGCCTGCAAAAGACCTTGAGCAGCGATCCGCCGAAAGTGCAGGAGATTAACAAGAAGCGCATCGAGATTCTCACCAAGCGCCTGGAGAAGTTCGGCAAAATTTCTGAAAACCGCAAGGTCGTCGACGCGCAATGTTCCGCGGTCGAAGACGTGCTGATGCTGGTGCGCGATCAATCAGTAACCATGCGCGATCCCCAGCAGGTCAGCGAGCGACTCGACAGCCTCGTAAAAGACGTGGAACAGACCGAAGAAACCGTACAGCAGGTGGAAGCGATTTTTAGCGGCATGTCACCCGACATGGATGGACTCATGTCGTTGGACGATACTTCTTCATCTTCAAGCCCGAACCGTGTGCGGATGTCAAACTAGATGCCTGCTAACACACCGGCGTTAGAAAAATATCTGGACGGCCTCCCCGCCTGGGCGCGCGAGCTCTCGGAGAAGTACTACTCGCGGTCTTTTGCGTTATTCGTTTTGCACGGCAATGTGCGCGATCTTGTTCCGCTGCGACAGCAGGAATCCGCCGAGTTCGTGCCCCTTGATGAGTTTCTTTCCGGCGCGCTTTTTGGCCAGCGCGACCTGGTTCTGCACTACGACCGCGGCGGCCTGAGCTTTGGCTCGTCCGCGAGTCAGGCCGACTTCCGCCGCGCCCTCGAAGGCTATGACAGTTTTCACGGCACAACTTATTCGCAAGGCGGCGTGCCCCGCAACCCCGACGCAGTGTTGAACCTGCTCGACAATTATTTGCGCCTGCGCATCGCCGACGGGAAAAAAATCGGCCTCGTCATTGATTTCGCCGAGACCATCGCGCCGGCTGGTGATGTTTCTAGTATGTCCGCGGATGATCGCAATGCTTTGGTCATTCTCAAGCGCTGGGCGCGCAATTCCGCTTTCTTGAATGCCGACGTCACCATTTGCCTCGTATCGGAAAATCAGATTGAACTGAATCAGACAATCGTCCAAAACCCAGGCGTGACTGCAATCGCGATTCCCCTGCCGGATCATGCCGAGCGCCTGGAATTTATCCGTTCGCAACTGAAAAATCAGCAGCTGCCCGCCGGTTCCGAAGTAACCGATGAAACTCTCGCCACCCTGGGCGCGGGTTTGAAGCGAGTACAGTTGCAGAGCTTAATTTCTCACTCCGTGCAGAACCGGCAGCCGCTCACCTTGAAATCCCTGTCGGCTAGAAAGAAAGACCTGATCGAAGCCGAATCCGGCGGCCTTCTGGAATTTGTGCAGAGCCGTTTCGATCTTTCATACGTCGCAGGCAACGATCAGGCGAAACACAAACTACAAGATGCCGCCAAAGCAATCCGCGCCGGCAATACCGATGTCCTGCCCATGGGCTACGTCATCTGCGGGCCGGTTGGCACAGGAAAGACTTTCATCACTACCTGCTTCGCCGGTGAAGTCGGAATTCCCGCAGTCACGCTAAAGAACTTTCGTAGCATGTGGCAGGGCGTCACCGAAGGAAATTTGGAGAGAGTCTTAACACTGCTCAAAGCGATGAGCCCGATCGCTGTCATCGTCGACGAAGCCGACGCTCAACTAGGAGACCGCTCCAGTTCTGGCGACAGCGGCGTTGGCAATCGCGTCTTCGCCCAGATCGCGCAGTTCATGGGCAACACGGAACTGCGCGGCAAAGTGATCTGGTTTCTCCTCACCTGCCGCCCTGACTTGTTGCCTGTGGACCTGAAGCGCCAGGGCCGCGCGGAAGAACACATCGCTTTGTTTTATCCAGAAACTCCAGAAGAGCGTCTCGCGCTCTTGCGCGCCATGCAAAGAAAAATCGGCATGGAGGCTTTTCCCGAAGACGTGGAGAAATTCTTCTTGGATCGCGCCGGGAGTCTCTCTGGAGCCGATATTGAAGCCGTCCTGGTGCGCAGTCACATGAGGAGCAGCCTGCAAAACAAGTCCGCTGTAGATACGGAAGATTTGAAAGCAGCACTGGAAGACTTCATCCCGCCCTATTATCCGACCGAAATCGATCTCCAGAATCTGGTCGCCGTGCTGGAATGCACCAGTAAGAGTCTTTTGCCAAAACAATACCGCGATGTTGACCGCAGCGAACTGATCCGTCGCACCAACGAACTGATGGCTGCATCGCGGCAGACCTCGCAAGGCTGATCAACTGATCAACTCAAATAACAACGCCGTCCATCCGCATGGACCTTTTCTTCGGAGTGAACGCGGGCACCGGCTTCGGCTCGATCGGAGGCGCACCCTCCCGCCAGAATGAGCGGAAGTCTCGCTTCTCTCCAGTGCGATAGAAATGCAACAGGTAGGCCTGATCGCAAGCTGTATAGTCGCAGAACCAGGCGTCAATATCAGCGATGCCAATCTGATGAAACAAAGCGAGCCCGTAGCATGCGGCTTCGCCCTCGTAGGCAAGGATTGCCGGAAATAATTCCTCGCTCACCGGCGGCTGATACTTCCGCCCCAGATCAAACGCGTCGGGATCGACATTCCACTGCACGGTGTGCCCAAAAAGATGTCCCAGCAGGAACAAACGCTGCTCTGGAGTCACAGCGTAGTCAATATCGATTTCCGCTCCATCCAGATCGCCAGTCAGAGGGTCGGGAATATCACGGGTGACCACGCGGATTCCGTAGAAGCTTTCGAGATGCTTTTGCGTACGTGCGGAATATTCATCAAACGGAATTTCCATTGATCCATTGTAAGTGGCATACGCGACCCGCGGACCAGTCCGCAAGTTAACTAACTATGTATGAATGGGTTGGACTATGGTGCCGGGAGGGGGAGTCGAACCCCCAAGACCCGAAGGTCGGCGGATTTTGAGTCCGCTGCGTCTGCCAGTTCCGCCATCCCGGCTCTAATTGCAAGTGTCTGATTTTACGACCTATTCATGGCTCTTTTCCCTTTTTATCGAAAATTGACGAATGTGCAACCGTGTAAGTAAGTGTGTCGGTTTTCACGCATTTCCACAGTTCGTTGTCATTCTCCCCGCCAGGCGCTTTGCCGGCGATTCTCGAGCTAAGAGTCTATGCCGAGTCATAAGAAAGCACCCGCACGAAATTCTACCATTTCATTAAGAGCTGCTACCACCTTTTGATTTCACGCGAAGCGGACGACTTGATTCTGTGAGCTTATCGCCGAGGGGCGCCAAGAGCAGCGCTTTTTTCGTCCGGAGCGTGCCGCAGATCGCTCCCGAAAGCGCGGCTGTGGTTTGGTCCAGCTAGGACTGAAGAGCCAACCAGCGTCCCCTGCTTCTTCACTTCGCCTCAAAATCGGTGGAGACGCTGAGTTTCTTCCAAATTCATGCTTCCTCTAATCGCGCAAGATCATTCTTCTCCGCGGCGGCGTACGCATCTTTGCCGAGCAAGAGTCGCAACGGAGGGCCCGTTCTTGCGTCAACTCGACGATCGCCTGAGCTGCCTTTTTGGGGTCGCCAGGCTGCTTGCCGTTGTAGTTCCGCTGAAATCTTGCAGTAGCTCCAACCGTCGAATCGTATTCAGGATGACCTTCGCTGAGTTCGGTGGAACTGCCCGCGAAGTCTGTGCGAAAGCCGCCGGGTTCAACGATAGTGACCTTGATGCCGAGCGGTGCCACTTCGCGCGAAAGCACCTCGGAGAAACCTTCGACACCCCACTTCGCCGCCGAGTAAGGCCCACGTCCCGGAGGGCCAATCCTTCCGCCCACCGATGAAAACTGAAATGAACTGGCCTGCTTTCTCGGAGTTCAATTACTCCGCTTGGGGGGAGCATGGACGCTTCTTTCCAGGTGCTTTATATTGAGGCTGTTGCTCGAACGGGGATGAGCATGGCTCGCAAGCAAAGTCTTCCGAAGAAGCCGTTGTTGACGCGTCCAGATCACGTTCGGAAGTTGTACGGCGCCAACCTAGCCGAGGTTTTCCGGACCCCGCTCTATGATTGCTCCCTTAAGAATGAGTTTGGCGTGCCCGACTTCGCGCTCACCAGGCTCAAGGGTGGATCGATGGAGATGCAGCGTGCGCCGGCCTATCCTGAGGACCGCGCCATGCTCATCTGCGTGGCTTTGGCTCCAACTCCGGTTGACCGGTGGCGCGCACGAATCGCCGGTCAAGAAGTCGGGGTCTCTCATTCGATCGCATTCGCAACAACCGTAATCGATCTTATGAAGCCGATGGAGATGTGGGCCGCGGGTCCGTTCGACTACCTACATTATTATGTGTCGCGCGATCTGCTGGACAGAGTTGCAGCAGACAACAGGATTGCGCAGGTTGATTCATTTCGGATGGTCTTCTTTGAAAGAGACCTCGTCGTTGCTCAATTGACCAAGGCCATCCTCAGTCAGGTGCGCAACCGTGAACCGCTCAACATGCTTGCATTAGAGGATGTCTCACTTCTTGTGAGCACACATCTTCTGCAACACTATGGAAACGGTAGGGGAGTTCTCCGGGCACAAGCGGGCCTTGAGACCTGGCAAAAGATTCGCGCAGAGGAGATGTTGCGTGCGCATCTTGAAGGCGAGATTAGAATTGCGGACCTTGCAACCGCCTGTCAGCTCTCCCCGAGTCACTTCTCTCGTTGCTTTCGCCGGAGCTTTGGCACTTCAGTTCATCAATGGCTCATCAGGCTTCGAATAGAGACGGCCAAGAATCTCCTTCGCGAACCCGACCTGACTCTGGCAGAAGTGGGATTTCGGTCGGGATTCTGCGATCAGGCTGCCTTCACACGCGCGTTTACCACGCTCGAAGGGACAACGCCGTTTCGCTGGCGCAAACTGAACGGTCGTGGCGCAGTTGCTACTGACCACCTTATCTATGGTGAGCTGCGCTCTCACTAGCGCCTTCTATAGAAGCAACGATCCGCTTTAACGAGAACTGTGCTTTTCTGTCCGCGTCCTGCTTCAGCGCCAACACTTCTGGGAGCGATCTCATTCAACCATGGTCATTTTGTACAAGAATGACCGTTCTTTTTGGCACTACGCTACACCTCGGGCAATCTGACATCCGCGTTGTCCCATGTTGAGTCTGATCTGAGACTCTCAGCCGGAATCGCTTGCCACAAAAGAGCTATCCATGACGACATCATCGAACGCGGGAAGCGCCCATGGCGCGCAGATGGCGAAGTATTTCACCATGAATCAACCGCCCCATGTTGCCCTCGATTCTGTGGTTTCCGTCGTCCGGCCGCAAATGGCGATTACCCGGCTGATTGCGCGGAGCGGCATCCCGGGACGAACCGCATCCATCCCACCGGAAAAGGCCTACGTTGTCTCGCTTCATCTGAATCATGCAAATTCAGGGGAATGGGAACTTTGGACCAATGATAAGTACACAAAGACTGGGGCATGGCCGGTGGGCGGAGTCGCAATGTGCGACCTGGAGTCAAATACCACCATTCGAAATCCGGGCCCAATCGATTGGATCCACTACCACGTCCCGCGTGCAACTTTGGATTCACTCTCGGATGATGCCGGAGTGCGTAGAGCCAAGCGTCTCTACTGCGTTTATGGAACCCCCGACCCGACACTCCATCACCTTACGCAAACGATCTTGCCGTGCCTAAATAGGCCGGAGATGTTTTCTCAGCTGTTCATGGATTCTTTCACCATGACGATTTGTTCGCACCTTGTCAGGCAGTATGGTCAGATTCCTGAAGCTGTTTCGCAGTTCAAAGGCGGTCTCGCTCCGTGGCAAAGACGCCGCGTTGTGGAATTGTTCAAGGAGCACTTGGACGGCGAGGTGAAATTGGAAACACTTGCCGAGGAATGTAGGCTTTCGGTCAGCCATTTTGCGCGATCGTTCAGGAGATCGTTTGGGACCTCCGCACATCGTTACCTGATTCTGCAGCGGGTTGAGATCGCGAAGGGCCTTTTATCGGAAACCAATAACTCGTTGGTGGAAATTGCCGCGCAGGCTGGATTTTCCGATCAAGCTGCCCTTACTCGGACGTTTGCCAGCCTCGTTGGCGCGACTCCGGCAAAATGGAGGCGTGAACACTCAGGCCGTAGGATTTTTGTCGAAATATCCAAAGCTAAATCCCTTCAATCACAGGAATATATCCCACGCTCGAGTCCACTCCGGTGACGGTATTGAACCTGGTCTCCCTGTAAATGCGGTATCGTCGCCGAGTTGATACTCCGCTAGAATCTTCGCATGAACTCGGACCGGAAGTGGACTTTTCGCCCGCCTTCACTCCACATTTGCAGCACGATTCCACAAAAGTGATCCGAGTTTTCAATAGCGCCGTGCTCGTTTCCGGCTATGGTGCATTGCAAATCTGAGACTCAATACTCGATTCGCTCAAGCACAAACTAGAGAGGAAAATGATCATGACGAAGATTTATCGGACTATAGCTGTCGTTGCTGTGCTGCTCTGTGCGGCTCTAAATGCACCCGCCGCAGGTCCTGTGCCGACTGGCATCAAGAACGTGGTCCTGGTGCATGGCGCATTCGCCGATGGCTCCGGCTGGGACGCGGTCGCAAAGATCCTTGAGAAGGACGGTTACACGGTATCGGTTGCGCAACCCCCAGAGACCTCGTACGCCGACGACCAGAAATACACCAAGGCTGCCATCGACGCCATGGGCGGGCCGGTTGTCCTGGTCGGCCATAGCTACGGCGGGTCCATCATCACCGAGGCCGGCAACAATCCAAACGTTGCGGCGCTGGTTTACATCGCGGCATTTGCGCTCGATGAAGGTGAGAGCTGCGCGTCGATCGAGACGGCCGTGCCGCAAGCCTCGAAAGCATTCAAACCGGATAGCAATGGGAATTGGTGGATCGAACAAGAGCATTTCGCTGCCGACTTCGCAGCGGATATTCCCCCGGCCCAGGCTCACTTCATGGCTATAGCGCAGGTACCGATCTCCACCGACGCATTCACCCACAAGGTCACAAACCCCGCGTGGAAAAACAAGCCGACGTGGTACATGGTGGCCGGTTCAGACCGCTCGATCAATCCTCAGCAGGAGCGCATGATGGCCAAGCGCGCCAATGCCAAGACAGTCGAAGTGAATGCCAGCCACGTAGCTTACATGTCTCATCCGAAGGAAGCAGCCAAGCTCATCGAAGAGGCTGCGACATCCGCACATGCCAATTAGTAGTCAACAGGTCTTTGCGCTCCAATCGAGAATGTAGATTCGGCGCGAAGGGGTTTGAAATCAAAAATCAAATGATCCGTCTGGATCTCTACTGCAAAGGAGAATAATCGTGAGTCAGCATATTAAGAATGTAGTTCTGGTGCATGGAGCTTTCGCGGATGGATCCGGCTGGAAGAGCGTAGCTGACATCCTCAAGAATGATGGTTACAAGGTGTCGGTGGCGCAGGCTCCGGAGACTTCGTACGCCGACGATCAAAAGTACACAAAGGCCGCGATCGATGCCATGGGCGGGCCGGTAGTGCTGGTCGGCCATAGTTATGGCGGGTCCATCATCACCGAGGCCGGGAATCATCCAAACGTTGCGGCGTTGGTCTATATTGCCGCGTTCGCTCTCGATGAAGGTGAGAGCTGTGCGTCGATCGAACAGGCCTTGCCGCAAGCGTCCAAGGCGTTCACACCGGACAGCAACGGGCTTTGGTGGATCGACGAGGCCCACTTCGTCGCCGACTTCGCAGCGGACATTCCACGGGATCAAGCGGAGTTCATGGCAATAGCGCAGGTGCCGATCTCCACCGACTCGTTCACGCATCAGATAAAGAATCCCGCGTGGAAGCACAAGCCCACCTGGTACATGGTGGCCAGCGAAGACCGATCGATCAATCCGGACCAGGAGCGCATGATGGCGAAGCGCGCGAAGGCAGAGACGGTCGAGGTGAAGTCGAGCCACGTGGCCTACATGTCTCATCCGAAGGAAGCAGCTAAGCTCATCGAAGCGGCTGCCACCTCCGAACGGATCAAGATAGCTGCCTGAGGAGTACACAATGAAAGATCACATCACCGTAGAAGGACATGACGGCAAGTTTGCCGCCTATATCGCGCGGCCGGAGACAGTACCGGCTCCGGCCGTTGTCGTTCTGCAGGAGCTGTTCGGGGTGAACGCCGACATTCGCAGGCACTGCGATGAATTGGCGGAACAAGGTTACATCGCGCTCGCTCCAGACCTGTACTGGCGGCAGGAGCAAGGCGTCGACCTGAACGTCACCTCCCAAGCCGACTGGGACCACGGCCTTCGCCTCTATTCGGCTTATGACAGAGATGCGGGCGTAAGGGACATAAAGGACTCCGTTGACGCAACACACGGTCTTCCGGAATGCAACGGTAAGGTTGCCTTGCTCGGCTATTGCCTCGGCGCGCTGATGGTCTTCATGACAGCCGTCCGAAACGACGGGATCGACGCCGCGGTCTGGTATCACGGCGCCGATACTGACAAATATCTGGGAGAGATCGATGGCCTTCATGCGCCCATTCTCATGCATGTCGCCGAGGAGGATGAGTTCATTTCCAAGGCTGCACAAGCGGAGATTAAAGCAGCACTTGCCAAGAAACCGAACGCAACCGTCTACAGCTATCCGGGTCAGAGTCATGCCTTCTCTCGTCATAATGGGGCGCATTACAACGCCGCCGCGGCTCACCTTGCCAACGGTCGGACGAGCGAATTTCTACAACAAAAACTGCGGTGACCTTCGAGATGACAAGAAAAATCGAGATCAAGCGGTTCAGTCTGACGACTTCCAAGCCATTTGATGAAGTAATAGCCAGTGTGAACGCCGGCATCGGTCATCCGGATATGGGTGAATTTGGGAGATCAACTCGCGAAGCGCGCTCTTTTGCCGAGCTGAAAAGCGCAGTTGAGAAAGGCCTGAGCACAGTAGGATTGATGCTGTTTATGCAGTTGGATCACGGTGCGATTCTGCGCAAAGAAGCGGGCCGCGAGACTCCGAAGATGATTCGCTTCGTCATTGGCAATCCCCTCATCATGAAGGAAATGGTCAAGCATGTTCCGGATGCAGGCTCTTACGCGCCGGTTACCGTGCTTGTAGATGAGCGCGCCGATGGCGTGCATTTGTCATATGACAGGATGGCGAGCTTCTTGGCTCCTTATGGGAATCGCGAAGCACTAGAGGTCGCCCGGAATCTGGATAAAAAGATCGAGGATCTCTTACGGCAGGCTGCAGCTTGAGAACGCCTAGGGGTCAAACCGTTCAGCACCTGAAACAGCCAAAGTGAATCCTGACAGGTCGACTGCCCTAAAGAGCAATCCCAAGCGGTATCTTTAGTGTATGCCGCTGAACATTCAGGAACAGTTCGGACAGATCGACATCTATGTCTTCGATCAAATCCTTCGAGGAAACATCACCCAAGAAATGCGCGTGCTAGATGCCGGATGCGGATATGGGCGCAATCTGGTCCATCTTCTGCGACAAGGCTGTGAAATATTTGCACTGGACGCGGACCGGGATGCCGTCGAGCATGTTCGTCAACTATCAGCTTCCCTCAAGACCGGGCTACCACCAGAGAATTTTCAGGTTGGGCTCATTGAGCGGATGCCTTTTCCGGATGCATTTGCCGATGTTGTGCTGTGCAATTCCATACTTCACTTTGCCCGAGATGAAGATCACTTTGGGAAGATGTTGTCCGAGTTGTGGCGTGTTCTCAAGCCTGGTGGAATGTTTTTTTGCCGCCTGGGTTCACGGATCGGAATGACTTTCGAGCGTGTGCAGGGCAATACGTACGTCATTGGCGACGGTTCCGAATGGTTTTTGGTCGATGAGGAGATGCTCTTGGATCTGGGCGAGCAGATGAATGCCGTTCTCGTCGATCCCCTGAAGACTACGATCGTTCAAGACTATCGTTGCATGACGACATGGGTGCTACGAAAGCGAACCTAATCTTTCGAACTCGGTTATGCTCGTTCATCACGGCGAATTTGGAGGCATGAGATTCGGATCGCAACCCTGCTTAGCCTGTCGGATCAGATCACCGCTTGTTCGGGCTTTCGGCAATTAATCTTCGGCAATTAATCTCTGGATGTCAGGCCGGCGATATCCTGTACGTTGGCGCGGGCCACTTCGACTGTATTCAGAGCTTCTCTAAACAGCTTGATCCTTCCATTCTCGGCAACCAGGCGAGCAAAGAAGAGTTGGTGAATAGATCGTCCCGTTTTGCTTGACACGGCCGTGGCCTCGAATTCTGCGAAGACTTGGTCGGGAGTATCGATCAGCACCTTGGTATTCTCGAATTTGAAACCGGGATAGATATCAAGCACGGATTGGAAAAAGCCAGTGATCGCATCTCTGCCGCTGTACTGCGTGGCAAGTCCGAACGTCGCGAGATATGGCAACTCAAAGGCGCCGTCTTCGGCAAACATCTCCGCCGCCTTCTTCGGATCTCTGAACGAGAAGGCGGTATATTCAAGCATGAGTTCTTTGGCGTTTTTCATAGATATTCTCCTGTTCTGACCTGTCAGTTACTCCGCATTGTTTACCTGAGGACTGAACCTATCCGCGCTCGATTTGCGGCGTGACCCGCACGGATCTGTGAAGCGGGTACACCACGAAGAATTGGAGGACAGCAATAAAGAGCGGCCCAGCGCATTTCCCGAGATCATGCTCAAACAAACCGATTCCGGCATCCAGCAATTGCATTGCGCCAGCGAGCGCACCCAGAAGCGCCAACGCAGGCAACGCCTGCTTGTAGATCGCCCACAACGCGAACAACGCCAGAGGAATTGTGCGTGCCGCCGCGTACATCGCTAATATCAACGACGCCTGCGTTGGAACGGCTCCCGCAGGAACCAGGTATTGCGGATGGATGATCCCCACGATCGAAAAGCCGCTCGCGACCAGGACGTTGATTGCCGTGACCACCGAAGCTAGCCGCATCGACTTTGTTGCCGTCATCGAATCCTCCAGAACTCTCGGCTGCAAACAGGCGCAACCGATGCCACCCCAGGGCTAAGCGCTTTGAGCCTTCCGGTGATACGCAGGCGCAAAAACATCCTGCACAAATTTTTCGAAGGAAGTAGGTGTCGTGTTCTGAGGCGAACGCGGCTCCAGTGGGACGAGAACTTCTGCGTTGATGGACTTGTACATCTCGATGTACATGGCAGCTCCCTTCGGCGGAACACCCAATTGCGTCAGCGCCTCCTGCACCTGGTCATACGGGAACTGCTGGTAACGCAGATCCGGTTTACCGATGCCGCGAGCAATCGCTGCGGTAGCTTCCGTCATCGAGAGGTCGCGCTCCCCAAGCAGCTCGCGCGTTTGTGTGCCGGAAAAATCCAGGTGCAGAAGGCGCTGCGCGGCATAGTCACCAACGTCGCGTGTCGCGGCCATGGGAATCTTCAGGTCGGGTGACAGCGCATTTCCGAGAATTCCCATCTGATGGATCATGCCGATCGCCGCCAGATTGTTCTCCATGAAATACGCGGCCCGCAGGTGCAGAACGTTTAGACCTTCGATAGCATTCAGTTTTTGTTCCGAAGAATGCAGTCCCGAGACTGGACCGGCACCTTCCGCAACCTGCGCGCCGTAGCTGCTCAAATGCACCGCGTGGCGCAGGCCGGACTCTTTTACAGCTTTCGCAATCGTGTCGCTATCCCGCTCCTGCTCCTCGCGGGATTTCGCCGGCGGCAACATCAAATATGCCGCGCGCGCACCGTTGAAAGCTTTGGTGACTGCAGCCGCATCGCTCATATCAGCAGTGAACGCTTGCGCGCCTTTGTCGACAAAGCGCTGTAGTCGTCCCGAGTCGCGTCCCACAACGCGTACCTTTTTGCCCGCTGACAGCAGAGAATTGGCGATGACCGAGCCGGTGTTCCCGGTCGCTCCTAAAATCACATACGCTTCATTCGAAACAACGGATGACGTCATAGTTGCTGCCTCCTGCGGCTTGGAAATTTGTAAAAAAGATGTCGAGCGCCTTCACGGCGACTGCGTTGTCTTTGGCCGTCACTTCGGGAATGTGTCGCCGAACATGGGAAGGCCGCTCACAGATTCGGCCCTGGTCGCCTCGTCCTGCAAAACGTCCCAATGCTCTTTGAGAACACCGTCTTCGAACCGGACGACGTCGGCGGCGATCCAGGCGGCGGGCCTGCCCATCCCGGTGAAGCGGCCATGCGCGATGACGTAATCGCCTTCTGCGATGATGAGTTGGTTCTCATAATGCAGAGTCTCCGGCACCGAGCGGACGAGATTGAATAGACCTTCGCGGCCCGGTGGTATGTGTGCGCTGTGCTGAATGTAGTTCGGTGACCAGAAGCGTTCCGCCGCCGCGTAGTCACGCTTGTTAAACAACGTCTCGAACGCTTCGAGCACGATTGCTTTATTTCGTTCTGGGGACGAGTTGCTCATCACTTCTCCTGTGCTTGGGACGAGTGGATCCGGGCTTTCATTACAGTAGAGTACGACCGTCATCCAGAAGTTGCAAAGTATTTTATAAAATCTTTTCGGGACATTTCGGTGCCGCTTCATTTTTTAAGGCCTGTCTATATCTGCTGTTGATGGAATGAGCTTCTTGCACCAAGGATGCGGTAGTTTGCATCCAATCAATGAAGAGTACGCTGATGCTCTAGCGATTTTTCCTGGCGGGAGCGATCCATGCGGACTCGGGAAGAGACGGTGAGGCCAGAATGGGTTATTCGAAGAGTGACAAAGCGCAGACGCATACTCGGATCGTGAGCGTTGCTGCCAAGAGGTTTCGCGAACTCGGCCTCGAAGGCATCGGCGTTGCCGACGTGATGCAGGAAGCGGGCGTTACGGTTGGGGGCTTCTACAAGCACTTCGGATCGCGCGATGAACTGGTCGTGGAGGCGCTCGCGGCGGCATTCAAGGATCTTGACGTTTGGGAAGAGCATACGGCCGACATGGCGCACCTTCTCCAGAACTACCTGACGGAGGCACACCGCGATGCGCCGGGAACCGGCTGTGCGATGGGAGCCTTAGTAGGCGACATGACCCGGGGGAGCAAATCCGCGCGGGCCCTGTACACGTCGCGGGTGAAGCGGAGCTTGGCATTCTTCAGCGCCCTTCTTCCATCGAACCAGCGCTCGGATAAGCGCAGGCGTGCCCTGCTTATTCTCAGCGCTCTGCTCGGCGCGATCAATCTCTCCCGTGCTGTGTCCGATCCCAACTTATCGCGAGAGATCCTTCATGGGGTTCGCGAGGAACTGATTGGTTTGGTGAAACCGGAATCTCATACGGGTTAAGGTTCCATATGGCAAATACTAAGGCGTCACCCAACCCTGTATGACCACTTTCCGACCCGCGAGGAACTCCCCGGTGGCGGTCTATCGGTCCGAGAACAGCGTGTCGAAACAGTGTCCGTTGATTTACGGGTGATTAGCCGCTACGAATCGAGACTTGACTCAATCAGCGGCTGAAGGCGGGTTTCGTCAGGGTTTGTTTTACCGCCTCAATGTGTTTCCGATTCGCTTGCGATTGGCCGGGCAACATCCGCGAGTTGCAAAATGTAGTCGAGCGGGAGGTGATTCTGTCTGCAGGGGAACTTTCTTTGTAGATGAGACGTGGCTCACGCACGTGACCCAAAACTGGTTGCGACGACTGCTCCACTGATTGCTGACTTGTCGAGCACGAAAGAGAGATCCTCGAAGCCGCTCTCCGGGAATCCGAAGGCGTGGTTGGCGGTCCAAGCGGCGCCGCCATTACGCTGGGCATTCCCCGACAGACACTCGAATCCAACATAAGGAAGCTGGGAATAAACCGGTACCGCTTCAAGGCTTCTTAATCTTCCCTGCAGCGAACATCAAGACCGTTCGGTAACGAGACGTAAGCAAGAGCCCGCGGGCGCGCCGTGAACATCGATACAGAGAGACGCGCTTACCGTCACCGATGAATCATGGCTTCTAGCTAGGCTTGGGTCGGGCTTACCACATGAATAAGATTCCGCGAATTTGTGACGTCCTGGATAGCCAGTGTCGTCAAGCACCTAAGCTATAAAAATCCGCTGCGTCTGCCGTCACGCAATCATCTTAATTTATTTACTTATCTAGAGATAAGCAGCGTCCGCTTTTGAGTCCGCTGCGTGCGTATGCCAGTTCCGCCATCCCGGCTTCGTTGCCTAAATCGTTATATCTCAAATGCCCGGCTGGATGATTCTCGCTTCGCTTGGTGTCGGCGCTATTCGAACGGTGTTGCCTCGCGCCTTCTGCGAACTTTCAGTATCGCATAGCTGCCAATTGGCGCTGGGGAGCTAGATGGGCGTATGTCACCGTCAATTTTTCGCATTTGCTTTCCTGTTTTCTGTTCGACCTCAGCGTTCGAAGTTTGAGCGATAGCGACTCTATCGTTTATTCTAAAGCTTGAACGACATCTACAGCGGGCATGGCATTCTCCGCGTGTGCCCAATCCAGTCGACAGCAAGGGTTTGCAGCTAGGCGCTTTCTCTATGAAAACAGGAATCATTGGTCTGCCTCAGGTGGGGAAGACTTCGTTGTTTCGCATTCTGACCAAAGCTCATCTTTCGGATCAGGCTTATTCCAACCCGCGCGAGGCTCACATCGGCGTGGCCAAAGTTCCCGACGATCGCCTCGATCGCCTGGCCGCTTTGTACAATCCGAAAAAGCTGACTCACACCTCCGTCGAATATGTCGATGTCGGCGCGATTGGGCAGGACGCATTGAAAGAGACGGCATACATCGGTCATCTGCGTCAGGTCGATGCGCTTGCGCACGTGGTGCGCGCCTTCGACGATCCTTCCATTCCGCACGTCGGCGCCATCGATCCTCTGCGCGACATTAAGAATGTCGAATTCGATCTGATGGTCAGCGATCTTGGGCAAATAGAAAAACGTCTGGAGCGCCTGGAAAAAGACTTAAAGAAGATGAAGACAGCGGAGCTTGAGAAAGAGTTTGAATTGCTGAAACGAGCCAATGCGCATCTGGGAACCGAAAAGCCGTTGCGCGAAATGGAGATGACGCCCGAGGACAAAAAGCGCCTCCGAGGCTTCATGTTCCTGAGCGAAAAGCCGATTTTCTACGTGCTCAACATTGGCGAGTCTACTGAGCTCGGCAAAGAACTCGATGAGGCAGTCGGTAAATACAAGCTGACCGAAAGCGCTGCTCGCCCCAACGCTGCCGCGACAGCAATCTGCGGCAAGGTCGAGGCGGAACTGGCGGAGATGAGCGATGCCGACGCGGCCGAATTTCTTTCGAGTTACGGCCTTACGGAAAGCGGTCTGGTTCGCCTCATCCGCACGACATATCAATTGCTCGGGCTGATTTCATTTTTCACCGCCGGCGAAGACGAATGCCGCGCTTGGCAAATTCCGGCGAACACGCGTGCCCAGGAAGGCGCCGGCGCGATTCACTCCGATCTGGAAAAACATTTCATCCGCGCCGAAACCATCCGCTGGGATCAACTTCTCGAAGCCGGCTCCGAAGCGAACGCCCGCGCGAAGGGCACACTGCGGTTGGAAGGCAAAGACTACATTGTGCAGGACGGGGACGTGATGCACATCAGGCACAGCGGGTAGCTGTGAGCCTATCCGTTCATTGTTTGCGTCGTGTTCCCGATTGCAAAACAAGCTGGCGCTCGTATCGCCGTATACTTCCTCCACATACATGCTCGCTCGCCTAATTCTGTTCTGTTCGATGTTGGCGTCTGCCAGCGCTCTGGTTTCGCAAGCGAACCTTGCACAGACTAAGACCGCACCGGGCAACGCCGTCCAGGCAACTGTCGCGTCACTTGGCTCCCCGGACTGGAGCGAGCCATTCCCTCCGCATCGCATGATCGGCAACATCTACTATGTGGGCAGCCGCGGGCTGGCCTCATACCTGATTACGACGCCGGCCGGACACATTTTGATCAACAGCAATCTGAAAACTTCAATCCCGCTCATCCGGAGCAACATTGAAAAGCTGGGATTTCACTTTACCGATGTGAAAATCCTGCTCATCAGCCACGCTCACTTCGACCATGACGGGGGCAGCGCCGAGGTAAAGAAGCTGACTGGAGCTCAATACATGGTCATGGATGGAGACGTCGGCGTCGTCGAATCAGGCGGCAAGAGCGACTTTCAATACGGCGACGATCCGACACTTGCCTACCCCGCAGCCAAAGTAGACCGGGTGCTCCACGATGGCGACGAGGTGAGACTCGGCGACACCACGCTGACCGCTCACAAGACTGCCGGGCATACTCGTGGATGTACGACGTGGGGCCTAAAGGCGCGTGAGGCGGGGAAGACCTATGACGTTGTGATTGTGGGCAGCCCTAACGTGAATCCTGGATACAAACTGGTGAATAACGCTGGCTATCCCGAGATTGCCGCCGATTACGCACGCGGGTTTCTCATACTCAAGTCGCTTCCCTGCGATATTTTTCTCGGCGCTCACGGCAGTTACTACGAAATGGAAGCGAAGTACGCAAGATTGAGCGGCGGCGGCACGAACCCGTACATCGATCCCGAAGGCTACAAGAACTACGTCGCCGAGCGCGAACAGGCATTCGCTGAGGAATTACGCAAGCAAAGCGCGGCTGCGAAAAAGCAGTAGTCAATACTCGTTAGTATCGCCACATGCATCCCATCGCCACCAGCGTTTTGCTCGGCCTGACCGCAGCCGCCGCCAATGTTTTTGGAGGCGCCATTATTGTTCAACGCCATTGGGAGCGCCGCTATCTGCGGTATTTTGTCGCACTCGGTGCGGGATTTATGCTGGCCACGGCAATGGTTGAAATGATTCCCGACAGCATGGAACTACGCGGAAAGTCAGCCGCATTTCTCGTGCTCCTCGGTTATCTCGTCATTCACTTCTTCGAGCACACTGTCACACCACATTTTCATTTCGGCGAAGAAACGCATGCCAGCGAGTTCATACACTCGCACAAAAGCTATTCTGTTCTGCTGGGGCTCGTGATTCACACTTTTTTCGACGGCATCGCCATCGCTTCTGGATTTTTGGTTTCCAACTCCCTCGGTTGGCTGATTTTTCTCGCTGTTTTTCTGCACAAGATTCCCGAAGGCTTCACGGTAAGTTCGGTCATGCTGGCCAGCGGGCGCAGCCGCGGTACTTCATGGTTCGCTTCGGTCATCCTGGGAGGCTCAACTGTCGCGGGAGTCCTGACCATGGCGCTCTTTCGCCACCATGTGGGCGCTGGTCTACCCCTTGCCGCGGGTGTCACTATTTACGTGGCCGCTACCGACCTGGTTCCCGAGGTCAATCGCGAACCCTCGATGAAGATGGCATTGCTGGTAATTGTGGGCGCCGCAGTTTTCCTCGTCCTCGACACCGCATTTCGTGGGCTCTGAGGATCGGTTCGCGATTTTAGTTTTGCGAAAGCAGTCTGACCGACGATGAGAGAGACGCAGGATTCGTGTTCAGGAATCGTTTCCCTTCAATCTTCTCAACCAAAATTACTAGGAGGATCCGCGGCCATTGGCAGCGGATATCGCATGTTACCTTTTTGTTATCTAAGTGCTATTACTCACGGTGACTAGCGGGCCATTCCTTGCAGACCATAACTGACGTACCATTTGAGCGATAACGGCTGGCGGCCAGCCATTTGATGGCGTCAGCCGATCGAACAACTGTAGTTCCTCCCCTGATCCGTCGCCCTAGTTGTAGCGCCCGGAACGAATCTTCGTCGAGATTTTGGTCTCCATCGGCGAGCACGCAATATGAAGAAATTGTTGTGGCCAGATCCGTTTCGAACTGTCAGCCAGGAAATGCCTGAGCAGCGTTCCGCGCAGCGGGGACAAGCCGTGTTGCTGGTGGCCGTTTCCCTGGCAGCGTTGATTGGCTTGGCGGCACTGGCCATAGACGTCACATCGCTCTACGTGGCACGCAGCGAGGCGGAAAAAACCGCCGACCAGGCGGCCCTGGCTGGGGCGAAAGCTTTTGTGAGTTCTGGCTTTACTTCCGGAGGTCTGGGGGATTGGACCGACGGCGGCGTGCAGAGCACGGCCTGCAATGGAGCGTCAGGCCTGGCGGATTTGCAGGCGCAGGCCGCGGCCCAACAAAACACGATTGCCGGCGCACCGGCAACCACCGTGACCACAGCTTGCGACTTCACCAATCCAGAAGATCCGCAGATCACGGTGACAGTACAGCGAACCGGCTTGCCAAATTTCTTCAGCCGAATCTGGAGCCCGGCGGCGGGTCAAGTGACGGCGGTTTCCAAGGCGGAAGCGTTTAATCCCTCGGGCAGTGCAACGCAGATCGCAGTGGCGAACGTGAAGCCCTGGCTGATAGCCAATTGCGATCCCACGAACGTAAATCTCCTGAGTCTCAACCTCTTATGTGGTGTAACGCCCGCCGCAGACTACTTTATCAATCCGGCAAACAACTATGCGATCGCTAATAATGGGAACTTCATCGGTAAGCCGATAGCACTCCGGCAGACAATACCGATAGCAAAACTATTGGTGACAACTTTACTGGGTGGGTACAACGTCCTGGACGTGCCGATTTCTTCATCATCGGCGTCGTGTCCGGCCGCGGCGGCCACATCTTGCGGCGGTGTGAATGCCGGGAGCCCAGGGTTTTACGAATCCGTGGCGTGTGCTGACTCAATCACGCTAACTTGTGGCTCGGCGAAGTCTCAAAATGTAACCATTGACTTCGCAATCACTCCTCCAGCGAGCACCGACCCAGGGAAATGCCTCACACATGCCAGCGACTACGGCCTATCTCAGGGCCAGGATGTTCTAATCCCAGGACCGCCCACAGCTATTGCTGGTGGTAGCAACAATCCCGATCCAGCATTCCAGAGTAGCGCGGACGTAAGCCGCAGCGACTCGGTTGTGACCGTGCCGATTTGGAATGGAGATCTGGCCTGCATTAACGGAGTCAACTGTGGTGATTTCCAGATCGTCGGCTTCATGCAGTTGGGAATCACCCAGGTACAGGCAAGTGGTGAGATCGATGCGGTCATGCTCAACGTTGCCGGCTGTGGTTCAGCCACGGGCACCGCAGTTTCGGGCGGTGGCACCTCGCCGATTCCGGTGCGACTGGTGCGCTAGCCGAAAAATCGGCGGCAAGAGTCGCCGGTGCGAATACAGCGAGTCATCGAGAACGAAGGAAGTACAAGCGCAACAATGATAAGGCTGAGAAAACTCGCGCTGGGACGGATCGCGGATTCGCGCGGATCACAGATCCTTGAATTGGCTGTCTGCCTGCCGCTGTTGACGATGTTCATGATTGGAGTGATTGATTTTTCGGGCGCGCTCAGCCTGAAACACAGGCTGGCTCTGGCGGTCTCGCAGGCCGCGCGGCTGGGATCGACTCAGCCGTATGCCGACGTGACCAATGCCGATCCGGCGTCTACAGAAGCGATCCGCGCCGCGGTGGACAGTTACCTGGTGTCGGCGAAGGTGAATGACTGCGGCCTGGCAACCGCTGCGGCATCGCCGCCGGTAGCATTGGTGTGGACCTACACCGCCAACACCAACTGCCCGGCAAACTTGACGCTGACCATTGACCGAGGCATGACGTTCCAAACTACGGGAACGCCGGCGATAACCGTTCAGGGAGTCCACGTAAGCATCAGTTATCCCTACGCGTGGCGCTATGGCCGCGTGGTGCAACTTCTCATGAGTGGCTCAGTGTGGCCAGGAGTCACAAATATCAATGCCGACGCGGTGGCGCAGAATCTGGATTAGAAATTTGATGAGGAAAGGGCAACGGTTAACGATGAAGGCCAGGAAACTTGCGATCGAGAGACTTGCCGCCCGCACTTCAAGAGCCTGCCTCCGCGAATCGGGATCGCAGGTGGCGGAAGCGGCGTTCGTTTTGCCGATCCTGTTCCTCGTTCTCTTCGGAATTGTGTGGTCTACTCTGGCCTTGAGTTCCGCGTCCACCCTGCAGCGAGCGGCGAAGCAGGGAGTCATCGCCGCCACGCGTGCCACATGCGCATCGTGCGGAGACGCCTTCCAGAGCAATGCGCAGGTGGTTCAGAGTGTCGACTCCGTGCTGAACGCGGCTCACTTGGACGGAACCAACCTGGTATCGAATTCCCCAGCGTTCGCCTGCAACGCGACGCCCGCCCCTGCCTGCTCGACCACCCAGGGAGTAGAGATCTGTGATGGAGTGCCCTTGACTTGCGGCTCGGCAGCCTGCCAGGTACCGCCGCAGAATTGCGGCAGTCAGCCCGCGCTCGGAATGCGCGTCAGTTTCGGATATAAGTTCAACTCTCCCGTGCCGATCGGCAGTTGGCAATCGATCACTTTGCGAGCCAGCGCCCAGGCGCAACAAGAAAATTGATTAGAAATTGAGGCGAGCGGATTCGATCGCTGAACTTGTACGCGTGAGAGAAGCCAAAGGGAGGTAGCGTTGTGCACGATACGCGTGATTTTATGACCACGATTAGCGTCTACGTTCCGGGGGAGCCAGTCGCCGTGAACACCTACGAAAATGTGCGCGAGTTCACGCTGGTAGCCGAGAGCCGCGTCAGCTTTGTGCTGGAAGACGGAAGGAGCATTATCACGACTTTGCCGTTCTTTATCGAGCGCAGGCCGGCAAAATAAGCGCAAGAGAAGTTGGCGGCAAAATCTATCTGGCCTATCCCTAGATCGCCATGAAGTAGAACCTTAATCGCCGTGCTCTTCCAAAAACTTCTCGACTTCAATCGCGGCCATGCAGCCCGATCCCGCGGCCGTAATCGCCTGACGGTACCGGCGGTCCTGCACGTCGCCGCAGGCAAAGACGCCGCGCACCCTCGTGAAAACGTAGTCATGCGTCTTCAGATATCCGTCAGCATCAGTGTCAAGCTGGCCGTGAAACATCTTGGCGTTGGGATCATGGCCGATACCAAGAAACAGCGCGCTTGTCGGGAAGTTCGACACTTCGCCGGTTTTCACATTGCGTATCCTCAGCCCGGTTACTTCTTGTTTCCCAGCGTCGTGAACATCTTCGACGACCGTGTCGAGCAAGAACTTAATCTTCGGATGCTGCTGCGCGCGCTCCAGCATAATCTTCGAAGCGCGAAAGTGATCGCGGCGGTGGATCACAGTAACCTTTGTGGCAAAGCGCGTCAGAAATAGCGCCTCCTCCATCGCGGAGTCTCCTCCGCCGACCACGACAATCTCTTTGCCGGAAAAGAAAAACCCATCGCAGGTGGCGCACGACGATACTCCGTGACCAATCAACTGCTGCTCGTGTGGCAAGCCGAGCCAGCGCGCGGAGGCCCCGCTGGCAATAATCAGCGACTGTGTATGGACCTGATGTTTTCCCAGGTGCAACAGAAACGGACGCTGGCTCAAATCAACGCTCGTCAAATGTGCCATGCGGTATTCCGCGCCGAAACGCTCCGCCTGCTTGCGCATGTTCTCAACCAGTTGCGGGCCTAGAATTCCCTCGGGAAAGCCGGGGAAATTTTCGACGAGGGTTGTGAGCGCAAGCTGCCCTCCCGGCTCGTGCCCCTCGACGACCAAAGGCTTCAGGTTGGCGCGCGCAGTATAAAGAGCAGCGGTGTGTCCAGAGCAGCCGGAGCCGATAATTACGACGTTGCGGAGTTCACTCATAGTTATTTGTGACTGGGATATAGATTACTGGGCTTAGATTTCGATGCATGCGCCAGATGTCCAGCGCCGAGCGGAATTTGCTGTTCATTTTTTTTCTTCTATAGGCCGCCGCATTTTAGATTTGGGTGCCGGCCTATTCTGAGAGCTTCCCGCAACCTTTGCCAGTTCTTCCGGAACGATCTTGTTCACGCCCAACAAGCTGCGGTAGTTGGCCAGGACTGCCGAGGCATTCCTGAAAATCGGCTCATACGCCGACTGATCCGGCGCGGGGCCGGCTTCGGTCGCCCCACAACGAGCTAACGCGACGGAGGACTTGCCGAAGCGCTCCAGCCGAATACGGCTCACAGGAGTATCGGCCGTCAGCATGACCTCCGGACTGGTAACCGACGACGCACTGTCTTCCATGGACACCTGAATCAGATCCTTGGGATCGCGCACGTGGAGCACCAAGGTCTCCACCATATTGTGGCCGTCATTGCTGAACGAGTACTGCACACTTGAGAACATCGCCTGCACGGAAAATTCCTTGCGCTCGCGCACGTAGCTGGCAATCGAAGGCTCGTCGGAAACCTGAGCCCCTTGCCCCACGGGCAGGAAGCTTGGCATATCGGCGAGAGTCGAGCGGCCACGCGACACTTCGAAGTCAGGCGAAAATAGCGGCTGTTTGGGAATCCTCGCCAGAGCCGCGGCAATTTCCTTTTGCTCTTCCGCCGACGGTGTGCAAACGTTGAGCATGTTCACCTTCACCTGGGGCTGGCCAGCGGCCGAATTACCCGCCGGTTCTTGCGCCAATGCGCAGACGGCGAATGCCAGCACTAAAACAATCTGGAATGAAGAAGGATGGAGTCTGGACACGCCAGAATTCTAAATGACAAAAGGCGGAAATCTAAATTTTCTGGACTTTTGCTGGCTCCGAAGTTCGCGCCAAACGGCGTAAAATCCACGTAGAATTCCAAGATGCAGCTGTCCTACTCCCAAGTCCGCCAGGCAATGATTCGCGCCGAACTTTGGCCTCAGGGCCGCACGGCGCGGATTGCATGTTATCTGGCTGCTTTGGCGGGGGCACTGCTCGTCCTGAAAGAGCTTCTCGGTCTGTTCGCGCCATCCTGGAGCGAGAATCTGGGCGGCTGGGTCGCTTTTCTCGTAGTTCTCTCGCTTGTCCTGTTTTCCGTACTCGGCTTCCGCTTGCTGAAGCGAAAAATTCTATGGCGGCTGCGCAACCGGCTGATCGTCACCTACGTTTTCATCGGTGTCATACCCGCGGTTTTACTGGTCTTGATGAGTTTCATCACGCTGTATGGATTGGCGGGGCAGTTCGCCATCTTTGTCGTGAGTTCGGAAATCAAATCGCAGTTGCGCAGCATGGAAGCGGTGAATGCGGCGGTCGGAAATGAACTGGCGTCCCGCCTGGAACGTGGCGACAGCGCCACGGTCGAATCGCTGGCCGGGTTGCGGAAACGAGATTCATCCTGGCGCAGGCGCCGCATGTTTGCCTGGGATGGCGACAAGCTCCTGTCCCTGAACACTGAAAAAAAGAACGCGGAAAAAAAGAACAGCTTAATTAAGAACAACGACCCTATAGATACGGCGAACAAGAGCGACGAATCCACGAGTCCACCGTTCTCCTTCCCCACTTTCGCCAAGCAGGGATTCAGCGATATAACCCGCGACTCCGATGGATTGTATTTGCGCGTTGTCACTCTGCTTCCGGCTGGCTCGAAGACCCTCACAGTAGTGACTGGCGAGCCTTTCGATCAGACATTTATCGCTAAAATTGCGGCGGACACGGGTGAAATCACCGTATTTTCTTCCGAGCCTATCACGGCGGGTACCAGCGAAAATTCAACTACCTCCTCGCAGAGCCTGGCGGCAAGTTCTCAGGGTCCCCGTCACGGCATTCAGATTCGCGAAAAAGGTGGTGGCACCGTCCAAATGCGCCAGTCTTTTTCTGTCGGCACTCTACCCGCCGCCGCCAATAATTTTGATCGTGAAGTTACTTTCTACGCGCCACTGTCAATAGTCGATTGGAAAACTGGGGCGCGCTCGACCGGAGCCCTGGTTCAGGTGCGGACTCGCCCTTCGATTCTTTACGGCCACTTGTTCGCGGCTCTCGGAGATTTCGTTCAAGGCGTCGAAGAAATCCTCCTCGGCATCCTGATCTTCTTCGCGATTATTGAGCTGATCGCCTTATTCACCGGCACGCGCATGACCCGCACTGTCACCCGCGCCGTAGCGCAACTTTACGACGCCACCCGGCATATCGATCGCGGCGACTTCAGCCATCGCATCCCAGTGCAATCGCGCGATCAGTTGGCGGAACTTTCTCTTTCCTTCAACTCGATGACGGAATCCATCGAGAAATTGATTCTGGAACAAAAGGAAAAACAGCGCCTGGAGAATGAGTTAGTCATCGCACAGGAGGTCCAGGAACAACTTTTCCCGCGCCAGATTACGCAACTGGAATCGCTCGA
Source organism: Candidatus Sulfotelmatobacter sp. (assembly GCA_049584475.1). Lineage (GTDB taxonomy): Bacteria > Acidobacteriota > Terriglobia > Terriglobales > Acidobacteriaceae > Sulfotelmatobacter. The sequence goes on along the minus strand of JBAUXX010000054.1, from coordinate 10,159 downwards.
AGTCCACGGCTTCTGCCGGCCCGCCCGCACGGTCAGCGGCGATTACTACGACTTCCTGACCGCCAGTTCGCACAAACTGATCCTTGCCGTTGGAGACATCAGCGGTAAAGGAATTTCTGCCGCGCTGTTGATGGCGACTATTCACTCAGCGGTTCGCGCTTACAGCGTGGAAAGCCTTCCACAGGTGCGGGAAGCTGCGGTTGTGGGAGCGGTTGCCGGATCTGACTTAATGATTGCCGCCCGGCCCGAAGGCATTGAGATTTCGCCCGGAGCCTTGTTAAGCCTGCTGAATCATCAACTGTACGAAAGCACACCGCCGGAAAAATATGCCACGCTGTTTCTCGCCATTTATGACGGCGTCACGCGCCGCCTCAGCTACAGCAATGGCGGGCATCTGCCGCCGCTGCTGATCAGCGAAGACGGCGTGCTCCGGCGTCTGGAAAATGGGGGAACGGTCGTCGGCTTATTCGACAACCAGAGTTATGAAGAAGGGCTGGTCGAGATGCGCTCGGGAGAGATCTTTGTCGCCTACAGCGACGGCGTCACCGAACCCGAAAATGATTTCGGCGAATTCGGCGAAGCGCGTCTCATCGACCTGGTTCGCGACAACCGTCATCTGCCGCTCCCCCAAATCAGCCAGATCGTAACCGCCGCGGTGGACACGTGGATTGGAGACCAGGAGCAGCCCGACGATGTGACGCTCGTTTTGGCGCGCGCCCGGTAAGATCTGGATGCAGTTGCGGTCGCCTTGACACACCGGCGACCCATGACATAACTTGGTGCCTCGCTGTTCGCAGCGAAGTTTCAGACCCTGTACGCGGGAGTAGCATAACCACGGCAATGCGCCGGGGCTCCATCCCGGAGATGACGGTTCGACACCGTTCCTCCCGCCCCACCTTCCTTCAGTTAACAGTTCACAGTCGCAAGGCTAAATTTTCTTCTTCTTCCAGCGTCCTTGCTTGAATAAAATCGCGCTGGCCACCGCCATCGATCCTTCGGCAATGGCAATGGCAAAGAAGGCTCCGTTCGAACGCATGTGCAACGGAATCGCCAGCCAGTAAGCGAGCGGAATCTCCAACAGCCAGAAGCCGAAGAAATTCACGATCGTCGGGGTCACCGTGTCGCCCGCGCGTTGAAGGCCTGCATCATCACCATGAAATACGCATAGCCGAGGTTTCCATAGCTCACAATCCGCAGGCACGCCGCCCCCAAGGGAACGACTGCCGGATCGTGCGTGAACAACCGCACGACTGGTTCCGCGAAGAGCACGAAGAAAACTCCCACCAACCCCAGGAAAATCATGTTGTAGAGGCCCGTGCGCCACACCGCCTTTTCCGCGCGCTCGGGATTTCCCGCTCCCAGGTTCTGCCCGACCAGCGTGGCCGCTGCGTTACTCAGGCCCCACGAAGGCAGGATTACGAAGATCACAATCCTTATTCCGATCGTGTATCCGGCCAGCGCTGCCGCGCCGAACATGCTGACGATTCGCACCAGGCCGATCCAACTCGTATGCGCGATGCCAAATTGCAGAATTCCGGTTAGCGAAACCCGCAACAACCGAAGCAGCACGTCGAAGCGTAACCGGACCTGGCGCGTCAAAATGTGGATGCGTTCCGTCCCGTGCATCAGTCGATAGAACTGATAGAGAACTCCGATGCTGCGCCCGATTAAAGTTGCCGCTGCCGCGCCCGTCACACCAAGCCGCGGAAAAGGCCCCCAGCCAAAAATTAGGCAGGGATCCAAAATCAAATTAATAATGTTTGAAACCCACAGCAATCGCATGGCGATGGCGGCATCGCCCGCCCCGCGGAAAATCGCATTGTTCAAAAACAACAGCAGTACCACGCCGCTGCCTCCCAGGCAGATTCGTGTGTAGCCGCTTCCCATGGCAACAATTTCCGGCGAGGCTCCCATCAGTTGCAGCAGGCGTGGCGCAAAAATAAAGCAGGGAATTCCGATCGCTAGAGAAACCATCAATCCCAAAGCGATAGCCTGAACACCTGCAATCGCTGCGCCTTCCGGATCTTTTTCCCCCGTGCGGCGCGCCACCATCGCCGTCGTCGACAAGCTCAAGCCCATCGCAACCGCGAACACCAGGCTCAGCATAGACTCCGTCAGTCCTACCGCTGCTACCGCATTTGCGCCCAACCGTCCCACCCAAAATACATCCACCACCGCAAAAAGAGATTCGAGAACCATCTCCAATACCATGGGAACCGCCAGGAGAAAAATCGCGCGGTTCAGGCTCGCAGTGGTGTAGTCCTGGTGTGAGCCGCGCAACGCTTCTTTCAAAGACGTCCAAAGCGACTGTGAGTCGCCGCCCTGAACTGCGGGAGTTGAAGAAATCGCTTCCATAAATACCGATATCCCTCTGCGACACGAGCCGCAGCAAAACACGGGTGTCGCGCGCTCGAACCTATTTCAAAAAGCAGGAGTAAGCCCGTCGTCAGCGGGCTGAGGAGGATGGCGAACTAGCGAGGGACAGACATATTATTTTCTCAGCGTCGAACGAATAAAAATAATGCGAACAGGAACAGCACAATCGACTGAGGAATTGTACCGCGGAGTTGCGAACCGCGGCAATCCAAATCGCGATGCTGTAATGCCCGGCGGATTGAGTTGTCCCCGACCGGAATTGCAATCGTCAGAGTCGGCTATTTGTGAGGCACAATCTCTACGCGCGATGTGACCGCCGTATTCTTGACCAGGCCGCCAAGAATCAACCGTCCCACTGGCGTTTCCAGAACTCCACGTCCATCCATGCGTGGATCCTCATTGTCCTCGGCCACTGTCTCCCACCTGTCGCCGCGCACATCGAAGTCGAAAGTCACAGTCGAAGGGTCAACTGGTTTGCCGTCCCAACCAAATCCTTTGAAATCGTGGATGGCTGCGCTGCCGCCCGAAAAGGTAATTCTCCGATCCTTGTCGAGAGCTCCCGCAGCAATGCCAAAATGCGCCGGTCCGGGGTGTGGCGGCAGCTTGTTCCACTGGATTTTGTCCGGATCTTTCTTGTCGATTTTGCCTCTCCAGCACTCCTCCGAAACAATGTACGGAACGCCGTTGGCGCCACTTTTTTTCGCGCCGTCCACGTACACAATCGTGTCCTCCGCCACTCCGCCCGCATGGCCAAACACCGGCGCTCCCGGCAGGGGTGTAGCCTGGCTCCACGAATTTTTGAGGGCATCGTAGACTTGCACATTGTTTACGGGCCCATTCTTCGAGCGACCGCCGATCAGATAAACGTAGCGGTCGCGGGTCACGCCAATCACCGCGCTATCCACCGGCACTGGGATATCTTCTCCACGATACCAATGGCGGTCTTGCGGCACATACCCGTTCACATCGGAAACCGTCATTTGATTGCCTTGATCATCGAGAATATATCCGCCAAAAAGAAAGACCTTGCCGCGCACTCCTGCCGCAACCGATCCCAACCGGCCTGCCACGCCAGGCACGGCACTGCCAGTGGTCCACTTTGCCGTGGCCAGACGCATGATATAAATCTGGTTCGTAACGTCGTCCCAGGTCTTCCTCGGTCCAATTCCCATCAGAGAGAAAATGATGAGGCCATTTTGCAAACTCGCCACCGCATTGCTCGACACGGCGGCCGGCATCGATGGAATCTTGGGGTTGTCCCCCGCCGCACCCATCGCCCGTACTGCGTAAATCCCCAAGCACAGAACCGGAAGTAGAAAGAGCGCCGATTTTTTCATTGGAGTGATACTACGACTTCAAGCACAACAGAACAACCGAGGCCAGCACTACGTTCTGCGACGGCTTTTCCCGGTTTCGGCCTCCAGGTTTTTCTCGGCGATCTCTGCGTTAAAAGTTGTTTTTGCTTACGCAAAAGGAGCCCTACTCGACTAACCCTTGGCGCACCGCGTGAATGAAGTCGGTATACGTCGGAGTTTCCCCGCGAGCGCGCATTTCGCTGGCAATTTGACCTCGATGATAGGCGGAATGCATCACCACATGCGTCAGGACATCTTGCACAGTGTTACTCCACGATTCTCCTTTGCTGTTGCAGTAAGAAATCGTCACGGAAAGTCCGCCAGCCGACATCGTTCTTAGATATTCAACCCACAACCCGGCAAGCTTCTTCGCCTGGGTCCCGCATTGATCAAGGTCGAGAGCCGGCCAGACCGCCATGCTTTTTGGTTCGCCTTTCAATCTCTCGAGCCACAGGATCTCGGAAGAAAAAATGTGTGCCATCAGCGCAACCGTCCGGGGGGTCGCGTCTGCGCTCGCTCGGATGGCGGTCAACACCTCGCCATTGGCCCAGGTGTCGTAGGCAAATTGACGCCGAAGATAGTCGGCCAGGTCCATCAATCTCTCCAAGGTCCGTGTCGATATTAGTCGCGGCCTGCGCGTTGGGGCAACCCGGGTGGTGTCCTAACGCGCTATTCAGCCACTACCGGAATCCGCTTTTAACCGTTCATTCACAATTTTCCATTACACTTCTTGGTTAGACCGCTTTTTTGTCTTCGCTTGCCTCGAACATGCCTCGCAAAACGGCACTATCCCGGTCGCTTCCTGAGTCCGAAGAAAAAGAACTCGATCCAGTCTCTGTATCTGCGGCCAACTCGAAGCCTGCGTTACGGCCAGTGAGGCCAGGAAATAATCCTGGCACTCACGAAGATCTCACGCGACTTGCTCTGCGCGCCTGTCTGGTCGCTCGCGATGCCGCTTTCAACGTCCGCGATTTGCTTACTAGCAATTCCCGCATGGCGTTTCTCGCCATCAAAGATTGCGAAAAAGAGCTCGACCTGCTGGAGCGTCAGATCGACGATCAACTGCCTGCAGCCATCACTCGAGTCAATGAAGCGCGCGCGCGCCAACTGCTCGCCAGCCTCAAGTGCACTACCGATCTCGAACGCATTGGCGACCTGGTAATGAGCGTCGCTTTGCGCGTGCAGTCCCGCACCGGCAAAATGCCGGCGGCCGACGTTCGCCAACTCGTGACCATGTCGGAGACTCTGCGCGAGATGCTCGATCTCATTCACAACGGGTTCGTCACCCTCGATCTGGAATCCGCCCGCAAGGTTCTGCAAATGGACAAAGACATCGACCGTGTTTGTCACACCATGTTCCAGAAGCACCTCACCGAAAATGTTTCGCAGGGGGACACATCCGGCTTCGAGGTTCTGCTCATGGCGCAGGCTCTGGAACGAGCCGGGGATCACACCACCAACCTGGCCGAAGAACTCTACAACCTGATTGAAGGCCGAAGTTTGCGCCACATGCCGAAGAAACGCGCCGCGCAATGACCTGGGATTTCAAGAAATTTACCATTCGTTAACACGCGGGCAACATTCGCGCAACATTCTGTCCATACAGTTTCGACAGGCTTACCGGCGCTCAAAGCCCGCGTCATCTTCAAACGGCGGTTGAATACTCAATGCAAGTCCCGACGAATTCCTATGAGCGGACTGCCGGCCCCGGTGTCCCCGGCTTCGTCCGTAGTCTGATATTCGTTGTCGAAGACGATGAAGACATTGCCCGGCTCATCACACACAATTTGCGGGCTGCGGATTTTGACGTGCAAAGCTTCGTCAGCGGAGCCTCGGTCATCTCCGAAGCGCTTCGAGAAATGCCCTCTCTGTTTCTGCTCGATGTAATGCTGCCCGGTACCGACGGTTTCGAGATCTGCCGCCAGATTCGTCAGACGCCCATTCTCTCCGCCACGCCAATTATTTTCCTGACCGCGAAGACCTCCGAGTCTGACCGCGTTAAAGGCCTCGAACTTGGAGGAGACGACTACATAACTAAACCCTTCAGCCCTCGAGAACTCGTGGCTCGCGTACGCAGTGTGCTCCGTGGGCTCCGCCAGGGCCCGCTGACCAGCGAAGTTCTGCGCCTCGGCGACCTGGAAATCGACATATCCTCCATGACCGTGCAGGTAAAAGGACGCAATGTTCTCACGACCGTGCGGGAATTTCGCCTGCTCGAATATCTTGCCGCTCATCGCGGCCGCGTTCTCACCCGCGACCAGCTGCTCGATGCCGTCTGGAAAGAGACGCCATTCGTAACGCCAAGATCGATCGACGTCTATATCCGCCGCTTGCGCGAAAAAATCGAACTCGATGCCCGCCATCCGCAATACTTGAAGACCCTGCGCGGCATCGGTTACCGCTTCGAAGTACCGAAGTGAAGTACCGAAGTGAAGTCCCGAAGTGAAGTCCCGAAGTGAAGTACCGAAGTAATTTACGATCCCCCTGTGTTCCACTGTGAAAACCCCAGTGTCCCTCGGTGTTAAAGACTTTGATCCTGCTGAAACGGTCAGCCGCTAACCAACACTTCCCAGGTCGGCCCCTTTTTCCTCCCGGCCCGTCCCGGCGACAACTGCAACCAGCGTAGCCACAATCAACACCGTCCACGCCAGCGCCGGAGGATACCTTCCGCCGAAACGCTGCTCCACCAGCTTGGCTTGCAATACGGAGTTTTTCGACGAAAGAAAATTTCCCAGTTGATACGCGAATCCGGGAAAAGTTCCTCGCACCGCCGAAGGAGACAATTCATTGAGATGTGCCGGGATCACTCCCCACGCGCCCTGCACCATGAACTGCATCAGAAACCCGCCCAGCGCCAGCATGGGAACAGTCCGCGAATACGCCCACAGCGGAATCACCGGGATCGACAACAGCGCCGCAATAACGATGGCGCGCCGCCGCCCAATCTTTTCCGACCATGTACCGAAAAGCACGCCGCCCACCAGCGCTCCAATGTTGGCCACAACGGCAACGAACATGACTGCATGTGGTCCAAGCTGATGTCCCTTGGTCAGGAACGTCGGATATAAATCCTGTGTCCCATGGCTGAACGAATTGAATGCAAACATCAGCACGGCCATAAGCAGGAGCGGACCAATGTAGGCGAGGATGTCCTTGCCCATCCGTCTGTCCGCCTTCTTCGTTACCTGGCCTTGCAGCCATGCAGGCGATTCGTCGACCGTCGTGCGAATGTAGATCACTAAAAATGCCGGCAGCGCTCCGATCACGAACATCCCCCGCCATCCGACGAGTGTGAACATCGTCCCGTAGACTAAAGCCGCCATCAGGTAGCCGACCGCGTACCCTTCCTGCAGCAAGCCGGAAAAGAATCCACGTTTCTCAGCGGGCAGCGTCTCAAACGCCAAAGCCGCGCCCACGCCCCATTCTCCGCCCATTGCGACGCCAAACAACGCCCGCGTGATAAGAAATACTTTCAGCGACGGAGCAAACGCCGAAGACAACTCGAAGACCGAATACGCAATGATGTCGACCATTAGCGTCACCCGGCGCCCGAAGCGGTCAGCCATCATTCCAAAGAGAAACGCACCGACAGGACGAACCGCCAGCGTAATAAAAATCGCTTCGGTCAGCGCGGAAACCTTGGCCTGAAATTGCGTGGCGAGCGCGCTGACGCAAAACGTCAGAATAAAAAAATCAAAGGCATCAAGCGACCACCCGAGAAAGCAAGCAATGAACGTATTCCGCTGCGCCCGGGTAAGCTCACGAAAATTGGCAACAAATCCCATAAGCGCCTTGAACGATCCGCAAGTGAAAGCCCACGCGGCCAAGCCCTGCGGATGCTAGCATATGTTGTTGATTTGCAATCGCGAAATCACGCAATCGCTCAATCGACAATTCTTCCCATGCCCGACCTCGACGCACCGCAGCGCCAGACACCCGATTCGCTCATGCTCACCGGCTTCTGGTATCGCGCGCTGCCCGCCGACCGTGTCCATAGAAACCAACTACACAAAGCGATGCTGCTGGAAATTCCTCTGGTCATTGGCCGCGACCGGGAAGGCCTCACTTTCGCTCTGCGCGATTCCTGTCCGCATCGCGGCATGCCTCTGAACAGCGGCAAATTCGATGGCGAAAATCTCGAGTGCCCGTATCACGGTTGGCAATTCGACGTTCACGACGGCCAGTGCCAGGCCATTCCTTCGCTCACTGCCGATCAAAACTTGAAAGTCGATCGCATCTACGCGGGCAGCTATCCCTGCAAAGAACAAGATGGATTTATCTGGACTTACGTCCCTGATCCTCCGCCTCCAGGTGCGGGCTTTGCCAAACCAGCCGAAGCTCCTGAGTCTGCCCCGTTGATAGAGAAATTCAGCAACAAATACAAGCTCGCTTACCTCACCGCCGAGATGCCGGTCAGCGTCGATCACTGTATTATCGGCCTAATGGATCCCGCGCACGGCCCATTCGTTCATCAAGCATGGTGGTGGCGCTCGCAGCACAGCATTCACGAGAAGCGCAAGAATTTCGAGCCCATCCCAAACGGCTTTCGCATGAGCGCCCACACGCCCAGTTCGAACTCCGCGCCCTACAAACTCTTGCGTCTCTACGCCGACGCCGACTCCATCACCACCACCATCGACTTCGTTCTGCCCAACATCCGCACGGAAACCATTCGCGCGGGAAAGTATTGGTTCTCCAGCCTCACCACAGTCACTCCTATCACTCGCAACTACTGCCGCATCGATGTCACCGCCGCGTGGAACATCTTCCGCTGGATGCCATTCGGCCCTGAATTGCTGAAATTTGTCTTCGCGAAATTTGTCGAGCAGGACCGGCGCACCATGGAAATGCAAGCCGAAGGATTAAAGCACAATCCCCATCTAATGCTGATCGACGACGCCGACCGGCCTGCGAAGTGGTATTTCCAATTGAAGGCCGCGCACCTGGAAGCGAAGAGGACAGGGAACGAGATGAAGCATCCCATGGCGGGGCCGGTTACGTTGAAGTGGAGAAGCTGACTCACCAGATGATCTTGAGTCCTGCGTATCGTTCGAATTTGTCGTCAGGGGTGACCACCGAGACCTTCTCGACTAGCGCCTGAGCAATGATTTGACGGTCGAAGGGGTCGCGATGATGAAGAGGCAATTCGAAAAGCCTGAATGCGTGTTCTGCGGTGAAGGGAAGTATTCGGATGTCCAAGCCTTCAGCCGCCTCGCGAGCGCTCTCGGCTGAAATCTTAAGTTTGCCGACCGCGCTCTTGATAGCGATCTCAGAGAGAGAGATGGCGCTTAGCTCCAGAGCATTCTGCGGCAATCGCAAGGCCACGTCCGCGCGCACGCTCAGGCGTTCCGGCGACTGCATCGCATAAATCAGAACTGCAGTGTCGAGGAGCAGGCGCACATCAGTAACGCCCCTCTATGAAGTCGTCCACTTCCTCGTCGGTCATTGGCTTCCACCAATTCTCATCGAGGATCTGGATCTTGTCTCTCATCGTCCCTAGCACGCGTTTCTTGCCTTTGGGCTTTGAGGTGCGGACAATGTCGACCACCGGCACACCCCGGCGGCAGATGGTCACCGGCTCTCCATCTTCAACTGCCTTGATCAATTTCGGGAGCTTATTTTTCGCATCTGCGACGCTGACTTGCATGCTTCTATGATAGCTATCTGAGATAGCCATGTCAATAAAACGGCAGGAACAACACTCTACTCCTTCACCAGCCACTCGAGAGCTTCTTCCCGCGTCGAAAACGTGGGCAGCTCGCGCTGGGAAAAATTCTTGATGTGCTCGTAAAACACTTTGGGCAATCCTTCGATTCCAACCCAAGCCGAGCGCTTCAGGTGCGAGCGGTCGAATACCGTGCTTTGTTTCAGGCGCTCAATGGCGGCGCGGTCAAACTCCGACCCTGTAAAGTCGGCCAACAGCAACACCGACCCGCGAGGTTCGCCCGTAACATACGAAGGGACAAGCAGGGAATATTTCTCCACTTCCCGGGCGGTACAACGGGATACATCTGCCAGCAAAATCTGTTTGCCCTGGTGCTCGATAAAGCGGATGCGTTCTTCCATGGTTACCCTATGCTTTACATTCGGGATCCACCGCCTGATTCGCGTCCAGCGAGTGCAAGTACGTCTGCATCGAGTGCCAGCATATCAGGTTATTCTTGGCGAACCCGTCAGAAGAAAACGGATACGCCGTATCGACGTGATCGTAGTCCAGCAAAATGGGAATATGTGGCGGCAGTTTGGGTACCAGGTCGAGCGTGTTCACGATGCGCCAGGAATCGATAGCAAGTTGATTGAATGTGCGGGCGAATTCCATGTTGCCGATACGCGGCGAGGCAAACGTACACAAGCTCTTGATGTCGAACTTGTGTTTCGTGGAATTCTCCAGGACAAAAAGCGTGGTCAGCGCCCCGCCGAGGCTGTGT